>JADLEJ010000035.1 GCA_020846195.1 Nitrospira sp.
ACTTGTTACTGGTTGGCGATTACCCTCCGTGCGAAGACAAAGAGCGTGGGAGAAAAATGTAGTCCGATCTCTAGGAAGAAAGAAACTGGCAGGCTAAGTTTCGGGATAAAAATCGCAAGAGAAGAAAAGTGGACTTCCCAGGATTTTGCGGACACAGTCAAACCCGTTTCGACACGGCTTCAAACGCCTCCGGACTGACTCCGCTCAGAGGAGTGTGCCGCCGGGGGCGATTGTAGAACATCTCGATGTAGTCGTCGATCTCAGCGCTCGCGATCTCCCGGGTTGGGTAGATGCGCTTCTTGATCCGCTCCTTCTTCAAGCGGCTAAAAAAGGATTCCGCCACGGCATTATCCCAACAGTTGCCACGTCGGATCATACTGGGCTCCAGATGATGCGCCTGGCAGAAACACCGCCATGCATCGCTGCCAATTGGGACCCTTGATCGGAATAGATCTGGGTGTGTTTGAGCTTGCGGCGGCGCACGGCCATGAGGAACGCGTCCAGCACGAGACCCTGAGCGAGTGTGGGCTTGGTGGATCAGCCGACAATACGGCGCGAGTACCAGTCCATTACGACGGCCAAGTAGAGCCACCCTTCCCATGTACGCACATGGTAATGTCGGTGCCCCAGGCGCGGTTCGGCCGTGGGACGGTAACGCTGCGTTGCAGCGTATGAGGGGTAAGTAGTGCGGTGGAGCCTCTGACGTATTGAGGAGCGCGGTAGCCGTAGCGGGCTCGCAGGTGATTGACCTGCATGATCCGAGCGACACGATGCGTGCTACAGGTCTCGCCCGCTTCGCGCAGATCGAGAAAGATTCGTGGGGCTCCGTAGACACCATGGCTCGCCGTATAGGCCGCCCGGATCAGGCGGAGTAACCGCTGATCCTCCACCGCTCGATTGGAGAGGGGGTTCCGCAACCAGGCATAGAACCCGCTGCGTGATACGTCGAGCAGCCGGCACATGACAGCCGTATCAAACTCGCTACGATGTGCCTTGATGAACGCGTACTTCACTCGGACACCCTGCGCTCTGCGTCGATTGCCCATTGGACCGTCCTTTGTGCTAATGCCCCTCTTACAGGTGTCCGTTAAAACCTGGGAAGTCCAGCCCGACCCCTTTCATTTCCTTCTGTCATTTATCTTGCCGCCAGCGCCAAGTGACCCAACTAACGACATGTCCTCGATTACCGGCGCTTCGGTCTAATTCCTTGAGTCGGGCCTTCAAAATGCACTACCACATCCTCTGTTTTTGTTCTGGCCTTGAACCAATTCTCAATCCGTTTCTGCTCTCCTCTTGAAAGAGAGGTGCTCGATAAAACGTGCAGATCCGACAGTGCTTTTGGGGGAGCGCCTTTTGCGAATACCAGAGTCTCGCCAATCATGATCTGTGTGATGGATGCATATTGCGCGCGGAGCTCTTTGGAAATATCTTCTGCAGTTGCAAGAAGCACGTCTCTCGATGCAATCTCGTTTTGCAGACGGAGAATTTCAGCATCCTTTTTCTGCGAAGCTAGTTGGCTATCCCGGTACAGGTCACTCAAGAGAGAGGACTTCAACGCGGTGACATCGACTTTGTCGTCACTTGACTGGTGCACAACAATGTGTGCGTCATCCAATTGATCCCCCGCCAAGCGGCCTTCGATGGTTTGGAGCGATGTGCTTGCCAGCGGCGCGCCAATCAAAGAAAGCTCAATCATTCGAGTCTTAGGATTAATCTTCAGCTCGGCCACATGTGTGTTTGGAAACGAGAACTCCCGATCAACAAAGTGCTGCGCCCGCGCCTTGAAGACCTCTTCTTGAACAAGCATGGCGGCCAGGTATGCGCTTGGCAATGCCGTGCAGAGAGACAATATCGTCAGCCAGAGTTTTACACGCCAGGCGATGGTGGCATCTGCGAATTGGCGTGGAGCGAGACGCAAAATCCGTATGCCGATCACCGTTGCCAAGGCAATGAACACGCAATTGATCGTGTACAGGTAGAATGCGCCCGCGGCAAAACGCCACTCGCCCGTGGCGACCCCAAACCCAGCCGTGCAAATAGGCGGCATCAGTGCCGTGGCAATCGCAACTCCAGGAATGACATTTGACGTTTCCTTCCGTGTCACTCCCACGATACCGGCCAGACCGCCGAATAACGCGATCAGCACATCCCAAATAGTAGGCGTGGTTCTCGCTAACAGCTCAGATTGGGCTTCATGTAATGGCGAGACTGAAAAGTAGACTGCGGAAACAATCAGACTGATCCCTGTGGCGATACTGAGGTTCCATAGCGATCGCTTGACAAAGTCAAAGTCATGGACCGCTATACCAAGGCCCACACCCATGATGGGCCCCATGAGAGGGGAAATCAGCATGGCACCGATGATGACCGCGGTCGAATTCACGTTTAGGCCGATAGAGGCTATAAAAATGGCGAACATCAAAATCCATGGGGTTGCTCCGACGAGTTCTACCCCGCCACGGATGCGGCGCTCGATTTCGCTATCGTCTGCTTTATCCTCAAGCAGACTGAACCGATGCACTAAGAGCGTAAGTAGATGATTGATTGCAAGTCGTTTGGCACCAGCGGTGTCAGCAGGATCCTTCATGATCACCCTTTCCAATCATTGACTACACAGTGTGCAATGACACGACCGGTAGTGCGGCCTTGTCCGAGTAATGAGAAAATACCACGCCTTGCGTCACCATCAAAATCGCCTCATGCGATGCAGGTGGAGGCGATAACAACATGACCGAAATGCTGCATCGCAAGCCACCTCGTCAGAGGGATGAAAAGGGGACTGGCTACTTAAAGTTTGTCCAGTTGTTGGGCGGGGGTAAGAGTTTTGACGTTTGAAAGAGAGCAAACAGGCCGGAGCCTTTTTATTGATATGCTTTCATAGGATTGCGGCCGGGCGGCTGTTACCACTTGCCCAGCCAGTGGCGCGATCCGGCGAAATAGGCCGGGATGCCGATCGCAAGATAGACCAGCCCCTGAGTAAAGTAGTAGCTGGCAATGTCCGGAGGTGTCAAACGGGCCAGGAAGATGAGGGCGGCGGCGCAGATGGTGGCGCTTAGCGTTGTGCGCTTGGGGCAGGGGCGAAAACGACCCTCATCGTAGGAGAGCAACACCCACACGATCATCCAGGCCAGGGCGCCGAATCCCAAAGCTCCCGCCAAATCGGTGAGTCCAATCAGAACGCTGTCGACGATGAGCTGGGAGGTTGCGCGGGAACCGAAATCGAGTTTCAGGCGGATGCCTTCTCCCGCGATGAGGAGTGCGCCAATAATGGCTACGCCGATTGAGAAGTGCCAGTGGGTCAGCGGCTTTTCAAGAATCTGGCCGCCTGAGGGGGTGGACTGATCCGTGCGCAGCATCAAGCGGCGCCGGATGAGCGCAGTAAGGTCGTGCCCGCAGTCGCAGACGAGCGAAGAGTCGGGATTCGTCTGAAGACATCTGGGACATTCAATTGACATGCGATGCGATCCGGCAGTCTGTTACAATGCGTGCGACCGAAGCGTTGCGACAGCGTTAGCATACCGCGAGATCATCATGCAGTCACGCAGATCCTGCCAAATACTTGTTGCGATGGGGAGTCTTGCCGCCGCATTGGCCGTTGCCGCAGGCGCGTTTGGCGCGCATCTCTTGAAGTCGGTCTTGGACCCGCCGCAGCTGGCCGTGTTTGAAACGGCTGCGCGCTATCAGATGTATCATGCACTGGGAATGATCGCGGTTGGATTGGCCGGACAGATTGTGGGCCGCCCTCAGGTGGCGCGCGCCGGCTGGTGTTTCGCCGCGGGGATCGTGTTGTTTTGCGGAAGCCTCTACGGTGTGTCGCTGCTGGGTATTCGCTGGTTAGGCGCCGTGACGCCGATTGGGGGCGTGGCATTTATAATGGGGTGGAGTCTCTTTGGCTGGTATGCGTGGCGCGAGAGCGTCTGCACGCAAGAGTGAGTCTGCGCGGAGGCGCAGCGTTATGGTTTGCAGTCGCTGGTTCGTTTCCCGCTGATCGATCCCCATCCGCCTTGCGAATTCACGAAGGTGCCTTCCACGCCTCTTCCTTCTTTGGTGAATTGCAGGCTGTCTTCCTGGATCTGGCCGTTGCTTTCCCAACGGAGATAGACGTTTTCTCCGAGCACCACGGTTTCGACTAGGCCAGGAGGCAGGGGATAGTCTGGCCCTGGAGGCGGAAAGAGCAAGGAGAGCTTTTGTTCCTGATGATGTTGCTGATGATTGTGAATGATCCATTGCCAGGTTCCGCAGAGCTTGTTGCGTCCGCGCACTGCTCGCACCCGGTCTTTCCAGGTCTTAAGGTGCCACCATTCGGCGATCGCTCGTTGCTGCGCATCGAGGGCGAGCCGTCCCGCTGACAGGGCCAGCGGTGTGCGATCGACTGCGGCGGTCTCCGGTTTCGACTCGGCCGATTGGGTTAATTCCTTTGTCATCTGAGCGAGAGAGGGGATGGGCGCCGTTGTCTGGATCCAGTTTACCGATGCCGCCGGCGAAGCGGTCACGGGATTTGCGGGCCCGCTCAGGGACTGCATCGTACGGTCGGCGGTCTGCCAGGCTGATAGGTTGGCAACGAGCCGTTGAGCAGAGGCCGCCAGTTCTTGGACGCCCAGCTCTTTAGCGACTTTCGGAGGGATGTTTTTTGCGGCCAGTGTGCTCGCAACGTCATGAAGGCCCAGGGCCGGTCCAATTTTCGCCGCAAAGAGCGCTACCGCCGCGGCATTGTCCGATACCGATTCCAGCGCCGCCGCCTGCGCCTGGACTACTGGCAGCAGTTCAGCTGGCCCAGAAGAGGCGTCTGCGGCATAGCCGGAAGACGCCAGCAGCAGACTGATGAAAAGACCTGCCATGTTCAGGCATCGACTCATAGCTCACCAGGATGAGGGATGGACGTGAAGGTGGTGGATGGCTGCTAAGTCCCTTGAAAGCAGGTCTTGAGAAACACTGCCGAGCGTTCCCAGGCCGTGGCGACGATATCCGCGCGATAGGAATCGGGCTTCATTTCATTCCCAAAGGCATGCGGCGCATCGGGGTACGCGGCGATCTCGACCTTCTTGCCATATTCCACGGCGGCGTCGCGCAAGTGCTCGGCATGGTCTGCGGTTGCCCAGGTATCTCGCCCGGCTTGATGATAGAGGATCGGGGATACGACTTCTTTCATCAGTTCCCGAGGCTGGAACATCTTTCCGTAGTAAGCCACGGTCGCGCGCAATCGCTTTCGTTGCGTCGCGAAGCGGAGCGCTAGCGAGGCTCCCATGCCATAGCCGACGACTCCATGTATGTTCCGTTTCGTAAAGTCTTTGGTGTTGAGGAATTCACAGCAGGAGTTGATGTCCCGCAGGACCAGCGTCTCGTCGATCTTTGCCATAAGGGCCTCGCCGACCTCGTCATTGGCTGTGACCATGCCGCCGATGCGCCCGTAGAGATTGGGAATCACCACCACATAGCCTTCGCAGGCCAGGCGGGCACCGAGATCTTTGATTTGCCCGGTCAATCCCCAGCGATCATGGAGGAGCACAAGACTTGGGAAGAGGGTTTTTTCCTGCTGCGGCCAAAATAGAATCGTCTCGACCTGCACTTCTTTCGGCATGCGGGTCTTGATATAGGGATCCACCATCGCATCGCTATGGGTTGGGATCGGCACGCCGCTCGGGAACCGGGCGATGCCCGTTCCGATCTGATCCAACGTGAATGGTGCCGAATGTGTCGTGGTCATGGTGCGCAGCCCTTTCCAGCCCGTATGTCAGAACAGCTTATTCTCAATCGACCAAGATGCCGACTATAGGGAACCGTTCGCGGGAATGTCAACGGACGGTCAGCTCCTGAGCGGATTGACCGGAACGGACATCCTGTCTACAGTGCGGAGCGAGGAGCAGCATGTCGTTATCGCCACACATTGGTCTGGGTTTGATCGGCGCCGGCCGCCATGGCCTGCGCTATGCCCGGCATGCGATGCAGGATATTTCCGATGCTCGATTGCAGGCGGTCTGCAGGCGCCATCCCGAGCAGGCGCTTGACGTTCCCGGACGCGAGGGCGTCGCGATGTATGGGCAGCCCAAGCAGCTGATTGCCGATCCGTTAGTCGATGCCGTAATCCTTGTCGTGCCGCCGATCCTTCATAAAGACCTATGTCTTGCGGCGGTCGCGGCAGGAAAGCCGGTGCTTGTCGAAAAGCCTTTGGCAACGACCTACCGCGATGCCTGCGCGATTGTCGAGGCGGCGGAGCGTGCGGGGGTTCCGTTGATGACGGCGCAGACGCTCCGATTCGATGCGACTATCCAGTCGCTTCTGGCGCTTCGTTCACGGATCGGGCCACCCACGCAGCTAACATTGACGAGCCGCATTGAGACGAAAGGACGGAGCGCGAACCATGCGGATGGATATGGCCGGCGCGGCGCACTCCTGGAATTCGGCGTACATATGCTCGATTTAGCTCGGGTGCTGGCCGGGGAAGAAATTCATACGGTGCAATGCGCCGTGGATCATATGCCACCGGCTCAACCGGAGACCCTGGCGCAGGTGCAGCTCCAGACGGTCGGCGGGATGCATTGCCGTATCGAGGTCGCGCGTGTGGATGCAGGACGGGTGGGGCGGGCTGAGATTGCCGGTCCAGACGGCCGGCTCATCGCCAACTGGACCAACCGGCATCTTCAGTATACAGACAGCGCCTCCCGCAGCGAGGAATGGTCGATGCCACAGAGTCAGACTGTGCTCACCACGCTGCGGGAGTTTGTACGCGCGCTGCGGCAACAGACTCCCATGCCGATTACCGGCGAGGATGGCTGTCGCGCTGTCGAAATCGCCGAGGCCTGCTATCGCTCTGCCGAGGCGGATGGTGCAACCATCAGGCTTCCCTTGTAGGCCTGAGCGCGCGCGCTCGCGGCCAGTTTGCTCACTTGCCCCGCCGATGTCGATCTTTCCGTCCTCCTAGGCATCCGCGACAATATGGGTATCGGTTTCCTCGACTCCTTCAATCGCATGCACTTTCGTAATGACGACATCGGAGAGCGTCCGTTCATCTTGCACATTAATAAAGACGAAAATATCCGGCCGGCCGAAGCAGGAGTGGGCCTGTTCGACTCCGGCAATTTTCTTGAGCGCCTGGACCACGTCCTTCGTCTTCCCGGCTTTGACCTTGATTAGGATGTACGCGCGTGTTGCCATGACTTCCTCCTTGGTGTGTGGCCTGAACTGATCCTGAACTCTTCATCGGACACTAACTGGTTCCTGCCCCAGGCATCTCCTTTCTGCGTGATGAAAATATCTGCTGAAACTCGAGGCCGCGTGCGCGAAAGGCCTGGCGGGCCTCCTGCACCAGCTGCATGAACCGGTGAAAGTCCGCGACCGACAGATTAAACGGCGCGAATCCTTGAGCGAGTCGTTGCATCTCTTCAGGCGAACGCCGCGCTTCTTCATCGGACAGCCGTTCCAGGGCTTCGGCTGTCCACCCGGTTGCGCGGAGGCGGCTGACGATGTCCGCGGCGCGGGTTTCATCCTCCGGGGCCAACGCGTGCCGGGCAAATGCCTGCACCGCCGGGTCGTCGCTTTTGGTGAAGACCGACTGAAATTGAATGACGAACCGGATGATGCGATTCGCGTCCGGTGTGTTTTCGGGAGGCAAGACCTCGGCATCTTGCAAGGTCGCGAGCACCGCCATCGCCGAACCGATGTGAGGCGAAGCGGTTTTTGAAGATCGTGGCGTCTGGGCCGGCAGAGCGTTGGCAGCCGGAGCAGCCCCTGTCTGCCAGGTCTCGGCTTGTCCAATCTCGCCGAATGCGGCGAATCCGCCGAAGGTAAGGATCGCAAGAGTCGCACGCGCGATAGAAGCAGCTGGCGACGGGAACGGGGCAACGCATCGGCGTGAACGCAGCATGGCGGGCATTATACAGTCTTATGTGAGGGGCAGCTACCGAGGTGTTGAGTGTCCAGCCGTTCCCTTGCAACACTTTTGCAGAGTTTCTATAATCCGCGTCCGTTGGGCACAGAAAGGTGTGACGTTCCATGCTGGCCAAGGTCGCGAGTGCTGCGCTCGTGGGGCTGGAGGCTCATCTTGTCGACGTCGAAGTCGACATTTCCGGCGGGCTTCCTCAATTCTCCGTGGTGGGATTGCCGGATGCAACCGTCAGAGAAAGCCGGGATCGCGTCCGCGCCGCGCTAAAGAACACCGGGTTTCATTTTCCTGCCAAGCGCATTACGGTCAATCTCGCTCCCGCGGGCATCAAGAAAGAAGGGTCGGGGCTCGATCTGGCCATTGCCATCGGGATTCTCGTCGCGGAAGAAGTCATTCCGCAGGAGGCGCTGGACCGCAGGGTCTTACTCGGCGAGCTCTCGCTAGACGGACGTATTAAACCGATTACCGGTGCGTTGTCGTTCGGACTGGCCTGTCGAAACGTATACGATCTGCTCTTGCCTGCCGCGAACGGGGCCGAAGCGGCGCTCGTTGACGGCGTGCAGGCCTATCCGCTCCACACGTTGCCGGAAGTCGTCGAGTTTTTGAAAGGCAGCCAGCGGATCGCGGCTTGTGCGTCGAACGTGAGCCATCTCGAAGCCTTGCGGCCGGCGGACGATGACGATTATGCCGATGTGCGCGGGCAGGATCACGCGAAGCGGGCGCTGGAAGTGGCGGCGGCTGGCGGCCATAATCTTCTGATGGTAGGGCCGCCGGGATCGGGCAAGACGATGCTGGCGCGCCGGCTGCCGTCGATTCTGCCGATCATGGAATTGGATGAAGCGATTGAAACGACCCGAGTGCATAGCGTCGCGGGACAGCTGGCGCCGGATCGCCCGTTGCTGATGGTCCGGCCCTTTCGCGCGCCACATCACAGTATTTCAGACGCGGGCCTGGTCGGCGGCGGGGCGGTGCCGAAACCGGGCGAAGTCTCGCTCGCGCACAACGGCGTGCTCTTTCTGGACGAATCGCCGGAGTTCAAACGGCCTGTGCTCGAAGGGTTGCGGCAGCCGCTTGAAGACGGCCATGTGACGTTGACGAGGGCCAGCGGAACGATACGGTATCCGGCCCGCTTCATGTTGATTGCCGCCATGAATCCCTGTCCCTGCGGATATTATGGCGACCGGTCCAGGCCCTGCGTCTGCACGGGGCCGCAGATCCGCCGCTATCGCGCCAGGCTTTCCGGCCCCTTGCTCGACCGGCTGGATCTGCATTTGGAGGTGCCGCCGGTGCCGATTCGGGAGTTGCGCCATGAGCAGCCTCCGGCCGAAAGCTCCGCCGCCATTCGCGCCCGGGTGCTGGCGGCGCGGGGGCGGCAACAGGCGCGATATCGAGATCAGGGCATTTACACGAATGCCCAGTTGAAGCCTAGACTCGTGAAGCGGTATTGTGGGCTCGCGGCCGGGCCTCAAGAACTGCTGGAGCAGGCCATGGCGCGGCTTAATCTCTCGGCCCGCGCGCACGGACGGATTGTGCGTGTCGCCAGAACCATTGCCGATTTGGCCGGCTCTGATAAGATTGAGGCCATTCACGTGGCGGAAGCCATTCAGTATCGGGCGCTCGACCGGGCGATTGAGGTGTGACAGGTTGTGTTGGCGACTATGAAAGTATTTGTATGGTGGTTCGTCGTCGGAGCGACGATGGCGCTCTCGGTGCTGATGCTCCAAGGCGGCATCCGCGATGTCATGCAGGCTCAAGGGTCGGTCTGGACGCTGAAGCTGGCTGAACTGCTCACGACCATTATCGGCGGCGGCCTTCTCGGAGGCTGTATCGCGTTGATTCTCGATCGCATCAAAAAGTCATAATCGAGTCATTTCTTACTGACGCTGGTCATACGAGGGGAACTATGGATCTTGAAGTCGGATCGAATCTCTACCGCAATACGGATGGCACGATTGAAGTGGAAGGCGTGCCGCTCATTCAAGTCGTGCAACATCCGTCGACCGGTTCGCTCTTGCTAAATTTCGCGTTGTTTGATCAGACCGGAAAAATGCTCGTGAAGCTGGTCGATAGCACGATCATGTTCAATGAGCGCCGGGCGTACGATGTGAGCAAAACGCCGAAGACGGTGACCTTGAAAGAATCGGCGTCAGGAAACATATTGCTGCAGTTCGACGTGAAGGCGCCGAACGTGGTGGTGTTTGCGAAGGGGGAGTTCCCCACGATGAAGGGGCATCTCCTGCAAGTTTCTTCAAAAGAATGGAAAATCGACAAGCTGCGCGCCAGCGGCACCACCCAGGACGTCAACGGCGGCGCGGTGAAGCTCGGATAATAGCGGAGGGCGTCAGCCCTCCGCCGGCATTGTCGGAATAATCACGAGCGCCTTGTCTTTCCGATCCACCGCGGCGGTCTCGCCGTCGCGCAATTCTCCCTTGACCAAGAGTCGCGCGAGCGGTGTCTCCAGCTCCTGTTGAATCATCCGCTTGAGCGGCCGCGCGCCGTAGACCGGGTCGTAGCCGCGTTCTCCCAGATAGGCGAGCGCCGCCGGAGTGATCGTCAGCGCGATGCGCCGTTCGGCCAGCCGTGCCCGCAGCCGCTCCAGCTGAATCTCCACGATCTTGATTAACTGTGCCGTGGCCAGCGGATGGAAGACCACGGTTTCGTCGACACGATTCAGGAACTCCGGGCGGAAATGCTGCCGGAGTTCGCCCATCACCACCGATCGCATCTCGTCATACGACGAGCCTGCCTGTTGCGCTTCAAGGATCTGCGGACTGCCGATGTTCGAGGTCATAATCAGCACCGTATTCTTGAAGTCGACGGTCCGGCCCTGGGAATCCGTCAATCGGCCGTCGTCCAGGATCTGCAAAAAGACATTGAAGACATCGTGATGCGCTTTTTCGATTTCATCGAACAGCACCACGGAGAACGGGCGGCGGCGCACCGCTTCGGTCAACTGGCCGCCTTCCTCGAAGCCCACATAGCCAGGAGGCGCGCCGATCAGGCGGGCGACCGTATGTTTTTCCATATATTCCGACATGTCGATGCGGATCAGATTGCTCTCGTCGTCGAACAGCACGGCGGCCAGCGCGCGCGCCAGTTCGGTCTTGCCGACGCCGGTCGGCCCGAGAAAGAGGAACGACCCGATCGGCCGGTTGGGATCTTTGATGCCGGATCGCGCTCGCAGCACCGCATCGGCCACCGCGCGCACACCTTCGTCTTGCCCGATGACCCGTTGATGCAGCAGGTCTTCAAGCTTGAGCAGCTTATCCGACTCGCCTTCCATTAACCGCGAGACGGGGATGCCGGTCCAGCGGCTGACGACGGCGGCGATTTCATCTTCATCGACTTCTTCCTTGAGCAGCCGGCTCTGGTCCTGCTTTTTCCCCAAGGACGTTTGTTCGATGGCCAGTTCGCGCTCCAGGCGGGGCAGATCTCCGTAGCGAAGCTCCGCCACGCGGTTGAGATCGTAGGCGCGTTCGGCCTGTTCGATCTTCTGCTTGATATCTTCAATGGCTTCCCGAGTTTTACTGAGGCGTCCGACGGAGGCTTTCTCGGATTCCCATTGGGTCTTAAGCGTGTGAACGGTGTTTTGCTTCTCGGCCAGTTCTGTTTCGAGCGTGGCCAATCGCGCGGCGCTTGCCTGATCCTTCTCTTTCCGGAGGGCTTCGCGCTCGATCTCTAGCTGAAGCACTTTGCGGGACGCCTCATCGAGCTCAGCCGGCAGGCTGTCGATCTCAGTTCGCAGCCGCGCCGCTGCTTCATCGACCAAGTCGATGGCCTTATCCGGCAGGAAGCGGTCTGCAATATAGCGATTCGATAACTTAGCCGCGGCCACCAGCGCGCCGTCCTTGATGCGCACACCATGGTGAACTTCGTAGCGTTCTTTCAGGCCGCGCAGGATCGAAATCGTGTCTTCGACCGTCGGTTGATCGACGAGGACGGTCTGGAACCGCCGTTCGAGGGCGGCGTCTTTTTCGATGTGTTTGCGGTATTCGTCGAGCGTGGTGGCGCCGATCAGGTGCAATTCGCCCCGCGCCAGCATGGGCTTGAGCAGATTGGCCGCGTCCATCGAGCCCTCGGCCGCGCCCGCGCCGACGACGGTGTGCAGCTCGTCGATGAACAATAATATTTGTCCTTGTGAGGATTGGATTTCCTTGAGCACGGCTTTGAGCCGCTCTTCGAAT
>JADLEJ010000036.1 GCA_020846195.1 Nitrospira sp.
GACTCAGCACGCCTTCAGTCGGATGATTCCGCATCGCGACCCATTCTTCGTCGGAAAACTCGCCGGGCTTATTCAGGACGTCGAGGGGAATGGTCGATGTACCCATGTCGTGAAACAGCGCGGCCAGTCCGAGGTCGGCCAGCGCAATCTTGGGGTAGCCGGTGCGGTTGGCCAGGGCGATGGAGAGTAGGGAGACGTTGACCGAGTGGTTGTGCGTATATTGATCGTGGCATCGCAGTGTGGCCAATCCCAAGAGAGTGGCTTCGTCCTGCATCATCAAATCGACGATGTTCTGAATCGCTCGCTTGGCTTGCTTGAAATTCACCGTGCCGCCGTCCCGCACAGATCTCTCGAGCCCTCCGACGGCATTGGCGGCTTTCACATAGGCATTCTTGGACTGGATCTTATGACGTATCTTAGGGTCTGCTGGGAGGTCGGATGCCTTCCCTGAATCGGACTCGGCGCCCGACTCTTCTTTGATCTCCAGTTCGCGGGGATCTTCCAAGGTAATGCCGGTGACCTCGCGCGCGCGCAGCTCCTGTCGGAAGTGGGTAACGGACTTTGCGGCAGGGTCCAGGCTGACGAAGAGGTAGGCGAACTCACGAAGGTCTTTGGAGGCGGCTGTCGCGGCAAAGGTGAGCCCACCGATCTTCCATTTATTGAGCGCGTCGATAATGCTGCCGATGACGGCCATCTGCTGGGCGTTGACCTTCAGGTGGCTTTCGCCAAGGAACAGAAAATCGTTTTGCAGCCGCAAGGTGACAGGATGATCGTGCGCCAGCGTCTGAATCAGCGTCAGCATGGTCTCAACCGGCTTGTCCAGCGCGGCGTTCGTCCGGCCATGAATTTTGGACGTCTTGATGAGCGTATTGAGTTGCGTGATGAGCTGAAAGCCCAGCATTACGAGTTGCTGATCGAGAATATCGCCAGCCTCGGACCCCTGCCCGATTTTTTGCGACAGCGATTTCTCGTGCGTCAACAGCGGCTGAGTCTGATCGTCTTCAACGGTCGGTTGAACGAGCCTGAATTCACTCACGGGGCGTCCTCATGTCGCGTGGATGGGTCGCGGACGGCTTTGGTCTTGGATTGCTTCTGAAGTTGTGCGAGGGCCATGGCGCAGGCCTGGCGGACCGCGGCGCTTCCCTTCTTCTGTCCCAGTTCCAGTGTCGCGATCGCGGCAGGGGTGCTCAGTTTTCCCAGGGCGTCTGCAGCCAGCACGGCGCACTCTTCCTTTTTCTTCCGATTGGTCCAGGCCCATTCCGTGAACAGTCCCTGCCAGTAGGGAATGGCGTCGTCTCCGCAGGTGGCGCGGATCGCATGATACAGCCCGCGTTTCTCGCTCAAGGGGCGCTCCCAGAATATGTCGTCCGAGAGAATGGGCTCCCATTGGGGAAAGGGCGCGGTGTATTGCCCGGTGGTCAACAGCTTCAGCGCGGCAATGCGGACGGAATCGTCACTGTCGGAGAGACAGAGGATCAGCCGGGCGCCGTTGCCGTTGGGCTTTATGTGGCCGAATACCCGAAGCGCTTCGTTGCGGACCTGCGCATCGGGATACCGCACGAGCTTTTCAACGGCGTCGGCGAATGCCGGGTCGTTCCATTTGGCGACAATGGCGAGGAGGTTTCTGACATAGGCCGGCCGTCGGTCGGTCAGGCCGCGGATCACCGGCTCAGAATGGTCTTTGGCTAACGCGCAGAGCGTTTCAGCGACAATGGCCTGATGCGCCGAATGTTCAAGGCTGGCCAAGAGCGAGCAGAGAAGGGAGACCGCCTCTGTTCCCATCATGAGAAGGACGGTGGACAGCCCTTCGGTGTTCGCGGTGGGAGTCCGGTTCAAATAGGACTCAATGGACTTGATGTGCTCCGGTTTGCCCAGCCCGGACAAGAGTGCGGCAAGGTGGCGCTTATGCGCGTCCGGGATATCCGGGCGAACGGCGTCGGTTTCGTGAAGAATGCTCAGAACGGTTTCAAGAACCGCCCACTGTCCGCTCTGAATCAATGCGGCGATCACGTGGCCCCAGAGCGCGCAGAGTTTTGTCAGCAGCGCCGGCGATTGCTCCGAGGCGAGAATCGCGGTGAGTACGTCGAGGACATAGGTCGTACTGTCTTGCTGGTTCTCCTGTTCGATTTCTTGGGCCAGCGCGGCGAGTTCGTCAGGGGTGACCTCGTAGCCGACCAAGCCCGATTGGAAGCGCGCTTTTTGCTGGGCAGCAGTCTGGGGCTCGCTGCCATCGGCATGCGCGGTGTTTTTTTTGCGTTCTCGATCGAGCAGTTCCCGAAGCGTTGAGTCCGATGTTGTTATCGGGTTCAGCTGGAGCAACGCCTCCGATCCCCCGGAGGCTTTCGCAATTTCCTCCGCGGTGACCAGCGTCAGCGCGGCCAGATTCTTCTGCCAGAGGCGCGTCACAATGTCGTCGTCGTTTTCTTTGTCTTGACTGGCCCAGAGCGCATCGAGAAAAAACGACAGGTCTTCCTGCGCCAACCCTTGATGGAGGACCAGCTCGCGGATGCCGTCGGCGTAGAGTTTGAACGCGAGATTCTCGCTCCCGCCTTCTTGTTCGGCCTGATAGACGACCTCGTCTTTGCAGAGCAGCTCGCTGCGCGTGACGAGAAACGTGAGCTTGGCGTAGGTGTCGAGATGGCTGGACAGCATGTCGAAGAGCTGCTGGGAGAATTTCAACGCTACCGGATTGGCAGCGCCATAGGTGCGATTGGACTTGGCGGTTTTATCGAGCAGCTTCAGCACGCGCTTCACTGAGGCGATCTCAGGTTCTTCCGTTCCCTGGGCCGCGACCGCGGCTGCCATCATCTCTTGTGCGGCCTTGAGGTCAGACATAGTGATACACCTATCGGTCGGTCGAAAATTCGTCAAGGAAATGAGTATTCTCGACTAGCTGGATTCACGAAGAGTTGCGCGAGGACGATGGCTTGTCAGGCCTGCCGGAGGCCAGTACAATCGCGGCATCATGAGTCAAACAACGCCATCATCGCCCATTCGCATTGTCTGTTTCGGCGACAGCTTGACCGCGGGGTTTCAGTCGCCGACCAGAGAACATCCCCAGGGACAATCCACGCCCTATGGAGAATGGGTGCAAGAAAAAGTCGGATCGGCAGGGCAGGTGTTTATCAGCGGCATTTGCGGAGAGCTCACCGGCGAAATGGTCATGCGATTCCGACAGGATGTCTTGCCGCAGGCGCCTCACTATGTCGTGATCCTGGGCGGTACCAATGATCTCGGATGGAATGGCCCGACGCATGAGATCATGCGCAATCTGGTGAAGATGTATGAGCAGACGCTGGCGGCCGGAGGCGTGCCGGTGCCTGTGACCGTTCCGTCGTTGAGAGTAGAAGACGCGGGCAACAGCCGGGAAGGAATGGAATGGGTGTCCGGCCATCTGGCGCGGCGGCACGAGCTGAACGGCCTCATTCTCGACTATGCGGCATCAAAGAATCTCTCCGCCATCGACCTTTTCGCTGCCACGGCGGAGCCTGAGACAAGTCTGCTAGCCCAAGAGTATTCCAACGATGGTCTGCACCTCACCACCGCCGGCTATCGCCTCTTCGCAGATCTAGTCTATCAGCAAGTTCTTCAACCGGTCTTGCCAAAGTCCTCGTAGATCCAATGTCCTCATATCTCCAACCGGTGACCGATGCGGATTTTGACCGGGTGGTCGAGCGCACCGCGGTTCCGGTGCTCGTTGAGTTTTGGAAGCCGGGTTGCGGTCATTGCAAGAGTCTGATGAGAGAATTGGAACGGCTGCAAGAGGAGCTTAGTGAAAAGCTGCTGATTCTGACGATGAATGTGGATGAGAATTTTCAGATCCCGGCCGAGCTGGAAGTTTCGTCGCTGCCGGCCTTGGCGCTCTATCGCGCTGGATCCTTCGAGCGGTTCATCGGCGGGCTGGGAAAGAAGGACGAGATCTTGCGGCAGCTTCAGCTTGAGTGAGGCGGGGCTATAGCGTTCGCCAGGAGCGGCCGTCGTTTTGTATGAGGCGGTCGGCTTCGACCGGTCCCCAGGTGCCGGCTTGATATTCGGGGAGCCAGCGTTGGCCGGATTGCTGCCAGCCTTCGAGGATCTGGGTGATCCAAGCCCAGGAGGCTTCCACGGCGTCGCGGCGCATGAAGCGCGAGGCATCGCCGGCCATCACGTCCAGCAAGAGCCGCTCGTACGCTTCCGGCGACGGTCTGCCGAAGACTTCTCCGTATTTGAAATTCATTTCGACGGGGTGGGTCTGCGCTCTGGTGCCAGGGACGCGCGAGACGATTCTGAGCGACAGGCCTTCTTCCGGTTGGATGCGGAGGGTCAGTACATTCGGCGCTTGCGGCGACCGGCCGTTGGCGTTGAAGAGGATTTGGGGAATGTCTTTGAACTGCACCGCCACTTCGCTTGCGCGGAGCGGCAAGGCCTTTCCGGTGCGCAGGTAAAACGGCACGCCGGACCAGCGCCAGTTTTCCACGAAGCATTTCACCGCCACATAGGTTTCCGTGGTCGAGTTAGGGTTCACGCCTTTTTCACGGCGGTAGCCCGGCACCGGTTCGCCGTGGGCGATGCCTTCGGTGTATTGCGCGCGCACGGTAAATTGCTCGACATCCTTGCCGGTAATCGGACGCAAACAGCGGAGCACTTCCATCTTGGCGTTGCGGACGACATCCGGGTCGAGCGAGTAGGGCGGCTCCATTGCGACCAGGCAGAGCAGCTGGAGAATGTGGTTCTGGACCATGTCGCGCAAGGCCCCGGCTTCTTCGTAATAGCTGGCTCTGGTTCCGACGCCTTCGGCTTCGCTCACGGTGATCTGGACATGGTCGATATTCTGATGATTCCAGATCGGTTCGAAAATACTGTTGGCAAACCGCAGGACCATCAGGTTTTGGACCGTTTCCTTGCCCAGGTAATGGTCGATTCTGAAGATCTGCGATTCATTGAACACACGCCCGGTCACCTCGTTGATGGCTTGCGCCGATTTCAAATCGCGCCCGACTGGCTTCTCGACAATGATGCGGGCGTAGGGGGCCTGTCCGCCGGCTTTGCCGGCCACGCCTGAACTGGAGAGTCCTTCGCACACCGGGGTAAACGAGCTTGGCGGGATGCTCAGATAGAAAATGCGGTTGCCAGGCAACTGAAACGTCCGTTCGAGTTCTTCGGCGCGGGCTTTCAATCGCACATAGGTGTTGGGATCGTCGTTCTCTCCGGCCATGTAAAAAAGGTGACTGGAAAAAGTCGTCCAGGTCTCTTCGATCAAGGCCTGGCGGGAATGTTTCACCACGCCGTCTCGCACGGCTGCGCGAAACTCTTCGTCGCTCATGGTTTTTCGCCCGAGGCCCAGCACGACATAGTTCGACGGCAGCAATCCGTCCAGCAGCAGGTTATAGAGCGCTGGAATCAACCGGCGCTTGGCAAGGTCGCCCGATCCGCCGAAGATGACCAAGGTCGTCGGCTCGACGGGAGGCATAGTTTCCTGCGCCGGGCTGATCTCTATACGTGAATTCGATGTGGGCATCGTGTGCTCGTTTCCAGTGAAAGACGGTCGTTATCGGCGCACGGCATGTCCGCCGAACGCATTGCGCAGCGCGGCGAGCATTTTCTCCGCGAAGGACTGATCTTGCCGGGATCGGAAGCGCGTGAAGAGCGCCGTGGTGAGCGTGGGCACCGGCACATCCTTTTCAATCGCATCCGCGATCATCCAGCGCCCTTCGCCGGAGTCCTGCACGAAGCCTTTGAGCTTGTCGAGCTTGGGATCGTCCTTCAGCGCATCGACCGCCAGTTCCAGCAGCCACGAGCGCACGACGCTGCCGTGCATCCAGAGATCGGCCACGCGGCCCAGGTTCAAGTTGTACTCGCTCTTGGACATCAACTCGAACCCTTCGGCATAGCCTTGCATCATGCTGTACTCGATGCCGTTGTGGACCATCTTCACATAGTGCCCGGCGCCATGTCCGCCCACATGGGCCCAGCCATTTTCTGGCGCCAGTGTGGTGAAGACCGGGGCGAGCCGTTTCACGGGAGCGTCTTCTCCACCGATCATGAGGCAGTAGCCGACTTTCAACCCCCAAATCCCGCCGCTGGTGCCGGCGTCGACGTAATGCAGTTGTTTCTTCTTCAGGTCGGCGGCCCGGCGGACATCGTCGTGGAACCGGGTGTTGCCGCCATCGACAATCGTGTCGCCCGGCTGAAGCAGGGCGGCGACGGCGGTCACGGTTTCTTCGGTCGGCGCGCCCGATGGGACCATGATCCAGACGGTGCGTGGCGCGGCGAGCTTGCCGATCATCTCGGCAAGGGACGATGCCGCGACGCAGCCTTGTCCCTCAGCCTGTTTGACCAGGTCTGCCGAGCGATCGAAGACGACCACGCGGTGGTTGTCTCTCCGCAACCGGGTGACCATGTTCATACCCATTTTCCCGAGCCCGATAAATCCGAGTTCCATAGCGACTCCTTGGCATCCGCACCGAGAACGGACGTGAGCGGTGAATAACGGGAACGTGGAAGGGTTCCCCTGTCGTGAGACTCGTCGAATTCGTACAGCGGCGAAGGTCCCGTGTTCCGGTCAATCGAGAGGGACGCTAATCGATGCGCGCCGGGTTCGGGACGTCCTTAAAGAGTAGATCGGCCAATTGCCGCCCAAAGTTGAGCCGGTCCGCGAGATTCGCGGTGAGGAGGAATCTGGCCGCCAGTTCCGCCAGGGCCGGTTCGCGGGACGACATGAAGCGGTGAATGTCGACCGGCGCGGTCAGCCAGAAGCCTCGAATCCTGAAAAACGCCATGGTGCATTCTTCGAAGAAGAGCGTCAACAGGTAATGGGCCAGGGCCGGCTTTTCGCTCATGTCCTGCGCTTTCCCCAGCAAGTGGAAGCACTCGGCTTTCAGGCGGATCTGTTCGTTCATCGAGGCCGGCGGGGGGCCTTGCCGGAAGCGCTGGCTGGCTTTTTCAATCACCTTGGCGCTGATCCCGTCATGATCGAAGAGGAGCCGGGCTTTGCGCAACAGCGACGGCAGGCGGGTGGAGTAGGCGAGTTCGTTTTCGATCAGCTTGTGGCCGAAGTAGCGAATGTCCACGAGCCGCTCGCCGGCCCGCAAAATTTCGTGGCCTTCCCGGTCCCCTTTCACGAGCGCAATGAGATCGATGTCGCTATGGGATGTGAGGGCGCGCCGCGCTCCAGACCCCACGAGAAGAATTCCGACGAGATCGCCGCCACGGCGGCCGCGGATGTGGGTGAGCGCCTTTTCAACGCTGTCGTCGAATCCCGGCGGTTCAGGAATTGGCGGTTGCTCGGGCGGCTCGGGAACGTCGAGCAGCTCGGCGTTCAGTTCTTCTCTGGTAGGGGCCGGGGTGGAGAGGGGACTGTCCATTATGCTCCAGGGACTTGTTGGATGTGGTGCGGCAACGCGCTGAGCCATTGTTCGAAGGGCTGTTCGGCGTCGACGACGATTTCCAGTTTTCCGTTGTGCAGCCGGCGCACGAGTCCCGGAGTTTCCGGGGAGAGCGGGATCTCGACCCATTCCCGGTTGAGCCCGAGTGCGTCGGTGACTTCGAGAATGCGGCTGATCTGTTGGAACGACAGTACCTGGAGGGTCATCGCGTCTCCGGCTGATCTATAGAATGCATTGTATGTGTCGTGGAAAGGAGGTGTCAACGGACGCCGCGGTCAGTTGAGGACCTGGGCAAAGATGCCGGCGGCTTCGTCGATCTGTTTGGCCGAAATATTCAAATGAGTGACGGCGCGGAAGCTGCGGTCTCCGATCGCGTGGATCAGCAGGCCCTGGTCTTTGAGTTGCGCGACGAGATCGGCCGGGGTTCGGCGCGGGTCGGGGATATCGAAGATCACAATGTTCGTCTCGACATGTTGCGGCGAGATGCGCACAGCCGGAATCTGTTGCAGCGCCCGCGCCAGTTTCTTCGCGTGGTCATGGTCGTGCTTGAGGCGGGCGACATGATGTTCGAGCGCATGGATGCCGGCGGCCGCGAGGATGCCGGATTGGCGCATGGCTCCGCCGTACATGCGACGGAACCGCCGCGCGCGTTCGATCAGCTGCATATCGCTGGACACTAGCAGCGAGCCTGCCGGCGCGCCGAGGCCTTTGGAGAGGCAGAAGGAAACTGTTTCAAAATGCTGCGCATAGGTGGCGGCCGGCAAGGTCGTGGCGGCAACGGCATTGAACAGCCGGGCGCCGTCGAGGTGCATTGGGATTTTGTGTTTCGTGGCGATGGCGCGAATTTTCTCGATGGTGGACAGCGAGTAGATAGTGCCGCCGCCGCTGTTGTGAGTGTTTTCGATGCAGATGAGGCCGGTCTGGATGCTGTGCGGATCTTTGGGCCTGATCGCCGCGCCGACTTGTTCCGCCGTCATGATGCCGCGCTCGCCGTTGATCCAATGCAGTTGCACGCCCGCGAGGGCGCCGGCGGCGCCCTGTTCGTACCGCACGATGTGCGCCTTGCTTTCGACGATCACTTCCTGCCCTGGTTGCGTGTGGGCGCGGATCGCCAGCTGGGTCCCCATGGTGCCGGAGGGCACAAACAAGGCGGCGCGTTTGCCCAGCAAAGCGGCGGCCATCTCTTGCAGTCGATTGACGGTCGGGTCCTCTCCGTAGACGTCGTCTCCCACCTCGGCGCGCGCCATCGCTTTGCGCATGGCATCGGTGGGTTGCGTCACGGTGTCGCTGCGGAGATCGATCATGAAGCCTCCTGAGGCAGGGTGCGGAAATAATCCGTCTGCGCCGTTCTCGCATCCTGCTGTTGAGTAAATGAGTCGTGGTTGTCGCCGGTGCATTCTAACAAATTTTTCTCTTGCGGGAGAGGAGGGGGGTGGGGCACTGTCTGCGGCACGAATCGGGAGCGCGCGGTGACGCATCTGTTGTTCTGGAAATGGGTCAAGGTCGAGCCGGAGGAGCGCGTGCCGCTGCTCTGGTCGTTCGTCTATTTCTTCTGCCTGCTGTGCGGCTACTACATGCTGCGGCCGGTGCGCGATGAAATGGCCATTGAAGGCGGCGTGCAGCATTTGCCCTGGATGATGACTGGGACGTTCGTGACGCTGCTGATCGCGACGCCGCTCTTTGGATTCTTGTCGGCGCGGCTCGCGCGCGCGCGGCTGATGTTGTCGGTGTATGTTTTTTTCATCAGCCACCTGCTGCTGTTTTTTGCGGCCATGACCATGCAATGGCATCCGGAATGGATTGCCCGGGCGTTCTTTATCTGGCTCTCGGTCTTCAATCTGTTTGTCGTGTCGGTGTTCTGGAGCTTCATGGCCGACGTGTTTTCTCCTGCGCAGGGCGTGCGGTTGTTCGGCATGATCGCTGCCGGTGGGAGCACGGGCGCGATCGTCGGCCCTCTGCTGACAACTGCGGTGACCTATGCGATGCCCATTTCCGCGTTGATGCCGGTCTCGGCGGCGTGGCTCGCGCTGTGCGGGCTTTGTATCGCCCGCCTGGACCGCTGGGCGGCGGTTCACGCGGGCCATGGGAGCGCGGTGAGCGGCGTGCCGTTGGGCGGCAGCATGTGGGCGGGGATTCGCGCGGTGGCGGCGTCTCCCTATCTCCTGGGGATCTGCGCCTATCTCTTTCTGCTCACGATGTCGGCGACGGTGCTGTATATGGAGCAGACGGCGCTGGTGGGCCGCGAGATTGCCTCGCCTGAAGCGCGCACGCGCCTCTTTGCCGGGCTGGATCTGACGGTGAACGTGCTGACGTTTATCACACAGGTCCTGGTCACCAATCGGCTGGTCCTCCGCTTTGGGTTGAGCGCGGCTTTGCTGGTGTTGCCGGTGGTCACATCTATTGGGTTTGCCGCAATCGTCATGAGCCCGGTGTTGGCCGTGTTTCTCTCGCTCACGGTGGCGCGGCGGGTTGGAGAATATGCCATTGCCAAGCCGGCCCGTGAGGTGCTGTTTACGGTGTTGCCCCGAGAGGACAAGTACAAGGCGAAGAATTTCATCGATACGGCCGTCTCGCGAGGCGGCGATGCCTCGACTGGCTGGCTGGTGTCCGGCGCCAAAGCGTTGGGCGCGACGACGGGGATCATGGCCGGTGCGCTGGTGCCGGTCATGCTGCTTTGGGGATGGATCGGCTGGAGGCTCGGCCGGCAGGAAGCCGCGCTGCACCGTCAGCGATTGGCTCTATTTAAGGAATAAAGTTGTTCCTTAAAGTGGTGATGGAGGGAGGGAGCGTACGAACTGCTCAAGGCTAAATGAGACCTTGAATATTGATAGACTTCCCGCCTCGGGTAAGGATCGGCGCTGGATTGATGTTTTCTTGCTGTTCTGAACGGCTGCTTTCGACCCGAAGCAGAAGTACAGGACCGTCGGCTATCAGAGGGGGGCGTACGCCTATCCGCATAAGAACCCTTGATAAATGGTCAATGGACCATAACTCATTGCACCACCGTCGATTATGGAATATTGTTCGCGATCATTGGAGGTGTGTTATGCGGATAGAAAATCGCACACTCTCTTCTTATATGGATCCATCTAAACATTGGTGGGTAGACGGAGCATTACCGAGATGATTCTGGAGGATGAGCAGAAGAGGTTGCTGGCGCAATTTGTGGAGGCGCACCGGAGTGTACCCCCGGAGGCTCGCGGCGACTTCTTCGCCTCCGAGACGATGGGAGATCCACAAGCGAGCTTTGTCCACTCGCGAGTGCAGCGACTAGGGTTCAAAGGCAGCCGCGCCGACGCAGAGGTGCTTGCCGACGTCGGATTACTGCGAATGTCTTTGGGCTCAAGAGGAACTTCGAAGTTCTACGTTCTACCCGCCGGCATTGCTTTTTACGAAGACATGATGTCGGCCACACCACCGCTTCAGCTAGTTGAAACGGATATGACGGGCCATCTGGGAGATCCGTCCTTCAAGAAAGTCCATGGCGCGGCCTACGACAAATGGGACCAGGCGGCGCGGCTGTTGAGGTCCGCCGATTCAGGTGCGCAATTGACTACAATTGGTCATCTTTGCCGGGAGGCACAGCAAGCGTTCGCCGAGTCGCTTGCAGCTCACGCGAAGGTTGATGTGTCCAACATCGAGCCGGCGAAGACCGTAGCGCGCCTGAGGGCAGTGATCGGAGCCAAACGAGCCGCGTTGGGCAACACTGAGATGCCGCTTCTCGAAGCGATGGTCGTCTATTGGGGCACTCTCGCTGACCTGGTGCAGCGCCAAGAGCACGGGGCGCAGCGCGAGGGTGATCCGCTGGTGTGGGAAGACGGTCGCCGCGTCGTCTTCCAGACCTGCGTGGTCATGTATGAGCTTGATCGGGCGCTCCGATAACCGCTGCCCAACCCGCAGCTGAACAGCGGTTGTTGGGCCTACGAGGGTACCATTTGACTCGCAACGAGCTGGCTAGTCTTCTCGACACGCTATTCGCTTCCGATGCGTGGCATTGGTTTACCTGGCACTTTCGCGCGGGCGGACGCGCAGGCATTCATCCCTTCGCTGCGGATGTGATTGACGCACTGATGGCAATCGACGCGAAGAGCCCAGGGTTCGCGAAGCGGATGGCTGCTGACCTATCATCACTTCGCGGTATGGAGAAACATGAGCCGCACTACGAGCAGCTTCTCCAACGTCTTGCTGAGCTACACATTATATTGCAGCTAGTCACGCATAAATGGAGCTTTTCGGCGTCATTCGATTTGGAGCCGACAGTCGGAGCTGGCCAGCTTCGGAACCCAGAGATGCGTATCACTGGCGGACCGCACCCGCTCCTCGTCGAGGTAAAGGCGCCCTCTCTTTTGCAGCACATTCGTACGCGATGCGCGAATCCGGCGCAGATCTCGACCCGTACTGTTCTCAAGGAGCAAGCTGCAAAGCTTGCTGAGGAGCTTGGTGCCATCACGCTTCCGCGTGACAACGTAGTGAAGGATTTTCTGGTCAGCGCCGAATCGAAGTTCCGACCATTCAGGCTGGCCGATCCGAAGGTGCGGACAATGCTGGTGATCGTCTGGGATGACTTCATATACGAGCCGCTCTCGGCGCTGCTTGGAAAGGGCAGCGGCTTACTGACGGCGCAAAGTTTCTTTCGGACGACGGAGGGCCAGCCTCAGGTGTTTCCCTCCGTCGATGGAGTGCTGATAGTCCGCCATCTACACCAGCTCTTGCACGCAACGCGAGACGAGCCCTTTAGCGACGGCTGCACGGGCTCCTTCGACTACGGTACTCAAGGGACGTTTCCGTTCAAGGCCTTTGTTCAGAACCCAGCAGCAATGCCTGTGCCGGAGGAGCTCGTGTCAGCGTTGCACGGATTGCCGCCAGGGCCGGAACTTGGAGCGGAGTATATTCCATCCGATCTGACCCTCTGGGTTGAACCTCGGCCGCGCGAGGTCTAACGGCGGTTGGTGCCGAACATCCGCTCCTGGCCGAAGGCAGTCCTCGACCCAAATCCGAAGTTCACGACCGACCGCTATCAGGGCTGCTCCCGGTTTCATTCATACACCTCACTCGGTGTCTTTGAAATCGGCATCAGCCTAGTGTTCGCCGACCGGTCTATAAACTACTGACTTTCCCAACCACTAGTTTTTAATTTAATCGGATCGCTCTGTATCCTTCCTCCTACCCCGCGTAAGCAGGCACGACCGTCTCCCAGACTGGAGTCATGGACAATGGCCCCCTCTTTCTCCAGATCGTCCAGCAAGTGATCCGAAGCGCGACCTTTTTGGCCACGCCCCATTCGCCGAGGCTTTACCCAAGAGCGTCCAGTCCTATTCGAACGTCGAAGGCCTAGTGCTTGGATTGTATGGTTCATGGGGATCAGGGAAATCCACCATGCTGGCTATGTAGTGGACTATCTTAAATAACTGCCAGAAAAGGAACAGCCACTTATAGCCCCCCTTAAATCTATTATTGCGATGGTAAGAATTTTATTCTATCCACGCACCGACCGCGCGGTAAAAGGTCGTCTTTACTCCCTAAAAAATCGCATGTTATAGTCGCACGCCTGCGCGACGATTCATTGCTCACGGGGGGTCACATGCCGGAAGTTCCCGTTAAGATGTACATCGATAAGCTGTTGAAATCATGCCGTGACGTACAGCGTCCATTGGCGTTGCTGGCGGGCCCCGTGAAGGATCGCGCGTTGCGCGCGATGGCGGATCGGTTGCAGGCGGATGAGGAGCAGATTTTTGCCGCGAACCAGCTGGATGTCGATGCGGTGGGGAAGACGCTGCTTGGGGAAGGGTTGCGGGGCGAGCGGGTGAAGGAAGCGGTCGCGCGCGTGCGAATGCTGCCTGAGGATGTGAAGGAGCTGGCCGAGCGTCTTCGGCTCATCGCGGATTTGCCCGATCCAGTCGGTGCCGTGACGAAGCGATGGGAGCGGCCCGATGGGTTGCAAGTCAGCCGCGTGCGTGTGCCGCTTGGGGTGGTCGGCGTGATTTCAGAGTTGAAGCCGTTAATCACGGTGGAGTCCCTGGCGCTTTGCCTCAAGTCTGGGAATGTCTGTGTTTTTCGCCCGGCGTTCGAGTGGAATCGGACGCATCAGGCCATTGAATCGCGCATGCGTGAAGAGGCGGAGCGCGCGGGGATTCCCGTGGGCGCCTGGCTATTGGTCGACCGGCCCGAGAAGGAAGTGGCGCTGGAAATCATGCGCGCCGGGAAGAGCGTGGACGCGATTGTGCCCCGTGGCGGCCCCGGTCTTCGCAAAGCGATGCATGAGCAGGCCAAGATGCCGATCCTCTGTTACGACTATGGAATCAGCCATGCCTACGTCGATGCCGATGTGGATATTCCGATTGCGCAAAATGTGGTCATCAATTCAAAGATTCAGCATGCGGCGTCCGCTAATTCCATCGATACCCTGCTGGTGCAGCAGTCGATGGCGCGCCCGTTTCTGGCTGCGCTGATCCGCCGCTTGCTGGAGGAATATAAGATTCAAGTGATCGGCTGCCCGAAAACCGTGGCGCTGATGGGGCAGATGGCGATGACCGGCCATGAAGCCGTCACCCCGGCGACGGAGGAAGACTGGCATCGGCAGTTCCAGGCGCCGGTGCTGGCGGTCAAGATGGTCGCGGACCTCGACGAAGCGCTGGCGCACATTGCCTCCCATGGGCCTTGTCTGACGGCGGTGATTGCCACGTCCGATTACAATACCGCGCTGCGCTTTTCGCGCGAGGTGGATGCGACGGCGGTGATGGTCAATGCCTCCACGCGGCTCAATTCAGGCGACGGGTATGGCCTGGGGCCGGATATTGGGCTTAGTTCGTCGCGGGTGCAGGCGAGGGGGCCGATTGGACTCGAACAGCTGACGACTGAAAAATATGTGGCGTTCGGCGGCGGGCAATTGCGTCATCCGCATCCGGTGCCGGAGACGTATGAGGATGCCATCATGCTGAAGCGCGCGTGAGGCTGTTGAAACAGCCCGCTCGTGCTGAAGGTGTTTATCCGTTCGCCAAGACCAAATAGGCCGGCGAACGGTTCGCACAAAGTGCGGTTTGTACCTCCTCGGTTCCTCACTCACTGCGGCCTTGCAGGCAGACTGTTTGAACAGCCTCTAACAAGACGCGCATGAGCAGTGCGGCCTTGCTGGAACACGTTTTGAGCAGGCGTTCCTCTGATCTAGTTATGTCGACCGACTCGCTTCACGATTCTCTTCATGCCCACCTGGCTCACTGGGGCCTGCGGTCGTTCTCGTCTGATGCAGACTATTTTGCCTGGCAGCGCGCGGCGCTGTCGGTGGCGGATCTGAAGCAGCTTGCCGAGCAAGTGGAGCGCAAGCGGAGCGGCGCGCGTCAGGATGAAATCGCCTTCTACGATGTGACGGCCCAACCTCAGATTCTTCCCGTTTTATATAGCCAGCGCTACGAGTACTTCATGGAGATCGGGCACCGAGTGGCGTCTCGCATCGCTTCGGCTGGAACGGTGTTGGATTTTGGATGTGGTGTTGGGATTCTCACGACGTTTTACGCACGGCAGTATCCGGAGACGCAGTTTGTGGGGGTCGATCGCTCTCCCGGATCGATTGCCGTGGCGCACGCGCGCGCAAGGGAACTGGGGTTGCGCAATGTCTGCTTTGAATGTCGCGATGTGGATGTCGAGGCGTTGCAGGGATCGTATGAGCATATCATCGCGACTCATGCGCTGGTCCAGAGCGAACAAGACCTTGGGATTCCCAGCCGGAGCTGGACGACTTTCGAGCGGGTGCGAGACGAGCCGCAGCAGGCAACGTTTGAGCGACGGACCGGCATCGATGTGAGGTTGGATCGGCTGAGCGCGGTCCTCAATCCGAGCGGGCGCATGATGCTCTTCGAGAAGACTCGCCAGCTGGCCCGGCGGGTGCCGTTTCAACGGGCGCTGGCTCGGCGGGGTTTGCAATTGGTCGAGAGCCCGGAGTTGATTCGGTACTGCCTTGTCGAAGAAGTAGCCGACGATGGACCGTTCTATGTGGTGGAGAAGGAGAGCTTGCGTTCGTTTGCGTGGGATGAAGCGCCGGAGCCGGATGAAGGCATGCCGTTTGACCGGTCGCTGCTTCAGTCTGCGCCGCAAGATCTTCAGGATTCGGACATGCCGCTGTACGAAAATCATTGGCCGTCGGCGCAGCGGGCATGGGAGTCGCTTGTGGGCCGCCTGGTCGAGCAGGAAGAGACTCGCCGGGAGTCTGACGGCCGGCAGCTGCATGTCGAACTCGGCACGGCCGACGGCCTGGTCTATCTTTACTGTGCGAACACATTCGATCAGCGGCAACTCATTCTGGTCGAGGGGCGCCGGAAGGGAATGCTGGATTCGTACTATCGCGAGATTCTTTCTTCGTGAGAGGGGGAGGCCGCATGTCCGGTGGGTCGTGCCATCTGTGTCCTGCCTTGTTGGCGAAGACGATAGGCGTTGAGCTAGAATGCCGGTCTTCAAGGAGGGCGCATGGAACCGTCTGAAGTCGAGCCGTCACCGCACGAAGATCTCATTCGCAAATTGCATGAGCGTCCGCAGATTCCGCTGACGGAATGGCTGCGGGTCCCGGCCCATGTGCATTACAAGGCGTTTCGGATGGCCGATCCGCCGACACAGCGCCCGGCCAGCCGGGAAGAGTTTCGCCGCCTGGTGGAGTCTTTTCAGATGGCGCCGAACCACACGGTGTTGCGAGAGACCTTCGGATATGCGGTGAAGGTGGCGGCGAACGGAGATCGCTTGATCGTCGTGTGGCAGGCGCATACGGAATATTACAGCTATCAGTTGTGGCATCTGCCGGGCGCGCAGGGTGCGCAACTTGGGTTTGGGCCGTTGACGTTTCCCGGTTATCTGTTTCCAATCACGCCGCTGGGAACCGAGGTCTGCCGGTTGGATATTGTCGTGCGCGCCGAGGCGATTCCGCCGCGCGACGAACTTCGTCAGATGCTGCCGGGTCCGGTGGTCTACGGGAGCCGGATGTTCGATGACGAGACGACTGTGGTGACGAGCTTCACCCATGATGAACATGAACGGGAGCGGTATTTGGTCAGTGTCGGGTCGCCGCGTATCGCGGTCTCGCATCTCAAGGACATCGTGGATGCGCTGGTCCGGATCGAGACGTATTACCACTTGCTGCTTATGCAGAAGCCGCTGTTCTCGACCGCCATCGATTCGGTCTACAAGTTCGAGCAAGTCCATCTGAAGCAGCGCGAGATCATTGCCGGACATATCAGCCATGCCGATGCGCAGACGCTGCAACGGTGGTTGAACAGTTTGACGCAGGATCTGTTGAAGGCGAACCGGCTAGCCGGGAAGCTGCATTTCGAATTGTCGGCGGCGGTGCCGTACGACAAGATTGTGCATACCACGCTGACGGCCATGATCGAGCGGCCCTATGCCCCTTATCGGCCGCTCTCCGACTATGTCCTGAGCGGTGTGACCGGCGTTGCGGAAGGCTATCAGCAA
This sequence comes from Nitrospira sp., assembly GCA_020846195.1. Lineage (GTDB taxonomy): Bacteria > Nitrospirota > Nitrospiria > Nitrospirales > Nitrospiraceae > Nitrospira_D. The sequence continues at coordinate 16,815 of JADLEJ010000036.1, forward strand.
TTGTTGAAGCGGATCGAGACGCTGAGCAATGGGTACGAGGGGATGATCGCCATCATTCGAACCCGTGTCGATCTGATGCTGGAATCTCAAAATCTGGCGTTGCTTATGAGTGTCGACAAGACGACGAAGAGCCAGGTGATTCTTCAGCATACGGTTGAAGGGCTGTCCGTAATCGTGATCGCGTATTATCTCAGCGGGCTGGCCGGCTATGTGTTCAAGGGCCTCCATGAAATGGGATGGCTGCATAATGCGAACATCGCGTCGGCGATTTTTGTCCCTATTGCCATCGGACTGGCGTTCCTCGTCACGACGCTGAGCCGGAAGTATCTGCACAAGAAGCTGCAGAGCGAGAAGCCTCAGCCCTAATCGTCAGATCGTCGTTGGGTATATGAGAACTGCGGCTGCCCTGTGATATCCCGTTGGCGTCTTCCTCAGCACGACTATTGGTCCACGCCGTTTGCCGAGTCCTTGCTGCGTCATCTCGATCTGTTTCCCGAAGCCACGGTGCTCGATGTGGCCGGGGGGCAGGGCATTCCTGCGTTTTACGTGGCGGAGCGGGTTGGCCCGAGCGGGCGGGTGGTGAGCATCGATGTGAGCGCCGGCCAGGTGGCGCGGGCGCGAGCGATTCAGGGTGCTCACCTGCCGTGGCTGCAATTTATGTGTGCCGACATGCGCGAGTTGCCTGCGGATCTTTCTGCCTATGATCGCATCACCGGCAATCTGTCGGTAATGTTCTTTCGTCCGAACCGCTTTGACGTCATCCAGGGGTTAGTGAAGCACCTGAATCCAGGCGGCCAGATGGTGCTGACCTTTCCATCCCTCGGCACCTTCGATTCTCTGTGGCGGCGGGTCGATCAGGAGATGGCGGCGTTGGGGTTGCTCACAGAGCGCCGACGTCTCGAAGAATATATTGCGGAGCGGCCGTCTGCGGAGGAAGGGCGGGACTGGCTGGATCGTGCCGGGCTTGATCGCCTAGACGTAGTCGAATATCCATTGGAAGTCGCGACAGGGTGGGGGCAGGAATTGTTGCGCCACCCGCTGTTGCGCGGTGGATTTCTCGACGATGTCTATGAATGTTTTGACGATCAACTGTTAGCGGAGCGTGTCATGACGCAGGTCTCGGAAGATCTCGACGGTGTGCTCCCATTGATCGCACAACGGTGTGTGCTTGCCGGTTGGAAACCGGTCGCTTGAGGATGAGCTGGTAGCCGGTAGGGTAATCGCTGCGATGTGTGTGGTGGTAGCTTTTGCCGAAGGGACGGCGCCCTGGTTGCAGGTGGCAGGGGAGAGGATCGTATAAGGGGAAGTATCTCGACAGTGCGAAGGAGGAGCGCAGTGATGCGCTCCTCCTTGCAGCGATTGAACTAGAACCGGCCGCGCTTCTCTCCGCCGCCGAAACGACCGCCGCCGCCACCGCCGCCGCCCGTGCGGGGCTCTTGCGGCTTGGCTTCATTCACGGTCAACGAGCGGCCATCCATCTGCGAGCCGTTCAAGGCCGTGATGGCTGCTTTGGCTTCTTCTGGGGTGGACATTTCGACGAAGCCGAAGCCGCGCGATTGTCCCGTAAACTTGTCCGCGATCACGCGCGCAGATTCGACTGTGCCGTGCGCGGCGAACAAGGTGGTGAGTTGCGATTCAGTTGCCGCATAAGGCAACCCGCCGACATAGAGCTTTGAACCCATGGGGGTTTCTCCTTCTGGAAGTGACATTGTCTGGGACGCGAGAACAACTTCCCGAGGGGAAGGAGAGGGCCGAAGACGCTATTCAGAGAGGCGGCTTAGGTCAGGCTTCCGATCAGAGTCTCGGTGAGAACAATATCTGTGATGGGCCGGTTCGATCATTATGTTCAAGCGAGGCCCTCCGCTAAGAACATGCGCACAGTAGCACACCTCTCCTGAAATAGCTAATTGTCCGAGCTGGGATGTTGTGGACTCGAAGAGTCCACAACATTGGTCGTGGTTGAGCCAAGTCTGTTGCTTGTGGGGTGAGTCAAATCGTGCGGGTCTGTGGGAAAGCTGCCGACGTGAAATATGAGAGGGATGTTCGAACTACCGCGATGGATTGTTTCCCGCAGCCGCCGATGCCGTTCTGAGTCCGCTGGCGAGGCCTAGCAGGTACAGTCCGTAAATGAGCCATTTTGAGGGGTCGAAGTCATACCATCTGGGCCCATTGCGATAATCGCTGGGGTACATGTGATGGTAGTTGTGGTAGCCCTCGCCGAACGTAATCAAGGAGACGAACCAGCTGTCGCGGCTGGAATCCTTTGTCCCATGGGGCTGACTGCCCCAGATGTGGCAAATGGAATTGATGCAGAAGGTGGAGTTCAGGACTGCAAAGGTTCTTCCCACCCCGGCGAGCAGAAAGCATCCGATGCCGCCGACCCATCCATTCGCTATGAAGCCGATGACAAAGGGCAACGCCAAGCCAGCCAGGACGATCTGCGCATAGTATTTATGCTGCCAGATGGCCACCGGATCTTGCGCCACACGGGAGGCGTACTGCACGTCGTCGTATTTCCGTTCCGCGAAGAGCCAGCCGCAGTGGCTATGCCAGAAGCCCAGCTTCGCATTGTAGGGATCGCCTTCCTGATCGCATTGGGCATGGTGGCGCAGGTGATCGGCGGTCCACTTGATGGCGCTGTTTTGCAGCGCCCAGGCCCCGGCGATTAGCAGCGCGCCTTTGACCCAGTTGGGACAATCGAAGCTGCGGTGCGACATCAGGCGGTGATAGCCCACGGTGATTCCCAGTCCGCTGACCATGTACAAGACGCCGAATAGCGTCCAGTCCAGCCAGGAGTAATCGTAATAATAGGCGTAGATCGGGATTGCGAGCAGGGCGCCCACGACGATGGAGAGAAAGAGGACGACCGTCCAGCCGACATGGTATCGGCGGGCTAAGCGCAGTGAATCGATGTCCGTCGCCATCGGTTGCTTTCCGATAGAGTCTGCATGAGCCATCGCTTACGATAGCATAGATAGACCGCGATGGCGAACTGTCTGTCGTGCGCGGCGATGTGGATGCATCGGTGCCGGATTGGATGCAAGAAGTTGACGCCTGGAGAGGCATGTTGTATGGTGTGCCTACATTGATCTCGTAGTAGTCCGTCGAGTCACTGCTCAAAACCATAACGGACTTCGCGATCGCATCGCGACCAGGTCCAGTTTGGAGCTGCATCCTTATCGGTGC
>JADLEJ010000037.1 GCA_020846195.1 Nitrospira sp.
CCGACAAGACGCAGTGGCTCGATCCTGTGCCCCACATCGATAGCCTATACGGCAATGGGGATGGCAAGCCGTCGTTCGCCGACTTTGACGCTTTTTATGCGCAGACCCATGACCTCTATCCGCAAACCGCACCGGATTCGAATACCCTCGTGGCCCTCTTTGCCAAGGGGACGACTCCGGTACATGCGGCGCTGACGGCCGGCGCAGAAACATGTGGCTCGGTTCCTTTCACCAGTAAGCTTGGCCAGAGCCCTCTGATCGCGCATGACCTCTACCAGCTCGAGGGCGCCGTCTACGGAAAGGCTGTGCGTTTTTATGGGTGACGATCGCCGCGCTCAGATGTGAGGCGATGCGCTAAGTAGAGACGATTATCGGACATATAGGCAATGAACGAACCATCATCATTCAGGGGGGTGAGGATGAGAATGAAGCCGGGCTGCATGGAGATCAGGCACAGAGGCCGAGGTCTGCGGTGACGCCGGCCTATGAAAGGATGCTGCAACGGCAATGCGCTTGCGGCAGAACGCAGGGACTCGCGGGGAACTGTTCGGACTGCGACAGGAGCAAGATGCCGGTTCGCCCGCCGCGGGCCACGTTGCGTATGAACCAACCGTGGGATGTGTACGAACAGGAAGCCGATCAGGTTGCAGCGCAGGTGGTGCGGACGGCGAGGCCGGAGACAGGAAACGGCAGCACAGGCCCGTTCAGTCCGCCGGTGCAGCGCAAAGTGCATTTAGGTGGCAGCGAGATTGACGCGACGACGGCGAGCGCGCAGGACTTGTCGGCTTCTTCCGGCCGACCACTCGATGGTGCCACGCGCGCCTTCTTCGAGCCGCGGTTCGGCCACAATTTTTGGAATGTGCGGGTCCACGCGGACGAGCGTGCTGCGGAATCGGCCCGCGCCGTGCATGCCTCAGCCTATACGGTGGGCAACGACTTGGTGTTCGCCGCCGGACGTTATGACCCGGCGACCGCGACGGGCCACCGGCTGCTGGCCCACGAGCTGACCCATGTCGTTCAACAAGGACAGGGTGGCAGGCAGGGTGTGCTCCAGCGCGCGAGCGGAGCCGATCCGGAATCGACGGCACGGGGAGAGGAACTCGCTCTCACAGCAGAACTGGGGAGCACCCATGAGGTGGTCATCGACGGCAGGCCGTACGATCTCCTGGTCAATCCCGATCTCGCGCGCATCAAGGCGCAGAACAATTCGTTCTACGTCGAGATCCGCGACCACTTTGATCGCTATCCTCAATTGAATAGCGGCGCGCACGCTTTCATTTTGGAGCCCAACTCCCTCGTTATGTGCAGAGCACTGGGGAATTGCCTCGGTTGGGCGCTTGGAACCTTTGTCTTCCGCGATCCGGTTTCCGCCGTTTGGGACCGACGCGAGGCATTTCTGGTCTCGTTGGGTGTTGCCATCCCCGAGGGGCAAAATCCCGATACGGTCTATAGCCAACAGGCCGCCCAAGGCAGCTTTCCATCTCCGGCGCTCTGGGACTTCTTCATGAAAGCGCAATTCGATGCCGCGCCCACCGACGCGGAATCGGCTGCTCATCTCGCGTTGTATGGGAGTGGTTTTCAAAATACCTCGGAGGGCCCCCGCCACATCGCCTTCAAACTTCCGGGAGGATCGTTTTGGTTATCCAAACCGAGTGATGTGTCCAAGCCCGTGTTGCATGTGGGCGCGAATCAGATGGCGGGCGGACAGATGGGGGAGACTATCCGCTTGTATCAGAGAGCAGGAGGATCGTTGTCCCACATCGTCGCCAGGCCGAAGGCGGGCCAACCACAATGAAGCGGACGAAAGGACATGTGAGCCCATTTCCGAGCTCCGCCTCCCCATCCGTGCGCGGCATGTTGCAGCGGGCCTGCGCCTGCGGCGGGTCGGCCGGCTTCGGTGGGGAGTGTGAGGAATGTAAGAGCAAGAAGCTTATTGGTGGGGCTATGCAGGCGAAATTGCGCATCAGCGAACCGGGCGACGAATTCGAGCAGGAGGCGGATCGGGTGGCTGACCAGGTGATGCAGAATCCGGGGAGCGGCACTGCCTCCTGGCTCCGGTCGCCTTACGGTCTCGTGCAACGCCGTGTGTCCGGGGATGAGGCGACGCTGAGCCGCGCTGCTTCGGAGGGATCGGGGCCCGTCGGGGAACAGCCGGCGTCCGATGGGGCTGAGCCGAAAGAGGGGACCACCGATGAGGGCGGCAGCCGCTGCCCCAGCTGGCGCGCCGATCCGCAGAGCATCAGCAAACGGGCCGCCGAAAACTATGTTCAGCACGATATTACGCCGACCTCCCAAGCGAAGGTGGAGAAAATCAACTGTGAGCCGCCGATCGCCAACGGCAACTATGGATGTTTCGTGCATTTCAGCGACGGCCTGGTAGTGAGAGTCATCGTCCGTGCGACCGATATCGTGGTCGGCATGGGACCAGGGCAAATCTCCACAGAAACGCCGCCGGCCGCGACGCCCTTGTGCTTTTATGACTACCACTGCCCGGATGGGTTCCTCGTCCTCACCAAGCGGGAGTGTAAGAGCGCCAAGGCCTCAGCGCCGCACCCGCCGGGCGTCCCATCGGCGGTCGTGCAACGACGCGTGGCTCCGGGTCAGTCTGCTTCTCTCGTCGCGCCGCCGTTGGTACATGAGGTATTGGGGTCGTCGGGGCATCCGCTGGATCAGCC
>JADLEJ010000038.1 GCA_020846195.1 Nitrospira sp.
CATGATAGTCATACTCCTCAGGTCCAAGGCCTCCAGGACATGGGATGTCTGCACATGCTATGCCTTGCTAGCATTGTGATAATAGTGAGGAAACTCGCTGACTTACGATGCAACACCTCAGCATTGTGGACAAGAATGAACATAAACGACCATGCGCACACCATCAATGTACGGGATTGGCTAAGATCCAACCGACGCGGCAGCACATAAACTATGTAGGTGTAAATACGACTTTTTAGAATTCCTGCGCCTGCAGCCACACTCGATGCCAGTTACGCCACTCGCACTCCCAGAAACACTCTCGTAGCACTACTGGCTGCACAACCATCTCACGCATTCGTCGCACCTGGATATCGGAGGTCGAAAGCCGCCCAGTCACGATGACCGCCCCATCCCGATCGGTTCTGAGCACTTCACTCCCGACAGCGGAATAGGCTTCAACCACGTCATCGGCGGGGTGTCCGTAGGAATTATTCTTGCCGACCGAGAATACTGCATAGCGAGGCCGAATCAATCCGATCCAGCGCCGATCCAACGAACTGCGTGCGCCGTGATGGGGAACTTTGAGCACCGTCACCGAATCTTGCGCCAGAGTCGTCAGACGATGGAGCCCGTCGATTTCGATATCAGCGGCAAACAATATCCTCTGATGCCCACAGGCCAACTGCACGACGACGGACTCGTTATTGAGGACGGTTCCGCTCACATTCCTGACGGAGATCTCTCGATCTCGCGCCCCGCTCGGATTCAGCACCGTGAGGCGGCAGGACTCTCCTTGAACAACGTCCTCTCCGCCTGTCGCGACATGGGCGTGGACGGTTCGCGCTGCCACGACCTCGCGCAATTCTTTGAACAGCGGTTCGGATCGTTGAATCCCTGTATGCCAGAACGCTCCGACTTCAAGATGGCGAATGATCCAGGGAAGCCCGCCGACATGATCCTGTTGCGGATGCGTGGCAATGATATGATCCAGCCGGCGAATTCCTTGATTCAACAAAAACGGCGCAATGACACTGCGCCCCATGTCGAACCGTTCGTACTTGCCCCCACCATCGATCAACACCGTGGTTCCATCTGGCAATTGAAGCAATGCACTGTCTCCTTGCCCGACATCGAGAAACGTGACACGCCAGCGATCTCCATCTGCGGCCGGAATGCCAGACAAAGCCCACCCACCCAAGGCCAGTGCTATGAGCATAGACCCAATAGCCCGGCGATGCCGAAACCGTAGAGATCCGCCTACCAAAAACAAGCCTAGATAACATACGACCATGCTCCCCAAAGAAGGAGCAGGCACGCGCCAGTCGCTTCCTGGAAGCGTCGCACACCAATGCAGCGCGTTCACCATCCACTCCAGTAGATACTCTTGGATCGATGAAAGCGGAAGGTCTGCAGACACATGCACGAGCGTCACACATGCAGAGAGCAGCCCGAGAGGAACCAGGATCATTCCCGTAAAAGGAACGGCAACTAGATTGGTGGCCAGACCGAGCCATGGCACTTGATTGAAATACCAGGCCACGAGCGGAGTCGTCGCCAGCGTCACCGCTGCCCCAAGAATAATCGCCTCTTGAATATGGCGGCCCCAGATACTCTGCTTCGTGCGAGCTTGTTCACCAGAATTACTTCGAGAAGACAATGCCGCCATGCCCCAGATGATTGCCAGCACCGATACAAACGACAGTTGAAACGAAATATCCCCCATCGCGCGAGGATCGTGCAAAAGAATGACAAGCGCCGCCCCAGCCAGGGCATGCAGCAGGTAGCGCTCCGAACCGATCCACATTGCGGCCAATCCCACGCAAATCATAATCCAGGCCCGCATGGTCGCAAGTTCAGCGCCGGCAAGGAGCGCATAGAGCGTGACCACCAGCCCCGTGCAGAGGATTGCCAGGCGAATCGGCGTGACAAATCTCGACAGTCGCAACAGCATTGCGGACGGAAGAACGGTGAGTCCCCGGCGAATCGCTCCAAACACAACGACAGCAACCAATCCTAAGTGCGATCCTGAGATTGAAAGCAAGTGGATCGTACCCGTCGTCATAAACCATTCCTGCAAGTCATCCTGGAGATACCCACGCTCTCCGATCACGATCCCTAGAAACAGACCGCGAGTCGGCTGAGCCAACGATCCGATCGCTTTCTCCCGAATCACGCCTCGCCAACGGTCGATGCGCCCCCAACTGTTCCACCACCAGCTCGACTCATATGCCGGTGGAAGTACGCGAACGGCTTCAGGCCCAGTAACCGTTCCCACAGCCTCAATGCCTTGCCTCTCGACATAGGCGGCATAGTCGAATCCTCTAGGGTTGAGCGACCCCGCCGGAAGACGCAATCTCGCTCGAAACACGATTCGATCGCCGCCCCAGACAACATCGCCGAAGTCTCGCCACGTCAGCTTAATCCTGCGCGCGTACGGCACGTCATCGGAACTTGAAATCAGGTCAACGACCATCGTCAGTCGAGATGGGGCATGCTGCACAAGACCGACAATTCTCCCCGTATACTCCGTACTCGATTCTGATGAAAAGTCATTGCGCGGATGGGTGGAAACTGGTGGCGTCACCACGGTCCAATAGATCACTCCCAGACAAAGGGCCGCGCACCACATAAACCCCTTCGAATAGTCGACGACTCCGGCTCGCTCAGCCATCGAAAGGATCACTATAAATACAAGTAAAGCGAAGAGCAGACTGATGGGAAAGAATGGAAGGAGTGAACCGGCAAGAAGCCCGGTGAGAAAGGCGGCACAAAGGGACGGCAGCATGAGCCTTCCCTGCAAAAGAACTGCTGCTAGGTGAGATGCGTGCGCACGAGCCGCGCGAGATCTTCCGCCACTTCTTTAATCACCGCGTCCCGTTCACCTTCGACCATGATTCGAAGAAGCGGTTCGGTCCCAGAATAGCGCACTAAAACACGGCCGCTTCCATTCAACCGGCGCTCGCCTTCGCGAATTGCCCGGTCGATATCCGGCACGGTCTCCAACTTCGGTTTCTGCTTGACCGTAATATTAAGCAGAATTTGCGGAACGGCGGACATCGCCTGAGCCAATTCTGAAAGCGGTTTCCCCGTCCGCTTCATCAATGAAATCATTTGAAGAGCGGAGATCAAACCATCGCCCGTCGTATTATGGTCCAGGAAGATGAAGTGCCCGGACTGCTCGCCACCGAAGTTGTACCCTTCCGCAAGCATGCGTTCGAGGAGATACCGGTCGCCCACAGGGGTCCGGAGCAACTTCACGCCCGCTTTGGCCATACACAGCTCAAGCCCAAAATTGCTCATGACCGTCCCGACCAGCGTTTGCTTGGCCAAAAGCCCATTCTGATGCAGGTCGAGCCCCAAGGCCGCCATCACATGATCGCCGTCGACAATGGTCCCCTGCTCGCACACAAAGATGGCCCGATCAGCGTCCCCATCGAGTGCGATCCCGATATCCGCCTTATGGCGGCACACAGCTTCTTGCAATTGTTCAGGATGCACCGCCCCGCACCCGGCATTGATATTCATGCCGTTCGGCTCACACCCAATCACCTCAACCTTCGCGCCAAGCTCTCGCAAAACCTTCGGCGCCAGCTTGTAGGCCGCTCCGTTGGCGCAATCGACGACTAATTTGATTCCCTGAAAATCCAGTTCGCGCGGCAACGAACGTTTGGCAAATTCAATGTAGCGCCCCTCTGCATCGTCGATACGAAACGCTTTCCCGATTAAATCCGCAGTGGGGCGCAGATGGCTGATCTCATTCGACACGATCAAGTCCTCAATACGCGCTTCCATTTCATCCGGCAATTTAAAGCCATTGCTGGAAAAGAACTTAATGCCGTTGTCCTGATAGGCATTGTGCGAGGCTGAGATCACGACTCCGGCATCTGCGCGAAGGCTCCTGGTCAAAAACGCAATGGCTGGGGTCGGCATGGGCCCCACCAACAACACATCCACGCCCATGGAGCAGATGCCGGCCGTGAGCGCGGATTCCAGCATATAGCCGGAGATGCGCGTGTCCTTCCCGATCACAATTTGATGGCGACCCGCGCGCCGCATAAACAGATGCGCGGCCGCGCGACCCAGGTGCATCGCCATTTCACTTGTCATGGGCTCCAGATTGGCTACCCCGCGAATTCCGTCAGTCCCAAATAGTTTACGCATAATCTTCCTGTTTCGAAGCAAGAGCCGCCGCACGGATCGCGGCGGCAACCATAACGACATCTTTCATACTCGCCACATCATGCACACGAACGATCGAGGCCCCACGATCCACCGCCAGTGCGACGGCTGCAGCCGTTCCCCATTCTCGATCCTGCACCTGGCGATCGAGAATTTTTCCCAGAAATGCTTTTCGCGAGAGTCCTACCAGCATAGGGCAGCCGAGTTGATCGAATGAAGACAAGTGATTCAAGAGATCCAGGTTATGCATCAACAGCTTACCAAAACCGAATCCCGGATCAAGCACGATCTGGCTTTTCGCAATCCCGGCACCTTCCGCGGCGGCGATTCGCTCATGAAAGAACATCCGTATATCGACCACTACGCTATCATACTTAGGATATTTCTGCATGGTCGACGGCGTCCCTTGCATATGCATCAGTACGACTCCAGCACCAGACTGCGCCACCACGCCTGCCATGTCAGGGTCGAACCGCATGGCTGTCACATCGTTGATAATTGAGGCGCCTGCACTGAGCGCTTCTCGAGCGACCCTTGACTTCATCGTATCCACAGAAATCGGCACGGGCGTCCGCTTCACCACCTCGTGCAAGACCGGCAACAAGCGATCCATCTCCTCCTGTTCACCAACAGACGCCGCCCCAGGCCTCGTCGACTCTGCGCCTAAATCGAGAATATCCGCGCCCTGCGCGACGAGCGTCATCGCCCGTTCAACCGCCTGATCGACCGTCGCATAGCGGCCGCCATCAGAAAATGAATCTGGAGTGATATTCACAATGCCCATCAGGAGCGGACAATCCAAGATTGGAATCTGCCGTCCCTTGGCAAGCAGGGTGTAGTTTTTCACCAAAGTCCTCCGCATGCACGCCAGCCGCGCCGCGCTCAATCCCAATGTATATGGGAATCCAGCGCGCCAACTGCGTGAATCACAATAGGCCGCGACTAGCCGTCGCGTCTACCGACGTCCATCCAGTGGCTGAGGCCGCGCTTCCGGTGCCCAAACTAGAAGCGCGGCAGGGTGTTGAAGCAGATTAGGCAGGTACGGTCTGAGAGGAAGACTGCAACAGAATGGCATCGATTTCCGGTGCATCGAGCACTTCTTTTTCAAGCAAGGCTTCAGCCAACGCCTTCAAGCTGACCATATTCTCAGTCAGAATCCGCTTGGCGCGCTCGTAATTCTCTGTCACAAGACGTCTGATTTCAAGATCGATATCCAACGCGATTTGATCGCTAAAGTCCCGCTTCGTGGCAATCTCACGACCCAGGAAAATTTCTTCTTCCTTCCGCCCGAACGTCAGCGGTCCGAGCTTTTCGCTCATTCCCCACTCACAGACCATCTTTCTGGCCAGGTCCGTCGCCCGCTCGATATCGTTTCCAGCTCCGGTCGTGACGTGGTTGAGAACCAGCTCTTCAGCGACTCGCCCACCCATCAAAATGGCGAGATTGTTGTACAGAAAATCCTTCGAGTAATTGTGCCGGTCATCGGTCGGCAACTGCATCGTGACGCCCAAGGCTCGCCCACGAGGGATAATCGTGACCTTATGAACCGGGTCCGTGCCAGGCAAGAGTTTCGCCATCAGTGCATGACCAGCTTCATGATAGGCCGTCGTGCGCTTTTCTTCGTCCGTGAGCATCATGCTCTTGCGCTCGGCGCCCATCAAAACCTTGTCTTTGGCCATTTCGAAATCGACGACCTCAACTTCCTTCTTATTCTGGCGCGCAGCCCAGAGCGCCGCTTCATTCACGAGATTTTCCAGATCCGCTCCTGAAAATCCTGGTGTTCCACGAGCGATTTTCTCCAATTCCACATTGGCCGCCACAGGTACTTTCTTGGTATGCACCTTGAGGATTTCAGACCGGCCCCTCAAGTCGGGACGATTCACCACGACCTGCCGGTCAAAGCGACCTGGCCGCAACAAGGCAGGATCCAGCACATCGGGGCGATTCGTGGCAGCGATCAGAATCACCCCTTCCGTCGTATCGAACCCGTCCATTTCAACCAACAGCTGATTCAACGTCTGCTCGCGTTCATCGTGCCCGCCGCCTAAACCGGCGCCGCGCAACCGTCCGACCGCGTCAATTTCATCAATGAAAATGATACAAGGGGCGTGCTTCTTCCCCTGCTCGAACAAGTCGCGCACGCGCGACGCGCCGACCCCTACGAACATTTCAACAAAGTCGGAACCGCTGATGCTGAAGAATGGCACCCCTGCTTCGCCGGCAATCGCCTTGGCCAGCAACGTCTTGCCGGTTCCTGGAGGGCCAACGATCAAAACACCTTTGGGAATTCTGCCACCGAGCTTTTGAAACTTTCGCGGATCTCTCAGGAATTCGATAATCTCAAGAACTTCCTCTTTCGCTTCTTCAATCCCCGCCACATCGGCAAAAGTGACTTTCTTCCGATCCTCCGTCAGCATCCGTGCCCGGCTTTTCCCGAAGGACAAGGCTTTATTGCCCCCGACTTGCATCTGGCGCATCAGGAAAAACCAGAGTCCCAGGAACAGAATGAACGGCCCCCAGGTCACCAGGAACGTGATGTACCACGGGCTTTCTTCCGGCGGCTTGACCTCGATCTGCACATCCTTCTCGCGCAACACCTTCACCAGATCGGGGTAGTCCGGAGAAAACGTCCTGATTCTCGTCTTGTCTTTCAAGACCGCACTAATATGGTTCCCTTTAATAATGGCCTTTTCAACATCGCCTTTTTCAATCTTGGCCATGAAATCGCTGAATATCACATCTTCTTCTGGCGCGTGAGTCGGCACGCTGAACAGATTGAACAGCAAAATCATAAACAAGCCGACAACCACCCAAAAGAGCAGGTTCTTCACCCTGGAATTCATCCAGATCTCCTTCGTGGAAACGTTAAATCAGAGGAAGAGACATCGCATAACGCCACTGAACGTGGGTGATGTTAACACAGGGCCGACAAAAGTGACAATATCGAGTCCAAACTTACGCCTCGTCTTCCGTGAGATCCAAGACCGCCAGATACGGCAAATTTCGATATTGTTGCTGATAGTCTAACCCGTACCCCACCACATAATGATTCGGAATCTTGAAGCCCTCGTAATCGACCGGCACCGCGACTTGCCGGCGGTCCGGCTTGCTTAACAATGTGCACACCTTCAGCGAACGCGGTTTCTTTTTCGCAAATGTCTTCAGCAAATACTGAACCGTCAACCCCGAATCGACGATATCCTCGACCAGCAACACATCCTTGCCCTTTATCGATTCGGTGAGATCCGTGACAAGCTTCACTTTCCCCGAGGTCTTGGTCTTGCTGCCGTAACTGGAGACCACAATAAAATCGATGTGAATGGGGATCCGGATGGCACGAGCCAAGTCCGCGTAAAAGGCATAGGCTCCCTTGAGCACCCCCACCAACACCAAGTCTTTGCCCGCATAGTCGGCGCTAATCTGCTTGCCCAATTCCCGAATGCGGGTGCGCATCTGCTCCTGTGTCACAAGCGGCCGGCCAAATACACGCTCCATGCTAATGCACTCCCTCTGTACCCGACATCTCATCGATACTGGCGACCACATATCGGCGCGTGCGGTCACTCACTTGAAACCGCTCGTCCTGACGAAACCCCAACACCCCCACAATCCCCTGAGGGGAATCCAGAATCGGAATTTTCCTACGCTGGGACGCGGGGATCTTGAGATCCATAAAATAGTCCTGCAATTTTTTCGACCGGCCCTTCATGCCCGATGGAACAAAACGGTCTCCAGCTTTCCATGATCGAATGTGCAGCGGATACGACAGCAGATCCGCATCGACAACCATTCGCCACCCCGCGGAAGCCGCCAATCGATGCACCGCCTCACGCGTCTCTTCTTGTACTCGAATTCGCTGCCTCGTGCCAGCCCATTCGACAATGGAAGGGATCTGCACCGAATACCGTTCGGCAGCCGTCTGGGACTCCTGCGAACAGACACCGACTTGAGCCGGCTGCAAGAGCAACGCATTCGGAGTCACTCGAACCTGCACGCCGCCAGCGCAATGCCGTGCTTCTCCTCGTGTGAACGACAGCAGCCGGCGCACCACCTCAACCGTCGCAAGACTAGGGACCCGCCAACTCGAATGCATCCGGCGAAAGACCTCGCGCAAGACCCTGCGCTGCAACGCCAGCGGTTGAGCCTGAAGACCACGCCGGTCAATGGAGTACCCTGCGGCACCATTCGACTGAACCAACACATCACACAGACCGACTGTCAGCTCCTCCAGATACCGATCATCCTCGCGGCAGACGTCACCCATTCGGCACAATGCATCGACGGCGGCTGGCGCGACTTGGTTCAGTACTGGAATCAGTTGATGACGAATACGGTTCCGCGCATAGACCGGCTTCGCATTGCTGGAATCTTGTCGATAGGCCTGCCTCGCCGCATGAAGAAAATCTAGCACCTCCCGGCGCCTGACCTCATACAGCGGGCGAATAATCATCCCGTCGCGTTGCACCGGCATACCCGCCAAGCCCGTGATTCCGGCTCCGCGCAACATCCAGAGCAAAATGGTTTCAGCCTGATCGTCCGCCGTATGGCCGATAGCAATGCGGTCAACGCCGATGTCTTCGGCTAGTCTCGCCATAGCGCGGTAGCGCATGTCGCGGGCCTGAGCCTGAAGGGAAACCCGCGGCAGGCGGGTCCGGGCATCCAGCGGCACACAGCGAAGCGGCACCTGAAGCGCATCGCACAACGACGCCACAAACGCCTGATCCTCGTCGGACTCCTGTCCGCGAAGACCATAATTAAAATGCACCGCTGTCAGCCGCACCCGCCACCGGGGAATCAACCGATGGAGAAGCGTCAACAACGCCACGGAATCCGGCCCGCCAGACAAAGCGATGAGCAGGTGATGCCCCGGCTCAAACAACCCACGCGCACGCACCGTCTTCACGACTCGGTGGAGCAACGGCGGCCAGGCTTTCCGCGAGACGCGCTGTTCGACCATTGGCATACTCGCCATCATCCTGCCGGTAGCGCACTGCGATGTTCGTGTAAAATTGCTTTGGCCCGCTCCACATCGACCGCGATCTGCCGGCTCAGGTCCGCTCCGCTGGGAAACTTTGTGTCGCCGCGCAGTCGCTGAAGGAACTGCACGTCAATCGTCTCCCCGTACAAATCCTGCCGCTCGTCCAGCAAATGAACTTCCATCAGCCGCTCGCCGGCATCGAATGTCGGCCGCGATCCGATATACGCCACGGAATCGAACCGTTGCTGATTCCAAATGGTCACCGTCGCATACACCCCATTCGGCGGAACCACCCGCTCAACCGGCAATCGCAGATTGGCCGTCGGCCACCCCAAGTCCTGCCCCCGCTGCGCACCCGGCATGACGACTCCCCGCATCGCATACTGCCGTCCCAGCAACCGAGCCGCAAGATCGACGTACCCCTCTTGCACCAATTTACGGACACGCGTGGAGCTGACAATGCCGCCGTCGGCAAGCACCGGCGAGACAGGCGTCACGGAACAGCCGAATCGTTTCCCCATCACCGTCATCGAGGCCACATTCCCCGTGCGCCCCTTGCCGAACACAAAGTGCTGCCCGACAAAAATCTGCCGCACGCGCAACCCTCGATATAAGACCGTTTCGACAAAGGTCTCCGGCGAAAGACTCGCGAACGCGGGGTCGAACTCAAGCACCACGACTTCATCGATCCCCGCATCCTCGAAGCGTTGCAATTTTTCTTCTGGGCTCGTGAGAAACTTCAAGTCGACGTGGGGAGCGAGAATCTTGACCGGATGGGGATCGAACGTCAGCACCAGCGCCGTGCCCTCCATCTGGCGCGCCGTCTCCACAACCGTCCGCAGCAGCGAGCGATGGCCGAGATGATGTCCATCGAAATTGCCGACCGTCGCCACGGGATAGGACCGCGCGCCGCCGCCTGAGTATCCGCGTGTTACCTTCATGCCGGTCTCAACGCAACTGCCGGACGGCATCCTTGGCGAAGTAGGTCAAGATAAGATCGGCCCCGGCCCGCTTGATCGAAAGCAGCGATTCCATCATGGCGCGCGTTTCATCCAGCCAGCCTGCGCGCCCCGCGGCTTTGATCATGCTGTACTCGCCGCTGACTTGATAGGCCGCAATGGGAAGCAGCGTCCGCGCGCGCGCCTGGGCGATGATATCCAGATAGGGCATGGCCGGTTTCACCATGACGATATCGGCCCCTTCCTCCACGTCCGAATCGATTTCGCGCAAGGCTTCACGCCCGTTGGCCGGATCCATCTGGTACGACTGCCGGTCGCCGAACTGCGGACTCGAATATGCGGCATCCCGAAACGGGGCATAGAAACAAGACGAGAATTTTGCGGCGTAGGCCATAATCGGTAGTTCAGGGAAACCCGCTCGATCAAGCTCCGCGCGAATCGCCGCCACGCGTCCATCCATCATATCGGAAGGGGCGACCATATCGGCGCCGGCTTCGGCATGGGTCCGGGCCATCGTGCGCAGACATTCCAGCGTTTCATCATTGAGAATCTTGCCATCTTTCACGATGCCGCAATGGCCGTGATCCGTATATTCGTCGATGCAGACATCCGTAATCACGGCCAGCCCCGGCACCTGATCCTTCACCGCCTTAATCGCCCGCTGGACGATCCCGTTCGGATCGGAACCCGATGTCCCCCGGTCATCCTTCTTCGCAGGAATGCCAAACAGGATAATCGCGGGAATGCCAAGCGACTGCACCTCCGCCGCCTCTTTCACCAGCAGGTCGACCGACAGCCGAAACTGGCCGGGCATCGACCCGATCTCCTCACGCCGGCCCTGCCCCTCGACGACGAACAAGGGATAAATAAAATCGGCCGGAGACAGCACGGTTTCCCGCACCATCCGCCGAAAAGAATCCTGTTGCCGCAGCCGCCGAAGCCGCTGGATCGGAAACGCCATGCCACCCTACTTTCTTGGCAAATTAGTCAGAAAGACCACCAAATCGCGAACGGAAATGACGCCAACCAGCTTCCCCTCGCGCGTCACGCCCAAGTGGCGCACATGCGCCTGCGCCATCAGGTCGTTGGCATCCAGCAACGTCTTGCTCTCCTCAATCGTCAGGATCGGAGCCGACATGATCTGCTCCACCGTCGCTTTGGTCGCATCCGATCCCGACGCCACCACCCGGCGCATCATATCGGTGTCGGTCACAATGCCGATAATTTCTTTATCGTTGGTAATGAACAAGCTGCCGATCCCGCGATCACGCATAATCCGCGCCGCCGTCTGAGCATCGGTATCGCGCGCCACCGTGACAAATTTCTCTCGGGGAATCATGAACGATTTCACAGGAACCATTGGATACTCCTCCCTTTTACTGTGTATCTGCCCGCCCTCGCACCCCTACGGCGCCGTCGCCGCAGCCACCGGCACGCTCTTCCCAAAATATTCGGCCATCGCCTCGACCAACGCCGGAATCGTATTCTCGCTTGGCATGACCGCAACTGACAAACCCGCATCCCGCGCGGTCTGCGCCGTGATCGGTCCGATGCAGGCGATCACGACCGATTGTACCAGGACCCGGGCCTGCGCTTCACCCCCGGCCAGCTCAATAAAATTCCTGACCGTCGACGAACTGGTAAAGGTGACCGCCTCGATCTCCCGGTCCACCAGCAACTGTTTCCAGCTCTCGACAGAGGTTTGCGGCACCACCGTGCGATAGACCGGCACAACATCGACCGTCGCGCTGCGAGCCCGCAACTCCTCCGGCAACAACTCGCGGGCGACTTCAGCCCGCGGAATAAGAATCCGGCTTCGAGACAGATCCGACTCAGCCAGCGCCGCCAGCACTCCCTCGGCCTGGTACTCAGCCGGAACGACATCGGCCTTGAGGCCATATAATGCCAGCTCCTCAGCCGTACGAGGCCCAATACAGCACATGCGCCGCCCCGCAAAGCTGCGCGCATCGTATCCGCGAGCCCAAAGCCGTTTCAGAAAGTACCCAACGCCATTGACGCTGGTAAAAATCACCCAGTCATAGCCGCCGAGCGCGTCAATCGCCCGATCGACCGGCGCCCAATCCTTCGGCTCGACAATTTGAATCGTGGCGCCTTCGACCGGCTCGGCGCCCGCGGCGGCAAGCAAGCCCGCCAGCTCTCCCGCTTGTTCTTTCGCGCGCGTCATCAGCACCCGTTTCCCAAACAATGGCCGCCGCTCGAACCAGTTTAACTGCTCCCGCAGCTTGACCACGTCGCCCACGACCACAACAGTAGGCGGCTCCAGCTTTGCCTGCTGGGCTTTTTCCACAATATCGGCCAGCGTCCCCACCACGGTACGCTGCGCCGCCCTGGTGCCCCATCGAATCAGCGCCACCGGCGTGGACGAAGGCCGTCCCTCGCCGATCAAATTAGAGACAATCGACGGAAGGTTTTTCATCCCCATCAAGAAAACCAGCGTTCCATGGCTGCTAGCCAGCTTCGGCCACTCCAACGCCGTCGTACTCTTGTCCGGGTCTTCGTGACCCGTGACAAATGTCACCGTGGATGCCATTGTCCGATGCGTCACAGGAATTCCCGCATAGGCTGGCGCGGCTACGGCCGCCGTCACGCCTGGCACGACTTCAAAATAGACCCCCGCAGCGGCCAAGGCTTCCGCCTCTTCCCCTCCGCGGCCGAATACAAACGGATCGCCGCCCTTCAGCCGGACGACGATCTGTCCCTGCTGAGCCCGCTCGATGAGCATGCGGTTGGTGGTTTCTTGAGGCTGGTATTGTCCACGCCCGCGCCGGCCCACATAGATGCGTTCAGCCTGAAGCGGAGCATGCGACAGCAACGCGGAATTCGCCAAGTAGTCGTAGAGCACAACGTCGGCCTGCTCAAGGCATTCCTTGCCGCGCAAGGTCAGGAGCTTCGGATCGCCCGGCCCGGCCCCGACCAGATACACTCTGCCTATTCGCGGCTTACCTGCCATCAGGCCCTTCCATAAATCTCGCCGAGAATCTTGTCCGCCCCTCGCGCAAGTAACCGTTCCGCCAGCGTGGTCCCCAAGGCTTGCGCCTCCGCCCTCGTCCCTTGCACGGTGTCCCGAATAACGGTCTTGCCGTCCACACTCGCCACCAGCCCCTCCAGATGCACATGGTCGTTCGTCAATGTCGCATAGGCCGCGACCGGCACCTGGCAACCGCCCTCCAGCCGATGCAGCAACGCCCGCTCCGCCGCCACCGCCACCTGCGTCGATGGATGAGTGAGCCGGCTCAGAATAGAGCGCACAAACTGGTCGCTCGACCGCCCCTCAATTCCCAACGCCCCTTGCCCGATAGCAGGAAGACAGAGGTGTGGGTCGAGATACTCGGTAATTTCTTCCGTCCATCCCAAACGCCGCAGCCCGGCCGCCGCCAAAATAATCGCATCGAACTGCCCGTCTTTGAGTTTCTTCAACCGGGTATCGAGATTCCCCCGGAGCATTTCAATCCGAAGGTCCGGCCGGGCATGGAGAAACTGCGATTGCCGGCGCAAGCTGCTCGATCCAATGCGAGCGCCGAGCGGCAAGTCCTGAAAGCGGCAACCCGTGCGGCTAATGAGCGCATCCCGCGCATCTTCGCGCGGAGGCACACAGAGAATCTCCAACCCGTCCGGCAACTGCGTCGGAACGTCTTTCATGCTATGCACGGCAAAATCGATCTCACCGCTCAACAGCGCTTCTTCGATTTCCTTGACGAATAGCCCCTTCCCGCCAATCTTGGCGAGCGGCACATCGAGGATCTTGTCGCCGGAGGTTTGAATCCTGGTGAGCGTCACGGTGACTTCTGGTGCAATCGCCTGGACTTGCCGCTGAAACCACTCGCTTTGCTGCAAGGCCAGCTTACTCGCTCTCGTGCCTAGAACCAGCGTGGTTCGTGCGGCGGTTGGTGTCGACACAGGGCTCACTCCTACAACAGGTCTACGGTTGTTTCCGACTGGCCGTCCGAGACGGAACTTGCTCAACGAGAGGCGCATTCATATCGTGGGCTAAACAGGATGATGAATCGACCGCTGACTCTCCGCGCGTATCCTGAGGCGGGGCCGCTTCAAGGCTGAAAAAGCGCCGGGCGGATTCGACAAATGCCGCACCGTTCGACGAATTCACCTCCGATTTCAGAGTGACCATCGTCCCATGAATCATCTTGTTCACAATCGACGCGGCCAATCCTTCAATCAGCTCCCGGTCCTGCGCCGGCAGATGTGCGAGCCGCCCTAAGGTCTTGTCCAATTCACTGCGCTTAATCTCATCCGCGCGCTGCTTCAACGCGACAATCGTCGGTGTCACTTCCAGCGATTTCATCCACTCGCGCAACACGCCAACCTCTTCCACCACCAACTGCTCCGCTTTATCGGCTTCTTGCAAACGTTCAGCCCGATTTTTCTCCACCCGCTGCTTCAGGTCGTCGATATCGAACAGAAACGCATTGTCGACATGCCGCACCGCCGGATCGATATTGCGAGGGACTGAAATGTCGATGAGAAACATCGGCCGGTTCATTCGCACCGTCACCGCCCGTTGCACATCGTCGGCGCTGATCAGATAGTGCGACGCGCCGGTCGAGACCAGCACGATATCGGCCGACGCCATATCGTCTTTGTATTGTTCGAACGGCACCGCCGTCCCGCCGAATTTTTCGGCTAAGTCCACGGCATGTTGCGGCGTCCTGGTGGTAATCCGCACCTGGCCGACTCCCTGCGCAATCAGGTGCTGCGCGGCCAGCTTGGCCATTTCCCCTGCGCCGACAAGCAAGACCGTTCTCTGCCCGAGGTCGGAGAAAATCTTCTTGGCGAGTTCGACCGCCGCATAGCTGACCGACACGGCCATCTCGGCAATCTTCGTTTCGGTCCGCACACGCTTGGCGACGGAAATGGCTTTCTTGACGACCTTGTTCATGATGAGCCCGGTCGTCTTATGCGACAGCGCCGACTCAAAGGCGTCTTTCAACTGTCCGAGGATCTGAGACTCACCCACGATCATCGAGTCGAGGCTCGCCGCCACACGAAACAGGTGCGTGATGGCCCGATCGTCGGCATGCCAATACAAATGCGGCGTCAGCTGTTCAGAAGAAAGGGAGAGATGGGTATCGGCCAGAAACTCCTGAATCCGCCCATATCCCTGCTCGATATCGTCGACGACGGAGTAGACTTCAACGCGGTTGCATGTGGAAAGAAGCACCCCTTCTTTCACGCCGGAATAAGACGTCAGCCGGGTGAGCGCCTCGCCCATCCGGCTCCCCGGCACCGCCAGCTTCTCGCGAATTTCAACTGGCGCCGTCTTATGACTCAATCCAACTACGATTACATGCATCTTACGACACCGTCCCGTAGCTCTTGAGGACCACGCCGATCAACGTCAAAATAACGCCGGCAAACCCGATCACCGTTAAGTAGGCCGCCCGTTTCGCGCGCCACCCTACAGTCAGGCGTCCAAGCAGCACAACAAAATAAAAGAGCCAGGTCACCAAGGCCCACGTCTGCTCGGGGTTCCAACTCACATAGGCTCCCTTGGCAAACTCCGCGGAGATGGCCCCGGTGATAATCCCAAGCGTTAGAAGTGGAAACCCGAGAATGATGGATTGCTGGTTCAGATCGTCGAGAAAATCGAGCGCCGGTAGCTTGCTATACAGCACGTTGAACCGTTTCGACTTGAGAAGCCGGTCTTGGATGAGATACATCACTCCCGCGACAAAGGCGACGGCGAAGCCCACCGTCCCCAGCATGCTCAAGGTCACATGAAGCCAGAGCGTTCGAAACATGGGTTGCAACGTAGGGACCGTGTCGGGCAATGCAGCGGCTGAAATAAGGGAGACCAACGCGAGCGGAACAATGAACGAGCCCAGCACATGGATCCGATGGCGAAACTCGACGGCCAGAAATACCAGGATCAGCATCCAGGAAAAAAACGACAGCGCCTCATGGACACTGGGAGGGGCGGCTGCAGAGCTCCCCACCATTCGCGCAACAAGTGCGACAGTATGCGCAACAAATCCTGCCGCGGTAATGCCGAGGGACACCTTCGAGAGCGCTTCTGAGCGTCGCAACAAATACGCGAGAAATGAAATGGTCGCGGCGAAGTACAACCCCATCGTCACCATGAAGCAGACTACGGCCATACGGGCATTCCCTCTCACACGACAGACAACGAATCGTATCTTGCGGGATTAAAAGAGAATTATAGCGATGCGACGAGAACAGAGTCAACAAAGTGAACCAGTGGAATACAACGCTCGCCTGAGAAGAAAACCAGGCGGGTCGCTCTATCTCATCGGCGTCCCGATTGGCCACCCAGATGACATCACACTTCGCGCTCTCGACAGGCTCGGCCGGGTCGATATTGTAGCAACTGAAGATCCACGTGCGACAGAAGCTCTCTTGCGCCACCACCACCTAGCCACCAGGCTCACGAGCTATGGGCCGACAAAGATCAAAGAAAAAGTGGCGGTTCTGATCGATCGATTGCAACAGGGAGCATCCGTCGCGTTACTGTCCGATTGCGGTTCACCTGTGATCTCGGATCCGGGGAGTCTTCTGGTCGCCGCAGCACACAAACACTCCATTCCCGTCTTTTCCATTCCCGGCCCATCAGCTGTAACCGCTGCGATCGCGGCATCGGGGTTTTCCGCTGAGGCGTTTTACTTTTACGGAAATATCACAGCACCGACCAGGCCAGGCAAGAACTGGCTCGCACCTATTCTGGCTCGTGCAGAACCGACAATCGTTTTCTGCCAGACCAAATCATGCTTGGCGATTCTAGCGACTATTGCCAAGACAGCTCCACGCCGACGAATCGCACTCGCCTGCGATCTCACATTACAGGGGGAGACCGTCTTCAAAGGAACGGCCCGCCACGTCTCAACATTATTGAAACGAATCCAGCCGCCCCAAGCGGTCACAATTATCGTGGGTGGCAGGAAATTGGGAGCGGCAGAAAAAATGGGAACACCGTGAACGAAGCTAGTCGGTCTCTTCTCGCCTGATTAACACACGGTACGACGCGCCGACACGATCCTGCGCAAGAATCGTGTGCCCCTCGTTTTCCACGCTGCGAGGGACATTTTTAATGGGATCGCCATCATCGAGTAATACCGACAACACCTGCCCCTGCGCCATCGTTTCCAGCTTCAATTTTGTTTTCACAAAATTATACGGACAGATGACACCGCGAAGATCGATCTCAATATCCGACGGGATCTCTTGCTGCACGCTTCCCGCGTCTCCATTGCCATTCATCCTCAAACCTCGTCGATCAATCCAGAATTAATGTTGTCCCGATGAGCCATCCACGTTACCAACAACAACTCATGACAACAAGCGCTGCGTAGGACGCAACGATGAAGATAAAAAAAAGGGGCAGCCGAAGCTGCCCCTTTCCAGAAACAAGCAACCTAACTAGATCTAGTTCAAGCCCTTCACGAGATTCGGCTTGCTGTAATCTGCTCCGCCGTAATCAGAGCGGCTCGGCACCTTGGTCTCAGGAGCCACCGTCTGATAACCCCATCCTGGCTGCGGTTCGCAGTTCCAGCAAGGAGCGGCACCAGTGAACTCGCTGATCCCGGTATCAACCGTTCCAGTCACCTTTCCAGGAAACACGGCCCCAGCCACACCGCCGGTCATGCTGCCGCTGTTGGTCTCGATCGCACGCTCCGTTGAAGGATTCGGGCGCTGGCCCAATCCACCGAATCCAGCAAGCTTCTCGTTGCCACGAAGCACGGAGATTTCGCGAACGAGCTTCTTCCCGATACCAAACTGCTGGGCGTTGGTCGTGGCTTCAACGACCTGCAACGTCACATCGTCGCCGGCATTGATGGTCTTGATCTGATCCATATTGGTCTTGTCGTCAAGAAATACGATAAGAGCATTCATTGAACCTGAGCCAGCGCGCCCCTCGTCATGCGAGCTTCCACCTGTCTCCAAGAACAACTTCCCGGCAGGAATATCGACGGCTAACACACGGCCGTAGATGGTCTCAGGGAGAGACAGCCGGTCGAGAAACGAATTGCGATCAAAGGCTTGAACGCGGTTCGCACTCCCGGAAATATCGCCAACTCCGGTACCCACGCCCATCGCTGATCCGCCGGACTGTTGCAAACGCTCTTGCGCGCCTGCCACACCCACAGAGCCGACAAAAAGAATTGTGGCTCCCAGTGCCAACACCTTACGCATGTGCTGCCTCCTTGTGAGAAAGATAATGTGTGGAGATGATGAACAACAAGATTCCTTGAGTGATTACGTACATGAGACCGTTCTAATGACCGCGGAACTATAGGCCAATAGGGGAACCCTGTCAAGAGGGTTTTCTACTATAAATTGGGTGGTGACTGGAATGCGTACTACCATGGCATGTGTCATCCATGAATTATGGTGCCCAGAGGGAGGGTCGAACTCCCACTCTCTTACGAGAACCGGATTTTGAGTCCGGCGCGTCTGCCAGTTCCGCCATCCGGGCACAGAGTACAAGTCGCAAGAAACAAACAATGCGCCCCTCTTCTAACATGAAGCCCACAGAGGGTCAATCGGCATCGCCTCTTTTCTTCGGAAGAATACGTCTGCTAGAATGCCGTTGCGCGCCGGGGGCATGAAGCTTCAAAATTTCAGCATGTCCCAGTCGCCTACCGCCGTTACTACAAACTCGACAAAGGAGCATGACAGATATGGCAGAGGTTGCGTGCGTCACCTGCGGACAAACTGGCGAAGCGATTACCGCCCCCCTCTTTCTCGGCAAACTGGAACAAGAAATCAAAGCAAAGGTTTGCACCGCCTGCTGGAAGAAGTGGGAGGGCATGCGAGTGATGGTAATCAATGAATATCAAGTCAACCTCGGCGATGAAAGCGGGCGAGATCTTGTCCGCAAGCAGATGAAAGCCTTTTTAAAGCTAGAAGGCCAAGCCGACACCTCGAAAATTGCCGAAAACTTCCGCCCGGAAGGCACCTAAGCCGCTCATCAAACGGCGCTGATACTGGTGTGCGTGACCAACACCTCTCTCTGTCAGAACAGAGGCCGTCGAGCGCTTCATCAAATCCCCTGTCTTGTCGCCGACTTCGTTGACAGGCACTTTTTGAAAATGCTAGAGTCCTCCATTCTTTATCTGTCTTCCTCGACGATTTACTTGGATGGACGGTCGAATTTGTCATGATTACGCAAATGCAGGTCAAGGGGTTGATGTTCGACCCCTACAACAATGCCTATATCGTGGTACTCCGAGACGAAGATGAAGCGGAGATGCTGCCGATCTGGGTCGGCAAATCGGAGGCGAGCGCCATCAGCCTTGCACTGGAGCATGTGGCGCCACCGCGCCCAATGACGCACGACTTCATGAAATCTTTCTTGGACGCATATAACGCCAAAGTGATTAGCGTGGTCATTACGGACTTGAATGAACATACGTACTTTGCCAAGATCCATCTGATGTACGAGGACTCGGAATATGCCGTCGACTCGCGCCCCAGCGACGCAATCGCGCTGGCGATCCGGTCAGAGGCGCCCATTTTTGCAAACGAGTCGGTTATCCGAAAGCAAAGCTCCGAAGAACTCGAGCAATGGTTAGAAAATCTCAAGCCGGAAGATTTCGGCAAACTGGACTCTTGACGCGACCGTGACCATGAGCGACTCCATACCCACAAACGATGCCGACCTCATTCCCCTTGCGGTGAGCCGTGTCGTTGAAGACGCCAATACAGACACCAGGATCCTCGTCTTGACCAGGACCGACGATCAAGACACGTTCACGATTTGGATCGGCGCCCCCGAAGGCGACTCCATTCGCCGCGCCCTGGACTCAGCCACACCGCCGCGGCCGATGAGCCACGATTTGGTCAAGAGCTTCGGCGAGCACTTCGGCATCACGACTAAACGAGTTATCCTGACCGACGTGAAGAGCAGTACCTATTACGCCACCATTTTTTTGGAAAATAATGGAGTGGAGCGCGCGATCGATGCGAGGCCAAGCGATGCCATCGCACTGGCCCTTCGAACGCACGCACCGATCTATACCACTCAGGACGTGTGGAAACGGCGCAGCGGGCAACACCTAGATGCCTGGCTCGCGAAGCTCGATACCAAAGATATCGACACACAAGAAGTCTAGG
>JADLEJ010000039.1 GCA_020846195.1 Nitrospira sp.
GGCGGCGAGCCAAGACCTTCCGTCCGTTCTTTGTGCTCATCCGTTTGCGAAAACCATGTTCACGCTTCTTTTTCAGATTTGAAGGCTGCTGAGACGTAAAAGACATAACAATCCCCCTCGGACATCACAGTTCGTTTAGGCAATCGAGCTGGGCATTATATTGACCGTGCGCTCAGGTGTCAATTTATGCCTGCTTCAAAAAGGATTAATCCCGCGGTACGACTGTGCAATGCTGAGGGACAGGCATCATTCTGTAAACATTCATTTCTGAGGCGGTTTTGTGCCTTGGCCGGCCAGAGTGCCACAGCGCCGCATTTCTCTGGCCGCCACAATTTTTCATAAACAGCAGTTTCGCTATGCATATCGGCATTAAACGTGAAATATGAGTATGGCACTAAGTTTGCCATATAGTTATAAATGAACACGCTATCGCTTTGACTGCTTGGGGGTAGATCCGATCCTTCGGCGAACCATCTATGCCTAATCAATTACACTACAGGAGGGTTTCTTACATGGGTAGAATTTTAGCGAGCATGCTGGCGCTTACGGTCACCGCCATGTTCTCAACCGGTCCCTATCTGCATGCGCAGGAAACCGCTCCAGTTGCGGAACCAGCCGTTTCAGCTCCTGCGGCACCTGCGGCGGGCGCTCCGGCTGAACCTGAAAAGAAAGCGGATGGAGAAAAGGAAAAGAAGACCAAAAAGGGAAAGAAGGGCGGCAAAGGCAAAAAGAAGGGTAAGGAAAAGAAGAACGGCTAAGTTTTCTCCTTCCTTGCGTTCTAGGCAGAGAAGGGCGCTCATCTTCGGTGAGTGCCCTTCTTCCCAAAGAAATGCGCAGCGTGCCCAGCAATCCCCCCGTGCGAACCATAAGGAGTCTACGATGAACATGACAATCAATCGGCTCGCGCCACTGATGCTCGGAGCTGTTTTACTCGCTGGCTGTGCGAAGCCTCCGGCCGAACAAATCGATGCGGCTGAAAAGGCCTTGAAGGAAGCGCAAATGAGCGGAGCGGCGATCTATACCGCGCAAGAATATGCCAAGCTCGAAGCCTCCGTGACCGCTATGAAGAAAGAAGTGACGGATCAGGACGGAAAGTTCGCCCTCTTCCGCGACTACGGGAAAGCTGAACAGCTGGCGGTTTCCGCCAAGGCCGATAGTGAACTGGTGAAGGCCGACGCCGTGAAAAAGAAGGAAGAAGCGAAGGCCGGCGCCCTTCAGGCGCAGCAAGTCGCTCAGGAAGCGGTGAAGTCGGCGGTGGAGCTTGTGGCCAGCGCTCCAGTGGGCAAAGATCGCGCTGCGCTTGAGGCCATCAAGAACGATGTCGAGGCACTGAAGGCGTCGTTGAATCAGATTCAATTGGCGATCGATAAAGAAGACTACCCGGCCGCGCAGGCACAGTCGAAAGCCATCCATGACAAGGGGCAAGCTGTCTCTGCGGAGTTGCAGAATGCGCTGGCAAAAGTGGGGAAGGGAAAACCTTCTGCGCCCAAGAAAAAATAAGGTAGTATTGGTTTATGGCTGTCGCGCCAGTGAGAAGTGGGTTGGTCGCTCTCGCTCAGGGATTTGTCCTGGTGGGGACGCTGTCT
Source organism: Nitrospira sp. (assembly GCA_020846195.1). Classification (GTDB taxonomy): domain Bacteria; phylum Nitrospirota; class Nitrospiria; order Nitrospirales; family Nitrospiraceae; genus Nitrospira_D. The sequence continues at coordinate 1,587 of JADLEJ010000039.1, forward strand.
GCCTGCGTTCAAGCCATTCCGCCTGAATTAGTGAGCGCGATCGATCGGATCGATCAGCAGTTGGTCGCGCTCAAGGCGCCGGAAGTCGCCCCTGAAGAATATGCCCGTTTTGTGCGGCAATGGGTGCCGCTCCGTGCCCGCGTGCAGTCGGACGACGATCTGGTGCGATGGCCGTGGGAAGCGAACGAGCTCGAAGCAGAGCTTCGCCGGCTCCACGAAGAGGGCGGGAGTACCCTTGCAAAGCTGCATAGTGAACGGCAAACGCAGCAGCACCGCGCGCAACAGAATGTGCTTCGCGTGGAAGAACGGCTGCGCGCGCTTTCCTTGCAAGTCGACGCCATCGATGGCCGCATTGTCTTAGGAGGGAAACCCGTCCAAAGCGACTTGTTGGTAAAGCAGGCCCGATCGTTCTACGATCAGCACGATTATCAGCGCGCAATCGAAGCCGCCGATTTAGCCGGCAAGGCCCTGCGCGTGCAGTCGGCCCTTCTGGCTCGAGAACTCGGGCGCTATGCGGATGAACAGCATATCCGCAGCTGGCAAGCTATGGCCCAGCAGACGATCGACTGGTCCCGCACCCACCGGTCGACCGCCATTGTCGTCAGCAAGGCGGAGAGAGTACTGACCCTCTATAAGAATGGGAACAAGGTGGTATCATATCCCGTCCGGTTAGGGTTCAACGGCATTCGCGAGAAACAATTTCAGGGTGACGGTGCGACTCCGGAAGGGCGGTACCGCATCACGGACAAGCGCGGAGCGGGCCGGACACAGTTCTATCGAGCCCTGGTGTTAGACTATCCAAACCAGGACGATCGCCGCCGATTTGTGCAGGGCAAAAAGATGGGACGGATTCCTCTGGCGAAGCAGATCGGAGGCCAGATCGAAATCCACGGCGTTGAAAATGAATTGATGGCACAAACCCTGGGGTGCGTCATGCTCGACAATGCGCAGATGAGCGCGCTGTTCGAGCGGGTGGAGCAGGGCAGTGTGGTAAGCATTGTCGGCGCGTTGACCGGGCGCAACGCCGTTGCCACGGCCTTAGCTCAGCTGGGAGCGCACGGAGAAGAAACCTGAGGCGAGTTCCATGAAGCGATTCCTTCTCCTCATAGGTTCGATCCTGTCCTTCGGCCTGCTCGCGGCCCTGATTCCCCACAGCAGCAGTCAGCTTCAGTCCTCCATTGCGTCGGTCCCTCAGCCTCTCCCTGCGGATCCTGCCGTGCTTCGAGGGCTGCAAAGTCAATACAAGAGCCTCAAGAAACAGCTCGCGCAATTTGCGCCCCATCAGCATTATATTCTGGTGGATACCGCGCGTAATCACCTCTATGTCAAACGCAGTCAAGAGATCGTGCTGGATGCGATTGCATCCACGGGGAGCGGAGTGGTTCTCGATAAGCCCGGCGAAGGCAATACTCAGTGGGTGTTCGATACGCCGCGCGGAGAGTTTACGGTGCAGTCCAAACTCACGCATCCTGCTTGGGTGAAGCCGGATTGGGCGTTCATTGAAGAAGGGCTTATGGTGCCAAAGAACCCTGCCGACCGAGTCGAACAAGGCGTGCTGGGCGATTATGCGCTCGGGTTCGGCAAAGGCTATTTTATTCATGGCACGCTCTATACCAGGCTGCTCGGGAAGAACGTTACGCACGGGTGCATCAGACTCAATGACGACGATCTCAAAAGTGTCTACCAGCTGGCCCGAGTGGGGACGCCGATCATGATTTTCTAGTTCACGCTCCTCGCGCAGATGCCGTTCATGCCTTTGTCCATTATTCTTTCCGCGCTGCTTCTTTTCTCGGCTCCCGGCTGGGCCGCCGACGGCGAGGTGTTTCCCGATCTTGATGCCAACGATCCTGTGGCGTTGCAAGAAGGCTCACGGGTCCTCGAAGAAGAGGTCAAGCTGGCGGCTCGCCCCCAAACCTATCTGCTCATCGATCTTGTGTCGGGAGGCATCCACATTAAGGCTCGCGGAGTGGAGCTTCACCGGCTGCCCATCGCCGCATGGACGGCCGCCGAGCTCTCGCGGTTGACGGGTACGTTTCGCCTGATAGCTCGTCCTCCGGTGGTCCGCCGCAAAATCGATCCGTCTGCGACGACCGAGCAGGAGCCGATTTCCCTGTCCGATATGCCGGTTGAATACCGACTGTCGTTTACTCCGGCGCTGACGATGGATGTCGAGTCTGCTGTTGAGCAAGGAGCAATGGAGTGGATTCGCGCGACAAGCCGGAAAGCCTGGACGCGCCTCCGCCTCTGGAAGCAACAGCTTGGCGGAGAGCCATCATTAAATGAAGCTCCAACGCTCACCATTGCACTGTCGAGTGAGCAAGCCCAGTCACTCGCCTGGTCCACCGTGGACGGCATGCCGGCGATCATCCGCCGTCCCTCCGAGCCATAGCGAATCGTCTTCGGCTGTGTCCCCATTGCGTTTTGGGACATGGATTTCTAAGATGCAGTAGCTTGTCGATGCATAATCCTTCGGTATGTCAACCAAGGAGAATTCCACATGGCCATTCCTTCCAGAACGCATCTTGCCGAACCGTACGACGCATTGGTCCGCGAGGTGAGCGAGGCGGTCCTGCGCAATCAAGTGATTTCGAGGCTGTGGGCCAAAGATCATCGCCTGTGGAAGCCCGAACCCACTGAAATCACCAATCGGCTGGGGTGGTTGACGTTGCCGGACGATATGCGCACGCATGTGCAGGCGTTGAAGGCCTTGACGGTCGCGGCGCGGCAAGAGGGCATTAGGGATGTCGTTTTACTCGGCATGGGCGGCAGCAGCCTCGGCCCTGAAGTATTTCGCGCGTCGTTCGGTTCAAAGAAGGGAGCCCCGCGCCTCTGGGTGCTCGACACGACCGTGCCGGGATGGATCCGCCTGGTGACCGAGTCGATTCACCCTGCTCGCACACTCTTTCTCGTGGCTAGCAAGTCGGGTGGGACCATCGAAGTCATGTCCCTCTTCGCGCATTTCTGGAAGCTGGTGGCGGGAGCGAAGAACAATCGCGGCGGCCAGCAATTCATCGCGATTACCGATCCAGGCACCGGTCTCGAGACCATGGCGCGCGAGCATGGCTTTCGGCAGATTTTCAGCAACCCGCCCGATATCGGCGGGCGCTATTCCGTACTCTCGTTGTTTGGGTTAGTCCCCGCGGCCCTGCTGGGGCTGGATATTACCCGGTTGCTAGAGCGCGCCGAAAAGATGGCCAGCCGCTGCCGCGAGAGTCGCTCACTAGAAGACAATCCTGGGGCATACCTCGGAGTCGCGATGGGGGCGCTTGCCAAAGCCGGACGAGACAAGGTGACCGTTTTGGCGTCTTCTCCCATCGACACCTTTGGCTTGTGGGCGGAGCAATTACTCGCTGAGAGCACCGGCAAGGAAACCAAGGGGATTGTCCCTGTCGCGCAAGAACCAGTGCTTGCGCCAGGGATGTATGGATCAGATCGACTCTTTATTTATCTCAGACTGAAGGGCGCAAAGAACGAGGCGCTCGACCGTCAGGTCGATGCCCTCGCGCGCGCGGGCCATCCCGTGCTTACCTTTGCGCTTCGCGATGTGTACGATCTCGGCGCGGAGTTTTTTCGCTGGGAATATGCCACCGCGGTTGCGGGCCACGTGCTCGGCATCCAACCGTTCGATCAGCCCAATGTACAGGAAAGTAAAGACAACACCAGGCGAGTGCTCGATGGCTATCAGTCTACCGGCCGGTTGCCGGTGATGGCAGTGAGCCGTCCACGACAAGCGGCCGACGAGGTGGCCGGCCATCTCCACGCCGGTTCGTATGTCGCTCTGCTGGCCTATACGACTCCTTCAAAGCCACTCGAAGCCGCAATCCGTCGCCTGAGGAAAGCATTGGTACAGCAGCATCGTGTCACTACGACGTTCGGCTATGGTCCGCGCTACTTGCATTCAACCGGACAATTGCACAAGGGTGGGCCAGCGAGCGGCGTCTTTCTGGAACTTGTCGATCGCATGACGCCGGATCTTCCGATCCCTGGGCAAACATTTTCATTCGGCACATTGGCGAAGGCCCAGGCAACCGGCGATCTCGAATCCTTGCAGGCTCACGGGCGTCCTGGGATTCGAGTCATGCTCGGAACCGACCCGGTCGCCACGGTTGACGCCATCGTCAACCGGCTCTGTCCTCCTCCGCGCCGGCAGGCCGCGCCGGTGAAGCGGCGGTCGAGCCGCCGCGCACGGTAACATGCCGGCCTCTCCTGAAATTCTGGTGTGTCAGCCCGGCCAGAGTTGGCTCGATCACGCGTGCCGCCTCTTTCGAGATGTCACCGATCAGGCGATTCGATCCAGGGGTTCGTGCATCATCGCTCTGTCCGGAGGATCGACTCCCAAAGCGCTCTACGGAGCGTTGACCTCCGTCGAATGGAGGAGTCAATGCCAGTGGGATCGCATGATCTTTTTGTTTGGCGACGAACGGGGCGTGCCACCGGATCATCCTGACAGCAACTACGGACTTGCTCAGGAGGCGTTGTTCAGCCCCTTGGGGATCGGTGTGTCGCAGGTCCATCGAATGAAAGGCGAATCCGCAGACCTCAGCCTGGCTGCGGCGGAGTATGAGCGGACGGTCAGGACGCTCACGCATAGCCCTGCGCCGGCGGTTCCCCGGTTGGATTTGATCCTTCTTGGCATGGGAGAGGATGGCCATACGGCGTCGCTCTTTCCAGGAACGCCTGCCTTATCTGAACAGGAACGCTTGGTCGCAGTCGGCGTATCTCCCAAAGGGATTCCTTCTCGTTTGACCTTGACCCTAGGTGTGATCAACCGGGCGACTGTGGTACTGTTCCTCGTGACCGGCGCCGGGAAAGCGCAGACCGTTCGTGCTATCATTCAGCCGCAAACCCAGGCGGAGCGGGCATTACCGGCGGCGCAAGTGAAACCGGACGGTGGGCGGTTGGTATGGCTGCTCGACGATGCCGCGGCCGCCGCGCTTCGGCAATAAGACCGCGGAAGGACAGACGATGATTTTGGCCGGCGATATTGGTGGAACCAAGACGAATCTCGCGCTCTACGATTGGTCTGTAGAGCGAGTGGAGCCGATCAGGCTCGAGACCTTTCATAGCGCGGATTACAAATCGCTCGAAGAGATTCTGGAAGAGTTTCTCACGCCGCCGAAGCCGCCACAGCCGCTGGACGATCTCGATGTCGCGGCGTCCGGCGAGGAAGAGGTCGAATCCCTTCCTGAAGAGCCGCTCAAAATCGCGGCGGCCTGCTTTGGGGTTGCCGGGCCGGTGATCGAGAATCACTCTCAGACCACCAATTTGCCCTGGGTGGTCAATGGCGCGGCGATCGCCAAACAATTCGAGATCCCGCGCGTGCAACTGCTCAACGATTTAGAGGCGACCGCATACGGAATCTTGCTGCTGCGGCCTGACGAAGTGGAAGTGCTCAATCCAGGCAATCCTCCACAAAAACGCCAGGCGCTGGCGCTCATCGCAGCCGGGACTGGGCTTGGCGAGGCCATTCTCTTTTGGGACGGTAAATCGTACCGGCCCATGCCGTCGGAAGGCGGTCACGCCGACTTTGCCCCGAATAACGATTACGAGATCGAGCTTTTGCGCTATCTGCGCAGCCAATTTCTTCATGTCAGCTACGAGCGAGTCCTTTCAGGGCCAGGACTGAATGCGATCTACGAATATGTCCGCGACACGAAGAAAAACGAACCGACGTGGCTCGCGGAAAAAATCAAGGCTGGCGATCCAGCCGCCGAAATTGCCGAAGCCGGCTTGAAAGGCCAGGCCGACATTGCCAAGCAGGCGCTGGATCTGTTTGCATCGATCTATGGAGCCGAGGCCGGTAACTTGGCGCTCAAAGCGCTGTCGCTCGACGGGGTGTATGTGGCCGGCGGGATCGCTCCGAAATTGATCAAGAAACTTCAGGACGGCACGTTTATGAAAGCCTTCGTCAACAAAGGGCGGTACAAACGCCTGCTGAGCACCATGCCGGTAAAAGTTGTGATGAACCAGCGAACTGCGCTGCTCGGTGCGGCGTCTGTTGCCGCAGCCCTTTCTCATGCCCCTGCGCCATGACCACGCACGTCGATCTCGATAGTCTGAAGAAGGCCGCGGCCTTGGAAGCCGTCGAATTCGTTCGCGATGGGATGATCGTCGGGCTGGGCACCGGCTCGACCGCCAAGCACATGATCGCCGCGCTCGGCGAAAAAGTGCGCGCCGGCATGCGGCTGCGCGGGGTGCCCACCTCGCATGAAACGGCGGCGCTTGCCGCAGCGGCCGGCATCGCATTGATCGATGCCGATAACCGCTGGGAAATCGATGTCGCCATAGACGGTGCAGATCAGGTCGATCCTGGGCTCAACCTGATCAAAGGCGGCGGCGGCGCTCTCTTGAAAGAAAAGATCGTTGCGGCCTCTGCGAAGCAATTCATCGTGGTGGTGGATTATACAAAACAAGTTGCTGTGCTGGGAGGATCGTTCCCCCTCCCGATCGAAATTATTCCGTTTGGGTGGGGCAGTACGGTGCGTGAAATCGAGACCTTGACCAAGGGCCGGGCGGTGCTCAGGGAGAAACAGGGCGCGCCGTTCAGAACCGAAGCAGGGAATCTGATTGTGGATGTGCATATTGCGCGGATTCCCAGCCCGAACGACCTTGAAATCGCCTTGAACCGGATTCCTGGAGTTGTGGAAACCGGCCTGTTCGTCGGTCGAACGAGTACATTGATCGTCGGGTCCCCTCACGGAGTCGACATTCACCATGCGCCGGAGCAATGAGTGAACCTGTCGGCAGGCGTCAGTTGTTTTCGACGCTGGCCAAACGAGCCCGTGCATTGCTGGTCTTTCCCCTAGCGCCTTTTTTTCTTCTGGCTATCCGTCCAGCCGCTGCCGCCACCGCACCGACACAACCGAAAGGCAAAGATATGAATCTCGACGATGTTCCCGGCAGTCTGGATCCCTATCGCCTGCCCAGGCATGTGGTGCCGCATCGCTACGACCTGCGGCTAGAGCCGGATCTTCGTGCCGCGACCTTTTCAGGCCTCGCCGTCGTCACGATTACCGTGACGCGCGCGACTAGCACCATCATCCTAAACGCGGTCGATCTCACGATTTCCTCGGCGACGGTCGAAGGGGAATCCGGCGGGCGGCTCGATGCGGCGGTCGAGCTCGATCACGCGATGCAGCGCTGCCGGCTGACGTTTTCCCGTTCTCTTCCAGCCGGAGAGGCACGGCTCACGCTGGTGTTTCAAGGAACATTGAACGACCATCTGCGCGGTTTCTATCGCAGCACCTATAAAGATCAGTCCGGCGCGACTCACACCATGGCGGCCACACAGTTTGAAGCGACCGATGCCCGGCGCGCCTTTCCCTGCTGGGATGAGCCAGACTTTAAAGCGGTCTTTGCCGCAACGCTCGTGATCGATCCGGGCCTCACGGCGGTTTCGAACACAGCGATCCTGTCCGATTCCATCGAGTCCGGCAAACGAGTGCTGCGGTTTGCCGACAGTATGAAGATGTCCACCTATCTGGTGGCCTTCATCGTCGGGCAGCTTGAATCCACCAAGCCGCGGCTCGTCGGCAAGACGCCTCTGCGTCTCTGGACGGTGCCGGGGAAACAGCCGCTCACGCCGTTCGGTCTTGACATCGCAGCGGCGTCGCTGGCGTTCTTTGAAGACTATTACGGCATTCCCTATCCAGGGGACAAGCTCGATCTTCTCGCCATTCCCGACTTCGCCTCCGGCGCGATGGAAAACCTCGGTGCCATTACCTTCCGTGAAACCGCCTTGCTGGTCGATGAGCGCACCGGGACGCATGCGGAACGGGAGCGGGTGGCCGATGTCGTCGCGCATGAGAACGCGCACATGTGGTTCGGCGATCTGGTCACCATGTCCTGGTGGAATGGGCTGTGGCTGAACGAAGCCTTCGCCACCTTCATGGAAATGCTCGCGGTCGACGCGTGGAAGCCGGAATGGAAACGCTGGGACGCGTTTGGTGTCTCGCGCGCCGCGGCCTTCTCCGTGGACGGCCTGCTGAGCACGCGTCCGATCGAGTATCCCGTGCGCGCCCCGAAAGACGCCGATGCCATGTTCGACGTGTTGACCTATGAAAAAGGGGCGTCCGTGCTGCGCATGCTCGAACAGCATATCGGGCCGGCGGTCTTTCGCGAAGGGGTGCGCCGCTATCTCCGCGCCCATGCGTACGGGAATGCAGATACGAAAGATTTGTGGGTAGCGTTGGGGCAGGCGGCGAAGCAAGCGGTTCCCGAACTCATGGACGGCTGGATTTTTCAGCCAGGCTATCCGCTCGTGACGGTGCGCCAGGACAGCGAGACGGAGCTGGTGCTTTCGCAGCAACGGTTTACTTATCTCGCCTCTTCCGAATCGACCGAGCCGAGGTGGCAGATTCCCGTTCCTCTTCGAATCACCGCCGCTGGCGCCACCGAACATCGCCGCCTCCTCTTGACGGATCGGGAAATGCGGGTGAGCCTTCCGCAAGGAGTTCAGCAGCTCTTCGCCAATGAAGCGGGCCACGGGTTCTATCGAGTGCGGTACGAATCCTCGTTGCTTCAGCAAATCCTGAAGGCCGGAGTCGACCGGCTCGCGCCGAGCGAGCGATTCAATTTGGTCAGCGATGCGTGGGCGACGACAGTCTCGGGACTCACCCCACTATCCGACTATTTGTATTTGACCGGCCACTTCACCGGCGAACGAGATAAGAATGTCTGGGCCGTGCTTCTCGATTCCTTTTCCTTCTTGAATCGTATCGTCGCGGCCGAGGACCGGCCGGTCTTGGAATCCTTCGTTCGCGCGCGTCTCACACCTGCTGTGACCGCGCTTACGTGGCAGCCGAAGGCCGGGGAAGACGAACTGGTCAAACAGTTGCGGGGAGAGCTGATCGGCGCCTTGGGAAAACTTGGCAATGACCAGGCGATTCACGCGCAATCGGCGGAGCAGTATCGGCAGTACCGCGCGGATCCTTCACGCATCGACCCCAATCTTGTCCCCGCGCTTGTTGCCATCCTGGCCTATACCGGCGACGAGGCGCGCTATAAGGAGTTCTCCGAACGTTCACAAGCCGCCACGACGCCGCAGGAAGAACGGCGATATCTGTTCGCCCTTGCGGCCTTTCAATCCCCGGCATTGCTGGGGCGCACCCTCGCCCGCACGATCACTGGCGAGATCCGCACCCAGGATGCGCCGTTTGTGGTGAGCGCCGTGATGGGGAACGTGCATGGGCGCGAACTGGCCTGGGAGTTTGTGAAGACGAATTGGGAGCAGATGGACCGGCTGTTTCCGAAGCAGGGCTTGCGCCGCATGTGCGGCGGCGTTGTCGCGCTGGCGACGGCTGAGCTTGAAGAAGACGTGCGCGCGTTCTTTCTGTCCCGCAAGATCGATCTTGGTGGAAAAACATTGGACCAATATCTGGAACAGCTGCGCATCGCGGTGACCTTCCGAAGTCGGGAGAGCCAAAACCTGCGCGAGTTGTTGCGCCCTTGATGCCACCACGGGCGCCGAGGGGGTCCGCTAGATGGTTTGCCCTGTCGCCAGCCGACGGGCCGCCTTGTACTTTTAGGGGGTAGCCGAAGCCGCGCGCGCGCACGTAGGATGGCGGCCACTCATTAGGGGACAGAAGGGTGGGTGCATGAGACCGGTGGCGTGCCCGTTCTGCGGTACAACGAAGACTCGACTCGCCGTCCGCCGGTCGTTCACGGACAGGCTCTTTGGCTCTGTGACGGTCTATCCGTTTCGCTGCCAGCTCTGTGCGCGGCGGTTCCGCGCGTTCCTCGGCCGAGTGGCCAGGAATCCCCGCCGAAATTTCGACCGCGTGTCGGTCGATTTCCCCGTGTGGCTGAAGCTGCTGCATGCCTCGCCGCATGAGTTGGGAGAGGAAGGGATCATCCGGGACTTGTCGATTCGCGGCTGCCGGATTCGTTGCGAGCGTTCCGTGGTTCCGGGGACCAGAGTGGAATTAGAATTTCAGCATTCCACTGCCTCGTTTCCCATCACGGTGGAAGAGGCGATTGTCCGGTCCTCGTCCCCAGGAGAAATCGGCCTGCGATTTACCCAGTTGCACCGGCAGGATCAACGCCGTATCCGCAGTATTCTGGATCTCTGGTTGCCGGAACCGGCTCTCCCTCGCTGAGCGATCGATCTATCCCATCAAGATGTCCGAGGCTTACTCGTATCTGAGGACGGGCAACGGCCGTTGTCCCAGCAGGCGGTAGGTGCTCAGAAATCCCACGAGAAGCGTGAGGACCATCGTGAGCCCCAGTCCGATCAGCAGGATGGATGGATGCAGCGCCCAGTCGAGGTCGAACACCCATCGAAGGAGCGCCCAGGACAAGGCGCTGGCTAATCCGGCGCCGATCGCGCCTCCCACGATACCCAACAATAGATATTCCAGCGCGAACGATCCGATGAGCAGCCTCCGCGTGGCGCCCAAGGCTTTCAGGACGGCGGATTCATAGAGCCGGCGATACCGGGTGGCCGCGAGTGCCGCTCCCATGACGAGCCCTCCGGTGAGGACGCAGAAGAGCGCGATGGTTCGAATGGCCAGCGAGAGGCGGTCGAGGATGCGGGCGAAGCTGTCGAGGACATCGCCGATGTTAATCGCCGTCACGTTGGGGAATTCGGCGACAATCGCCTGTTGCAACGGCACTTCGCCGGCTGGCGGGACCTGCACGGTCGCCACGTAGGTGAGGGGGGCTCCATCCAGCGAGCCGGGCGACAGGACCATGTAGAAGTTGGTGGAGAGGTTGCCCCACTCCACTTTGCGAATACTGCCGATCTCCGCAACCAGCGGGGTGCCTTGAATGTCCAGTTCAATCGTGTGGCCGATGTCCAGCCCCATCGCCTTCGCCGCGTCCTCCTCAACCGAGACGATGGGGATGGGGAAGGTCTGGCCGGGCGTCCACCACTGGCCTTTCACGATAACGTTGTCCTTCGGCAGTTGATCCAAGAAGGTCAGCACATATTCTCTGGTGAAGTACCAGGCCTTTCGACGCTGCTCCTTGTCGGCCGCTTGCGCTGCCCGCTCATCCTCCTCGGAGACGGCTTCGGCTTTGACGGGTTGCCCGTTCACCGCCACGAGGCGTGAGCGGACCAGCGGCGTCAGCGTTGGCGCACGATCCGCGACCCGGTCGCGGATCAGACGGGAGATGCCGTCTACTTGGTCGGGCTGAATATCGATAAAGAAAAATGTTGGAGCGTCAACGGGACGGCTTTCTCCGATTTGCCGGAGCAAGGCTTGCTCGACCAGCGCGACGGTGACGATTACCATAACCCCAATGCCGATTGCGATGGTCATGCTGACAGCCTGGCTCCCAGGGCGAACAATATTGCCGATCGCATGGCGGACCGCGAGCCGCTTAGGCCTGGCAACTGCCGCGAGGATTCTGATCACTATCCAGGCGATGCCGCCGAGCAGGGCGAGCGCGAGCGAGAAGGCTCCCGTGAAAAGCAGTCCGATTTTCCATGTCCCGGCTTGCCAGATCGACAGCAGGGCGAGTCCGGCGGCGATTGTCCCAGCGGTGAGCAGCTGCGTCCGATCGAGGTGGGCGATGCGCTGGCGCCATGTTCGGCCGGCCGCGCCTGAAGATGGGTCCGAGGCGAGCGCATTGCGCCGCAAGAGCGCGACCGGTTTGACGGATCGAATGGCCAGCAACGGCCACAAGGTGAAGAGCAATGTGGTCAGCAGGCCGAGGGCGAGGCCTTTGCCTAAGGGCAAGAGTGAAGACAGCGAGGGATCCGCTTTCAAACTGATTTGCCCCAGCATGTCCGAGGCGAACCAGGATGAGAGCATCCAAGGCACTGCCCGCTCCAGGCCGATGCCGAGGGCCAGCCCTGCGCCGCTTCCGACCAGTCCCAAGAAGAGGGCCTGAGCCGCATAGGTTTGAATGATGGTGGGAGAGTCGGCGCCGACGGATTTCAGAATGGCAATGGTGGCCAGCTTTTCGCGCAAGAAGGCGCGCACGGACGTGGCGACGCCGATCCCACCGACAAACAGCGCGGTCAGTCCGATGAGCCCGAGATACCGTGTTAATTGCTCCAGGAATTGTTTGAGCTGAGGCTGCGCGTCTTTATAGGTTGAGACGCGCGCGGATTCCGCCGCCAGCCGGCTCCGCAATTCGTACAAGAGCGGTTCAATCTTGGTGGCGGCTGGAGTTTTTAGAAGATAGCGTTCGCGCACCCGGCTGCCGAGTTTCACCAGCTCTGTGGCCTGGAGCCCGTCCTGGGCAATCAACACGCGCGGGCCCAAGCTGAAGGCATTCGCCATGCGGTCCGGCTCGGTGCGCACAATTCCGGTAATACGGAAAGTGGCCTGGCCGATAGTGAGCGATTGACCGAGCCGCAGTCCCATTCGAATAAGGAGCGATTCTTGAACGACTGCGCCCCAGCAGGGCTGCCCTGGGCAACCGTCTGGCTGGAGTTGCAGGAGGTCCCGCAGCGGGCGATCCGGTTCCACGCGAAGGGTTCCATAGAACGGATAGAGCGAGTCCACCGCCTTGATCTCGACGATTTGCGACGATTGGCCACCGGCCTGGGTTCCGGCCGCGTGCGCGGCCATGCCGATCAACTCGCTCGCATGTGTGACGGCAATCCCTCGATCCGTCAGCGAGGTGAGCCATGCGAGGCCTGGCTGACTCATTTGGCGGGAGAGGCGCACTTCGAGATCGCCGCCGAGCAGGCCGCGCGCTTCTTTTGTGACAGTGTGCTCAAGGTGGGTGGAAAACAGGGAGACCCCCACAAGAGCGCCCACCCCTATCGCGATGCTCGCGAGGAAATAGAAAAAGTGCCGCCAGGCCGCGCGAGTTTCACGCCACGCCATTTTTAGAATGAACCTGTTCATGGAAGGGGAGCCGCCAAGAGGGAGTCCGTCAACCGGTCGGACTCGATGCGGCCATCGCGCAGGGTGACGACTCGCTGCATTCGACCGGCCAAGTCGTGGTCGTGCGTGACGAGGATCAGGGTCGTGCCAACATCTCGATGCATGCCTAGAAGAAGGTCGATCACCTGCACTCCTGCCGCACTGTCTAAATTGCCGGTCGGTTCATCGGCGAATAAAAACGGTGGACGGCAGGCAAACGCCCTGGCAACCGCGACGCGCTGCTGTTCTCCGCCGGAAAGCTGCACGGGATAATGATCGAGGCGGCCGGCCAGTCCAACCGAAGCCAATAATTCAGCCGCGCGCGCATCGCCGTTCTGCTCGCCGCTCAGTTCAAGGGGAACGGCGACATTCTCCAGGGCGGTGAGTGTGGGAATGAGGTGGAACGACTGAAAAATGTAGCCGATCTTCGCGCGCCTGAACTTGGCGAGGGCGTTCTCGGACATCGTTGTTAACTCTGCCCCATCTAATTCGATTGAGCCCGCGGTTGGCCGGTCGAGGCCGGCTATCAATCCGAGAAGCGTCGATTTTCCGCTTCCCGATGGCCCGATAATCGCGACCGTTTGTTTGTCGGGAATCTCCAATGAGATGTTGTCCAGAATGGGAACCGCCCGCCCTCCGGCGGCGAGGCTCATGGAAAGCTGGGTGATGCGAATCATGGGACGGTGCGTTCCTTTCTCATCTCGGGGCAGTTCGCAAGATGGTATTATACTGTACGAAGATGGAACGTCTATGGAGCCTCGGGCAAAATTTCACAGGCATGGAATGCGCGCGTATTTCGGCCGGCTCATCCTGATTGGACTTGTCGGTGCGTGTCCTCTCGCTTGGGCGGCGGCGTTGCCAGCCGCCGATGATCGCCCGAGGATCGTGGCGTTTGGGGACAGTCTGACGGCCGGACTTGGCGTTGCGGTCGATGAGACGTATCCGGCCGAGTTGCAGCGGCGATTGGATGCGCTCGGACTGCGCTATCGAGTTGTCAATGCAGGCGTCAGTGGAGAGACGACGGCGGGCGGCTTGCGTCGTGTGCCATGGATCTTGCGGAGCAAGCCGGCTATCGTGATTCTTGAGCTGGGAGCGAATGACGGCCTGAGAGGATTGCGCGTCGAAGAGACGAAAGCCAATCTTGAGCGCATCATTCAGCAACTGCAGCAAGCCGGTACGCAAGTGGTTCTCGCCGGCATGAAGCTGCCGCCCAACTACGGCAACGACTATCTCACAGCGTTCGAGCGGCTCTATCCCGATTTAGCCGCGCGCTATCGCCTGCCGCTCATTCCATTTTTTCTTGAAGGGGTGGCGGCGTCCAATACGCTCAACCAGGCCGACGGCATCCATCCGACCGCCCAAGGCTACCGTGCGATTGTAGAGATGATGCTGGGGAGATTGCGGCCGCTTCTGAAGAAATAGAAGAAGCGGAGCCATAATGCAAACAAGTAGACTCCCACCTGAGCCGAGACGTCGGCCAGGCAGGAGTCTGGTGCAATCAAGAGGGCGTGGAGGTTACGACTTTTTCAGGAATGTGTCGTACACACCGTACGCCAGGATTCCACCGATCATGACGTAGTACAACCCGGTGATGCCGCTGTAGTCTGGGGGGCCATCGCCGTGCGCTTCATTTGCCAGGACCTGCGGGGCGACCGTAAGTACGACCGCGAGTGCCATGCTTCCTGCTTCCAGTAATCTCTTCATCATGATCATGCCTCCCTCAAGGGTATTTCGAAAATGAGGATCGCATTCTACAAAAATTGCATAGAGTAGCGCAAGATCCCGGTCTATAAACGTGGAAAAGGAATAATGTACGACTTGCCATTTAGGAGTGAATTTACCGCGTAGCGGACTGTTTAATGATGGAGTTCAGGGCGTCAGCGACTTGCTTGCACGAGCCGGCCATTCGATCGAGCTGATTCCCTTTACTGGAAAAATCCTGAGCCATCGACTTGAGCTGGGCATCGTAGCGGCTTACTTCTCCTGAAATTTCAGCAACTTTACTTAAAGCGACTTTGCAAGCTGAGACTTCTTGCTGAAGGGTTTGCGCGGCTGTCTGAGCAGTCTTTGCTTCTGCAGTAGAAGCCTGGAGCTGTTGGCTTAATCGGGCGACATAGGCCTCTCGATCCCGCATGTCGGATTCCAGCTTCACTTGGGCTTCTTCGCTATCCCGGCGACGATCTTCCAGGGTGCGGATCGTCTGAATCCAATTCGCGACTTCCCCTGGAGCGATTTGGGGAGGCAGAGGCATCGACTGGGCTTGCTCGATGGCCTTGATGGCAGGTTGCAGCCACTCCACAAACACCATGACTTCACTGAGCTTGACGTCGGCGGAGGCACTTGGGCCCATAGTCGGAGTTCCGTTTCCATTATTCGGAGATTCTGCTTGCGCGGCCGTCTTGGCGTCTCGTGGAACATCTTTGGTTTTTTTGGGCTGCCGTGGCTGAGACCATCGGTGGTATTCGAGCAAGACAGCGATACAGTGGCGGCAAATCGGTTCTTCGGGAAGCGTGCAGGAACATTTTGAAATGAGGTGTCCGTCTTTCAGGCGGATGGTTTGTTCATAGAGTCCAGAATTTCCAATCACCGCAGAAGAAATCTGCGCGTCGTCGGCTTCCACAATGCGAACCCGATTTTCGGACAAATATTGATGGCCGATCTGAAAAGCGGCGATCTCGACGACGGCTTTGATCATCTGGGGGTCCAGAAGGCCGAGCCGGTCTGCGCTGCAGGGAATCTTGTTTCGTATGGTTGCCATGGAGTGTGGTCCTGGATGTGGAAGTAGTCTGCCTCGCCGGTTCGACACTGTCAAGCGGTGAACGGTTCTGTTCACCGCTTGACAGTGAGATTGGAAGGAACGAGTCCTACCGGCAGCGCTGCGGCGGACCCTGCTGGCCAATGGGAGTGAGCCAGACATAATCGGCGATCCCGTCCTGTATGAGGTCCTGGATATCCTGCATGCGCGATGGATCGAAGGAGGCGAGGTACACCGTTGCTTGCGAGACGTGCCCGTTCATGCGCCGGGCGACACGCTTGGGGATCGGCAAATTAAATTGAATATGTCCACCGCCTGTGTAGCTGAGAATGACGGCATGGTCGCGCGGGTTTTGGCGGGCGATGAGAAGAGCCGCCGCCACCGTTTTGGCCATGCCCTCGTCGCGTACCATTGACGCTTCGTACATCCTGGCATAATCCTCGTCGCTTCCTCCTCCGTGGCAGCGTTTTAGCTGATCCAGAATCCTGAGGCGGTAGGCCTGGTCATCGACAATGTCTTCGGGCTCCATTCCCCATTCAACCCAATCCTGTCCCGCTCGAGCTTCATCGAGGCCGGCTTTCACGACCTGACGAATCAGCGGCTTGGGTGGATTCATGGCGCGGAGCGCCAGCTTGTGCTCACGGGAAAAATTTACTAATGGCTCGTAGTTATCGAAGGCGCCTCCCCAGTTCTGCTTCCAGCGGCTCTGCTCGAGAAACGCTTGCCGGTTTTGACCAGGTGTGGAGAGATATTGATCCAAGGCGGGCTGCCCGTCCCATCCGAACATCTCCATCGTGAGCACCGGCTGGCGGCCGCTTGCCAGCATGGTGTGTAAAACAGTTAACGCGGCATCGATGTGGTGTTGGTTGTAGTGCTCTTCTCCAAGGTACACGATGTCAAAATGGGTGAGTGTTGCCAGGAATGCAAGGAGAGCAAGGGATCGTCCAGTTTTGACGTCAATCACGCGGCCGGCTTGCCAGGATGCAACAGAGGATTCGGAAGGAGTCGTAGATCGGTTGCTGACGCAGGCGGTGAAAAATATCGGTCCAATGATCAGAAACAGAAGGGGGAGGATGTGGCGGGGTGCAAACCATGGGACAAATGCTGGGCGCATCCATATTTCCTAGCATAGCCAATTCTGCACGACAAGCCTGTTGTCTTGACGGGAGAAGAAGGGGGCCACTATTCTCCTTTTTCCTGAGCGAGATCGAGAAGCCTGTCACACGATATAGGGCCGATATTGATTATGCCCGAGAGCGATGACCTCGCAGTGTTCCGCCGAGCCGTGAATCTTGCGGCAGGTGAATCTGAGCAGAAGTGGGAAGATTCCAGACGCCTTCTGGAGGCGGCGGTCTTTCCGTCGATCGTGGAACAATTGGTCCAGCGGCTTCAGGCGGCTCCGCTGGCCCTGCAAGTGAAAGCCGCATTGGCGGATATGCTGGGCCAGGGCCAAGCTCGCCGTGTCCAAGACCTCAATGGCGCCGCCCTCAAAATGCTAACAGGCTGCCCGCCGTCCAAAGCATTTCGCTCATTGTGTCTCTATTTCGGCCTCGTTCAAGGTCGAGCGTCGAAATGGCCTGCCGCAAATCTTCGCAGTGAAGAAGTGGTCCGCGTTCTTCAAGGACTGGCCAATCCGTTCGATCTGTTGCTCACAGCGCCTGTGACCACAGTTCTCGATCTGGGTGCCGGCGACCTGTCATTTGCCGGCGAGCTTGTCGATCGCTATCTCCCCACGCTCTTCGCGCATCAACAGGAGTTGGTGCTGCATGCGGTGGATCGCCTGGATCCACGATCGAAGCTGGGCGGACCATTGCATCCCGGCCGCGACCGGATTGCTCAATTGCAATCGAGACCGGGCCTGGCCTTTCGTTTCTACGGCAACCGGGACATGTTCGACCTCCACGAGTTGGATGAGGCCGGGCATCTGGCCGCCCGCTATACGCTGGCGACCTGCTGGGCCCCCGCGACCCCGACCTTTGCGTATGAGCCGACGCGACTCTCTGACGCAGTCATTCAGGAAGATCTTCGCCGGAGCAAGGGTGAGTTTCGGCAGGTGCGCTACGAGGGCGAGTCCGCGCTCGAAGTGCAACATGGGGAACGAGCCCTGATTTTCCCCTCTTGGAAATTCGACATTCGCGGGCCGGTTGCTCTCCTGAATCTCATGGCTCGCCGCGGGTTGGTTGGGGTGCTGGGTGCGGTAGATTCTCAAGTATTCTGGGAGATCCTCGCACACTTGCTCGAAGATGCCCGCTATCGTCCCCAGAACCAGCCGTTCAATCCGGAGAATCTGCCGATAGTGTTCGGCGATATCTATCAACGTTTGACGCAGCTGAAGTTAGGGGAGACCATTTCACTCGCCCAACTCGGTGTTTTGCGTTTCTGCCTCCCTGCGAATGAGCTAACCCGGACGGATCAGTCTGCGGTTGGATTTCGGGAGGTGTGGATCCGGCGAGGAGCCGTGTTCCCCGGGGTCCCTGCCAGCAGTACTGCTCGTCAATTTCTGCACATGCGCGAAGAAAGTCCTCCTTGGTGTCTCACGCTTGTTCCGGAAGATCGGCAGCCATAGCCGCTTCTCTGAGCGCGCGTATAGTCACCCTTCCGCAAGATACCGATGAAAAATTGACCGTCTGTAGACCCTTTGTTAGACTTTTGTCGTGTTGCGCCAGGACTTTCATTTCAATAGGAACGGCCACTCAACCCCATGAAATCTACCCAACTGGTTTCCTCCATTCAGGAGAACATTGCCCGTGTGATTAAGGGCAAATCCAAAGTCATTGAGCTGACCGTGGTGGCGCTGTTGGCTCGTGGGCATTTGTTGCTCGAGGACGTGCCAGGGGTCGGGAAAACGACTCTGGCTCATAGCCTGGCTCGTTCGTTGGACTGTTCTTTCAAGCGCATTCAATTTACCAGCGATCTCCTGCCGTCCGACATCGTCGGGGTGTCTATTTTCAACCGGCAAAAGCAGGGGTTTGAATTTGTGCCTGGGCCGATCTTCGCGAATATTGTGCTGGCCGATGAAATCAACCGAACGACACCCAAGACGCAAAGCAGTTTGCTGGAGGCGATGAGTGAGGCCCAGATCTCGGTCGACAATCAGACCTGCCCTCTTCATCAACCGTTCATGGTCATCGCCACCCAAAATCCCGCTGAGTATCACGGCACATTTCCCTTGCCCGAATCCCAGCTTGACCGGTTCTTGATGCGGGTGCAAATCGGATATCCGTCGCCTGAAGAAGAGCGCAAGGTCCTGGAGCGGCCGCAATCGCTCCATCCCGCAGAGGCGCTCCAGCCGGTTGCCACGGCTCACGAGGTGCTCGCGTTGCAACAGCAGGTCGACGATGTGCTGATGGAAGAGAGCCTGATGGAATATCTGCTGGCGATTGTGCTGGCCACCCGGCAGTCGGATTTACTGTCGCTGGGAGTCAGCACGCGCGGCGCACTCGCGCTCTGTCGGGCAGCCAAAGCGCTGGCCTTTGTGCGGGGGCGGGCTTATTGTTTGCCGGACGACATCAAAGAGCTGGCTCCCGCGGTGCTATCGCATCGCATCATGGTGAGCCGGGCGCAGGGCGTGCGTCATCGCAGCTTTGAACAGTCGGAGCAGATTATTCAAGACCTGGTCGAGTCCGTTCCCGTTCCCGTCTAGCAGGGCGTGCATTCTTCTCCACTGGGATACCTGCCGATATGCTCACCAGCGCGAGTCGCCTGTTTAGACACTTTCTGCGGCATCGCTCGACTCGGGTGACGACGGAAGGCACGCGGTTTCTTCTCTTCACGCTTGCGGTGGCGGTCGCGGCGATCAACACCGGCAATAATCTGTTCTACCTGCTTCTGTCCATGATGCTGAGCATCATCCTGATGTCCGGCATCATGGCGGAATATTGCCTTCGCCGGCTGGCTTTTCACCGCCATCTTCCCGATCTTGTGTATGTCGGTGAGCCGGTGACGGCAACGGTGGTGGTGGCCAATCGCAAGTCCCGCCTCCCGAGTTTTTCTTTGCATCTCTGGGACGTGGCGGGCGAACAGGATTTTGATCGCGGTCTGACCGTGCGGCAGTTGATGCCTGGCGCCAGCCAGATTCTTTCCTATCCTCTGATTGCGACCAGGCGCGGTCGGTTGTGCTTCGACGGAGTGCGTGTTGGGACGTCGTTTCCATTCGGCCTCTTCCATAAGAAAGCGTATTACCCTCTCGCTGGATCGGTGGTGGTAGCTCCGGTCATCCAGCCGGTCGAGAGCGCTTTGTTTCAGGGAGTGGCCTTGTTTGGCCAAGATTTCAGTCTGCCGCGCAAAGGGCATGGAAGCGATCTCTATAATCTGCGTCAATATCAGGCCGGCGACGACTCCCGCGCGAGTCATTGGCTCTCCACGGCGCGAACCTCCAAACTCATGGTCCGAGAAACGGAGGCGGAGGATCAGCGGCGCGTGACCCTCCTGCTCTCACTTCTCGCCCCTCTTAGCCATGAACGGCTGTTCGAAGAAGCCGTCTCGCTTACCGCGTCGATGGCACAGGATCTTGGAGCAAGGGGATATCAGGTTCGATTGGTTATCGGAGGAATGTCATCTCCGTTTGGCCAGGGGGAGGCTCATTTCTTACAGCTTATGGAATCCTTGGCGCTCTGCGAGCGATGGAGCCCTGATGGACCCGAGGATCGGGTATTCTCCGAAGATGTTTCGTATGATCCTGAAGGAGGCTCCACCATTCTGTTCGTGCCGTGGGGAGAGCCGAGGAAGCTGTTCCGGGGCGTGCACCCTGATGGCCTTGTGACGGAGTCGATGCTCCAAGGCAGGCTCGATGCCATTTAATCAGGCGTTACGGCTATCCTCTGTGCTGCTCGCGGCTGCCGCGTTTATCGGACTGGCGCTTGGAACGAATTTGCCTGAATGGCTGGTGCTTTTCACCGGCAGTTCCTTGATCGTGAGCCTCCTGCGAACCCTTGGCGTGGATCGGCTTTACCGCGTGCTTGAGAGAATTCGGTTGTCGACCACGGCTTGGAATATTCTGACCGTAATCGCATTCGCCGGGTTTTGGGCGGACTTATTATGGGTTTCCGCAGACCTTCTGCAGGCCGGTGTGCATTTTCTCCTGATTTTAATGGTCATCAAGCTGTTCAACTTGGATCAGCGCCGGGATTATCTTCACCTCTACGCGATCAGCCTGATGGCGATTCTCGGGTCCGCCGCTTCGACTACGGATCTCTGGTACTTGCCAGTGTTTCTTGCCTATCTTTTGATGGGAGTTTGGACACTCTTGCTGTACCAGCTCACCAAAGAATCCGATGAGAAAAGTGGTTCTCTGAGTTTCTCTGATGAATCGGCGGGGACTTTTCGAAGGCGGGAGCAGATTACCCCGGAATTATTCTGGCTGGCGAACAGCCTTGCCGCCGGCGCGCTGTGCCTCACCATTCTGATTTTCTTTACAATTCCCCGTGTCAGTGCTGGGTTTGGGCAAAAAGGGTCTGGAGAAGGAATTCGCACATCGGGGTTTTCCGAAACCGTCGATCTTGGCATGATTGGCCCCATTAAGCGCGATCCGGGCATTGTGATGCGGGTGGAGCTTCCGGACCGGACCGGGTTGCAGATGGACCGGTTTTATTTGCGGGGGATGGCGTATGACCGATACGATGGCAAATCCTGGACGACTCGCTTGTCGCATCGTCGAGCATTGGTTGAGTCGCCCGCCGGGACCTTTACCGTTCGGCAGGGCTCTTCGCGCTCGCCCCGTCCACTAGGGTCGATCATTCGCCAAAGGATTCTGCTCGAAGCGCTTGATACGGCCGTCCTCTTTGCGGCTCCCTATCCTGAATCTATCAGCGGACAATTCTTGGCGATTCAGTCCGATCCGACCGGCGCCATCTATCTTCCCTTCCCCTCCGCAGCACGTCTCGAATATACCGTGCACTCTCGCCCCACCCCGGTGGCCGCGGCCGACCTTCAATTCCAGTCGGCGGTGTATACCGAGGCCTTCGGACAGCATTTCTTGCAACTTCCAGAATCGTCCGAGCGTGTTGGGGCTCTCGCGCGCGAGATTGTGGGAACGAAAGCGAGTGCGTATGAGAAGGCTCAGGCGATCGAAACATATCTCTCCAGACATTATCGGTATAGCCTCGATATTGCTCCTGGCCTACAAGCGCGTCCGCTCGAAGAGTTTCTGTTTGAGCGGAAAACGGGATACTGCGAACATTATGCGACTGCCATGGTGGTGTTACTGCGCAATGTGGGAGTCCCTGCCCGGTTAGTCACGGGATTTCTTGCGACTGAGTGGAACGAGTATGGCAACTACTACTTGGTGCGGCAGCGGGATGCCCATGCCTGGGTGGAAGTGCATCTGCCCAATTCCGGCTGGGTGACGATGGATCCCACTCCAGCGGTCAGTGAAACCGTCGGAGATTCCCGGTGGTTTGCAGCGAGCCGGGTGATCGATACGCTTCGCCTGCGCTGGAACCGCTTCTTTGTCCAATACAATGCAGCCGATCAGTTGGCGGTTATGCGTGGACTCAAGGAAGGCACGACGGTGGTTCGCGATCGCGCCTGGGGTTCGTTATCTTCTTTGGTGGCGCCAGTGGGTGATTTCGCGGGTAAGCTTCTCAGTCGTGTTGTCGAAGGAAATATGCGTCTCACGATTGGTTTCCTGAGCTGTATCGTGCTCGGGCTGGGCTTGGTGCTATGGCTAGCACAGCGAAAGCCATGGAACCGCTGGAGGCATTCAGGCCTCATTGTTCGTGAGCCTGTCGTCATTGGGCAGATTTACCGTGGCGTCCTGAAGCAGATTGAACGCCACGGGATTTCAAAGCCTCAGAACGCCACCCCGCAAGAGTTCCTACGACTCGTGCAGCAGCAGTGGGCCGGTGCAGGTGAATCCGTGGCGACAATCACAGAGTTGTATTGCCGGGGCCGCTTTGGGAAAGTCATTCTCACTCAGCAGGAAATCGATGCAGCCTATCACAGCTTGAAGCAGCTCACGTTGCTCGACCCTCCGGTACATTCGTAGGCGTGGCAATTCAATTAGACCCTTCGCGTCACGCTCGAGGGGTTGAGTGCCAGAATGAGCCCATATCTACATTTCCTCCCGTCAGGACCACCCCAATCCGTTGGCCGACCAGTGCCGATTCCCGCCGAAGCAACGGAGCTACAGCCACAGCGCTAGAGGGCTCTATCTCCAGCTTGAGTATTTCCTGTGAGAATCGTATTGCGGTCAGAATCTCTTCTTCCGAAACTAGAAATACATTGGCGAGGTGACGCTTCAAGATAGGAAGCGTTCTGCTGCCAAGGCTGGTTCGAAGCCCGTCCGCCAGGGTCTGGGGATTCGTCATCGGTACGATTATGTTTTGACGGATCGACTCAGCAGCATCCGCGGCTCCAAGGGGCTCGCAGGCATATAGCGCTAGGCGTGGATTGAGATGGTGAGCCGCTACGCACAGGCCCGATAATAGGCCTCCTCCCCCGACCGGTGCCAAGACCGCATCTAGATTACTGATCTGTTGGAGCATCTCCAGCATGATGGTTCCTTGGCCGGCGATTACCTGAGAATCATTGAATGCATGGATAGGCCAGGCACTCTCACGTTCGAGAATTTCTTGGAGTGCTTGGGCAGCGGATGCACGATCATCGGCCAGGATCACGTGGGCGCCATGCTGAACAATCGCACGCTGTTTTTGGGATATATAGGGTTTAGGGATAACTACGTGTGCTGAAAGGCCGAGTAATTTGGCGGCCAAAGCGAGTCCTTGGCCGTGATTTCCAGATGAAATGGTAACGACGGTTTGGCTAACTTCCCTCCTTTTTATCTGCGCAGTCGCAACGTAGGCTCCGCGAAACTTGAAAGACCCTGTCCGCTGAGCAGTCTCGCATTTCAGAAAGACTGTGGCGGATGCCATGGCATCAAGTTCTGCATTGGTTTTGACCGGTGTGATGAGCGAAACGTTGCGGAGGGTTTCCCTTGCTCGCAAGATATCTTCGAAAAAGACCTCAATGCCCATCGGTCTTACTCAGGCAATGCGTACCTGGGGAAAAGAATCGAACTCAAACGGGAAGGGAGAAAGAGTTTTTGGAACTAAACTATATGGAGCGGGAAAAGGGATTTGAACCCTCGACCCTCGCCTTGGCAAGGCGATGCTCTACCACTGAGCTATTCCCGCTCTCTAGATGACGCAATGAAGAGGTGGGATTCGACTGAGACAGACTGTCACTGTCAAGAAGCTCAATTTACGAATTTGAGACA
>JADLEJ010000040.1 GCA_020846195.1 Nitrospira sp.
AAGAATACCGCAACGCAAAACCGCAGTCGATCTAGTTCTTGATCCGTATCAGCAGATCGATCAACGTCGAACCGCGTCGCACATCGAGGCGCACGTCTTCATCGTGCGGCGCCGCATCCTGTTCGGGATTGAATCGTTGGAGGGTAATGGTGAGACGCATGAAAAGCTTTCAGCCTTCCGCAGTCAGCCATCAGCACACTGAAAGCCCGTCGATGAGCGCTGATCGCCCACGTCAACCCAGCTCGAACACCTTTGGGAAATCGGTCAAATTGCGGCAGCCGTCGCTCGTGACCAGCACCATATCCTCGATCCGCACCGCACCTAATCCAGGATAGTACAGCCCCGGCTCGACCGTCACGACGTGGCCTTCCTGCAACAGTGAACCGGTCCGGCTGATGCGCGGCGCCTCATGAATATCCAATCCGACGCCATGCCCGGTTCCGTGAAAGTAGCCCTGCATCCGCCCATCGACCAATCCGGTCTTATACCCGGCCTTTTCGAATCGGTCGAGGATTCCTTGATGGATCTTCTTGCCGTCGGCGCCGTCCTTGACCTTGGTGATGGCTTCTTCCTGCGCGTCTTTCACGGTCTGATACAGCCGTTTGAGTTCCGGGCTGGCCGTGCCCCGGATGACCGTGCGGGACATATCGGCAAAATACCGGCTATTGGCCGATCGAGGGAAGACATCGAAAATAATGCTGCGGTTGGCGGGCAGCGGGCCCGTGCCTTCATGGTGCGGATCGCAGGCCTGCTCGCCGCCGGCTACAATCGTATGCTGGGCCACGCAATCGCGCTCCATCAACTTCACGTTGATGAGCTTCTTGATGCGCTCCGACGTCAGCACCTCTCCGTCCAGCCACAGCTCCGCGCCGCGAATGGTCGCCTGCTTGAGCGTCGCATGGGCCGCGGCCACGGCTTCTTCCGTCGCGCGCTGCGCCGTCTCGATGCAACGCACCTCTTCGGCGGTCTTCACGACACGCCGTTCGTAAAACGGATCGCGCTTCGGCTTCATGCTGTAGCCCAGCTCTTGAAGCCGCGTCGCGTGGATAAAGGGGAAATTAGCCGGAACCAGCAACTGCCGGACTTTGGCTTCCCGAAGAATGACATGGACGATATCGACACTGCTCGGCTCTTTGGTGCCGTTCGACTTGGCTTTCTTTTCCAGTTCGGAATAAGACAAGACGCGATCCACCGACGCCTGCGACTTGGCCCGATCCATTTCAAGATCGCTCATGACCAGCAGCCGCTCGCCTTTGACCTCCAGATAGATGAAGGGATCGGGCGCGACAAACCGCGTCGCATAGTAGAGATTCGAATCCAGTTCGCTCGCGGCAATAAACAGCGTGGCGACGTCAGGTTGTGCGGCAGCAGCTCGTTTCATGGGTAGATGAACAGAAGTCGATGGGACCGGCTGGAGGTGGTTCGGCGCATGAGTGGGCTGATGCTAACATGGGGTCCGATGACGGTCAAGGCGTAGCCGGTGCGGCTTCGGGCAAAGACTCCAGCCCCGGCGCGGCGGACTTCTCTTCATCGGACGTCATGAGATCGAGCGGCAACGTCATCGTGTTTTTCAACACATCGACCGCCAGTTGCGCCAAGCCCGACAATCCCGTCGTGAACGATTTCATCGGCAGGTAGGTCACCTCGGGATCATCCACCGCGCCCTTCATCGAGAAAATAGCGGTCGTCATCCCTTTGCGGTCTCCCGCGAAGATGCGCCCGAACAGCGGAATCGTTTTGAGGAACGCGGAATAGGCTCCGAACGGACTCACTGCGACGATCCCGTCCAATTGATCGGTAGGCAGATCGTAGTTGCCCGCCGCCGTGATCTTGAGGATCGGGCTATCGATGACCATATTCTCCGTTTGGAACGACCCGTTCTGAATCGTCACGGTAGCGGAGACGCGATTGTAGGGCACGCCCTCTTTTTCCAGATCCACTTTCCCCTGCAGCACCGCGGGGAGATTCAGGATGCTCAAGATCTTCCAAATCGCGCGCTCTTTGGATTTCAAGATCTTGCCATTCTCCAGCAGCACCTCGAATTTTCCATTCAACGAGGGGTAGACCCCATGAGGGTTCCGCCCATTTCCGCGGATGGTTCCGTTCAGCCGGACCTGGCCCGAGACGCCATGGACGTTCGCCTGAGTCAATCGAAAGAGATCGTCGAGCGCCAGCCCAGTGGCCCGCAGAGAGACCTCCGTCTCGGCCGGCTCGTTGGCAGGAAGCTGCACGACGACCCGGCCGGCCACCTGCCCATTGGTGGAATCCCCGGCAATCCGGTCGATGTCCAGCACTCCGTCTTGGATGATAATGCGCGCCGTCAGTCCGCCGAACTTGAGATGCCGGTAATGCGCCCGGGCAGCCGATGCCGTCATCGTCACCTGGCTGGAAGAGGCCAGTCGTTCCAGCACTTCCCGCATCGGCGAGCGCTCGCCTTGGGGAATCACCAGATCGAGATCCAGCTGATTCGACTCGATCTTGCCGGTGATCACCGGTTTGGCCGGCCAGTTCCGCACGGTCGCTTCCAAGGCCAGGTCGCTGTCCTGCACCTTAAAAGACAACCGCTTTACTTCCGCTCCATTTCGCACCAATTTCACTCGGGCGTACAACTCGTCGATATGCTCGGCGCCATTGACCAGCATCAACCCGTGCGTCACCGCGATCCACCCCGTCGTCTTCCAGGTTTTCCAATCCGTGCCTTTCCCCTTCACATCGAGCGAGACCTCGACATTGCCGGCCTCGAATCCGCCCTTGGCAATCCACTCGGGCAACCCGGACAGGGACAGTTCTCCCGTAGCCAGCATCGCATCGATGGAGAACTTCTCGCCGAATTGAATCATGCCCTTCACCGGGATTCGCGCGGAGGGCACCTGCAACTCAACCCTGGTCACCGTCGCAGTATTTGCCCTGGTCAGATCGCCCTCGAACTCCAGAACAGCTGGAGCGCCAGCCGGCTTCTCGATCACATGCGGCACCACCACCTTCGAGTCTGTCAACACCAGATTGCCGCGCACATGCGGCGCTGTTGTGGCGCCGCTCAGCTGCACCGCTCCACTGAGCAACCCCTCAAACATCCCCGCCGGGACCGCCTTGGACGGAACCAATCTGGCGAGATGCCCGGCATCGCCGTTCGCGCGAATGACGAACTCTTGAAACTGGCTTTCCGATCCGCCAGAGATTCCGCCTTGGGCTTGAATGATCGTATCGCCCAGGTGGCCCGTTACCTGCTCAAGCCGCGTGCCGCCATCGGCCAGCACAAACTTTCCCTGCAGCGCGGTGAGTCGTTCCGGCAGAGACGGATGCGTAAGGCTGATATACCGCGCCGTGATTTCTCCGCCGGCAAAGGTCACGCCGTCGGGTTCGTTCAACGGCCCGACCAGGCGAAATGTCGGCAACGCCGTTCCTTCGACATCGCGGAGCCCGGCCAGCAGACGCGCAAACCGCTCGGCCTTGACGGTCTTCGCAAGCAGCGGCACCAAATCGGCGGCCGCCATATTGCCGGAGATTTCCAATTCCAGCCATGGCCCGGCGTCAAGAAACGACACCGTCGCCTTGCCCTCAGTGATCTGAATCGCTCCATACCGTCCGGTAAAACTCGCCGCCCGGACACGGCCCGTCTCCACGACAATCACCCCGGCCAAGTCTCTGGTGGGCACCCGATCGTCCCCCAGCAACGCTTGCCCCTCTTGGACACGGAACTCTCCCGTCACCGACAATTGCGGCCCCGACGCCGCCGATCCAGTGAGCATGGCATTGACCACCTGCACTTTCCCGTCGATCTGCCGTTCGGCCAACACCGCCGGGAGTTGCGGGTGAATCCATTGAGCCGGAACGGTATTGAGCAATTCCTTCAGCGTGACCAGCGATGAATTGAAGGTGACCGAAAACGTCGGCTGCGCGGTGAGCAGCCCCGCGAGATTGGCCTTGCCGGTTAACGTGAGCTGATTCAGACGCGCCGTCATGCCCGACAGCACCGCATCGTATCCGGCCAGCCCCGGCATGATCCGCACTTGCCCCTGCACATTCACAATCCCGTCTAATTGTTCGGGGACTGGCCGGGGGCCGAAGAAATCCGCCATGTCTCGCAGCACCACATTCGCGGCATCGACCTGCCCCTCGAACTGAAACACCGAGAGCGGTGCCGCCGCTGGCGGCGGCTCTGCCGATGCCGGCGCCGCAGGCTCCTCGGAGGTTAACGCCGCAGACCGCTCGACTCGTTTGATCTGCCCCACAAGCGACACGGCCGACAGCCCATCCTGGCCGGTCTGCCCCACCGATAGATGCACGTCGGCCATCGCCCGCTCCGGATGGATCATCAACCCGCCTTCGACCCGCTCCAACTTCAACGTTCTGGTCCCGCCGGGCCTGGCTTCGTCAATAACCGTGATGCTTCCGTTCACCACCGTGGCCTGGCGGATCATAAAGACGCGCGTCAACATGTCCAGCGTGCGCTGATCCGTTGCCGCCTGATTGGCATTGTCCAGAATGTTCCAGTGGCCGGCTTCGCTCCGGCGAATCGTGAGAACCGGATCTTCGATCAACAGCCGCTTCCCCACCACCTGCTTGCGCAACAAAGGCAGCAGGCGGAGCACCAGATCGATCCGCTTCGCGGAGAGCACCACTTCATCGGAATGGGGATCGTGAATAGCAACCTGACTGAGCTCGACCCGAATGCGCGGGAAAATCACAAACTTGACGCGATGCACCGCGATCTTGCGCTCAAGGGTCTCCTCAAGCTGCTGCAAGACGAACTCTTTCAGATAATCTTCGCCGACGAGTGTGTTGGAGAATAGGAGAAACGTACCGGCACAAACCGCAAGGGCAAGCGCAATGACCAGAAACAGCCGAAGACGCGACAATCTTCCCCCTCGCAGCATACGTACAATTGCCGTTTGGATCTTACCGGAAGCCTCTAGTTAAATCCACCAACCCTGCGGGAGACAAGGGAATTTCTTGCCAAGATCACCTTCAACTGCACGGCATGAGTCCGACCGGGCTACAAAAGTACCACGCGCAACCGCATCATCATTCACTCACCGCTCCTGGACGTTGAACCCGCGCGGTTGTTTCAAATCCCTACCTCCCAAGCCGGGATGATTTCCCACCAGGGAAAAGGTATTCTCTCTCACCATATTCCTCAACAGAGCGGGTCGTTCTTGTATGACAGACCTCGATAAGAAATCTCTGAGCGAACGCGATATCTGTACCAAGTTCATCACACCGGCCCTGAGACAGGCGGGATGGGATGAGATCTCGCAGATTCGGGAAGAGGTCTACTTCACGAAAGGCCGGATCATCGTCCGGGGAAAGCTTGTTACCCGCGGCAAGGCCAATTTCGCCGACTACATTCTCTACTACAAGCCGAATATCCCCATCGCCCTCATCGAGGCGAAAGATAACCGTCACCCCGTCGGCGGCGGCATGCAGCAAGCGCTGGAGTATGCCGAGACACTGGATATCCCCTTCGTCTTCTCCTCGAACGGCGACGCATTCATTTTTCACGACCGGACAGGCCGGAACGACCAGCGGGAAACAGAACTGTCGCTGAAGGAGTTTCCGCGCCCTGAAGATCTCTGGCAGAAATACCGCGCCTGGAAAGGCTTGGCCCCGGCGCAGGAAGAAATCGTCCTGCAGAACTATCACGACGATGCGAGCGGCAAGGAACCGCGCTACTACCAGCGCATCGCCATCAACAAGACCATCGAAGCCATCGCGAAAGGGCAAAATCGCCTCCTCCTCGTCATGGCCACCGGCACAGGCAAGACCTATACGGCTTTTCAAATCATCTGGCGTCTCTGGAAAGCCGGTCGCAAGCAACGCATTCTCTATCTCGCCGACCGCAACGTGCTGATCGATCAAACCATGGTCAACGACTTCCGCCCCTTCGGAAAGACCATGGCCAAACTCAGCACCGGCTCCAAGACGATCGAGCGTGAGGACGGGAATACCATTGCACTGCCCCTGGCCGTGGACAAGAAGCATCGGCGGATCGATACGTCCTACGAGATCTACCTCGGGCTCTACCAGGCCATCACCGGGCCGGAGGAACGCCAGAAGCTCTACCGGGAACTCTCCCGGGATTTCTTCGACCTCATCGTGATCGACGAATGTCACCGAGGCAGCGCCGCGGCGGACTCGGCCTGGCGGGAGATTCTGGACCATTTCTCCAGCGCCACCCAGATTGGTCTCACCGCCACGCCGAAAGAAACCACGTATGTGTCGAACATCCACTACTTCGGCACCCCCGTGTACAGCTACTCGCTGAAGGAAGGCATCCGCGACGGCTTCCTCGCTCCCTATAAAGTGGTGAAGGTCCATCTCGACGTGGACGTGGAAGGTTACCGCCCTAGGACGGGAGAGACCGACAAGTACGGAAATGAGATTGAAGACCGGATCTACAACCAGAAAGACTACGACCGGAACCTGGTCATCGACAAACGCACGATGCGCGTCGCCCGCAAAGTGACCGATTTCCTCAAAGAGAGCGGCGACCGGTTTCAAAAGACCATCGTCTTCTGCGTGGATGTCGAGCACGCCGCGCGCATGCGCCAGGCCCTCATCAACGAGAACGCCGATCTTATGCAGCAGAACGAGCGCTATGTCATGCGCATCACCGGCGATGACGCGGAAGGCACCGCCCAGATCGGCAACTTCATCGACCCGGAAGCAACGTACCCCGTGATCGTCACGACCTCACGGCTGCTCTCGACCGGCGTCGATGCCCAAACCTGCCGCCTCATTGTCCTCGACCGCGAAGTCGGTTCCATGACCGAGTTCAAACAGATCGTGGGCCGTGGGACGCGGGTGCATGAGGACACGAAGAAGTACTACTTCACGTTGATCGACTTCCGCAAAGCCACCAACCATTTTGCCGATCCCGATTTCGACGGTGAGCCGGTGCAGATCTATGAGCCGGGCGAAGATGATCCGGTCGCGCCGCCGGACGATGTGCCGCCGCCGGCTGATGCAGAACATCCGATCCCGCCGAAACCAGGCGAGGATGAGCGCATCATCGTCGATCCCGATAAGCCGGATATCACGATCCCGCCCGGCGGGAGTCCGCCCCGCAAATACTACATTCATGGCAGCGAAGTCAGCGTCATTGCGGAGCGGATCGAATATCTCGATGAATACGGCAAGCTCGTCACTGAGACCCTGCGCGACTACTCCAAGAAGACGCTCCGGAAGCGCTATGCCAGCCTCACGGCCTTTCTTAAACAGTGGAACAGCGTCGAGCGCAAGCAGGCCATCATTGAAGAGTTGGAGCAGGAAGGAATCTTGCTCGAACCCCTGGCCGAGGAAGTGGGCAAGGATCTCGATCCGTTCGATCTCATCTGCCATGTGGCCTTCGATCAACCCCCGCTCACCAGACGAGAGCGGGCCGAGAATGTCCGCAAGCGGGACGTCTTCACCAAGTACGGCAAGCAGGCCCGCGCCGTGCTGGAAGCGTTGCTCCAGAAATATCAGGACGAGGGCGTGACCAGCCTCGATGATCCGCAGATTCTCAAGATCTCCCCGTTTGATGCCATGGGGACACCGATTGAACTCTTAAAGACTTTCGGCGGGCGGCCCGGATTTGAACAGGCCGTCCACGAACTTCAATCCGCGCTATACCAGGGAGCCGCCTAACTCATGTCCGTCCGGAACACCGTTAAATCCATTCAAGACATCATGCGCCAGGACAGCGGCGTCGATGGTGATGCCCAGCGCATCTCCCAGCTCTGCTGGATGTTCTTTCTGAAGATCATCGACGACCAGGATCTGGAACTCGAAGCGATGCAGAAGGAGTACCGGTCGCCCATCCCAAAAAAGTTTCAGTGGCGCACTTGGGCGGCGGATCCCGAAGGCATCACCGGCGAACCGCTCATGGCCTTCGTCAACGATGAGCTGTTTCCCTCGCTGAAAGAGTTAACCGGCAAGGACGGCCGCCGCCGTGTGGTGCGGGATGTCTTCGAAGACGCCTACAACTACATGAAGTCCGGCCAGCTCATGCGGCAGGTGATCAACAAGATCAACAGCATCGACTTCAACAACCTGACCGAGCGCCAGCACTTCGGCGATATCTACGAGCAGATCCTGAACGATCTTCAGAGCGCGGGCAACGCGGGCGAGTACTACACGCCCCGCGCCGTCACGGCCTTCATGGCGGATCGGATCGACCCGCACCCCGGCGAGATTCTCTTCGACCCGGCCTGCGGCACCGGCGGCTTTCTCACCTGCGCCCTCCGTCACATGCGCGAGCGCTACGTGAAGAAACCGGCCGACGAACAGAAGATGCAGCAGGGCTTGCGCGCCTGCGAAAAAAAGCAGCTCCCGCACATGCTCTGCGTGACGAATATGTTGCTGCATGGCATCGACGATCCCTCCTTCATCCGCCACGACAACACCCTAGCCAGGCCTTACATCAGCTATGGCCAATCCGACCGGGTGGATATTGTGCTGACGAATCCCCCCTTCGGCGGGAGAGAAGAAGACGGGATCGAAAGCAACTTTCCGAAGCACTTCCAGACGCGCGAGACGGCGGATCTCTTTCTTGCCCTCATCGTGCGATTGCTCAAAGCAGGTGGCCGCGCCGCCGTGGTGTTGCCGGACGGTTCGCTGTTCGGTGAAGGGGTGAAGACCAGACTGAAGGAACATCTCATGGAGGAGTGCAACCTCCACACGATCGTCCGGCTCCCGAATAGCGTATTCAAACCCTACGCAAGCATCGGCACGAATCTGCTGTTTTTTGAAAAGGGCGAGCCGACCAAAGAGATCTGGTTCTACGAGCATCGCATCCCAGACGGGCAGAAGGCTTACTCGATGACGAAGCCGATCCGCTTTGAGCATCTCAAGCCCTGCATCGACTGGTGGGGTGGCGCGAAACGCAAAGGGCGCAAGGAAACTGAGGTTGCCTGGAAAGTGACCGCAGAGGAAGTCAAAGCCCGTGGCTACAACCTGGACTTCAAGAATCCGCATACCGTCGCCGACGATCACGGCGACCCGGAAGAACTGCTGGTGAAACTTGAGGCGGCGGAAAAGGAAACCGCTAGCCTCCGTGATCAGCTCAAGGCCATTCTGGAGAAGGCCCTGCTGCGATGAATCCCGCGCAACTCCTTGCTCATTTCGACCGCATCAGCCACGCGCCCGACGCAATTCCAAGCCTGCGCCGCTTCATCCTCGACCTTGCTGTGCGAGGGAAGTTGGTCGAACAAGATCCGAGGGACGAGCCCGCATCAGAACTCCTCAAACGGATTGAGGACGGCGTCCGAGAACGGAAAGCGCACGGCGAACCTACCGAGCCCCGTAACGCTATTGATGTTGCAATCGATTCCTTGCCGTTCACCGTGCCACCTTCATGGAGATGGACGCGCTTAATCCAAATCGCAGATGTCTCCTATGGTTTCGCTTTCGAGTCCTCCCGTTTCAACTCAAACAAAGTTGGAATGCCTCTAATTCGTATCCGCGATATTTCAGGGACAGATACCCAAGCCTATTATCAAGGTGAGCATGACCCGGCTTATGTCGTTACTAAGGGGGACTATCTCGTAGGCATGGACGGTGACTTCAATGTTCGAAAGTGGAAAGGGCCTGACGCACTATTGAATCAACGAGTCATGCGCATCAAGAATTGGCAAGCTGCACTGGTTGCCGAGTTTCTTGCCATCCCGTTGCAGATGATCCTCGATCACCTCCACGCCTTAACTTCCCAGACGACCGTGAAGCACCTGTCCGCAAAGCACGTGAACGGGATTTACATCTCTATTCCACCCCTGGCCGAACAACACCGCATCGTCGCCAAGGTGGATGAATTGATGGCGCTCTGCGATCGGTTAGAGACGGCACAGGTGGAGCGGGAGAGCCGGCGCGATCGGCTCGTAGCATCATCTCTGAATCGCTTGAACAATGGCGAGGCCGCCGACACCTTCCACGACCACGCCCGCTTCTACCTCAACCACCTTCCGCGCCTCACAACGAAACGCGAACACATCCAACAACTCCGCCAAACCATCCTCAACCTCGCGTTTCGAGGTCTGATTGTGTCGCAATATCACGATGACGAGCCTGGTACAGCTCTCCTGCAACGAATCGCATCTCAAGACTCACAGAAACGAAGGGTAGGCGGAAGACGCAGGGAAAACCGGCCGCCCCTTACCCCTCTAGATTGCAAAGGTATTTTCGAGACCCCAAAGAATTGGGCATGGACACATCTCGATTTTCTTTGTGAGTCGATCGCCGACGTTGACCACAACATGCCGAAGGCAGTAAGCGATGGTGTCCCTTTCATATCGGCAAAAGACTTGAAAGACGACGGCACTATTGACTTCACCGCACCTAAGATGATTTCAGAAGATGACTACCAACGGTTATCACGTAAAGTTCAGATGAGGCGTGATGACATTGTCTACTCAAGGATTGGAGCAAGACTGGGTAAAGCCCGACTAGTTAATGTCGATACGCGCTTCTTAATTTCTTACTCGTGCTGCCTTGTTCGCCCGCTGCATGCATTTATTGACAAGCACTACCTTAGAAGTTTTCTTGATTCGAC
The DNA here is from genome assembly GCA_020846195.1 of Nitrospira sp. Lineage (GTDB taxonomy): Bacteria > Nitrospirota > Nitrospiria > Nitrospirales > Nitrospiraceae > Nitrospira_D. The sequence goes on from JADLEJ010000040.1 coordinate 10,529, forward strand.
TCTGGCACTTAGTCAGGCCCATAAGGGAACTCAAAGCATTGGCGTCCCAGATTTAGGCCTTGGAGAAATTAAAGCCTTCAAGATCCCACTTCCGCCCCTTGACGAACAACGTCGCATCGTCGCCAAAGTCGATGAACTGATGGCTCTCTGTGATCGGCTGGAAACGCAACTCACCACCACCCACGCCGACAGCCTCCGCCTCCTCAACGCCGTCCTCCACGACGCCCTGGCCCCGGCGGGCTGATTGAGGAAGTTCAGGCGATTAACGCCACGCTTCTCGATACTCGAACGGTAACCCGTTGCAGGCTGGACATTGGATGTGTGCGGGACTACCATGTGCAAATAACACCCTTTGATGCGAGACGGCTATGAGTGAATTGATCTTTGTCGTGGAAGAGGCCCCTGAGGGCGGGTACATTGCGCGCGCACTCGGACAATCGATCTTCACAGAAGCGGACACGCTGGCTGAACTGCCAGGGAAAGTCCGTGAGGCTGTGCGCTGTCACTTTGAAGAAGGCCAGGCACCGAAGGTCGTCCGCCTTCATCATGTCCGCGAGGAAGTTATCGCCGTATGAGGCTTCCCCGCGATCTATCCGGAAGCGATCTCTCCCAAGCCCTTCGAAAACTCGGTTATTCGATCACCCGCCAGACAGGCAGTCACCTCCGACTGACCACCTTTGAGCACGGTGAGCACCATCTCACAATCCCCCAACATTCTACGCTTCGCATCGGCACCCTCTCGGCCATTCTCGCCGATGTCGCCATGCATTTTGACATCACCCGTGAGCAGCTCCTTGAACAGCTGTTTGGCTAGCAAACAGCCCGGCCTTTGATCATACCAAGTGGTTGCCGCGCTCAATTGAGTACGGATGGATCGCTCAACAGACAGGCGCGTAAGGCCGGGATGCGACGACGCGGGGATCAGGCAGCGGATTGCTTGGTGACGTCCCAGCCGGGAAAGACAAGAACCGCCCGTTAGCTTCGCTGTTGAACGAGATCTGTTTCACGAGAAGCGAGGCCTTAATTAGGCAGGGATGTCGATGTATTTGACCTGGCTGCTGGGAGGAGGAATTGGAAGGTTGTCGGCTTTGAGGCCTTCCAGATGGAACTCAATGGCTCCTCGAATGAGAAATTCGGTTTCCGTTATGGTCGCACCGATGGCAATACACCCCGGCAAATCCGGAACATACGCAGCGTAGTTTGACGGAGCTTTTTCGATGACCATGGCATAACGCATCTTAATTCATTCCCTTTTTCCAGCCAGCTTGTTTGACGATACTACTCAGTGTTCCAGGAGGCAAGTCATCGCTGGGTCATTGATCCAAATACACTGGAGCGGCTCAGTCCAAGCCGTTATAATCACGCACTCCACTGGATCGGCCTAACCGTTGCACGCACACGATTCTTCTGATCACGACTCCCCGCCTCCCACGCGCATTCGCTGGCTGATTCTCGGCCTGCTCTTCGCCATCAGCGTCGTCACCTACATCGATCGGGTGAATATTTCCGTGACGGCCCGGCATATGATGCCGGCGCTGGGGCTGACCGATCAGCAGATGGGGTTGGTCTTTTCCGCCTTCGTCATCGGCTATGCCCTATTCCAAATTCCCGGCGGCTGGCTGGGCGACCGCTGGGGGGCGCGCATTGTTCTGACCGCAGCGTTGCTCTGGTGGTCGGTCTTCACGGCTTGGACCGCAATGGCTCCGGCCTCTTCGCTGGCAAGCTGGCTGGGTATCATGGGAGCGCTTGCGCTTACGCGATTTCTGTTAGGCGTCGGCGAAGCGGTAGCTTTGCCGAATTTCAATCGCGTGGTCACCGACTGGCTGCCCACGGGAGAGCGTGGTCTCGGGATCGGCATCGCCATCGGCGGCATCGGCGTCGGCGCCGCCATTACACCGCCCGTCACGGCTTGGATCATGGTGAATTTCGGCTGGCAGACGGCGTTCTATCTGTCGGCCCTTCTCGGCCTGGGTCTCGCCGTCATCTGGTGGTTCCTCGCGCGCAATCGTCCGCTCGACCATCCATGGGTCACTGACCGAACTGTTCATCGAACGACCAACACCGCACCGACGGCCTCTTCGTCCATTCCATGGACCGCCTTGCGGCAAACGCCGACGGTCTGGTGGCTCGTACTGAGCTATAGCTGCCTGGGCTATGTCGCCTATGTCTATATGTCTTGGTTCTATCTTTACCTGGTCAACGTGCGCGGCTTCGACATCTTGCGCGGCGGATTGTTCGCATCCGCGCCCTTCCTCGCGATCCTCGTTTTTTGTCCGATCGGAGGCTGGGTCACGGATCGATTGGCCACCCGCCACGGGCTCACGGCTGGCCGCCGGCAAGCGGGCATGGCTGGTATGCTCCTCGCCGGTTGCGCCATCGGTTTGGGAGCCTGGATCGATTCGCCCTACCCCGCCATTGCCAGTCTCTCGCTGGGCGCAGGCTGGCTCTACTTCAGTGTCGGCGCCTATTGGTCCTCCACGAGCGATTTATCGAAAACGCACGCGGGCAGTTTGTCGGGCTTAATGAACATGGGCGCAAATATCGGAGGGGCGATCTCACCCACCATCACACCCTGGATCGCCGAACAATGGGGCTGGCCATTTTCGCTCGGCACCGCCGCGCTGATTGCCATCATCGGCGGACTGCTCTGGCTTCGGATCGATCCTGAAAAAGGACTCGCACAAGAGAAGACCTGAGGCCTCAGTCCTTCAAATCCACCCGCACTCAGACCTCAACACCCAGCACTTCTTCAGCCCTTGCCTCGAAAGCCGCGCCCCTGCTACATTGCAGCGCTATGACGATGCAATTTCAAAAGAAGGACCCCCGCGCGACGATTGTCACCAAGTTTGGCGAGATAAAGATCCGCTTTTATCCCGACGACGCCCCGCGCCACGTCGAGAATTTCGTCAATCTCGCCAAAATGGGCTTCTTCGACGGCACCACTTTTCACCGCATCGTCCCCGGCTTCCTTATTCAAGGCGGCGATCCTCACAGCAAGAGCCCCGACCGGACCACGCACGGCACCGGCGGCCCCGGCTACTTTCTTACCCCCGAACCGAGCGACCGCCCGCACAAGCGCGGCGCCGTCTCCATGGCCAAGATGCCGCGCGAGAGCAACAGCACGCGCGACTTCAACGACAACGGCTCGCAGTTCTTTATTTGTGTGGGCGATAACAGCGGACTCGACCGGCGCTACACCGTGTTCGGAGAAATCTTCCGCGGGATCGAAGTCCTGGATAAGATCGTTGCCGCCGCCCGCGATGCCGCCGACAATCCGCTGGAGCCGATCACGATGACCGTGACGGTGAAAGAATAGCGGCCTGCCAGTCATTCCCACGACACATCCGGCTCCCTCGCTTTCATCGCCCGATAACCCTCGAAAGAATCGGCCGTTTCTTGATACAGGCAATGCCCTATGCTACGGTTCGTGCTGTGAGGAACGCCTGCGTGAGAATATGGCACACACACAATTCGTGGTCGCGCGTCATGGTGCGGGCCTGGATCATTCTTTGGATGCTGGCCGTCCCATTGTTCCATGTGCATCCAGAAGCGGATCCTCACCACGGAGAAACCGGGCATGTCCACGGCGGGGCGATTCATACCGTCTTCTCTCCCGACCTGGACGGAGAATTCCACGACCATCAGGACACGTTCACCGAGCGCAAACGCCAGTCTGCAAGTCAAATCGCCGTCTTCGGACATCCCTCACACACCACAGACTATACCGAGCGAGGCTTCTCCTTCGTCAGCGATTCTACCGATCGAACACTTCTCAAACCGCTGGTCGCCTCCGCGCTCATCGTTGAGCCTCCCCCTCAAACTCCCTTGACCACGCCTCCATCGACCGCCGACTCCCTCCTATTATTCCGTTCTCTCACGCTGCTCACTCAAGACATCCCCTCGCGCGCGCCGCCATCCCCGCTCGTCTAGCATTCACCGTCTATCGCAGATTGCGACCCAGCTCAGTGCGGTGCAGGCAATAACCCTGCGGCGCTTGAACGTCTCGACGAAACAAGGGAGGCTCTCATGAGTCCTCGAACATTCTTATTGATCTCGATTCTATGCGGCCTAGCAGGCCAGCTGGAAAGCGCAGCAGCCGCACGGGCCGCTGAGCCTGCCGAGTCCGCGACCTCTAGCTACTCATTGGCTGCCATTCTGGATCTCGCCGTCCAGCGCAACCCCCTGTTAGCCGAAGCCACGGGAACGGTGAAGCAACGCGAGGGAAGCCGGATCGCAGCCGGCGCCTATCCCAATCCATCCATCTCGGGCAGCGCCGGGCGCGGAGCGATCCGCGACCCGAGCACCGGCACCAGGATCACCGAACATACCGTCGGAGTCGAACAACCGATCGAGTGGCCAGGCAAACGGCTGGCGCGGCAGAACGCGGCGCATGCAGGAGTCGCCGAGGCAACGGCCGCGCTGGACGCCGCCCGCTTGGCACTTCTCGCGGATGTCAAAGTGGCATTTTATTCCGTGCTCTTTGCTCAGCGCGACGCCGAGCTCGCCACACAAAATGTCGCGATGGTCGAAGAGGTCTTGCGCACGGTGAAAGTCCGGGTCACGGCCGGAGAAGCGACCGCCTTCGATACGATGAAGGCCGGCGTCGAGGTCCAGAAAGCGCGGAAAGAAGTCGCCCGCGCGCAGAATACGCTGCTGGCAGCCAACGCCCGTCTCAATACCCTCACCGCCGGATCGCTCGGCAAGCAGTTCTCGATCCACGGCGAGTTCCTGCTTCCCCGGCAAGAGCTGGATATCGATCGTCTCACCGCGCTGGCGCTTGAGCAACATCCCATCGTACGGCGCGCGGCCAAGCTCGCGGAACAAGCCGGGCATACGGTGCAACTCGAACGGGAATCCCGAATGCCCAACATCAGCGTGCAAGGCAACTACCACCGGGAAGCGGGCGACGAATCGCTGGTCGCCGGCTTGAGCGTGCCCCTGCCGCTCTGGTATCGGCGTCAAGGCGAGATTGAAACCGCGCTGGGAACAAAATACCGCGCGGACGCGGAACGAATGCGGGCGCACATCGAGTTGGAACAGGCCGTTCTACAATATGCGCAAGAAGTCCGCACGGCGCAGGAGCAACTGCTCGTATTCGAAACCGGCCTCTTGAAGCAAGCCGAACAGACCTTGACGGTCGCCCGAACCAGTTTTCGCCAGGGCGCAGCCAGCCTGCTGGACGTATTGGATGCCCAGCGCGTCTATCGACAAACCCTGCTGGAATATGCGCAAGTCCGCACGGATCTCTCGATTGCCTTGGTCAGACTGGAACGATCCGTGGGAGCGCCGCTATGACCCGGCCATCGGCATCAACCCAGCTGATCGCCGCTACATGGCTCCTCCTTGCAGGATGCGGCGACCATGCCCCAGAGCCAGCCGCACATCCCCCTGACCCAGCGCACGAACTGAGTCCGGCCAGCTCCCGCTCGATCCAGCCGTCAGCGGCGATCCGGGCCCGCTTGCATACAGAACCAGTCGCGAAGCATTCGGTTCCCGACGTCGTCACGGCGCCTGGCGAAGTAGCCGTGGATCTGAAACAGGTCGCGCAAATCACCTCGCGTATCGAAGGGCAGATCGAACAAATCCACGTCCAACTGGGCGACCGCGTACGCAAAGGCCAGCGCCTCGCCGCCATCGGCAGCCTGCAACTCGACCAGCTCATTGAAGAATACCTTGTCGCAAAAGCCCAAGCCGATGTCGCCGAGAATAGTTTCCGGCGCACGGAAACGCTGCGGGCCAACGACATCGTGCCCGAAAAGAAACTCATCGAAGACAAGGGCCGCTATCTCGAAACCACCGCCCGCTATCAACATATTCGCGAAAAGTTGCTCCATATGGGGCTCTCGAACGTCGAGCTGGCCGCGCTGGAACGAGGCCTGCACGATGAGAACCATCGCTATACCTTGACGGCGCCGATAGGCGGCACCGTCGTCGCACAACATGCCGTTCGCGGACAGGGCGTGGCGCCGGGGAATGCGCTATTCGAGATCGTCGATACAAGCCGTGTATGGGTCTTTGCCAATCTGTCGATTGAGCAGGCGCGAAAATTCAAAGAAGGAGACCGGGGAACCATCCTCGCCAAAGGCGCCGACGCCATCACCGCGCCGCTGACCTATCTGGCGCCCATCGCGGACGAAACCACCAGAACGATCCAAGCCCGCTTCGAAGTCGACAACGCGCAGGGGCAGCTGAAGCCGCGGGAATATGTCGAGGTCACTCTCACGCTGCCCGGCGCGCCGGTGCTGGCGCTCCCCGCGTCCGCCCTCACCGCCGTCGGCACGCTCCGGGGAGCCTTCATCGAGCAAGGCGCCGCCTATCTCTTTGTGCCGCTCGAACTCGGGCGGGAAAGCGGAGACTGGGTCGAAGTCAAACGCGGCGTAAACGAACAGGACCGTGTCGTCACGGCAGGCGCCTTCGACCTCAAAAACATTCTCTTGAAAGAACAGATCGGAACGGGAGACTGAGACGCCGATGGACCGCCTGCTGACGCTCTCGCTGCGCTACCGATTCTTCACCCTCGTCGCCATCGTTCTGGTCATCGCGGCGGGCCTCTGGTCGTTCGCGCATCTCACCATCGATGCCGTGCCGGATCTGACGCCCGTGCAGGTTCAAATCCTCACGCGCGCGCCTGCCTTGGGACCGGTCGAAGTCGAGCAATTCGTGACCTTTCCCATCGAAGCGTCATTGAACGGCCTGCCCGCCTTGCGCGAACTGCGCTCCGTGTCGCGCTACGGCCTGTCGGCGGTAACCGCGATCTTCGACGACCGCGCCGATATTTATCGCGCACGGCAGCTCGTCGCCGAACGGCTCGCCCGCGCAGTGGAGCAGATTCCCACGGAATACGGCCGCCCGGTCATGGGGCCGCTGACAACCGGGTTGGGAGAGGTCTATCAGTTTACGCTCAAGGGGCCCGGCTACAGTCCGATGGCCTTGCGCACGCTGCTGGAATGGGACATCGGAATGAAACTGCGGACGGTCCCCGGAGTGGTGGAAGTGAATATCTGGGGCGGCGAACCGCAGCAATTTCACGTCATCGTGGACCCGGCGAAACTCCTGTCCTTGAAACTGTCGCTCCGGCAGATCTTCGACGCGCTGCAACGCAACAATGCGCTGGCCGGGGGCGGGTATATCGAACACCGGCGCGAGCAACTCCTGATTCGGGGCGAAGCACTGGCGACCGGGGTGAGCGATCTCGCCCGCATCGTCGTCGCCCATGGATCGGGCGGTGTCCCGATCTATATCGCTGATGTCGCCGAGGTGAAAGAGGCCTCGGCCCTGCGCATCGGGGCCGCCACGGCCATGGGCGAGGGCGAGACCGTGATCGGCATGGTGCAGATGCTCGCCGGAGAGAATGCCCAGCGCGTGGTCGCGCAGGTCAAGGAGCGGGTGCAGGAAATCCAGCAAACGCTCCCGCCCGGCGTCGTCATCGAGCCCTACTACGACCGCACGCTCTTTGTCTCCAAAGTCATCGCGACCGTGCGCAACAACCTGGTGGAAGGAGGCCTGCTAGTCATCGCCGTGCTGTTCCTTTTTCTCGGCGATCTGCGCGCCGGGCTGATCGTCGCGTCGGCCATTCCACTTTCCATGCTCATCGCCTTCACCGGAATGATGCAGATGGGACTCTCCGGCAATCTGATGAGCTTAGGGGCCATCGACTTCGGCCTGCTGGTCGATGGCTCGGTCGTCATGGTGGACAATATCCTGCGGCGGCTGGTACAGGCGAAGAATGGGAATCGAGAAGAGCGCTTGGCGGAAGTCCTGGCCGCCGGGCGCGAAGTCTTGCGCCCCATGACGTTTGCCGTAGGCATCATTATTCTCGTGTATGTGCCCATCCTCACGCTCACCGGCATCGAGGGCAAGATGTTCCGCCCGATGGCCTCGACCGTCATCATCGCCCTCGCCGGATCGCTGCTGCTGGCGGTCACGGTCACCCCCCTCCTCTCCTTCTGGTTTGCGCGAGGCGGAAGCGGCCATGAAGACCAGCGTCTCATTCGAATCCTGCGCGGTCTCTACGCGCCTTGCTTGCGCTGGGCGCTGGCGCGACCGGTCTGGCCGGCCGCCGTTGCCATCGGATTGTTTCTGCTGAGTCTCGGCCTTGGCGCGAGATTGGGCGTTGAGTTCATTCCCAGACTGAATGAAGGCGACCTCGCCGTGCAAGTCTGGCGGCTGCCGAGCGTCTCGCTGAGCGAGTCCGTCGCGACCTCGCTCGATATCGAACGAGTCCTTCGCCGTTTTCCTGAAGTCACCCGAGTGGTCACCAGAACGGGCAGCCCGGAAGTCGCCACCGATGTCATGGGCGTGGAGATGTCCGATGTCTTCGTCATACTCACGCCTCAACAGGAATGGGTCACCGCCCACACTCGCGAGGCGCTGATTGCCGCGATGAAAGAGGCGATTACGCGCGACGTTCCGGGGGCCGGCCTCAGCTTCACCCAGCCGATTGAAATGCGGTTCAACGAGTTGATCGCGGGCGTCCGCTCGGATCTTGCCGTCAAAATTTTCGGGCCGGATCTCGACATCCTCAAACAACAAGCCGGCGCAGTCGCACGCGCGCTGCAACAGATACCCGGCGCAGCGGATGTGAAAGTCGAGCAAGTCGCCGGCCTGCCGATCCTGCGCATTATGGTGAACCGTGACGAGATCGCCCGGTATGGGCTCACCGCGGATGAGGTGCTGGCCCTCGTGCAGACGACCAGAGCGGGAGCGGTCGTCGGGACCGTCATACAGGGTCCCAGAAGGTTCGAGCTGGTCGTGCGCCTGGCTGAGAGCGCGTCGCGCGATCCCGCCAGCTTGGGAAATCTCTTGATCCCGACGATGCACGGAGAGCTCGTCCCCCTCTCGCGCGTCGCCGCAATTCAGGTGGATTCAGGACCGGCTCAGATCAGCCGCGAGCATGTCCAGCGGCGCATCGTGGTGGAGTGCAATATTCGAGGACGCGACCTGGGCAGCTTTGTGGCCGAGGCGCAACGAGCGGTCGCACAAGCCGTCGCACTTCCGACTGGCTATGAACTGGCATGGGGAGGGCAATTCGAGCATCTCAAGGACGCGTCCCAGCGGCTGGCCATGGTCATCCCCATCACCCTGCTGCTCATCCTGGGCGTGCTAACTCTCATCTTCGGCGCGATGCGCCCGGCGCTGCTCATTTTTTTGAACGTCCCGCTCGCGCTGTCAGGAGGTATTTTGGCACTCTGGATTCGCGGGCTGCCTCTGAGCATGTCCGCCGTCATCGGCTTCATTGCGCTCTTCGGCATTGCCGTGCTGAACGGAGTCGTTCTGGTGAGTCACATCAGGCAGCTAGAAGCGGCGGGACAGTCGATCGATGAAGCCGTCACTGAGGGCGCAATGGACCGGTTGCGGCCGGTGTTGATGACCGCGCTCGTCGCCAGTCTCGGCTTTGTGCCGATGGCGCTCGCCACCAGCCTGGGCGCGGAAGTGCAGCGGCCGCTGGCCACGGTCGTGATCGGCGGACTGCTCACCTCCACCGCCCTCACCCTGCTCGTCATCCCCGCCGTCTATCGAAGGTATTCACCATACGAAAGAACAAGACCTACTCCTCCCAGCGAAACGGCGGCAGCCTCTAGTTCAACAGCACCAAACCTAGCGCTTTGACCGACGCCCTAGCAGCGGCTTTGGCCTTGCTCGCGGGATTGAGCAATTGACCGGGATCGGCGTGAGCGCCGATGGCCGCGACGCGCTTGCACTGCTGCACAATGGCCAAGACGATGCGCCCGCGAATGGTTCGGATTTTCATGACGCGGCATTGTAATCACCAGGCGGAGGAAAACTCTAGCCCACCGTTGGCGGAGCACCACCTGCGCGGGCGCACACAATCGCGAAACCTTCGCAAGGGACGCCGGACGAGACCGCACCACCGCCGTTCGCCTGGCCTCGCCGTCGTTGAACTCCCCCTGTCAAACGGCTATGGTGTGTCCATTGAAGGCCGCCATCTGCGGAGAGCCAGGTGAAACGAGCGACACCGAATAAAACCACCACGGCCCAGGAATGCGCCGCCATTCTGCGCGCCGTGGGCGATCCGACTCGACTGACCATTCTTGAGTCCTTGCTCGCGCAGGAAAAGTGTGTCGGCGATCTCGTGACGGAGCTGCACCGCCCTCAGCCATACATCTCCCATCATCTTCGCATTCTCAGGCAGGCCGGCCTCATCGAGGGGCAGCGTGACGGCAAACAGATCTGCTATCGCATTGCGCCCCATATGCAGAGCGCGCTGAAGTCTCGCGGCAAACAAGGACTGGACTTCGGCTGCTGTCAGCTGAGCTTCCCCGACGGCGCCCGGTAGCGGAATGGACCTCGCGCTACTCGCACTCATTCTGGCCCTCGCATTCGCGAACGGGACGAATGACGTGTCCAAAGCCATCGCCACACTCGTTGGCAGCGGCATCACCGACTATCCGACCGCCATTCGATGGGGCACCGCCTGGACGATAGCAGGGGCAGGCCTATCCGCCCTCGTTGCCACGGCCATGGTCAAAACATTTAGCACCGGACTGGTGCAACCGGACCTCAGCATCCCTCCGGCTTTCGCGCTGGCCGTACTCGGCGGAGCAATGACCTGGGTCTTGCTGGCCTCACGTACAGGACTGCCGGTCTCTACGACGCATGCCCTCACCGGAGCGATCATCGGCTCCGGCATCATGGCGTTCGGGCAAGAGGGCCTGGTCTGGCCGGCGCTTGCCAAAAAGATTGCGCTCCCATTGCTCCTCAGCCCTCTGCTGGCCTTTACCGTGGCGGTCATCGTCCATCCCGTTATCCGCATCCTTGCCAAACGGTGGGAAGGGCACTGCCTATGCGTCATGCCCACCGCTCGCGCCCTGGTGACGGTCGATGCTCGCGGCGTGACCCGCACCCTGTTTCAAGCAGCCAGCCTGGGACAGCCGGTGCTGGATGTCCCATCGCATTGCGAGCGCGCCGGATTGAGCGGGCTGGTCATCGGTCTGGACAGCATCCATTGGATCTCCAGCGGACTCACCTCCCTGGCGCGCGGCGCCAACGACGCACCGAAGATTGTCGCCATGCTGTTGCTGGGACACTCCTTTGCAGCGCCGAGCGATAGCCCTCTTCGGATGGCCGTCTTTGCCGGTGTGGCGCTCGCGATGGGAATGGGAAGTTATTGGGGCGGACTCCGCGTCACACAGATGCTCGCGGAAAAAGTCACCCGCATGAATCATGTCGAAGGCTTATCGGCCAATCTCACAACGTCCTCTCTCGTGATGATTTCGGCGACGCTCGGGCTGCCTGTTTCAACCACCCATATCAGCAGCTCGGCGATCATTGGCATCGGCCTGCTCAAGGGCGCTCACGCCGTGCGCTGGATCACCGTGCGCGACATGGTCCTGGCCTGGATCGTGACCATTCCCGCTGCCGCCTTGCTGGCCTGCGCCAGCTACCTCTGCCTGGCTCGCATCTTCTAACTTCCGGCACACCCTACATAGAGACATATCTCTATGCATAACGGGGGCCGTCCTCTGCCTGGAAAGGCGCACGGACGAAGACGTCCTTCGTGCCGCCGCCGGTCAAGGCAATCAAAAACGGATTGCCCGTGGGAACCACACGCCTGTTCGAGCACGCGGAACAATTCATCTTCATTCCCGCCTCCTGGCCTGGCTTTCCTCCGCAACTGCAACAGCTGATGAACGACGCACAGTATCCGTCCTGGGTGAACAACGGCCGATCCAATCAGGGCTGGCAGACGCGGTACAACGATCTGCGCTATCAGACGGCTGCCCGGCAAGGCAGTCTGTTGGACTACCCCGAACGCGCCGAAGACATCCAGTCCCCTTGAGCCGCCGCCGGCTCAAAACCAGACTCAGGCATTGATGCAACGGCTGGAGAAACGCGTGGCAGAACTTGAACGCACGCTCAACGAGCGCACGCCACATAAAAAATAATCGCGTGCGGCACACAGGCCCAGAAACGCGGATGCTGCCGAGAGTGCATTCGGTGGAATGCCCGCGCGGCGCGAGCTACTCGTCGTGGGATTTTTTGAGCCGCCGGTCCAGTGCGAAGCGGGTCATGCCGAGATGCTTCGCTGCCAGCGTTTTGTTGTAGTCGGCCAGCCGCAGGACTTCGTCCACAATGGCGCCCTCTACATCGGCAAGCGATTGCTGTCCCAGCTTCATCTCGACCCGCACGACCGGCTCCGGTCCCGGCGCCGTGGTGACGGCCATCTGTTTGCCGGTCTCTTCGCGCAACTCCGCCGGCAGAGAGCTGGCCATCAACGTCCGGCCCTGGCAAAAAATCATGGCCCGTTCGAGAATGTTCTGGAGTTCACGGATGTTGCCTGGATAGTGATACCGCTCCAGCAACGTGCGCGTCTCCGGGTCCAGCTCAGGCACCTGTTTGCCGAACTCCTGCGCGAAGCGAACCAGGGAACGCTCGCAGAGCGGAACAATATCCTCCACGCGGTTCCTCAGCGGCGGCAATTCGAACGCCACGACATTGAGCCTGAAATAGAGGTCTTCGCGAAAGGCCCCGCGGCCCACTTCTTTTTTAAGATCGCGGTTCGTAGCGGTGATCAAACGGAAATCCACGCCGATATCGTCGGTGCCTCCGAGACGGCGGAAAGAACGCTCCTGAATCACGCGCAACAGCTTGGCTTGCATCGAAAGGTCTAGATCGCCGATTTCATCGAGGAACAGCGTGCCGCCCTCGGCCTTTTCGAGCAGCCCGAGCTTGCGTTGATTCGCGCCGGTAAAGGCGCCCCGCTCGAACCCGAACAATTCGCTCTCGAATAGCTCCTTGGGAATCGCCGTGCAATTGACCCCGATAAACGGCTCCGCCGCCCGGGCGCCGTTATGATGAATCACGCGCGCCAGGAACTCCTTGCCCGTTCCGGTTTCGCCGAGCAGCATCACCGACGACTTGGGATTCTCCGCCACTTCGCGCACCTGTTCGAGCAGCTGCTTCATCCTGTGGCTCTGCGCGATCAGATGGCTCAAGCGATACTGGCTCTCCCGATGCTCCTGCTCATCGGCAAGCCGCCGGCGCAGCGTCACGACATCCAGCACCCGGGCGATCACCGGATCGATGCCTTCCAGATCGACCGACTTGATCAGAAAGTCGTACGCGCCCAGCTTCATCGCCTCCACCGCGTCCTGCACCGTCCCATAGGCCGTCAGCATGATCACCATGGCGGACGGGGCCAGCTGCCGTAGATTCTTCAGCGTGTCGAGCCCGTTGAGACCGGGCATCTTCAAATCGAGGAGAACAAGATCGGGCAGCTCGTGCCGCAGCGCTTCCAGCAGCGCTTCGCCGGATTCATACCCGACGGCGCGATGGCCTTGCCTGGTCAGCCGCTTGACGACCGCCGAGCGGATCGCCTGCTCGTCATCCGTGACAAATACGACAGCGCGCATGGATCAGCCTTTCCCTCTCTGAGAGCCTTGGCTCAGCGGAAGCCAAATTCTCACAGCAGTCCCTGTGCCGAGTTCACTCGTCATGTGAATATCCCCGCCATGGCCTTCAATGATATTTCTGCAAATCGCCAGCCCCAACCCTGTCCCATGCCGCTTCCCGGTCGTATAAAACGGTTCGAATACGCGCGCGATCACCTCTGGGGCAATGCCGATGCCGGCGTCTTTGACCAGCACCACGATACCCGGCCGCTCCTGGCTCGACAACTCGAACGCCGTCACATCGATGTCCGCTCCCCCTGCCGGAGAGGCATCGATCGCATTGTGAACGACATTCAAGAGCACCTGTTTGATCTGATCCCGATCGGCGTGCACATGGCTGGCCGTCGGAGACAACGACGTCCGGAGGCCGAGCTGTTTCGCCTGCAACGGCACATCGAGCGTCTTGACGACTTCGGCAATCAACTCGGCCAGATCGAAACGAACCGGCGCCAGCTCGCGCGGCCGCGCATAGTCCACGATTTGATTGACGATGCGATCCAGCCGTTTCGCCTCTTTCAAAATCACATCGATGTCGATCCGCCGCGGGTCATCGTTCGAAAAGTCGTCCAGCAGCAGCGAGGCGGTGGAGCCGATCCCGACCAGGGGGTTCCTCAACTCATGCGCGATGCCGGCCGCCACCTGTCCTAGCATCGCCAAATGCTCCGACCTGGTCAGCCTGGATTGCAGATCCTCCAGCGCCGTAATATCGACATTGAATCCGACATACACCTGCGATGCGCCGTCGCCGCCGTCAATCGGCAGCCGGCGGCTCAACACTTTTCTCATTCCGCCGTCTTTATGCAGAAAACGGAACACCGTTTCGCACGACTGTCCCTGGGTCACCGCGTAGGAAAATTCGGACAGCACCCGGTCGCGATCTTCCGGATGAATCCGCGCCCGGAACGCATCGGGGTCCAGCGGATCGTTCGGATCGAGACCCGCCAGCTCCTGATTGTAGCGATTGCTGAAGGTGATCTGCATCCCCTTCGTGGTAAAGATCCCGAACGGCGCATGATCGACGAGGCCCCGGTACTTCGCTTCCGACACCGCCAAATGCTCGTTCAGCTGGCGCAGCGCAGCCTCGGACTGCTCCATTTGGTGCAGATGGCCGCTGATCTGCGTGCTCATGCCGTGCATCACCCGCGTGAGATCCCCGATTTCGTCCGTCCGTGCCAGCACCGGAATCGCCGGGACCAATCCGGCCGGCGACGATCCGACCGCCGTCGCCAAGCTGAGCAGCGGGGCCGCAATCGCGCGGGCGATCAGATACAGCGCGCCGACCATCAACCCGAACGTAAACACGCCGCCGCCCAGCACGACAAATAGCGTGGAGGTGCGATCCTGGCTCAATTGCGCCAGCTTTTCCGCGACGCTCTGCTGCTCGAACCGGTCGAAGATTCCCATCTCACGGCGAATCTCGACCATCAGTTCCCGTCCGCGCCCTTCTTCGATGTAATGAAACGCATCCTGCTGGTGACCGTTTTTAATCGCGCTGATCAACGTCTCTTTTTCCGTCACCAACTGGACGACGAGATTCTGGATGTCCTTGAAGCGATTCGACTGCTCGCCGGAAATACGCCCGGCAATATCGTGGCCGACGGCCGCGACCCCTTCTTGCGCGACGCGATAGGGACGCAGATACCGGTATTGTTGCGTCAGCACATAACCGCGAAACCCGGTCTCCAGATCGACGACCAGCCGCATGTACTCGGCGGCGTTCTTTTGCGTGACGTAGAGACTGTCCAGCTGTTCTTCGTCCTGCGAAAAGGTCTGGATGCTCTGATAGGTCATCACGCTCAAGACAATGAGCGCGACCAGAGGAATAAACGACGCCAGCAGCAGCTTGCGATGAATTGGAAGATTGTTGAACAGGCCGGCGATGCGCTCTCGCATAGGCACTCCATAAAACCTGCGTCATCCTAGGAGTGAAATCCACGCCTGTCAAATGTCCGCCCTCCGCACAATCGGCGCTCTCGCAATCGCACTGTGCGGTCTGTGCGAAACCGCTCAACACGATTGCGCAGCGGCGTAAAGTCGCGATAATTGCTTCGCATATGCGCGCATCGCCACTGGCACCGAGGTTGCTTAGTCGCTCATCGCATTCTTCAATGCGAGCGAGAAACCGGCCGCAACCAAGAAGCATCAGGAGGACTTCGATGGACTACGTGAAACCTCTCGGCGTTGTCGAAAGCATGCTGGCCGGCGGCGCCCACAAGTTGCACGTCCCTCCCCGGCACCTGGTCATTCGCGGCATGCTGGCCGGCGCCTATCTGGGAATCGCGACCAGCATGGCCGTCGGAGTCGCGGTAGAGACCGGCTCCTGGATTGCCGGCAGTCTCCTCTTTCCCTTCGGACTGGCGCTGGCCATTCTCCTGGGAACGGAAATCATCACCGGCAGCTTCGCGCTGCTGCCCTGCGCCGCCGTCGACAGCAAGGGCGCCGTCGGACTCCGCCGCGTCCTCGCAAACTGGGGATGGGTCTTTCTCGGCAATCTTCTCGGGTCGATGCTGTACGCACTCCTCTTCGCCCTCTGCATCACCACGGCATGGGACAACGCCGTGCCCGCGGTCGGCGCCAAACTGATCGCCATCGCCGAAGCCAAAACGAACTACTACGCCTCCCATGGATCCGCCGGCCTGCTTACGGTTTTCACCAAAGCGGTGCTCTGCAATTGGATGGTAAGCCTGGCCGTCGTCGCTTCTTATGCCTCCACGTCCTTCGGAGGGAAATTACTTGCCATCTGGGGCCCGACCGTGCTTTTCTTCTCTCAGGGATTCGAGCATGCGGTCGTCAATATGTTCGTGATCCCGGTCGGCATGTTGCTCGGCGCCGACATCTCGATCTCCTCCTGGTGGCTCTGGAATCAACTCCCGGTGACATTGGGCAATCTGGTCGGAGGCATGGTGTTCACCGGACTAGCTATTTATCTGACGTATCGACCAGCCACGCCGGCAATGCCTCAGCCAATCCCAACTGTCCAGCCGACCATCCAGGCCGCCGCGCCGCAGGGCTACTCTCCATCTTTCTGACAAAGGCACTACGGTCATGGCGGCGGTGTATCTCAGAAGATTGCGGGGCTGGCGGTTCGTGCTCTTCAACGCCGTCCTCGGCCTGGCCCACATCGTCGTCCTCTTCAACGCCGGTTCCTACATCGCGCTGCTGCCGCACGTCTCCGGCGACCTCGGCGGCGTCCTGCCGAGCTTTCTCACCTGGGCGCAAACCGATTTTATGGTCGGGCTGGCGCTCGGATTTCCCCTGGCGCGCTATCTCTCCGGCCGCATCGGCGACTATCGGCTGCTGATCGGCGCGTTCCTCGTCTACAGCATCGCGTCCTATTTATGCGGCGCCAGCCAAACGCTCTCGCAATTTCTCCCGGCTCGGATCGCCCAGGGCATCGCCGGCGGCATCACCTTGCCGATTGCCCAGTCGATGCTGTTGAACGAGTATCCGAAACGATTGAAAGCCGTCGCGCTGAGCATCTGGGGCTTGTTCAGCATCACGCCCTTTACCATCGGCATGCCGGTCGGCGGCTATCTGGTGTATCTGTTCGGCTGGCGCTCGCTCTTCTATCTGGACTTTGTCCTGACCATGATCGTCATCGGCACGCTCGCCTCGCTCCTCCACGGGCGCGGGTTTCGCCGGCGCTATGGGCGCTTTGACCTCGTCGGATTCCTGCTGCTCCTAGTACTGCTGCTAAGCATGCAGACGTTCCTCAATATGGGCAACGATTTCGACTGGCTGGATTCTCCCCTGCTCCAAGCGCTCGCGGTCGTTATGCTGATCGCCGTCCCCTGCTTCGTCATCTGGGAACTCGGCGAGCGGCATCCCACACTCGACCTCCGGCTGTTTCAGCACCGCAATTTCGCGATCGGCGTCACCTGCCTGACCATCGGGTTCTTTTCTGTCCAAGGCCTCCTGTCGCTCCTCATCGTGCAAATCCAGCTGATCCTCGGGTATTCATCGGAATTGGCCGGCCTGGCGCTGCTTCCGTTGATCCTCCTGGGAGCGCCCGCCATTGCCGTTATGCACCTGCTCTGCAAATACATCGACGCACGCTGGCTGATCTGCTTCAACAGCCTCGGGTTTGCCGCCACCTTCTATTGGATCGGCTTGTTCGACGACCCCTACTCGTACGATCAACTCTTCTGGCCTATGGTCGTCGAAGGCATTTTCCTGGGATCGTTTTTTACGCCGCTGACAACCCTGACCCTGCACGGCCTGTCCGGCCCGCTGATGATACGCGCCGCTGAAGTCGCCAATCTTTTGCGCGTCGCCGCCGGCGCGTTCGGCATCACCTTCCAAGGCATCGTGCTCTTTCGCCGCGCGCACTTCCATCAACTCAGCCTGGCCGATCACTTCGGCGGACGAATGGCCATCTCCTACGATTCCTTAAGCCAGCTGACGGCCAAACTGATTGGAGCGGGAGTCGCGCCGGAGCAAATCAACGCCACGCTCGGCACATTGATTAAGCGGGAAGCGGCGATCCTGAGCCTCAACGATGCCTTCCTGCTTGCCAGCGGCCTCTTTCTCTGCATCGGCGCACTGGTCTGGTTCGCGCATCCGACCCACGCCCCGCTCCATCCGACGCCGGAAGAAGAACTGCGCGAGCTGCGCGCGGAAACATTGATGGAGGAGATTCCATGATATCCCGTTATCGTGCGCTGCCACGCCTGCGGGCTAGCCTCGGCATCGGCTGCACGCTATTCCTCGGCAGTTGCGCCTGGATTCCCCCTGGGAATCCTCCCGCCGAACTGATCGAACCGCCGGAAATGCACGAGACCCTGGCTGAAGTCGCGAGCCGGCTCCAGCACTGGCCGGAAGATCGTTGGTGGACGCAATTCGGCAACCAGGAATTGAACGGGCTCATCGACGCGGCGCTCAAGGACAATCCCGGCCTTAAGCGCGCGTCGGCGCGGTTGCGCGAGGCGGAAGCGCTAGTGAAAGTGGAAGGCGCGCGGCTGCTCCCATTTTTGGAAGCCGATGCCTCACTGACGCATGAACGCATTTCGCAGCACGGCGTGTTCGCCGTCCTGAATCCGAGAGTGGCGGGAGACAAGATTCTGTTGGGGATCATCAATCCGCTGAGTTTCCGGTACGAATTCGATTTCTGGGGAAAAAACCGGGCGACCGTCGAAGCGGCGCTGGGACAAGCCGCCGCGGAGGAGGCTGAAAAGGCCGAGGTGCGCCTGCGGCTGACCGCCGCCATTGCGCGATCCTACTTCAAAGGACAAGCGATTCAGCAGCAGCTCGGCATTGTGAAGACCCTGGTCGGCATCCGCCGTGATCTCAAGACACTTGCGCAGACCCGGTTCCGCCTCGGCCTGGACAACGAGCAGCCAGTGAAAATCGCCGTGGCGGACTATGAAGCGGCCGTCAAACGGCAAGTGGGCCTCCGCGATCAGCTGGACGTCCAGCGTCATGTGCTCGCGCGGCTGGTCGGCCAAGGCCCCGACTACGCGCTGCACCTGTTTACCAAACCGGCCGTCGAAATCCCCGAACAGATTGCGGCCCCCGACCATCTGTCCATCGGATTGCTGATCC
Source organism: Nitrospira sp. (assembly GCA_020846195.1). GTDB lineage: Bacteria > Nitrospirota > Nitrospiria > Nitrospirales > Nitrospiraceae > Nitrospira_D. The sequence goes on from JADLEJ010000040.1 coordinate 29,482, forward strand.
ACCGCCCCGATTTGGCCGCAGCCCTCTACCGGGCCGACGCCGCCGCGCGGCTGGTCAAGGTCGCCAAGACGCAATTTTATCCCACCATCGACCTCACCGCCTTCGTGGGATTCAACGCGCTGACGCTGATGCGGCACGCCGATAAACTGTCGAATCTGCTGTTCAGCGGCCAAAGCAACTCCTATGGCTTTGCGCCGGGGCTGCGCATGCCCTGGTTCGAGGGCGGCCGCCTGCGGGGAGAATTAGCGGCGCAACGAGCCGAGTACGATTCCGCCGTGGAGCTTTACAACGACACGCTGCTCGACGCGATGCGTGAAGTGGCGGACAGCCTCAGCGCCTGGCAAGCGACGCGCGAGATGATCGAGTCGCACAAGCGCCTTGTGACGTCGCTCGGCGAAGACTGGCAACTGGCGAACGTGCGGCTGGTGACCGGCCTGGACGACGACCGCGAAGCCCTGCGGCATCGCCAGCCGGTGCTGGAACAGGAATATGCCCTGAAAGCGCTGGAAAGCGACCAGCTGGTCGCGGCGGTCGATCTCATCGAAGCGCTGGGCGGAGGCTACACAAACCAGGATATCGAAAAGCGACCACACCATAACCCGAGTGCACAATGACCACGACACCGACGCCATCCACGACAACGCCGCCGCCGGCGCCGGGCTCGACCCGGATCCACCCCAAAGTCATCCGCGCCCGCCGGAACCGCCGGCTGCTGATTATGGCCGGCCTGGTGCTGATTTCCACCATCGTCTATCTCAACTACTGGTGGACGCACGACCGATTCTGGGTTCGCACCGATAACGCCTATGTCACGGGGAATCTCGTCCCGGTCGCCGCTCAGGCCTCCGGCATCGTCACCCAGGTGCTGGCCGAGGAAACGCAGTTTGTGAACCGCGGCGATTTGATGATCCGCCTCGACGAACATCTGGCCTATGCCGCGCTGGGGCGCGCGCGCGGCCGGCTTGGCGAAGAAGTGCGGCGCATCGCCGCCCTGTTTATGACCCGAAAGCAGCTGGCGGAAAAACTGGCCTCGCGATCCGCCCGTCTGGATCTGGCCCTCCACGACCTGGCGCGCTATCGAACGGCCGCGGCCAGCGGGGCCGTGTCCAAGCAAATCCTGCAAAATACGTCGGACAAAATTCTCTCGCTGGAAGCGGATGTGCGGGAAACGCGGGCGGAACTCGATACGCTCGATGCGCAAGTCGGCGGCACGACGATCATGGCGCATCCGGCCGTCGAGCTGGCCAAGCACCAACTCATCGATGCCTATCTGGAGTACACGCGCCAGCAGATCAAAGCGCCGATCTCCGGCTATGTGGCGAAGCGAAAGGCGCAGGTCGGCGATCGCGTGCAGCCCGGCGCGCAACTCATGACCATCGTGCCGCTGGACCATTTGTGGGTGGAGGCGAATCTGCGCGAAACCGAGTTGCAGCATATCCGCCCTGGACAGACCGCGCTGGTCAACGTCGGTCTGTACGGATCGCAATACACGTTTCACGGCACGGTCGAAGGACTCGTGCCAGGCAGCGGGAGCGCCTTCGCCCTTTTGCCGCCGGACAATGCCACGGGCAACTTCATCCACATCGTCGAACGGGTGCCGGTCCGCATCGCGCTCCCTAAACACGAGATTCTCGAACACCCGATCAGACCGGGGCTTTCCACCGTGACCATGATTAACATCGGAGAAACCGGCCAGTCCGTATGGACGTCCACCGCCGCGCCCTCGACGGCGGAATATGCCACCGATGTCTATGCCGATGAGCTGCCCACCGCGGAAGCGATGGCGAAAGAAGTGATGGCCAGCAATCTCGTGGTCGCCGACAGCGGCGCTCTGGGCAACCTGCCGGTCGCGGACGAACAAGCCAGTGCCAGCCAGACGGAGATGGAACAAGGGACTTGGCGAAAAGCCTCCACCGCCGCTCCCGCTGTCGAGTCAGCCGTGAAGCTCAACCGTTTCAACCCTGCACCCCGTTCCTCTGCCCCACAATACCGTCCCGAGACGAGCCCCTCGCCCACTCCGCTGAGTCCCTCACTCGACTCACGCTCTGAATTGCTGGATCCAAAGTAGAAGCGCACGCCGCAGGCATCCGCGCTTAGAGGGTTCCGGCCCCTGAACGGCCCGGCGGGAATGACACAGCCGGTCAAGGAGTCGGAGGCCTGGTCAGATCGTTGTAGCGCCGGCGATTGCCTGCGTCGACATCGATGCCGCCCGCAGGCCTCGGCTTGTCGAGATTCGTATATTGCAACGTATCGAAGGGCTGAATCTCCTCGTCGGTGGGCAATTGATTTCGATTCCACCCGCCGCCGAGCGCGCGAATCAGCGCCACCGACGCCCGCAGAAGATCGGCCTTGATCTGCACCGATTCGATGCGCGCCGTAAGCGTCGCCACCTCCGCATAAATCAGTTCAAGGCTGGAGGCCAGCCCGCCTTGATACAGCTCGGTGGTCAAGTTTTGCGCTTTCATCGTCGCCCCGACCGCCGCCTCTTGCCGCTCGACCGCCGCGCTGAGTTGATTCGTCAGGCTCAGATTGTTTTCGACTTCGCGGAAGGCGTTGAGCACGGTCGAACGGTATCGATCTTCCGTCTCGCGGTAGGCCGACCAGGCCTGCTGCAATTGGGCGCGGCGATACCCTCCCTGAAACATCGGCACCGAGGCGGTTGCGCCGTAGGACCATAAACTATTGGCCAGCTGCAGGAGGCTGAAGCCGTCGTCCTCGAACCCGCCTCCAATCCGGAAGCTCACGCTCGGATAAAAGGCGGCGCGGGCGATGCCGATGGCGCGATTCGCTTGCGCCATCTGGCGTTCCATGCCGGCCACGTCCGGCCGGCGCTCCAGCAAGGTCGATGGAATCGTTCGTGGGATTGCAAGGCTCGCCACGCGCAGCTGATCGACTGGTTTGATAGTGAACCCGGACGGCGCCATGTTGACGAGAATGGCAATCGACTGTTCGGTCACCTGGCGCTGCCCCTGAACCTGGGCCAGTTTCGTTTCAGTGCTGTACAAGAGCGATTCGACGCGGGCGACATCGAGCGCTGAGGCGATCGCGCCGGCGAACTGAGTCTTCACGATGGTCAAGGACCGTTTATAGAGATCGATCGACTGCGTATACGTCGCGATCTCGGCATCGTAGCCGCGCAGCATAAAATAGTTCGCCGCGATTTCCGCCTGCAGGCTGAGGCGCGCGAGGCCATAGTCGGCGGCGCGCTCTTCGGCGCGATACGTTTCCACGCGCGTCGCATTGCGGATCGCCGACCAGAAGTCGGGCTCCCAGGAGGCGAGCCCTCCCATGGACACGGAGCTTTCCCGCAACGGGCTGTCGGGAGGGCGGAACAGAGTATGTTCTGATTGTCTATTGTTCGAGGCGCCGACCCCCACGCCAATCTGCGGCATTCGGCGCGACCGGGCCTTCATCATGTCGTCGCGAGCCTGGATGAACCGTTCCGCCGTGGCCTGAAGATCGGGATTGGCTGCCATCGCCTGCTCTTCGAGCCGGTTCAGCAGCGAATCGTCGTACAGCACCCACCAATCCGGGCGCAGTTCGCCGTCCGACGGCCTCGCCTCGATAAAAGGGCTTTGCCCGTGCCATGAGGCCGGAACGACAAATTGCGCCGGCTCATAAGACGGGGCCAGATCGGCATGCGGCAACCAGTCGCTGCAGGCTGAGAGGCTGAGCGCCAGCAAGACAACCGCGCTGCGCCTTGCCCCGGCGGACAACGTGCTAGGCAACAGCCCTCGCGTTCGTATGCGCGCGTTCATCATGTGAAGAGGACCGTCATTTTTGAACGTCTTCCTTAGAGACCGGCGCATCCGGCGTCACGAGATCGTATCCGGGCGCCGGCGTCACGACGCGCACGATATCGCCCTCCAGCAGCGCGGCGCTGGGATTGTTGATAATGCGCTCGCGCGCGGAAATTCCGTCCGCCACCTCGATGGCGCTATCGAGAATTCGACCGACGGTAATCGGCTGAAAGTGCACGCGGTCCCCTTCCGCCACCACCGCCACCTGCGCGCCGTGCTCTTGGAAAACCATGGCGGTCGATGGAATCGTGAACACACTTTTTTCCACCGGCGCGGTCAGGCGGACGGCGGCGTAGGAACCAGGCCACAGCGCGCGGTCTTCGTTTTCAATTGTGAATTCCGTGATGGCGGTGCGCGTGCTCACATCGAACCCACGGGCGACCGTCAGGAACTTGGCGGTGAAATGGCGCTGCGGCAGCTGCGGCACCGTCACGTCGGCTGTCAATCCTGGCTGGAGAAACGGGCCGAACATTTCCGGCACATTGACGAACAAGCGCATCATGCTGACGTCGGCGACCGTAAAGAGATTGCTGATGACTCCGGGGGTGCTGATCGTCCCGTCTTTATTGACGTAGTCGCCGACATTGATGTTGCGGTCGATCACGATGCCGTCGTAGGGCGCGACGATGGTTTTGAAATGAATCTGCGCTTCGAAGTTCTTGACGTTTTGTTCCGCCGCTTTGACTTTGGCCGCTTGGGCTTTCGCCTCGGCGACTTGCACCGAGATGGCTTGCTCGGACAGGGCATGGTTGGTGCGCATCGCCACGTAGCGCTTGGCCGTCAGTTCGGCCAGCGCGTTCTTGGCGCGTTCCGACTCCAAATCCGCTTTGGCCTGCGCATATTGCGCATCGAGCGCCGGTGCGTTGATTTCGGCAAGCACATCGCCTTTCTTGGCCTGCGCGCCGTAGTCCTTGTACCACATCTTCACATAGCCCGAGACCTGCGCATAAATCGGCGCTTCGTACCACGCCTGAATATTGCCGGGAAGCGTGATCGTCTCGTTCGGCGGCAGCGGCGTGGCATGGATCACGGCGACGGTCGGAACGGCATGCTCGAGGGTGGCTTCCCGCAGCGCCGCCGCTTCGAGCCGCCCTTCATACAGCCGGTAGCCGACATAGCTTATGGCGAACAGTATGAGTGCGATGACGAGGCCTTTCCCGCGCAAGACATTCATATCAGCTTCGCTCCAGTTGGCGGACGGCGCGCCGGTTGTACATGATCGCGTACACACAAGGGACGAACACCAGCGTGAACAGCGTGGCGACGATCAAACCGCCCATGACGGCGCGCCCGAGCGGTGCATTCTGCGAACTCCCCATCGACATCGGCAGCATGCCGATGATCATCGCCGCCGCCGTCATGAGCACGGGGCGGATGCGGGCTTTCCCGGACTCGATCGCCGCCCGCAGCGCATCGCCATGCTCGGCGAACCGGTCGCGGGCATAGGCCACCACAAGAATCGAATTGGCCGTGGCCGTGCCCATGGTCATGATGGCGCCGGTCAGCGCCGGGGTAGAAAGATTCGTGTGCGTCAGAAACAGACTCCAGGCGATGCCCGCCAGGGCGCCCGGCAAGGCCGTAATGATGATGAACGGATCGAGCCACGATTGAAAATTGACGACAATCAGCAGATAAACCAGCGCAATGGCGACGACAAGACCAACGGCGAGTTCCTTGTAGGCCTCGCGCATCAATTCGGCCTGGCCATGGATTTCGATCGCCGCGCTGCGGGGCAGCTCGCCTTCCATGCTCTTGGTGACTGCCTCGACATCCTCCAGCACGCCGCCCAGATCGCGCCCGTCGGCGGACACATAGATATCGATGAGCGGCATGATGTCTTTATGCGTAATGACGCCGGGTGTCCCGACCGCGGACAGCGCGGTCACATTGCCGAGCAGGTTCAGGCTTTTATCCGATACGCTCTGATCGTCTCGCGCGACAGGAACCGTCAACAGATCCTTGATGCTGGTGAGCTGCTGCTGAGGGGTATACACGTTGATCCGGTAAGACATGCCGGTCTTCCGGTCGAGCCAGTATTGCTGATCGATCTGCTGGCTGCCAGCCGTCGTCAAGAGCAGATTGCCAGCGACGTCTTTCTGGGTCAGGTTCATCCCAAGCCCGAACATGCGGTTGGTTTCGGCAAGAAGAGTCGGCGTGCGCATGGTCTGCTGGATCACGACGTCGGTGGTCCCGGGGATCTGGCGCAGCCGGCCGGCGAGGTTGCGTGCGAACTCATAATTGGCATGCCGCTCGGGCCCGTTGATTTGCACGTCGATGGGCGAAGGCGAACCGAAGTTGAGAATCTTTGCGGTCAGGTCCGCCGGCTGGAAGGTGAATTCGGTGCCAGGGTAGCGTTCGCGCAAGCCCTTGCGGAGGACGCGCCGATAGTCCCACACCGGCGACTTCTCATCCCTCAGAGAGATGGTCATGTCGCAATCCTGCGGCCCAATCGTCGGAGTGGGAATGAACGCCAGGTTATGCGCGCCGACCGGCAGCCCGCAATTGCTCACGATGCCTTCAATCTGGCCAGGAAGCAAGGCCTCGATGTCTCTCGAAACCAGCGAGGCGATGCGGCCCGTCGCCTCGATGCGCGTGCCGAGGGGCGCCCGCATATGCATCTGCAACGTCCCCGACTTGATCTCGGGAAAGAAGTCGCGCCCGTTGAAATACAAGAGGCTGAGCGAACTGACCGCAAGCATCAGGGAGATGCCGACGACGCTCGCGCGATGCGCAACGGCCTGTTCGAGCCGCGCATTGTACCAATCGCGGAAGCGATCGAAGCCACGCTCAAACCCCTGTTGGAACCTGGCAAAGAAGCTCGGCGCCGCCGTTCTTTTCGGCGCCTCTCCTTCTATTGGGGCATGCGGCGCTTGATGCCCGGCCAGCATGTACTTCGCCATGGTTGGCACCAGCGTGCGCGACAGGATGAAGGATGCCAGCATCGCAAAGATGATGGCCTCGGCCATCGGCATGAACAGCCAGCCGGAGACTCCGCTTAACTTGAACAGCGGCAACCACACAATGGCAATCGCCAAGGTGGCCACGAATGTCGGGAGGAGAATCTGCTGGGAGGCATCCATAATGGCATCCTCCAGCGGCTTGTGCATAGCGAGGTGCGTGTCGATATTCTCGATCATCACTGTGGCGTCGTCGACGAGCACGCCCACCGCCAGCGCCAATCCGCCCAAGGTCATGACATTGATGGACTGCCCGGCCCAATGCAGGCAGATGATGGAACTCAGGATGGAGAGCGGAATGGTGGTCGCCACAATGACGGTCGACTGCCAGGAGCCGAGCAGCAGAAGCACGATGAGGCCAACCAGAGCGGCGGCAATCACCATTTCGGAGACTACGTCCACAATCGATTCTCTGACGAAGATCGAGGCGTCATTCAACAGCTTGACCTTCACGCCCTCCGGCACAACCTTCTCGATGCGCGGAATCATCTCCTTGATCCCGTCCACGACGTCCAAGGTCGAGGCCTCGCTGCTCTTCATCACAATAATGATGACGGACTGCTGGCCATCCACCAGCACGGAATTCGTTTGCACCCGGCCCGCAAGCCGTACATCGGCGACATCCCGCAGATGGATGAACGCGTTCCCTTCGCGCTTGATCGGAATGTTGTTGAAATCCTCGACCTTCAGGGGGGATGCATTCGTCAGCACAATCCAGTCGGTCGCTTTGACCTTCAGATCGCCCCCTGGCAGCACAAGGTTCTGACTCCCGAGAGCCACATGGACATCCGACGGAGTCAGATGACGGGCCAGCAATTTATGCTGATCGAGCGACACCATGATCTGCATATCCTGCCCGCCGTAGGGATGCGGCAGAATAGCCCCGTCGATGGTAACCAGCAGGGGCCGGATGCGCATGATGCAGAGATTGTAGAGCTCCGCCATCGTGAGCGTCTCGGAGGTGACTTGCAACATGGCCACCGGCACCGACGATGGAGCGAGGCGCATGACCATGGGCGGGGAAATATCCGGCGGTAGCGCTTTGACCACTGTCTGCGAGATCGCCGCGATATCGGCTTCGGTCCCGCCTCGGTCGATGCCGTCCTGAAGATAAACGTTGATGATACTGCTGCCGTAATAGGAGTGACTGACGATGCGTTTGATGCCCTCGACGGTCGAGGTGAGGAAGCGCTCAAAGATATAGGTGATGCGCCCTTCGACATCCTGCGGCAGCAACCCGTCGTAGGCCCAGACCACGGAGGTGACGGGAATTAAGATATTCGGAAACACATCGGTCGGCATGTGCGCGGTTGTCTGAATTCCGAAGAGGACGATCAAGATCGCCAGAACGACGAAGGTGTAGGGCTTCCGCAGGGCAATATGGATGAGCTGCATCATACGCAGCTATCTAAGATTGCAAGGTTTGCGCCCTTCTCCAACAACATGATGTTCGCCCGATAGAACCTATTCGTACGCATGCTCAAATAGAGATGACCGGCCTGTCGATGCGTTCTTCATCGACCTGTTTTTCGTTTTCGCACTGAGTGCATCGTGCGATCTCGCTCAATTTCTTCAACCGTGGATCGAGACGCAGGCTCTGCATTGAAACACGATCATGAATAAATAGGCCGTCAGCACGCCCATCTTCAATAGGCGAAGAGGCGCGCATCGCCATTGGTATCGATCTTGCTGAATTCATTCGCGCGACTCGCCATTGAGTGAACCGCCGGCACAAAGGGATCGACGATGCAGGACTCCAGGCTTCTCCAAATGATTCACCTCACACCCGCCCATGACAGGGCTAGAAAGTGGCACTCCATGCTGAACATCCGAAGTGTGAGTCTGACTGTGGGCCTCGTGAGCGGACTGGCCGGCGTCTTTGGAACCAGCGGGCTCGCTCAGGCTGAGTCGCTGACGATTGGAGCCCCTCCGAGCATCAGGGCAGCCTTCACTGAAATTCTGCCGATATTCGAGCGAGAATACGGAGCATCGGTCAACGTGGTCTACGCTCCCTCGAAATCCCTGAGCCGTCAGATCGAGCAAGGCGCCCCGATTGACGTATTCCTTGCCGCAGGGATCGATGACGTGGCGCACCTCTACAAGAAGGGGCTGACGCTCAACGGCAAGCCCCGAATTTATGCGCAGACATCTCTCGCCCTCGTGATGTCGACGGACTCCCTGGCCACACTGGTCGCCTTTCACAATGCGCCCCCCAATCGCACCACCCGCATTGCCCTCGGAGATCCCCGGATCTCCGCCTTGGGAGAGGTGACGGCTCGGGCGCTCTCTAGAGTCAATCCGGCTTATATGAATACGAGTCGCTCCAACATCCTCTATGCCCCCCATAGCGAAGACATCATCCAGCTCATCCACGCGGGCAAGGCCGATGTGGGACTCGTCTATCGCGTGGATGCCATCAACGGCGGGCAGGTGCGAATCAGCGATGAGACCCCTGCAGGGACCTATGTGCCCGTGAAATTCGGTCAGACGGTGGTCTGGACCTGCCGGGAGAGCGTTCGCGAAATCGCAACGGAGTTCTCCGATTTCCTCATGACCCCCCGCATTCAAAAACTCCTGCTCAACTATGGCTTTGACGCCATGGAATCAAACGGCTAACCCAGCGATTCACCTAGACGGTCCCAATAGATCTACCTCGGCGATAGGGCGCCGACTCTGATAGAGAGTCGGCGCCCTTCGTCCATGCTCGCCATCAGCCCCACCAATCCTGCCGCACAGTGCGATCCGTGCGGATCCGCTCGAATTTATCGGCATACACGATCAATAAGGCTGAAAATCAGCGTTTTCTGTTAGGCACCAGCCTTGCTATACCTACATCGCAGATGACGATTTTTTCACGGAGGAGGCTGGCGATGAAAGACATGGTAAAGTCGTTCGGTGATCGGGAATTGGCCTGGGTGATGCTGGCGGTTTCTGGAATCCTGATGTGGAGCACTTGGGGGCTGATTTCGTAATCGTTTGAGCGGCGGCCTCGTCCTGCATCCCCTGCTCGACGATCCCTCCAGCAATAGCCCATCGCCTCTGCCTTGATCGTGCGACTGAACGCATCGTCTACAGCATAGGCTCCTCGATACCTTCCACTCTTTCCAACTCGCCACTCGATTCAAGAACGATCCTCCTCCAGCCAATTGGTCGAGGATTGACGCAACTCATCGACACACTCACTCATCGCAACCAACCGACGTGCTGAATCGCTCAATCCGCACCGTGCGATTACGTATTTCCTCTACTACCACAGACCTCTACACGGCGACTGATCCCTCCCCCACCTTGCAATTGTGCTCATCTGGCGCGGGACAGAACCTCCAAGCCGACAGCCTCCCTGATCTAGCCAGAATGGAACAGAAAATGCTTCACTCAACAGTAAGAGACGCGATCATGGGCCAAGCCATAAATCTACCCACGAAAGCCGGCCTAAGAAAACAATCCACCCTCCACCACACATGGTGGCACTGAAAGGAGAACGCGATGCTGAAAGATAAACGCGTAGTGAAATCGTCATTGCCGGGAGTTCCCGCAGGAGGGCTGCGCACGGTGGGGCAAATCAGAGGCACGAACGACATGGTCTTCTATGTCGGCCAAAATGGAATGACCGTGGCGCTGGAACTGCTCGCGACTCATACACCCGGCGCACCAGTGGTGGATGCTCACAATACATTGGTCGGCTTCATCAGCGAATTCGACATCCTCCGCGCGCTGGAAGCCCGCAAGGATCTCTCGGAGCTAGCCGCCGAAGACATTATGGCTCGCGATCGAATCACCGTGACCGCCGAGACCACGCTCGAAGCGGCGGTGAAATTGATGGAGGAGAACCGCCTGCTCAATCTGCCTGTCGTGCAAGATGGGACTGTGGCCTACTCCATCACCCGGCACGATCTCTTGCGCGCCTGGATTGGCCTTGGCACGACGGGAGAAGATTAATGAGCGGCATCTTGCGCCACGCAAATTGCCAAAAGCGAAAGCCTCTGCCATCCAGATCGTCGGAGGGCAATCGCAGCCGGCTACTGCGTATCGTGTTTCGAGAACATTCGGCAGGACTGATTGTGCTCCCTTGATTACTCATTATTGGCCTGCACACTCCACGGAGGATCCTCCATGCAGAAACAGGACATCGACATCGCTTCAGCCGCCATTGAAAGTAAAGTCCGCGAGTTAGTCGCACAGGAACGAATACTCACATTCACCACTCTCACCGGCACGCTCCCAGGTTGCCGCTGGATCAGTCTCATTAGAGCCTTAAACAGCCTGGAGAAACAACGCGTGATCAGATTGACGCCCATTCCCGGGGACTACCAAATCTGCGCTGCGGCGGAGACGGCGCCAGCACCGAGAGCAGACATAAGCTGACGATGACGACCTGTCCACGATGCGGCGGACTGCTGGTGCGCGAACGGCTCTTTGAGGCGAGCGGAATACGCGCCACCGAACGGGTCGACTGCCAGCGCTGCCTCAACTGTGGCGCGGTTGAAGACGCCATTATTTTGGCCAATCGCCATGCGGCGCGCATTTCCATTCGAATGGGAAAACCGCGAGGCCCGCGGAGCCATTACTCATCGCCCTGCGCGCCGGAGGCACTTCCGACTCAAACCTCGCCTTCTCGAACCTCGGCCCAACCTCTCCAGGAGGTGTCAGATGAAACGACTTCGCATTCTTCTCTGCAATGATGACGCGCAGATGCTGCCGATGTTCCAATCGGTTCTGGAATCCGAATACGCCGTCATCGGCACCGCAGAAGACGGCCAGGCCCTCATCGCAGCCGCGCAAGCCCTGCGACCGGATCTTGTGCTGACGGATATCCAGATGCCGAAGATGGATGGAATCGAAGCAGTACGAGAGCTCCGTAAAACCAGACCCGACTGTCTCGTGGTCTTTTACGCCTCCCGCACCGATCCTGAAGTGATGGCCGCCGCATTTTCGGCAGGCGCGGTCGGATACCTGGTCAAAGATTCATTGCCATCAATGCTTTCCGGCCTTCGCACCGTGCTTCAGCACGTACGGAGTCGCGACGGCGCCTTCGCTATCGGACCAGGCGCTCAGCCCATGGTGCAATGACCAGAGATCACAGGCTCGCTGCGTAAAACAGCTTGCCTCCCTCTAGTGGGACATTAAGGATTCTGTCGAGTCCAGAACGAAGTCGGCAGCCAATACCAGCCGCATCCCATCAGACTGCTCAAACAGGTCATCCAACAAGGCCGCACGCGAGCCACAACCAGAGGCGTCCCCCCTGGGTACGTTGAGGATTGTGACGAGCGGAGAACGACGTTGGGGACCTGTTTCAGCAATCTGACTAGAAGAAGGCCATGCTGGCGTAGGTGACGGTCGAGTTGTACTGATCGGTGATACCGCGGTCGTAGCGGAGCACTTCGCCCTTTTCGGCCTCGATCAACCGCAACAGCGAAAAGATCGGAGCGAAGCCGGAGATCCGGCGCTGATCCTGTTCTTTGATGATGTAGTTGGCAAACTCGTCGGCTTTCAGCTCTTCCACCGGCTTCAACATTTCAAGATCGTGCTGCATGGACCGGTGGAATGAAAAATCGGTCGGCGGCTCCTTGTCGCCGTAGCGCATGCCGAGATGGGCCAGCTCGCCAGCCGCAATCACACAGTAGCTGCGCCCGTCCGCTTTGAGAATTTCCATCAGCCCATCCAAAAACGCCACCACCTGTTGCAAGACCGCCGGCTCCGACACGCTCAACGCCGAGAACGAGCACAGGACCGGCACAATGGTGAACGGCTTCTTTCTGCCAACGATGTCTTGCAAGAACGGCAGCTGAAACTCGATGGCATGCTCAGCCTGATGGCAGAGATCTTCTTCGAACGCGACAGGAAACCGCGCGCGGATCGCGTTCAGCAATGGCCGATCGGCCTTCACCACACCCATCGGCGTTTCAAAATCCTTGTCGGTCACGGCAAAGAGATTATCGAGCCCGGCATAGGCGGTGCCGAGGACGATATAGACATCCGGCTGCGTCGCTTCTTGCAGTTGCTTGTACGCCCAGGCGTAAATCGGGCCGGCCTGCTTCAGGTCATAGGTCGGCGCGACTAATCCCTTGATCGGCTTCCCGGCATTCTCTGAAGGCTTGAAATCAGGGCCTTCTTTCGACGTGAAAAATCCGTCGATCTGCTTCTTCAGCTTGGCGCCATCGGCCTCGTAGGCGCGGCCGGCAAACGCCGCCGGACGCAGCGGGCTCTCGCGATACTGGGCGCGCTGTTCTCGTCGAGCCTCTTCCGCCCGCTCCCCTTCCAAAAACAACTTCCGGTCGAGGTCGGCGACCAATTCATCCACCTTGTCCGGCATCAGAAATTCGCCGAACCGCTTCAGGTAGAGGGCGCCTACCTGCTGCAACGAATGCTCCCCGTCGAAATGCTGAATGATGAAAAAGTAGTTGAGCGGCAGCACCAGCCGCTCTTTGCTCAAACCCGTCGGGTCCCACAATACGATGTACTGTTCCTCCCCTTCTTTAATCGGGGAGAACTGGAGATTCCGCAATGCGGGGTAGTGCTTGGGATCTTTGACAGTAGTAGTGGTCATGGTGCTCCTTGGTCGAGCGCCATTGTAAAGGAGGGAAAGAAGAAGCTGCAACCGGGGAAGACCTGCTCAGGTTAAGACAAGGCCGCCCCCTGAACCGTAGATCTGGTTTGGCGCACACCTCAAATTACTGAGAGTCCGGCGGCTCGCTTCGACTCCGCACACTGAGTGCAATCAGGGTGCCGATGGTCACCAGCACCAGCCAGAATGTCGGCCGCCCGTAGGAGGGATCGGAATATTCGATCAAATCGGTCAGCCGCCCGATCAGCAACGACATGCGGGCCATGACCGTGTACCCGAAGGCCGCGCCGAAGGCGATCATCAAAAACAATACACCCGTTCTGGCGACCGTCTTGCCAGGCCCGCGGTGCTCCACTGAAAAGAAAAAGTAGAACAACACGGAGCTGACGCCGATCAAGACGATAATGGCATTCACGCTGCTGGCCGGATTCATGAGATTCCACGAGAAGGCAACGCCATCGCCCGGCGTCAGCGCGAGCAACGGCCTGATCGTGTCTTCAATCTGCTTCAGGATAAACGACGACATGGTGCGTGGAATCGCCAAGCCCGCGCCGACCCCGACGATGAACGCAAAGGCATAGCGCGATAACCAGGCAGCTTTCGGCACATAGCGCGTGAGCATGAGCAGTCCGATGGCGACTGGGATTAAGAGCGTCCATTCCTGATTCTCGACAATCGGCTTCCAGATGAGATGCAGAATGACCGTGTCGTACGTCTTCACGATCGTATAACCGACCGACACGCCGACATAGAGATTCTCCGCCAACTTGAACAGCGGATTATCCTTGTACAAAAACGAGAAGATGAACAGAGTCAACCCTGTCGCCACCCACGCGCCGATGATCGTTGCATCCATACTCTCGCCTATCCCCTAGGACTGCGCGCCCTGTTGCCGCGCCTGGCGCCTGAGCGTGAAATAGAACACATTGCACAAGGCCACCAGCACGATGATCGCGACGTGGGTCGCCGATTGCGCATCCATCCCCGCCACGGCCCGGCCTTTTTCCCCAATCAAACTTTCATATTCCGCCGCGCCGCGAAGGCCCCCGATCAGGCCGTTAATCTGGCCACTGCGCAACAAGGGGTACAGCCCCGGAGCCATCACCCCGGTACAACCGCCGCCCAACTCGAATTTGTACTTGTCTTTCCCGAAGACGTACCAGGCCTCGACACCGGGATTCCCCGCGCCCAGGCTAATCGCATAGGTCACGTCCTTGAGACTGTTGACGCCATCGAGCACCGGCTGCCCCTTGGTGGGCTTGCCGCCATAATCGCTGGGGAAGGCGTTGTAGAGATCCTGCCCCAGGTTGATGATGACGGCCGTGCCGCCTGGGCTCCAGCCGAGAAACACATAGTCGGTGCCGCGCTGCTTGCCGGATTCGTTCGCCACTTTCGTCAGCAGCTCGTCCGCCATGCCCGTACCGGAGACCCACAGCGTCATCGCCACCACCCGGAGATTCTTCTTGAACGCATGGCGCAGAATGGCCACCGCCTGCGGATAGAGTTCCGGCTTCGAGGCGGGATCGAAATCGAGCGAGAGCAGCAACACCGAGCGTTCTGGCAAGCTTTCGATATGATCGTAGACCCCGCGCACTTCTTGCGAAATTTTGATGGGCAGCCCGACCGGATAGAGCAGCGGCAGAAGCGTGCAGAGGCCGATCACCACGAAGATGATCCGCCGGTCGATCTTCAACATGCGCTCCGCGAAACTCATGACTGCCCGCACTCCGTAGCCATCACTCTTTTCCACCGCCCAAATACGACCGTTCCACACCAAAGATGATCTTGAACGACAGCGCCACCGCCCCCAGGCTGACGCCGATCAAAATAGCCCGGCGCACGGAGGCGTTCAGCACGTTCAAGATCCACTGAGAAATATCCCCGCTGACCGGCACCAGATACTCGCCCAGCGGCACGCGGCCCATCATGACGATCACCGCGGCAATCAGCAGCACAGCGGCTTCCCGGCTCCTGGCGCGGAACGAACGATAAGCCGCCGAGGCAATGAAAAACGCCAGAATGGCGAACATCGTTCCTTGCAACGGAACCATCATAAAGTTGTACACCCAGCCGAATGCCGTCGAGACGCCTTCAACGCTTTCTTTGCCATCGGCCCACAGCCCGACGGCAATCGTGCCCAACAGACCGGCATACAGCACCACACTATAGCCCCAGCCCGCTTCTTTCCGGCGAATCTTGGCCGCATGCACATGGAACAGACTGGTCACACCCAGCACGAGCGCGAACCCGCCGATAATCTGGAGCCACTTCGTGGCCGAGGTGAGCAACTGTTCAGACGCGGGGTGCGGAACATAATACTGCCCCGCAAAAACCAGCCCGGTGATCAGCGTAATCAGCAGCGGCATTTGCCTGCGAAGGAAAATCATTTCACATCCTTGAAAAGGTCCAATACATACTGCGGCCAGGCGGCCTGCGTCGCGACGCCCAGCGTCGCCAGCACAATTCCAACGGCGATCACCGAAAGAATGACGACCTTCCCGATGTCTTGCCCGCGCAGCGTGCCTAACTGGACCGGCTCCCGCGAGAGATACGCGCTCGCGGCATACAGCTCTTCGCCGATCAGCGTGTAGTCGCACGTCGTCACGAAGAACGGCAGCTGATGATCCGAATCGGTTCCCGCGATCTGAATCGCCCCAGTGCTCGCGCCGGTCTCGGTCAGCAACAGCGCTTCGGCAAAATAGGAGCCCATGAAAAAATTGGCCGCCGGCTTCTTGCGCAGCATGATGCCATCGACCGCGGCGGTATAACTGAACTGATCGCTCGTAATGAAAAAGTTGGAGTCTTCTTTGAACAAATCTGGCTTGCCCGCTTCGAGATAGGCCTGTTTGGTAATCTCCTGGCACACCGCCATCGTGATCGGATCGCGATGCGGGACGAGCAACTCCGTCTCGTAGGCCGCCGCCTTCTTCGCCACCCGCCCTAAAATCACCGCCGCCGCAATCGTCGAGGGATCGTGCATATCGTGCGCGCCGGTTAGATACAGAATCGGCTTGCCCAATTCGGTCGAGCGGCCGATGGCCTCATCCACGGCATCGAGACCGGGAATGCGCCGCAGAAAAATCTCGCGGCGTTTGGCCTGCGCAATGGAATAAAACACCACCGCGCCGAAGCCTAGCGTCAAGACCAAGTTGTTCAGCACATTCCAGTTGAACCAATTCGGCTGCGGGGTGGCTTGCAGGAGCGGCCCGACCGCTCGCGCTTGTCCTTCCTCTTGCCCCTGCCCTTGCACCATCGCGACCGCCACCGTATAGGCCGTCCCATCTTTCAGTTCGACGCCCTTTCCGTTCCGGATCACGAACTGATGCCAGTTGGGCTCTGCCGTCCTCGTCCACCAGGGTCCCTTGAGGTCTTTCACCAGGCGGGTCTGAGCCGGGAACTCGGCAATGACTTTTAATGACGCCGCATCTGTCGCACCGGCATCCCCAAGCAACACCTGATAGCGGGCATCAGCGCTGTCCAGAGGACTCGGCGCCCAATTCACCGTAAGACTTTCACCGCCATCATTCGGCGTATCGAATACAAGCACATTCCCTGGCGTCAGCAACCGTTCTTCTGCGCATGCAGGTGAATAGACACTCTCACTTACTACTCCGAATAGCAGGATGTTCAAAAAGACCATCCAGCAAGGCCGCAGCGAGTGAAGGACCGAGGCGTACCCTCTGGGGTACGTTGAGGGTCTGAACGATGCGAGAACGCCGCTGGGGGGATTTTTCAACATCCTGGTCACAAGCCTTCGATCACTTCGATATTCGTTCTCGGAATGACGGCAATCTGTCCATCCGGGAATCGCACTTCCAGCACGCGCGCATCGCTTTCCGTGGGAATCTTCTGGAGATCGGACGGGAGCGCCGAAACTTCTCCGATTTTGCCGAACAGCGGATCGCGAATGATGCGAACCGGGTCGCCGATCCGGATGCCTTCGCGCTGCGGCGCGGCAGCCACTCCGGCAGAGGCCGACCCGGCAGGCTTCGCAATGATGATCTCGGGGCGAATGACCCCGGCGCGAATTTGCGTGGCGCCTGACACAGCCGCCTTTTCACCGGCGTGGGCGGAGAGAAGCGCAAACGTTTTCTGCGCCATTGGAATCGTGCCGAACCCTTCCGTAAGAATCAGCGTGAATCCCACCTGCTCCGTTCCGGTGATCGCCACCCCCAAGTCATACCCCAACAACGCTCGGAGATCCTTATCGTGAATGCCTCCCACCACCAACCCGGCGACGCCAAGCTCTTTCGCCTTGGCCATCGTCTCCGCTGAGAGAAACGATCCGCCGATCACGATCTTGCCCTTCATATCCGTCTTTAAATGAGCCGGAGTCAGAGCTTCGTCCGGTTTCGCGACCGCGATGACCAGCACACCGGAGGTCTCGCCGCCGATGCCGAAGATCCCCTGCACCAGACTGCACTGCGCCTCGACCGTGACCCCCTGGCGCGGATGCACCTCCACGACCGTCCCGTCCACATAGGCCAGCAATTCCAGCACACGCGGCGGCTCGCGCAACAACACCTGTCCCGTGATGGTCGAGAGCGATTCGACCGTGCCGGTGATCGGAGACTTAATCTCCGTCTTGAACCATTTAATCAGCGGCTTGTTCTCGGCCAGGATTTCATCTTTCCGAACCGACTCGCCTTCTTTCTTGATGAGATACTCTTTGATCTCGTCCGGTGCGACGCCGAGCTGATTCGCCAGATTCAGCGGATAGACTTTGCCTGGCAGCTCGGCCCTGGCGACCGGCTGATTGGATTGCACCAGATCACCAACTGCAACCAGCACCGTGCCGGGCAACGGCAACTGCCGCCGCCGCCGCACGACCGTTTGTTCAGTCACTGTGAGTCCTGGTGTATAGGAATGCGCCATAACAGGTTGCTGAAAAAGCCCTCCCGCTTCGTTCTCAGTCGCTCTGCTCCCTCGACGTACAAAACCGGTACGCCTCGGGATGCTCGCTCCTTGCGGCCTCGTCGAAGGCCATTTTGAGCAACCTGAGCAAGCAGAACAACGGTATCGCCCTTAGGACTTCGGATACAGATCGACCGCGTGGAACCATTTCGTCAGTGCCGCCACCCGAGTAGATTCATCGACCGGGAGTTGCAAGGGCCTGCCTCGCCCGTCCAGCAAGAGGCCGGCGACTCCGCCCAATACCTCGCGGCTGACCGGCACACCGGCGCCCTGCCCCAGATTCACCGTTTTCACCGGTTGCATCGTCAGCTTGGCCTTCTGATCCTGGCCCAGCGGAAACAGCCGCAGCTCGCCCATCTTCAGTTGATCCTTCACGACACGGCCATCGGGAAACGCGATGTCGTAATCCGCCAGCCGTTCGCCGTCTTTCAGCTGCCCGATCGGCGCCACGCAGGTGCCAAGATAGACCATGCAATCGCGCACAAACACATCCGTTGCCGCTTTCTCATTGATCGTCGAGAGCACCCCCAGATGCGGCATCATGAAGATGCTGTCCACCGAGAGCATCGTGAGCCCGAGCGGCTCATAGGCGTCCACCATCATGAGCATCGATTGGATGCGGCGCGGCGCATGCGACAGAATCCCGCCGCTCCCGACAATTAAATCCAGCTTCAGCATGTCCACCAAGCTCTTGCCGGAGGTCTGCTGTTCAAACGCATCGGAGATCGTGCGTTCTTGTTGAATGCCTTTCAGGCCGGTCGCGAGCGACTTGTGATGAATCAGCGCCAGCCGCAGCGCTTCGCGCGCAATCGCTTGCTCGATCTGCAACTCATCGAGCGTCTGCGGAATCGTCGTGGGCCGGACCATCTTGTTCTTGATGCGGTTGCGCAGCGTCTGCTCGTCGATATTGAACGGCACCCAGCGCATGATATTCGCCAGCCCCGCCTCCGCCAGCACATTAGAAATGCTGTAGGACATGCCGAGATTGGCGCTGACCGTCCGGTTGAACAAACTGTCGAAGACCGAGAACACGTCCGTCGTTGCACCGCCGATATCCACGCCGATCAGATTCAGATGCTCCCGCTTGGCGATCGTTTCCATGATGAGGCCCACCGCCGCCGGCGTCGGCATAATCGGCGCCCCGGCCATCTCGATCAGCTTTTTATAGCCCGGCGCCTGCTGCATCACATGTTCCAGAAACAGATCGTGGATCTTATTGCGGGCCGGCGCGAGATTTTCCTTTTCCAGCACCGGGCGGATATTGTCCGTCACCTCCAGCGCCGCCTTCTCGCCGAGAATCTTCCGCACCTGCGTCTGCGCGTCTTTGTTGCCCGCATAGATCAAGGGCAGCTTGTACGTCGCGCCGAACCGCGGGCGCGGCTCCGCCGCCGCGATGTATTCCGCCATTTCCACGACGTGTGTGACCGCGCCGCCGTCCGTCCCGCCGGACATCAGAATCATGTCGGGACGCATCGTCCTGATCCGTTCGATTTTTTCGTGCGGCAAGCGGCCGTCGTTCGAGGCCAGCGCATCGATGACAATCGCACCAGCGCCGAGCGCCGCCCGCTGCGCGCTCTCGCCCGTCATGTTCTGCACCACGCCCGTTACCATCATCTGCAAGCCGCCGCCGGCGCTGCTGGTCGAGATATAGATGTCGACGCCCGTTTTGGCATCGCGGCAAGGCGTGAGAATCTTTTCGCCGTCGAGAATCTTCCGGCCCGACAGCTCTTCAATTTCGGCAATCGCGTTGAGCACCCCGCGCGTCACATCCTCGAACGGCGCTTCCACCGTCGTCGGCGCTTCGCCTCGGAACGTCTGGCGGTACTCGTCACCGACTTTTTCAATGAGAATGGCTTTGGTCGTCGTGCTGCCGCAATCCGTCGCGACAATGACATTCAGGGGATGATCGATGACCGGCTTTTCGGAGGCGGGCAAAGCGGCGCTCATCGAGCCGCCATTTCCTGAGGAGTCGACGCCGCCTCGATCAACGCAATGAGGTGAACGGTCGTATCGCGGCGCTCAAGCAGCGCGGCGACTTGCGACACTTCCTGGGCGCTGAATGCCAGTTCGATAATAGGCGCAAAGAAATGCAGCGCCTGGCTGCCCAGAAAACTCATCGGGCCGAGCGATTCGAGAAACATGACCGCCGGAGCGGCCATGCGCCGCTGCACCACCGCATCCGCGATGCGTTGCAACAACGCCAGCTCCTCATGCGCCAAGGTCTCGACTTCAGCGCGAGTGGAAAAGGCATGGGCCAGTCCCGCACGAACCCGGTCCCATTTTTCCGTTAGCGAGGCCTTGGTGAAGGAAGCCATAAATATGTGGAAAGGCAGTCAAAACGGTTATGGGAAGGCATTATAGGAAGGGGGTGGAAGAGAGTCAATTGAACCGGTTTGATCATGAAACTAGCTACTCTTTCGGCTCTCAGATCGCCACTATTAGGATCAAACAAGTCAATTCCCGGTTACACAGCCCATCCCTGAAAGCCATCTTTTCAACAGATTTTCTCGCAGCGTGGGCCACTCCGAGCAAGGCAATTGAACGCAGCAAGGCGACATTGCATCTCTAGTAAGCTTTGGCTAGCCTAGCGTTCCATTACATGGCCGAATTGCTCAGGGCGCAACCGAAGAAGTAAGGAGCTTAGAAGAATGAAGGGACAATGGATTGGAGACTATACTGGATACAATAAAGGGCTAATCATGCTGAACGTGGATGATAGAGGAAGCTACTTCCAAGGAGTAGCCTACCTCAATGAGAGCAACAACCAGCTACCAAGTGTAGCTGCATCATTTTCCACAAAGAACAAGGATCGGACCTTTGAGTTTCGAACAAATGAGCTTCTCCCAATTCACCCACACACTGGTGTTGCAGCCACATGGAACACTGTTAAACAGTTTTATAGCGACCAAGTTCAATTGTCCGAGTACGCAGATGTCAGGGGGAAATGGAACGACGACTTCGTAGAACTTTCATGGATCACCCAACTAGGCATTCAGGGCACTTGCAAGCTATCAAGGACCCAAGCAGATCAGCCATCGAACCTTAAGCCACTCGAAATGGATTGGAACAGCTACAAGGGACATGTCACAACTTTGGAGGGGCGACGGTACTTATTCAGAGGTCAACGTGAGCCCTGGAGGCTTCGTACTTCTTTTCATCGTACCGGAAGAGCCGATCTCAATAGGTTTCTCAGTGAGGATATACCAACCCTACACAGACATTTAAGCGCACGGACTAAGCACATATTCAAGCTAGAGATACCAGACGAAAACGGAGCGTTCTTCAATCTCGTGCAACACCATGGATACCCCACCCCACTGCTAGACTGGACTTACTCCCCTTATGTAGCAGCCTTTTTCGCGTATCGAGAAGTTCCACGAGTAACGGCACAATCCGTGACTGATTCTCAGAAAGTCAGAATTTTTGTCTTCGACCAGGTGAAATGGAAAAGCACTCTAAACCAGGTCAGACAATTGATCATTCCAGGCCCCCACGTCTCAATTGGTGAATTCATTGCGATAGAGAATGAAAGAATGATTCCTCAGCAGGCAGCATCTACTATCACCAACATTGATGACATCGAAACCTACATCACATCTAAAGAATTGGATGGCAAGAGGTTTCTTGAGGCTATTGACCTTCCAGTAAGTTCTCGGAAAACTGTCATGCAGGAGTTGAGCTACATGGGAATCACTGCGGGCTCTCTATTTCCTGGGCTAGACGGGGCATGCGAAGAATTACGCGAGCGCAACTTCTAGACACTAGCGAAGAGGCCACTCAAAAAGCACACAGCTTGAGTGGGGTTACGCATTCGACTAATACTCAACTCTCTCCTAGATATTCGCTAGCCCTTCTTCTGCCCAATCTTGCTCTCCGTCCCGTTCCAGAGTCGTTCAATGTTCCCCTTGTGCTTCAGCACAATGAGGCTGCTGACAACGGCGAACAAGGTCAAAAAAAAGACTTTGGAATTCAATTCCTCTGCTTCTCACTTGCGAGAGGTCCTTACTGTTTTGACCGTTTCTTTGCAAGGGTCCAGAACCCGCGAGGATCGGTAATCGTCAGATCCCGTACTTGTGCCGCGATATCCAGCAGATCTTTGTCCCCGGTCACCAAGACGTCGGCTTGAGCCGCCATCGCTGAGGCTAGCACCCACTCATCGTCTTCATCACGAACGGAAATCGAAGGCGGTACTTTAGGCTTGGGTTGGATGGTTTGAGTTTCGAGGAAGGCCAGAATTTCTTGGATCTGCTCGGTTGGAAGCGCTATTTTCTGCTTGAGGACTCGCTCAAGTTCCTTGAGCACGACTTCGCCCGTGATGAACTCATGTTCGGCGAGGACAAGTCGGATAACATCCGCACAGAGACCACGTGTAGCGAAACCACTCACCAAGACATTGGTGTCGAGAAAGACCTTCACGATACCGCTTTGAAGACGTCCTCATCCGTGAGAAACCCACGTGCTTCAGCGAAAGGCATCGCTTTGTGGCGAAGCTGCTCGAAAGTCATGAGGGAGAGCTGCCTGCGGAGAGCATCGCGCACCACATCACTGCGCTTCCGTTTGGATCGGCGGCAAAACTTGTCAAGCATGCGCTCAAGGTCTTGATCCAGACGAATGGTGACCGCACTCTTCATGTATGACAATGTAGTACAAAAGTTCCGCCGGTGCAAGCCGGGGTACGTTCGGCACGGCCCGGCAACACACACACTCGTGCGCCACCCCACCAAGGCTGGCTCTACCCTGCCTTCTTCTGCCCGATCTTGCTCTCGGTCCCGTTCAAGAGACGCTCAAGGTTGCCCTTGTGCTTCAGCATAATGAGGCTGCTGACGGCGACGGAGAAAAGGACAAACTCCACGGTTGGACGGGCGACCGAGGCGATCAGAGGGAAAAGACCGAAGGCGGTCAGCGCGCCGCCGGATGAATAGCGCCACAGCGCGACGGCACCGAGCCAGGCCAGGAGCAACAGCAATCCGATAGCCGGCTCCACACCCAAGACAGAACCCAGCGCCGTCGCGACACCCTTGCCGCCTTTGAATCCAAGAAACGGCGAAAAGAGATGGCCGAGAAACGGCGCCAGGGCGACCAGCAGAATCATCCACTCCTGCTGCAGCATCTGCGTCGCCGCAAAGCCCATGACCCAGCCTTTGCCCATATCACCGATCAACGTGAGAATGCCGGCTTTCTTGCCAGAAACCCGCAAGACATTCGTGAAGCCAACGTTCTTGCTGCCGACCGTGCGCGGATCAGGCAACCCCATGGCTTTGGACACCACGATCCCAAACGGAATCGCCCCCAGCAGATAGCCGGCCATTGCCATCAACACCCAAAGCATTTCGTTATTCATAGTTCAGATATGGCGACCGGGAGAATGACAAGTGGCGAACGAACATCGTTGAGTTCAGCAGGATGCTCAAAAAGCTCCTTCAGCAAGGCCGCAGCCGAGAAGGCACCGGAGGCGTAGCCTCTGGGCTACGTTGAGGACGCGTTCGAAGTGAGAACGCCGCTGGAGGACTTTTTCAGCATCCTGCGAAGGATACTACAGACCTTTGGCAACTACCTGCTTCCAAAAACTCCACACATACTGCCCGCCGGATATATAGCCCAGCACCAGCGACAGATAGAGCGTCGCGCTGCCGGCGAGATGCAAATTTCCCAGTGGAGCCAGGCTGGTGCCTTCGAGAATCAGCATCACGATGGCCACAACCTGCAAGGCCATCTTGTACTTGCCAGTCGTCTCCGCGGCGATGATGAATCCTTCACTGGCAGCGATAGCCCGTATGCCGGTCACTCCCAATTCCCGGGCGATGATCAAAATAGCTACCAGGGCGCTGACGCGGTCCACGTTCACGAGCAGAATCAGCGCGGACAACACCAGCAGTTTGTCGGCGATGGGATCGAGCAACTTTCCGAGCTTGGTCACCTGGCCCGACCGCCTCGCGAGATACCCATCCAACATATCCGTCACGGCAGCCACGACAAACACAATGGCGGCCATAAGCGATCGGTCCGGATCCGGCGCGACAAACAACACGACGAACACCGGAATCAACAAAATCCGGGTGAGCGTGAGCAGATTGGGGATATTCAGCGAGTCCTGCCCGATTTCCCGCCAGGCTGCCAAGACGCGATTCATAGCGCGCACACTCTCCCAGGCTACAGAAAACCAACTAGACACACTCAAGCTTGATAACACTACTCATGTGGAACAACAAGATAATACTTTGCAGGAGGCTCAAAAAGCTCGCAATTCTCACCCTAAGAGCTGCGGTAAAGATGCATTCGATGCGAGAACGCCGCGGAGCGGCTTTTTCAGTATCCGGCTAAACGATGCCGCTCTTTAAGAGATCATGCAAATGAATGACGCCGCGGATATTCCGATCGCCTTCGACGACCACCAGCGTGGTAATGGAAAACCGTTCCATCATTTCGACCGCTTTAGCCGCCAGGTCGTCTGGGCCGATGGTCTTCGGATGGCGCGACGCTAGTTCGCGGGCCGTCGCTTTGGTGAAATCGCCGCCGCCTTGAATGAACCGCCGCAAGTCTCCATCGGTGATAATACCAGCCAGCTTCCCGGCCCGATCGCCCACCGTCGTCATGCCGAGCTTCTTGGCAGTCATCTCCAGCATCGCCGTTGTGCCGGCCACCGTCTCCGCAACCTTGGGCAAATCGGCTCCGGCATGCATAAGGTCTTTTACCCGCACGAGCAATCGCCGTCCCAATGTACCGCCGGGATGAAACTGCGCAAAGTCTTGTTCCTTGAATCCCCGCTTCTGCAACAGCGCGACAGCCAGCGCATCGCCCAACGCCAAGGTCGCTGTCGTGCTGGCCGTCGGCGCAAGCCCCATGGGACAGGCCTCCTCCGACACCGACACATCCAACGCCACACGGCTCTGCTTGGCTAACGTGGACGTCATCCGACCCGTCAGCCCAATAACTGGAATCCCCATCCGCTGGACATAGGGCAGGATTTGCAGCAACTCCGCGGTCTCGCCGCTATTGGAAATGGCAATGAGCGCATCGCGCCTGGCCAGCATGCCTAAATCGCCATGCACGCCTTCCGCGGGATGCAGAAAGAACGAAGAGGTTCCCGTGCTCGCCAGCGTCGCGGCAATCTTTTGTCCGATCAGCCCGGATTTGCCCATCCCGGAGACCACGACTTTGCCCTTGCACCGAGCCAGCAGATCCACGGCGGTTTCGAACGTGCGGTCCATCCGATCGACGAGCGCCTGCACGGCGCGTGCTTCGATTTCGAGCACACGCTTGCCATCGCCCAGACTGCCCAGACTCTTGACCGTCTTAGGCGCCGGCGAAACGGACTTTTTCAGCTCCGTGGTTTTGCTGCGTCGCATATCCGCATGATCCGCTCAAGTAACGTTTTCAATTGCTGTACCGGCACCATATTGGGACCGTCGGAAAGCGCTTGATCCCAATTGGCATGGACTTCCATGGAAAACCGATCCATCACAAAATCAGTTCCGTGGCTTTGCCGCGTCGCATATCCGCATGACCCGCTCGAGCAAGGATTTCAGTTGATGTAACGGCACCATATTGGGACCATCGGAAAGCGCCTCGTCCGGATTGGGATGCACTTCCATGAAAAACCCGTCCACGCCCGCGCCGGCTGCCGCGCAAGCCAGAGGCTCGACGAACTCGCGCTGGCCGCTGGACTTCGTGCCGCCGCCGCCGGGCAGCTGCACGCTATGGGTGGCGTCGAACACGACGGGATAGCCGAAGCTGCGCATGATGGGAAACGACCGCATATCGACGACAAGATTGTTGTAGCCGAACGACGAGCCGCGCTCCGTCAGCACAATGCGCTGGTTCCCACACTCTTCCACTTTCTTCACTGCATTGGCCATTTCAGGCGGAGACAGAAACTGGCCCTTCTTCACATTCACCACCTTGCCGGTCTTGGCCGCGGCGATGAGCAAATCGGTCTGACGACAGAGAAACGCCGGGATCTGCAACACATCGACCACTTTCCCCGCTTCCGTCGCCTGCTCTTCCGTATGGACATCGGTCAGGATCGGAAGGCCTAGCTGCGCCTTCACCTTCTTGAGCACGCCCAACCCCTCTTCGAGGCCAGGGCCGCGATACGACTTAATGGAAGTCCGGTTGGCCTTGTCGAATGAAGACTTGAAGACATAGGGAATGCCAAGCGACTTGGCGATCTCCGCGATCTTCCCAGCTGTATCCAACACCAGCTGCTCGCTCTCGATCACACAGGGACCGGCTATCAGGAACGGGCGATTTCCCGCGCCGACTTTGAAGGAACCAATTGAAACTTCATGTGCCATGCGTTCAGATCCGTTTCATCTGAGATGTTCAAACCGGCTTTACTTTCTCACCCACCCAACCCTGGAGGCGCCGAGACGCCTCCTTTTCCCAGACAAGGCCGCAGGCAAATCGAAACCGGAGGCGTACCCGTGGGGGTACGTTGAGGATTTCGATTTGCCGAGAACGCCGCTGGAAGTCGGTTTCAACATCTCAGTTAGTGGCCTAACTTCTTGCGTAATGCCGCGCCGACAAATCCGCTGAACAACGGATGCGGATGCGGCGGACGCGAACGATATTCCGGATGGAACTGCGTCGCGAGGAACCAAGGGTGATCCTTGAGTTCGACGATCTCAACCAGCCGCCCGTCCGGCGACAGGCCGCTCAGCACCAGCCCCTTCGCCGCCAGCTGCTCGCGATAGGCGTTGTTGAATTCATACCGGTGCCGATGCCGCTCGCCGATCTCGTTCACCCCGTACATCTTCTGCGCCAGCGTCCCCTCTCCGAGCTTGCACAGATAGGAGCCGAGCCGCATAGTCCCGCCCTTGTCGCTCACGGACTGCTGATCGGACATCAAATGAATGACGGGATACGGCGAACGCTCATCGAACTCCGAACTGTTGGCTCCTGCCATACCCGCCACGTTCCGCGCAAACTCGATGGTGGCGCATTGCATCCCCAGGCACAATCCAAGGAACGGCACTTCTCGTTCTCGCGCATACTTGATGGTGAGAATCTTGCCTTCGACGCCTCGCGTCCCGAACCCGCCGGGAATCAAAATTCCGTCGGCCTCGCGCAGGATCCGTTCAGTCCCCTGGCGCTCGACGTCCTCGGACTCGATCCAGGTGATATTGACCTTTGTCTCATGGTCGATCCCGCCATGCACCAGCGACTCGGCCAGACTCTTGTAACATTCCTTCAGTCCCGCGTATTTCCCGACCAGCGCGACGGAGATCTCATGCTTCGGATGCTTGATCTTCTGCACCATCGCATCCCACTCGCGCAGATTGGGCGGGCCGGTCTCGATGTGCAACTGCCGAACGATCAACTCATCCAGGCCCTCCTTCCGGAAGACCAGCGGCACTTCGTAGATCGTCTCGACATCCTTGGCGGTGATGACGGCGTCCTTCTCGACGTTGCAGAACATCGCGATTTTGCCCTTCATCTCCGGCGGAATGTAGCGGTCGGTACGGCACAATAAAATATGCGGCTGAATCCCGATCTCGCGCAGCTTGTTCACCGAATGCTGCGTGGGCTTGGTCTTCAATTCACCGGCTGCGCCGATGTAGGGCACCAGCGTCAGATGGACGTACAACACATTGTCGCGGCCGACATCGTAGGGCATCTGGCGGATGGCTTCGAGAAACGGCAGGCTTTCGATGTCGCCGACAGTCCCGCCGATCTCGACAATCGTGACATCAATCCCTTGCGAGATCCGCATGATGCATTGCTTGATTTCGTCGGTGATGTGCGGCACGACCTGGACGGTGCCGCCCAGATAGTCGCCCCGGCGCTCTTTCGTGATGACGGAATTGTAAATCCGCCCAGTCGTATAGTTGCTTTCCTTCGTCAGCGATAACGACGTGAACCGCTCGTAATGCCCCAGGTCGAGATCCGTCTCGGCGCCGTCTTCGGTAACAAACACTTCGCCATGTTGATAGGGATTCATCGTGCCTGGATCGACATTGATGTACGGGTCGAGCTTCAAGAACGTGATCTTGAGCCCGCGGCTCTCCAAGAGATTGCCGATCGATGCCGAGGCCAATCCCTTCCCCAGCGACGAGACCACTCCGCCTGTCACAAAAATAAACTTGCTCATGGCTGCCCCCATGAATTGCCGATCGAGGCCGAGGCCAAGTCATTCTCCGGCAACGACACCACCCCGCCCGTCAGAAAAATGAACTTGCTCATGGCTGCCCCCATCATCGGCTCGGCGCGGTCCGGTTAAGGTTGAGCTCCCGCTTCAGGGATTCGTATTGCCGCAACTGTTCTTCGGCTCCCGGAACATCTTCCGGGGTATCGATGCGCAACGAGGCATGCGGCGTATCCCACACGCGGACGCGGACCCCGTTTTCAAGCGCGCGCAACTGCTCCAGCTTTTCCGCATCCTCCAGCGCGCCCGTCTGCATCGCGGCAAAACGCAGGAGGGTCTCTTTCGTATAGATGTAGACCCCGAGGTGAATGTAATGCAGCCCGCTCACGACGCGCCGGTCCGGATCGTCGCGCACCAACGGAATAGGCGCGCGCGAAAAATAGAGCGCATAGCCGTTGCTATCCGTCACCACTTTGACAATCGCCGGATTCTGGAGATCGTCGGTCGCATCCATCTTGCGCTTCAACGTGCCCATTTCAGCGCCGCTTTGGAGAAACGGGTCAATGAGGTCCGACAACAGCTCGGAATTCAACGGAACTTCATCGCCTTGCAAATCGACGAAACAGTCCCCCGCGAACATCCGCGCCACAGCCGCCACACGATCAGTTCCTGTCCGGTATTCGCCGCCCATCATGATAGCCCGGCCGCCAAACTGCTCCACCGCGCGCTTGATCCGCTCATCGTCCGTCGCCACCAAGACGTCGGTCACGGAGCGGCAGGCCCGCGCCTGCTCGTACACATGCTGAATCATCGGCTTGCCGGCCAGCTGCACCAGTGGCTTGCCGGGAAATCTCGACGACCCGTAGCGGGCTGGAATGACGACGGTCACAGAGGACAAGGCTTTAGCCATTGCCAACCGCCTCCAACAGCTGCTTGGGCGAGACGGTGGCTGTTCCCACCATGCCGACGACAATCCCCGCCGCATGATTGGCCAGCGTCGCGGCTTCCCGCATGCTCGCACCGGTCGCCAGCGCCAAGGCCAGGGTGCCGATGACCGTATCGCCAGCCCCCGTCACATCATAGACCTGCCGGGCCTGCGTCGGAAGATGCCAGGGCGCGCCCTCGCCCTCATACAAACTCATCCCTTTTTCACCGCGCGTGATCAGCACCGACTGGCATCCCAGCCGCTGGCGGATCACGGCGCCGCCTTGATTGATGGTCCGATCATCGTCGCCATGCAGACCAGCGGCCTGCGTGGCCTCCAGATGGTTTGGCGTCATCACCGTCACGCCCTTGTAATACCCGAAATGCTCGACCTTCGGATCGACGACGATGGGGATCTTGCGCAAGGCCGCCATCCGCGTCAGTTCCGCCATCAATGCCGCCGACACGACGCCCTTCGCGTAATCCGATACGACCAGGCAGGACAACTCGCGAATCCGCGACTCGACGTAGCGCAGCAGCCGTTTCTGAAGCGTTCCTTTCAGTTCCTGCCGGCCCTCCATATCGTATCGCACGATCTGCTGATTATGAGCAATCACCCGGCTCTTCCTGGTGGTCGGGCGATCCTGATCGATAATTACCCCGCCACGGCCGGAACGCGCCTTGCTCAACTCTTTCAGCAGCAACCGCCCGCTCTCGTCGGCGCCGATCACCCCGCACAGGTCCGCTTTCCCGCCAAGCGCCAGAATATTATTGAAGACGTTGGCTGCGCCGCCCAATCGCAGCGTCTCCGACTCGACATGCACGACCGGCACCGGCGCCTCGGGAGAAATCCGGCTCACCCGCCCCATCACATAGTGGTCGAGAATTAAGTCCCCGATCACCAGCAGGCTGGCTTGAGGAAACCGCTGGAGATATTGGCGAAGCGCTTTCTGCGAGACAGCCTGCGGCTGTGTGGTCTGCGGAGCCATGACGTGTGCGCCCTTCTATTGGCAGATCGTTGAATGGCCTTGCCGAATCGATTCCGACAGCCTGTCACTCGGACACTGCCAGCGCTCGTTTACTGAATCGCTTTACCGAACCGGTCCCGTTGAACCCATTTCAGATCCATTGCCCGTGCCGCTCATGGCACTGGATAGGCTTGCAACCAGACTCCGGCCGACTGTTATTGAATCGCTTTGCCGAACCGGTCCCACCGGACCCACTCGGTCCATTGGCCCTGGCCGCTCCATGACCAGTAGATTCTGAACGCCTTCCCGCGGATTTTCTCCTCCCGCACATAGCCCCAGAACCGGCTGTCGAGGCTCTGATCGCGATTGTCGCCCATGACGAAATAGGATTCTTCGGGCACGGTCACCGGACCGAAATTGTCGCGGGGATTGATCGTGCTGTCGATGATACCAGGATCGATGCGTTGTGTGAACGCCCGGTCGTCGAGCAGCTGGCCGTTGACGAAAATCTGCTTGTTGCGGATCTGCACCGTGTCGCCGGGCGTGCCGACGATGCGTTTGATGAAATCCTTTTCTTCATCTTCCGGAAAGCGAAAGACGATGACATCGCCCCGCTGGGGCTTGCCGAACGGCATCACATTGGAAGACGTGTAGCAATTCACCGGCGGAAAGTTCCATTGCAGCTTGCAGTCGGTCGGCCATTGCACCCCATAGGACAACTTGCTGACGAGAATGTGATCGCCGACCAGCAGCGTGGGAATCATCGACCCGGACGGAATCTTGAACGCCTGCACGACAAAAACCCGGATGGCAAAGGCCAGCAGCATCGCGACCACAATCGCTTCGGCATATTCCCGGACAATAGACTTTCCGCTCGGACGAGCGGCCTCGGGCACAGACGTCTCGGCTGGGACTGCGTCCGGGGCAACCCCGGATACATTCTCAAGATTGGGCGGAGTCGGCTCGCTGCTCATTCATCCCCTACTTTCAACAATGCCAGGAAGGCCTCTTGCGGCACGTCCACGCTCCCCACCGACTTCATCCGTTTCTTGCCCTCTTTCTGCTTTTCCAGCAGCTTTCGTTTGCGCGAGATATCGCCACCGTAGCATTTCGCAATGACGTTCTTCTTCATCGCCCCAATGGTTTCGCGCGCAATGATCTTCGTGCCAATCGCCGCTTGAATGGCGATCTCAAACATCTGGCGGGGGATCAGCTCCTTCATCTTTTCCGCCATCTGCCGGCCCCGATAGATCGACCGGTCACGATGGGTGATGAAGGACAATGCATCGACCGCCTCGCCGTTGAGCAGGATGTCGAGCTTCACGAGATCGGATTCACGATAGCCGAGCAACTCATAGTCGAGCGAGGCGTATCCCTGCGTGCGCGACTTCAGCTTGTCGTAGAAATCCAGAATCACTTCGTTGAGCGGCATCTCGTAACTGATGACCACGCGCGTCGGATCGAGAAAGTGGATATCCCGTTGAATGCCGCGCCGCTCCTGGCACAGCTTGAGGATCGCTCCCATGTAGCGCTCAGGGGTAATCACGGTCGTCAGGATGAACGGCTCCTCGAACGACTCGATGCTGCTGGGCTCCGGCAGCTCGGCGGGATTGTCGATTTCCAACACATCGCCGCTGGTCGTCAGCACGCGGTACACGACCGTGGGCGCCGTCGTAATCAGCGTGAGCCCGTACTCCCGCTCCAAGCGCTCTTGAATGATTTCCATATGCAGCAATCCAAGAAAGCCGCATCGAAAACCGAATCCCAGCGCCAGCGACGTTTCCGGCTCATAGGCAAACGACGAGTCGTTCAACCGGAGTTTCACGAGGGCATCCCGCAGATCTTCATACTTCGCCGTATCGGTCGAGTAGAGCCCGCAGAAGACCAGCGGCTTCACTTCTTTATACCCTGGGAACGGCGTGCTCGTCGGCCGCACCGCGTCGGTGAGCGTGTCGCCGATCTTGACGTCCGCCACTTCGCGCATATTCGCGCAAAGATAACCGGCCTCGCCCGTCAGCAACTGCGTCGTCTTCCCCCGTTTCGGCATGAACTTGCCGACTTCCATCACTTCGAACACACGGTCGTTGGACATCACTTTGATCTTCATGCCGGGCCGGACTTCGCCGTCGACGACGCGGATGAGCACGATGACGCCTTGGTAGTTATCGAACCAGGAATCGAAGATGAGCGCTTTCAGCGGAGCCGCAGGATCCCCCGATGGCGGCGGAATCCGCTCGATAATCGCCTCGAGGACTTCCGGCACCCCTTTGCCCTCTTTGGCGCTGATCGGCATCGCATTGCTGGCGTCCAACTGCAAGACTTCCGAAATGGAATTCTTGGTCCCTTCAACGTCCGCGCTTGCCAAATCGATTTTATTGATGACGGGGATAATGGCCAGATTATTCGCCATGGCCAGATTCACGTTAGCGATAGTCTGCGCCTGCACGCCCTGCGTGGCATCGACCAGCAACAGCGCGCCTTCGCAAGCTGCGAGGCTGCGCGAAACTTCATAGGTGAAATCGACGTGACCCGGCGTGTCGATCAAATGCAAATCGTACGTCTTCCCATCCTTGGCCTTGTACCGGATGGCCACCGCATGCGCCTTGATGGTGATGCCGCGCTCCCGCTCAAGATCCATGGCATCAAGGATCTGTTCCTTGGCCTCTCGGGCGGTCACTGCGCCGGTCGCATCAAGGAGCCTGTCAGCGAGGGTCGATTTGCCGTGATCGATATGGGCGATAATTGAGAAGTTTCGTATAAGGCTTTGCAAATCCTGACTCTTTTCAGAAAAAATCAGCTCATTATAGTAACTGCCCGGCGGGTTGTCAAAGCGAAGACCGGCCCGTATAATCCGCCACGCATCCCAACATTTCGACGACTTCTAGCATCAGCCTCCTATCGCATCGGCCCAGGCTCACGCAACATGAACAAGAAAAATCCCCGGACGAAATCCCTGGCGCGGTGGGATCGGCAATATCTCTGGCACCCCTTCACCCAGATGCAGGAATGGGAACGGGAAACTCCGCTGATTATCGAGCGCGGGAAGGGTTCGACTCTGATCGATACAGAAGGCCGGACCTATCTGGACGGCAGCTCCTCGATCTGGGTCAACCTTCATGGGCACCGGCATCCGACGCTCGACCGGGCTATCAAGCGCCAGCTCGATAAGATCGCGCACTCCACCTTCCTCGGCCTCTCCAACCCACCGGCGATCCAACTGGCGCGCGAGCTTATCCGCCTTGCGCCGAAGGGGCTGAAACGGGTGTTCTATTCCGACAACGGCTCAACCGCCGTGGAAGTCGCCTTGAAAATGGCCGTCCAATATTGGCAGCAGCGGCATCCCGAGGCCGGCCCCAACCAGACGTTTCTCCATCTCAAGCTGGCCTATCACGGCGACACGATCGGAGCGATCAGCGTCGGCAACATCGAACTGTTTCACGCCAGATTCAAACCGCTTCTATTTCCAACCCTCGAGGCCGATCCCCCCTACTGTTACCGTTGTCCACTCAGCCTGACCTATCCCTCTTGCCGGATGGCCTGCCTCGATCCGATCGAACAGCTGCTCAAAACCCGGCATCGCGAGATCGCCGGATTCGTCATCGAACCGCTGGTGCAGGCCGCCGCTGGCATGATCATGGCCCCACCCGGTTATCTAAAACGCATCCGTGAGCTCTGCACCCAATATGATGTGCTGCTCATCGCCGACGAAGTGGCGACCGGATTCGGCCGCACAGGAAAGATGTTCGCCTGCCAGCACGAGGGCGTCACTCCAGATCTGATGGCCATCAGCAAAGGCCTCACCGGCGGTTATATGCCGCTGGCCGCCACCGTGACGACTGAAGAAATCTACCGCGCGGTCCTGGGGAAGTATGAGGAGTTCAAAACATTCTTCCACGGCCACAGCTACACCGGCAATCCGCTCGGCTGCGCCGTCGCACTGGCGAATCTCGACATCTTCCGTAAAGAAAAAACCCTGGCAAGACTGCGCCCCAAGATCGCACTCTTCACACGCCTGCTCAAGCCCCTTGCCGGCCTGCCGCTCGTGGGAGACATTCGCCAGCGCGGATTGATGGCCGGCATCGAGCTTGTGCAGAACAAGACCACGCGCGAAGCCATCCCTCTTCAAGCCCGGATCGGCCATCGCATCGCCATGGAAGCGCGCCGCCGCGGGCTCTTGCTCCGCCCCATCGGCAATGTGATTGTCCTGATGCCGCCGCTGTCTTCATCTCAGGATCAATTATCGAGAATGGTGGAAATCTTGTCTGATTCCATAGACACTTGCACTCATCTCGACCGAGGTACCTGATGCAGCACAACGCCTTGTCTGGTAAACCCAAGCAAACAATCGAATAATGAGAGGCGCAGATGGGTCCGTATGACTTTCTCGTGATCGGCGGTGGAGTAATCGGCCTGAGCATTGCCCGAGAGCTGAAGGCGCGCCATGCCGATGCCAGGATCGTGTTGATCGAAAAAGAGCCTGCCTGCGGCGCCCACGCCAGCGGCCGCAACAGCGGAGTCCTCCATGCAGGATTCTACTATTCCCCCGACAGTCTGAAGGCCAAGTTCACCAAGCTTGGGAACGAGCGGATGACCGCCTATTGCGAGCAGAAGGGCATCCCCCTGAATCGCTGCGGCAAGCTCGTGGTGGCGAAAGATGAACGAGACCTCCCCTCCCTCGACGAGCTGGTGAAGCGCGGCCGCGCGAACGCGATTGAGATTCAGGAACTGACCGAAGCAGAAGCCAAACGGATCGAGCCGCGCGTCAAAACCTACCGGCGCGCCCTGTTCTCGCCCCGCACCTCGACCGTGAACCCATTGCACGTGGTCGACGCCATGCAGCGCGATGCCGTCCAGGAGGGAATCGAGATACGATTCGACACCGCCTACATCGGCCGAACCGATCAAGGCGTCCGGACCAATTCGGACACGATTGCCGCCGGCTATGTCGTCAACGCCGCGGGATTGTACGCGGACAAAATCGCCCTCGAGTATGGCTTCTCCAAACAATATCGGATTCTGCCCTTCAAAGGGCTCTATCTCTATTCAAACGAGCCGCCGGGCGCGATCCGCACCAATATCTACCCGGTCCCCGACCTGAGAAATCCGTTTCTCGGCGTGCATTTCACCATCACCGCTGACGGAAAAGCGAAGATCGGCCCCACGGCCATTCCGGCCTTCTGGCGTGAAAATTACGAAGGCCTCGGCAATTTCAAACTGAGTGAGATGATGGAGGTCGCGGGCCGTGGGCTCGGATTGCTGACCAATGCGCAATTCGACTACCGGCGTCTCGCCATGGAAGAGATCGCCAAATACTCCCGCGGCAAGATGGTCGAACTCGCCTCGGTGCTTGCCGAAGGGGTGCAGGCATCGAACTATCAGAAGTGGGGACGGCCCGGTATTCGGGCCCAGCTGCTGGACATTACCAAGCGCAAACTTGAAATGGACTTCGTCCTAGAGGGGGACCGCCGCTCCATGCACGTCCTCAACGCGGTCTCACCGGCCTTTACCTGCTCCCTGCCGTTCGCCGCTCACGTGTGCGATCACATCGACCAGCATCGTCGATAACTCATCGCCGGCAAGGTATTTCAACCACGGTCCCAAGGCCGATCTTCAAGTACTCGCTGGCCGGCCGTTCCTTGAGAAACAGCTCCAGCATCCCATTGCTATTGATCACGGCATGCAGCGCATCGGCCTGGCCTTCACGATAGTTCGCCACCAGGTTTCCAATCGGATGCCCCTCGACCAGAATCCCCGGACGGCCGGTCTCGCAGGTTTCAATCTGTGCATGGGAAATGTTCGAGATCAGATTCCCAAAACGGTCGATGTAGACAATCTCTCCGATAATCGTTCGCGCCGTCACCTTGGGTTGAGGCCAGTTCATTCTGACCGGATCGGAAACCAATCGTCCGAATGACGACAGCATCGCGCCCGTCGCCAGCCAGGCGGCCGCCGGAGCAAACACATCCCGTCCGTGGAACGTCGCTCCGGGTGACGGCAATCGATACTGCCGATTTTCTATTTCTCGGATTTCGACATGCGCTTCCCTATCTATAATCGGCGTCAGCACACCGTTGTCCGGCGCCACAAAATAATAGCGATCTGTTGCGACCAGGATCGGCCGCCGGTGGCTGCCGACGCCGGGATCGACCACGGCAACATGCACCGTGCCTTCTGGAAACGTCCGGTAGCAGGCTTGGAGGCAGTACGCAGCCTCGGCGATCTGATGAGGCCCAATGTCATGGGAGATGTCAACGATGCGGGCAGCGGGATGGATCGTGAGGATCACGCCCTTCATGCTGGCGACGAAATAGTCTTTGGTGCCGAAATCGGTCAGGAGGGCGATCAGTGGGATGGCCGGAGGCACGTCACAGTTCCTCGAACTTGATCTCCACGACTTCGTATTCCATGACTTTCGTGGGCGTCGTCACTTCGACGAAATCTCCGACCCGCTTGCCGATGAGCGCGCGGCCGACCGGCGACTGCACGGAGATTCTGTTAACCTTCATGTCGGCTTCGTCCTGGCCGACCAGCGTATATTGCCGCTTCGACTGCGACTCCTGCTCGATCACCAGCACCGTTGCGCCGAATACCGCGGTGTCCGTCGTGCGGCCGGTCGTGTCCACCACCCGGGCCTCCGCAATTTTGGTTTCAAGCTCGGCGATGCGCGCGGCGATAAACCCCTGCCGCTCCTTGGCCGCGTCATACTCGGCATTCTCGCTCAAATCGCCATGCGCGCGGGCTTCGGCAATCGCTTCGATATTCTTCGGCCGTTCCACCTTGCGAAAACGATCGAGTTCGGCTTTCAAGGCGTCATAGCCTTTTTGAGTAATCGGTGTCGGCATGCTGCAACAAACTCCTCTTACACCTGACTGCGATGATACTCTTGCAAAGATCGAATCGACAATTCTTTCTTAGCCAGCGCCTCGATTCCCATCGCCGCCGCCAGCGCGCCGCGCATCGTCGTATAGTACGGCACGCCCCTTTGCAAGGCTTCCCGGCGAATGGACAGTGAGTCCGTATGGGCGGAGGCCGTCCGCACGGTATTCACGACGAGCGCAACGGCCCCATTTTTAATGTGATCCACAATATGGGGGCGTCCTTCTTTTACTTTATTGACGGTCTCCACCTCAACCCCTTTATCTCTCAAGAAGCTGGCCGTGCCGCTGGTCGCCTGGATCTTGAACCCCAGGCTGCGCAACCGCTTCGCCACATCCCAGGCGGCGAGCTGATCGGATTCCTTCACGCTGATAAAGGCCGTCCCCACCTGAGGCAATGTAGCGCCAGCGCCGGCCTGAGACTTGGCAAACGCCCAGCCGAAATCGCTGTCGATACCCATGACTTCTCCCGTCGATTTCATTTCCGGCCCCAACAGCACATCCACCCCAGGAAACTTATTAAATGGAAACACGGCTTCCTTCACCGACAAATGCGCTGGCTGCGGCGCCGTCGTGAATCCGAGAGCTTGCAGCGATTTCCCCAGCATCACCTTCATCGCCAGCTTGGCCAGCGGAACCCCGATGGCCTTGCTCACGAACGGCACCGTGCGCGAACCCCGCGGATTCACTTCGAGCACATAGACAGTTTTGTCCTTCACGGCAAACTGCGCGTTCATCAGACCCACCACGCCCAACTCCAGCGCCAAGGCCTTCATCTGCCGCTCAATTTCACCGACAAGCACTTTATCCAAACTATACGGCGGAAGCGAACAGGCCGAATCG
Organism: Nitrospira sp.; assembly: GCA_020846195.1. Taxonomy (GTDB): domain Bacteria; phylum Nitrospirota; class Nitrospiria; order Nitrospirales; family Nitrospiraceae; genus Nitrospira_D. Next base: position 67,412 of record JADLEJ010000040.1, read on the forward strand.
CCCGAGTGCACCCCAGCTTCTTCAATATGCTCCATAATGCCGGCCACGACGACCGTCTTTCCGTCCGAAATCGCATCGGCATCGATTTCAATCGCATCCGAGAGATACTTGTCGATCAAGACCGGATGCTTGGGCGACGCTTTCACCGCCGAACGCATGTATTCCAGCAAATCGGTTTCACCGTACACAATCTGCATCGACCGCCCACCCAGCACATAGGAGGGGCGCACCATGACCGGATAGGTAATCGTCCCCGCAATCTTCACCGCCTCCTCGACGGAACGGGCCATGCCGCTTTCAGCCTGGCGCAATCCGAGCTTGTCCAGTAAATCGCGGAACCGCTCGCGATCCTCCGCCCGGTCGATCGCCTCGGGGCTCGTCCCCAGAATTTTCACCCCAGCTTTGGACAGCGGCAATGCCAATTTCAACGGCGTCTGTCCGCCGAATTGCAGCACCACGCCAAGCGGTTGCTCGCGATGGATGATGCTCAGCACATCCTCTTCAGTGAGCGGCTCGAAGTAGAGACGATCCGACGTGTCGTAGTCGGTGCTCACCGTTTCGGGATTGCAGTTCACCATAATCGTTTCGACACCCTCTTCACGCAACGCCATCGCCGCATGCACACAGCAGTAGTCGAACTCGATCCCCTGCCCGATCCGGTTGGGGCCGCCGCCGAGAATCACGACCTTCGTGCGATCGGACGGGCGCGACTCGCATTCACGGCCATAGGTCGAATAGAGATAGGGCGTATGCGCTTCAAACTCCGCGGCGCAGGTATCCACGCGCTTATACGTCACGGTTCGAGCCGGCTTGGCGGACGCGCCCGATCTCATGCGGGCCTGCCGAACGCCGGCGCCCTCGACGCCGAGCAATTGACCGATCCGTTCATCGGAGAATCCTAATTCCTTCGCCTCCCACAACAGATCGCCGGAGAGCGCCGCAGCGGCGTTGCCCGCCTGACCGATTAACACCTGCTCAAAACGGATCAACTCTCGAACCTGCTCTAAAAACCACGGATCGATTTTAGTCAGCGCGAATAAGTCGTCATTCGTGAGCCCGAGCCGGATCCCGTCGGCCAGATACCACAGGCGCTCGGGCAGCGGCGTTTTCAATGTGCGCTGAACTTTCTCCAACGTCTCGGCGCGATTGAACTCGGCGGGAATGCCCCGATCGATGCCGACCCGCGACGCCAGTCCGTTCAAGTCCAACTCTAGGGAGCGAATCGCCTTTTGCAACGACTCCTTGAATGTCCGGCCGATGGCCATCACTTCGCCCACCGACTTCATCTGCGTCGTCAGCGTCGGATCGGCCCCCTTGAATTTCTGAAAGGCGAAGCGGGGAATCTTGACCACGACATAGTCGATCGTGGGTTCGAAAGACGCCTTGGTCACACCCGTGATGTCGTTGGAAATCTCGTCCAGCGTATAGCCGATGGCCAGCTTGGCGGCGATCTTCGCAATCGGAAACCCGGTGGCCTTCGACGCCAGCGCCGAACTGCGAGAGACGCGCGGATTCATTTCGATGATAATCATTTCCCCGTTGTCGGGATTCAGGCCGAACTGAATATTCGAGCCGCCCGTATCGACGCCAATCTCGCGAATGATCCGCAGCGCCGCATCGCGCATCCGCTGGTACTCTTTGTCGGTCAGCGTCATGGCCGGCGCGACGGTGATGCTATCGCCGGTATGCACACCCATCGGATCGAGGTTTTCGATTGGACAGACGATGACCACGTTGTCCTTCAGATCCCGCATGACCTCCAGCTCGTACTCTTTCCAGCCGATTAACGAGCGCTCGATCAAGACCTGGCTGGTTGGGCTCATCGCCAGCGCCCAATCGATGAGTTTTTCGAACTCGTCCCGATTGTAGGCAATGTTGCCGCCGGTCCCGCCCATCGTAAACGAAGGCCGGATGATGGCGGGGAACCCGACTTTCTCAAGAATCTTGGCCGCCTCGTTGCGATTGTGCGCCGTGCCGCTCTCCGGCACGTTCAGCCCGATCCGCTGCATCGCCTGCTTGAACGCTTCGCGGTCTTCGGCTTTGTGAATGGCTTCCGCCGATGCTCCGATCAGCTTGACGCCATACTTCTCCAACACCCCGCGCTTTACCAACCCCATCGTCGCATTCAAGGCCGTCTGCCCGCCCATCGTCGGCAACAGCGCATCCGGGCGCTCGCGCTCAATCACCTTCTCCACCACATCCAGCGTGATCGGCTCGACATAGGTGCGGTCGGCCAACTCAGGGTCGGTCATAATCGTCGCAGGGTTGCTATTGATGAGAATGACCCGATAGCCCTCTTCCCGCAGCGCTTTGCAGGCTTGCGTACCGGAATAGTCAAACTCACAGGCCTGGCCGATCACGATCGGGCCGGATCCAATTAGCAGGATAGACTTGATATCAGTGCGTTTCGGCATGCGTCCTCTACAGTGTGAACCTAACTCATTTTCGGCATCGGTCCGATCAACGGCCGGTAGGGCGCAGGAGGCGGCGTCACCGGCGCACTGGGCCCCCGGTAATGCTGCATGGCTTCGGGCAGCCACGCCTCTATTTGAGAGAGACGCGTGGCATCGGACGGATGGGTGGAGAGAAACTCCGGGATCGACTGCTGCGCGCGGAAACACAACTTCCCAATCATCTGCCTTGGGCACCCGCTCATGCGCTCCCAAAACGGCACGGCTTCGCGCGGATCGAATCCCGCCTCCGCCATCAGGCGCAGACCGATGTAGTCCGCCTCCGATTCCTGTTTGCGATTGAACGGCAGCGACACGTTCACCCCGTACGCGCCCAGCGCGCCGGCAACCGCCCCGCCGCCAGCATGGGATCCCACCGCGGCGCCGATCGCACCAAGTTGCGCGATCTGATCGATGATACTGCGGCTCATCCGCTCAACCCCGTGCCGCTGGAGCGCATGGGCAACCTCATGCCCCATCACCGTCGCCAGTCCAGCCTCGTTTTGGGTGTGCTTGAGGATGCCCGTGAATATCGCAACCTTTCCGCCAGGGAGCGCAAATGCGTTCACCATCTTATCTTCGTCAATGACGGCAAACTCCCACTGATAGTCCGGCTTGTTGGCCGCTTTGGCAATCCGCTGCCCGACACGCTGCACCATCTCATTGATCTCCGCATTCTCACTCAGCCTGGCCTGCCGCAAGACTTCCCGATAGGCCTCGAGCCCGAACTGCAATTCCTTTTCTTCGGAAAAGAAAATAAGCTGATCGCGGGCCGTTCCGGGAGCCCGATAACATCCGGCCATCGCCGACAACAAGCCAACAGCCGAGCAGACTCCCAATGCCGCATAGATTCCGGCCACGCCTCGCACTCCAAGCGCCAGCGCCGCGCGGCGCCCGACCGGAGTGGCGAGCATTTGATCCATACTATGATCGACCTGTTGCGCCATGACATCGCTCAATCACATCGAACTGGGCACCGGCCTAAAACGACTTCAGCCCGCCCTACGGCATCCATAAATACATGAACTGCGGCGTACCGCCCCGAACAAACGACATGACGTCAAGCTGGCCCAGCGCCGCCAGCGGACCGGGCGCCATGAGCTTGGTATACACATTGTTCGAATAATCGCCCGGGCGATGATAGGTCACCACCCTCGCCTCGGTCAGACCCGCTTTCTTCTTGGCCGCGTCAATAGCTTCCTCCAGATACCCGATCTCATCGACCAGGCCCGCCGCTTTCGCTTGATCGCCGGTATAGACCCGGCCATCGGCCAGCTTCTTGATCTGCTCCATCTGGAGATTCGGCCGGCCTTCCTGCACCACAGCCAGAAACCGCTGATAGAACGAATCGATCAATCCCTGAAAAATGCCCCGCTCCTCGGGAGTCATGGCGCGAAACGGCGACCCCATATCTTTCCGGGGGCCGGAGGTGATCGCGGTGGCTTCCACCCCCACTTTCTCCAATAGCCCATGCGCATTCACCGTGAGCATAATGACGCCGATACTCCCAGTCACCGTCGAAGGATGGGCCATGATCCGGTCCGCGGCGGAGGCGATGTAATACCCGCCCGAAGCCCCCACATCCATGATCGACGCAATGACCGGAATCTTGCGGGAGGCTTTAAACAGCTTCAGCTCATGATGAATGATATCCGACGCCGTGACCGTGCCGCCAGGCGTATTGATCCGCAACACCAGCGCCTTGATCGACTCGTCGCGCGAGGCCCGCGTCAATTCTTCCTTAATCGTCGCGATCATGCTCGGGTAGGTATAGAAACTCGCCTTCTCTTCCGAGCTGATCATCCCGGATACATCCACGAGCAGAATCTTATCCTTCCCGGAACCGCTAACCTGCCGCTCCTCCAATTGAGCGGGTGCCGGAGGAATATTGATACTGACACAGGCGGTGTGCAGCGCACTCAAGGCCACGATGACCGCACCGGCGACGGATTGGCGGAATCTATCCATGATGTTTCTCCATGAGCTGCACAAATTCCTCAAACAAGTACGCCGAGTCGTGCGGACCAGGCGAGGCTTCGGGATGATACTGCACGGAAAAGACCGGCTGGTCCAAGCAGGCCAGTCCCTCGATCGACTGATCGTTCAGACTCAGATGGGTGATCGACACCTTGCCCAGTTTGGTCTCGACGGTCACCGGATGCGCCGGCGCGCCGCTGAACGGCGTCGGGCTCTGCACGGCGAAGTTATGATTCTGCGAGGTGATCTCGACCTTGCGCGTCCGGAGATCGATCACCGGATGGTTCGACCCATGATGCCCGAATTTCAACTTGTAGGTCTTGAGGCCCAGGGCCAATCCGATAATTTGATGCCCCAGACAGATCCCGAAGATGGGAGCGCGGCCGATCAACGCGCGCACCGCTTCCATTGCGTACGGCACGCCTTCCGGATCGCCCGGCCCATTCGAAAGAAACACGCCGTTCGGTTTCAACGCCTGCACCTCGGCTGCCGAAGTCGATGCCGGCACCACCGTGACATGGCAGCCCACATCGACCAGCCGCCGCAAAATATTTTCCTTCACGCCGAAATCGTAGGCGACCACTCGCCAGGGCGCGCGTCTCTTGGATCTCGACCGTGTCGGCACCACATCGGGCATCCATTCCCCCGACCCAGCGGTCCATTCATACGGCTGTTTAGACGTGACCTCCGCCACCAGATCGCGTCCGAGAATACTAGGAGCCTGCTGGGCCTTCTTCACGGCAGCCGCTCGATCAGTATTCACATGCGTAATCACGGCCTGCTGCGAGCCCTTCTCCCTGAGGTGCCGAGTCAGCGCGCGCGTATCCAGTCCTTCAATCGCCACCACCTTGGCGCTGGCCAGATAATCATGCAGGCACTCTTTCCCTCGCCAATTGCTCGCCAGCCGGCTGGCCTCCATCACGACAAACCCTTCTGCCCAGACTTTCCGCGACTCGACATCCTCCGGCGTCACTCCATAGTTGCCGATATGAGGGCAGGTCATCGTCACGATCTGTCCTTTGTAGGAGGGATCGGTCAACACTTCCTGATACCCAGTCATGGCCGTATTGAACACGGCTTCACCGACCGCCTCGCCTTCATAGCCAAGCGCGCGCCCCTCGAATACCGTTCCATCGGCCAATGCCAGCAACGCTTTCTTCATGCCTGTCCCTTATTCACTCGAAGTGTCTGCAACGTATGATTGACTCGCAGGCCCATCAGGGCGATTCCTAAACAAAGATTGACCATATAGAGCGCACGCACCGGCATATGGAGCTTGAAGAACGCCCCCAGCGCCGCTTTCCTCGCCGTTTCGTCCTTGAGGGCGAACGCCTCGGCTTGCAATGCAGCGGCTTGAGGATGCAGCACGCCGATGATGACTCCGGCAATCAGCACCATCGCGCCGAGCAAAACCATTTCCAGCGCGGTAGGAGACATTGCAGGATGCTGAACCCACCGGCGCCAGCCCACTCCGGCTATCATCACCGCCATCGCCGCCATCACCGCGCGATTGAATCCCTCAAAGGCTTTCGTCAGAAACAATCCTCCGGAGTCCTGTCCGCCAAACGTATTAAACACCGCCGGAATCACAGCGGCCACCAGCACAACTAATCCACCCACCCAGACTCCCAAGGCCAGCCATTCGAGCGTGAGACCGATGCGCGACAGCCACAGAAACGCCCGGGACTCCACCATGCGCTACCGCTCCGCCGCTGCATCGTAAACCACCCGCCCGCCGACGATGGTCGTTCTGACCCGCCCCTTCACCTTCCATCCGGCAAACGGCGTGTTCCGGCTCTTCGACTTGAACTTGCCGGGATCGACCTGCCACTGCTCGTTGGGATCGACCACCGCCACATCCGCATCGGCCCCGACCGCGAGAGTGCCCTTCTTAAGCCCAAATGCAACAGCCGGCGCAGTGGCCAATTTATCGACCGCCTGCTCCAAGGTCAGCACCCCTTCATCCACCAAAGCCAGCGTCAGCGAAAACGCCGTTTCCAATCCAACGATGCCGAACGGCGCCTCGGTAAAGTCCTGCTGCTTTTCCTGCGTGGCATGGGGCGCATGGTCCGTCGCGATGACATCGATCGTCCCATCGCGCAGCCCTTCTTTGATCGCCTGCACATCTTCACCCCGCCGCAACGGAGGATTCATTTTTGCGAGCGTGTTGTACCCGCGCACCACATCCTCCGTCAGCGTGAAATGGTGTGGGCAGGCCTCTGCCGTGACTTTGATTCCGCGCGCCTTCGCTTCACGGACCATCCGTACCGACCCGGCGGTGCTGATATGGGCCAGATGCAAGCGCGCGCCGGTCAGTTCCGACAGGGACAGATTGCGCGCGACCATCACATCTTCCGCCGCAGCGGGAATTCCCGGCAGCCCCAGCTCCGTCGAAATAATGCCTTCGTTCATGCAGCCGCCCTCGGCAAGATGCAGGTCTTCGCAATGGTCCACCACCGGAATGTCGAACGCCACCGCATATTCCATCGCCCGCCGCATCACCAGGCTGTTCATGACAGGCTTGCCATCGTCGGAAATGGCCACGCAACCGGACCGGTGCAGATCGCCGATTTCCGCCAGCTCTTTCCCTTCCGACCCCTTCGTGATCGCCCCGATGGGCAAGACATTCGCCAGCCCCGCCGCGCGCGCCCGATCGACCATAAACTCCGTCACCGCTTGATTATCGTTCACCGGCTTCGTATTCGGCATGGCGCAGACGGTGGTAAACCCACCGGCTACCGCCGCCGCAGCGCCGCTCTGAATCGTTTCCTTATACTCGAACCCCGGCTCGCGAAAATGCACATGCAAATCCACAAAGCCGGGCAAGACCAGCTGCCCCGTGGCCTCGATGACCGTGCAACCGGCTGGCGCCTTCAGATTCGCCCCCACCGCCGCAATCTTGCCCTGCTCGATCAACACATCCGCCACGCCATTGAGGCGCCCCGGATCGATCACCTGCCCGCCTTTAATTAATATCGCCACGATTTAGTTCGCTCCTGCTATGAGATGGCTGCCCATGCAAACGGCCACGCCGGCCGCCGCTCGACCCAAGATCCCGCGATCGATCATCTGTCCGTCCTGAGTCACACTCGCCACGATTTAGTTCGATCCTGACATGAGATATAAAACGCCCATGCGAACGGCCACGCCGTTCGCCACTTGATCCAAAATGACCGACGAAAGACTGTCCGCCACTTCCGGCGCAATCTCGACCCCGCGATTGATCGGACCGGGATGCATGACAATCGCCTTCGGATCCGCCAGCTTCATGCGCTCCGCCGTCAATCCATACAAACGCGCATACTCGCGAATGGTCGGAAACAGCGCCCGCCCTTGCCGCTCAAGCTGGAGCCGCAACATCATGACCACCTGCACGTCCCGCAGCCCTTCGTCGAGGTGATGGAAGACGCGCACCCCCAGCTTCTCGATCCCCAGCGGAATCATGGTCGCGGGCCCCACCACACGGACTTCAGCGCCCAGTTTGGTCAAAGCCAGAATATTGGAGCGCGCCACCCGGCTATGCGCCACATCGCCGACAATGGCCACACGCAATCCCTTGAACGCCATGCCCCGCTCGCGAATCGTATAGAGATCGAGCAGTGCCTGGGTCGGATGCTCGTGCCAGCCGTCCCCGGCATTAATCACCGACGACTTCACACCCCGCGCCAGCGTCTCGGCCGCCCCAGCCGAAGAATGGCGCAGCACGATGATATCCGCCTGCATCGCTTCAATATTCCGCGCCGTGTCGAGCAACGTTTCGCCTTTGACGACACTGCTCGACGAGGGCGAAAAGTTGATCACATCGGCGCTCAGCCGCTTGGCCGCCAATTCAAACGACGTGCGCGTTCTCGTACTCGGCTCGAAGAACAGGTTCACGACCGTCCGCCCGCGCAACGCCGGCACCTTCTTGATCTCACGACCGCTCACTTCTTTGAACGAATCGGCCGTCTCAAGGATGAGCGTGATGTCCTCCACCGACAGCGGCGCCAGGCTGAGCAAATTTTTATGTTTAAGACTCATGGCATCCTCCGCATCAGGCCTTCAGGATCACCACTCGATCATCGTCGCCCGCTTCCTCCAACAACACCTGCACTTGTTCCTCGCGCGAGGTCGGAAGATTCTTGCCGATGTAATTGGCCTTGATCGGCAGCTGCCGATGTCCTCGGTCCACCAAGACCGCCAGCTGAATTTCCGCCGGGCGTCCCAAATCCATCAAGCCGTCCATCGCCGCGCGAATCGTCCGCCCTGTAAAGAGCACGTCGTCCACCAGCACGACGATCTTGCCGGAGATATCGAACGGCACCGACGTTGTACGCAGCACCGGCTGCTCCTTGCGCAACGACAAGTCGTCGCGATAGAGCGTAATGTCGAGATCGCCGATCGGCACTGGTGCCCGTTCAATGTCCTCGATGCGTTTCGCCAGCCGGTGCGCCAGATGCACCCCGCCCGTGCGAATGCCGACCAGCGCCAGATCCTTCACGCCCTTATTGCGCTCCAGAATCTCATGCGCCACCCGCGTCAGCGCCCGCGCGATATCGCCCGCATCCATAATCAACCGCTCTTGGTCACGAGCATCTTGTTTACTATTCGTCATGCATTCACAGCTTTCGCGTTCGCCTGAAGGATCAGCTGCTCAAAAATTCCATCCGTCCCACCCACCCACCCTTCGCGCGCCGAGACGCGCTCTTCCCCGGCCAAGGCCGCAGCAAGCGAAAGGGCGAGTCGTACTCTGGTGGTACGGCGAGCCTTTGAGTACCGCGAGAACGAAGCTGGTGAGATTTTTCAGCAGCTGACCGACATAAAAAAACCCTCTCGCCGCGTTCAGCAAGAAGGTTCGGTTGTAGGAACCGGCCGGAGCCGGAGATCGCTGTCATAAGAAGCTCCTTACTCACCTCTCTGGATGAGCGTTAAAGGCAGCTGGATCTTACTGAGGTAGGCGCAGGCTGTCAAGGTCCAGGAACCGAAGCCGACCGAGAAACAGCGCCGTGCAAGCGAATAAGTCGGAATCAGAATTGATCAAATTAACAAGGATGCAGGCGGTCAGCGATTCCTAGGTGTTAAGTCAAGCAACCACCTCAACGCGGCTTCTTGCGCGTCGCCTGCAACCGGCTGTTAAGTGTGCGTCAAAAGAGATACAGATCAGCGCACTCATACGCAAGGTCACTCTTCAGCAACGTATTCACAAAATAATCTAGTACCGCGTTCCTCTTCTCTACACCCCATGTATCAAAATAGGTCGGTGACAGCACGAAGTTCTCGCAGCTATCCAAAATAAGACGAGAGAGTTCGTATCGTTGGTGTGGACCATTAGACCCTAAGATCCTCTCTAGAAATGGCCGCGCTAGGGATGCATGCGACCGGAGGTAGGAGAACAGTACTACAGTCGTATGTGGTGCGACGGGCAGAACGTTCAGATGGATGCGGAGAACGTCGCCCCTTACTTGAATGTGATCGACGGAAAAAAGCGTGCATGCTGCAACACTGGTCCGTTGAGCATCAAGAGTAATGACATCATGCACCATAAGAGAGAAGTCTCTCTTCACATATGCGGCATCAAGGAGCCCCTTGTAGCTGTACGTTTCCCACGAGACCAGCATACGATCGTTAGCTAACCTGCCCGCCGGACTCGGTGAGTCCTTAGGATCAAGGTTACGCCTAACACGCTCTAGATAACTAGCCTGGGCCTTCATAGCGCCTTCCATCGTCGCGTGCAATTCGCGGTAAGCGGCGCGGTAGGCGAGTAAGAAACGATGCTCAGGGCTCGTAAAGTCTAGCTCATTTTTCTCGATTGGACCGAAGATCAGGTCATCGTGGCTTGCACAGAGACCGGTAAACGTCGTCGCTTGGTTCCGACCGACTAAGCCGAAATCGATCTTGGGCCCCTCGGAAAGAGTTACGGAATGCGTGAGCCCCACCACATGGCCATCTCGGACAAGATGATCTAGCAGATGAGAATTCTGGACCGAGTGCGCACGGATGGCACGTTCTCCGCATCGAAGCGAGGACTCAAGACACCGACAGAACTGCGCCTTGTCTATTCCCAAAAACGAAGCGAAGACGTCCTTATCTGGGCGCACGTGTTCCCAGTTGGATATCATGACTCGACACACCTAACAGCGTTTAGGCTGATCCGCACAAGAACAGGACCGGCCAGTTTCTGTCCGTATAACACGCCCCTAAACTTTGTGAACAATACGCCCGTGTTGTTGCCGTTTCAATGAGTTGCCGCTATGGGGCTATTTGTCACAGCTTCTTATGCAGATCGGTCTAATACACTCTCTTGGGATGGGTTCATATCCCATCCAGCGGACTACAAACGTCCGCCAGCCTACGATGGAGGATATGCGTGTAGACCATTGTTGCGTTGAGGTCGCGATGCCCCAACAACTCCTGGGCAGTTCGCGCAAAGTCGGAGGGTCAGCAACTGCCTTGAAACTCAAGCCCGCGGTGTCACCGCATACCACCACGGTGTCCACTTTTCAGCATTGCCTTCAAAATCGTAAGCAGCTTGTGCTTTCAGGCCGGGAATCTATTTGACACAACTGCTACTCATCCGGCTGACAGGCGCCTTTCCACGCAGCCAGTTGATCCAGCTTTCCCAGCTTCGTGAGATAGGCTTCGTCAATCTGAACTGGCCGACTTTCACCACCGGCAGAGTTTTCGCTCTCAGCAATGGCGTTGGCTACATGCACAGCGGTCAGCGGGCTGAAGACCGAATCGCCGCAGGCAGAGGGCCGATGGTGGAATGCCACCGATTCGACGATGGCCTCCCCGACGCCCCAGAGGCTCAGGAGATAGGCGCCAACTTCGGCATGTGTCACGCCGAAAATCTCTTGTTCGGCTTGCCAATCCAGCAGAGCATTGTCTTTTTGCAACTTCAGCACTCGCTGATAGTCCTCCGGTTTATTACTCGCCAGCAACAGCAGACCGATGTCGTGCAACAGCCCGGCGGTAAACGCCTCATCCACCATGGCCTGAGGAGCTTGCTCCTGTTGCGCGATAACTTTGGCAAAACCACTAGTCTTGAGCCCATGTTGCCAGAGCGCATTCAACGAAAATCCCGGCAGCGCCACTCCGTCGAACTGTGAAAAGGCCTGCATCGACAGCACCAGCGCCCGGATTGTATCGCTTCCCAACAGCGCCACGGCCTGCTCGGGATTCGAGACGGTCGTCCGCAATCCGAAAAACGCGGAGTTCACTAGCTGAAGAATTTTTGTGACCATCGCCATGTCCTTGCCGATGATCTTGGCGACTTTCTTCAGCGACGCATCGCGCGAGTGAATTTCATTCATCAACTCCTGATAGAGCGCCGGAAGACTGGGCAGGTTTTTAAGATTGGTCACGACGGTGCGGAGCTGGTCGTCAGCCAGCAGCGCTCGCAGCCCACAGGCACGCGCCATGATCGAACGGAGCCGCTCCGCATCGATCGGCTTTTCAAGAAATTGATGGGCCAAATCTGTGGACCGCAGGCCCAACCCCTGTCCCTGCTGCCCGGAAAACGCGATGCGGACCACCATGGGATAACGGACTTTGGCTTCTTTCAGCAGTTGGAGCCCATCCATCCCCGGCATGAGTAAGTCCGTCGCCAGGACATCGACGGCACCCTGCTCTAATACGGCCAATGCCTCCGACGCGCTGCCGACAAACCGCATGTCCCACTCGCCCTTGATCGGATCGAGCGTGCGTTGCAGCATGCGCAAGACTTCCGGCATATCATCGACGAATACGACTGTCCGCATAGATGTTCCCCTCTGCTGACGTGCCGAACCACTACCTGTATCGGTGTAAGGGAACCAGGCTTGAGGGAACACCCCGCGTCAGGCCGCTAAGGGTGCTTGATTTCTTCGAGGGAGAATTGCTTCGGCAGCATGACGGGAAGTACTAATCCGATAGGGTCGCCGCGCTTGATGGTGGTCGGCTTATGGAGCTGGAGTAGAAAGTTCGCTGTGAAGGCCTCGTAGTCCGGCAGCCAGTCGTACTGATTGGGCGTCCGTTTATATTCCTGCGTCTTGATCCCTTCCCAGATGGAAAAGGTCCGATCAGGGGCATGAAAGAAGGGATTGGGAAGATCCTTCATCATCAGCCCGACATGCTTGGGATAGTAGAAGCGAATGCCGCAGCAGAGCTTGGGATACCCGCTGTTGAGGATCAAATCGACATACATGCCTGAAAATGTCTTGAAGCCAAGCAGCCGCTCTTCCGGCAGAATAGGCGGAGATTGCCACTTCACGCCTTCGGCCGTGCGGCGCAATCGGACATCCGCCGGGCACCGGATCAGCCATCCGTAGCTGCCCACCGTGCGAACCGGTCCGCAATCGTCCGGAACGACTTTGTATCCGCTGGCCGCCAGCGCCCGCTGCTCATCCAAGGTCATGTTGTTCAGCATCGGGTGGTGGGGATTGAAATCCAGCTTGAGCCGCTCCGGCGGAAACGCGGTCGAATACTCCCGCTCCCAATAGATGACGATCTTGTCGCCGGACTCTTCAGCTGGCCCCTGTGCTGTCGTTGGCTCACTCATAGGTGTGACAGTAATCGAAGGAGATGGACTGGCGCAAGAGGGTTAGGCGCGCCGCGCATGAAACAGCGTCAGCCCGCTTCGCAGTTTGGCCTTCGGTAAAATCGTCTTATGCATTGCAAAGGTCGGAAGCCGCTCAACCGCTTCCTCCCAGCAGAGCTGTGCGCCTGCCCGGCCGATCTCGTCGCCCACCCGTGCCGGCCCTACGATAAACGCATTGCCGCCGGCCGCCATGCGCTGGACGAGCGCGCGAACCCTGGCAGTCACGGCGCTGCCCTGGTCGAATTCGGCATAGGGAATCCAGGCATAGACAAGATCGTGCGACTCGAATGGAGCCGTGGCAGGCGCGAGCATGAAGCGGGCTCGCTGCAACCACTCCCACCGTTGTAATTCAGCGCACACGGTCCAGAGTTGCTGCGCTTGCTTGATCGCAAACGCTGGATGCCGGATATGCGCGACGACGTCGCGAGGACGATCGAACGGCACGCAGGTCGAGATGACCGCATCGCCATTGTCGATCAAGAGGCGCGCCGCCCTCACCACAATCTGGCCGATCTCGCGATCCTGCTCAGCGAGATCTTGCAGATAGTCCGCAACAAACGGTTGCGCGGCCAATTCTCCCGCCGGAGTCTCGTCTTGCGGGTACAGCAGCACCGCACCGAATACCTCTGCAGGCGGCACCGTGGGAACGGCCGGCGCAAAGACCGACCGCCAATCGATGGGACTGGGCGGGGGCACTTCCGGAGATGAGGGGAGTCTCGCCAATGCCGGCGAAAGCGGCACCTCCTTCAGATCGTCACGATCGCTCAGCTTTAATTGCCCGCCAGCAATGACCGCAGATCGATCCCAGGCCACCATCCGCCGCCCCTTGGGATTCACATACGACAGGCCCATGGGATCGTCGGCGCAGGTCGCTTTCAGCAACACCTCTCCCTGCACGGTCACGCCCACGCGGTGAGCCTCGTCGAAATAGCGCAACGGAGGTGCTGGCGCTGGCAGCCACGCGATCTGATGTGAACGGGAGGGATCCATGAAGAGCGCAATGGGATCTCCTCCGGAAGGCGCGTGCGCTGTAAAAAAATTGCTGAAGAGCCGAAACGCCGCATCCGATGGATAGGTCGGAATGCCACGATAGCGTAGAGGTCGTGGGCTAGGTTGTCCTTCGTTCTGGTCGTCGTAGAGCCCACGAATCAATTCAAAGGCTGCCGACCCGGTGCCGGGAAGCAGCGATTTAAACAGTTCCACAACGGGCAGAAAGTCGATCTGGTCCCAATGCATCGCGCCCATGCAGGACATGAAGCGCGCCGATTCGAACGTGCCGTCTTCCAATACGTAGAACGCATCCTTCCGGTGCCGGATCGTCGCCTGTCCATGCGCATCGATGACCAGATCTTCGTCGCCGTAGAAAAAGCGAACTTCTTCGATCGGCACCCGCATCGCCTGCGCCGCCATGTGGCGAAGATCTTCAGCTTTCAGGCGCTGCCAGCCCGGTTTCGTCGCGAGATTGAGGCGGGTTTCATTGACTAAACCACCGGGCTTCAACCCAACCCATCGCCCCCAATCCAGCCGCAAGCGGGCACGCGCCAGCACCGTTCTTCCACGAGAGTCTACGTCCCACTCGCATTCATGCAAAGGGTGACCATCAGGATCGGTCGCAAGAAACCGTCGGCCATCGGGCCGATAGAACAACAGATGGCCAGTGGGTTGGCGGGCGACACGGCCGCCGGACTGATCGAATTGACGAGCCAGCGTTTGATTGGCAGGAAACCGGAGCGAGTCGGACGTTGCTAGTGCGGTACGAACAGGGTCGCCAGCCATTTACTCGCGGATCTGCCCGCTCCCCAGGACGATGAACTTTGAGCAGGTGAGTTCTTCCAAGCCCATCGGACCACGGGCATGAATGCGAGAGGTGCTGATGCCGATCTCGGCGCCGAGCCCAAACTGATAGCCGTCATTGAGCCTGGTGGACGCATTGACCAGAACCGCCCCTGCGTCGACTTCGCGCAAGAACCGCATGGCTCGCTGATAATTAGCCGTCACGATAGCTTCGGTATGCTGCGACCCGTACTTGGCGATATGCTCCATCGCCTCATCCATGTTCTTCACGACCTTCACCGCCAGGACCAATTCCAAGAACTCCTTTCCAAAATCATCCTCGTTGGCCGACTTGGCGTCGGACAGCAACTGACAGGTCCTGGAACAGCCGCGCACTTCCACCTTGGCTGCTTGCAGTTTTTCCATAAGGCGCGGAAGAAAGGTCCGGGCAATCGTTTGATGGACAAGCAGCGTCTCCATCGCATTACAGGTCGAGGGCCGTTGGGCTTTGGCATTGACGCAAATCGCTTCGGCCATGGCCTGATCGGCATCCGCATCCACATAAATATGGCAGACCCCCGCATCATGCTTCACGACCGGAATCGTGGCATGCTCGGCAATGGTCTTCATGAGGGACGGCCCGCCACGCGGGATAATCAGATCGATATAGCGATCCTGCTTGAGCAAGACCGGCACGAGCTCGCGATCCGGACGTTCGACAAAACTAATGGCGCCAGGGGGAATGCCGGCCTTCTCCGCCGCTTCGGCCAGCACCGCGGCAATGGCCGTGTTCGAGTGAATGGCTTCACTGCCGCCGCGAAGCACGCAGGCGTTGCCAGACTTCAAACAGAGCGCGGCGGAATCGGCCGTGACGTTCGGACGGGACTCGTAGATGATGCCGATCACCCCGATAGGCACACGCACCCGGCCCACTTGCATGCCGTTCGGCCTGGTCCACATCTTGGGCATGTCGCCCAAAGGATCGGGCAGCTTCGCGACTTCTCGGATTCCAGCCGACATGTCGGCAATCCGCTGCTCCGTGAGCCTGAGACGGTCGGCCATCGCGGCCTTGTCCGGATCAGCACCGAAGGCTTCGACATCTTTCTCATTGGCTTCGATGAGCAGGGCCTGCTTCTCATCCAGCGCATCGGCCATCGCAAGCAAGGCATTATTTTTCACGACGGTGGAGAGTGTCGAAAGACGACCGGCGGCCTGCCTGGCCTTGGTCACGAGCTCATGCACATAGTCGGGAATGGAGAGCGGGGGAACGTCTAGAACGTCCTTCGTCTCAGGAGACTCAACGGCGGCTAACTCCTGCTGTTCCTCGTCGGAGATCATGCGTAGCGCTTTCTCTATGAAAAGTGAACGGACGACAGAATACCGCGCGGGTTTGAGGAGGGTCAAGACACCATGTGCCGGCCCCATCGAGGACCGATACAAACCGTTACAGCATTAGCGAAAGGCTGCCGATGCCTCACGTCCAATTTAAGGACCAGTTGGAACTATTGGAAGTTCTGCCTGAGGCGGGATTGGACTGGCCGGATTCTGAAGAGACATCGGAGCCATTCCAGGAATGCTGCCCTGCTGCCCAACTGGTCCTGGAGCTAAGGCACCCACTCCGGGCATCCCCACTAGCGCCATCGAAGGATTTGGATGCTGAAACACCCAATCGTAATGCGATTTGCGCCCATCGAAGTGCCTGACCGCAGGAGGAAAGTCGTGCTGCCAAATTGGCTTGCCCTTGCTTTTGCTCCTGACCCCCATGATTCCTCCGGTGGGAGCGCGCACTAACTCCCAGTCGCCATGGCCAACGGGATCCCCATAGACTTTGCGGAGAAACGGCTTGGGCAGTCGGGTCAGTTCGGCCAGCGTTTGCGGATATACCTCTCCTGGCGTCACCCGCCCAGCCTTCATCGTAGCCGAATAGAATGCCAGCGCATTCTGAATCTCAATGCCTTTGGATATGAGATCCGCTTCCAGCTCACGCTGGACCATCACTTTCCACTGCCGCGCCGCCATCGTCACTCCGAGACCGATGAGTACAACGGCAAACATCAAAACGACATAAGAGAAGCCGCGCTCGGTTGCTCTGTTCGTGAATACGGCTCCTCTCATGGGCTATGGTTGCGGCTCTGCCTCTGCCGCCTCCTCCGTGAGGGGAACCGTATGGTCGACTCGCGCCTGTGTATCTCGAAGCGTCACGCTTTCCGGAGTGATGGCTTTCACGACAAGATGCCGCTCTACGCGTTGACCGACCCGGCCGATGATCACTTCCTCATTCTTGCTCAGCACTGCCGTATTGCCAGTGTTCGCCATCGACTCATTCATCCGGATAAATCCCAGGTACCGATAGTGCTCCAATTCAAGAGGTCCCGCTTGCGACTGTAACGCTTGCTCGGAAACTGGAGCAGTCTGACCGCCGGTCGAGCCATCACCAGCCACCGACACTGCTCCATCGGAGCCAGGCGCCACAAAGATATTTCTCGGAGCGGTAAATGTCGCCTCACGCTGAGTTCTCGCCGACGCCAACTGCTCGAGGTGAACCCGCAATCCACCTACCCTGGAAATCGAGGGGGTAAGCGATGAGGCCGGGCCAGAGGTATTGACCAGGGGGATACGAACCGGATCAGGCAGTGCATCCCACTGCCGATACGCCACTCCGCCCCAGAGCGTCACCAGGCCGATTGCAATGATCGCTTTCCGTTTGACATCCATCTATTGCTTACCTTCCAATGAATGCTCGGCCGATTCACCACGAAGATATGTGACAATCTTAATGTTGAAGGTTAACTGCTTGTCGCGTGAACTAGAGGAACTCGCGAGCTCCATATCTTCAATGAACAGCAGCTCCTCAGCGGTTTCGAGATCATAGATAAACCGCCTCAGATCCTCATACCGCCCAGTCATAGAACCTTGCAGCACCCCTTTGCTTGTATTCGCCACCGTAGTCGACTCGGTCTTGTAGGATAACGCCGGCAATGTCACATGATCGCGCTTGGCCTCTTCGGATATGCCCAAGGCCAGCGGAGCAAAGTCTCGCTCGACCGGCAGGACCGCCCATACTTGACTCACGTCCTTGCGCGCTTTTCTGGCTTCCCGATGTTGAGCCAGCACTTGGCGCGCGGCCCCCCACTCTTTTTCAATCTGGATCCGGCGATCTTCAACTCCACGAACGCCAATCGCATTCACCATCAGCAACCCAGCCAGCAATAATACAACCAGCCCAATCCACGGCAACAGCGGAGCATAGGGCTCGGACAACATACGCTGCAACCGGTCGGTCACTTATGCGCCCTCCCGCCTATAGCGCACAGTCACATCGAACTCCACCAACCCGCTCGTCCCGACTCGATGCTGAGCTAACACTGGATCTTTGAATTTTGGATGGTCTTGCAACCCGATCGTAAAAGCCGTGAGGTCTTCCAAGCTCGCCGCCGAACCGGTCAAATGAACGAGAAACCCTCCGGACTCCAACCGAACGCTAGTGAGCGCCAACCGCGGCGGAATCGCTTGCTCCAGCCCTGCTAAAAACGCCGTCCACGAAAAGAGCCGTTTTTCAAGCAGCCGATTGGCCAATGCGACTTCCGCAGGCAGCTGTTGCAGCGCCCGCTCGGACAGGTCGATCCCCTCTTGAGCCGCCTCGGCCATAAGCTGCTGATCCTGCTGCAGCACCTGCTCTAACTCAGCACTCATGCGCCAAACGTCTTGGTACCCAAGAGCCGTCTGGCCAATACTCCACACGATCGCCACGCAGAGCCCCAGACAACAAGCCATGAGACCAAGCTGAAGCGGGCGCAGATACCACCGATATCGAGTACCGAGAAGAATCTGAAAGTATCGACGGCGCCCCATCATACCCACAGTGCGGTCAGCAGCGCGGCGCAGGCCGTCTCGAAAAGCCGCCATCATGACAACACTCCCGCCAGCGCAGCAAGGGAGTTTACGCCTTGACGATGGTCTCCGCTCCCCCATCCACGCGATTCAATATCCTCCCAGCCCAGCGACTCAACGGACAGCGCCAGATGCGCTTCGAGCTTTTCATGCATCGGCGCCATATCGTCGGCGCAGAGCACGGCACGCTTCACCGACACATCCGAATGACGCTGCTGGCACATTTCCAGCGACGCCGCACACTCCTCCGCAATTTTCTGCAAGCCGGCATCGGTGCCGCTCAACGCATCCGCCGTCAATAACTTGCAGCGATAGAACAACAGGCGCCCCTGTTGGAATACCATAGCGGTCAAGGCTCGATCGACTAAACTGATCCAGAGAAGATCGTCGCCTTTCCACGCAGACCGCCCGGCCACTTTGCCCCATAAATCGAAGAGCCGCAGGCTCGTCAATCCCACATCGCGCGGCACCAATCCGGCGTTTTCACAGACGGCTTCATACTGACGCAAAACCGATTGATGAACCGCCACGGCCAAAACCGACTGTGCCGCCCCAGCGACGCGCGGGGAGCCGCTGAACACTTGCGAGACCATAGTCGTGCCGGTGAGCGGGAATAGCTGTTCCTGGCCAAACCGCCAGCGGATCAATGCCTCGCGTTCATCGGCGCGAGCAGGCAGTTGCTCCATATGCAGAACCACAGCGCGCACCGCCGCATCCGGTAGCAGCAAGGTCACGGGACGAAGGCAATTGGCCATGACCCGGTGGCCCAGAATCCTAATATCGTGGGGAGGACCGACCAAGGCCTGAATTTTCTCTTCCACGACAGTCCGCTGAGCAAGATTCGGTTCGGCCGGTGAGGGCTTGATCGCGCCTTCAGGAAGCGGGGAAGTCACGCACCAATGTCCATGCCTGCTGCGCCAATTGGGCCGCGCCTCCGCCCAGGCCACGGACTCCACCCCGATCTTAAGACACTGCCGCGGCCGGCCGCTCATCCACCCCCACATCCCTCACCCCTCCTCGCTGAAGGTCACACGATTGATCTCGCGCAGCGAGGTCTCCCCCTGCAAGACTTTCTTGATGGCAGATTGGCGCAGCGTAATCATCCCGTCCGTCACCGCGCGATACCGGATTTCCGACAAGGGCCGCTCCGCCAAAATCATCTCTTTGATTTCATCCGTCAGGTCCAGAAACTCCGTAATACACTTCCGCCCACGATACCCAGTCCCCATGCAATTCGAGCAGCCCTTCCCCTGGTAGAAGGGCGTGTCTTTATATTGCTCGTAGTCGAGGCCTGAGTCCTCCAAGAGCGATTGATCGGCCGCAACTTGCACCCGGCACGAGGGACAAAGAATCCGCACCAATCGTTGCGCCAATACACAATTCAAGGCCGCAAGAAAGTTATAGGCATCAATGCCCATGGAGGCGAACCGGCCGATGACGTCGAACACATTATTCGCGTGGACCGTCGTCAAGACCAAGTGCCCGGTCAGTGCCGACTGAATCGCAATCTGCGCGGTCTCCGCATCGCGAATTTCTCCGACCATGATCTTGTCCGGGTCATGACGAAGGATGGATCGAAGCCCTCGCGCAAAGGTTAGCCCTTTCTTTTCATTGACTGGAATTTGCACGACGCCGGCCAATTGATACTCAACGGGGTCTTCGATGGTGATCAGCTTGTCCTCTGTCGTACTCATCTCTGTAATCGCGGCATACAACGTCGTCGTTTTTCCGCTTCCGGTTGGCCCCGTCACCAGCACCATCCCATACGGCCTGACGATCGCCCGGCGAAACCGTTTCAGATCTTCAGGATTAAAACCCAACCGTTCCAGGCGAAGCGCCGAAACTCCCGTGGTAATCGCCTCCCGGTCCAGAATGCGGACAACGACAGATTCACCGAATACGCTCGGAAGAATGGACACGCGAAAATCGACGGTCTTGCGATCGAGCCGCATGCGGAAACTGCCGTCCTGCGGCACTCGTCGCTCCGCAATATCCAGTTCGGACATGACCTTCAACCGAGACACCAACGGCGCATGCAGGCGGAAATCCAACGGTTCCATGGCTGGAACGAGAATGCCGTCTACACGTAATTTGACGCTTGTGGCTCGATCCGAGGCTTCGATGTGAATATCGCTTGCGCGGCGCTGCATCGCACTGAGCAAGATTGAATCCAGCAATTTGACGGCCGGGCTTTGATCTTCGGCTACAGGATTGACGGTGAGCACTTCTTCGCCGCGGTCGTCCTCCTTCACCAAAACGGACCGGTACTCCGCTTCTAATTCCCGCAACGCCTGGCTCGATCCTTCACTTCGCTCAAGCGCGGAGAGAATCGCGCTCCGCGAGCTCACCACGCGGGCCAACGGCTTGCCGATCAACAATTCCAGCTCATCGAACCCCAATATATTCTGCGGGTCCGCAATGGCAATGGTCAGCACGCCGGCCTGCTCTTCCATTGGCACAAACGGATGGCGCTGCATCAGCTTCACGGAGATCGACGTATAGAATTGTTGATCGACGCGATACTCGGTCAGCGGCTCATAGGGAAGCCCGTACTGCTCTGCCAGCGCCCTGGCCAGCTGCTCTTCCGACAGCGCCCCTTCGTTCACCAGCGTTTGTCCCAGCGCTAGGGACACTCCGCCCAAGCGGCGAAGCGCCTGCTCGATCGGCTCCCGGGCAAGGCCCTGGCGCACCAAGACCTCCACCAATGTCGGACGGGCCGTACTACGCGCCACGGCACACCTCGCTCCGAAGGACACCGCTTATCGTGCCTGAAAAAACGATCTTCATGACGCCTTACCCAATCGTGCCTGCCATCTGAAACACCGGCAAATACATGATGATGACGATGGCCCCGACAAGCACTCCCATCACCAGCAACAAGGCCGGTTCAATCCACGTGGTCAATTGCGATAACCGCGTATCGAGATCGGCTTCATAAAAATCTCCGACATCGCGCAACATGCTTTCCAACGAGCCAGTTTCCTCGCCGACCGACACCATCTCAATAGCCAGTTTCGGTAAAATGTGCGGGCGCTCAAGCGCCGTCGCCAGCGTGGCTCCTTCGCGAATCTCGCTTTCCGCCTCGTCCAGACCTGACCGCATCCAGCGATTAGACACCGCGCTGCGCGCGATGCGCAGCGCCTCCACCAGAGGCGTGCCCCCGGCCAAAATGGTCCCCAGAGTCCTAGTCAGCTGCACCGTGTGATGCTTCACCATAATCGGCCCAATCAAGGGAAGCGCGAGCAAGAGGCGATCCATCGCCAATCGCCCAACCGGCGTCGCATAGTACATCCGCAAACCCAACAGGCCTATACCGGCCAGGACCAACGCTGGGACAACTTGAGTTTCACTATGTTGCACAATATCCATCAGCAGTTGAGTTGCCCATGGAAGCTGCTTCGCATTTTCTCCATACACCGATACAAAGGTCGGCATCACATAGGTGAGCAGGAAAGCAATCACGCCTATTCCAATGAGCACCAGAAACAGCGGATAGGACAGCGCCTTCGTCACTTTTTGGCGCAGCGCCATCATGAGCTTCAGATACCCGATATATCGCTGCAACACTTCGGGGAGGTTACCTGACTGCTCCCCCGCCTTAACCGTCGCGATATACAAATCGGGGAAATAGGCGGTATGCTTGGCTAGCGCATCGGATGATGCCATCCCTCCTCGAATATCCTGCCGGACATCCCGTAGCGCCTGCTGAAATCCCGCGTGCTGGGCCCGCTCGATCAGTAACTCCCACACTCGCAACACCGGCAAGCCCGACTTCACCAACGCCAAAAACTCCTGATTGAAAATCAAAAACTCTCCCAGCGGGAGCTTTCCCCAGGACCGCCCGGAAACCGCATGACTGGAGCCGCCCCCTCTCCGTTGACGGAGCGTGAAAACCAGCAGGCCTTGAGACTCCAGTTTGCCGCGCACCGCAGCTTCTTCGGCCCCCTCGATCTGTCCATCAACGATTGAGCCGTCCGATCGAGCAACTCTGTAGGTGAAGATGGCCATGAGAGATACCTGCGATCCTCAAGAAACGAGGCCTATAACTACTCAGCCTTATCGAGTGGAGCTGTCTCGGATGCGACGTGACGAGGGAGCCGAATGGCTTGCCCGATGAGAATGCGAGTGCCGGTTAACTCATTCGCAGCCATGAGGTCCTGCACCGTGGTATGAAATCGTTTCGCAATGCCCCACAGTGTATCGCCAGGCTTCACCGAGAGACTGGTAGGATGGCTGGCCGCCGCCATGGAGTCCTCTCCGTCATCGATGCTCGCGTCGGATGGCAATGCCTCAAGCGGCGCCACCGCCACACGTGGTATCTCAACGCCGCGAGGGGATGACTCCATCGTGACGGGGCGCACCGCGGATGGACGGGTAGTTGCCGAAGACAGGTTGGCTGGGGCGGCACCGGTTTCACCACCGCGTTCAAACTGTTTTCCCATTTTCGCCAACTGCTTCTGGAGTTGTTTGAGCTGGTTCTGCAATGCTGCGCCGGCCTGTGAAACCCGTTGCCGCTCCGTCCGGGAGGACGTCAGTTCCTCGCGCTGAAGATCGATAATATGCCGCGCCTCCGTCAGCCGCCGCTCCGCTTCCCGAATGCGGCCTTCCATCTGCGCACGGGCGATTTGGGAATCCGCCAGCTCTTGACGCCGAGACTCCAGCTCCGAGCGAAGCTCTGTAATCGTACGCTGGGAGTCACGAAGCGAAGTCTTCAGCGTATCCACAGTCAGCTGAAGGTCCGACACCTCCTGCTCAACGATAGGTTCAAGCGGCCCACACCCGACAAGACCCATTCCACCCAGCGAAAACCAGAGAATCCATACTCCCAATCCCCTCCGACACGCAAAGCCAGGGATTCTGGAAAGCACTTTATGATTTGAATATATCCACATAGACAGCATTACCATTGATTGTAGGCGGTCCCGGTTGTTCCGACAAGATCAGACCCTGAATAGACATCAAAAATGCCACCCTCCGTAGGCTCCAAGATCTCCTGCCACGTCGTCGAGGAATTCGTGAACGGATCTTTCGGAATCGCACGCAGATACCCAGCCTCGACCAGGCCCGCCAAGCCAGGCGGATATTTCCCGCGGTCGGCCCGATGATGATCCAACAGTTCCCGCATCGTAAACAGGTCCTGCCGCAAGACGGTTTCCCTCGCCTTGATCAACGAAGCCTGATACGACGGCACCGCTAGCGTAGCGAGAATTCCGATAATCGAAACGACGATCATCAACTCAATCAGGGTGAATCCCCTTGCGTTGAGCCCGCCACGCCTACCAATCTCGATACTTCGTTCCATCCAGTGCCACGGCCTCGCTTTGGGTCACCACATCGTAGACATCCTCGCCACACCAGCTAGTGGGCTTTGGACTGTCTTTATAGCAACGCAGTATCCAGTCCATCTTCCCGGTCAGCGGATCCACGGGCATGCCTCGAAGATACCGCCGCATGGTCGTCCCACGAGCCACCGCTTCTTCACCGGTCAATTTGACCCCGAGAAGCGCGTCCAGCGTCTTGGGATATCCATAGATGCTGGTGACATCTTTACAGGTCAGTTTGTTCTTCAGGCAGACCGGCCCGAGCAATGCATCGCCATCTCGATTCCACTCCAACTTGAAGGTATCGATAGCCGCTCGGATCGTCCGCAATTGCTGGCGCAATTCGATTTCCTGCCGCCGTTGCGTCGTGACCTTGCTCAACGGCATCGCGATCGACGCAAGAATCACAACAATCGTCATGGTGACAAGAAGCTCGAGAAGCGTGACACCCGACTCTTTCACCGAACCCTCACAACCCCTGTCCCGACCTCGCTCGTTTGCGCCACACCGTCTCGATCAACGGCTGCAAGTTCGACTCTCACTGGAGATACACCGACAGCGGCAGCTGCAAACGTCACGGTCACAGCGCGAGGCGCGCGGCTATCCGCTTTAGACAAACGAAACGCCACCTTCCCTGAGTCCTCACTCCCACCATCGTTTCCAGAAGCCGCCGCATCGAGCAACTCCACGTCGTCGAGGCGCTTAAAGTGCAATACCTGCGGATCGTACTCCAGCTGAAACACGCCATCGGCCGAAGCCTGAAGCCGCCCATCTACAATCGAAAGTTTGATTTCTTTTCCGACTTGGACCGCCGTATCGCCAGGCTGAATGGACAGTATCGGACCACTGACGGCGGCCTTCATCAGAGCGGCAGTTGATGTTTTATCGCTTTTGGCTGCCATGCCGGCGGAAGAAAGCGATCCCTGTCCGGTCTGACTGCCAGAAAGATGGGTGAGCGTTTTTTTCGGCGAGGTTGAGAACAGCGGCGCCGTCGCATAACTCGTTTCCGTCCCGGACCAGAACGCCTGGTTGGTCGCTCCAGGAGCTAACGGAGACTGCATGATACGAGGAGTAATCGTTAAGATGACTTCGGTCGTCACACGCTCCGTTTTAAATGAACTGAGCCAATTCCCGATGAGCGGGAGATCTCCGATCCACGGCATGGTGATACGAGTCCGGCGGTCTTCTTCTTGGATAAGCCCGCCGAGAACGATCGTTTCGCCGTCACGCATGTTGAGGGTTGTTTCGGCTGAACGATTGCCGAAGCGGAATTGCTGGATCGGCGGAGAGGCCTGTAAGGTCACCTGGTCGCCGATGCGAATCACTTCGACTTTCATCTTCAAAGACAGTTCGTTGCCCAATCGAATAGAAGGCTCGACCGTAAGCTTAACTCCGGTATCCCGGAACTCAATCGATGTGACCGTTGAAGTCGTCGGCACAGCCCCAGTTGCCGCCTGTCCAGGCAAGACATTGGTAGTCGACAAAAGGATCGGTTGTTTGTCTCCAATGTTGATCTCCGCCTTCTTATTGTTCACGACCCGAACTTTTGGGGCAGCCAGCGTTTTAGCATCAGACTCCTGCTTGAAGAAATCGAGCAACACACTTGTAGGCAACCGAAACAGGTAGCTATCTGGCCCAAGACTCGTCAGTTGGCGATAGGTCATTTGAACAGGGTCCGCCGCCAGAGTTCCGGTAAACCCAGGCGGAATAAGTCCGGCGCCAGCTTGTTTGGGATAATTCAATCCGTACGTCTGATTCTTGGTGCGATTGACTTCCAGTACTTCAAGATCGAACAGAACTTCCGGCTCTTGCCGGTCATTGGAAAGAATGATCCGCTCCGCTAGATCGAGCTTCTCCGGTTGATCCCGGATGACGATGGCATTGAGCTGTTCATTCGCATGCATCCGTTTGGAGTCCAGCATGCTTTTGAGCAACACCAACATATCCTTGGCCTTGGCCGTCGAAAGGTAAAACGTCCGGATCATCAGATCTTGATACTGTTCCTGCTTCTGCTTGGTATTCGGGCTGATGATAAGGACTCCAGACGAGACCTGCCTTGAAAAGAGGCTATTGCTGTTCAAAATCAAGTTTAGCGCATCCTCAAATGGCGTATCCTGAACCCCGATGGAAATCGGATCATTCCGAACATCTTTATCGAAAATCAGAGTGAACCCGCCGACCTTCGCCACTCCCTCCAATACCTCTTTGATCCCTGCATTCTTGAATCGCATCGTCACCGGCTGCTTTAGGCGGTCGCCGCGCATAGCCGCCTGCTGCTCTTCCGTTAGTCGGCTGATGCTTTCAAGGGGATCTTTGAAGGTTGGATCAAGCTCCGCCGCCCTGGTATAGCCCCCCATCGCCTCCTCTGTTCGACCAAGCTGAGCCAACCGCTCGGCTTCACGGAAATGCGAGCGGGCCTCTTTCAATCGAGTCGCTTCCGCTAGACTGGCCTGATGAGCAAGATTGGCAGGCTCAATTGTCAGCGCCCGCTTGAACTGTTCAATCGCCAGATCCATTTGCCGTTCCCTGAGAAATGCCTCACCACGGTCATGGTAGAGACCTGCCGCCCGTTCTCGAGCCATCGCATACTTGCTGGTAAGACCCGGATCGAATGGATCATTCTTCAAGGCCTCCTTGTAGGCGAGACTAGCCTCTTCCCAATTCCCGGCTGCTAAGTGCTGATCCCCGCGTTTCGCATCCTGAGAAGCAAGACAGCCGGAAAGAAGCAGAAGAGACAGCGACAACAGAGCGACTCGTCCTGCGCAGGGGAAACCCCTATCAATTCGAATGAGTGGACTCCACATCACAACGCCAGCAGCCTTTCTTTAGACCCTCAGAAGAACAGCCCGGAAGGATGGAAGTTTGATACCAGAGATGTCGGGATACTTATACTACATATTGAGAAGTTCAGAAAGAACTTGTCAATAGGCTGTAGCAAGAAGGCTCTAGTGAAGGCTGAAAGCTACAGGTTCGTTCCCACTCGCAGGCTGAGAACATTGATGAGGGGGACGGCGGGAAATCGTGCCCGCCGCCCCTACTGGACTAGAGACGCCAGTATTTGATGGAGGAAGGAACTTTTGAAGGATCAAGAATACTTTTCACATCGATTAAGACGCCGTTTTTCTGATCGCGCAAGGGCTTGAGCAGCTCACTTATCCCCATCTCAAGGAAGCTCCGGTGAGCCACCGCCATAATCACACCGTCAACGTCCTTGATCTGTTTCAAATCGACCAATTTGATTCCGTACTCATGCACCGCTTCCTCCGATTCAGCGATCGGATCGTGAACGACCACTTGCACGCCATACTCGCGAAGCTCGTTGATGATATCCGGAACTTTACTGTTACGAAGGTCCGGCACATTCTCCTTGAAGGTCAACCCGAGCACTGCGACCTTCAACTCATTGACAGGCCGCGGGAGCTGACACAAAAGCTTCATTGTTTGTTCAGCGACAAACTTTCCCATACCATTGTTGATCCGGCGGCCTGAAAGAATCACCTGTGGGTGGTACCCCACCGACTCGGCTTTTGCCGTTAGATAATAGGGATCAACCCCAATGCAATGACCACCGACGAGGCCAGGCGAAAATCTCAAGAAGTTCCATTTCGTACCTGCAGCGTCCAAGACGGACTTCGTATCGATTCCCAACCGATGGAAAATCAGCGCCAACTCATTCATCAGTGCGATATTGAGATCGCGCTGCGTATTCTCAATCACCTTGGCGGCTTCGGCCACCTTGATACTCGACGCACGATGGATTCCAGCCTTCACCACTGTCTCATAGGTCTTCGCAACAATGTCCAACGATTCAGCATCCTGCGCTGAAACGACCTTAATAATTCTTTCAAGCGTATGCTCCTTGTCTCCAGGATTGATACGCTCCGGGGAGTATCCGATCTTGAAATCCACCCCGGCCTTCATCCCAGACATTTTTTCAAGGATGGGCAAACACACTTCTTCCGTGGCGCCTGGATAAACCGTCGATTCATAAACAACAATAGTGCCCGGAGCTAGATTCGAACCGATCAGCTCGGATGATTTCTGAAGCGCTGTAAAATCAGGTTGAAGCGCCTCGTTGATGGGTGTCGGGACCGCAACAATAATGAAATCTGCCGCCTTGAGCTCCGCCGGTTCCCACGTATACTGCACCTGCGAAGCCTTGAGATCTTCGCTTGAAACCTCACCCGTTCGATCGACCCCGCGACGCAGCTCTGCAACCTTGGCTTTATTGATATCGAAGCCAACTACCGGGCCTTGCCTGCCAAATGCCACAGCAATAGGAAGCCCTACATACCCTAATCCAACAACAGCAATGGACCTCACGCACTCTCTACTCATATGTTCTCCCAAATTCTACTGACGCGACAATGGCAGAAGCCCTCATACCAGTCAAGAAAGTATCCGGTTCTTTACCGATGTTTGACGTTGGCTTTGTTCCGTAAATTTCATACCTAGACGTAAATGCGAATGAGACTGATGGATCAAGTTTGCAAATTCCTCAAAGCGCCTCGACCGATCTTTAGTTTATTCATAATGTAGCAACACTTACGGCCTGGAGAGGAAGCGGTTTCACTGGAAATAGTCGCCTACCGAGCGGGCAAATCCCAGCAGAACCCCTGAAGCTATGGCGAACAATACGACAACGTCCGTCATACACGAGGCCACATCTAACTCGTAACTCGTCTCAGAAAGAAACCAGGCTCAGGAATATCAGCGCAAAACGCCACTCCCTCACAAGCATACCAGCTTCATAAATCCCTGCCCCAGTAGAAGGTGACGCTCGCGGAAATACGAAGCATTGATCCACGATTCTTTCACCCACGTAATATTTGCCCCCCAAGCTAGAGACAATGATTGAACCGTCTCCACATGTTCTCTCTCCCATACGGCTATGCCCCCGCATGTGCAAGCTTGTACCCAACGTCTTCCAAGAATGCCCTTGGTTAACTAGCTGGAAGACCAGCAAATACAGACAAATCATCGCCATGCATCTCCAAGTCTTGGAAGGGCACCGATCTTGCTCCCCCCCCACAAAAGCCGCTGCAGTCCTACCATTATGAGGTAGCTGGCTAGCATGCAGGGTGGTCACGCAACACGGGAGGCCCCTTAACCATGCACTCTTCACTATTTTTTTTAGGCGCCAAGATCAAGATATCGCACCGATTACTACTCGGCATTACTATGGCCAGCTTGATATCAATGGATGTTCAGATACCGACTGTCACCAGCGCAGCCACTATCGCTCAAGAGAGCACATCCTTGCAGCCCTCTAATTCATCAACTAAACCTCTTTCCACGGCCACAAAACCTTCATCCGAAGGGTCACGAAAACCACACCGCCTGATTCGGCGCCCCCCCACTTTAACCGGCAATATGGCGCCGAGCACTCCCGCGGTGGACCTGAAGCAGACTCCGCAGACAGCATCGATCGATACAAATCCCGTAAAAAAATCGGTGCCCGCAGAATCTGGCACAACATCGATTAGGGATATTGCCTCAGAAAAGCCGTCGACCCCGATCGCCACAGTAGCACCAATAGTCGCCCCGCTTGTTATTGGGCAACTCGCGGCGGCCCCAACCACAACAGCATCCCCCTCCGCGCTGATGGGGAATGTCCAGTCATCAGCGCGGCTCGCCGCCGCAACTCCATCGGGAGCACGTGGGCCAAACGTTCCCGGCCGAATGCAGCGACTTCTGTCTGAGCTACCGGGGGCAGCACACGTTGTTGCTTATCAAGAGGAAGATCCTGATCCAACAGTAGTGACCCCCACACTCACTCGCAATCCAAGCGTCTTATCATTTTCCGCAGTTCAGAACGGATCCAGCCCTGCAGCCCAATCACTCACCGTTACCAACACGGGACCGGGAACACTGACATGGACGGCATCCTCAAATAGTGCTTGGCTGACATTGAATAATATCGCCTCGACGTCGGGAACCAATCTCGGCTCGGTAAGTGTCCGGGTAAATCCAACTGGCCTTTCGGTCGGGACGCATAGCGGCCTAATCACCATCGTCGGAACCGGTGCAGCTAACTCTCCACAAATGGTTAGTGTCAGCTTCGACGTCACGGCTGCCCCCACACCCACTATCGGCCTAAGCGCAACAACATTATCGTTCTCGGCCGTTCTGGGAAACAGCAACCCGGCAAATAAAACAATCTCTATTTCCAATTCTGGAAATGGAACATTGAACTGGACGTCAACTGAAACCGCGAGCTGGCTCAACCTAAGCCCTGCTTCAGGAACTGGAGCCGGAACAATATCGGTCTCGGTCAATACGGCTGGATTATCTGTCGGTACCGTGACCACTCCCATCACGATTACCGCTTCCGGAGCGACAAACACACCGCAAACCGTAACCGTTTCGCTTACAATCACAGCAGCTCCTGTTCCTCCGGTAATAGGAGCAACCCCCGGAAGCTTAACCTTCACAGCACAACAGGGCGGCGGAAATCCAACACCTCAGTCAGTGACAATCAGAAACACCGGCGGTGGCACGTTGACATGGACTATCAGCAATAACGCAGCATGGCTATCGCACTCCCCGACCTCTGGGACCGGAAACGGCGTGGTGACGATTAGTCCGATCACCGGAGCCCTCACTGCTGGCACCTACAACGGCATCGTCACTCTCTATGCGGCAGGATCCCCATCAATCAATGTGCCGATCACCTTCACGATAACCGCGCCGGCAGCGCAACCAACCATCAGCATGAACCCCACAAGCCTTACATTTAATGCCACAGCCGGCGGGAGCAATCCCTCAACGCAGAATATCGCCATAACCAATACCGGCACAGGAGCGCTGACATGGACCGTCACTGATAACGCCAACTGGCTAACAGCGACCCAATCAGGCAACTCGGTGGTGACAAGCGTCAATATTGCGGGGCTGGCAGCAGGAAGCTATAGTGGTGTCATTACGGTAGTTGCATCAGGTGCGACAAACACTCCTCGAACTGTGCCAGTGACACTGACCATAGCGGTAGCACCACAACCGACAACCGGATCAGTTACACTGTCCTGGAACGCCAATGGCGAATCGGATCTCGCTGGGTATAAGATTTATCGTGCAACTAACTCAGGGGGATACGGGGCTCCCATTGCTACCCTTGCAGCAGGAACAACTCAATACGTATCAAGCGGTCTAACGAAAGGATTCACCTACTTTTTCGCGATCACAGCCTATGACCAGGCAGGGAACGAAAGTCCTTACTCAAGTGAAACCAGCAAAAGCGTCTATTAATAGTCGTCATGAGAGCCAGGTTTGGCGTGGCAGAATCTTCCATGTCTCTGGTAATGCACGACCAAGCTTTATAAAAAGGAACCGCATATGAGCATGGGGAGTATTCGTACAAACCGATTATCAACCACCGTGAGCATTGGCTGCTTAGTCCT
>JADLEJ010000041.1 GCA_020846195.1 Nitrospira sp.
TAACTCGCTGAATTACTAGATGGTTTAGCCGTTAGAATGGGGAGATTTGGTGGCGGTGTCCCGGATTGAACGGGAGACCCGCGGCTTATGAGTCCGCTGCTCTACCAACTGAGCTACACCGCCACATGATTGTATTTGCTGAAAAATACGGTGGGATGATAGCCGAAGCGCGGTAGCAATGTCTACCTGTGGAAAAGGCTGAAAGCACAGAAAATTGAGCCATAACGCGTCAGCGCAGAGCATTGCCCCCTCTTTTGAGGTAACCAGACTGGGGAATGCGCAAATCCAATGTGTTCGGTATTCTTTCATTGGTGGCGGTTATTGGCGGATTATACACAGTGTAAAGGAGCTACAGATGGAAACGCAGATTGGTGGACACAAGCATTCTTCACAGGTTCAGTCGAATCACTTGGCTCTGGAATTTCTTCGCCAGCTCACTTCGCGAGAATTGATGGATGCGTTGATGGCCGCGGATATGCCCATGGGAGGGACCAACGAACAGCGAATCGAACGGCTGTTGTCCGTTATGCAGCCGCAGGATCTAACGGCATTTCTCCCTCAGCATGTAGTGGATCGAGTGTCTCTGATGGCGGGCTCCTCCATCTGAGAGCGTGGGGTATCTTTGTGATGCCTTACGTAAGGGAGGAGGCTGTTTATCCGCCGGCAAACACTGGGCGAAATCCGGCCTCTGTTAAGAGGCGCGCAATGAGTTCCCGCCGGTCGCCTTGGATCTCGATCCGCCCTTCTTTGACAGTCCCGCCAGCTCCACAGGCTGTCTGAATACGTCTTGCGAGCTGTTCTTTTTCAGCTTGGCCGATTCCAACGAACCCTGTTACTACGGTGACGGTTTTTCCCCCTCGATGCGCGGTTTGTCGGATGATATCTACCCGGCCGCGGTTCTTTTTTGCTGCCGGTATTACTGCATCTGTGGTGGAAGGCTGCTCTACTGTGGTCGGTGGGAGTGCAATCTTTCTCAGCGCCGCAAACGGACTCTCCCATTGGATAGGTTCACCGTTCGTGGGAATACGGGTTTTGCTTTTCATTGTGTCAGTGCGCCATGGTTTTCGTCAGCACTGCGATCGTTGCCCGAGGTGATTGCGAGAGATTGTAGAGCTAGATTACGAGGGAAGCAATGGAAGGGATCTTTCGGGGCGGGGTATTGAAGGGTGTAAGTACGTTATGTGAGTGCGGTGTGTGCTGTGCGAGATCCAAGCTCAAGCCAGGCCCATTAGGTTGCGGCTGGGTGAATAGTGATGAGCTCAATGTGCACGGCCGTGGTGCCATCACCCATCAAGATCTGTCCATCCTGAATGGAGCAATGGAGGTCCATGCTGCGTTGTGCAAGTTGAGCCAGTGCCCGGCTTCCGTCCTGCGGGATAGTGATCACGGTTAAATTCGTGCAACGAGAGAGGGTGGCGCGGATCTTTTCCCACCACCGATCGGCTCCTCTGCCACCGTAGGAGTAGACGGCAACCTGGGTTGCGCGACCGCAGGCCTGTCGTAGCAGCTTCTCATCAGGTTCACCGACTTCAATCCAGAGATCAATCGCACCGGTGAGATCTTTTTGCCAGAGCGCCGGTTC
The DNA here is from genome assembly GCA_020846195.1 of Nitrospira sp. Classification (GTDB taxonomy): domain Bacteria; phylum Nitrospirota; class Nitrospiria; order Nitrospirales; family Nitrospiraceae; genus Nitrospira_D. Next base: position 1,583 of record JADLEJ010000041.1, read on the forward strand.
ATCTTCTGTGCCGATGCCGCGGCCGAATAGGAGCGCCTCGTGCGCATGTCGTGCGAAGGCCAGCAGTCTCACCATCATGCGCTCATCGGTCTCGGATGGATGGCGCGCAAGTGTGACGGCATGGTCTTCATAATAGTGCCGATCCATATCGGCAATATGCAGCGTGGCTTTGAAGATGGTGGCATTGGGGGCCATAGTGCGGTGATGCTTTCTGCTGAAAGGATGTCAGTCGAGCGCTGAAGCCGACTGGTTATGTTGCGCGCTCACGGTCGTTCCACGATGTATATTAATTCAAGCCGTTCGCGTGCCCAGGGTGTTTTGCGCAGAAACGTGAGGCTGGATTTGATGCTGGGGTTATTGAGAAAGCAGCGCACGGGGAGCCGCCGGCCCAGCTCGTCCCACCCATGGCGTTCAACTAGCTGGGTGACGATCATTTCCAGCGTAATCCCATGTAAGGGATCGCGCGGATGAGACTTGGGTGGCGGCTGATCCATGGCTGAGGCTAAACATTGAACCGGAAGTGCATGACATCGCCGTTTTGGACGACGTACTCCTTGCCTTCCAGCCGCATCTTGCCTTTTTCCTTCGCGCCGGCTTCTCCTTTGCAGGCAACATAGTCGTCGTAACCGATGACTTCGGCGCGAATGAAGCCTTTTTCAAAGTCGCCGTGAATCACGCCGGCGGCCTGCGGAGCTGTATCGCCAACATGGATAGTCCAGGCGCGTACTTCTTTCACGCCAGCAGTAAAGTAGGTTTGCAAGCCCAACAATTGATACGCGGCGCGAATGAGACGGTTAAGGCCTGGTTCCGTCATGCCGGTGTCGGCGAGAAACTCTTTTTTTTCTTCATCCGAGAGCACGGCAATCTCCGATTCCAAGGCGGCGCAAATGGCCACGACTGGCGCGCCTTCTTTCGCGGCATATTCCTCTACCTGCGTCAGCAGGGGATTGTTCGCGAATCCTTTTTCCGACACATTCGCGACGTACATCACTGGCTTCATCGTCATCAGGCAGAGCGGTTTTAGCAAGGCGCGTTGCGCCGGATCCAGCTTCATCGTGCGAACCGGCTTGCCTTCATTCAGATAGGCTGCGACTTGTGGCAGCAATTCACCCAGCTTTGCGGCGTCTTTCTCGCCGGCACGCACGGCTTTCAGATTTTTCTCCTGAGCTTTTTCCACGGTGGTGAGGTCAGCGAGGGCCAGCTCAGTCACGATCGTTCCAATGTCGGATAAGGGGTCGACTTTTCCCGACACGTGAATGACATTGTCGTCTTCGAAACAGCGCACGACATTCACAATTCCGTCGGTCTCCCGAATCGTCGCGAGAAATTGGTTGCCCAACCCTTCGCCTTTGGAAGCGCCGGCCACCAGCCCGGCAATATCCACAAACTCGGTCGTGGCATATTGCATGCGTTGCGGGCTCACGATGTCGGCCAGCGCCTGCATGCGCGTATCCGGCACTTCCACAATGCCGATATTCGGCTCGATCGTGCAAAACGGGTAGTTTTCCGCCGCGATTCCCGATTTGGTCAGCGCATTAAACAAGGTAGACTTGCCCACATTGGGCAGCCCGACGATTCCACATTTCACACTCATGACAACCCCTTCATAGTCATTGCAATAGTAGATGCGTTTTGCCGGTGTCTCCGCAGCATCAGCGATGGATTCGCCAATGAAAACCGGTCGCGCATTCTACGTGGTCGGAGGCGGTTTGGTCCACCCCTTCCCACGACAAGCTAGGGCGATCGAGTTGGACTAGTGAGCGGCAAGTATCAGCTTGACGATGCCGGAGATGTCTTGGATATCGGTTGACGGAGCCAGGTTGTTTGAAAGGCGGTTATAGCCGGCTTCAAAAGACAGCAGTGTGGCCCAGGCTTGCGAGCGCTGGAGGTCCCAGGCAAGAATGCCCTTTCCGCCGACTTGTTGTGTGTCGATCAGACCGTCGCTTGAATGGACACTGGCATAGCTGCCTGCGGCACTGAGCCAAACGCACTGATTATGGCGGTATTGGACGGCCACGGATGCGGAGGGCGATTCGATTCGAGTGCCCGACCAGTCTTGAGTCTCCTCTCGATATGTCAGCGTCGGCGTGATGGTGAGGGTATTCGAAGGGCGAATCGCGGCGGTGAACGTTTGCAAGCGAACGGTATTCTCCGCCCTGTTGCGCTGTAGATCGCTTCCCAAGATATACGCAGAGGCGAGGCGGGCATTCCAGGTGGTGCCAGCGTAGGCCAGGGCTCCTTCGAGGGTATGCGAGTGGTTTCGTTGCGGCGCCACTCCGAGCGGTTCCGCGGAACTGCGCAGCCCCGTATTGGAGTAGGTGAGCATGAACTCGGGCAGGCCAGGACTCTTCCAGGCGAGTCCCAGCCGGCCGTAGGTTTGTCCCAGTCTGGTTTTTGCGGTATCGCCGGATACATTATTCCATTGCTGTCCTACAGCGCTTCGTACGGTTGCCTGCCCAGAGGTCCATTCTCCCCAGACTTCACGTATTGCCAGGTCGGGCCCATTTAGGAAGGCGTGGCCGGCTGATCGATAGAGCGCGCCGTATCGTACCGAGCCTGCTGTGCCGGTAATGCCAAGCCGCAGCATTCGACTGGCTGCGTCGTCTCGAGTATCGCCGGCGATCTTATTCTGCAACCACGTTGCGCCACCTTCGCTCTTTGCCATTTCCGCTTCTGTCACCAGCATGCCGTTGAGCACATTGATCGAAGAAAGAAGTCCGTGGGCGCGGGGCTGTTCTGTTTCCGGCGTCAGATTCTGCAGCCGGGTCGCGGTTACTGTAGGCGGAGGAGCAAAGTATGTCGATGTCAGGCTGGTTTGATAGAGCGCAGGGGAGGCAGATTTAAGGTCGGTTTGAGGCGTTGGATCGGAAAGCTGCGCGCTCCAGTTGGTGAAGGTTTGATCGGATATTGCCTCGCTGCCTGCCCATAGGAGTGAGGCGGGCAGCAATAATGAGAGTGTGAGGATAAGGCTCAAGAGAAGAGGCATATGTATTGGGCATGAGATAAGGGTTCACTCTTAAATGTAGCACTTGAAAAAATGCCGTAAACCTATGGATGGAAGAGTCTCTTGAGCTGCTCCGTGGGAAATATGGCGGGAATAGTAGTTATGTGGAATAGCGGATAAAAGGCGAGTGGTTTTATATAGTTGCGCGGATCGTAACGCGTTGGTTCTAGCCAGAACCATTGTATGGTATTGGGAGACTCTGGCGCACTATTCGAGGCCACAAAGTGGGCTTTGGGCGAGCGTGGGCAAGTTTGCGACTATGAAGAGATGTTTGACCGGGAAATGAGGGGGCCGGTTTAGGCTTTTCTCCTGGCGTTGGGTCTATCTCGGGCCTGGCCTATTGTGAAGGTGAATCTTCCGCTCCCCGGCGTTCTATCCCATGGCAGCCCAGATCTTCTGAGCATTCTCACCGGTGAATGTCATGTCGTCCTGTGCGGAGGAGCTACGCTCGAAGTAGAGATGCAGTAACCCGCCTCCCCAATGGGCTTCGCGAACGAGGTCCAGATTAATCGCCACTTCACCGGTACGCTCTTCGTCCTTCACTTTGATAAACCGCATGACCATTTCCTCCTCATGATGGGGATGTTGACTTGCCCGATTTCTCTTTAGAGCAGGCCGCGCTCGATTTCGTGCAGGTAGAGAAAGTCTGGCGCTTTGACGCCTGCCGTTTTTCTGATCTCGACCAGTTCCGGCGACTCGAAGAAGCGGCGAGCCTCGGCCAGCGACGACCATTCTGAAAAATGCACGATGCGGTTGGCATCGGTATCGTAGCGCAGAAGCTGGTAGCGGATTTCTCCAGCAGCTTTTCTGATGCTAGCCGCCTGGTCGAATATCGCTTTCCATGCCGGGTAGGCTTCGACTTCATGAATGATCAACACGTGCGGCATGCGAACTCCAAGTGCAAAAGGCCGGTTCAGGCGACTGAAATAAACAGAGGGTAGTCTACTGCATCTTGTGAAGAGGATGCATCATGCCGGCCGCAGGGCGCTCGCTCGGTTGGATTAGCTGGTGCGTTTCAGCAGCGCGGCGAAGCGTGCGAAGGGTGTGAAGGTCGAAGGGCGATCCTGAGTTTGGCGCTCCGGCGCCTCACTTGGTGTATCCGCCACTTGATGCCGCTGGTGTTCATTGTCGTGGCAATACAGGCAGAGTAATTCCCAGTTGCTTCCGTCGGACGGAGGGTTGTGATGATCGTGGTCCTTGTGATGGACGGTAAGCTGGCTCAGCTTCTTGCCGTCGAACTCGCGCCCGCAATGGGCGCAGAGCCAGGGAAAGAGTTTGAGTGCCTGTTCGCGATAGGTCTGTTTCCGTTGAGGCCGGTTATCCGGTATCATGCAAGCCTCGGAGTGAACAGTGACCCGATAGAAATTTATCTTACCGCAAGGCGAAGGAGAATAGGGAGGGAAAGTCTATTCCAACTGCCTTTCGGGGAGGGGGCAATATTTTTCTTTCCTGAAATTAACTCCTTTCCAGACTCCGTCCGATAAAGTACAATGGCTCCGCTTCCCACAACCGACATTTCTTGCTTTACATCTACATGTGAAGAAGGCGGTGAACGATGAGAGCGATCTATGACTAGACCATCCGGCGATTCCATCAGCGCTCAGCCTGGACCAGAGACGATTCAATGGGCCACCGCGATCCCGTTTTTTCTTGTGCATCTGATGAGCCTTTGGGCCTTCAAGACAGGCATCAGTCTTGAGCTGGTTGTGCTCGCTCTTGCCAGCTATTACTTAAGGATGCTGGCCATCACCGCGGGGTATCATCGTTACTTTTCCCATCGCTCTTATAAAACCAGCCGCGTCTTTCAGTTTCTCTTGGCTGTGCTGGCCATGACGTCGGCGCAGAAGGGGGTGTTGTGGTGGGCCGCCCACCATCGGCATCACCACAAGCATTCCGACCAGGCCTTAGATCGCCACTCTCCGGTGCAGCGGGGGTTCTGGTATTCCCATGTCGGCTGGCTGTTGACCAACGAATACGATGAAACCGAGTTCGCCATCGTGAAGGACTTGGTGAAATATCCGGAATTGCGCCTGCTCAACCGGTTTCACTATGTGCCGCCCTTCTTATACGCGCTGTTGATTTATGCGATATGGGGATTCCCGGGGCTTATCTGGGGGTTTTTCATTTCCACAACCGTGCTCTATCACTGCACCTTCTTTATCAACTCGCTGACCCACATCATTGGGCGCGTGCGATACGACTCCCGCGACGGCAGCCGGAATAGCTTTATCCTGGCGATTCTCTGTTGCGGGGAAGGCTGGCACAACAACCATCACTACTATCAATCATCGGTCAACCAGGGATGGCGTTGGTGGGAGATCGACTTTTCCTACTATCTTTTGATCCTGCTGTCCTGGTTCAGGATCGTGTGGGATCTCCGAACCGTTCCCGATCACATCAGGGACAACACCTACGCTCCCAGCAGCTAGCAGTCTGTTGGCAAATCCCGTTAGCGGCGTACTCGCGTTGCGCAGAGGCTTGACGTGCCGGCGAGTGCGTCCTCGCCGTTGCGCTTGCTGCGGTCTTGCCCGTGGAACGGCACGTTCCGGCGCGCCATCGGTCTTCCCGTGCGCGCGCTCACATGCCGACTCTGGAAAAATCGATATGCCCGCGCTCGATGTTGGTGCTCACGAGTTGTACGTGCAGCCTGTCTCCCACGTCGATGCCGTTCGCGCCTGTCGTCAGCTTCCCTTCCACCGGCGGGTCCAGGAGCCGTACCCAGGTGCCCTTGTCTGAGGCGCCTGTCACAATCGCATCGAATCGTTGTCCAATCATCGGCTCTAGCAAGAGGGCGGCGGCTGATTTTCGCAGTTGCCGCTCGACCCGTTCGGCATCGTCTTCCTTCTCCGTGCAGTGGCCGGCCAGATACTCCAATTCATCGAGGCGATAGGGGGGCGGCGAGCCGGCCAGCGCAGCCTTGACCAACCGCTGGGTGATCAGGTCGGGGAAGCGCCGGTTGGGCGCGGTGGAGTGCGTGTATCCCTTTACGGCAAGGCCGAAATGTTCCGGTGCGCCGTCCGTCGATCGGTCGAGGACATATTCGCCACGGCCAATCAGCTTCACAATCGCCAGGGACAGATCTGGAAATCTGAGGGGATCGGCCTGCCGCTGTTTGACGAGGAACGCTTCGAGCGCCTGTGAGTTCGGTTCGCCCGGCAAGGATTCGTTCCAGCGCGCCGCGACCTCGACGATCCGCTGCCAGCGCTCGGGTGAGCGGAGGATGCGGCGGAATGACGGCACGCCTTTGTTTTTCAAGTAGGACGCCGTGGCCTGGTTGGCCGCAATCATGAAATCTTCGATCAATTCCTTTGTGCGGTTTTTCTGGTCGACTCTGAGCGCTGTCAACATCTCATCTTGAAAGACCGCGTGCGGCTCAATCGTTTCAAGGCTGAGCGCGCCCTGCTGGTGCCGCCGGGCTTTGAGCCGTTGCGCCACCCGGTCTTGCAGGCGAAGCTGAGCCTCAAGTCCTGGCACGGCCGTCACCCGTTCTGGCGCCGGCCCGGTTCCTTCCAGCCATGCGGCCACCGCGTTATACGCCAGCTTGGCGTGGTTATGGACCAGCGCTCGGTAGAGGGTGGAACTGAGCACCTGTCCATCTTCCGCAACCGAGAATTCCACGACGAGCGCGAGGCGGTCCTGCCCTTCGCTCAGCGACGTCAGATTCGTCGAGAGTTTTTCCGGCAGCATGGGGAAGAGCTCGCCGGACGTATAGACCGATGTCGTATTGTGCCGGGCATGCGCATCCAGGGCGGAGTCTTTCGCGACCAGCGCGTCGACATCGGCAATCGCGACGAGGATATTCACCGACCGGTTCGATTGCGGCGTTGCGACCGTGAGCTGGTCCAGGTCCCGGGAATCGTCATTGTCGATCGAGGCCCACAGGAGGGCTCTCAGATCGCGCAAGGAAGAGGCGTCGTCGGTGGCGGGGGTGTGGATGCGGCTTAATTCGGCCATCGCGGCCGCTGAAAAGTCCGGCCAGAGGCCGCGCTCGACCATGGTGCGACGGGCGATGCTTTTGAGATCGGAGCGATTGGTCATAGGTTCCTCGAAATAATGTAAGTACGCAATGGACCACGAGCGAGATGCTTGTTCGCCTAGCTATATCACGAACGCGGCCTGCATAACGGAGTTCTTTCTGCAGCGCGTCGGTTGACTGCCTGTCGGTGCGGGCGTACGATCATCATCTATTCATGCCGACGATATCCGTACCAGAGGAGGTTCACGTGGAGAATCGCAACGAAGATCAGTCGGTCCTCAATCACATTCAGCGCCTTGTCGAAGAAGAACATCGATTGCACGAACTCAAAGCGCAGCCCAAATCCGATGGGAAGCGGCTCGCGCAAGTACAGGTCGAACTGGATCAGTGCTGGGATCTCTTGCGCCAACGCCGCGCCCTTCGCGATGTCGGACAGAATCCGAATGAAGCAAAGGTGCGCCCGCCGGAGATCGTCGAGAATTATGAACAGTAGATTAGAGGGGGGCAGCGGATTGGATAGGTGTTCGGCATGGTTGCGGCGGTGCCGTATTGAGCCCCTCAGACAATGAAGTGATCTCTCCAAGCCGTGCGGGAAGACCTAATCTTTCCGCGCGGTGCCTGATCGCTGCCTAGTGCGATGATCGTCATATCCGCACTGTGCGGAGCGAGCGAAAACACTCACAGCGTGAACAGTTGCATGGACGTCGGCGCCGCGATGTATGGAACCTACGCGATTGGCCTGCATGGATTCGCGGTTCTTCCCTCGTTCATTTTTTTTGAAAGCAGGTGCGTCATTTGCAGTGAGTTTGCAATGTGACGGTGCGGCCGGTTGCCGTGGGTATATGCCATTGACGGGACATGATCCTGCAGGGGGATGTTGGGCGAGGGGAGCAGGTATGAAAGTGTATGCAGTGCTGGCGATGGCCGCGATGATGTTGGTGCCCTCGCTGAGTGAGGCGCGGTGCCGGAGTCTAGCCGAGAGTGCCAGCCTGGGGAGCGAGTACGGCACCTTCCCGCTCTACCCGGCGGAACAGGTAGTCGAGGCTGGTCAGAAGCGCGACAGCGTGGCGTTGCAATGGGTCGGGTACGGTATCGGTGTCCCGCTCTTTATCGTCGCGATTCCGGTGGCGATGGCCGGGGCGGGTGTCGGCGCCGCGCTGCATCCATGGACGACATGTATGGAAACGGAAGGCCGATTGCCGATGGCGGAAGTTCAGCACACCGCAGTTCAACGGCCACCGCTTCAGGAATGACTCCTCCGAGCACTGGGCCAATTGGCCGGATAGGCGTTCATCGTCTCTCGTGCTCTTTCGACGACCGCTCCACCACATCGGTTCTTCCCATCCACTTGTACCGGCGGCGCGCCACATAATCGTAGACGGCATCGCGGATGGGGCGTGGGACAACGATGAAACAGTAGAGCAATGGCCAGAGTCCCGATAACTGTTTCGCGATTCGCAGCGCCGCCGTGGATTTGGTGAAGACGCGCGTGCGCTCTAGAAGAAGAAAGGTCTCGAAATTGTCGAGGGAGAGTTGAAGCTCCCGCAGTATCTGGCGCGCCGGCTGCGATTGCAGCGTCTCAAGTCTGAACGTTCCGTGGGGGGCGCGCTCGATGACAAACCTCACCCAAGCGTTGCACCAGTTGCAGACGCCGTCCAGCACGATGACCCGTTCATGTGCGGTCCACTCATGGAGTGCTGGGTCGAGCCGCTGCGTCATCCGCTGTCTCCCCGTGCCGAGTCCCTACGTGTCCATCCACCAACGTAGCGACATTGTATCCAGGAGAGGTCGGGTGGGTCCATGCCGTTCGAGGGATGGAGGCGGGGATGCGCGTGCCGCCGGTTGTTTCCCCGAACCGGCTCATAATGGAAATGTCCTTGCGGGATCTCGGATCTGGTGGCACATGTAGAGAATGAATCGCTTGCGAGGAAATCGGTGGGGCACTCTGGGAGGTGGGCTCTCTCTGACTGCCATATTGAGTGCGTGCAGTGCCGCGCCTGCTGTTCCGGTGGTCCATAGGAGCGATCCGGTCGTTCCGGTAGCCGTCGAGTCGAGCGTCGTGCAATCGCTTCACAAGCAACTGCGCGAACGAGATAAGCGCATCGAGGAATTAGAATCCCAACTGAACATGCTGAAACTGATCGATCAGGATGTTGAAGTGCGAAGAAAGCCTGCCCCGCTCCCGGCCATATTGACGCCGAACGAATAAACGCCGATATCGCTCTGCCGCATCTCGTGAAGTTCAGTGCGTTCCTTTTTTTGTCTTCTTCCAGCGTAGCGTTTCCTGATCCAATCCCCTCCATGTCGAATCTGCAAATAGGGCGGCCGAGTCATTCGATTTATTCGTACGGTCGGCGTATGCTTTTCGCGAAGCGGCGGGCCTGTGTAGGCCGTGAGGACTTCTGTGTCCGGTTGAGACGCGCGACAACGGCGCGCGGATCAGAAAGGTGGGTGCGGCATGATGGGGAAAGGCTTTCTCAGCGGTCTCATCGTCGGCATCGTGGGGGCGGTCCTATTCAGTCAGTGGGGGAGTGCCGTCGCAAGCAAAGAGACGGGGGCGGCGCCCTGTTTGCCGGCCGACAAGGTTGCCGAGTATGTGCATAGCGTGATCCAAGCTGACCGGGAGTTCTACACCACCGATATTGTGGAGCGGATGCAGTTGCGGGGGATTGTCTTCGCCTCGGAACATTGGAGAGAGACCGCGAGACTTCCCCTTCCCGCGCAGTTTCTGCTCGAATCGGGGCGGCTCGTCTCGCAGCAGCGCAACGGGATTCGGTTCCGGCTGATTAGCGATTGGGCGATCAATAAAACGAATCGACCGGCCACCGAATTTGAGCGGGCGGGCCTGACGGAAATCTTATTGAATCCCGACCGCCCCTATACCGGCGTGACGACCGAAGGGGGGCAGCCGGTTTTTCAGGCACTGTACCCGGACAAGGCGGTGTCGCAGACCTGTATCGGTTGCCACAATGCGCATCCCAATAGTCCGAAGAAAGATTTCAAGTCGCATGACGTGATGGGTGGAATCTTGCTGACTATTCCGCTTCCTCGTTAGACGGAACCTCAGGGATCGGTGGCTGCTCCGGCGGTGTGAAGGAACGAGGAATGGCGGGTCGTCCTGGCGGCAAGGGTGAGCGCAGGGATCTCCAGATCAGCAGGATGCGGCTACTGGCTTAGTGCAGATGCGCCGGGCAAGAGGTCGTCCGAAGGGACATCGCGAATCTGAATCGAGTCGACTCGTTGTTGGGCGAGAACGTCTGAGATAATGACGACCTTGTCGCCGGCCTGGAACGCTTCACGGTCTTTGAGGATGCGGAATGCCGTTTGGAGGGTTTTTTCTGGGTCAGAGCTGAAGTCGATCTTGAAGGGGAAGACCCCGCGATTGAGCATCATGGTGCGTCGCGGCTGGCTCATGTTCGTAAAGGCGTAGATGTTAGTGGCGAACGGGCGGCAGTTAGCGACGAGGTCGGCCATAATTCCCCGCCTGGTAATCACGACGATGCCTTTAGCCTTGACGCCCTCGGCGAGCCGCACGGCCGCCGCCGCTAGTTGTTGTTTGTTCTCCTCGTTGCGCAGATTTTTTGAAAACTGCAAGCCGGGGATCGTTTCTGATTTCAGCGCGATCCTGCGAAGAAACTCAACGCACTTCACCGGATACTTGCCCACCGTGGTTTCCCCGGACAGCATGACGGCATCGGCCTCTTCGTAGATCGCATTGGCGACATCGGTGACCTCGGCGCGAGTGGGGTAGGGATTGTGGATCATGGATTCGAGCAGGTGCGTCGCCACGATCACGCGTTTGCCATACTCCGCGCAGAGCCGCACGATCGTGCGTTGCACGTTCGGCAGATCTTCCAGGTTGATTTCCACCCCGAGATCTCCGCGCGCGACCATAATGCCGTCCGATTCCTTGACGATGGCTTCGAGATTCCGAACCCCTTCTTGATCCTCGATCTTTGCGATGATCTTCACCCGCCCGGCCTTGTCGCCCATCAATTCCTTGAGCTGCCGAATATCTCCGGCCTCGCGCACGAACGAGAGGGCGATGAAGTCCACATCCCGCTCTAACCCGAACAGAATATCCTTGATATCCTTTTGCGTGATCGAGGGGAGATTGACGCGGACACCGGGAAGGTTCACGTGGCGTTTGCTCTTCAGCAGCCCGCCGTCCAAGACGCGGCATCGCATATGGCGGTCGTGCTTCTCCAGCACCTCGAAATTGATCAACCCATTATCCACGGTGATCCGGTCTCCGACGTTGACCGTCTCCAGCAAGTCCGCATAATTGATGTGGATCGAGCTTTCCTCAACGCTCTGCGCTCCGCGCGTGGTCACGGAGACGATGTCGCCTTGCCGCAGATTGAGCTCGTTGGAGAGATCGCCGGTGCGGATCTCCGGGCCTTGCGTATCGAGCAGGATGGGAATGGGAAACTTCACTTTTCGGTTGAGCGACTTGATGTGCCGGATGACCTTGGCATGAGACTCGTGGTCGCCGTGGGACATATTCAGCCGGGCGATGCTCATGCCGGCGTCATAGAGCTTGTGCAGCATCTCGTAGGATTCCGTGACAGGGCCGATGGTGCAGATGATCCGAGTCTTTTGCATGCATGCTCCCTTGAACGGTGGCCGATTCCTGCGGCTGAGGTCGAATCGACGAATAAGCGATGAGGTTGCGCCAGGAAGACGGGCAAAACGCGCGTCATTCTACTTGGTCTCGCCAGTCGAGTCTATCGGTCCATCCAGTCTGTCGCGTGGCGCAGGGGCGCGCGGTTCCGCGTGAATTGCCGCCGAGCCCACGCTTGTCATCGCACAGGGCTTGGTGTAGAAGTACGAATCGGGCGCTTCAGGATCGACGATCATGTATACGGGCACACACTTTCCATTGCCGCAGACCTTGTGCTGGACGCGCCGCCAGATTTATTGGCTCTTCGGGATCGCACTCATTCCAACGCTGCTGTATGTCACCACTGGCTGGGAGGGACTGGGGATCCCATGGGTTCCCATCGGCCTGATCGGGACCGCCGCGGCATTCATCGCCGGCTTCCGCAACAATGCCACCTATGATCGCGTGTGGGAAGCGCGAACGATCTACGGCGCCATCGTCAACAGCAGCCGGACTTGGGGCATCATGGTGCGCGATCTCGTCCGTCCCCTGGGAGACGGCCAGGACGTTGATGCCACGGAAGTCCACAAGCGGCTGATCTATCGCCATATCGCCTGGTTGACAGCCATGCGCTATCAGCTGCGGCAACCGCGCACGTGGGAATCGACGCAGTGGGGGGCCAACCTCGAATATCGGACTCGCTACTACCAGGTTGAAGAACAGTCCGGAGACGTTGAGACGGCGCTGGCAGTTTGGTTGTCGGTCGATGAGCTGGCGCGCCTGCGGAGCGTCAGCAACCGCGCCGCGCAGCTGTTGGTGTTGCAGGGTGAGGATCTCAGCCGGCTCCGAAGCCGTGGCGCCATCGAAGCCAATGCGCATGTGGCGCTCGAGCAGGTGCTCGCCGCGCTGTTGAACAGCCAGGGCGCCTGCGAGCGCATCAAAAACTTTCCCTATCCGAGGCAGTTCGCCACCCTCAGCCTCGCCTTCGTGCGGCTGTTCGTGTACACACTGCCGTTCGGGCTCATCGGCGAATTTGCCAAACTAGGCCCGCACGCGGTGTGGCTGACGATCCCCTTGTGCGTTCTCCTCGGGTGGACCTTCAGCGTCTTAGAAGCGATCGGGGAGGTCTCGGAAAATCCCTTCGAGGGGAGCGCTAACGA
>JADLEJ010000042.1 GCA_020846195.1 Nitrospira sp.
CTCGACGGAGATCGGTTGCGATCTCGTTCACGTCGGCTTGTATCCTGTGTCACACCTAACCGAAGGGCGGATCGCAACGATGGGCAAGGAAGTCACCTATAAAGGGTACACGATTCGATCCGCGCTTCGTCAGCTTCCAGACACTGCGCAGTGGGAATTGAGCGTCTTTATTTCGTGGCAGATCGATGGCGAGGACGATGAAGAAAGCCGGCACGTCTACTCGACTGGCCGGTATGCGACGGAAGAGGAAGCCACGGCCCAGTGCATCGCCTATGGACAGCGCATTATCGATGGCAAGGTTCCCGGCTCGTCGGTTGGATAACGAGAGTCGATGAGTCAAGCGTGCGCCCTCTTGCGCTGCTCGACTGGATACTCAGCATTGGCAACCGAGTGACATTCCTCAGTCCGGAGCGGCCGAAGAAGGCTGTGAAAGACAAGGCGAAGAAGTTCCTCGCCCGATAGTGCCCCAGAATATCGCAACCTTCTGTAAAGACAATCCCCGCCATACGGTTATCTTTTCTGTTCATTCAATGGCCTGTTTTGTCACGACTCTCACGTAAGATGCGGCCATCTTACTTGGTGTGGAGGGGTACCGAATGACCGAGACGCAGGATGGGAAGTCTGCCTGCAGTTGGTCTGTTGAATCTTGCAAGCCCTCGTTCCCAAAACGGAGAAAAGGGGGTTGCCCCTCAATTTGGCGTGGGAAATCCGTTGCGATTCATCGAAGGATCCAAAAAGATCCGGCGAGCGGGGAAAATGCAGATTGCCAGCGCCGTCATGCCGTGGGCATTCATCGAGAGGAGACATCTATCGAGATTGAGTCCCTTGATGCCGTACCGGTTTTTTTGATGAGTTTTTTCAAATCGGGGAAGGCCCGGCTCACCTACCAATGGGCAGTGGAGGTCAGGGGAAATCGCGTCGAAGCCTAGCGTCGACAAGGGAAAAGTCTCGTAATTACAGCGGACTCTGCATGGGTTGTTGGTCATGAGGGACTTATGAAGTCGGGAATGGGCGTGCAGAAAAATGTGTTCGTCAAATAATGCTGACCGATGGACGAGTGTGCTCAGCGGTGTGCCAGTATTCGCCGAAGACAAGCCCCTCGACGACGGACCAAAATTCACGATCCCCTAGCCAAAAGATGGACGCGAGGCTAGCAATGCCGGTGCGCTGAAGCATGCATTGCCCAATGGCACGTATCAAATCTCGTTTCGCGGCACACACACATCCTAATTGCGACCAAATGAATTTAATTACCTAGGTATACGACAGTCACTGTGTTAGCCTTCCTGTTGAGATGAATTTAAAAATAGGAAGGGGTTCCCTATGCTTTATGCACGTATGCGAAACCCGATGCTTCGCCTGACCATTCTCACCGCTTTCTTGTCGGTGCCAACTAGTACTCCGTCTATAGGGTTCGCAACGGTAATCACTAAGCCTGCTTGTGCCCAGATTCAACAGGAAAAGTCCCGCATCTATGGATTTCATCCTTCTCGGATTTCAAAAGAGGAGCAGAAGTCTAGATCAAACCAGATGGATCAGTTTTGGAGTTCGGTGAAATCTCAAGGCCAATCAGGCCGGGAGTGCCTCAAACAGCTGATTCTGGCAGAACAGCAAGACGGCTTTTTCGTATTCGACGGAACTTCTTTACTAATGGATATGGATCAATCGCCAGCATCTCTAGAAGTGGCTCTGGCAGGTTTATCGAAAACCAATCTGAAAGATATAGATTCCTCCGGCTATATTCGCATGGCCCTGTTCTTGTTCCACAAAGGTCTCGAGATCACTCCTCTCGCAGAGCACTACATGATTGCCCAAGAGGTAAAAGGGTTTGTGCCTCAACATGCGATGAGGCTTGACCGTGAAACCGGCGCGTTCTTTCTATACGGGAGCATGCCTATCACAACCGCAGATCAATCTCTTGTCAGAATGCTGAGTGTACCCGAGCTTCCAGCGCGATCGACAGCTGCTCTTATGTTGTCCATGAGTATGACGGAAGAAAGTTATACGGCTCTGAAATCTCTCCCAAAAACCTTCTTGCCAGAACAGATTCGAATAGCCATAGAGAAGAGTACGAAATATCAATCTATTCAGGAGTCAGGCCCGTTCAAGATGACCCGTGCGGAAGTCCTGAATGTGCTTAGCCGAATTCCAAATTATGGAGGTGATTTCTGGGGTGTGGCTGGAGACAAAGAGTTCACGAAAAGTGCTGTTGGGACACTCGCATACGGCGATCTTCCTGCGCTCCGAGAGGCCAGAAGAAGGTCTCTCTCCGGTCTTTCCGATGAAGCATTGCACGAGTACTTTGCGCTATCGCACATTCTTCTTCGCGTCATCAATCGACTGGATCTGTATGGAGAGTTACGAGATCATTAAATCGCTCACGAAGCACCCAACAGCATCAGCTCGTTTTTGTAGTGCATTGTAAGGCTCTGATCGAAAGAAGAACCCTTTTGGATCTCATTGGCGAAATATGGTTTGAGTCACCATAGACTTTCTTTAGGATCTCTTGGAGAAAGCCGAGGTCTGGGGTATGGGAGTTTTTGTTTAGAGTGTTCGTGTTGCGCAATTGATTATTTCGCCTGCGCTAACGGGTTGCAGTGACGGCGAGGCGGAAGCCGAGTGCGTGTAAGAGAGTGTCGAGGCTCTTAAGCTCTGGATTGCCCTTCTCCGAGAGCATCTTATAGAGATTTTCTCGGTTGAGTTTGGTCTTGTCGGCGAGTTGTGCCACTCCCCCTTGTGCTTCTGCCACGTTTCTCAGTGCCATCAGGAACAGTTCAGAGTCGTCTTCCTCCAGTGCCGCATTGAGGTATTCTTCCGCTTCGCGAGGCTCGCGCAAGCTCTCAATTAAGTCTGCCTGATAGACTTTGCTTTTTCTCATGGCTGACTCCTGTAATCGCTCCAGTATTGCTTCGCCTGTGTAATGCCGTTGGCCTGCGTGTTTTGTCTCCGCCACATAGCAACAGCACGATTGTATGGCCGATCTGGCCGAAATAGACTCGATAGCCGGGTCCATAGTCGATGCGAAGCTCATGAACTCCGCCGCCCTCGCCGCGACAGTCTCCAAGATTGCCGAGGCTCACTCGATCCAGTCGCACCCGGATTTTTGCACGGGCTTTGCCGTCGCGGAGAGAGGCCAACCATTCGCTGAATGGGGCTCGACCGTTTTGGGCTGTATAGATCCGGAGTTCTTTCGGCGCTGCCTCCACAGGATTAAGTGTAGCTTATAAGCTACGGCGCGGCAAGTTCGACGAATCAACCTGTAAGAACGCTACTCGTTCTTCGGCTTCTGTGCAGAGAGTGGAGTCAGCCACTTCAGCAATTTCAGGAGGATGGTTATGAAGTAACAGATGTGACATTTCACCAGCGTAGGGTTGAGGGCGGCAGTGGTCTGGCCGTTCTGACGGCAAATGCAGAGCGAACGAGGATGAAGAAGGGCTATTGGCTCTTATTGAGGGAGCGTGATCTGGAATACGAATGATGCGGAGACGCTGTTGATTTACAGCCCAACGGCATCGTGATGAATGTGTTGAAGGTCAAGACCAACTGTGGTAATCGCGCTCGTCTGATCCGGATCGATTTGGGGACGCGGACGGTGACGTTCAAGATGACGAGTTGACTCTTCTCTCGCCGAAACGTAGCTTCTCTCCAATTCAGCTGCGGCTAGTTTGTTCACCAGGTAGAGAGCGGTCATGGATTGGTTTTGGTTGATCGGGTTCCTCGCGCTGTTTCTGCTTGCCGGGGCTGCGTATTATTTTTGGCAGGTGCTTGCCGCACAAACGCAGGACGACTTTCGCGCGCAGCAGCCCAGGCTTCGGGTCACCAACCTCTCCGCGATGCATGCTGGGGCGATACTCACGCTCATGCCGCAGCTTGAGAACGTGGGGCGCGGGGTGGCGCACGATTGTGTGCTCCATCTCGGTGGGTGGGAAGGCAGTTTCGCCGTAAAGAAAATGTATCCACCGGGCCCGCGCTCTCAAAAGCACACGGCCTCGCTTGTCCTGGGGCCGGAGACTCCGCTTCGTGTGAAGCCGCAGAGCAATGGCTATCTCCGCGTGAGCTATCGGGACCAGTGGGGGCTGAAGTACGATTGCTGGTACCCGGTCACGCAATCGCCGGGCAGCCAGCCGCCGTTCTACAATATTCACATTGATTTGGAACATCCGGACATCAATGAGCCGACGCTCTCGTTCTGGGAGATGCGGGTATTGCTCCGAAAGAGTACGCTACACGAATAAGGTCGCTGGTGCTTGCCAATCCGGAGCTGCTGTCGATGCATCACTCGCTGCGAGTGGTGAAACACGACCCGTGTGGGATGGCATTCCATCTTGTCCCTGCCGTGGGTTCGCCAACTTTATGGGCGAATCGGTTCACCCGAGTTAGGTCAGCGGAAAAACCGGCTTGTTCTTCCTGCGTCTCCGCAGTAGGATGGCGCGGCTATTTCTTCCGGTTCTTTTCATGTTGAGGAGGTGCGGTATGGTAGATCGGTCATTGAGCATGGGCAGTGTGTTGATGCTGATGGGGTTGTTACTCGGAGGCTGCGCGAGCGACGGGGCAATGGGAACATCCGGAAGCGGATCGTCGTCAGGAAGCGGCGCAACGTTCGGCACGACGAAGAATATCGAACGAGTCGCCGCCGGCGCGGTCGAAGACAATCTGAAGGCCTGTATGGCGCGCATTCCCAAGGACGCTTCAGGCGGTCAGCGGATGCTGGCCGAGGAAAGCTGTAATCGCGATCAGGCCAATCGCCGCTAGTCGCGTTCGGTGTCGTGGGGCGGCGCGCACAGAGGCGCCGCCCAGCTTCGTTTGTTCGCCATCCGCCCGCAGGCTGTCACATTCAGTGCGATTTTTTTCGCCGCACGATGATGGCCTTGACGGGGTTGCGGGCCGGCTTCTCGGATGGACTAAGGTCTTCGATCAGTGCCCGCAAGGGCTCGGCCACTGACCAGGCTTGGGCGCAGCACCCGCGCGGGTCATGTGGGTCCTCGGCATCGAAAATTTCCGATATCTGCCCGAGGCAGGCTTCGGCCAGATGGGCTTCGAGGCCGTTCAACAATCCTCTCGCCGCTTTGCGTGCCGCGGCATTCCTGCCGAAACTCTTGATCCAGGCCGTCACCATGGGACCCAGGAGGAACGGCCAGACCGTCCCTTGATGATAGGCGCTGTCCCGCTCCGGCACCCCGCCTTCATAGCGGGGGCGATAACGCGGATCGTCCGGGGACAACGTGCGAAGTCCAACTGGAGTGACGAGCTGTTGTTTCACAAGCCGGAGGATCTGCTGCGCGCGATCGCGCGGGACCAGATCGTTGGCCAACGAGATGGCGTAGAGTTGATTGGGCCTCAGCGAGGCGTCGGGGCCTTCCGGTCCGTCGATGACGTCATACAGATAGCCGCCTGGTTCGTACCAGAAGCGTTGCTGGAATGAAGTCACAGCTTGTGCCCGGTCAGCCTGGCATTGATCGGCGTAGGCGGCCTCGCCGAACCGGCGTGCGAGGCGCTCTCCAACTTCTAAGGCCCGCACCCACAGCGCCTGAATTTCCACCGGCTTCCCGTGGCGCGGCGTGACGACCCACTCGCCGATCTTCGCGTCCATCCAGGTCAACTGCGCGCCGGGAACGCCGCCGGCGATCAAGCCATCCTCGTCCATGCGAATGCCATAGCGTGTGCCGTGCCGGTAACCATCGAGAATCTGTTTGACGGCGGGCCAGGCGGTGGCGCGAACGCGGGATTCATCCTGCGCCGCGTCGAGGTAGCGATCGATGGCATGGATGAACCAGAGAGAGGCGTCGATGGTGTTGTACTCCGGCTGCTCGCCAACGTCGGGGAAGCGATTCGGGATCATGCCTTCTGAGACGTGCGCGGCAAAGGCCGCGATGATCTGCCAGGCGATCTCGAATCGGCCGGTGACGAGACAAAGCCCCGGCAACGCTATGAAGGTATCGCGTCCCCAGTCGGTGAACCAGGGATAACCGGCAATCACGGTCTGCTGCTCGCCTCGTTCGGACAGATAGGCGTCTGTCGCGCGCCAGAGGGCATTGGCCAGAGCATCGGTGGCCGAGGCCGATTGCGCAAGTTTGGTTCGCCGCGCCCGCTCACGCCTGGTGAGTGCGGGGATATCGAGGGTGTCGAGGGTGTCGCTGGTGAAGGCGATGGTGTGGGTGGCTCCCGTGGTGAGGTCTATCGTGAACTCTCCCGGCGACCACCAATCTTCCGTATGGTCGAGTCCCCGTTGTTGCTCAAGGGGGAATTCGATCTGTCGATACCATTCCGGCGCATGGCGATAGTCGCCGGCATGGAAGGCGCGCACCGGAGGGAGAGCCGGGTAGGGGCGCCAGGTGACGGTGCCTGTTTCGATTGAGGCGTCCGTCGAAAGGCTGTCATTCTCGCGATGGGTCGCATGGTAATCGCGCCCGGTGAGTTTCGGCCTCACGCGAAGCGTCACCCGCCGGTTCTTCTTGCCCAGCAGGCGCCATCGGACGATGACCAGATCGCGACCATGGACAGTGAAAAGCTCGCGTTGGACGGCGGTCCCGTCGCAGTCGAATGTCCAGGTCGGCCAGGGATCAGTAGAAAAGCCGGTGCAGTATTCGTATCCGGACGGATAGACCGCCCCAGGATAGCAGTTGGTGGAGAGCGGGAAGGAGCGTCCGTCGAGGTCGAGCCACTCTTCCAGTTGATTCACCAGGACGACCCGCCCGCCCGGCGGTGTGCGCGCGGTCAGCAAGAGGGCGTGATACCGGCGCGTATTGGCGCCGGCGACGGTGCCGGATGCGAATCCGCCACGCCCGTTCGTCTCGAGCCATTCGAGACGCAGGGTGCGATCGAGGTCCCGTCCCCCTGATGACAGTATGTTCATCGCGCCACCCGCAGTTCGATTATCCGCCATTCTATTCTCCCGACTGCTGAATGAGTTTCGCCACCAGCCCTGTCCAGCCTGTCTGGTGGTTGGCGCCGATGCCGGCGCTGTTGTCGCCATGGAAATATTCATAGAAGAGGATGTGGTTTTGCCAGTGCGGGTCGTTTTGGAATATCGCGGTTTTGCCGAACACGGGGCGGTTGCCGCTGGCATCCTTGAGGAAGATGTGGGTGAGCCGACGCGAGAGTTCCGCCGCGACCTGCCAGAGGGTGGTTTGTTTGCCGGAGCCGGTCGGATATTCGACTTTGTATTGGTCGCCGAGGAAGTAGTGAAACTTCTGCAAGGATTCGATCAGGAGATAATTCACGGGGAACCAGACTGGCCCGCGCCAGTTGGAGTTGCCGCCGAAGAACCCGGTGCTCGATTCAGCGGGCTCGTAGTCCACGCGGTGTTCATGGCCCATCACGTTCAGCACGTAGGGATGGTCTTTGTGATAGCGCGAAAGGGCGCGGATGCCGCCGGGTGAAAGGAACTCGTGCTCGTCGAGCATATACCTGAGCACCGATCGCAACCGGTCGCGGTGTACGAGCGCGAGAAAGCGCCGGACGCCGCCATCGTAGGATTGGATTTCGATGTGCTGGGCAAAGTCCGGCCGATTCTCGATAAACCACTGCATGCGATGCTTGAACCGCGGCAGGCTGTCGATCAGCTCCGAGTCGAGCGTTTCGACGGCGAACAGCGGAATCAGTCCGACCATCGACCGGACTTTCAGGTGTTTGTTTTCGCCGTTCGACAGGTGCAGCACGTCATAGAAGAAGCCGTCCTCGCGATCCCAGAGCTCGATCTTTTCTCCGCCGATGTTGTTCATGGCACGGCAGATATAGACGAAGTGCTCGAAGAATTTGCTGGCGACGTCTTCGTAGGCGGGGTTCTCCCGGGCGAGTTCCAGGGCGATTGTCAGCATGTTCAGGCAGTACATGCCCATCCAGCTGGTGGCGTCCGATTGCTCGATGTGGCCGCCGGTCGGGAGCGGCGCGCTGC
>JADLEJ010000043.1 GCA_020846195.1 Nitrospira sp.
AACGGGTTCCCGACTTCGATGACCGGCTGCAACGCCGTCAACGCCAGGACCTTGTCGGCCACCGCCACCGCGGCCACCGTTCCCGCAGAGACTTTCAAAAACTGTCTGCGTGACAAAAACATTGTGCCCACCTCCTAGTAAATCTGAATTACTGCGATGACTGCTGCTCACCTATGAAGGCCAGCCGTTCACGCGTTCTTCTCACCTCCTTTCTTGTTCTCTACCTTGTCTCCGGCGATGAATACATTTCGGCCAGCACGAGAACGCCACTCGTGCTCAACTGCGATATCAGCAACTCTCATGCCCTTTGCCTGTCGCATACCGCGATAGACAGAACTCACTGATGGATCACCAGAAATGTTGGAATGAGCCGGACCTGCGTGAACGTCCCGAAGGAATCGCTTCGCGTTAAATCGCGAATACCGATCTAGAAACCGCGACGCCGCGCGGCGGCATCGCTGCGACAAAACTTTTGAAAAGGTGTGCGGACCTGGGGATTCGACTAGGATTCAGGAATAACGAATGGGCGCAGTCGCAATGGCTTCCACGAGCGCAGTTCTTCGACTAACGACTACCAAACGGTGTTCACTCTTCTGACATCGGCGGCAATCGATTCTCTGTCCTCGCCGCTAATCGAGACAGGACTCATACAGCCTGACCCGCTCGCGCTGAGGTATCTTGCCAGGCCTTCCACGCACGGCCTCTGTGCGCGGCAGGCGGTTCATCCGCATAATAGGATCGTCTCTGTAGCCGCAGTTCACACATCGATGCCCCTGCAAGGAGAGCCATGCGTGTTCGTCATAGAAGCCCGTTGTGACTTCATGGGGTATCAGCAACCCACCGCAACGTGGACAGATCATGGCCATCTCCTTTGCGACAGTGGTGTCGTTCTTGCGCATGACATGGCAAGCCCGATGCCAGGAGAGGCCGGAGCGCCGCGCTCAATTAAAGCGCGTGGAATGCGCGAGATTACGGAAACTTAGAGGCAACGGGCGATTCGCTGAAACGCCGCACCGCATTGCTGACCGCGAACGCTCGCGATTTATGCTGAATCTCCGCGAAGCATCGCGGAGAGAAGGGATGAGTGCGGCGAGAGTTATGACGGATGACGCTCGTCGAGAGACGCAAGAGACGTGGGGCGAGACAGGCCTAGCTTTTTCATTCGACTGCGCAGCGTGCTGGGATTGATCCCCAATCGGCTGGCCGCCCCAAGCGGGCCGTAAATCCTCCATCCAGCCTGTTCGAGAGTCTGGCGGATATGATGCCGCGAAGAGTCGTGTGCAGGCGAGGAGCGCACCGCAGCCGCAGTCTGTCTCTGAGAGGGAGCGACCACGCGCTCGTCGATCGCGACCCGATGCGTCGGAGCGAGGATCGTCGCGCGCTCGATCACGTTTTGAAGCTCGCGGATATTTCCTGGCCAGTCATATTGCGTCAACCGATCCAGTGCCGTATCGTCGAACCTGACATTGCCGCGATTGAGCTTCACCCGGCAGAGCTGGAGAAAATGCTCCGCGAGAAGCGGGATATCCTCGCTGCGATCCCGCAAGGGGGGCAGCACGATCGGAAACACCGTCAGCCGGTAATAGAGATCGGCCCGAAACCGGCCGTCCGCCACGGCTTGAGCCAGATCCACATTCGTCGCGGCGATGAACCGCACATCCACGGAGACCGACTTGGCTCCTCCGACCCGGTCGACTTGGTTGTCTTCCAATACGCGGAGCAGTTTGGATTGGATCTCTAACGGCATCTCTCCGATCTCATCGAGAAAAAGCGTTCCCTCATGAGCGAGCTCGAACCGGCCCTGATGCCGCTGCACCGCTCCCGTAAAGGCACCGCGCTCATGCCCGAACAATTCACTCTCCACCAGCCCGCTCGGCAGCGCCGCGCAATTGAGCCGGACAAACGGCTTGTGGCGCCGCGAGCTGCTTTCATGGATCGCCCGCGCAACCAATTCTTTCCCGGTGCCGGTCTCCCCCATAATCAACACGGTCGTAGAGGTGGCGGCCACGGCCTGGATCTGCGCCAACACTTTGTTCAGCGCCTCGCTTTTGCCGACCAATAGTCCGAAGTTGCGATCCTGCTTAATCTCCTCGGTCAGATAGGCGTTCTGCTTGGCCAGCTGCTGGCTCAGCCGAGTCAGTTGCTCATAGGCCTGCACATTCTCGATTGCCAGCGCCACCTGGATCGCAACCTGCCGCAGAAACTCCAGCATCTCGGCATCCAGCTCGCCTGAGTCCACACTGCCGATATTGAGGGTGCCCAAACAATTTCCACGCGCCAGCAGCGGAAGATTGACCATCCGGCCAAGCCCCTCTTCCGCATAATAGCGATCTTCGAGAAATACCTGCTGCTGTTGCAGATGCGGGCGGACATGAACTTCACGGTGGTCATAAACCCATCCCACCGCGCTGCCGGCCCTTGGAATCACGGTGCCGCGCTGAAGCACCAGCTTCGGCATGTTGGTTTCAACCGCGTGAAACTTAAATCCATCCTCCTCGGGTGCATACAACAACACGCCGGCTCGTTCCCACGACACCACCTCTTTGATGCGTTCGGTGCAGGTTTGCCACAGGCTGTCCATCTCACGCTGAGAATTCAGCACATTCGAGACTTCAAGCAAGGCACGATATCGGCGATGGACTGCTGTCATCACGACCAGCCCTCACAGTGAAAATGTATGCCGCCCCCGAGGAGCGGATCGCGCAAGATCTACAAAGTTAGACAACCCCACTATGTTATGCACGCAATATTCTTGCCGCCATCGTTACTCCGTGGCTCACGGGACACCACACTTCTGTAATAGGCGTCAATGCAGCGCTGCGCGCGTCGACACCGATAAATTCGTCCGCACACATCCATCGTAGCTGGATAGAAAAATGGACTTCTGAGCAGAGTGTCAGCGAGCGCACTGTGCGGAGTCGCTCACATTGCGCCTCCTTCGGTGGCGCAACGATTCGTGAGACAGGCCATCGACGCAGCGATCCCTTCTTGCGCTCTTGTGCAATTCCCCTCATCAATAGCCCGGTTTCCAGTTTCGTCCTATACTTCAGCTTATTCAAATCGCTCTGCTCTGTACCGGCATGAGGACAATATGAAACTCCCGCGCAAGCAAGCCACCGTGGTCCGCGACGCCATTGAACAATGGAAACGGGACGGGGTGATCCCTGAAGCGCAGGCGGCGGCATTGGCCGCCACCATCGATGTGCAATATTTCGATTGGCGGAAGCTGGCAAAATATTCGTTCTGGATCGCCCTGTTCTCGATCGTTTCGTCGGTGAGCGCGGCGCTCTCCGACCGCTGGCTGAGAGACCTCCTGCAACAACTGTTCGACATGCCCCCGATTGCCCGATGCACCATGCTCGCCGCCGTCTCCGCCGGGCTCTATCGATGGGGGCTCGTCAGGCGCGAACAGGCGCCCGACAAAATCTATCGCAACGAAGCCATTTTCTTTCTGGGCGTGCTGGCCACCGCCGGCGCCATCGCACAACTCGGCATCCTGTTCAATACCGGCAGCGGACACTTCTCCATCCTGCTGCTGCTTTCCTTTTTGGTCTATGCCGGCCTGGGCCTGTGGCTCGAGTCCAATCTGATCTGGATCTTTGCGCTGGCCTCCCTCGGCGGCTGGATGGGCACCGAAACCGGCTACATGTCGGGCTGGGGCGCCTATTATCTCGGCATGAACTATCCGCTGCGCTTCGTCCTCTTCGGAGGACTGCTGACCGTCTGCGCGCTTTCGATGGAAACGCACCCGCTCGGCCAGCGTTTCTTCCGCAGCACGCTGGCGATGGGATTGCTCTACCTCTTCATCGCCCTGTGGATCATGTCGATCTTCGGCAACTACGGCGACCTCCCCTCATGGGGGCGCGTGAAGCAAATCGAACTGTTTCACTGGTCGATTCTCTTCGCCGCTGTGGCAGGCTGGGCTATCTATTACGGCTTGCGGCACGATAGCGACATGACGAAAGGATTCGGGCTGACATTTCTCGGCATCAACCTCTATACCCGCTACTTCGAACTGTTCTGGAACTCCCTGCACAAGGCCGTCTTCTTCGCCGTCCTGGCCATGAGCTTCTGGTACATCGGCAGCAAAGCCGAGACGATCTGGAATCTGGGAAAAAGAGACTAGCTGCACAAGCCGCTCGACGGAAGATAGAGATCACCACGTCTGCCGGTTTAAATTCAAACCCTCTTGAACCTTGTGCCTTTCCCACCGTGAAAGTTTGACCGCAAGAATCGGATAGTACCCTGCCTCATCGCGGCAGTATCATGCCCCATCGCCACTGGATCATGAGGAAACGATGGCAAGGATCGATACACTGACAGCCTGGCAAGCGGTATTGGATCGTGACCGCCGGTTCGATGGACGGTTCGTCTACGCCGTCTCCTCCACCCGCGTCTACTGCCGCCCCGTCTGCCCCTCGCGCCGCCCCGCCCGCCACCGTGTGAGCTTCTTTTTATCGGCACAGCAAGCAGAAGCGGCAGGGTTCCGCCCCTGCCTGCGCTGCCAGCCCAACTCTCCTGGCAGCTCTCCGCGAGATCGGCGGATCGAGCGCGCCCGCCAATACTTGGATGACCATCCCGGCGAGACGGTTACGCTCCATCGACTTGCCAGCCATGCCGGACTCAGCCCGTTTCATTTGCAGCGAGCCTTTCGGCAAACCGTCGGCCTTTCCCCGAAAGCCTATCAGAATGCCAGACGCATCGACCGGTTTACCGCTTTACTGAAAACCGGAGTCGGCGTCACGCACGCAGCCTATGAATCTGGATTCGGATCCAGCAGCCATGCCGCCGAACAGGCATCGGACGCGCTTGGGATGACGCCATCGGCCTATCGTTCAGGCGGCAAGGGTCTGTACCTCCGCTATGCGGCAATGCGCACACCGGTTGGACAAGCGCTGATCGCCGGAACAGAACGGGGCATTGTCTCAGTGAGCCTTGGAACCAGCGATGCCTTGCTGCTTGCCGCGCTCAAAGAGACGTACCCTCACGCATTGCTGCGCCACGACCCGCAAGGATTGAAGCCGCATCTACAGACCCTGCATCGCTACTTCGATGGGCAGGATATCTCGCGCGCATTTGCGTTGGATGTCCAGGCAACCGCGTTTCAACGAACGGTGTGGCGGGCCCTTCAGGCAATCCCGCAGGGATCGACCAAAACCTATCGAGACATCGCTTGCGAGATCGGACAACCGTCGGCCGCCCGCGCAGTGGCTAGAGCCTGCGCGACCAATCCTATCGCGGTGGTTGTCCCCTGTCATCGTGTCGTGCGGAAAGATGGCAGCCCGTCCGGCTACCGCTGGGGGCTGGAGAGAAAAACCAGCCTCCTTGCGCTCGAACGCGAGCGCAAGGAGGCTCGAGCTACGCAGTATCCCGATCCGTAAACGCGCGCACCAAATCAGACACGGACAGCACGCCAATGACGGTGCTATCGGCGGTCACCGGCAAATGCCTGATGCCCTGCTTTTTCATGATGGCCACCGCCTCGGAGAGCGGCTCGTCTTCCTCGATCGCACTAAACGATTTGCTCATGCAGGCCGACACCGCCGTCGTGTTTGGATCGAGTCCTTTTGCCACGACTTTCCGGCTGAGATCGGCATCGGTGATGATCCCGATATAGCGAGACCCATCATCCACCATCAGAGACCCGACTTTATGCTTCAGCAACAACTTGCCGGCTTCCTTGACCGTTGCCGCGCGGTGGATGCTCCGCACATCGTGCGACATATAGGTTTCCACGGTCGCGCGCAGCGTCCCCTTCCCGTTTCTGCCGTTGTCCCGCTGCGCCTGCAACCGCCGGCGCAGCTCCAGATCGGCCAGACAGCCGGCCAGCACTTGCCGGCGCTGCTGAAGCGTTTCCCGCTCGACATCGTGCATGCCGCTTTCCTGCGCCTCTTCAGGAAGCATGACCGACTCCCCGCTCTTGGCGTAGAAGTAGGCCTCAGCCTCTTCCGACGCGGCGCCGAACACCTGTCCGATGAGGTCTTCAGCCGCCTCATCGAAGTCTTCCAAGGACGCCGTCCCCCGCTTGCGCGAGAGAAACGGCTGGAACTTCACCAGCATCTGCTTGACCCGCTCAATATAGCGATCGAGAATATCGGTGCGCGTAAGGCCTGTACGAACTCGTTTTGGCATATGATCCCTCCTCCGTTGTAGGCCCGAGGATAGCCCATGCGCGCCTCCGCCTCAAGCGTCCCGCCTGCCTAGGCGGCAGGTGAGATATTCGCTTCCTTTCCCACAGCCACTTTTCTGGCGCCCCCGCCACGGACACGATGCATCTTCTCCCGCGTGTGATAGGGCAGCAGGCCTTCGAGCACCGCAGGCAGTTTGTCGCACGGCACATCTTCCATAATCTTCAGCGCCAGCTTCGGATCGGGTCCCGAGCGGCCGCCGACGTAAATATCGACCGCCTCGACGACTTTTCCGTCGATCTTGGCTTTCTTCCCCAACAATCCCACATCGGCGACGAGATGGTTACCGCAGCTGGCCGGACAGCCGGACCAATGCATCGTAATCGGCTTGAGCGAGCCGCCCAGCCGGCCCTCCAGCGCCTTGGCCACCGCGACCGCCCGCCCTTTGCTTTCGATGACTGCCAGATTGCAATAATCGCTGCCGACGCAGCTCACCAACCCCCTGTAGAGAGCGGAAGGATTGTATGCGAATTGCTTTAACAGCGGCTCATTCGCCAGGTCTCCCACCGTTCGATCGCTGATATTGGAGATGATTAGAGCTTGGCCTGGAGTAATGCGAATCTCTCCAGTGCCGTACTTCTCCGACAGGCTCAGGATCTTGAGCAGATCCGCCGCCTTGATCCGCCCCACCAACACTTTGAGTCCGGCGTAGTTCATCCCTTGTTGCCGTTGACGGAAGATCCCGACATGGTCTTGCTCTCCGGCTTTCCTGGCATCGATACCGGCCGACGCGAGCCGTTTGCCGATACGAGCTTCGACCTCGGCGCGGAATCGGGCCTCGCCCCATTCCTCGATCAGGAACGCGAGCCGGGCTTGCGTGCGGCTCTCCCGCAACCCGTGATCGCGATAGACTGCGAAAATAGCGCGGCATACGTCCAACGCCTCGGCTGGAGTGACAAACACATCCAGCGGGGTGGCGATCCGGTACCCGCCCGATCCCAGCTTGCCGCCGACGAGCACATTGAATCCCGCGCAGCGATCATGGCCCAGATCGTAATGCGCCGGCACAAGCGCGAGATCCTGCGTTTCCATATGCACACAGTTGTGCGGGCAGCCGGTCACCGCCACGTTGAGTTTTCTCGGCAGATTGGAATAGGCCGGCTTGCCGAGAATCTCCTCATTGATCGCCCGCACCAGCGCCGTCGTCTCCACGACCTCATCCGGGTTAAGCCCCGCCACTGCACAGGTCATGACGTTGCGGACGTTGTCCATGCCCGTTTGCATGGACGTCAGCCCGACCTCATCCATGCGCGCAAACACCGCCGGCACATCCTCGATCTTGATGTTCCGGAGCTGAACTTGCTGCCTGGTCGTTAAATCCAGCACGCCGTTTCCGTACGTCGAGGCGATCTCCGCCAGCGCCCGCAGCTGATACGTGGAGGTCTGCCCACCCGGAATCCGCACCCGGACCATAAACAGCCCAGGCGTCGGATTGCGCAGAAAGAGGCCACACCACTTGAGCCGCTGGACATCGGCCTCAGGAATCGATTCCCACCCGGTCGTCGCATAGTGGGCAATCATCTCCCGCACGGCCAATCCATCGCGCTCAGTCTTTATCGCCTCAATCTTGTTCATTCCATGCTCCTCACGGTCTAATGAATTAACTCGACCCGATACCCGGCTCTTCCCGGTAGCAACCGCACGATCCCCGCCCGGCTCCAGCGATCGACGGTCAGAAAAACCTGCGCGGAACAGTCTCCCTGCAGCACATCGGCGAGCTCGTCGAGCGCGAGCGGACTTCCGACGCGCAACAGGCCCAGCAACGTCTTCTCCAATTCGACGAACTCCCGGCCATCTGTTCGATGTGTAGTCATTGCGGTCTCCTTTCTGTTATCCCGCCGATACCATCCCATCGGCGCCCGGCACATTTCCGCTCAGGCGCTCCAGGCATCGGTGCCATGCACCGCCCTTAGAATGTTTTATACTCAAGCCACTTGCCGTTCAATGTGATCTTGCACCGCGCTTCGCCCTGGCTCCCCGTCACCTTTTCCATATCCAGCGTGAAATCGATCGCGCTCATAATCCCATCGCCGAACATCTCATTCGCCTGCTCTCGCATCGAGTCTCCATAGACGCCGATAATCTCCAGCAACCGGTATTTGAACGGATCCGTCGCGTTCGGGAAGTCGGCTCTGACTGGGAATTTGCTGAGCGACGCCGTCAGCTCGGCATCCAGTCCGATCAAGTCGCCGACTTTCTTCGCCTCATCGTCCGTGAACTTATGGTTTCCATTCAATGCGGCTGCAACAAAGGTGGGGTTCTTTCCGACAACCTTCGCCACCTCGGCAATCGTCACTTTTTTAGCGACCCGCTTTTCTTTGATGGCCTTCCGAATTTCATCTTTCGACATCGTCCTCGTCTCCTTGTCAGAATAGGGGGTGAGTGAACGGTCTCTCTCTCTACGATCTTGCCGGCACAGATACGCCAGGAACTGGAACGGTGACCGGCTCCGCTGTGTCGACACGATAGGGACTCACCAGCCAATAAAGCCCACCGACGAACAGGCCGCCGCCGACAATATTGCCCAGCACCACGAAGAGCTGGTTGTACCAAAAACCCGCCCAGCTCACGGCCGCGTCATGCGGCATGAAGAGCGCCATCCCCAGGAATGATTGATTGGCGATGCTGTGTTCGAACCCGATTCCAATGAACGCAAACAGGCACCAGAAAATCAGCATGATCTTCGCCGCGTCGTTCGTCGTCCGCCCTGCCGTCCAGACCGCCAGGCAAATGAGCCAATTGCACAGAATACCGCGCACGAACAGTTCCCATGGCCCCAGCGACATCTTGACGCCGGCCACTTTCTGAATCATCTCGGACGTCGGCCCCTTGGCAAACACACCGGACTCCACCACCAACCAGGCCAACGCCAGCGACCCAACCAGATTCCCGAACCATGACCAGAAATTGAGTTGGAAGACTTCTCCCCACGTCACACTGCGCGAGAGCCCGCCGATTGCGCCGACCATATTGTTGCCCGTAAACAATTCCGATCCGGCAAAGATCACCAATGTCAGGGCAATGCCAAACGAGGCGCCCATCACCAGCTTCACCGCCGGAGACCCGGCCGCCGCGAGCGGCCCACCCACACTGAAGATCAACGCGATCCCGAATCCCAAATAAATGCCGGCCATCGCCGATAGCACCAAATATCCGCCCAGCGACGTGTCGAGAAATCCAACCTTCTTCTTTGCGACCCCTGCAATCCGTTCATGGTCTGCGTGATGCATGGTCCCCTCCAGGTTATGGTCTCCGCCGCGTTCCCCGGAAACACAAAAGGCGTCCCTCTCCCTCACGGGAGACGGGACGCCTTTGTCCATCTCACGACAGGCCTGCCACGACCTGTCTCTATGCGCGAGGCTTCGACGAAGAAGCCTCATAGCCCACAAATAAAAAGGCGCCCGCCACTCTTTGCAGAATGACGGACGCCTTTGTCCGTTGCCTTATGTCGAATCCATCAACCGAAGCGCCGTTGCCCCAGTCAACTCACGATTCGACTTGTACCACGCTCACAACCCTACCGTCAACTCATACGTTCGAGTCAGCCGGCACCGCGCTAGATGTCGTAGTACAAGTAGAACTCATAGGGATGCGGCCGCAACCGCATGGTATCGACTTCCTTGGTGCGCTTGTAACCGATCCAGGCCTCGATCAGGTCCTCGGTGAACACCCCGCCCTTGAGCAGGAACTGATGGTCCTTTTCCAAGGCCACCAAGGCTTCGTCCAAGCTGCCCGGCATGGTCCGGATCTTGGCCATTTCCTTCGCTTCGAGATCGTAGAGATCCTTCTCCGCCGGCTCGCCCGGATTGATCTTGTTCTCGATCCCGTCCAATCCCGCCATCAACATCGCCGCAAACGCGAGATACGGATTCGCGCCGGGATCCGGGAAGCGCACTTCGATCCGCTTCGCCTTGGGGCTGGGCGAATACATTGGAATACGAATTCCTGCCGACCGGTTCCGGCTCGAATAGGCCAGCAACACCGGCGCTTCAAACCCAGGCGTCAGCCGCTTATACGAGTTCGTCGTCGGATTCGTGAAGGCGGCCAGCGCCGGCGCATGCTTGAGAATGCCGCCGATGTAGTGGAGGCACATCTGCGACACACCCGCGTATTCCTTGCCCGCGAACAACGGCTTGCCGTCTTTCCAGATGCTCTGGTGCGTATGCATGCCCGATCCATTGTCGCCAAAAATCGGCTTGGGCATGAAGGTCGCGGTCTTGCCATGGCGGCGCGCGACGTTCTTGACGATGTACTTGTACATCATCATTTTGTCGGCCGTCTTGACCAGCGAATCGAAGCGAATGTCGATTTCCGCCTGACCGGCCGTGGCGACTTCGTGGTGATGCTTTTCGACGGCGATCCCGGCCTTCTCCATTTCGAGGATCATCTCGGTGCGGATGTCCTGCTGGGTGTCGGTCGGCGCCACAGGAAAGTAGCCTTCCTTGGAGCGGATCTTGCCGCCCAGGTTGACGCCTTCCTGGCCCATGTTCCACACGCCTTCTTCGGAATCGATGAAGTAATAGCCGCTGTGATTCGTCTGGTCGTACCGGGCTTGATCGAAAATAAAGAATTCGGCTTCCGGCCCCCAGTAGGAGGTATCGCCGATTTTGGTGCTCTGGAGATACTTCTCCGCCTTCTGGGCGATGAAGCGGGGATCGCGATTATAGGTTTCGCGGGTGATCGGATCGACGACGTTGCCGATCAGGCTCAACGTCGGCACGGCGCAGAAGGGATCCATGCACGCCGTCGCAGGATCGGGCACCACCAACATGTCGCTGTTGTTGATCGCCTTCCAGCCGCGGATGGACGAGCCGTCCAGCCCCGAACCGTCCTTGAACAAATCTTCCGTCAGCTCTCCAAGCGGAATCGTAAAATGCTGCCAGGTGCCGATCAGGTCCACAAACTTCAGATCCACCACCTGAACCTTGTTCTTCTTCGCAAACTCCAACACTTCACGGACGTTCATCCCCCTCCTCCTTTCAGGCTCCTCACAACAACCCGCGTGAGACCTTTTCGACGGTTATGCTGCCTTCACACCCAAAAACTCTTCGATTTCCTTCCAAACCCCTTGCCGCACCCGCTCGACCTGCTCCGCCTGCTCGATCTTTTTCCCCTGCGCATCGGTGACGTAAAACACGTCGGCCGCCTGGTCGAGACGGGTCGAAATGCGCGCGGCATGCACCGACAGCCCCTGGCGAAAGATGGCATTGGTGATCACATAGAGCAAGCCCTGCCGGTCGTCGGCGAACACGTCCAGAATGGTATACCGCTCCGACGTTTCATTGTCGATCCGCACTTCCGTCCCCTGGCGGGCAGGACCGATCGACCGCAACGCCGACATCCGCGTGCCCCGCTGCACGACGGCGCCGATGTCTTCCCGCCCCCGCAAGACCGACACAATCATGGAGCCGATCGACTCGCGCCGGTCCGCCGGAGGCGCCCCGCTGTAATCCGGATCGGTCACCTGAAACGTATCGACGACAACGCCGTCCTGCCTGGTCAAAATCTGCGCGTCCAGAATCTGCAAGCCATTCGCAGCCATCACGCCGGCGATCTTCGAGAAGATTCCAGGAATGACATCGTTGAACGTGACCACCGCGTATTCGCACGTGCCGAGCGCCTCGTTGAACTCCGCATCGACCAGCACCTCGCCAGAACTCAGCCGCCCGATGGTCGACAAATGCGCGGCAATTCTCCGTGGCGACGTCCCATAGGCATAGCGCAGCGGAAACTGCCGCACCTGCGCCTCGACCCACTGCGGGGTCAAATCCGCCTGGCCAAGCAGGGCCGGTTGCTGCATGATCTCGGAGGCAATGCGCTTCAGCCGTTCCGGCGCATCGGCGGCTTCCCGCTCGCCGGACACTTCCTGCATGGTACGCAGATAGAGCTCGATCAGCAACGACTCTTTCCACTTCGTCAACACACCAGGACCCACCGCGGCAATGTCCGCGGCCGTCAGCGCCAGGAGTTTGCGCAGCACTTCCGGCGTGCCTACTTCCCGCGCGAATGGCAGCACGACTTTTTCGTCATTGGGGTCCCGGCGGAAAGCCGTATGGGCCATTAGCAGATGGCGGTGAACGAGGAACGCGACCGTCCGGCGCTCCGTATCGTCCAGCCCCAGCCGCGCGGTCATCTCTTCGGCAATCCGGCGCCCGACTTCGCTGTGATCCTCTTCCTGGCCTTTCCCAAGGTCATGGAGAAACACCGCGAGATGAAGCAGATCCTTGCGCTTGATCTCCCGGTACACTTCTCCCAGCATGCCCTGATCCTGCGCAAACGATTCGACCTTCGCAACCGCCAGAAGACTGTGCTCATCGACCGTGTACTTATGGTACTGATTGAACTGCATCAGCCCCCGCACGGACGAACAGACGGGGATCAGCTTCTCCAGCAAATGCGCGCGATGCATTGCGTCCAGCGTGGCGGCGGTGCCAGGCCCGGCCAGAATATTCAAAAAGATCCGGCTGACTTCCGGCGTGCGAAAGCCTTCGTCCGTCAACCCTTCCATATGGCGATGGATATCCTCGACCAGCGCCGGCTCGATCGCGACCCGCTTCGAGCGGGCCAGATCGAAGAGTTGCATCAGCAGAGCTGGGCTGTCCAGCACGCGCGGACGCGACTCCACCGGCACCGTCAACGTCTCGCCGCTAAGCGCAAAATGCTGTTCTAGCCTGGCCGCCGGCAGCCAGCCTGTAAGGCGCGCCCAGATCGAGCGCGGCTTGCACCGCCTGACGAACCGCACCGTCGCTTCGTGCAGCCCCATGGTATGGCGGTAGTACTGCTGCATGAACTGCTCGACGGCCAGGAGATGCGGCCGGTCTTCGAATCCAAACCGCGCGGCCATCCAGACCTGCTCATCGAAAGAAAGAATTTCCTGCGCCATGCCTGCATGAATGTGCAGCAACCCGCGCACGCGGAGCAAAAACTCCCGGGCGTCGCTCACGACGGCATAATCCTGCCGCGAGAGAATCCCCCGGTCAGACAGATCGCGAATCGTCGGCGCCTGATATCGAGCGATGCCGGCCCATTGCAGCAAATGCAGATCGCGCAGCCCGCCCTGGCTTTTCTTCACGTTCGGTTCGAGCAGATAGACCGTTTCGCCGAACTTCTCGTATTCCCGGCGCCGTTCGGCGAGCTTCTGCTCCAGATACTTGTCCACCGCCACCGACGCGACTTTCCTGGAATAAATGGAGTGAAACTCCTGAAAGAGCGGAGAATTCCCGGTGAGAAACCGAGCTTCCATCATCGACGTGCGAACCGTGGCATCGCTCAGCCCGAGGCTGATGCAATCCGGAATCGTGCGCACGCTGTGCCCAACTTGCAGCCCAACATCCCAGAGGGGATGGAGCACCTGCCGCACAAAATCCGGCACGATCTTCAGCGCGTCTGAACGGAACAACAGCATCAGATCGATGTCCGAATAGGGCGACAACTCACGGCGCCCATAGCCTCCGATCGCGACCAGGCAGCAATGCTGAAACGCCGCCGTCATCATGGCGTCCCCGCCCTGCCGCGCGGCATTGCGATACCGGCCGACGATCAATCCATCCACCAGGTCGGTCTGAGCGGCGACCATCTCGGCGCCGGACGCGCCCTCCATCAGCCGGTGCGCGATCGCCTGCCGTTGTTCGGCCAGGATGGCGCCCACTGCCGCGCCATCGAGATCGGCCTGGGCGAGCGCCCGTTGATCGAAGGACACACTCACAACGCGGTGTCCCCCGTTTCTCCCGTTCGAATCCGGATCGCCATGCCGAGGTCGCGCACAAAAATCTTCCCGTCCCCGATGCTGCCGGTCTTGGCCGTCCGGGTGATCGTATCGAGCACGCGCTGCACCTGGTTATCCGGCACCGCAACGTCGATTTTGACTTTCGGCACAAATTCAATCGTATATTCCTGCCCGCGGTAGGTTTCCTTATGCCCCTTCTGCCGGCCGAATCCTTTGACTTCCGTCACCGTCATTCCCTGGATGCCGATCTCCAGCAAGGCATCTTTGACCTCATCGAGTTTGAACGGCTTGATGATGGCTTCGATCAATTTCATACTCGATCTCCTATGAGTAGGCCCGCTCGTTATGTTGGCTGAGGTCTAATCCAGTCGCCTCGGCTTCCGGTTCGACTCGCAGTTTGGTCATGCCATCGACCAGCTTCAGCAGTGCAAATGTGACGACGGCGGAAAACACCGCCACTACAACGGCGGTCAACACCTGCACTCCGAATAAGGCAGGATTGCCATGCAACAGCCCATCGGCTCCGGCGGGATTGATCGCCTTGCTGGCAAACAACCCTGTCGCGACGATGCCCAGCACCCCGCCGACTCCATGAATGCCCACGACATCAAGCGAGTCATCATAGCCGAATCGCCCCTTCCAGACAATTGCGAAGTAGCAAGCCAGACCGGCCGCCGCGCCGATCAGCAGCGCCGCAAACGGCCCCACATAACCGGATGCGGGCGTGACCGTCGCAAGCCCGGCGACGGCGCCGCTCGCTACCCCCAGCACGGTCGGCTTCCCCCGATGGATCCACTC
This sequence comes from Nitrospira sp., assembly GCA_020846195.1. Lineage (GTDB taxonomy): Bacteria > Nitrospirota > Nitrospiria > Nitrospirales > Nitrospiraceae > Nitrospira_D. The sequence goes on from JADLEJ010000043.1 coordinate 14,713, forward strand.
CGCCAAGCACCACACTACCGCGCCCGTGCAGGCCGCCGTATGCGTCGCCACCATGGCGGAAACCGCCAGTCCGTTGGCTCCCAAGGCGCTCCCGCCGTTGAATCCAAACCAGCCGAACCAGAGCAGCCCCGTGCCCAGCAGCGTCATGGGCAGATTGTGCGGTGCCATATAGTCGGTGCCGTAGCCCCGGCGCTTGCCCAACACAATGGCGCACACTAATGCCGCCGCGCCGGAACTGATGTGCACCACCGCCCCTCCCGCAAAGTCCAGCGCGCCCAGCTTCGCCAGCCACCCACCGCCCCAAATCCAATGCGCGACCGGAACATAGACGAGGATCGACCACAGCGCCGAAAACACCACCATGGCGCTGAACCGCTTCCGCTCGGCAAACGCGCCCGCAATCAGCGCGGGGGTGATCGCCGCAAACATCAGTTGAAAAAACATAAACGCTTGATGGGGAATCGTCGGGCCGTAGACCGGGTGGGGCTCCGCGCCGACATCGCTCAATCCGATCCAATCCAGGCCGCCGATCACGCCCCCCTTATCGGGCCCGAAGGCCAGACTGTAGCCGAACAGAATCCATAACAGGCTGACGACGCTTAGGATCATGAAACTTTGCATGATCGTGCCCAGCACGTTCTTCGTCCGCACCAGGCCTCCGTAAAACAGCGCCAGCCCCGGCACCAGCATGACCAGCACCAACGCCGACGACATCAGCACCCAGGCCGTGTCCCCCGAATCGACCTTCAGCGCCGCGGCCTGCGCGCCCGCCTCGGAAGCCCCGGCCAGCGATGCGCAGAGCATCCCCAGCCCCGCCCCCAACACGACCGCAAAACGTCTGGACATGGTCACGATCCGCCTCCTTCGCATCGAATAGTCATACACCCGCGGGACGGGGAACCTGCTTTCCCCGCCCCGCACATCCCCTTCAGGACACTAGAATGTCTTGGTGAATTTCAACTTGTAGAAATCCTCATTGTCGGAGAAATCATGACCGGCGGTGAACCGAAACGCCATGCCGCCCGCCAGCTTCATTTCCACATAGGGCCCGAACCAGCGATAGTAATCCTGCTGCGCGCCCGGTGCGCTGTTGTCGCGCGTGCTCAACAGATGCTCGTAGTGCGCGCCTGCAGAGAACATGCTGTTGAAGCGATAACCGGCATTCGCCCACCAGTGGAGGAAGTCCCAGGTCCCGCGGCGGCCAGAAGCGCAATCTCCGAAGTCGGAGACGCAGTTTTGCCCCGTTTGATTCGCCGATCCGACGTTGCCGCCTTCGTTCCGGCCTGCCTTGTAGTAGCCCATATAGAATTCGCCCTCGAACCGGTCATCCATGTAATTCACAATGATATTCGGCACCCATCCGTCGAACGCGGTCGTGCGTTCGTTGCGGCTGCCGCCTCCTTTGGGGAATGACCCGCCCCGTGAAGACAGCAAGCTGCCATGCACAGTGCCCAACATCGGCGTCACGCTCAGGCGCTTGTCGAAAAACGTAAAGTTCAAGCCGAGGTCTAACTCCAACCAGGGATTCGCATCGTGCACGCCCTGGCCGCTGATGTTCGTCCAATAGGTGGTGCTGAACGCCAGCGCGATGTCTTTCGTCAATCCGTACGTTCCATACACAGAAGGATTGAATCCGAAGAAACTGTCGGCCTGCATGGCCGTGGTCACGGACACCGGATGCTTCGTCGTATCCATCAAATCGTCGGTAATGCCGGCTTGGACCTGGCCAGTTGACGTCATCATCAGACCGGCCGCCATCACTACGCCCGATACCCATTTCTGCGCATGTCGCTGCATAAACATACTCATGGCACCTCCAGAGATTAAAAAGTCTCCACATCCGTTATCCCAGGCGGGTATAACGAGTTGACGATCTCTGGCGCCATTGCCAGCAAAAATGACCGACGCCATTGTCGGCCTGTGTCTGTCCATCGGAAGAAGTTCCGCGGTGCTTCTCCCCGACACTCACACGGCTATCGATACCCGTTCGTAATCGGCATCCGGCGGTCCTTGCCGAACGCGCGATGCGTAATCTTGATGCCGATCGGCGCCTGCCGCCGCTTGTACTCGCTGCGATCCACCAGCCCAATCACCGCCGCCACCACCGCCCGGTCGAACCCCATGGCCGCGATCTCTTCCGGCGACCGGTCCTCCTCGACATACGCTTTCAAAATAGGGTCGAGAACCGCATAGGGCGGCAAACTATCCTCGTCTTTCTGGTCCGGCCGCAGCTCCGCCGTCGGCGCCCGGTCGATGATGCGCTTGGGAATCACCGCCGCCGGGCCGGCCGCATTCCGCAGATGCGAGAGGGCATAGACCATGGTCTTCGGCACATCCTTGATCACCGCAAACCCGCCGGCCATATCGCCGTACAACGTCGCGTACCCCACACTCATCTCGCTCTTGTTCCCGGTAGTCAGCACGAGGTGGCCGAACTTGTTCGAGAAGGCCATCAGCAGATTGCCTCGAATGCGAGCCTGCAGATTCTCCTCAGTCGTATCCGCTGGCGCACCGGCGAACGACGCCGCAAGCGCTTGCCGGTACCGGTCGAATGTCGGCGTGATCGCAATCGTGTCGTAGGCGATGTGCAGCCGCCCGGCCAAGTCCGCCACATCCTCGCCGCTGTCCTGTGAGGTGTAGGGCGAGGGCATGAACAGGCCCCGCACATTGTCCGCGCCGAGCGCATCGGCCGCGATCACCGCAGTAATCGCCGAATCGATCCCGCCGCTTAATCCGATGACGACCTTTTTAAAACCGTTTTTCCAAACATAATCCCGCACACCGAGCACCAGCGCGGCATACACCTCATCCAATTCTTCACGGAGCGGCTCTAGCGCGGACACGACACGCGCGCGCTTCGGAGCGGCGGGCAGTTTCACGGTCATCCGTTCGACCGCGTTCGCCAACTTGCCGCTCAGCGCTCTCGTCCGCTGCTGGGCCATTCGATGCCGCACAACGGCATCGACATTCAAATCGGCCAGCAGAAAATCCTCTTGAAAGGCCTTGGCCCGTGCAATGACCGCCCCGGTCTGATCGAGCACCAGGCTGTTGCCATCGAACACCAGTTCGTCCTGCCCGCCGACCGTATTGGTGTACGTCACGATCACGCCATTCTCGCGGGCGCGCGTGGCCAGCATTTGTTCGCGAATCCGGCTCTTGCCGATCTGGAAGGGAGACGCATTGATATTGATGATGACATCGGCGCCGGCCGCAGCCTGATAGCGCGTTGGGCCGTCCGGGAACCAGATGTCTTCGCAAATGTTGACGCCGATCGTGGCGCCGCGCAGCGTGATGAGAGGCAGCATGCGCCCCGGACGGAAATACCGGCTCTCGTCGAACACCCCGTAGTTCGGCAGCAGCCATTTGCTATAGCGGGCCACGACGCCGCGTTCGCTCAACACCGCCGCCGCATTCGACAACTCATGCTGCCCAGCCGGCACCACCGGCGGGCGCGACCGCTTGTCGTTCACCTGTCCCTGTCCCACGCAGCCAACCACCGCGAGCAGGCCGCGGCACTCTTTGACGATCTCGTCCAGCGCGCGCCGGTTGTCCGCCACGAAACGGGGCTTGAGCAGCAAATCCTCCGGCGGGTATCCCGTTATCGCCAGCTCCGGAAACACCACGACGTCGGCCTTGGCCTTGCGCGCCTCTTTGATCCAGCGCTTGATGAGGCGGGTATTGCCGGCGATATCGCCCACCGTGGGATTGATCTGCGCCATGGCGACACGAAGAATACGCATCTCTGTCACTCCAGGCTGGTCAAAATGGCCATCCAACGAGGCCGCAGGCGACGCAAAAACCGCAGGCGTACCCTCGGGGGTACGTCGAGGATTTTTGCGAGACGAGAACAAAGTTGGGGGCCATTTTCACCAGCCTAACCCAAAAAAAAACGCCCTCAGGCTTTTCCCACCAAGAGCCCCTTGGGGAAACGCCGGAGGACGTCATTGTCCGCCTGATGCGATCACTGCGCTGGAGACTTCGTTGTCTCCCTAAATATCGGGGCGAGTTATAGCAACGCTCCGGTCCGTCTGTCAATGGGAAGTTCAAGAACATTCGACACCTCCGCCCCCCCTACACTCCCCTCACGAAAGATTTGCCCCGGAGTCCTATGCTACACTGGCCACACGAAAGAGGCTGATATGTCTGTCCTGCGGTCCCTTCAACGCATTCTTGCCGTGGCGCTCCTATCGATGGGGCTCTACTTGTCAGCGGGCTGCGGTTCCGTCGCCGATCAAACGCTGCTCACTGACAGCCCCGCAGGCGCCGTCTATCTCCAGCATCTCTCCGAGCGCGGCACAACGATGCGATACGGGGGCGCCGTGAAATCGTTCAAGGCCAGCCATCCGATCGATCTGGCACCGGACGTACTGGCCAAAGCCCTCAGCGGTCTCTCCCTCGGCATTAGCGCAACGGACGACCCGGCTCATCCTCGCGGCATCAAGCCGGCCCCGCTATTCTCCGCGCAGGAAGTGGCGTTTTTGGCGCCAGCCATCGCCGCCGCATTGAAACGGGCCCAGCCAGACCAGCGGGTCAAGTTTCAGACTGGCTCGCTCGCCGAGAACGTCGACGGCACGCTGTACGTGAACGAGAACACCTTTTACGTCACGCTGAATCATTACCATTCGCCCGCCGACAAGCGGGACGATCAAGTGGGGATCTATATTCTCTCGTTTGCCCCAGTCGAAGCTCAGGCGCGAATCGGCGGCCCGCAGACCTGGATGGAGATCGAACCGAACCAGCCGCATGTCGCCGTTTCCATTTCAGCCCTGGCCAGTCTTCCAGCGCCGATATTGCCTGCGGTGCCGGTCGCCGCGCCAGCACCGGTGAGCGCACCGTCAGCCGGTAACGATACCCCCTCCATGAAAGCCGCAATGGATAAGCAGGCGCAGGAATTAGACTCGTTGAAAGCGGAACTCGACGCGCTCAAAAAACAGATCGGCGGGCAATCCGCTCCCGCCAAGACAAACCCTTCGCCTAAATAGCCTTGTCGCTCAATAGCGCCGCAACGCCGGAGCGGACAGCTGCCAAAGGCTGAGTCTAATCAGCCTCCAAGCCGCGTCCAAGAATGCCGCGAGAGCCGGAGCGGATCGCGCCACCACTTTGACGGCCAGTCCCGGAACAGCGGGACAGGACACCCCGCCGAGCAATTCGCCTGGCTGCTGTTCGCATAAGTCGACCAGCCCTGCCTCCAATACCGAAAGCCGCTCCGGCGCAATCGAATCTCCGATCACAAAAAGCGATCCGACATAGTCCCAGCGCTTCACGCTCTCCCCGATGGAGTCCAAGGTCACAATGCACCGCTCGACCGCCGATTGCCCCGACGCCGTCCGGATCACGATCTCATTCTCATACTGTGCAAAGGCCCAGCGTTCATTCCTCGCCACACGCCCGGACGCCATCGCATCCCACAACACCACCGTCGCACCCGGAGCTAGATCGACATGGATCGATTGACAGAACCGAGAACCGGCAAAGGGAATCGTCACCTCCGGCAGCCACTCCAACCGCGCATCGGCGCCGACTGTCAGACGGACCGTTTGCACCGCCGGCTCCCGTTCGCTCCGGTACACTCGATTGGCCGACGGGCTGGTCAACAACACATGTGCGCCGTCCCCTAGTTGCGCCTCGACCGTGACGCGATCGCCGCCGACCAGGCCGCCGGATGGATTCACCAGCCAGGTATAGGCGCAGCCGCTGTCATCGAGGGCGGATGGAGGGAAATAGTGCCAGGGGCTGGAACAGGACGAGCGCGTCAGCACCGTGCGCGCGCCTTGTCGCTCGAAAGCATACATGAGCGCGCCATGCCGGCCGACGGCATCCAGAACCGGATCGTGCTCAACCGGTGAGGTCACCGCAAGCCTTTCGTCAGTGGTGATGGGCCTGCCGCGGAATGAACTGCTCGACCCAGGCGGCGACCGCATCGAGGCCCTGCCCGGTCTTGAGATTGGTGAAGAGAAACGGCCGCTCGCCGCGCATCTTCCGGCTGTCCCGATCCATCACGCCCAGATCGGCGCCGACATGCGGAGCCAAATCGACCTTGTTGATGACTAGCAGATCGGAGCGCGTGATGCCGGGTCCGCCCTTGCGCGGAATCTTGTCGCCCGCCGCCACGTCGATTACATAGATGACCCTGTCCGCCAGCTCAGGGCTGAAAGTCGCGGCGAGATTATCGCCGCCGCTTTCGACAAACATGAGCTGGATGTCGGGATGGCGCTTCAGCAGATCGTCCAGCGCCTCCTGGTTGTGCGACGCATCCTCGCGAATCGCCGTGTGCGGGCAGCCGCCGGTTTCGACGCCAAGAATCCGGTCTTGCGGAAGGGCGCCGCGCTTAGTGAGAAACTCCGCATCTTCTTTGGTGAAGATATCGTTCGTCACCACGGCGAGACTATGGCGGTCGCGCAACTTCAAGCACAGCGCCTCGACCAGCGCCGTCTTCCCCGACCCCACCGGCCCACCGACGCCGATCACGGGAATATGGCTGGCCCGCGCCGCCGTTACCCGCCCCGTGCCGCACATCTGTTCATCCGGACGATGCATCGTCTTCCCTCAGCATAGACCGCCAGCAACAACCTCGGCCTATATAGCGTCGCCTGCAGGCCCGCGTCAACCGCCAGCGACACAGCTTCTTCGGGCGTCCGATTCGAGCGCGTGGGTTGCGCGGCCTCAGGCCGGCAGGAGAGACGCGCACAACGCAGTTCGGTTAGGAAGTATCTCGGAGGAAGGCCAGCACAATTAGGGGGATGCTCGAAGCGGGGCTGCCCAGGCAGTTCCGCTTCGAGCATGAAGTCGAATCGCTACTCTGTTTTATCGTACCCAAACTGGAGGCCAGCAGTCCCTCCGGTTTCGATAAACAGATTCATGAACGCAGGCACCGTCTCCTTGCGCTGCCAATCGCGCTGCAATTCGCAGAAGAGCTGCGGCACGCTGATCATCTTGCCCCCCGCCTGCTCGATCCGGCGCAAGGCCATGTCGTGCGCCACGACCGACGTGCCGCCCACGGCGTCAGCCACCACATACACCTCATACCCGGCCGCGAGCGCATCGAGCGCCGGAAACGTCAGACAGGCTTCGGTCCACAACGCCGTCATAATGAGCTTCTTACGGCCCGTCGCTTCGACCGCCTTGCGAAATTCGACATCTTCCCACGAGTTGATCGTCGTGCGGTCATAGGTCGGGAACTTGTCGAGCACTTTCCGCAGCTGTGCGATGGGAGGCTTATTGAGGCCTGTCTTGACGTTGACCGTCGAATGCACAATCGGCAGGCCGTAGGCGACGGCGGCCTTCGCCGCGCCCACGATATTGTGGACCATGAGTTGCCGATCCATCGACGCAATCGAATTCACCTGCACCGGCTGATAGTCGATAACGATGAAGGCCGCATTCTGCGGCGCCAACAGCGGGTCCTTCTTGGGATCTCGAATGGGTTCACTTGCCATGATAGGCCCTCCTATGGTGAAACAGACATCCACGTTCCCACACGACAGACTCGGAAAACCGGTCCTCTTATCGCTGAGAGTCCAGCACTTCGTTCTTCTTGACCACTTCCTGCGCCTTGCCGTAGCTCTCGATCAGCAACTGGTAGTGCGGGAAAATCTTGGTATAGATTTCGGCCCATTGCAGGGCGTCGTCGCGGTGCCAGGTCTTTTGCAGTTCCGACGCCACGGCAGCTGTGTCGATCGGAACGACCCCAGCCTGGACAACTCGCGCGAGAGTGATTTCCTGAGCCATTTTCGAATAGGTGCCCGAAGCATCCACCACCGCGAACACTTTGTAGCCGTCATGCACCGCGCTGATCGCGGGGAATGCCATGCAGACGCTGGTGATGGTGCCGGCAAGGATCAGTGTCTTGCGGCCCGTCGCCTTAACGGCCGCGACGAAGTCGGCATTGTCCCAGGCATTGATCTCGCCTTTGCGCGCAATATACTGGGCATGCGGCGCGTTCTGGTGAATCTCGGGAATCATGGGACCGTTCGGTCCTTGCGGCACCGAGGCGGTCGTGATCACCGGAAGCTTGCACAGCGTCGCCATCTTGGCGAGCGCCGCGGCATGCGCGCGAAGTTCCGGCATCGGCATGTCTTTCACGGTCTGGAACAGACCGCTCTGATGATCGATCAACAACATGACGGCATCGGCTGGATCGATAGTCGGTTTTTTCCCGTTAAAGTTGGCCGGCAGACTCATCGTGAACACTCCTTTCGAAAAACAGGTTGTGTTTGTTGCGCTTAACGAGCGATCCTCCCGAATTTGCCGCTGTTAAAGTCGGTCATCGCTTGAGCGATCTGCTCCTGAGTATTCATCACAAACGGGCCATACCCCACAATGGGCTCATCGATAGGCTGCCCGCCGAGCAACAGCACAACCGCGTCGTCATTGGCTTTGACGGACAAGCCGCTGCCGCTTGGCTCCAAGAGCACCATCTGAGCTTCCTTCGCGCTGGTGCTGCCATTCACCTCAACCGTGCCGTGCAAGACGATCAGCGCGGTATTCCACCCTTCGGGCGCCGGCAGGTCGACTTTGGATCCAGCGCGGAGCCGGATATCCAAGACATGCAAGGGGGAAAACGTATGAGCCGGTCCCGCATGCCCATCATAATCCCCCGCAATGACACGCATCGTGCCTGCCCCGCCCGCAAGCGCGACCTCGGGGATATCTTTATTCACAATGGCGTGAGAGTTCGGCGGAGTCATCTTGTCCTTGGCAGGCAGATTGACCCAGAGCTGCACCATATCCAGAACTCCGCCTGAGCGCATAAACGCTTCAGAGTGGAATTCCTCATGCAAGATACCCGACGCCGCCGTCATCCACTGCACATCGCCCGGACCGATCACCCCGCCCTGGCCGGTCGAATCGCGATGCGCCACTTCACCCTTGTAGACAATCGTCACGGTCTCGAAACCCCGGTGCGGATGCTGGCCGACGCCCCGTGGGCGGTCCGTTGGCTTAAACTCGGCCGGACCGGCAAAGTCCAATAATAGAAAAGGGCTCAGCTCCTTGCCCTGGTTGTCATAGGAGAATAGCGAGCGGACCGGAAATCCATCCCCCACCCAATGCGTCTGACGATCGCCGTAGACTCCAACGATATTTTTCATAGCAACGCCCTCCCTTGACTGTGCGATTAAAGCGATATGAATTCCATACTTTGCATACTGGCCTCATAAGACACCGTCGTCGATGCCCATGAACAAGCTTTCGCAATATATACTGATAGTACTGACTAGTACCAAAGTCAATGCTCGGGATTTCCCTAGTGGCATCGGCCGCATAGACCAGCCGCGGCTAATGACTTCCAGAAAACGGCACCGAACAAACGCGGTTATTCAACGCCTGTGGAGCGTACGTCTGAATGCTGAGAAAGAATCGAGATGACAATCGAGAGGAGGAACGAGCCAGAAGATCTGCTGGCGGACAGCCGACAGTCTACAGCTACGAACGAAACAACCGCGACTCCAAGCGGCTGTGCCGCATGGCATAAATATCTTGGATGGGCGACCAGGAGCGCAACGTTTGCTGCTCGGCCGCTTGCCGGCTGACCCGTTCGATGACGTCGATCCAGCTGTCCAATAATCGCTGGCCTTCACGTTGTCCGATCGGCAGCAGCTTCATGGCGGCGGCAACAGCGCCTGTCGCAGCCTGATAGAGAAAGGCGGCAATCGAGTCGGCTTTCGACCAGCCGGCCGCCGCCAGCGTGAGGCCCATGGCAACAGCCACATGCCCGGGCGTCCGATCTGCCTCGACCGCCGCGACATACGCCTCGAGCAATGGATGCCGGTCGCGCTGCTCTACCGCCAGGCGAATAACCTGCCGCCCCATCTGCCGACTCGCGCCCCGCGATTCCCGCCCGAGCTTCATGGCCTCCAACTCCAGATCGGCACTCAACGCAACCTCAAGCATCCCTGCAATAATAGCGTCGTGGGCCAATCCTACCGCGACAGCCTCTCGCTCTCCCATCCCAATCGTCAGCGACTCTTGCACGAACCGCGACAACTCCTCCGAGTCCTTCACCGCCCCGCCCTGCACTGCCGCCTCCAACCCAGACGAAAAGGCATAGCCGCCAGACGGGAAAAAACTATCGACGAAGCGAAGGCCTTTCAAGAACGCAAGGGTATTCATGTGCTGCGTGCGCGCTCCTATCGCTTGCGAGAGGCTGCTCAAAACGTTGTCCAGCAAGGCCGCAGACGACGAACGCACCGGAGGCGTACCCTCTCGGGTACGTTGAGGATGCGTTCAAGGCGAGAACGCTGCTGGGCGGCGTTTTCAGCAGCCGACTAAAAAAGGAAATACCGCTGCGCCATCGGCAGCAGCGCCACCGGATCGCAGGTCAGAATCTGGCCGTCGGCCTTTACCACATAGGTCTCCGGATCGACATCGATCTGCGGCAGCGCGTCGTTGAGCTTCATGTCCCGCTTGCCGATGCCGCGGCACTTCCTCACGGCCGCCGTCCGTTTCTGCAAACCAAGTTTCTTCGCAACCTCTTGCTCCACCGCGGCCTTCGAAAGGAAGGTCAGACTGGTCTCGAACGGCGCGCGGCCGAAACTGCCGAACATCGGTCTCGTGAACACCGGCTGGGGTGTGGGGATCGACGCGTTCGGATCGCCCATGGCTGCGGACATCGGAAAGCCTCCCTTCAGAACGATTTCAGGCTTCACTCCGAAAAAGGCCGGTTTCCACAAGACAAGATCCGCCAGCTTGCCGGTTTCAACCGACCCGACTTCATGCGCGATGCCATGCGCGATCGCGGGATTGATCGTATATTTGGCCACATAGCGCCGCGCGCGGAAATTATCGTTCGCGCCGGACAGCTTGTCCGCCGCCGTTGGCGACAAATGACCGCGCTGCACTTTCATCTTATGCGCCGTCTGCCAGGTGCGGATGATGACCTCGCCCACCCGCCCCATCGCCTGCGAATCGGACGACATCATGCTGATCGCCCCCAGGTCGTGCAGAATGTCCTCGGCGGCAATCGTTTCGCGGCGGATGCGCGACTCGGCGAAGGCAATGTCCTCCGGCACGCGCGGATTCAAATGATGGCAGACCATGAGCATGTCAAGATGCTCGTCCATCGTGTTGACGGTGAACGGCATGGTGGGATTCGTGGATGACGGCAGCACATTCGCCTCGCCGCAGACCTTGATGATGTCCGGCGCATGGCCGCCGCCAGCCCCTTCCGTATGGAAGGAGTGAATCGTCCGGCCTTTGAAGGCCTTGATCGTGTCTTCGATAAATCCGGCTTCATTCAAGGTGTCGGTGTGGATCGCCACCTGCACATCATAATCTTCCGCGACGTCGAGACAGGTCGAGATCGCCGCCGGCGTCGTCCCCCAATCTTCGTGCAGCTTGAGTCCAATCGCGCCGGCTTCGATCTGTTCACGCAATCCCTCCGGCAGCGACGCATTGCCCTTTCCCAGAAACCCGAGATTGATCGGGAAGCCATCCGCCGCTTCCAGCATGCGATGCAGATTCCAAGCGCCAGGGGTGCATGTCGTCGCGTTGGTCCCGGTGGCGGGGCCAGTGCCGCCGCCGATCAACGTGGTCAGCCCGTTCGCAATGGCCTCCGTAATAATTTGCGGGCAGATGAAGTGGATATGCGTGTCGATCCCGCCCGCAGTGACGATCTTTCCCTCGGCGGACAAGACTTCCGTCCCCGGCCCAATGTCCATGCCCTTCGTAACCCCATCCATGAGATCCGCATTGCCCGCCTTGCCGATGCCAACGATGCGGCCGTCGCGAATCCCGATATCGGCCTTCACCACGCCCCACCAGTCGAGAATGATGGCGTTGGTGATCACGAGGTCGAGCGCGCCCTTTGCGCGAGTCGCTGAAGGCGATTGCCCCATCCCATCGCGAATGACTTTGCCGCCGCCGAACTTGGCTTCTTCCCCAGGCATCGTCAGGTCGCGGGTGATTTCGATGAAGAGATCGGTATCGGCGAGACGGACGCGATCGCCAACCGTCGGACCATACAGATCGTTGTACTGGCGCCGAGTGAGCTTCATCGCCCGGTTTCCTTCCCGATAAAGCCCAACTCTCGAGCCATGGCGAGCGCCTGCCGCTTGACGTTCGGATCGTCCAGCCGTCCATTCACGAGTCCATTGATCCCATAGGCCACGCGATTGCCGCTGATCGCCACCAGCGTCACACGCTTGTCCTCTCCCGGCTCGAATCGCACTGCGGTTCCAGCCGGGACCTGCAAACGAAAACCGTAGGCCTGTTCGCGGTCGAACCGCAGCGCGCGGTTGGCTTCGAAGAAATGGCAATGCGACCCGACCTGAATCGGCCGGTCGCCGGTATTCGACACGATCAGCTCGACCGTCGGACGGCCATTGAACGCCACAATGTCGCCGTCGCCGAGGATCACTTCACCGGGAATGACCGCGGCAGGCTGACGCGAGACGCTCTTCACCGCTTTCTTCACGGCGGTTCGCTTGACCGGTTTCTTCGCCATCGCCCGCTTCGACTGCGTCTTCTTTGTCTTCGACGATTGTTTCATGTGATCGTACCTATCGAATCGGTTCGTGAACTGTCACCAGCTTGGTCCCGTCTGGAAACGTGCCCTCGACTTGCAACTCAGGAATCATCTCCGCCACACCGGACATCACGTCGCTCTTCTTGAGCAGCGTCGCGCCATAGCTCATCAGATCCGACACGGACCTCCCATCGCGAATTCCTTCCAGAATCGCCGCGGTGATATAGGCCATCGCCTCCGGATGGTTCAGCTTCAATCCGCGCGCCTTCCGCTCCTTGGCCAAATTCGCTGCGACATAGATCAACAGCTTTTCTTGCTCACGTGGTGTCAGATGCATGATCTCCTCATTTCAACTCTCGCCCGCCCCCCAAAAGCTGCGGGTGTATTCTCTCCTGCGCGCATTGATCGAGCACAATCCATCATCTTGCAATCTAATGGGTCCCCTGTGCGCGAACAGCGAGCAAAGAGAACACACCCGCAGCCTCAGCCCTCACACCACCAAATGCCGCTTAACCTCTTCAGCGCTCAATTCGCTCGTCTTCCCTGCCGCCACCACGGCGCCCTTCGCCATGATCACGTAGGCGTCGGCCAGCCTGGCGGCGAAATGCAGCCCCTGCTCGACCAGCAGGATAGCGAAACGCCTGGAGCTTTTGAAGCCGATAATCACGTCTTCGATCTGATCCACGACGGACGGCTGAATCCCTTCTGTCGGCTCATCCAATAGCAAGACTTTCGGATCGGAGAGAATCGCGCGGCCAATCGCCAGCTGTTGCTGTTCTCCGCCGCTCAGGACGCCGCCCGGCCGCTCCAGAATCTGCGTGAGCTTGGGAAAGAGGCGATAGACTTCGTCGAACGCCACTTGCTCCGACGCGCTATCGCGTTTCGTGGCGCGCGCCCAGAATCCCAACTGCAAATTCTCGCGCACGGTCAGATGGGGAATGATCTCGCGTCCTTGCGGCACATAGGCCAGACCGTTTCGCGCCCGGCGATCCGTCGCCTCTTTCGTGATGTCCGCCCCGTTCAGCGAGACCTGCCCAGATCGCACCGGCAGCAATCCCATGATGGCCTTGAGCGTTGTGGTCTTGCCCACCCCGTTGCGCCCCATGAGACAAGCCACCTGCCCCGCGTCAATCGTGAAAGAGACATCGCGAAGAATGTGGCTTTCACCGTAATAGGCGTTGATGTTGCGCAATTGCAGCATAGCTAGTGACCGACTTTTTGGCGGCCAAGATAAATTTCTCGCACCCGGTCGTTGGCCTGCACGACATCGACCGTCCCTTCGCAAATCACGGTGCCTTCGTGCAGAACCGTGACGGTCCTGGCAATCTGCCGTACAAATTCCATGTCGTGCTCAATGACGATCACCGCATGCTTCTCCGCTAGCGTTTGGAGCAACACCCCGGTCTGCTCCGTCTCTTTATCTGTCATGCCGGCCACCGGCTCATCGACGAGCAAGAGCGCGGGGTCCTGCAAAATCACCATGCCGATTTCCAGCCACTGCTTTTGCCCGTGCGAAAGCAACCCGGCCCGCCGGTGCGGATCTTCGTGCAGCCCGATCATGTCCAGCGTCTTCGCGATGCGCTCCCGCTCGGCGGCAGTGGAGGTGCTCAACAGCGTCGCGATCACCCCTTTGCTGTCCCGCTTCAACGACAAATCGAGATTCTCCCAAACTGTCAGATTGCTGTAAATCGAAGGCGCTTGGAACTTCCGGCCGATCCCCAGTTTCGTAATGTCGTCTTCTCGCTTCCCAACCAGATCCACATCCTTGCCGAAGATCACGCGGCCTTGAGCTGGCTTCGTCTTGCCGCAGATCACGTCGAGCAACGTGGTCTTTCCCGCGCCGTTCGGCCCGATGACGACGCGCAACTCGTTATAGCCGACGATAAAGTTCAGATTGTTGAGCGCCTTGAATCCGTCGTAATCGACGACGACGCCGTCCAGATAGATGATCGAACCCTTCTCGTTCACGGCTGCACTCCCTCCGAGGCGGGCTTAGCCTTCTTGAACAGGGTCCCGACCGGCCCGGCCTTCAGGCGCCGCGTGAGTCCAACCAAGCCATCGGGGAACAGGAGCACCACCGCGATGAAAAGGCCGCCTAAAAAGAACGGCCAGAGCTCGGGAAAGTAATTCGTCAGGATGCTGCGGCCGAAGTTGACCCCGACCGCCCCGATGATCGCCCCGACCAGCGTACCGCGCCCGCCGACCGCCACCCAGATCACCATTTCAAGCGACGGCAGCACCCCGATCTGCGCCGGCGTGATAATCCCCACCTGGGGGACATACAGCAATCCAGCCAAGCCCGCGAGTCCAGCCGAGACGACGAACACGAAGACCTTATAATTCGACGGCGAGTAGCCGGAAAAGAGGACCCGTTGTTCGCTGTCGCGCACGGCGATCAAGACCTTGCCCGCGCGAGACTGCACGATCCAGCGGCAGAGAAAATAGGCTCCGCCCAATGCCAGCACGGTCGCCACATACAAGGCGCGTTGCGTGCCGGGCTCACTGAGGCGAAATCCCAGCAGCTGTTTGAAATCGGTCAGCCCGTTCGTTCCGCCCAGGTTGGTTTCATTCCGATTGAAGACCAGCCAGGCCGAGAGCGCGACCGCCTGCGTGATGATCGCGAAGTAGACACCTTTGATCCGGCTGCGAAAAGCCAGGAGGCCGAAAAGCCAGGCGCAGAACATCGGCGCGAGCACCCCCAGCCCCACCGCCGCCAGGAAACTATAGAAGGGGGTCCAGAAGAGCGGCAATTCCTTGACCTGGTTCCACACCATGAAATCCGGCAAGGCGCTGCCGTAGACGCCTTCCGATCCGATCGTTAGCATCAGGTGCATGCCCATGCAGTAGGCCCCAATGCCGAAGAACACACCCTGCCCAAGACTCAGAATGCCGGTATAGCCCCAAATCAGATCCAGCCCCAGAGCCAGAATGGCAAACGCGAGAAATTTTCCAAACCGGTTCAGCGTAAAATCCGAGACATGCAGCCACGACTCTTCGGCCGGCAACACGTTCAACGCAGGCAGGACGATAAGAAGAAACAGCCCGATCAGCCAGAATAGCAAACTCTCACGTTCTGCCGCCGGCTGCCCCTCGCTCGTCGTCTCGCTCATAGAGTTCATGCTAGTCCGCGTGGCGCCCCTTGATGGCAAAGAGACCGGACGGACGCCGCTGCAAAAACAAAATCACCAGCACCAGGATGAAGACTTTGCCATAGACAGCGCCGAAGCTCGGCTCGAGAAATTTATTGAGGCTGCCGATGCCCAAGGCCGCCACGATGGTTCCAGCCAATTTACCGACGCCCCCAGTCACCACCACCATGAAAGAATCGACGATATAATTCTGCCCCAGACCCGGCTCGACATTTCCGACCAGCGTGAGCGCACAACCGGCCAGCCCGGCCAAGCCCGATCCGAACGCAAAGGTATAGGCATCGACCTGCCTGGTCGGAATGCCGAGGCAGGCGCTCATGTTCCGATTCTGCGTAACGGCGCGCACCCGCAATCCCAGGCTGGAACGGAACAGCGTTAGATAGATTCCGATGACGCAGACGATCGATAGGCCAATAATAAAGATCCGGTTGTACGGAAGGTAGACGCCGACCAGCACTTGTGCGCCGCCGCTCAGCCAGGCCGGCGCTGTCACGGCCGTTAAATCGCCGAACAGCACCCGCGCCAGCTGGATAAGCACTAGGCTGACGCCCCAGGTGGCCAGCATCGTCTCCAGAGGCCGGCCATACAGAAAGCGGATCACCGTGGCTTCCAGAAACAGACCGCAAGCCCCGGCAACCAGAAACGCCACCGGAAGCGACGCGAGGAAATAGGCATCGAACATCGACGGCGGCAGATAGGCTTTGAACAGTTCCTGCGTCATGAACGTAGCGTAGGCCCCCACCATCATGAGTTCGCCATGGGCCATATTGATGACACCCATCAGCCCGAACACAATCGCCAGCCCCAGCGACATCATCAGGAGAATAGAACTAAGACTCACGCCTCGAAAGAGCGTCTCGAAGACACCGGCCCAGGTGCTCCAAATCTCGATGCGTTCGATCGCCTGGGACACCGCGGCGAGAACCGGCGCATCGGACTCGCGCGGGCTGGCCTCGCCAGATAACTGCTGTGCCAGCTCTTTGAGCGCCGGAAGTCCGTTCTGACTTCGCAGCTCGCCGAGCTTTGCCGCGGCGGCGTCGCGAACCGATGGATCGTCATCCGCAAGCCGGAGCATCGCGGCGCCCTCTTCCATGGCATAGCGAGCCCAATATTGCGATTCCTTGGCGGCGGCGGCTTCCAGCCATGGCGCCGCCAGCCGCTGACCGGACACACCCAGATCGCCGGCCGCCGCGCGGCGCACCGCTTCATCGTCGCTGGCAAGGTTCAGTTTATTTTTCAGCAGGGCTTTGACCGGCTTCACCGCTACGCGCGTGGCGCGATCAGCCTCTTCGAGCACCAGCTCCAAACGGCTCAGCGTCGCGGCATCGCCCGTTTCGACAAGCACCCGCACCGCCTGCTGTTGCACGGCGGGATCCTCGCTGGAGAGCTGCCCGACCAGCGTCTTCATGCCCTCTACTTCTGATCCCTGCCCCCCATCCGCCACGGAGGAGCCTGGTTCATCCAGGCCGGCTGCCCACGCGACAGCGCTTCCGGACAGACCTAGCGCCAAGACAAAAAGAACGACTCCTGTTCGAACCAGCGATCGTGTCATCTTCACTCTATCAATACCGTCTTACAATACCGGCTTGTTTGCATCACCTTCGCACCAGACATTCTTGCCACGCACCCGAGTCCCAGCCGCTCCGGATTCCCCTTTCGGGGGTGGAGCGGAACGGCTGGGCCGGTGGCTGGAGGAACGCACATCCTCTCAGGCCTTTTTCGAGTACGTCCCCTGATGCGTAATCCAATCGCAGCCCTTATCGGGGCTGGTGTACTCGCTCCAGGGTTCCGGTTTCACGAGTCCTTTTGAGCGCGACACGACTTTGATCTGGCCGTCCTTGAGAATCTCGCCGATCAAGACGGGCTTGTGCGTATGATGATTCCCCGCATCCATCACGATCTCTCCGCCCGGCGCGAGGAATTTCTGCCCATAGACGGCCTTGCGCACGCTGTCCACTTCAATGGAGCCGGCTTTCTCGACCGCCTGCTTCCAGACATGCACGCCGAAGTACGCGGCCTCGATGGGATCGTCGGTGACTCGCTTGTCGCCATCGGGCAGATTGTTCTTTTTGCAGTAGGCTTTGAAATTGGCCACGAACTGCTTGTTCTGCGGCGTCTCCACGCTCTGATAGTAGTTCCAGGCCGCCAGGTGGCCGACCAGCGCCGTGGTATCCATGCCGCGCAGCTCATCTTCCGCCACGCTGAACGCCATGATCGGCACATCGTCCGCGCGCAGCCCCTGATTGGCGAACTCCTTGTAGAACGGCACGTTGCTGTCGCCGTTGATTGTGCTGATTACCGCCGCGCCGCCGCCCGCCGAAAATTTCTTAATCTTCCCGACGATGGTCTGGTAATCCTGGTGATGGAACGGCGTGTATTCTTCCATGATGTTCGCTTCCGGCACTTTTTTCGCCAGCAGCATGGCCCGCAGAATCTTGTTAGTCGTGCGCGGATAGACGTAGTCCGTCCCGAGCAGATAGAACTTCTTGAATCCGCCGCCTTCCTTGCTCATCAGGTATTCCACCGCCGGCACTGCCTGCTGATTCACGGCCGCGCCGGTATAGAAGACGTTGCGCGAGCACTCTTCGCCTTCATACTGGACGGGATAGAACAACAACCCATTATTCTTCTCGAACACCGGCAAGACGGACTTGCGGCTCACCGAAGTCCAGCAGCCGAACACGACGGCGACTTTATCCTGCAATAAGAGCTGCTTCGCCTTCTCCGCGAACAGATCCCAGTTCGATGCGGGATCGACGACCACCGGCTTGATCTGGCGGCCCAGCACGCCGCCCTTGGCATTGATCTCTTCCACCGCCATCAAGACGGTATCGCGCAACGACACTTCGCTGATCGCCATGGTGCCGCTGAGAGAATGCAGCACGCCAATCTTGATCGGCTCCTTATCGGCGGCATAGGACAGCGCCCAATTCCCGAGATTCCCGAGTAACGCCGCAATCCCGACACCGGCGGTCATGCGCGCGCTCCGCACCAGAAAATCGCGCCGGGACGATCCTGCGTCTTCGACTGCCGCCGCGCCGCTCTCGATGACCGCTGCCTCTTTTATATTTTTATTGTCCATTGTCAGGCTCCTTAGTAGCGCCGTGAGGCCGCTAGAAGTTGTACCAAGTTGAGACCATGAAATTGTCGCCGCTGAACCGCTCGTTCGTGCTCCAGGTCGTCATGAGATGGTTCCACTCGAATGAGCCGTACAAATCGCCCCAGATATGCCGCACCGCCGTGAGATAGGTCCGGTGGTTCACTTTGTACTGCTGATCGGCAACTGCCGTGGTGCCTCTGATGTCGCTGTTGAGCGGATTGTCGAAACCATACCCGGCAATGAAGGTGTAGTTCTGGTCGTAGGCATAATCGAATTCCCCCCATCCAACAAGGGTCCGAATCGGCGCGCCGGTGCCGAGATTGCGCTCCTGGCCGTACCGGAAGAATTCCACGCCGAGGCCCTGGCCCCAGGCCAATTCGCCGGAGAACTTCAGCTGTTTCGTAATCGGGATCACCAACTCGCCGCCGATCAAGTAGGACTTCACATCCTGATTGCTCGGAATAGAAGTCGTGGTCGTCGGCGCGGCGTGATAGTGCCGGAAGGCCGCATTCAATGCCGCCATGAATCCCTGCATGCTCCCCGTGCCGGTATAGCCGAATCGTGTGCCCACATAGGGCATTTGCACGGGATCGTTGAACGCCGAGGATGCCGACGCCCCCGGAGCCTGGACGCGATTTGGGGTTTGCCCGCAACAAGCGGACAGGCCGCGCTCGAAACGCATGACGGTAATCAGCCCGTCGAAGTTTTCGCTGAATTGCTGCCGGACCGTGACTTGGGGAAGACGCTGCCAGAGATTGCCGTTGTACCCCATGATCGAAAAGTCGATCAGGTTCGGGTGCAAGCCCATGATCGGCGTCCAGTCCATGCCGACGGTGATGCTGGTCTTGTTGTTGTTCGGCGAATATTTGACGTTCGCCAACCGGAGACGCGGCGACAGGTTGCCGGCGTTGTCCGTCTGGCTATAGAAATCGGCTTCGATGACACCGGACAAAACGTGCGTCCCATCGGTGCGGTCGCCGCGAATGCCGAACGCACTATAGCGCGGGTTCAGCGTGGAGGAAGAGTTTCCTCCCTTTCCCGCTGCGGTCGCGTATCCATTGAACTGGCCGGGATCGAGTGGGTTGGTATTCCTGGTGCTGTAGATTCCGTCGAGCTCGATGCGCCCATAGGGGGTAATGCTGCCCTTCCCCTGCGAAGTATGTGTCGCACTGACGCACCCGCCGCAAATGATACTGGGCACTTCTTCTTTCGTGTCGTCCGCTGCCGCGACGGCCTGCCCGGCCAGCAAGGCCAAAACGAAGACGCCGCCGATTCGAATATATTCCTTCAGGGGTATCATCCGACGCTCCTTCTTCCCTCTTGGTCTATGCACCGTGAATGTGTAAGACGAGGATCGGAGCGACGTGCGGGCAAAAAAAAACGTCCTCCGGTCCAGTCAGTGGAACCAGAAGGACGTCTTTGTCCTTCGAAAATCTGATCGTGCGTCGAAAAGAGACTTCGTCGTCCCTCTTCTTCGTATGCACAACGGCGCACCTTATACGGTGCCCGCGACGGTTCTGTCAAGTGCCGTCACAGAATGCCAGCTGCAAGCCCGATTCGCTCCGTGATACTGCGCTGCCCCACCACATTCATCTTCACGATACATAACCCCATGCCACGCTTTCTTGATCGAGCATTCCAGCCGCCGGATGTTCCCCTCTCCATCCACTCCGCCAAGCTGTGCTACACTACGCCAACTTATCCGGAGCCGTCTTGTGCGCATTCAAACACCGTGGTCCACACTGTTTATCCTCCTGGCAATGGCCGCAACCGTGGCCGGCGTGACGGCATGCGCCTCCACGCCTGAATTCGATACGCCCATAGGGCGCTCTTCTCTCGGCGCTGTGTTTCTCGAACGAATTCCAGACCGGTCGTTTCAGGCAGCACATCCCGCGGTACTCAGCCCAACGCTTCTCCAAACAGCGCTGACAGGCATCTTGGTTGAAGACCCCCATGTTTCGATGAGCGCGCTGCTTTCGAACCGGCCGCAGCCATTGCGGGCCTTGTCAGACGCGGAGGTGGCGTTTCTCGCGCCTCTTCTCAGCGACGGTCTTAGGCAAGCTGCCGCGGATCAGCAGATTGGGTTCACCCTGATGCATCAGGACAACCTTTTTCCCCCCCGAGACACGACGGGAGCAGGAGTTGGATCAGGCCCCGTTGCCTCATCGTCCTCGGGCCGCGAAACAAGCTCGGGATCGGTGTTTGTTCACGGGCGATCTTTGCATATCCAATTTCATCAGTTCCGCGTGAAACCCGAACGGCCCGATGCCGTGAACATGCCGAACCGGCGGATTCCCGATCGCACCGGTTTGATCGACCATATCTTGTCGTTCTCGCCTCCGTCGGCCAGGCGGCCTTCGTCCTATGTTATCCGGGGCGATGCCGCCGCCACGCTTGTGCTCGACTACGAACAGATTGCTGGAGTCGCTTCGGCCCCGCTCCCTACCGTGGCGCCTGTCTCGCCGCCAGCCAAACCAGCGGCCAAGCCAATCGCCCCGAGCCCAGACCGGGAAACCGATGTGCGCGCACTTCAAGAGCAAATGCGGCAGAAAGACCGTGAGTTAGAGAATGTGAGGAAGGAATTACAGGATATCCGCCAGCAACTGAACCGCCAGCCGCCTGCCCCCGCTACCGACCGGGTTCGGTAACTCCGACAGCATCAGACCTGTCGTTTTTCGGCTCGTTCGTCGATGTCTCCGGCAAGGAGAATCGCTTCGGCGATCTCTCTCATGGATTTCCGCAAATCCATGCTCTGCCGTTGAATCAGCTTAAACGCTTCTTCTTCCGACAGCCTCTTTGACCGCATGAGATACCCTTTCGCGCGATCCAGCAATTTCCGCACGGCCAGGGCCTCTTGCATCTCAAACGATTTTTCCAGCAAGGTGGTGTGTTCGATGGAGATCGCTGCCTGATTGGCAATCGCCTGCATCAGACGCACTTCTTCAGATGTAAACGTATGGGGAACCGAGGTATAACTATTGATCACGCCGACGCACTTCTCCCGCATCATCATCGGCACGGACAGCAGGGAACAGAATCCTTCCTTCGCCGCCATATCCGGATACATATAGTCCCGCTCTTTCGTCACTTCGGGAACGATGATCGGCCGCCGCTGGTGAACCGCTCGTCCACTGATGCTTTGTCCGACTTTCAGATTAGGTTTCCGCCGATACTCTTCGCTCAAGCTTTGCGTCGCCGCGATCCGCAACTCTCCGCTCGCTTCATCCAGCAACATAATCGAACAGATTTTCGACCCCAACATCTGCGCGGTCATCGTCACAATCAACTGCAAGACATCGTCGATAATTCGATTCGATGCAACGGTTTCAGACACTTGCGACAAGGTTTCCAACTGCAGCGCCTTTCGGCGCATCTGGTCGTATAGGCGCGCATTTTCAATGGCCCCGCCAACCTGATTAGCAATCGTCGTAAGGAGGGCCAGCTCGTCCTCCCGATACCGCCGAGAGCGCTTGTGCTGGACGTTGATGACGCCGCTGACTTCTTTCTTCGAAAGAATAGGCACCGACACAAACGCCTGATAGCGATCCTCCGGAAGATTGTTGAAAAATTTGAACCGCGGATCTTCACTGGCGTTGCTGGGAATGACCACGCGGGTGCGTTCGCGCGCCACCAAGCCGGTGATGCCCTCACCTAACCCGATTGTGATACGCCCGATAAGACGCGGATGCGGATTTTTCGATGCCCGCAGAATCAATTCATCCCGCCCATCGGATAACAGATATAAGAGACAGGCATCCGCTTTCGTGACTTCGACAACGACATCGACGATATGCCGCAGCACCGCCTCAAGATCGAGCGTGTTGCTGATCGAGTCGCTGATGCGATGCAACACGTCCACCTCGCGAGTTTTTTCCCGCAAGGCCTGCTCAAGTTGCGCGGCAGAAAGCTTTTTCGATTCCATCCCGCTCACTTCCTGAAAAACATTTCGGCGCTACAACCTACGATTCTACTCGCCCTTATCATGCTCCAACTCCATCTGACACTTTTCGAAACCACGCGGCAAAGGCCTTCTCTTCGACCGGCTCAATTCGAACTCGCCCAATCGCTTCAGGCCATACTCCGACAACCTTCCCTTGCGACACCTTCTTATCATGCTGCATGGCGGACCAGACCTTCGCCCCAGAGCGGCTTGTCAGACAATCGGATAATCCAGCCGCAAGGACCAATGACCTGATTCGATCAACCGTCTTCGAATCGCAATACCCCTGCTGCCTGGCCAGATCCGCTTCCAACACAAGCCCAATGCCCACGGCTTCGCCATGAATCAATGAGCGATAACCTCCCAAAGCCTCCAGCGCATGCCCGATGGTATGCCCATAATTCAAAATTCTCCGGCGGTCCGACTCCTGTTCATCTTCTCCCACTACCTGCGCCTTGATTTCACAAGAGCGTTTCACCACCTGCATCACCGCCCGCGGATCGAGGCTGAGGAGCGCCGGCATGGCCCGCTCGAGATACGTAAAAAACTTTCTGTCGGCGATGATGCCGTATTTGATCACTTCGGCAAGGCCAGCGACGAATTCACGCTTCGGAAGCGTGCGCAAGAGCATCGGGTCGATCCAGACGGCTTTCGGCTGATGGAAGGCGCCGATCAGGTTCTTACCCAATCGATGATCGACACCGGTCTTCCCGCCGACGCTCGAATCTACTTGCGCCACCAGAGTGGTCGGGACCTGAACGAATGGAATTCCTCGCTGATAAATCGCGGCGGCAAATCCCGTTATATCTCCGACGACTCCTCCGCCTAATGCCACCAACAACGATTTCCGCTCAAACCGCTCCTTCGCCAGCACATCCAGAATCCTCCCAACGGTCGCGAGCGTTTTATTCTTTTCCCCTGGCGGTAGCACGATCGGAGTTGCGTAAAACCCTGCTCGCTCGCACTGCGCGAGAACGACATGAAGATAATGTTTGGAGACATGTCGATCCGTCACAATGCCAATGTGCTTGGCCGAGGTGACGGAAGGGAGCCGCTTCGCAATATCGGCAATTAAACCCGGCTTAATGACGATGTTGTAGCTTCGGGCTTGAAGCGACACCGGCACTCGCTGTTCTTCTCTACCCATTACTTGCAATGCTCTCCAGAGATGGCCTCACCCCATGAGGCGCACACTATGCCGATCATGAACGGCAGGATGCTCGCCAACGGCACGGTCGCTGCTGGCAAAATCGCGTGGATGGTAGCACAGCCTCGAAGGAACTAAAAGGTGATGGCCGCCGTCGTTGACCACAGGCGTTTTCCCCGCTGAATCCCACAATATATCAGGGGTTCAAAAATGATTCGGCCCGTGTCTAGTGCAGAGCCGCACTAAGCACGGGCCGAATCAACTGTCGATGACGTTCGACTATGTCGCGCGAATGATCGTCGGAGTCATGAATATCAAGAGTTCCTGCTTCGACACACTTTCCGACTTATTCTTAAATAGCCATCCCAAAACAGGAATTCTCGACAAGTACGGAACACCCTGCACATTGTTATTCTGGGTATCGACGAATACGCCGCCAATGACCATCGTTTCACCGTCCCGCACAACAACTTGAGTCGTGGCTTCGCGCCGATCAATACTCGGACCGGCTGGATTGCTTCGCGCACCGACCGCATTTCTGGTTGCGCGAACTTTCATCAAAATCTGCTTCCCGACTTCCTTCGGATCACGTGACGTAATTTGCGGCGTCACGTTCAACTCCAGATTGGCGTCGACAAATGTCGTCTGCGTCCCCTGCAGCGAAGTGGTCTGGAATGGGATCGACTCGCCCTGCGAGATCTTGGCTTCGCGCTTGTCCAACGTAGTGATCTTGGGAGCGGCAATGACCTTGCTTAACCCCAACAACTCTCCAGCTGACAGCCGCAAGTCCAGGGCAAATCCTGGAGCCAGCTTGCCAAATTGATACCCAATGGCGGGAACCGCAGGCAGTCCGCCAACCTGAGCGGGAAGGTTGACGATAAAGTCTCGGGGAATAGTCCCCGTCCCACTTGCACCTGCGGCCGTTCCTCCAACTGGAGCAAACGCGCCTGTGGCATTGCCGAAGAAATTGAATTTATTGTTATTAAAGTCGGCGTTTTGAATGCCCCACTGAATGCCCATCCCACGCGCATAGACGGTGTCCGCCTGAACAATGCGCGCTTCAATCTGAACCTGCGGCACCTGCAGATCCAATCCGTCGACCAATTGCTTCATGATCGCCAGCTTGCTCTCGGTCTCGCGCACGATCAGCGCATTGCTTCCCGCACTGATATTCATGACGCCACGCGGGCTCAAATACTGCCGCAGCGCCGTTTGGAGCTCTTGCGCCTGAAGATTCCTGATGTAAAACACGCGGTCGACGAGCTCTTCCGCTTTGGTCTTTGCCTCTTTTGCGCGAGCCTCTTCGTCTTGCTGCTTCGCAATGTTCGTCAGCGTATCGACCCACACGATTGTTCCCTGACGAATCATCCCCAACCCATTCATCTTGAGCAGCATATCCAGGGCTTGATCCCAGGGCACACTGACAAGCTTCATGGTGACCTTGGCCTTCACCCCCTCGCCCACCACAATATTAAATCCACTGACCTCAGCGATGAGACGGAGAATGTTGGTGATATCGGCCTGCTGAAAATCTAAGGAGATCCGGCGTCCAGCAAAGCGAGTCTGCCCGGCAACAAGATCATCCCCTCGGGAGTCGCTCTCCGGAGTTGCGCTCTCCGCAGCCATTTGAACGGTCCTGACTTTGAACTTCCCTTGAACAAGCCCCATGGCCTGCCCCTTCTTTGCTCGAATCTCTCTGGGTACCGCCTGGCCAGAATCCGCAACATCGCTCCCGCCTATCCCAACTGAATCGCCAGTACTTTCCGCGGCCGAGGAGACCATGTTCACAGGAGTAGCGCTGTCCTCCACCGTTCTAGGCTTTAACGAAACGAGAATGTCTTGCCCAACAGGAGTGACCGAAAATGAGGGGCGGCCTCGCAGCTCAAGAACAAGGCGAACCTTATCGGCATGATAGCCGACCCGGACTTTCTTAAGCAGCTGATGCTGCCCATAGACAAGGGGTGATTTGAGCGCCGATGATACGGAGATGAGGTCGACAACCAGCCGATTATCGTCCAAGAGCTGAGCCGCGGAGAACAACTTCCCGTCGCCCTTCACAAGAACGGCAACCTCGTCTCCTTCCGGGCGGACTTCAACTTTAGTCACCATTTGAGCTGGAATAGCAACCGTATCCGGTGCGACAGCCGTCAGATCATGCCCCTTGCCCTCAAGGCTAGCAGCCCGAGGAGACAGGGCTTCAGCTTGAATGCCCTGGGCACTCAGCAGAACGCCCATGATACCCAGCCACCATGCCCGGCGAAACGAATTGCCTGCCACTGTCTCTAGTCTGTTCATTCTGCGCCCTCTTTCGGGTGAAGAAGCTTCACGTATTCCCGCTCCTGTTTTTTCCCATAGACATCAGTAAACCGTTCTTGCACGATAATTCCTCGCTCCGTAATCGCGCTCACGACACCATTATTCTGTCCCAGACGGGTCCCTCGCCTAACAGCATATCCATACCCCTCAGGAGTTTGAACCATTGCCGTATACCCGTACGCCCCCCACACAATGGCGATCAAATTCAACTCCGTTAAGTTGACTCGTTGAAGTGGAGGAAGGTTGACATCCAGCTTTCCCGGTTCAAGTTGCTGCACAACCGGCGCAAACGGATCTCGGCGGCCTGATGGGTCATATCCAAATCCGCTCCCCGTATCGGAAAACGAAGATGACGGTGGGAGCGGTGCTCCTCCATCGCCAGACGGATTTGCCATCAACATTGGGGCGACAGCCTGCGGTTGAACTTCTGGAGTGGCGGGCAACTTAATCGAATCTTGCCGTAATGGGCTGATTTGATTCGGTGGGGCCAAGGTTCCGGCGCCAACCTCCGCGCCTGCAACGACAAATAACAGTATTCCAGCAAGAGCAGAGGCACACACTGAATACCTGCCTCCACAAGCAATCCGGTCCACACTAGACATTTGCATAGCTCCTCAACCCTATTTACCGACCGGAGCTGGCTTTCCAGCATTTTCCACAGAAGTCGCGGCGGCCTGCTTTTCAGGAGGAGCCGCGTACGCCACAAGGTCAAATTGCGCCTGAGACACGATTCGTCCCTGCTCCATCTTTGGAGCTCCCATCTTGAGACCGGAAACCGTGATAATTCTCGGCAACCGATTGATACGATCGAAAAAGAGCGCCGTCGTATGATACGCTCCGCTGGCTTCAACAGCGACAGGCATCTTCACGAAAAGTTTCGACGCGTCTTCGGTCTGAGATCCCGGCCGCCACAACCTAATATCCAACCCCAGACGAACCCCGAGATCGGACACTTGCTTCAGCAACATCACCGCTTCTTCTTCCGGAGGCAGTCGTTCTTTTTTCTTTGCCAATTCGATTTCAAGCTGTTTATTGGCAGCCAACAGTTCGTCCAGATGCTTGGCCTTGATCGTGAGAGTCTGGATTTCTCCATCCAACCGTACATTGTCCGCTTGAAGCATATCGATCGACGCAGATTTTGGCTCAGCAATATAGAAGTAAAACCCAGCCAGCAACACCCCCACCAGCAAGCCAAGCAGGGCCAGCTTCTGCGGAGCAGGGATACTGCGAAGCGTTTCTAGATTGATCGAAGGCAACGCCATGCTCAGCCTTTCAGTCGAAATGCCAATTTAAACTGGTAAATATTAATCTTATTCTCTACGGTAGCCTTACTTTCCTGAAGATTGATATTGGCGAAGAAATCGGTCCGGCGCAAATTATTGACGAACTCAACCACCTCGTCATTCGTCAAGGCCTTCCCTTCCACCTCTACATTTTCAGCGGATAACTTTAAATTAGTGAGCCAAACTTTCAAGGGCTCAATGCTTTGACTGACAAAATCTAAAACTTTGACAGGTCCAACCCGCGCCGCCTCAAGCTGATCGATCACACGATTCTTATCCTCTAACAACTTCTTCTTTTGCTCAAAGTCCTGCACCTGCTTCACTTGTTCCTTGAGCTGCGCGACTTGCCTCTCTTTAGCTAGCTTCTCCTCTTGATGGGCTTCGATTGCTTCATCGAGGGAAGAAGAGTACCACCAACATCCCGCGATCGTGATCAAGAGCACACCGACACCCAGTAGAGCCTGCGCCCGAACATCGTACTGCGGCTTGGCCGTGCGCCCTTTAGGCCCAGGAAGTAGATTAATGCGAATCATCGGTCCCCCACGGATCTCAAAGCCAGCCCCACTGCAACAGAGGCCAGCGGCGCCATCTCAGCGAGAGCATCTTGATCAAAGTCACTTCCCGATGTATCGATTTCACTAAATGGATTGGCAACTTCGACTGGCGTTTGCATGCGATCACCTAACTGCTGCACAAGCCCACTGACACGCGCAACTCCACCACACACTAAAACGCGATCCAGCCCCACATTTGAAGCCGATGTCTTAAAGTAATCGACCGTCCGGGCAATCTCTGAGGCCATCTCTCCATTGACACTGTCAATCACACTGTCGATAGAGCCCGACGCATCCTTCCCGCTTCGCTCGCCTTTCTTAGTCTCTTCAGCTTCCTCGTAGGACAAGCCCATTTCCCTCTGGATCGCTTCAGTGTAACGATTGCCTCCCAACGGGATATCTCTGGTGAATAAGGATACGCCGCCGCGAATGATATTGACGTTCATCACGCTGGCTCCCAAATTCACTAGCGCGGTCGTCTCGTCTTGCGCCAAGGGATAGTTAATCGCGTGCATATTTTCAATCGCAAACGCATCGACGTCCATCACCATCGGCGTCAATCCGGCGCCTTTAACCAACTCGGTCAGCTCGTTGATCTTGTCTTTCTTTGCCGCCACGAGAATCACGGACATCTCCCCGGAATCCTCATCTGATGGATCGGCCGGAAGCACATGAAAATCGATGTTCACTTCATTAATATCGAACGGAATATATTGTTCCGCGGCCAATTTCACTTGCCCTTCCAGCTCCTCATCGGGCATGGGCGGCAAATTGATCTTCTTCACAATGACGGCATGCCCCGATATGGACACCGCAACCTGCTTGTTCTTGACGTTCGATTCCTCAAACAACTCACGAATCGCCGAAACAACCCGTCCTTCGTCCATGACCGTTCCATCCACGATCACTTCTGGCTCCAATGGCTTCATGCCGAATTTCTGGAGGTAGTATCGCCCCTTGCTTTCCCTCAACTGCACCAACTTGATTGCGCTCGACCCAATATCAAGCCCAACAAGCTGACGCTTAGGAGTCAGTAAAGAGACAATGTCGGTTTCAAACATGTTTTTAAATGTGCTTAGCATATCCCTCACCCGCTACTCTACATGACAAGCTTTTCAGCGCGAATCATTTTCTAAATTTCAGCCGCAGTCTCTTGCATATACAGTCGCCATTTCGCGGGAACCAGCAATCAACTTTCCACACTCCCATCGAACCTTCATGAAATGGACACATCGAACAAGTCGCACACCTGATTCGTGGCTGCACCCAGCTATCATGCGAATCGCATTTCATTTCTTCACGTGAAAGACGCCCGAGGGAAGTTAGATCCTGCGAAGACAAGGTAAGTATAGTCAATATGCCAAACCTGTCAAGCAACGAGACCGAATTGACCGGAAGCAGTTCGAGTCACAACGCTCAGAATCTTACTTAGGACTTCTGCAGGTCTCGATGCTTAAGAATTACGTCGTGACCGATGGCGCCAAGACTCTCTCGAAGCCGGCCGGCAATCGCCACCGATCGATGACGCCCGCCTGTGCATCCAATCGCAATCGTAAGGTAGCTGCGCTGTTCACGCTCATAGAGTGGGATCAAGAACTTCAGCATGTTCTCCAACTGCGAGAGAAGAGCAATGGCATCAGGATCGGACAACACAAAGGCGCGGACGCGAGGATCGTCCCCAGGAAGGAGCTTGAGGTCAGGAACGAAAAATGGATTTTTCAAAAACCGAACATCGAATAGTAAGTCGATATCGTAGGGAACACCGAACTTATACCCAAAAGTCAGCAAGGTCACCGTCAAACGCCGTGTAGCCGGGCCGCGAGAGAACTCCTTCGTCAACACGTCTCGAAGCTCATGCACGGTCAAATCGGATGTATCGATAATCCGATCGGCATGGCGGCGCAACTCCGCAACCCGCTCCTTCTCAAACCGAACCCCCTCTAAAACTGGCAAGTGGGGCAAGAGCGGATGCGGGCGGCGCGACTCGGAAAATCGCCTGACCAGCACTTCATCCCGAGCTTCCAGAAACAGCAGGTGAATCGCATATCCAAGGGCTCTCACCCGCTCAAGCGTCCCCACCAAATCCGCGAAAAAGACTCGCTCGCGAACATCGACCCCGAGCGCGACGTTCGAGATCTCTCCGCCTTGCTGGTTGCACAATTCCACGAACGTTGGGATTAACGCAGGAGGGAGATTGTCAATGCAGAAATAGCCGGCATCTTCGAACGCCTTCAATGCGTGCGACTTGCCGGACCCTGAAAGTCCACTGACGATAACCAGATTGAGCTGAGCCATACGTCCTTATCGAGAACCGCATCCCAGGCTATGCGGAGAACCTCACTACCGTTCCAACAAAAGTCGGAACGGGTCTCTGACCTGTTCTCGGTTGTAGCCGCTCAGATATCCGACCCAGGAAACGAATGGCCTCGCCGACCTTCTGCAAACGGCTCAATGACAAGCACCCGTCCAGTAGTAGCCCGCTGAAGCACATGAAGATTTCCCGTCTCACTATGCGCGAACAGCAGAAACGCCTCGCTGTGGGCATCAAACCGGTCATGCGCTTCTACAAGAGACAACACCGGCACCGCTCGACGCTCCACTTTGAAAGAAGGCTCCTTGGCCAGCTCGGCAGCCAGCGACCGCACAGACTTCGCGCGCGTGCCTTTCGCAGGCTTATGGCTGACCACTCGGTCTTTGAGCTTCCTCAGTTGCCCATCGATACGATCCACTAACGCATCGATCGTCGCATACATTTCTCGCGTCGAAGTTTTCGATTGCACACGCTTTCCATGGACAACACACACGGCTTCCGCTTTATGCTGGAGTTTCTCGACGCTCAAAACAACCTGAACAATCCCCACTTTCAAGTCATACCGGTCGAGCCGGTCGAACCGCGTCTCAAGATACCGGCGAAGGGCAGATGTCACGTCCATGTGGCGGCCAGTAATTTGCAGCTTCATGCAACACACCTCCTTACATAACCCATCTCTGGGCCAGACTCAGCAGTCTGCAGACTAAAAATGGCGTTTCCGCTGGCTAGCGGAGGGAATATTGTCCTCCGCACGATACTTTGCCACGGTACGGCGCGCGATTAACACTTGCTGAAGTTTCAACCGTGCCGCAATCTCCTCATCTTTCAGCGGACGCTGCGTATCCTCTTCAGCGATCATTTTCCGAATCATTTCTCGAACCGACACCGACGACATCATGTCGGACGGTTGATCCGCCCGCTGAAGTCCCGCATTGAAGAAGAACTTCAATTCAAGCATCCCTTGCGGGCAATACATGTACTTATTGGCGGTGACACGACTGATCGTCGATTCGTGCATCCCGATATCTTCCGCCACCTGTTTGAGCACCAACGGCTTCAGATGTTCGACTCCATGCTCAAAAAACTGCTCCTGAAACTTCACAATACTCGTCACCACTTTAACGATCGTCTTATTTCGTTGATCGATACTCCGAATCACCCACTGCGCAGCTCTGAGCTTTTCATCGAGGTACGACTTGGTTTCAGCCGTCCCGCTATCTCCCGCCGTGATGAGCTGCTTGTAATACGGACTGATCCGCATGCGAGGCAGGCCATCGTCATTCAGCAACACGACCCACTCTCCCTCGTTTTTGACGACGAACACATCCGGGACAATCACGTAATTCTGGGTGTTCGAGAACGGGCGGCCTGGTTTGGGCTCGAGATCTCCGATCAACTTTGTCGCTTCGAAGACTTCTTCGACCGTCACATTCAGCGTCTTGGCGATTTTGGCATACTGTTTCTTTTCAAGATCCTTCAGGTGATGCAGAATAATACTTTCAACGACAGCCCCCTTGAGCGCACCAGGCCTTGCACCAAGCGATCTCGTCGAGCTCTTGCCCAGATGGCCGAGCTGAAGCAGCAGACACTCCGGCAAATCGCGCGCCCCGACACCAGTCGGATCGAAGGTCTGAATATCTGCGAGCACGGACTCTGCCTCGGCTTCAGAATACTCCGTCCCCATGATGACTTCCGCTAGAGAGATCCGCAAATATCCATCGTCGTCTAGGTTTCCAATGAGCAGCCGCCCGATGGTTTTCTGCCGATCCGAAAGACCCGAAAGCGACAACTGCCAGAGCAGATGCTCTTCCAATGACGTCGCCTTGGCCACGGTCTGCTCGTAGGAGGGAAACTCATCTTGAGAAGAAGAAGGATATTCTGAATCTCCGGCTCGGCGGTCCGAGCCAAAGTATTCCTCCCATCCAGAGGCTGAAAATTCCTCTGGGGATCCTCGCTCCTCCGGCGTGCCCGCCTCTTCTGCGTTATCTTGCGTAGCCGTCGTGGTGGCGTCTTCCGGTTTTCCTTCCGCCGCCGCCGCTTCAGCTTCCTCAACTTCAGCCTGCACTTCGTCGAGAAGCGGATTTTCGAGCAGATGCTGGGTCAAGCTTTGCTGCAATTCAAGCCGAGAGAGCTGCAACAGCTTAATCGCCTGCTGCAACTGCGGCGTCATGATCAGCTTCTGGCTCAGCCTCAAGTCGAGACGAAGTTTCATAACTAGATAACCAACCCTCTACAGCTTGAATCGCTCGCCAAGATACACGGCCCGAGCGGTTTCACTTTTGACAATGGACTCCGGAGAGCCGGATTCCAAGATCAATCCTTCATTAATAATATAGGCACGATCGGTAATGGAGAGCGTCTCTTGAACATTGTGATCGGTAATGAGAATCCCTATTCCCTTGTCCTTCAGGCGAAGAATAATTTGCTGAATATCGGCCACCGCAATCGGATCGATCCCCGCAAACGGCTCGTCCAATAACATGAAGGACGGGCTCGTAGCTAACGCCCTGGTGATTTCCAATCGGCGGCGTTCTCCTCCTGACAATGCATAGGCCATACTGCCACGAATGTGCAGGAGATCGAGGTCCTTGAGCAACTCATCGACCCGCGCCATTCGCTCACCCCGAGGATAGCCCAGGATTTCTAAAATCGCCAAGACATTCTTCTCTACGGAAAGGCGGCGAAAGACCGACGACTCCTGCGGAAGATAGCCGATCCCCCGCCTCGCCCGCTGATACATTGGCAAGTCCGTGATGGACTCGCCGTTAAAGGTAATCTCCCCCTCGTCCGGCTGGCAGAGGCCCACCACCATATCGAAGATCGTGGTTTTCCCGGCACCGTTCGGACCAAGCAGCCCGACAACTTCACCGGCACGCACTTCGATGGCCACGCCCTTCACGACTTTGCGCCCGCGAAAACTCTTCTCCAGCCCACGAGCTCTCAAGCACGATGTGCGTGAACCGGCTACTGCATCCGGCGTCCCAACCAGTTCTGATTCGGTTCCCTGAGTCATTTCATTCCACCACGATCACCGTCGATCAGGAGATGCGATCCTCCTTCAACGACACTTCGATCTTCATCGAGATAGATGATGATCTTCTCACCGCTCACCCGCGTCCCTTTTTCCCAGGCCACCGGATCGCCCGTCAGCGTCACGACCCGGCGGCTGTTGTCGAACACGGCCTTACTGGATGTCGCATTGCCGGTCTCTTTTTCGATGCGCACATGCCCAGTCGCTTCAATC
This sequence comes from Nitrospira sp., assembly GCA_020846195.1. Lineage (GTDB taxonomy): Bacteria > Nitrospirota > Nitrospiria > Nitrospirales > Nitrospiraceae > Nitrospira_D. Next base: position 48,220 of record JADLEJ010000043.1, read on the forward strand.
TGCTTAACGGATCGACCAGAGGATCCCGGCATGACATCGCCGCCTTTTCCAGCCGGCTTGGCCGCAGGCAATGGATCGCTCTTTCCGACTTCACTCGGCTCTCCTTTTTTCCCATCCTCAGAAGACTGCGGGGAAAACGACACCACCATCTTGTCCGAATAGACCATCAGAGTGCCTTGAGTCAGCACGACAGATCCTTCAAAGACAGCCTGACTATCTTGGTTCCGCACCGTCATCTTTTTCGCAGTAATGGTGGTCGGAGTCTGGGCCGGCCCTGCGCTTTTGGACACCGCGCTGCCCACCGGCGCTGCAGACTCGACTGAGCCTGGCGCTACGATGCTAAGAACCAGAAACGAGATCCACATGAACATCATCGAGTACCTCAAACTCTTCGGACTCTGTCCGTCCCAGCAATCCCCTGCCGGTAATTTCCAATCCATTGCCCACAATACGGACCGGATCATCGGTCTGAATGATTTTAGTGGCATCGGTCCAGGCCAGATGATTGGTATAAATTGTATAGCCACTTCCCGTTGCAATGATCAGCGGATCCGTCCGATTCTCCAGCACAAAGTTTTTTGTGGCTGTGTCGAGCGCCCCTTCGTCTCCAAGAACCGTGACCTCTTTCCCTGCCTGCCCATAGAGCGTCACTTCAACGTTGCTCAGTACTGCGCGCTTTTCCTGCTCGAATAAGCGCGCTTGCTTGGCCTGCACCCGCCACTGCACCACATCCCCTTTTGTCTGAGTAAAGGTAAAATCGGAAATCTTCGCATCTGCGGTTTCAATGGCCCCTGGTGCGATAGGCTGATTTGTGGGGGCGGAATCTGCGTTCACAAACAACAGGTAAATCAGAAATGCCGCCAGCACAGCACTCAAAGTAAGCAGGCTTCGTCTGGCTAATACCCCCCACATGCCTCACACTTATTAATTAAATAAACGAGATGAAACACTGGCACGATAGTAGCACTGAGGATCGGGCAAGTAAACGTCTGCGCCAGGCAGAAACAGAAAGAGCCCCTCGCGCATACTACGCAAGGAGCTCTTTCCAGCTAATACAAGAACGAGTGTGTTACGAGGCCGCAGCTTCGGTCGATCCGGCTGGAGCCGTGGTTGCAGGAACCGCAGCCGCCTTGGAGGAGGACTTCTCCACCATCGTCACCAGCTCGATGGCGACCATTTCAGCGCCATCGCCGATACGGCGGCGAGTCTTCACCATGCGAGTGTAGCCGCCTTGGCGATCTTTGAATCGACCCGCCACATCGCTGAACAGCTTTGAGACGACGTCTTTGCTTCGGATAAACGCCAGTGCGCGACGGCGGGCAGGCAGCGTCCCTTCCTTGCCGAGCGTAATCATCCGATCGGTAAATCCACGGATTTCTTTGGCCTTGGCTTCGGTCGTCTCGATGCGCTCATGCTCCAAGAGCGAGGTAACGAGACTCCGGAACAACGCCCATCGATGTTTCGTCTGCCGGCCAAGTTGACGGCCTTTTTTTCTGTGTCGCACAGCATTCCCCTTCGCTGAAAATTACTCTGCCTGCGAACCCCCGCTGCTGGAGGATCCGGCTTCCACCTTTCCTCCCAACGTGAGCCCCATCTCCAACAAAATTTCCTTGATCTCATTCAGCGACTTCTTGCCGAAATTCTTCGTCTTGAGCATTTCGTTTTCGGTCTTCTGGACCAGATCACGAATGGTCTTGATGTTGGCATTCTTCAAGCAATTCGCCGCCCGGACGGAGAGCTCAAGCTCATTCACGCTCCGAGAGAGATTCTTATTCTCTTCGAGTTCCGATTCATCGTATCCGGCTTCGCGCTTTCCTTCGCCCCGTTCTTCAGGATTAATGAAGATGTCGAGATGATCGCGCAAAATATTCGCCGCTGTGGACAGGGCATCGCGAGGACTGATGGTGGCGTCCGTCCAGATCTCCATCGTCAGCTTGTCGTAATCGGTCATACGGCCGACGCGGGCATTCTCCACATGGAAATTGACGCGCTTGATGGGCGAGAAGACCGAGTCGATCGCGATCACACCGATCGGCAATCCTTCTTCCTTGTTTCGCTCGGCCGGGACATAGCCGCGGCCATGCTTGACGGTCATCTCAATATCGAGCGTCGCGTCTTTATCGAGCGTGGCAATGTGCAAGTCAGGTGTCAGAATAGTCACATCGGCATCGTGAATAATGTCAGACCCCTTTGCTTCTCCCGGCCCCTTCTTCCTCAAACGAATCGTCTTTGGCTTATCCGTATGCAACGCCAAGCGCAAGCTCTTGATGTTCAGAATGATGGAGGTGACATCCTCCGTCACGCCTGGAATCGTCGAAAACTCATGCAACACGCCCTCAATCTTCACCGTCGTCACTGCCGCACCGGTCAGGGACGAGAGCAACACACGGCGCAGAGAATTACCGATCGTCGTTCCAAATCCCCGTTCAAACGCCTCGGTGGTGAATCGACCGAATACTGGGGAATTCGCATCCTTATCGACTTCAACCCGCATCGGGATCTGAAAGTCTTTCATCGCTTTAATCATAACTCCCCCTTCACAACCATCGAGTGACCAGCATACCGAATAGGGGGGATGCAGAACGTAGACTGCCCCCTACCGGCCCACAATGCTATCGAGAATACAATTCGACGACCATCTGCTCGTTGACCGGCAGCGTGATCTGTTCTTTTGTCGGCAAGGCGCGGACCGTTCCCTTGAGCGTGCCTTTATCGAGTTCTAACCAATCTGGAATCCCGCGCCCATCGACGCCTTCCAACGACGATTGAATGGAAAGCAAATTCCGGCTTCGCTCGCGCACCTGAATCACATCGCCAGTCTTGACAGTCGCCCCGGCGACATTGATTTTCTTGCCGTTCATGGTCAAGTGCCCGTGGCTGACGATCTGACGCGCTTGCTTGCGAGAAGCGCCAAACCCGAGACGGTAAGCGACATTGTCCAACCGGCATTCCAGCAAGCGCAACAACGCATCGCCAGTGACGCCAGACTGCCTCTCCGCCTTTTCGAACAGGCCGCGGAATTGGCACTCTTGCAATCCGTAGATTCTCCGCAATTTCTGTTTCTCGCGCAATTGCAGGCTATAGTCTGAATTCCTAGGGCGCCCCTGACCGTGCTGGCCAGGAGGATAGCTCCGCCGCTCAATGGCACATTTTTCAGTCATGCACCGCGTGCCCTTCAAAAAGAGCTTCTCGCCTTCGCGCCGACAGAGACGGCAAACTGGACCCCGATACTTAGCCACTGCATTACCTCCGGTTACAGGGCGCCTGAATTCTGGCGCCAACATTGCTGCAGAATCGAACTTTAACGCGCCGCTCGGCTACACACGCCTGCGCTTCGGCGGACGACAGCCATTGTGAGGAATCGGGGTCACGTCGCGAATAAGGTTAATGCGCAGACCCGCGGCTTGGAGCGAGCGAATGGCTGATTCACGGCCAGCGCCAGGCCCGTTCACATACACATCAATTTGACGCATGCCGCTTTCCATCGCTTTGCGAGCCGCCGCTTCGCCGGCACGTTGCGCCGCAAACGGAGTGCTCTTGCGCGAACCCTTAAACCCCTGATTTCCAGAACTCGCCCAGACGACCGTATTGCCGCCCATATCCGTAATGGTGACGATCGTATTATTGAAGGATGCCTGAACATGCGCCACCCCGGCTTGAACAATCCGGCGTTCCTTCTTCTTCCCCTTCTTCACACTCATAGACACTCCTTCACTTCAGAGCACGAGCGATCCGCTCGATCATCTGGCTGTCGGTTTCGGTTTGCTTGTCACACCAGCGCGCCGGCCCTTCCGCGTTCTGGCATTGGTCTTCGTACGCTGGCCCCGTACCGGCAAGCCCTTTCGATGGCGAAGACCGCGATAGGTTCCCGTATCGATCAATCGCTTGATATTCAGGGATGTTTCCTTGCGAAGGTCTCCCTCGACGCGGTGATCGCGATCAATAATCTCTCTGAGCTTGACGATCTTGTCTTCACTCAGATCCTTGATCCGAATCGAGCCATCGACACCGGCCTTCCGCAAAATCTCTCGTGCGGCGGCCCGCCCAATTCCGTAGATGTAAGTGAGACCGATATCGGTCCGTTTCTCTCTTGGCAAATCGATGCCTGCGATGCGCGCCATGATCTCTCCTCTTTCCTAATGCTCTAAACGAGCACAAACCTGTCTTGCTCGGTATTATCCCTGACGCTGCTTATGCCTGGGGTTCTCGCATAAAATCCGCACAACGCCCCGGCGGCGAACAACCATGCACTTGGCACAAATTGGCTTAACTGATGACTTTACTTTCATGACGCGTCAGCGCTCCTACTACTTGAAACGGTAAGTGATTCGGCCTCTCGTCAAATCGTATGGAGACATCTCCACCGTGACTTTATCGCCTGGAAGAATTCGGATAAAGTGCATCCGCATCTTTCCAGAAATATGCGCGAGAAGAATATGACCATTATCAAGCTTCACACGAAACATGGCATTAGGTAAGGTCTCTGCTACCGTGCCCTGTATTTCGATAATGTCTTCTTTTCCCACGTACTCCCATTCCTCTATCTGTCAATGCCGAACGTAGATGGCGGCTTACACTCTCTGACTGAGTACCAGCGCCGGCCCTGACGGTTGAATTGCTATTGTATGCTCAAAGTGGGCTGAAAGGCTACCGTCAGCCGTCACCGCCGTCCAGCGATCCTCAAGCACACGCACCGCGCTCCCGCCCACATTGACCATCGGCTCGATCGCAAGCACCATTCCGTACTGCAACCGCGGCCCCTGCCCAGCTTTTCCGTAATTGGGAACCTGAGGCTCCTCATGAAGTTGCCGACCGATGCCATGACCGACAAACTCCGTCACAACTGAATACCCAGCTGCCTCAACGTGGCGCTGCACCGCATGAGAAATATCGGTCAACCGATTACCGACAACCGCCTTCTCAATGCCAAGATCGAGAGCCTCTTGAGTCACCTGAATCAAGCGAACAGCTGATTCACTGGCCTCTCCAACCGATACAGTGACAGCTGAGTCGCCATAAAAACCGCCGACAATCGCACCTAGATCTAGACCGATAATATCGCCGTCCTTCAGTTTCCGCTTCGACGGAATCCCATGAACAACCTGTTCATTAACTGAGGCACACAGCGTCTTCGGATAGCTACGGTATCCCTTGAATGCTGGAATGGCCCCGCGGTCGCGAATCGCTTGCTCTGCAATACGATCCAGATCATCCGTTGTCACACCAGGCCGCACAGCCTTCTTCACAACTTCAAGCGCTTCAGCAACCACCTTCGATGCCTGAGCCATCACATCGATTTCTGCAGGCGTCTTTAGGATGATCATGCTTTCTTATATGGGGTCAGCACTTTCGTCAAAGCCTGATACACATTTTCGACAGCGCCGCCCCCATCAAGATGGGTTAACACTCCCTGCCGATCATAGTAATCGATCAATGGCGCCGTTTGCTCTTCATAAACCTTCAAGCGAGTCTCAATGGCTTCGCGCTTGTCGTCGCTCCGCTGCACAAGCCCATCGCCACATCGATCACAGCGATCACTTGCTTTTGGTGGGGCGAAGTCTACATGAAATGTCGCCTGGCATTTCGGACAACTGCGCCGCCCACTGAGTCGCTTCACCACATCTTCACGCGACACTTGAAAGTTAATCACCCGATCAAGACGAATACTTTTCTGCGAAAGAACCTTTCCCAATTCCTCAGCTTGAGGCACAGTCCTCGGAAACCCATCAAGGACAAACCCTCCAGCGCAACCAGGCTCGCTCAATTTATCCCGAACCAAGCCAATCACGACGGAGTCAGGCACCAGCTTGCCTTGATCCATATAACTCTTGGCATCTTTTCCAAGAGCTGTCTGGGCTCGAACCGCTTCCCTCAAGAGATCGCCGGTTGAAATCTTGGCTATCCCATACTGAACGGCTATTTTTTCAGCCTGTGTGCCTTTCCCTACTCCTGGAGCTCCAAGAAAAACAAGCCGCATGGCCGATTATCCATTCCTGCCGCGCAAAGGAGCCATTCCTTTTCCAAGGAAGCCTTCATAGTTGCGCATCAACATATGAGATTCGATCTGCTGAGCCGTGTCCAGCCCTACCCCGATAACAATCAAGAGCGACGTGCCACCGAAGTAGAACGGCACATTCATCTTATAGATCAAAAATTCTGGAATTACGCAGACAACGGCAAGATAGATTGCCCCTGCAAATGTAATCTTCGTCAGTACATTATAAATATAGTCGGACGTCCTTTGACCAGGCCTAATTCCTGGAACAAAGCCTCCATACTTCTTCATGTTGTCCGCCATATCGACCGGGTTTAAAACCACAGCGGTATAAAAGAAGCAGAAAAACAAGATGAGCCCGACGTATATAAGCGTATATAGCAACGAGCCTGGCGCAAGCTGCGAACCGAGCGCCTTCACCCATGGCGTCTCAAAGAATCCTGCAATGGTTGCAGGGAACGCAATAATCGACGAAGCAAAAATCGGGGGAATGACGCCTGCCGTATTAATCTTCAGCGGAATATGCGTGCTCTGCCCACCAAAAACACGACGGCCAACGACACGCTTTGCGTACTGAACAGGAATCTTTCGGCGCCCGCTCTCGAGGAACACAATCGCGGCCACCACGGAGACCATCAACAGAGCCAGAGCCACCAACAGAATAATGTTGAGCTGGCCGATTTTATACAGATCGAATGTCTGGACAACTGCCGCAGGAAGCCGGGCGACAATGCCAGAGAAAATGATGAGCGAAATTCCATTACCGATCCCGCGCTCAGTAATTTGCTCGCCGAGCCACATGAGAAAACCAGTGCCTGCTGTCAGGGTAATCACCGTCATGAGACGAAACGCCCAGCCACCGCTCAGCACAAAGGCGCCTTGATTCATTTGCTCAAGGCCGACCGCAATGCCGAATCCTTGAATCAAGGCAATCGCGATAGTGCCGAACCGAGTGTACTGGATAATTTTCTTACGACCGCGCTCTCCCTCTTTCGAAAGCTTCGAGAGATGCGGGACGACTACGGTCAGCAACTGAAGAATGATCGACGCGCTGATGTAGGGCATAATGCCCAAGGCGAAGATTGTCAGCCTGGAAAGCGATCCGCCAGAGAAGATATCCAGAAATCCGAGGAGAGCGCCGCCCTGTTTCGCTAAAAACTCTGAGAGTGCGTCGCCATTGATACCTGGAGTAGGAATGTGCGATCCCACTCGATACACGACGAGCATCCCCAGCGTAAACAGAACACGATTCCGTAGCTCTGGGATCTTAAAAATATTCTGAAAGCTGGTAAAAAGTCGCTCAAGCACCGCCGATAACCTCGACGCGACCACCGGCAGCTTGGATCTTGGCTTTGGCCGACTCGCTGAACTTATGCGCCTGAATGACTAACGGCTTGGTCAACTCCCCGTTACCCAAAATCTTAATCTGCAGACGTTTGCGCTTCACCAAACCCGCATCCACCAATGCCTGCGGAGTCACCGTTGAAGGACCAGTCCACGTCTCAAAACTCTTCAGGTTCAGAACGTTATACTCCGTCCTGAATGGATTCGTGAACCCAAACTTTGGCAAGCGGCGAACCAACGGCATTTGACCGCCTTCAAACCCAGGCCGTTTGCCACCGCCGGAACGCGCCTTAATGCCCTTATGCCCCTTGGTCGCAGTTTTTCCATGGCCAGATCCTGGGCCACGACCGATTCGTTTCCGTCTTTTCTTCGCACCCCGTGCAGGGGATAAATCGTGCAAATTCATGGTTTCCCCACCTCAAGCAGATAGCCCACTTTTTTAATCAACCCACGAACCTGTGGGGTATCAGGATGAACCGCTGTTTGCCGGATGTGACGGAGACCAAGCCCACGCAACGCAAGTCGATGCGTCTGCGGCGTTCCAATCGGGCTCCGCCGAAGAGTCACACGAACAGCTTGAACCGTAGATGTTGCAGTCTTATCAGTTTTTGCCGTAGCCATTACGCACTCGCCCTTTCAAGCCGCGCTCCGGCAGCTTCCCGCCGAAGCCTGAGCACTTCTTCAGGATTGCGCAGTTGAGCGAGCCCCGCCAACGTCGCCCGAACAGTGTTGAAGGGATTGCCACGGCCAAGCGTCTTAGCAATGATGTTATGCACGCCAACCGCCTCGACAACGGCTCGCACAGCGCCACCGGCAATAATACCGGTCCCATCGACGGCCGGCTTCAAGAGAACATGCTCGGCGCCGAACAACCCATGCACATCATGGGGAATCGTTCCACCCTTGAGCGACACATGAACAAGGTTTTTCTTGGCCTGCTCGACAGCCTTGGAAATCGCCACAGGCACTTCGGCGGCCTTCCCTTTGCCAATGCCCACCCAGCCATGGCCGTCGCCGACCACTACCAGCGCGCAGAAATTAAATCGCTTGCCGCCCTTCACCACCTTGGCCACCCGGTTGATGAAAACGACCTTGTCCTTCAGGTTCAATTCGTCTGGATTAACTCGCACGCAATCCCTCTCTTCTTCCTTCCCACCAGCAACGGGCAGGACTCACAGGAGTGAGCGTTCTAAAACTGGAGCCCACCCTCGCGCGATGCTTCGGCAAGGGCTTTAATTCGACCATGATAGATACGTCCGCCGCGATCAAACACGACAGTCAGCACATTGGCAGCCTTTGCCCGATCTGCCAGCAGCTTGCCCACCGCCTTTGCGGCTTCCATGCTGCCGGTAGACTTCAAGGTCTTCCTCAGATCTTTATCAAGCGACGAGGCGGCCACCAGCGTTGATCCGTTCAAATCGTTGATCACCTGCGCATAAATATGCGCGCGGCTTCGAAACACATTGAGCCGTGGACGCTCGGTGGTTCCCATGATGCGCTTGCGAACTCGTTGTCTTCGTTGCTCGAGCTGTCTTGTTTTTTCTGCTGTGTTCATCGTCGCCTCTATTTCCCAGTCTTTCCTTCTTTCTTACGCAAGACCTCGCCCATAAACCGGACACCCTTTTGCTTATACACATCCGGTGGCTTGATCGCGCGCAAGTCTGCCGCTACCTGACCGACTAATCGCTTATCGAATCCCTTAACATTGATGAGAGTCTGCTTGTCGACCTTGACCTCAATGCCGACCGGGACTTGAAAGAGCACGGGATTGATGTACCCGACATTGAAGCTCATCGTCCGCCCCTGGAGCGCCACCTTATAACCGACACCCGTGATCTCCAATGAACGCTCATAGCCCTTCGAGACACCCAGCACCATATTGCTCAACTCAGCGCGAGCCAAACCATGCAGAGCGCGGACATTGCGGTCATCGCTCGTACGAGTGATGAGAATCTGGCCACCCTCCACGACGGCACCAAGCCCCTCTTCAAGAGGCCAGTCCATTTTACCCAATGGCCCCTTGATCGAAACCTTGGGCCCCACCACTTTCACTTCTACTCCCGCAGGAATAGCAATCGGCATTTTCCCAATCCGCGACATGTTCTCTTCCTTGTCCTTTACGCTGCTACCAGACTGAGCACAAGACTTCACCGCCCAAGCCGTTCTTCCGAGACTCCTGGTCGGTCATGATCCCTTTAGACGTCGACAATATGGCCATCCCGATTCCGTTTCTGACTTTGGCGATATCCTTGCTGCCGACATACACACGGCGGCCGGGCTTGCTGATCCGCTGCATACCCGTAATCATCGGCTGCCCTTCGTTGACATAGCGCATTTGCACCGTAAACACCGGATGTCCGTCTTCCACGGCGTCGGCAATGTCATGGACATAGCCCTCTTGCTTGAGAAGCTCGAGAATGGCGCGCTTGAGCTTGGAAGCAGGAACAGACACTGTATCGTGACGGCGCTGCGAGCCGTTTCGGAGTCGAACAAGAAGATCGCTAATTGGATCAGTCAACATGCTATTCCCTTTTCTTTCCGGTCCTAATATCTCAGAGCTGCCGCCACTACCAACTGGACTTGCGCACGCCGGGGATATCCCCGCGGAGGCTCAAGAGACGGAAACAGATTCTGCACATATGAAAGCGAGTTAAAAAGCCACGCACCCTACCACATAACGGACACCGATTGTAGGATCGGCACTCGAATTTTGGCTTTTTTGCCGCTTTATTCCGTAGCGCTAAACGTGACACATGAACTCCTTCTGCTCAGTTACGTGCGTAAGCCTGACATCTCTATGCCCGGAATGGCATGCCAAGATGTTTCAGCAAGGCCTTTCCCTCGTCATTCGTTCTTGCTGTCGTGACGATCGTGATATCCATGCCATGAATGGACGCTACTTCGTCATACTTGATTTCAGGGAATATCAACTGTTCCTTGACGCCAAGCGTATAGTTGCCACGGCCATCGAAGGCCTTCTGCGAGACGCCTCGGAAATCGCGAATACGCGGCAAGGCCAAGGTCACGAGCCTGTCGAAAAATTCATACATGCGACGGCTTCGCAAGGTGACTTTCGCTCCGATCGGAAGCCCCTGCCTGAGCTTGAATCCAGCGATCGCCTTCTTCGCTCTCGTCACGACAGGTTTTTGTCCGGTAATGGTGCCCAGCTCAGTAACCGCGCTCTCCAGCAACTTCACGTTCTGAATGGCTTCACCCATTCCGACGTTGAGAACGATGCGCTCCAACTTAGGCACTTGCATCACGTTCTTATACCCGAACTCTTTCATGAGCGCCGGGACGACCTTCTCCTGATACGCATCACGGAGTCGCGGCTTAAAACTAGATTCATGACTGTTATCGTCTAATTGCTTAGGCGCAGCCTCAGCGTCCTTCTTCGAGGACTTCTTCTCTGACGGCTTGCCTGCTTTACCTTTTTCAACCTTCGCCATTCCGTGCTCCTCAGACTACTCGAACGTCTCGTTCGATTTCTTGCTAAACCGTGCCCGCCGGCCGTCTTCCAGCGTACGAATGCCAACGCGAGTCGGCTTTTGCGTCACAGGGCAGACATACATGACATTGGAGATCGGCAACGGAGCCTCTCGCTCCAATATGCCGCCCTGCTTGACCTTTTGGCTCGGCTTGGTGTGGCGCTTGATGACATTCAGCTTTTCCACAATGACCTTGCCAGCCGTCAAATCGACCGACAAGACCTTCCCGGACTTCCCGCGCTCGCGTCCAGTGATCACCACAACCGTATCGCCTTTTCGAATTCTGCTTTTCCGAAGTGCTTGCACGACAACCCCCACCACGTATCCCTACAGCACTTCAGGTGCCAGGGAGATAATCTTCATAAATTTCTTCCAACGCAATTCGCGCGCGACCGGTCCGAAAATTCGAGTTCCGATCGGCTCGCCCTCTTTATTGATCAACACACAGGCATTGCGATCGAACTTGATGTAGGAGCCATCTTCGCGCCGCACTTCCTTGGTCGTGCGGACAATGACCGCACGGCTGACATCGCCCTTTTTCACGCTGGCATGCGGGATAGCCTCTTTCACCGCGACGACCACGATATCTCCCAATGACGCGTACCGGCGGCGCGTTCCGCCGAAGACATGGAAGCACATCGCCTGCTTCGCACCGGAGTTATCCGCCACATCCATATAACTATAGTTCTGAATCATGCTAGCGCTCTTTCCTTACCTTAGAGTCACAACCCGATCACACTATTCCGCTTGGCCCTTCCGAATGACTTCGACCACGCGCCAATGCTTGTCCTTACTGATCGGCCGAGTCTCAACCATGAGCACACGGTCGCCGATCTTGCAGACATTCTGCTCGTCGTGCGCCTTAAACTTCGAGATTCTTCGCAGAACCTTGCGATACAGCGGGTGCGTCACCGAGCGCTCGACGGAGACTACAACGGTCTTGTTCATCTTATTGCTCAACACACGACCGACCCACTCACGCTTCTTCACAGCATCGGACATAATCGAAACCCCCTACTTTTTCGTCTCAGCTTGAGAGACTTGCTGCAACACCGTCTTCACCCGAGCAATCTCACGCTTCGTCTTCCTGATCTGCATTGGATTTTCCAGCCGACCGGTACCCAACTGAAAGCGCAAGTTGAACAGCTCTTGCACTAATTGCTTTTCCTTCTCGACCAGCTCAGGGGCCGTCAATAGCCGCAGCTCTTTCAAATCCAACGCCATGTCGCCTACTCCTCGGACCGCTTATGGGACCTGATTAAAATTCACCGCGGGCAACGCACTTTGTGGCCACCGGCAGCTTGTGCGACGCCAGCCTGAACGCCTCTTTCGCCACATCCAACGGCACGCCATCCATTTCATACAAAATACGGCCAGGCTTCACGACAGCCACCCAGTACTCAGGGTTTCCTTTACCTTTACCCATTCGAGTTTCAGCCGGCTTCTTCGTAATCGGCTTATCCGGGAAAATTCTCGTCCACACCTGCCCACCGCGCTTCACAAAGCGCGTAATGGCAATACGCGCAGCTTCAATTTGCCGACTCGTCACCCATCCAGGCTCGAGCGCCTTGAGACCGAACTCGCCCAAGGTGATCTGTCCGCCGCGATAGGCCTTGCCACGCATACGGCCCTTTTGCATCTTTCTAAACTTGACTTTCTTTGGCGCTAACACAGTGCGTTCTCCTTACCCGAGCCGCCGTTCGAGAAATGAATCTGACTTGACCGGTTGAGCTGGCAGCAACTCTCCCTTGAAGAGCCACGTTTTCACACCGATCTGCCCCATCGTTGTATGGGCTTCAGCAAACCCGTAGTCGACATTGGCGCGAAGCGTATGGAGCGGCACTCGCCCTTCGCGATACCATTCCGTACGGGCGATTTCCGCCCCACCCAACCGTCCCGCCACCATAATCTTAATGCCTTGCGCGCCAAGCCGAAGGGCAGACTGCACACTGCGCTTCATTGCACGCCTGAACGCTACTCGCTTTTCCAGCTGGGTTGCGACATTCTCGCTCACCAACTGAGCATCCAATTCAGGCTTTTTGATTTCCTTCACCGTGATATAGACCTGCCCGCCATACTGCTTCTCAAGATCGGCTTTTAACTTATCAACCTCAGCGCCCTTCCGGCCGATAATAATGCCAGGACGAGCGGTGTGAATGATAACGCGAGTCTGGTCGCCAGAGCGCTCAATCTCAACCTTCGAGACACCGGCGTGAAAGAGCCTTGCCTTCACGACTTTTCGAATCTTGATGTCTTGATGAAGAAGCTTGGCGTAGTCCTTCCCGGCATACCACCGAGAGTTCCAGGTGACGTTATAGCCAAGTCGATACCCGATTGGATGTGTTTTCTGACCCATAAAATCTTGCCTCAGTCTGCCCTAGCTAGATTGTGATCGTTGTTACGCTGACTTTTTGGCATCGCCGACCGATGGGGCGGCGACCACTACCGTAATGTGACTCGTGCGCTTATGGATTGAATTCGCTCGCCCCTGAGAACGAGCCCGAAAACGCTTCAAGATTGGCCCGCCGTTGACAAAGGCTTTTGAAATCACCATCGACTCACTATCGCCCATTTCCTTCTGCTCGGCATTCGCCACCGCCGACCGAAGAATCTTCTCAACGACACGCGCGGCTTGCCGAGGCGTGAGCTTCAACATGGCCAGCGCCTGAGGAACCTGCTGGCCGCGAATCATGTCGATGACCGGCCGAGCCTTCCGAGGGGCCACTCGAACAAATCTAAGAATCGCACGTGCTTCAGTCATATCCTTATCCTTTACCCAATCGCTGAGCGGACACTAATCAACCAGACAGGCTACTTGAGCGCAACCGCTTTTTCCGTCTTCGCCTGACCGTGTCCCTTGAAGAACCGAGTCGGAGCAAACTCACCGAGCTTGTGCCCAACCATGTTTTCCGTCACAAAGACCGGAATAAACTTCTTCCCATTGTGCACCGCAAGCGTGTGCCCAATCATGTCGGGAATCACGGTCGAGCGACGCGACCAGGTCTTAATAATCTTTCGCTCTTTCGTCTCATTCATATGCTCGACTTTTTTCAGCAAATGATCGTCGATAAAAGCGCCCTTACTAATCGATCTAGCCATTGCGTACCCCTGACTTGCGTCGCGCGATAATGAACTGGTCCGTCTTCTTGTTCTGCCTTGTCTTATAACCCTTGGTCGGCTGGCCCCACGGAGAAACCGGATGAGGGTTTCCCTGACCAGACTTACCCTCTCCTCCGCCGTGCGGATGGTCGACTGGATTCATCACAACACCGCGGACGTGAGGGCGCTTTCCCTTCCATCTGGTCCGGCCGGCTTTGCCGACGCTCACATTTTCGTGATCGACGTTGCCAACCTGCCCAACTGTCGCCATGCAGGTAGACAAGACTTTTCTCATCTCGCCAGACTTCAAGCGAATCTGGACATAATCTCCGTCACGACCCATCACCTGAGCCGAACCGCCGGCGCTGCGAATAAGCTGTCCGCCCTTTCCAGCCTTGAGCTCGATATTATGGATCGTCGTTCCCAACGGCATGCTTGAAAGCGGAAGCGCATTTCCAGGCCGCACCTCGGCATCCGCCCCTGACTGCACCGTTGCGCCAACCACCAACCCGACAGGCGCGAGAATATATCGCTTCTCGCCATCCACATAATTCAACAGCGCAATACGAGCAGATCGGTTTGGGTCATACTCGATCGAGACCACTTTCGCAGGAATGCCAGCCTTATCCCGCTTAAAATCGATCTTCCGATAAAGCCGCTTGTGCCCACCCCCACGAAAGCGAACCGTCGTGCGACCATCGGTATTTCGCCCACCCGTGCGAAGATGGAACGACGTCAGCGACTTTTCAGGCTTCTTTTTCGTCAGCTCTTCCGTCGTGACGGCGGTCATTCCGCGGCGCCCTGCAGACGTTGGCTTATATGATTTCAATCCCATGCTCAGCCCTACCTTCCATCAACCCTATGCACTCTCGTACATTTCGAGCTTTTCGCCTTCTTTCAACGTGACAAATGCCTTCTTCCAATCAGACCGCTTTCCCGAAAACCTGCCAAGCCGCTTGACCTTTCCCAGGACATTCAGGACGTTAACCCGGGCCACCTTCACCTTCAACAGCGTTTCAACGGCCTGCTTGATCTGAAGTCGATTCGCATTTGGATGAACGATGAAACCGACTGTATTGGTGGTCTCACGAATTCCCGTCAACTTCTCCGTCAACAACGGCTGCACCAGCACCGCATGCATATCCAGCTTCATGACCACACCTCTGCTACGCGGGAAAGCTCGCCTTCATGAATCACCACGACCCCAGCCCGCACAACGTCATAGACATTCAATTGGCCGGCGCTGACCACCTTCACCGAAGAGAGATTGCGGGCGGCCTGCGACATGGCGACTTGCGTATCGGCCGCCACCACTAACGCCGTCTCGCCAAGCCCGAATTGATCCAATGCTTTCGCCAGCAACTTAGTTTTCGGCTGAGCCAAGGCGAAATCTGACACCACAATCACTTTCCCATCAGCCAGCTTCGCCGACAGCGCGCTTTGCAGCGCAGCGCGATACTTCTTCTTCGGCATGGTGTACGAATAGTCCCTCGGCTTCGGCCCAAACACGATCCCGCCATGCCTCCATACTGGAGAGCGCAAAGATCCAGCCCGGGCGCGGCCCGTGTGCTTCTGCTTCCACGGCTTCTTGCCGGAGCCACTGACTTCGCTGCGGCGCAACGTCGACGCCGTTCCCTGCCGCTCGCACGCCCGCTGCATGACAACGGCTTCATGAACCAACGACGCGCGAGGCTCGCAACCGAACACCGCTTGAGGCAAATCGACGGTGCCAACCTTCTTACTCTGTAGATCTACGACATCGACCGTGGGCATGTCCTAACCCTTCTTCGACTTTCTAACGACAATAAGACCATTCGTCGCACCGGGAATGGCACCGCGAACGAAAAGCAAGTTCTCTTCAGGCCTTGCGTCCACCACCTTCAGCCGCTGCACCGTGACGCGCTCATCGCCCATGTGGCCAGGCAACGTCTTACCCTTCCAGACACGAGACGGATACGAACTCGCGCCCATGGAACCTGGATGACGGTGAAACATCGAACCATGAGATTCAGGACCGCCGGCATAATTATGACGCCGCACGACACCCTGAAACCCCTTGCCCTTCGACACGCCAACCACGTCGACCCAATCGCCCTTCTTAAACATGCCGACCGTGACCGACTCGCCAACCGTCGCGTCGCCGACTTTTTCAAACTCACGAAGCACGCGAGTTGCCGGAGCCTGCTGCTTCTTCAAATGGCCCAGCTCAGCCTTCGAAAGCTTTCGCTCCTTCACTTCTCCGTAAGACAACTGAACCGCTTCGTAGCCATCGCGCTCTTTCGTCTTGACCGTCACGACACGGCAAGGACCAGCCTCGATGACCGTCACCGGCGTCAATCGACTTTCGTCGAATACTTGCGTCATCCCTAATTTTTTCCCAAGCAACCCGTTTGTCATCTCGTTCAACCCTTCAATCAAGCCCTAGATCACAACTTAATCTCAACGTCCACGCCTGCGGCGAGGTTCAGCTTCATCAGCGAATCCATCGTCTCAGGAGTAGGCTGCATGATATCGAGAAGACGCTTGTGCGTCCGCATCTCAAATTGCTCTCGCGACTTTTTATCAGCGTGCGTCGACCGCTGCACGGTAAACTTTTCGATCTTAGTCGGCAACGGAATAGGACCGACAACCTTCGCCCCGCTCCGCCTGACCGTCTCGACGATTTCCGCCACCGATTGATCAAGCACTCGGTAGTCAAATCCTCGCAAACGGATTCTGATTCTTTGATCGACCTTCACGCTCAGCTCCCCAGCCTATCGGCTAAATAAAATTGCGTTACGCCAGAATTTCCGTGACTACCCCGGAGCCCACCGTCTTGCCGCCTTCCCGCACCGCAAACCGAAGCCCCTGCTCCATGGCGATCGGACTGATCAACTCGCCCGTCACGCTCACGTTATCGCCAGGCATGACCATTTCCACCCCCGGATTGAGCGAGACGATCCCCGTCACGTCCGTGGTCCGGAAATAGAACTGCGGGCGATACCCGTTGAAGA
>JADLEJ010000044.1 GCA_020846195.1 Nitrospira sp.
CCGGCCTCGCTGTCGAATGGCACGACTTCCGTGGCGGCCATGAGATTCCGGAGCTGGTGCTGAGACGGCTTAGTCTGTTTCTCATGAACGCACTCAATAAAGCATGAGCACGCAGTCCTTTCAGCTTCAAGGCATCGACGGCAAGCTGATTCGCGGGGATCGTGCCGACGGCAGGGATCGGCAAATCCTCTTCATCACCGGCTTTCTCTCGAAGCGCTGGGGCAATAAGAGCAAGGCACTCGCGCAGTGGTGTGAAGAGCAGGGCTGGGGATTCTGCTGTTACGATGTGCGCGGATTCGGCGAGTCGGAGGGAAGGTTCACAGACTATACGTTGTCCGATTGGATAGCCGATGCACGCGTCGTCGTAAAATCACTCGAAGCAGGGCCGCCCATGACGATTGTCGGCAATTCGCTCGGCGGCTGGATTGCCTGGCTGGTCGCGCAAGAATTCGATGTTGTAGATAGGCTTATTCTCATCGCGCCGGCGTTCAATATGATGGGTGTTCGCGCGAAGCAGATTTCAGTGGAACGACGACAAGCTTGGCAGAGTACTGGCTGGATGCCCTGGGACGACGAGCCGTTGCACAAGGATTGGCCTTTATCGTGGAAATGGGTCGAGGAAAGCGAAGCCTATTGGCGGACGACATTCGACCGGCTCAGGCCGGTGCAGACGACGATTCTGCACGGTTTACAGGATACGGTGATCCTGCCTGACGGGAGCCGGGAGTTTGCTCGGCAGCTGCAGGACAAGGCCCCGGCGTTTCCAATCGATCTGCATCTGATTCCCGGCGACCATCGACTCAGCAGTCCTGAACAGGTCGAGCGATTTCATCGGTTGGTGCTGGAGCAACCATAAAAAGGAACAACGATGCTAACCTTGATCCATAAAGAATGCGGTGGTCCGGCGCTCGACGAGTCGCCGGTCGGCGAAGTCTGCGCGATTCCCGTCAACCAGTTTCCCTTTCCCTGCTTCACTTGCCTGGAAGAGATTGTGGATGAATCGGAAGTGCGGCTCACAGAGGACTTGGGCATTTAGGACTCTAGAAAAGCGAGGATTTCATGGCATCGTCAGGAGCACATCACAGCGGCCCGGATTCAGAAGGCCCCGACGTTCCCGAACCGTCCCATGCCGAACGGGCCAGGACGCTCGTCTATCTCCAGCAGACGGGCGGGCTTTCGACGCTCTCGCGCAAACAGCCTGGCTGGCCTTTTGGGTCGGTGATGCCGTACGGCTTGGACGATCAAGGCCAGCCGAGCTTTCTCGTCAGCACCATGGCGATGCACACGCAGAACCTGCTCGGCGATCCGCGCGCCAGCCTGCTCATCACGCCGCCGGAGAGTCAACGGGATCCACTGGGTGCGGCGCGGGTGACGCTGATGGGGTCGGTGACGCGGGTACCGGACGGCGCGAGCGGTCCGGTTCGCGAGCGCTATCTGGCGCGGCATGCCAATGCGGCCTATTGGGTGGACTTTGACGACTTCGGCTTCTTTCACATGGCGATTGCGGATATTTATTTCGTTGGAGGATTTGGCTCGATGGGCTGGGTCGCGCCCGCCGACTATCTCAAGGCTGCCGTGGATCCGCTAGCGGAGACGGCGGCGGAACTCGTCCGCGAGATCAACAGTGAGCAGCAAGAGACGCTGCGCTTGCTCGCTCGTGTTTGTGGCCAGCTGGATGCGCAACAGGCGAGCATCACCACGATGGATCGGCTGGGCTTTCACTTGCGCGTGAAGACGCCCGACCGAATGCAGGGTGGACGGTTTGCCTTCACTGATTCAGTGCGCAATGCGCAGGAGGCCCTCGCCGGTCTCGCCGACCTGGCCGCGAAGGCGCGGGCGGGAACTCAGATACTGCACTCTCTGTAATCGTTCGGATCGTCTCAGTCATCTTGGCGACCGCGTCGAAGATGTCGGCGCTCATCGACGGGCCTAATTTGACGCAGGAGCGTCCGCCGGGCTCGGCGATTTCCCTCCTGCGGCGCGGGTTAGGGTGGCGCGCAGGCCGGCCGATTCAGGATTGGATACGGTCCGCATCATCAGAATGTCGAGGGGCCTGGCCTCTTTCCCATAATAGGAGCGATTCGATTCATCCCGAACGGCAATGACGGCGCCTTCGAGCGAGATGCCGCCGAAGAGGCCCTTTGCTCTGGCGAAGGTGACCAGATCCGCGCTCAGCGCCGCCGTGCCGCCCTCGACTCCGGCGCCAACCGGGCCGGCTGCGATGGAGACGTCGGCTCCAAGCTTGAACGTATTTGAGAGCATGGATTCGACGCCACGTTGCGTCATGGCCAATAGAATAATTTCCGAGGCTTGCACCCCGAATTGAAATCCGACGCTAGCGGTCCCCATCGTATAAAAAGCCGGATCGCTCCATTCATCGGTGGCGTTCTTGGCAAGAAAGACTCCCGTGCCGCCCTCTCCTCCAAAAAAGAACGCGCCTTTCCACATTCGCGGCACAATGAAGACTCCCTTGGCCTCCTTCATATGGTCCCGAAACCAGGCCATGTTCGAATCGGACAAGAAGTTTTCCAGTGTCTTGTTCG
>JADLEJ010000045.1 GCA_020846195.1 Nitrospira sp.
CCTACTCCTCCCTTGTCTGGCTGACACGCGATCAATGCGCGTGGTCATCATGGCCGTGCAGATGGAATGCGTCTCCCAAATAGACGCAGGTCAACACGGTAAAAATATAGGCTTGAATAAACGCAATACCGACTTCCAACCCGTTCATCGCAATCGTAAAGACAAACGGCAGCCAGCCGATGAGCAGCCCACCGCTGATCGCCAAACCGAATAGCACCCCGAGAATGACGTGGCCGGCCGTCATGTTGGCAAACAATCGAACCGCCAGCGAAATCGGGCGGGCCAGCTGGCTGATCAACTCAATCGGGATCATCAACGGCAACAGCCATCCTGGCGTGCCCGGCGGCACGAGGATGCCCATGAACTTGGCCCCGTGCAGCATGAATCCCATGACCAGGCTGAGTGCGTAGACGGCGCAAGCAAATACCGCCGTCACAATAATCTGACTGGTCACCGTGTATGAACCCGGGATCAATCCAATGAGATTGCAGAAGAGAATAAAGAGGAACAACGTCGCGACGAGCGGGAAAAACCGCATCCCGTCTTTCCCCATCGTGTCGAGAATGATGCTCCGAATGAAGTCGACCAGCATTTCCGCCATGCTCTGCAGCTTGCCCGGCACCATCTGGCGCGCCGACCCGGCTTTGAGCATGAGGAACGCGACCAGCGCTACCACCACCCACATGATGATGACGGCCTTATTGATGGAAATATCGACTCCTCCAAAAGCGAGAGGAATGTAATTATGCAGTTCAAACGGATGAAGCGGACTTTCTTCCACGGCTATCCTTTGCTTTCTGTATCGGGCGATGAACCGGGCCACCGCATGGCCGACCGGTATGCGTTCCGTATGCCGGCCGTTACCCCTAGCGCTAATCCCACGACCATTCCCCAAGGAGTTGAATCCAGGAGGTAGGTATCCAACACCCAGCCTAATCCGCCTCCGACGATCAACGCAGCTAGCAGGTCGGTTCCAATCCGAACCGCCTGGCCGAGCCCCGCGTAAACCGGATCTTGAGAAGGGGGCATTCCGTTACTCACCGGTCAGTGCTCAAGCAAGAATCTGAATGAGGCGCTCAACCGATTGCGAGCGCGCAATTCAAGCAGAATCCTTATTGGAATGTCAAGCCGTTAGAGGCTCTGTCTCTCCCCACAGCGCTACGGTATAGTAGGGCGTCTGCTTAAACCGGCCTGGCTTGTTAAATTCATGACCATCGCACAACCATCCCCCGCGCCCTTTCTGCACGGGGTGCCACAACCTTTGTGGGTAACCCGACGTGGCTGGCCATTCAGCCCCTTTGAACTGTATACCCGCGTGGCCTCCGATCTGCACCCCTCATTTCTTTTTGAAAGCGGCAAAGGACCCGCAACGACGGGGCGCTACTCCTTCTTCGCAACCGATCCGTACCAAACATTTTCGGGGAAGCAGCGCGACTGGACGCTCCGCTGCACCGATGGGAAAACCCAAACCGGACAAGCGCCGTTTTCAACGCTTGCGCGCCTGATGCGCCAATCTGCCGTCGCTCGTCCTCCAGGAGCCCCACCGTTTTTCGGAGGAGCCGTAGGCTATCTGAGCTACGACCTGGTGCGGCAATTCGAATCATTGCCGAGCCATGCCGACGACGATCTGCATTTTCCAGACTTGGAATTCGCCTTTTACGATCTTACCGCCGCCTTCGATCACACATCCGACGAATGGCATTTGATGTTCTGCCCTCCGCTCGAACGATTCCTCGGGGAGTCACGAGAGAAACTCTATCGAGAGGGTTGCGAGAGGCTCGCCGCCTTAGAAGCGCACTTGTCCACGCCCCTCCCCCAACGACCGTCGGCTGATTCATTAGCCTCTGTCAGCTTTCAACCTCAACAGACTCAACGCTCCTATATGAACCGCGTCCGACGCTGCCAGGAATACATCGCCGCCGGCGATCTCTATCAGGCCAACCTCTCTCATCGTTTTTCGGTCACGAGCGACGGCTTCACCGGCCAAGCAGGACTCGCGACGGAGATCCAGGCCTATGCACGATTGCGCCACATGAACCCTTCTCCGTTCTCCGGCTTGTTGCGCACAGAGACCACCAGCTTGATCAGCACATCGCCGGAGCGTTTAGTCCGATTGGAGGGCCGATCGGCCGATACCCGCCCAATCGCCGGAACCCGGCGGCGCGGGCAGGATGCGTCCGACGACCGCAGGCTGCGAGAAGAGCTGCTGAGCAATGAAAAGGAACGCGCTGAGCATCTGATGCTCGTCGATCTCGAACGGAACGATCTTGGGCGCGTGTGCGAAACCGGCTCCGTCCTCGTCGATGAGTTCATGTCGATTGAACAATATTCCCATGTCAGCCACCTGGTATCTCATATCTCCGGGCAACTGCGGACCGATGCGACAGGATTCGATTTACTACAGGCCGTGTTCCCCGGCGGCACCATTACGGGGGTGCCCAAGATTCGCTGCATGGAAATCATCGACGAATTGGAACCGGTACGGCGAGGCCCCTACACCGGTTCAATGGGGTACCTCAGCTGGAGCGGCGACCTCGATTTCAACATCATCATTCGCACGCTGGTGCTTCACGAAGGCCGGGGCTCTCTCCAAGTCGGGGCCGGCATCGTGGCGGACTCAGACCCGGCCAAAGAATATGAGGAGACGATGCATAAGGCCCAGGCATTCCTGAGCGCCTTGTCGTAATATCCAGCATGTGGATTTTTCTCAATGATCGATTCGTCACGGAGCAAAACGCGAAAATATCCGTTTTCGACCATGGCTTTCTCTATGGAGACGGCGTCTACGAAACGATCCGCTCATACGGCACGCGGATCTTCATGCGCGATCATCATCTGGCACGCTTGCAGCGGTCTGCCGACGCCATCGGACTGGCCATTCCTATCCCGCAACGCGAGTGGCCACGCCTCTTGCATGACGCGATGGATCGCAATCAACTGGGCAATGAGCACACCGACGCCTACCTTCGAATCACCGTGTCCCGTGGAGTGGGAGACATCGGCCTCGACCCCGCCCTCTGCCCAACACCCACTGTCGTCATCATGGCGAAGCCGCTCCATCCACCGGCAGCAGCGCTCTATCAACAGGGCGTATCGCTCATCGTCGCGCACACGAGACGGAACCTGCCGAGCGCACTCTCCCCGCATATCAAAGCCACCAACTTCTTGAACAATATTCTGGCGAAACGCGAAGCGATTGCCGCGCGCGTCTTCGATGCGCTTCTGCTGAATTGGGAAGGGCACATCACGGAATGCACCGTGAGTAATATATTCTTTACGTCACAAGGCCAGCTCTGCACCGCATCCGTAGAATGCGGACTCTTGGACGGCATCACCCGGGCGATCTTGCTGCAGATGGCGGAAGAGCTGAAAATCCCCGTCCATGAAGGGCGGTTCACCCCGGAGCAACTCCTGCAAGCCGACGAATGCTTTCTGACCAATACCAGCATGGAGGTGATGCCGGTCGTCTCGATCAACGGACAGCCCATCGGACAAGGCATCCCAGGCCCCCTCACCCGTCAATTGCACCGTCATTTTATCGACAATCGACATCGCTTTCTCGAACCTCTCGACTAACGCCGCCTCCCCCAAGCTATTGCTTTTATTCAGATGCCATTCTGACAGGAAGAGGCGCAAGACCTGCATATCCTTGACACATAGAGGCAGACTGCTATCGTTTGACCAGGCCAAACACCTCAACAGCGCGCAGGAGTATCAATTGAAAACTTCCCAACTGCTTCTCGGAACAGCCCTTGCCAGCGCTCACTGGATTTTCTCAGGACTTCCGGCCGTGCAGGCGGAGATCTACCAATACATCGATGCCAACGGAACCATCTCGCTGACCAATGTGCCAACCGACCTGCGCTACCGGCGAGTCACTCCGCAACAGCCCAACAGACTTCATCCCGTTCTGTCGGAACGTGAGCTGGAACCGATGATCAGCCGATACTCGCGCCAGCACCAATTACATCCCGCCCTCATCCGGGCGGTCATCAAAGCGGAATCGGACTTCGATCCACAGGCCGTATCGCGAGCCGGCGCCATCGGGTTGATGCAACTGATGCCGCAAACCGCCGTGCGCCTGGAAGTGCGAGATCTGTACGATCCTGAAGATAATATCGGTGGGGGAACAAAGTACCTTCGCCAGCTGCTTGACCGGTTTCGAGGGAATCTGCCGCTGGCTCTGGCCGCCTATAACTCCGGCGAACACACCGTTGATCGCTATCGCGGGCTCCCGCCCATCGATGAGACCCGCCAATACGTTCGCAAAGTCATTCGCTACTATCGGACGTTTCTGACTAAGGACGGTGCGAGGACCGGACACGTGATCGCAGCGGCCGAACCTGCAGCGCCACAACCACTCCCCGCTTCTTTGCCAGCCGCGGCTCAGTAGTGTCCGCGGCGATCCGCAACTGACTATGCTGCTTCCAGCCTGGCCGATTTGCCTCAGGGCAATCCGAGCGAAAATGCGCCCCGACGCTGTTCTCTCGCCATAATGCAGCTTCCGCGACACAATGCGCGACCTGCACCATATTCTTCACTTCCAGCTCAGCCCTGGTCTTGGAAAACTTGGCGGCGAGTTGTGCCCAACGAGACAATTGCGCCGTAGCTCGAATGAGCGACTCCCTCGACCGAATAAGCCCGACCTGTCCCCACATCGTCCGGCGAAGCGAGCTCCGCAGCTTCTCCACATCTTCGAACGTTGCGTCTCCGGCGGCTTGAGGGTCCATGGCATGGGAGGAAAGCTTCGGCATCTCATGCCCCTGAGCAAACGCGATCGCCGCGACGCCGGCCCGCATGCCAAAGACCAGTCCTTCCAACAGCGAATTGCTCGCGAGGCGATTGGCGCCATGCACGCCACTACAGGCCACTTCACCGGCCGCAAATAATCCCGGCAGCGTGGTGGCTCCATTGACGTCGGTCCACACTCCACCCATCATGTAATGAGCGCTGGGCGACACAGGAATCCACTCTTCCGTAATATCGATATCGGACCGCAAGCAGGTCGCATAGATCGTCGGGAACCGGCGCTTGATGAACTCGGCCCCTAGATGCGTCACGTCGAGGTACACATGCCGGGCTCGCGTCGCCGCCATCTCGGCCCAAATCGCCCGCGAGACAATATCTCGCGGAGCAAGGGCCCCAAGGGGGTGATAGCGCTGCATGAACACTTCGCCCTTGTTATTGCGCAACTGCCCGCCTTCACCGCGCATGGCCTCGGACAGGAGGAAGGGCGGGCTGGAAGGGAGATAGAGCGACGTTGGATGAAACTGGACGAACTCCATATCCTGCAACATGGCCCCCGCGCGAAAAGCCATGGCCATGCCATCGCCAGTGGCATTGGGCGGATTCGTCGTCCGGGCGTAAATTTGCCCGGCGCCTCCAGTGGACAGCACCACCGCTTTTGCAGGAATACTAAACTGCTTCGACGAGGCCTCATCGAGCACAACCGCTCCGCAACAACGCCCTTCCTCCACTACCAGATCAACCGTGAAATGATAGTCGAGCCGTTGGATGCGCTTCTGCCGCGCGACCTGCGCCATTAGTGCGCGCACCATTTCGTTGCCCGTCGCATCGCCGCGCGCGCGAAGGATGCGGCTCCGGCTATGCGCCGCCTCTCTGGCAAAGGCAAACTTTCCATCCGTCTTGTCGAACTTTGCGCCCCATCGGATTAATTCTTGAATGCGCGCGGGCCCCTCCTCCACCAGCACACGAACCGCCTCAGCCCGGCACAGCCCATGGCCAGCCTTCAGCGTATCGGTCCGGTGAATCGCCACATCGTCCTCTTCGCTGAGGACCACTGCGACGCCCCCCTGCGCATAGATTGAATTGCTCTGCAGGGGATGCCCTTTTGTCAACATGACGACACGGCCCTCGCGGCTCAATTCCAGAGCCGCGCGCAATCCAGCCACACCGCTCCCGATAACCAGAAAGTCGGCGTGAGGGACGGAGAAGGCTTGCCGCGACTGCGCTGCTGGCTTTTTCATTGGGGAAGCGATTTCTGCGGCGTGGCGGGAAGGTCGGATAACGCCTGGCGCACTTTCATTCCAAACGGCAAATCGCCTTGCACACCGCGAAGAAGGATCGACTGTTTGCCCACCCACTGCAAGCGGGCATGCCCGCGCTGGCGAATGCCCGCATCGTCAGGACTCTTTTTCCAAACTCCCTGCCAATGCACATACACGTCGATATTCTCTCCGTCGATCATGATGCGCTCGGTTTTGAACTCCAGCTGAATGGATTGAAACATTTCAAAATCCTGCGCGGCTTCTGCTTGAATTTGCTCCAATGCCTCCGCCGGCAGCATCACGTCCTGAAACGCAGACCGGTCTCGATGCTGATAGGCCTCCCGCAATGCCTCCACCGCTCGATCGATATGGATAAAGCGCTCATGGTCCTCAGGGTACTGGAGCGTTTTCGAGGAACAGGCCACCATCGAAATCAACACGGCCACCCCGCACCAACGGAGCACTCGCAGGCCCAATCCCCCTGGCACATGATGTCTTTCCATAGCGCGCAGTATAGGAACGTCCTTGGAATCGGTCAAGGCACGCCGCCCCCGTCAAGCCACACAATACAGCCCGCCACACTCGTTCAACGCCAATGGCGGACAGCTTGCTTTTTCACATCAAAGTCTCTACACTCCCCCGTCTTTGGAGACTCATTGCATGTCGAGCGTGTTAAAAAAGCGGCGGAAAAAAATGCGCAAGCACAAGTATAAAAAGCTGCGCAGACGCCAAAAATTCTTACGTCGTAAGAGCTAAGCTCACCCCGTTCACCGGGAGGAGGACATTGTGCCGGAAGGCAAGAAGGTTCGCATCCGCGTTCGTACGGTGAGTTGTACCTACGAGGGGGACTTTCTCGTTCCGCCAATGCGCCATCGCGTCTCGGACGCGATCAACGAAGAAGTGCGGCTCTTCATCAGCCTGACGGACGTGGTCGTGAACGGTACGGATCGTTCGGACTACGTAGCCCTCAACAAGAACCTGATCGAGTCCATCGCACAGCTCTAGCACTTTGCTATTCAGCCATCTTCCGTTGGCATCCTATCGACGGCGCGGACTTGCCGCGTCGATTGCGATGAGGAACAATCCATAAGGCCGCCGCCAGGCCCTCAGATCGATACCGCCATACGCATGTCGCCCTTTAGACGATTTCTCCCATTTGTACGCCCCTACCTGTCGCGCATGATCCTCGCTGGATTGCTCGTGATGGGAGTCGCCGCCATCAATCTGGCCCTGCTGCGCCTGGCCGGCACGCTCTGGGACGTCATCACCGTCCAGCACGACCGCGACCGCATGACGGAATTAATCGGGCTCTTCATCGGCCTGGTCCTTCTGCAAGGCCTCTGCTCGATGGGACACAGCTATCTGACCACCTGGATCTCCCAACGCGTCGTCGCCGACTTCCGCATCCATCTCTTTGCCCACTTACAAAGCCTCGCCGTCAGCTTTTTCGCCAAGCGGCGAACCGGAGAACTGCTATCCCGGTTAATGAACGACGTGACCGTCATCCAATCCATCGTCACCGAGACTCCTATCGACACGGCCAAGCAGCTGGTCACATTCGTTGGCAGCATCGGGTTTTTGCTGGCCATGAACTGGCGCCTCTGCCTCCTCATCTTGCTCCTCCTTCCGCTCTTGGTGTTCGTCGCCAAGTTTTTTGGACGCAAGCTGAAATCGCTCTCCACCTCGATACAGGATCAGACCGCGGCGCTGAGCACCCTTCTGGAAGAAGTCATTTCCGGCATACGCATTGTGAAGTCGTTCGTGCAAACCAAGCGGGAAGAAGGCCGGTTCTTAACCCAAATTCAGCTTGGCTTGACGCTCTCGCTCAAGCGGGCGGGCATTATGGCCCTGTTCGTCCCCGTCATCAGCCTGCTGACTTTTTCAGCCGCCGCCGCCGTGCTGTGGTACGGCGGTACGCAAGTGATCGACGGCACCGTGACACCAGGCGACCTCTTTGCGTTCGTGCTGTTCGCAGGCATTCTGATCGGCCCCTTCAGTTCAGCTGCCCGCGTCTTCGCTCAAATCAAAGAAGCCCAGGGAGCGACCCAGCGCGTCTTTGAAATCCTCGACGCAGAAGCGGATATCCGAGACGCCCCAAATGCGCACGCCCTCTCCGCCGTGACAGGCCATGTGCGGGCCGAACAGGTCAGCTTCAGTTACGACCCTCGCACCCCCGTGCTGTCTCACCTGTCATTCGAAGCGCAGCCGGGCGAACTCGTCGCCTTCGTCGGACCGACGGGAGCCGGCAAAACGACCCTTATCAATTTACTCCATCGTTTCTACGACCCTCTCGAAGGCCGCATCACCGTGGATGGGCACGATTTGAAACAGGTCACGGTAGAGAGTTGGTACCGGCAAGTTGCGCTCGTCCCTCAAGAAACGATCCTCTTCGGCGGAACGATTCTCGACAATATTCGCTATGGGAACCCCGAGGCGAGTGAAGCGGCCGTGCAGGAAGCAAGCAAGGCGGCGCACGCGCACGAATTCATTTCAGCCTTTCCCGACCGATACCTGACCGTGGTGGGCGAAAAAGGCATCAACCTGTCTGGCGGCCAGCGGCAGCGCATTGCCATTGCCCGGGCGATTCTCAAAAATCCTCGCATCCTGCTGCTCGACGAAGCCACCTCGTCCCTCGACACCGAGTCGGAGCGGCTGGTCCAGGACGCGCTTGAACGGCTGATGGAAGGACGGACAACGTTTGTCGTCGCCCATCGACTCTCCACCATTCAGCGCGCAGACCGCATTCTCGTCATGGATAAAGGACGAATCGTCGAGGAAGGCACCCATGCCCGGCTCCTTGAGCGCAAAGGCCTCTATCACTACCTCTACACCATCAGATTTTCAGAACAGGCCTCGTAACCAAACCCGTCCGATCATTGCCCCGTCCCGTCCCGTCACGACCCGCCTCCGCCGCTCCCTTACTGTAGTTTCTCAACCCGCACACCTAAGAGCCGGATCCGTTGCCGCCGCGGGTTCTCCCGCCGATCGAGAAACGGCAGTAACAGCTTGAGCAGTTCCCGGCGCAAGACCGGCAGGTCCCGCACCGGATCGGCGCAGGTATGCGCCCTGGTGATCGTGGTGAAATCGGAAAACCGCACCGTAATGGCTACCGTACGGCAGGACTCGAATCCTTCTGCCACGAGACTCGCGAACACACCCGCGCCTAACTGCGCCAGCCGCTCCACAAGGAGCTGTGAGTCCAACGTATCCTCCTCGAAGGTCTCCTGCTCGCTGATCGACTTCGGTTCCCAATGCACCACAACCGGCGAATCGTCCTGCGCGCGAACCTTGGCGTACCACTCGCACCCGCGCTTTCCGAATCGCGCGCCCATCTCAAGAATACTGAGCTGTTTCAAATCCTTGACCAGCCGAATCTCCTGAGCCGCCAGCGCTGCTTCCGTCTTCGGGCCGATTCCTGGAATTGCGCGCACCGAGAGCGGCGCGAGGAACGCCTCCGCCTCTGCTTCAGCCACCACTGTAAATCCATCCGGCTTGTGGATGCCTGACGCAATCTTGGCAATCAGTTTATTAGGTCCAATCCCGACCGACGCCGTCAATCGCTCTTCGGCAAGAATCGCCGCCTTGATCGACCGGCACAGGTCGGCCGCCGCCTCGAACGACCCGGTGCCGGAGAGATCCCCGTAGGCCTCATCGATGCTCGCCTGTTCCAGCACCGGAATGGCACGGCGGGCAATCGCCATGACCCGTTCCGAGACCGCCGCGTACTTGCGCATATCGACGGACACGAACATGACCGGCGGCTGCCCTCTTCGACGCGCCTCTTCGGAGCGCCGCCAGGCCGTGGAAATCGGCGTGGCGGAATGAATCCCATACGCACGCGCCTTGTAATTCGCCGTCGAGACAACCCCACGCCCCTGCCCCTGCGCGGGATCGGCGCCTACCACAAGCGGCAACCCTCGAAACGCCGGCGTATCCCGCTCCTCAATCGCGGCATAAAACGCATCCATATCGAAATGCACAACAATCCGAGTCATCGGTCCATCCTCTGTCCCCGGCTGAAGCCACCACGTAGATTCAGCCGCCACCAATATCTGGATTGTCCGCGACAACGCAGGGAAAGGTCAAAGGGAGAACCAGCAACAAGAGCGGACGAACATAGATCGTGAAATATTTCCTGGCTGGACCGCGCGGCCAGACATGCTGGCCAACCGCTATGCAAAGAGAACGCTCAGAGGCAAGAACACCCGCACTTATCGCGGGGTCACGAAACAGGCTCTGACGATTTTCGATCACGCCCCGACACCAGCACATAGGCGGCCGGCACCACCACAAAGGTAACCAGCGTCGAGACACAGAGCCCACTGATCAACACCAGCCCAATCTGCCGCCGACTAGCCGCTCCAGCGCCCGTGGCGATAGCCAACGGCAAGGCTCCAAGAATCGTCGCCGCCGTGGTCATGAGAATTGGGCGCACCCGCCCCAGCGCCGCCTCAATGACCGCCTCCACGCGCGACTGTCCTCGCGCCACCAGCTGATTGGCAAACTCCACAATCAAGATCGCGTTTTTGGTCACCAACCCCAGCAACATCACCAGGCCGATCTGGCTATAAATCGACAATGTGCTTTGAGCCAGCACCAAAGCGAGCGCCGCGCCCGACAAAGCCGGCGGCACCGCCACCAGGATCGTGAACGGATGCCGGAAACTTTCAAACTGCGCGGCGAGCACTAAATAGATCACCACCAACGCCAGGCCGAACGTCATCGACAGCGACGCCGCGCTCTCCATAAAGGTTTTCGATTCCCCCGCATACGACGTGTGCATCGAGGGCGGCACCACCGCCCGCGCCGCCTGATTCAACGCCTCCAGCGCCTGCCCCAAGGTCCAGCCCTCCGCAATCCCCGCTTGCACCGTCACCGCGCGGAGGCGATCCACATGCATCAGCGCTGCCGGCACGGGCGCTTCCTGCACTGTCACCAGATTGCTCAACTGCACTAGCTCCCCTGCCTGCCCACGCACCGACAAGCCTCGAATATCCGCCGGCGTCGTGCGATACGCCTCCTCCACTTTGACGATCACTTTATATTGACGGCCATGCAAGGAGAACGTGCCCACTGGCCGGCCGCTCAGCATCGTTTCCAACGTCCGCCCAATCGCGCCCATCGACACGCCCAAATCCGCCGCCTTGTCCCGATGCGCGGTCACCGAGAGATGCGGCGTATTCACCATCAAGTCCAGCTCCGGCGCCACCAGCCCAGGCGACTGTGCCAGCCGCGCCACCAACTGCTCCGCCACCTGGCGCAATTCCGCATACTCCAGGCCGCCCAAGACTAGCTGCACCGGCGGCTTCTCCGACCACTCCATCATCGACGGCGGATTCACCGCCACCGCTTTCACGCCCGCCAACGCCCCCAACTGCTGGTTCAGCGCCGCCACAATCTCCTGCTGACTGCGCTGCCGGTCCGCCCAGTCGCGCAAGGTCACCCAGCTCAGCGCGCGATTCACACCGCCTCGCCCCACCCCCACATACGTCGCCGCCACTTCAGGCACCGCGCGAATCATCGTTTCCAACTCGCGCGCATAGCCATCGGTATACCGCACCGTGGCCCCTTGCGGCGCCACGAGCGAGCTCGCAAACCAGCCCACGTCTTCCAACGGCGCCAGCTCCATCGGCACCTGCGTCAACAGCGCAAGACTCCCCAGACTCACCCCCAAGCTCCCCGCCAGCACCAGGCCGCGCCGCGCCACCACCCACCGCAGCGCGCGCCCATAGGCTGCATGCAGCGCGCGCATCCAGCTTAATTGCCCCCAGGTCCAGGCGCCGCGCCCCGTCTCCGCCCGCAACCATCGTCCACACAGCATGGGCGTCACGGTTAGCGCCACGACCCCCGACCAGAGCACTGCCGCCCCCATCGCAATCGCCAGCTCTGTAAACAAATGTCCGACCAGGCCAGGCACAAACGCAATCGGCACAAAGACCACCACCAGCGTAATGGTTGTGGCCAGCACGGCAAACGCCATCTCTTGCGTGCCCACGACCGCCGCCTGACGCGGTGCCATCCCCTCCGACATGCGCTGGTGAATATGCTCCAGCACAATAATCGCATCGTCCACCACCAACCCCACCGCCAGCACCAGCCCCAAGAGCGTCAACAAATTCAGCGATGAGCCCGTGAGCGCCAAGGCGGCACAGGCGCCCAAGATCGACAACGGAATAGCCACGGTCGGCACCAGCGTGGCCCGCACCGTGCCGAGACAGGTGAGAATCACCAACACGACCAACAGCAGAGAAATCCCCAACGCCACATACACTTCATGCAACGATTGCTCAATCGGCAACGAACCATCCCAGGCCACCGTCAAGATCATGCCCTCGGGCAGCGCCGCCGCCACCGCCGGCAGCAGCGCCTTCACCGCACGCGCGACCGCCAGCGTATTTGCCGTGGATTGGCGCGCCACCGAAATGCCCAAGGCGGCGGCTCCCTCAAACCGCCCGATCATCCGCGTGTTCTCCGCGTTCAGCTCCACGCGCGCGACATCCTTGAGCCTGACGGGATAGCCCTCCCGCGTCGCAATCACCAGCGATTCGAACTCAGCGGGGGTCTGCAAGGCCCCTTGCAACGACACCCCAAATTCCATCTGCGCGCTTTCGATACGCCCGGCAGGAATCGACACCGACTGCGCGCGCAACGCCTCTTCCACCTCCGTCACTGTGAGTTGGCGCGCCGCCAATCGGTCCGGATCCACCCAGACCCGCATGGCATAGCGCCGCTCCCCATCGAGCGCCGCCGTGGCCACCCCCGGCACCAGCACCAGTCTCGCCCGCACCACGCGATCCGCAGCTTCGGACAATTCCAGCTGCGAATGCCGCGCGCTCGACAACGCCACCCACAGCACTTCCATATTGCCAGTCGGAGTCTTGAACACCGCCGGCTCTTGAATGCCGAGCGGCAACAGCGCCCGCACCAAGCCGAGCCGGTCGCGCACCTCATTCGCCGCCTGGTCAATCGACGCTCCCAGGACAAACTCCAGCGTCACTGTGGACGTCTCTTCCCGGCTCTCGGACGTAATCGTTTTCAGTCCAGGAATGCCGCTGAGCGCATCCTCTAACGGCGTCGTCACATCCGCCTCCAGCACGGAGGCGCTCGCTCCAGGATAGACCGTCCGCACAGAGACCACCGGCGGCTTGATGTTGGGATACTCCTGAATCGGAAGGCGCACCGCGCTCATGCCCCCCACAAGAACGAGGAGCAGCGTCAGCACCACCACAAAGACCGGTCGATGCACCGATGCCGCCACCAGGCTCATCGGCCGACTCCACACACCGGGAAAAACTGATGGTGAGGGAAAAGGGAAACCTGATACGAAGAAAGTGAAAAGGACACCGACATTTACGGCACCGCCACGGCCTGGCCCTCGCGGAGTTTGTGCGTGCCCGTGCGCACCACCCGGTCGCCTGCCTGAAGTCCGGTGCGAATCTGCGCCAGCCCCCGCTCCCGCAAGCCCACCACCACCGGCGTCACATGCACCCGCTGCGCCTCGACACGAAACACCGTGGACTGCTCCCCCTGGAACACCAGCGCTTCTTCCGGCACCAGCAGCGCTTGCGCATCCTGACCGAGCACCACCCGCACCGTAGCAAACAAGCCAGTCCGCAGCTGCCCCTGGGCGTTCGGCACCAGCGCGCGCACCGCGACCGTCCGGTTCACCGAATCGACTCGCGGATCCAACGCTGCAATCTGCCCTTCAAACACTGCCTCGGGGAACGCCTCCGTGCGCACCGTCATCGGCAATCCCACCCGCACACGGCCCAGCCAGACTTCCGGCACCTTGAAATCCACGTGCAGAATGCGCAGGTCCTCAAGATTGACGAGATCCTGGCCAGGCTGGACATAAT
The DNA here is from genome assembly GCA_020846195.1 of Nitrospira sp. GTDB lineage: Bacteria > Nitrospirota > Nitrospiria > Nitrospirales > Nitrospiraceae > Nitrospira_D. Next base: position 13,865 of record JADLEJ010000045.1, read on the forward strand.
CCCCCACCGAGACCCGGCGAAGACCGACGGTGCCGGCAAACGGAGCCCGGATCACGCTCTTCTTCAGCCGAGTCGCGTAGAGCACACGGTTCGCCATAGCAGCCTGGAGCGCCAGTCTCGCCTCATCCAGCTGCTGCGCCGGCACAATGGCCATCTGACCCGATAGCCGTTTCAATCGCTCATAGGTGACTTCAGCGATGGTTTCCTGGGCCGCAGCTTGGTGGGCCTGCGCTTGCAATTCCTCTTGATCCAACTCCAGCAGGGGCGCCGCACGCTCGACGGACTGGCCATCCGCAAAATCGATCCGGCGAATGACTCCGGATATTTCTGGACGCACCGTAATCGACGCCACCGCCTGCAGCGTCCCGACCGCCTGAATCGACTCGGTGATGGATCCAACCGAGACCTCCGACGTGTCCACCAATGTGGCCTGTTCGGGCGGCTCTTCGTGAACGGCCGGCTGGCTGGCGGCCTGGCTCCAAAGCCGCACCGCCAAGAATCCCGCCAGTGCGCAACTCATCGTAATACACAGGGCTGTTTTGGCATTCATACAGCGCGACTCGCATCAATATCCCGCCAATGGCGGCCTGCCATGAACCGGCGCGCATACCGCGCACATCTCCAGTTATCGGTCCATTTATATTAAGACGGATCAACCGCCTGCAACCTCACCTCTCTCTCAAAAGATCTTTGTGGCCGTGCTGTTGCACGCCACATTGTTAGGGAATCCGCCATGCGACCATTCCCACTCCGCTGCTAGCGATCCATACCGCGGCGGCGGCCCCGACAATCATGCCGAATGCAACGGCCAAACTGACGATCACCGCGAAATCGTCGCTGCCGCGCCACCGAAGCCGCATCCTGCGCCTCCCTTTCTCCGCGCACTCACCGAGATGATGCGAGCGCGGCTTGCGGCGCCCGCATCGCCCGGCCTTCATCGAGAGACAATGCGCTTTCGGTCACCGCATAGCCGCACCCGCCGCAAATCCAGAACGCTCCGTTCGAATAGAAACTGTGCTGGCGGCACCGCGGACAAGACCGGTAGCGCATGGCCGCGCCGCGGCTAATGGCAGACCTCCGAGTGCTCGCCACGCCGAGCCAGCGGCGCAAGGCCGGCGGGGGCTTGCTTCACCATGGCGGCTAGCCGCTCGACCCCATCGGCAAATGCCAGAAACTCCTCTCGCTGAAAATGCAATGTCACTGGCCCGCACGTCACGTGCAGCCGCCCGCATCCGCACAACACCAGTTTCATCGGTTTGTCGTTTCGCAAGACCTTCTCCATATCAATCCGCTCCTTTGTTCGTCATAGCCGACGCCACGCAGCAGGCGCTCATCGTGGTCTGCTGAATTCAGACCGACAAATATGCCGACTGCACGCCCGTCAGTCTCTCCCTGATCCGGTCATGTGATGCGCCGATCACTTCCCGCAACACCGCCAGATCATGGTCAATAAAATCATGACTCACCCGCAGCCGCAGGCGGCCGCTTCGGTCGATGACACAGGTGTGGCAGCGCTGTGCCAGCTCCATCACCGCCACGCCGAACGCCCGATGGAGGCGCCCGCCCAGGTCCGCCAGGACCGCCGTACGCGGCCGGGCTTGCGCAGTCCACAGCCGGTGCAAGGGCCGCGCGCCCGATGCCACAATGAGCAGCGTCGCATCGACATCGTGAAACCCTTGCGCCTGCTCATCGATCATGGCTGCCGGGACAATTCCCGGGTACGGGAGAAAACACAGCGCCACCACCTGCTCCGCATAGCGCGCGCCGCGAAGATAGGTCAGCGCGCCCTCGACCAGCGCCGGCCCGTGAAAATCTAATGCCCACATGCCATGTCGTTTCATCGCGTCCTCCTCTCGTAAAGCCCCCTCACGCACGCGCGGGACGACGGCTTGCCCCGCCAGCCGGCTTAAACCATGGTTGAAGATCCCGGCGATACCATCCGCAATTGACACACTTCATCCCGGCCATCGGGCCGTAGTATTCCAGCACGCGCTCGATCACCAACAATCCTCCGCACTTCTGACAGGAACTTTTCATCGTGCATCCTTTCCATGTGAATGAATCATCGCTGGCCTGCCCTACCGGGTTACCGCGCATCTCGACAGGTCCTGGATCAAGGTCTCCAAATTGGCCTCGCATCGGCTGCAGCAGGAATCGTCCAACCCCATGGCCTGCTTAATAACCTCTGGACAGGTTCCATGGCAGGCCGCCAGCGCGGAAAACTCCGCCTCTCGGATGCCTTTGCACAGACAGATGTACATATGTGACCCCTTTCTTCTGAGACTCACGGCAACTGAACCGCTTGCGTCGCCGGCCAATAAAAAAGCCCAAGGCATCGAGTGATACCTTGGGCTCCGGTCGGCTCGACCTCTGGCCTCAACACTGCCGCATAACGTGCGTTCAGCTATGACGCTCGCCTGCGCTCACGGGCTGATTACACAGACCGCTAAGTTGATATGTATTCTCAATATCATTTAGACAGCGTGAAGTCAACCCGCTCGTAAAACTTTTTTCGCATGCGAGTTAGGTGCGTATCCCGCCGACTAATGCCAAGAGCATCGCGGTAAGGTACATGAGGCTGATGCCAAGGAAGAGACCGGTCGCCATCTGAATACGGCGCGTCGCGGTATACGATATGGCCGTCAGGGAAAGGATTACGTAGAGCAGCGACCCAGCGGCGAACGTATAGAATGCAATCGACCAATAGGGCGACAGCCCCTGCCCGCTCAAGATCGCGCCCAGGCAGGTCGGTCCACCCGCAATCAATCCCAAGAGCGCGATATCGACCCACTGAACCGGCTTCTTGCCGGCCGCGCCTACGATGCCGAACCCTTCCGTGCCGTTGTGAAGCGCAAAGCCCGTCACGAGCAGCAGGCTCAGCGACCACTCCCCGCTGGCATAACTCGCGCCGATCGCCAGCCCTTCACCGAGGTTGTGAAAACCCATTCCTACGGCGATCATATACGGAAGAGAAAGAAAGCGCCCACCCTGAATACGCCCAAGAATTTGCTTGGACTCCAGCACCACCAGCCCCACCAGGCTCGCGCCCAGGCTGCCTAGAAACACCACCCAGGACAGCACATCGCGCGCGCCGCTCAATTCGACGGCTTCATGCATCAAGTCGAAAAAGAGATAGAGCAGCACACCGGTGGCCACGCCGATCAACAGGCCTTCCCACGAGCGAGGCAACACTTTTCCCAGCACCAGCGCGGCTCCAATCCCGAGATACACAGGAATGACGCCGGCAATAAGACCGAGGATCAGAAGACTAAGCATGAACGTGCTCCATCAACGCCATCATGGCGGCACAGATCCGTGTTGCGCATAATTGAATTTGTATTCTATAGCCGTATCTATAACAGAAATCCACCGCCGCCTGGCCAGGGTCAGCCCTGTTGACGGCGATGCGCCTGTCGTTTCATCCACCACATGCGGAGCGCGGTGCCGAATAGGATGGAAGGACACAATCCGGCGGCACACACGATCCACCGGCCGATCAACCCGAAGGCTTCGCCGTTATGGAGCGGAAACAGCCACGCCAGCACTGTTTCACCGGCTGTGAGCGTCCGCCAATCGCGCACGTTCACGATGGCGCCGCTAAATTGGTCCACCCACACAATACTTTCACCGCTCGTGCGCCTGACCTCATCCGGCTGGCGCAGCCCGATCTGAAACACCTCTTCCGCTTGTTGCGGCAATCCGATCCACTTCACCTCCCCGTCGGGAAAGCGGGCGCGCGCGATGGCGACCGCATGATCGATCAAAAGCGGGGCTCCACCAGCGCTGATTGTTGAATGCACCTTCGCCTCCTCGGGGATCGGCAAGAGCCAGGCAACGACGGGAACCACATATTCGGGGAATTCGAGATACAGGCCGGTGCAAGCCAGGATCATCAGCAGAGGCGCACCGGCTAGGCCGCTCAACTTATGGACATCGTAGTGCCTCCGGATGACGCTCCCTTTGGACTGAAACGTCAGCGCCTGGCGGACCTGCCCAGGCTTCGGCCACCAGAGATAAAGCCCGGTCGCAATCGAGCACAGCAGGAACAACGCCAGCACACCGACCACGACTTCTCCGGTCTGCCCCAGCCACAGTCCTTTGTGCAATTCATACACAAAAGACACCGGAGTCTCACCCCAAACCCGATCCCGGCTCAGCACCTCGGCGCTGTAGGGATCGATCGTCACCTCAAGGTCTTGACCGGCGGCGTGTTCATCGACCGGCGCTTTAAACCAGGCCGTGACGACACCCCGGCGGTCCTGCGGAAGAAACAAGCCGTAGGGACCCGGCACCTCCGGCCTCGCCCCTTGCGCCGCCGCCGCCATCTCATCGAACGACCGGTAGCTCCCACTGCCACTCGCCGTCAGTCGTTCAACGTTCAGCCATTCGTCGATCGCCTGGTAGAAAACCAGCGCGCTGCCCGTCAGCCCCATCAGCGCAAATAGCAGCCCGCCGAACAGGCCGATGGCCCAATGCGCCAGCAACCAACGCTTCTGCCATGCCCTGCGAGCCACGCAGCCAATTCAATCCAGCAATGCCAAATGACCTCCCCGGTTCATTTAGTGGAATTCAAATTTCAACGAACCAATCACCGTGAACGGCGCACCGGTATAGACGATTTCACGGAAGTTCTGCGTGCCGGAGAAATACCGCTGATCGAGCAGGTTCGTAAAGTTCAACGCCGCCATCATATTTGTCCGGCCGAAGATCTCCGGCTTGCGATAGTACAGCGCGGCATCCATGCGGACATACCCCGCCAGCTCGAAGGGGGCGGCGCAGTTGGCTGGATCCTGGCATTGGAAGACGCCGTTCCGCTTGCCCTGAGCAAACATGCCGACGCCTGCGCCAAACCCCTTCACAACACCTTCTTGAAAGAAATAGGTCGTCCACAGGCTGCCTTGATGCAAGGCCGAGTTCGACAAGCGGCTGCCTTCCGCAAACAGGAGATCGTTCTTCACACGCGCATCGATGTACGCATAATTCGCGATGACATCCCATCCCGGCAATATCTGGCCCTGCACATCGAACTCGATGCCCTTGCTGCGCTGTTTGCCCGTGGCGACCGAGAAGGCAAACCCATTTAGCGGATCGGACGTCAACACATTTTTCTTGGTGACGTCGAACACGGCGATGGTGGACCGCAGCTTCCCATCGTACGTCTGAAGCTTGACGCCTCCTTCATACGACCTGCCGCGCTCGGGATTGAACAGCTTTCCATCGATGCTCCTCGACCCCGCGCTTTGCGGCACAAAGGACTCGGTGTAGTTCACATAGAAAGCCACGGGTTTCACCGGCTGATAGGTCAGACCGATCGACGGACTAAAGGCTGTGTCCGTTTTCGTATCCGAACTGCCCGTCGGCGTGAGATCGTCCGGACGAGTCGTGATCGATTGATCGAACAGATCGAACCGGCCGCCGAAATGCATATGGAGAGTATCGAGCAATGCCGCATGATCGCCGAAATAGGCGCCCAAGATGTTGTTGGTTTGACTGGTGTCGCTGAACTTGCTCAGCCTCTGGTTGAGAAACAGCCGGTCATTGGGATTGAAGATGTTGATATAGCTAAACGCGCCGGGGGTCGAGGTATCGCCGCCGAAATCTCCGGATGTCGTAGCCGACGACGCTTCCCGCCCCAACTCAATACCAAGGATGGTTTTATGCTTGATCGTCCCTGTCGAAAAGGCCCCGTGCAACTCGTTCTGCCAATAATGGCTCTGCACCATGGTCGGTATTTCATATCGCGCCAGGTTGAGAATCCCATCGGTTTCTGGCCCGACCAAGAAGTTGGATTCCAAGCTGGAGTACCGTTGGCGCGCGACCGATGCCCGGAAGGCGCTGCGCCATTTGAACATGTCGCTGATTTCGTGCCACAGCGTCAGCGTGGCCTTTCCGCTCTGCGTATCGCTTTTCCTCGACGGATCGCCAAGAAAGCGGCTGATGGGAATGTTCGCCACGCCATTGCCGATCGCAACCAGACCGCGATCGATGGGCGTTCGATCGTAGAGATACTCCCCTTCGATGCGTAATGTTGTGCGCGAGCTGATTTCCCAGCCGAATGTCGGCGCGAGAAATACTCGCTCGCTCTTGACGCCATCCCGATAGCTTTCAGCCGACTCGTACAAGCCATTAAACCGGTACGTGAGCGTCTTGCTGTCGTTCAACGGCCCGCCGATATCGATCGTCGGCCGATAGAGCCCGTAACTGCCGACAATCATTTCTGCCGAATAGTACGGCGTCTTCAACGGCGATTTTGTGACTTGGTTGATAATGCCACCTGGATCGGCACGGCCGTAGAGATACGACGGCGGACCTTTGACGACTTCGATACTTTCAAGGTTGATGACATCGCGTTGCGCGCGAGAACTGTAGGCACCGTCATCCCGAAACCCGTTCTTGAAGACATTCAGCCCGTCATCGGACGCGAAGCCTCGAATCATGAAACTGCCGCCTTGGCCGCCCTGGGTGCTATATTGAGTGACGCCGCTCACGTTTCTAAGCGCATCGCTGAAGCGAATCACTTTCTGATCTTCCATGACCTGTCGCGTCACAACTTCAATCGACCGTGGCGTATCTTGAATGGGAACGGGAATGCGAGTGGCGGACGTCGAATCATCGACCGTATACCCCTTCTCTTTGACTTCTTTCACGACGATCTCCGGCACCTTGATCGGCTTGGCTTTCACCGGCCGCTCCTCGTCGCGCGCCGGCTCGGCGAGAAGGGAAACCGGCTTCTCCTCCGGCAAGGCCGCCGGCGCCGGCGGGCCCTGCATCAGCGTTACCGCATTGGCGCCCGTCACGCGATAGGTCAGCCCCGTGCCAGCCAGCAATGCACTCAACGCCTGCTCCGGCACATGACTGCCACTGACGCCAGGCGAGTGAATCCCCTCTGCCATCTTTGTCGGGAAACTGAGCTGCCACCCGGTGGCGTCGGCAAAGGCATTGAGCGCCGGCCCGAGGGCTTGAGGCGGAATACTGTACTCCACCATCTTGAGCGGCTGCGTTTCGGCCATTCCATCCTGCGCGCGCGCCGGGCCAGCTGCCAGCCCCGTCAGCGCAAGAAGCAGCGCCACGCGGCCCGCATTCAGAATCCATGGCCTATGCCAGATTCGATTTCTTCGCCAATCCTGTCGTGCATTGTTATTCGTCGAATGAATGCGTCGCGACATGCCATGCCTCCTTGTCCGTCTCATGCTTGCTAAGACGGAAGGACGCTCGCATTCCCTCACCTCGCGCTTCACGCGCGGCAAGAGAACTCACGGCAGAATCAAAAGAGAATGGCGAGCCGGTCGGTGAGACTGACCATTTGAAGCGGAAATGTTTTGACGAGCAACGACAGGACGCCGGCGGGATCATCCACATTATAGGTGCCTGTCACGCGGATCTCGCCGAGATCCTGATCCCAGAGCACGATGGTCCCAGGATAATACCGGCGGACCTCATCGATCACCTGCGCGAGCAAAACCCCGTCGACAACCAGCCGTCCTCTCAACCAGGCCGAGACCGAGTCGGAATCGACCGGATGCGGGGCGCTGAGCTGGCCTTGCTCGCATTGCAACTGCGCTCCGGCGGGTACTTGAGCCGTGGACCGGCTGCCACCGCGGCTGCGGACTTCGACAAGACCTTCAAGCACGGTGACCTGATCGAACCCCGGCTGAGCCCGCACGACAAACTCGGTGCCTACCGCGCGCGTATCGGCTTCCCGGCTTTCGACGATAAACGGATGGTCCGGGTCAGGCTGAACCTGGAAAAAGGCCTCCCCTTTGAGCAGCCGCACCCGCCGAACCGTTCCATCGAACGTGGTCGCAATGGCCGATTGTGTATTGAGCGTCACCGTCGAACGGTCGGGTAATTGAATGGTCTGCCGCTCGCCGGTCCCCGTCCGATAGTCGGATTGGAACCGCACCATAAGGTCGGCATGAAACACCGCGATCGCCAGGACAGCGACACAGACGGCGATACCGGCCACCACCCTCGGCCATCGGCGGACAGCCCCGCTTAAGCCATGGCCACGCTGTAACGGAGAGCGCTCAGCCGATCGAACCGCCGCCGCCTGCCACTCCGGATCGTTCCATACGCCGGAGAGCGCGTCAAACATCCGTGCATGGTCGGCACTTTGCGCGCGCCAGGCCTCGAATGTCCGCTGATCTTCCGGTTGAATCCGGCTATTGTGCAATCGCACGACCCAGGCAATCGCCTCGTGGCGGATGCCGGCCTCGCGGTCGTTCGGGGTTACGCGCCGCTGCTCGTCTGAAAACCGCACCATCGCACCCCGATTCTGAAATGAGGAGCCCAGTATACCTTGAGACGGATACAGGGACCAATCTCCTCACTCATCGGCGTTCAGCGCATCGAGAATCGCACTGGCCTGATGGAGCGCGCGCATCAGCAGCTTTTCCACTCCGCTTTCAGAAATATTCATGCGGATGGAAATTTCCCGGTAGGAATACCCATAGACACGGTAGAGCAGAAACGCCTCTCTGGTACGCGGAGGCAAGGCATCAATTCCCTTCAGAAATATCCCAAGCCGCTCCTTTCCCATGGCGGCCCGCTCCGGCGACGGCGTGCCGCAAGACACTTCAATCATCCCGTCCAATGAATCGGCAATCTGGGGGCAGTGTCTATCTCTTCGCAAGTGATCGATCGCCAGATTGGTGGCAATGCGATGCAGCAAGGCACGGGGATGCTCGACGGCTCGCGTGTTCACCAGGCCCAGCAGTCTGAGATAGGCCTCCTGCATGAGATCCGCCGCCGTTTCGTGCGACTTCACCATCGCGGCGAGGCGCCGCGTAAGCTCGTCGCGATACCGGTGAAACAGATCTTCAATCTGAACAGACGTGAGAAGCATAGACACACCAGCTACCGGCGAACACTCCATGCGACGGTTTGCAGATCGTGCGCCGGTCTTTCGGCCACAAAAAAAGCCCACGCGCATCGCAAGATGCCGTGGGCTCTGTCCGCAAGGACTCTGGCCTCAGAATTTTATGATATTGAGAAACGGTCTCAGAAGTGAATTGTACGCGCGCGATGCCGCCAAAGTCTAGCCGGAAGTTTGCGCGCGCCAGAGATGCCACGCACTGAGAAGAATCGGCAGACTGAGAGTGCCCCAGGAGAGCGCATCCCATGCGCCATCGCCCAGCAGCGCCGAAACGAGTCCGATAATACTGCTACCCGCCACCGCCACAGGCATCGCCCAAATCTGGCGGGCCGAGAGAACTCGCTTCATCGACGCACCGCTCCTGCTTCCGCAGAGCGCGCGCGTTCATGTTCTCGGCCGGCCTCGACCAAGAGGGCCTCATCCGCCCGATGCCCTTTGTTCCACCAGAGATACAAACCGCTAAGCAGGACCACAATGGTGACGATATCGAGCAGCGCCCACAGAGCTTTCAGCGGCTGTCCTCCGTAATCTCCAAAGTGCAGCGGCTGCGATACCAACAACACCGTCATGTACCAGGGCATCGCCCGTGTCGCAGCCACGGCGCCAGTCTCCGCATCGATCAGGACAGGTTCCAGCAGCCGCGCCGTGAACGGCGTCCGCCCCCGGAGAAAGACTGCGTAGTGATGCGGCCCCGCGGAAGGAGTCCCGGGAAACTCCACAAAGGCCGCCTCTTTCTGAATATCCAGTGCCTCCGCCGCCGCCACCGCACGATCGATGGAACTGAACGACACCGGCGCCGGCTTGCCTTGCCAAGGCGCGGTCATCTCGGCCAATTCTGTCTGCTGCCAGTAGGCAAACAGCGGGCGGGCCAGCGTATTAATAACGCCGGTGCCGCCGACAACGAGCGCCCAGACCAGAGTGACGATGCCTAGAAGATTATGCAGGTCCAGCCACGCCAGGCGCGGGCTCCCGGCATGCCGAACAGCCCCGAAGGGAAGCTTGCGCATAAACGGCCCATAGACCACGACGCCCGACACGATCGATGCGAGAAAGAGCAGGCCCATGCCGCCCAGAAATAACGTGCCCGGCAAGCCAGCAAACAGTTCCACGTGCAGCATGAACATGACGTGCAGAAACCCTTCGCGGAGCGGAAGATCTTGCAGCAGCGCGCCGGTCCGGCTGTCATACATAAAGAGCGCTGAACTCTCCGTGGCATCGGCCGTCTCTCCCATTGAGACAAACCAGGCCTGGGCATTTTCATCTCGCGCAAAGGCTTGAATCGCATCCTTCGGCCGGCGCGCGCGGGCGTCGGCCGCCAGCGCATCGAGATCTGCTTTCACCGTTGCGTCAGCCATCTCGGGCGGCGTCACCGATGCCTCCAACCAATGGGCGATTTCCTCTCCAAAAATTAGCGGCAGACCGCTCAGGCAGAGCAGCAGTAGGAACAGCGTACAGAGCAGGCTCGTCCACTTATGGACGAGGCACCACAGCTTGAACGCCCTCACAGCGCCCAGGCCCGATCAGACAGACGCACTCGCATTCCAGAATGCGCCTCGTGTGAAATCTCAGTGGACTGCTGGGGCATCCACGCTGGGAGAACGTGGGAGTTGTTCGTCGTCATAGTGATATCCCTTCGACTGCATGCACCCGCTCAAATTAATCCCGCCAGCCAGCGTCTCTTTCGCATGTTCCTGCCCAGACAACACCTCTCGCTTGCAAGTATCCCAATCCGCTTGCGTGTGCGCCTCTGATTTTCCCGCTTGCTCCCACCGGCCTTCGGCGCAGGCGGCCAGCAGCAGTCCGAGCATGACCAGCACGATGCTCATGCGAACGCCTCCATGTGACAACGAACAACGTCGAGACGGCCGCTCATAGCAAGACGATCCCCTCGACGCCATGCACAACCGCGCATCATCAGAATTTCAACCCAACCGTGCCCAGCACCGTGAGCGGTTCCCCATAGAAAAAGAACGACGACCCGTTGTACGACGTGGCCACATACCGCTGATCGAGAAGATTGCGCACATTGAACGCCACGCTCACGGCCTTCGCGCCCAGCCAGTTGCCGGTTTGCAGCTCATGGTTGTAGTACAACGCCGCATCGGCTCTGATATAGCTCGGCATTTCAATCGGATCTCCGAATATTGAGGCATTCCGGCTGCCGTAGGCAAAGAGGCCTCCGCCCAACCCGAATCCCTTCAGCATCCCCTCCTGCACGTGATACGTAGACCACAGCGTGAACTTGTTGTACGGCACATTCGCCAGGCGCTTGTGGAGCAATGTCGCATCGTTGTCCTTTGTCACCTCGGCATCGGTATAGGCGTAGCCGGCGATGACGTTCCAGCCGGGGGTAACTTGCGCAGTCACATCCAACTCGATGCCCTGGCTGCGCTGTTCCCCTGTCTGCACCGAATAGCCGATCGCTGACAGCGCCGGATCCGCGCTGGGCGTCAGCAGATTCTCCCGCGTCAGATGAAACCAGGCCAGGGTGGCGGATATGCGACGGTCCAGCATGAAGGCCTTCGCACCCACTTCATATTGCGTCGAGCGCTCGGGTTTGAACAAACTGCCGTTTGGATTGAAGGACGACGGTGAATTGGGCTGGAACCCTTTCGTCCAGGAGGTGTAGAGCGACAGCGGTTCGACCGGTTGATACACTAATCCTAGCCGCGGGCTGACGGCATGATTGTCCGATGCATCGCTGGCCGTCGCGGATTGCGTCGATTGATGCACGTAGTCGAACCGCACACCGCCCATGAACTTGAGGTTCGGCAGCAGCGCAATCTGGTCCTGCACATAGGCGGCCGCTGTTTTATTGTCGCCTTGAAAGCTCCCCTGAAAGATCGTCCCGAGGGCTGGCACCGGGACAAGGGAATAGTTCGGCGCGAATAAATCGAGCGTCGGCGCCGAATCTCCAGAGAACACAAACTGGTCGGTTTTTTCCTGGCGCAGTTCGATACCCGCCAGCAGCGTATGGTCCATATCGAGCACCCGAACATGCCCGACCACATTCGTGACCCTTGAATGCGCATGGTACCGGGCGACGCCAGGCTGCAAGACCTGAGTCCGATTCAAAGTGCGTTGGTCGAGATCCAGCGAATCCGGAGCCGTATAGAGATTGTTGCGATCGTCCTCGACCAGCGAATGCCGATAGGCGTTTCGGATCGACCATTTGTCGTTGAATTGATGCGTAAGATCGTAGCCGATCCGGTAGGACGTGCGGTTAAAGCTGCCGAACTCTCCCAAGGTGACCGAGCGGTTTCTCGGGATGTTGCCGTTGCTATTGCCCAAGACCGTCCCTTGAGCCGGCAGGCCGTAGGGATCGTTGCTCCAGCGGCGCATATAATCGGCATCGACCGTCAACGTCGTCCGCGAGCCCAGCAGCCAGGTTACACTCGGCGCAATCGCCGCCAGATCTCGATTGGCAAAATCGATGAAACTGTTCGCCCGTTGCCCAGCCACATTCAGGCGATACAGCACCGTCTTGCTTGGGTTCAATGGCCCGGTCGCGTCCAGTTCTGAACGGTAGAAATTAAAATTGCCGATGGTCGTACTTGCTGAGTACGCCGCATCCGCCAAGGGCTTATTGGTCACCACATTGATGATGCCGCCGGGATCTCCCTGGCCGTACAGGACCGCCGCCGGGCCCTTCAGGACTTCCAGACGGCGCACATTGTACGTGTCCGCCGGCATGAACTGCGCGAAGGGGTCCAGTAGCCCATTCCGATAATAGCTGCGGCTGGTCGCCGAAAATCCCCGGATGATGAGATTGTCGTAGAGCGACGAACCGGAGTCCGTTGCGTTGATCCCCGAGACATTTTCCAGCGTATGTTGCAGTCGAAACGTGCGTTGCTCTTCGATGACCTTGCGGGTGATGACCTGAATCGACTGCGGCACGTCCTTGACCGGCGTATCCGTCCTCGTCGCAGTGCTAGCCTCGTCAGCCATATAGGTTTTCGCATCGTCCCGCTCCCGCACCTCTTTCACAACAATCTCCGGCACCTTGATGGGCTTCTGTTTCGCGGGAGAGTCCGAGACCCCATTAGACTCCGCCGGAGCCGCATGCACCGCTGGGGCTGGCGCCGTCTGAAGCGTGACCGTCCTGCCACCCGTAAAGGTGTACTGCAATCCTGTCCCCTCCAACATCTGCCGAAGGCCTTCCTCCGGCGACATCGTACCGGCCACGCCCTTGGTCAGACGATTTCCGGCAAGCTCCGCCGCGTAGAGCACTTGCACGTTCGCCTGCTCAGCCAGCGCCGCTAGCGCTGTCGACAGGTCTTGCGGAGGAATGTTCAGCGAGACCTCATTATTTTGCGCGAATGATGGCAGGGCCAGGCCTATCGCCAGCAGAGCCACAACCATGCACCGCCCTAGCCATGTTCCGATCCGCACTCCTATCCATATTCCGATTACCTGCCCTCTCATCATGACGCGTCCTTTCCAACATGTAGGCATACGGGTTCACCACGGCACAGCAGAGCCCATCGCTGCGACCGCAGCGATGGGCTCTGGACGCATGTTCCGTTGGCCTCGTGTATGGGGGCGGCTGATGTGGTGGACGATACTTACCGGGGATATCTAGAGGTCAGATCGGCCGGCGGCGTGCCGCGGATAGCCGAATGGTGAATGGTGACGAACCGTCCGCACCGCGCACACTTGATGACGAGACTGCCCTGCTCCCAGCGGGCGATCAATTTCCCGCAGTGACAACGCACATCCGTCGACCGTGGCGCCGACCCAGAGGATTCGTTCACAGCCCCACCAACAGGCTGCGGTGCGACCCGCAGCCTGCATTCCAGAACACCCGTCCATCGCTCTCTGTCCACGGGCTATAAGACGCATGGGCGGGCACAAACCTGACGTGCGATCTGCACCTGGCAGCGCATGGCGGGAAACTCGAACAAGACATGCCAACATCCTTCCTCCGCTCAGCGGCGCGCTCGCCGCGCGAGCGAAAGAATACCTGAGGGGAACAGTCCTAGCGGACTCGCGAACAGGCGTTACTTGAACGTCAGCTTTTTGATTTCAGCCGCCGGCAATTCGACTTCTCCGAAATCGGACTGACCCTTGAAGCTGCCGGCGATGGCGAGCACGAACTCTCCCGTCTTGCCATCGTTGAGCGTGATGGTGACGTTCGGGGGCGCGCTGCTTCCTGACGGTTTGAGATCGATCTGCTTGATGCCATCGAACTTGATCTTGACGGTCGCGGTCCCGCGCTTGACCGGAACTTCCCTCAATTCATGCGGGACAAAGGCCGTTTCGCTGATTTTCTCTTCCCAATAAAAAATGACATTCTTGACGTCCGTTTCCACGCCTTTGGTATCGGTGGCGACAACCTGGAAGGCCTTCTCTGTTTTGCCATCCGCCCAGGCAGGGCTGCCCATCAGACAGAGCAGCATCACGCCGCACACCATGTGAAACCGTTGCCCATTCACCCATGCGATCGTCTGGCGATTCATAAGCCTTCTCCTTCTTATTGTCATGCTGGTTGTCATTACCCATCCAATCGATAACTGATCGGCACCAAAATCGTGACTCGCGGCGCTCCCAACGGATGCTTGAGCGCCAGCGGAGACGCCTTTTTCATCACCGCCAGGGCTTCTTGATCCAACAGCGCGCGGCCCGAGCTCTCCGCAATACTGAGCCCGATGACCTCGCCGTCGGCACGAATCACGGCCTCCACCACGACTTTGCCTTCCCAGTGATTGATTTTTGCCTGCGCCGGATACCGTTTCAGCTCTTCGATCCGGCGCCACAGCGCATCGCTGAGCCACCCATAGTCGGCACGAATGTCCCGGTGCCGAACTAGGCGTTGTTGCACCGCTCGATGTTCGATTGCCGGAGAAGCCGTTTCGACAAGCGTCGATTCACGGTCCACGGCGTGAGGCACGGCCTCGATCGGAGTCGGCATGTCTGCCGGCTGAGCCCGCGCCACCTGCGCGGTAACGGCCATTTGCGAAACGCTCTGCTCGACGACCGCCTGCTGACTGGCGGCAACAACCTGCGATTGGACACTCTGAGTCATCGGGCGTTCGATTGAGGCCTCTGCCTGAGTCGCAACCTCGGAAACCGCCTGCAAGACAGGCTCGACAGTTTCAACGGTCCGGGAAATTTCGCGAACCGCCTCTTGAACCGGCTCGACGGCTTCAACCGCCCTGGAGACGTCACGAACCGCTTGCTGAACCGGCACTGGAGGTGCGACCGGCGGCTGAGTCTCCATCACTCGCTTGACCGGATGAGGCTCAGAAGGAGCTCTGGCCGGCTCTACCGGTGGCGGGATAGCGGAAGGTGGGGCCTCAACCACGGCCACCTCCCATTGAAACGGGGTCGGCAAAACCGGCTTCTCGATTTCCGCCATCAAGAGCACGGCACAGCCGACGCCCAGCAGATGACAACACATGGACACCAGCCACCCATGCGCGTGCGCAGGTCCAGTGCCGCCGGATAACCGGTCGAATTCAACCGCCGTCATGACCGCACCACCTCAAGACTCACCTGGCGGAAACCCAGCCCGCGCACTTCGTCCACCACCCCGACAAACCGTTCCAAAATAGTGACCCGGTCAGCCCGCACCACCACCAGCGATTCCCGCGGATGCGCGGTGAGACTCGCGGTCAACCCATCCGCCACGACCGGCCGATCGTTCAAAAACAGATGCCCGTCCGCCGTCAGCGTGATGACGAGAGGGACATCCTTGTGCTCGCTCGCCGATTTCGCCTTCGCCAGTTCCACTGGCACTTGCCCAGTAGAAATGAAGGTGGCGGTCGTCAAGACGATCACCAGCAACACCAGCATCACATCGACCAGCGGAATGACATTGATCTGATTCAGCTCACGATCCATGCTGCACCTTGTACAACGTGAGCAACTCCGACACTCGGCGCCGCAACACGTTATTCAGAACGACGCAGGGAATCGCCACCAATAATCCTACTGCGGTGGCTTTGAGCGCCAGGCTGAGCCCCACCATGATCGCCCCAACCGCCATCGTGCCGGACGTGCCCATCGTGTGAAACGTCAACATAATGCCCATCACGGTCCCCAACAGTCCGATGTAGGGCGCATTCGCCGCCACCGTCCCGATGACGACCAACCGCTTCGTCAGTGCCATCTCCATCGTTTGAATGTCGTTAAATTGAGCCGGCGTCACGCGCCGATAGTACAGCCAGCGTTCGACCGCGACCGCGACCGCCCACAGACTCAACGCCATCAACAGTCCGATAATCCCGAAATCCACGATAGGTGTGAGCGCATCCACAAATATTCCCCCTCATGTCACGACAACAAAAGCCCTGCCGATCTGGCGCCGCCTACTCTCGTAGACGAATCAGGTCGAGAAACCCTCACCTCTCCGGCAAAACATTCGTGCGCGCTTCCAGGACGACCAGCTCCGCGGTCACTCGGGATGCGGCGACGGGCAGCGCGCGTTCCAGCGCCGCCAGGAAGCCCTCGCGATCCCGTACGCTGAACGTTCCACTCACCTTCAGCGAGGCGACGTGTGGATCGAGAATCCGAATCTCTCCCGCGTGATACCGCCCCACTTCTTGCAGCACATCCGACAGAAGGCGGTCCTCGAAGACGATCTTCCCGTCAATCCAGGCCGTGGCCACGGCCGGAGAGGCAGGACTGATCTGAGACAGCGGTCCTTGCGGCCCGTACGACAGTTGCTGGCCAGCCATCAGCACTTGCCATGACTGATCCAGCGCCCCTTCTTCAAACCGCTGCACCTCAACCGCGCCTTCAACGACCGTCACTCTCACGCTCCGATCTTGGCGGCGGACGACAAACTGCGTGCCGATATCCCGAATGACTCGGCCTCCGGACAGGACGTCAAACCGCCGTTTGTCGCCATGCGCAACCGCCACCAGCGCTTCCCCCTCGCGAACGATGACCGCTCTCCGAGCGGGGGTGAATTCCACGGCTACCGCTGTGTCCGTATTCATGGTGACGGTTGACCCGTCAGGAAGAAAGACGGTCCGGCGCTCACCCTTGGCTGTCTGATACTCCACCATCTCAACTCCAGCTCCAAACCACCATCCTCCAATAATCAGCGTCGCCAGAAACGTTCCCAAGACAGCCGAGAAGCAGGCCCTGCGCCATCCCCACCCAATGCCCCATCCACGGCCTCTCACAGAAAAACGGCCCGCCCGCTCCCAGTCATCCGCGACGTTCTCCAGTTCCTCGCGCAAGAGCGGCTTGGCCGCATCCAGTTCGCCCCACAGCCTGACGCACTGCTCAAATTCCTCTCGATGCCTGCGATCGCCATGAAACCACAGGTCAAAACTCTGGCGCTCAGCGGAGGAGGCGGCGCCTGACCGAAGCCGCACAAACCAGTGCAGCGCCTGATCTGCTGCCAATCCGCCGCCGCGCGACGTCACATCCCCTTCTGCCACACGGTTCATTCGCCCGCCTGCGCTTGGAGCCCATTCACACCGATGTCCTCTCCATAAGACGCGACAGGATCAGAGAACCTGACCTCCTGCGCCGATGTTGGCGTGACACGCACGACACCGGCCCCGTCAGACCAGTCGCCCCTCTCCTACAGACCTACCCGTTGCCGGCAATATGCGAGTGCCTTCATGACATGCTTCTCCACCATGTTCTTGGAGATGCCCAGACGGCCGGCAATCTCCGCATGAGACAGATCCATGAACTTGTGAAGAAGAAACACCTGCCGGCATTTGGGAGGAAGCTCCGCAATCGCGTCGTAGAGAAGCTGCATTCGCTCTCGCGCTTCCAGCGCATCGTCTTGACGAGGAACCATGGACGGAAGATCCTCGGCCAGGTCCATGCTCCGCTCGGCCCGCACGCGCTGCCGGCGAAACAGATCGACCGTCAGATTCAGCGCCGTTTTATAGAGAAAGGCCCTTGGCTGGGCGACGCCGGTCAGATCCTGCACGCCGCGCACACGGAGAAACGTCTCCTGCACGACATCGGCGGCCTGCTCTCGACAGCCCAGCTTGGCGGTCAGAAAACGAAGCAGTTCGCCGTAATACTGCTGAAAGAGCGAGGTTTCAAGTGCCAGCCGTTGGTCCTGCATCGTCATTGCTCAAGTTGATAATTGAGCGGAACCAGCATGACCACGGACTCCCCCTCCAGCCGATGCGCGAGCGTCAGCGGGGAGGCTGCCTGCAACGCATCCAACGCGGCTTGATCCAATATAGGATGTCCGGAACTTTCCTCGACCTCAGAGTCGAGGATATGGCCATCGCTCAGAATACTGACCCGAACGACCACTCGCCCCTGGGAATGACTGGCCTTTGCCGACGATGGATAGACCTTTACCTGTTCCAGTTTCGTTCGCAGCGTATCCATGAGCCAGGTGTAGTCTGGAAACGCCGCCCTGGTCACCACTGGCCGGGAAATCGCTTGCGGACGCTGAAGCACCTCTGGATTCTCCGGCTGCGCGCTAACTTGAAGACTGCTCGAATCATGCAGACGTTCTATTTCAGGAGGAGGCAGAGGAGAGGTGGCAGGACTCGCCACAGCAGACGGTGCGGCCTGTGCCGCATTGTCCGCCGCCGCGATCGAATGCCCTGACATGGAGGAGGCATGCCGGGTGTTCGTCTGAGCGGCGACTTCGCCGACGGCCGCATCCGACCGCAGCGACTCTTCAGGATGATCGGCATATTGTGAGACAGGCTCGACTTGCTGGTCATCGACGGCAGGCTGAAAATCTGACTCGTTCGCCGCCATCGCCGCTTGCCGGCTGACACCCTCCGCGACAATCGGTTCGGCCTTGGGCGCGGTCATCAGTGAAACATCCCATCGAAACAGTTCTTTTTTCGGAATGGCGGGAGCCTGTCCAGCATGAAAATTCAAGGCAACCGCTATGACCAAAATAGAGCCGTGGACAAACGCCGATACACTCCACCCCAGGAGTGACGCCTCCTCGATTTCAAACCTCTCGCGTGCGGCTAGCGGCAACGGACGATTAAGATAGGCTCGCCAGCTGAGGGAACCAGCAGTCACCGGGCTCTGCCCTGGCGGTTCGCCCGAGGGAGCAGGCTGGCGAGCCCCATGCCAGGGAACCCACGCGCCATCTCTCCGCCTCCCCCTGTTTCCTTCCCGCGAAAGAACGGTCTGAGCCTGTTGCACTGCTCTGTTCACGTTGAATCCCATAGAAATAAAAAGCCCATGGCCGCCTGCGGCGACCATGGGCTCTGGACTCGAAGTACTCTGGCCTCTCGCCAGACGCCTAAGGAACAGATGGCATCTGGCTATTTATGAATTTGATAATTAGTATCAATACACGCCGCGTCGAACTCCTGTCAATCCCCCAATCTCTGCCTCATAGAAGACTTCGCCGAAACGCACTGATGAGCCTCGCGCCTCCGCTTATCCGACAGCAGTCCTGTATAGAGCACCAACGGCGCCGACATACGCAGGCCCGGCATAACAGATGTGCAATGAGCTAATGAGAATTCTAGAAAATGGTGGCGTGTAATTCAGGAAAGCGGAGAACCGCTTGAGGTTTGCCCTCTGACACTTTCACGACTTCTGGCTTTCAGCGCGCCCTAGGGTAAGGCTGTATCCCTACCGGACTTTGGAAAAATCGGCATCGAACTCGCTGGTCTTTCCGTCAGGGAAAAACACCACTACTTTGGTTTTGGCGCTGGGGTCGAAGCTATCGTACGCGAAACGCGCCGTGAACCGCGACCGGAAGGGAGCACCCTGGCCATCATTCTTGCGGCCTTTTTCCGCAGGACTCACATCGACCGGCTTGATGTTCTTATTCCCCTGCTGAAATGCAACTTGCGCCCCTTCGGCAAAATATTCGTCGTCGCCGCACAGTTGCACTTCCACTTCCATGTTCGGCATATCGACGACCTTCTTGATGAACTCGTCAGGCATGCGGATGTCTTTCTTCTGTTTCTTAGACTCCGCCGCTTCCTGGCGGCCAAACGCTTCGAGTCGAAATCGCTTAGTGCGAAGGATGGCGCTGGCACCACAAGGATCTTTCTCAGGATCCGACCCTACCCGCGTGGCCAGAGAGGCCTGCTGCAGGACCTTCTTGACGTCTTCAGGAGAATTGGCTTTGTCCATCGGAGTCCGGCCAGCTTCGAGAGCCTTCTGCGCATCGTCCGCAGACAGCTTCACGTCAATCGCCGCCGCAACCTGCGGTCCGGCCAGAACCAGAACGCCCAACAGACTCGACAACGCCATCATCATTCTTTGACGCCGACAGGTTCTGCTCCGCATAACCGCCTCCCTCAAGATAAAGCCAAGCAAAGAATGGCGCATTGTAGGGGAATGCGCGAGGTCATTTCAATCATTCACAAACCGCGACCAATTCTGATAGGATTTATCCCGATAGAGCGCATTGACATCGACAGGACCGCAAACGCCTGCGCCAGCCAGCAACGCCGCCACTGCGCGTAACGGCAACCCGACAATGCCAAGAAAATCGCCGCTGATCGACTCGATAAGCTCACCGCCTAGCCCTTGAATGGAGTAGGCTCCGGCCTTCCCCATCGGCTCATGGGTGGCCAGATACCGGTCGATGGCAATCGCGTCATAGGCCTTCATCCTCACAGTGGCAGTCACCAGCGTCACCGCTTCGTGCTGAGGGAACTGACGGCACAGGGCCACGGCCGTATGCACGAAATGCGGTCGCCCTGCCAATTCGGCCAGCATCGCCCGCGCATCAGCCAGATCCACCGGCTTGCCCAACATGTGTCCGTCATGCTCGATCACCGTGTCGCTACCCAGCACCAGCGCGTCCGGTCGTGTGACCGCGATGGACCGCGCCTTCTCACGCGCAAAACGCTCGACCTGTTGCGTTGGTGGAATTCCTGGCTGTGGCAGCTCTTCAAATTCCGGGGCGACAATCTCAAATGGAATACCCAGCAATGCCAGCAGCTCGCGACGGCGGGGAGACGTCGATGCGAGAATCAACTGCATCTCGACACAAGCGTCGCAGCCTGGTCGGATAAATCGTCATCGGATGCCTCCCCTGCCGCCGGGCCATCGACAATCTGATCGGCATGATAGCGGGCAATCATGGACTCTACGTCTTCTACCGATGACACCCGGAACATCTGGCCACGCAAGGCTGCTGCGTGAGGAAAGCCTTTGCAATACCAGCCCAGATGCTTCCGCATGCGATGGAATTGCCCCTGGTTGCAGATTGCCTGGAACTGCCGCGCATGGTCGAGCATCACCGCGAACCGCGCATCGAGGTCCACCGGGAAGGCTTCGATACCGTTGCCTGCAGCATCCATCCTGGCCAATTCACGGGCCTGCTCTTTGGCGTGAAAAAACCACGGCGCCCCCAGCACAGCCCGCCCAACTAACACGCCGTCCACCTGTGTGGATTGTACGCGGGCCACCACCTCATTAAGACTTTGAACATCGCCATTTCCTAACAGCAACACTCCGGTCTCTTTGACTAGCTGGACAGCCCTGGCAATCGCCGACCAATCCGCCTCGCCGCGATACATTTGCTTGAGCGTGCGCCCGTGCAGCGTAATCGCGGCTGGTTTCTCCTGGGCCAGATGCAGGACCCAGTCCTCCACAATCACGGAATCGTAGCCAAGCCGGGTTTTTACCGACAGCGGCAAGATCCGACGCGGCACCGGCGCCGCTCCCTGGCGCCCAACATTCATCGACTGAATCGCCGCAATTCTGGATGGCTTAAACCCGACCTGCTCCAGCGTCTGCCCATTCGCCCAATCGTGAATGGCACGGTTAGTGGCCTGAATGATCGCATGGGCAACCTCGGGAGTCTTGATCAACCCAGCACCGGAACCGGATGAAGCCACGCTCTTAGACGGACAACCCATATTGATGTCGATGCCGTCAAATCCCAACTCGCAGGCAGCATGTGTGGCCTGATAGAACAGCGCCGGGTCCTTGCCATACAGTTGCGCAACAACCGGCCGCTCCAATTCACTATAGACCAGCGTGTTCAGCAAGAACTCCGGCCCTCGACACACATCATGCACATGCGTGAATTCGGTAAAGGTCACGTCGGGCCGACCGTGCTGCGCAATGACCCGGCGAAACGTCGCGTCTGTCACCCCATCCATCGGGGACAAACCCATGATCGGGCGCGGCAAGGTTGACCAGAAACTCATCGGCCTGTGCTCGCTATCTGTAAAGGCCCTGCATTGGCCGCCTGGTAGGCTTGACGCAATTCAGCCGCTTCCCGTTGCGCCAGCGGGGTGAGATCCACCGCCACGTCACTGACAAATTCCACGAACCGGTCGATTTTCACGTCGAAAAAATCGTATGACCGCGTCACCGGGTGAGGCCGGCAAAACCAAAAGGACACAAACCGATCAAGCGCAAGGCGCTGCGACTCCAACGCTCGACAGGTTTCAGGAAACATGGCTTCAATATCGCCGCCCCAGTGCAGGATTTCGTAGGGAAGATATTCCGTTCGATACCACTCAAGATCATCGCAACAGGCCATCGCCGCCGTCCAATCAGGCCCGGAGGGCTCGGCCCCGCCTGACACAACCCGCGCATACCTGTCATAGGCCTCGGCCAGAGCCTGCGATTTCGCCAGAGCGTTGTCTTCTGCTGGATAGCGCAAATTGACTGACAGAGGCGCGATTGCATCAACAGCCGTGCTTCTCGATACATCCACATCGAATACGCATTGGTATCGTTCCAGAAAAACCGCCAACTCATCGGCAATCAGATCCGGCGCCTTCGTATCGACCTCAAGCGCCATCCCGCGTAATTGCTGCAACCGGCCGCATCGAAGAATGCGATCCAGCATCTCGAACAGCACGGAAGGAATCGGCGCAGCATGGGCGTCTGTCCACCGCGGCAAACAATTCTCTCCGCCATGCGCCAACGCCGCCACCTCACCTTTCAACGACTCATGAACGGCGAGGCCTGCCACATGAATTTCCACCACCCGCTCGACCGGAAACTCCTGCAGAAAATCATCGAGGAATTGTAAAATAGGCTGCGTCCGCCAGACTCCGGAATAGCGATAGACGGTCCATAGATGCCCGACATCCAGCACCAGCCCGCAGGCTGTTTGGTCGGTCACACGACGGAAGTAGGCAGGAATCGAAAGGCTCCCCGCGACAAAATACGTCAGCGGCGGCATTTCCAGCAGAAACAGCGGAGAGTTCCCTCCTGGCAGCGACACGCATTGATCGAAGATCGCCTGCACCGCGCGAATATTTTGAGCCACGATGTCCGCACTCGCGGCGGTATACAGCGGGGGCAAATAGGTCCCGAATGAATAGCCTGCAATATGTTTCGTCGCACATTCATGATTCGACCAGGCACTTCGAAGTAACGCCAGGTGCGATGCCAGTGCGCGAGCTTCTTCTTGAAACAAGGGATCAGTCTCGGCCCCCGGCTGCGTCACCCACAGGCCCTCACCATGGTACGGCAGTGACAGATCGGTCTGGCGGCGAACGGCGGCCAGCGCACTGGAAGTCGCATGAAATACTTCCAAGTACATCGGAAAGGCTTGACGGCGCGTGAGGTCGGCGAGCAAGCTGAGAAGGTCGGGCGAATAGACATCGACCGACAGCCCAAGCCCTTGAACCGGGATCCGAGCCACTCGGTCCAGAAAATCATGGTCCATCGCACGCGACAGAGTCATCCACCCGCCCTCTCATCCTGGCAACAACTGGGCCCAGTGTATTCCGACAAACCCTTGAGTGACAAGGCTTTGACGGATCCACAGTGGCCGGAATCCGTCTGCTATACTTGCCATACACCGCTGCCGCCAGGGCATGCGCCCGTCACCGTACACACTCTGGCGATGCGATGATAAACCAAAACCATCAACAACCAAAGACACCGAACCCCAAACTCACAGTGGTTGCACACATGATGACTCCAGGCGTCGTTCAAATTCCCGGTGATGTCACCGTCACCGAAGCGGCCTCCCTTCTGGAGCGTGAGCAGATGCCGTGCCTCCTGGTGAAAGACACCGACCTGCACTTTGGCTTGATGACACCGTCCGATATCGTGAAGAAAGTGGTCGCCCTGGGCCTTGCACCGGATGATATCGAAGTTCGAGCGATCATGTCTCGGCCCGTGCACTTCATTGAACACGACCGCGCGGCGGATGAGGCCACGTCCTTGATGATGTCATCGGGTGCTCCCATTCTGATCGTCACAAAACAGGAACAACCGGTCGGAGTATTGACCGCTCGCGACCTCGTTTTATCCCCTAAACGCTGCCACACGCGCGTCCCGGCCACCATCGGCGTCATGGGCACCGGCGCGCCCGAAGCCCAACACCAGGCTGTCATCGTGCAACTCAGTCATGTCGGCGCGATGGTTCAGACCCCGGCTGTTTTGCCGCCCGGCACACGAGTCTTTTTGAATTTCTCCCTTCCAGAACTGGCGGCTCCCCTGACCGTGACCGGAACGGTTCTCGAGGATTATGACCCACTCTACGAGTCCGGGAAAACCGGAACGGTGGAAAATCCGAGTGTCGACATCCAATTCACCGGACTCTCGCCAGCCGATCAGTCCCGCATCAAAGCCTGGGTCCTTCAGAACTCGCCCAAATCGACCGATCTAGCCTAGCCGTCGCGTAACTCGCGATCTTCTTTGACCATAAGAACCGTGCCTGGTAGAATTTTCCCATTCTCACGGCTCACCATCATACACACTAGATCTCTATGGACTCCCCTATGAAATCCGCGCAAAGCCGCCCACGCACGATCCTTTCCAACGACGAAGTCTTGACCCAGATTCGCGGACTCTTGGATAGTCCTGAAGACGATCTTCATGCCACCCTGATGAAGGAACTATTGACTGGGGTGTTGAAGTTTCACGATTCGCATCTCGACCTCTTAGACCTGAAGATTATTAACCGCGCAATCAAAGAACTGCGCCACGCCTTTACCGTCTTTAACCGGTATCATGATCGGCGGAAGGTCAGCATCTTCGGCTCTGCGCGCACACCCTCCGATGACCCCAATTATCAGCTGGCCCATCGCTTTGCGGAACAAGTGGTGAAAGCCGGCTACATGGTGATCACCGGCGGCGCCGACGGCATCATGCGAGCCTCGCAGGAAGGAGCCGGGCGCGAGAACAGTTTCGGCGTCAATATCATGCTTCCGTTCGAGCAAGGCGCGAACGCCACAATCGCCAACGACCCCAAGCTGATCACCTTTAAATACTTTTTCACCCGCAAACTGATGTTCCAGAAAGAAGCCAACGCGATCGTGCTATTCCCCGGCGGCTTTGGAACGCACGACGAAGGATTTGAAATCCTGACGCTGGCGCAAACCGGCAAGAGCGACCCGCAACCGATTGTTTGCATTCAAGCCCCTGGATGCGATTACTGGGACGATTGGTCTGCTTTCATTGTGAAGCAACTCCTGAAACGGCGGTTGATCAACGAAGAAGACCTCAGCCTCTTCAAGATCGTCAACTCGGCAGAAGCGGCCGTGGACGAAATTTCGGCGTTCTACCGCCGCTACCACTCGATTCGATTCGTCGGGAAATCGATGGCGATGCGGCTGAACTCTCCCATCTCCAAGGAACACCTCGAACAGATCCAGACGCAATTCGGCGACCTCCTCTCCGAAGGGCAGTTTGAACTGCGCGGGGCACTGGAGGAAGAGTTGGACGAGCCCGCTATCGCAAACCTCCCTCGTCTGGTCTTCCCCTTCAACCGTCGAAGCGCCGGACGGCTTCGCCAGCTCATCAACTATGTGAATGGCCTCTGACGATCGCGTAAAATTCCTGCGATCACCCCTTCAGTCCAGCCCTGCGAGCATGCTATGGTGACGAACCTCTATGAAGGATTCGCCAGCATGCCGCCAATTCAGTCATCCCCCGAGCACCGTCCTCTATCATGCCGAGTGCGCTGATGGATTTGGCGCGGCTTGGGCCATCTGGCAGCAGTATCCTCAGGCCCGATTCATTCCCGTCAAACACGGGAATCCTCCCCCAGCCGACCTCAAAAATCAGCGCGTCGTCATCGTCGATTTCAGCTACTCCCGCCAGATTCTCGAAGCGATGGCTGCTGAGACGACCGCCCTGCTGATCCTCGATCACCATATTACCGCCGAGCAATCACTTGCCGGTCTTCCCTACGCCTACTTTGACATGAAGAAGTCGGGCGCCGTCTTGGGATGGGAATGGGCGCACGGAACCCCGGCGCCTTGGTTGCTGCAATACATCCAGGACAAAGATTTATGGAACTGGGCGCTCCCTGGCAGCCGTGAAATCAATGCCGCCATCGCCTCCTATCCGTTCGATTTTCAGCGGTGGAGCCGGTTCACCCAGCCTGAACTGGAGCAGGACGGCCGCGCGATTCTTCGGTATGAACAGGAGCTCGTCGGAAAACTCGCCGCTCAGGCCGCAATGGTGAAATTTCAAGGCGCCGTTGTTCCGGCCGTGCAGAGCGTCATCCTCACCAGCCAGATCGGAGAGCGCCTCTCGCCGGATCACCCCTTCTGCCTGATCTGGCATGACCGGGATAATCGCCGCTACTTCAGCATGCGCTCCCGCGAGGACGGCACCGATGTGGGAAGCATCGCCGCCTCTTTCGGCGGCGGCGGCCACACTCACGCAGCCGGTTTCTCGGTGCCCCTCGCCAGCGACGGATCGCTCCCTTCAAATCCCGACCTGCCCCGGCCTATCCTTAATCGCCGCCGCACGCCCTAGCGGGCTCCATGCTTCCTCTGCGCGACGATAATCCGACCGAGCGACCGCCGATTGTGACGATTGCGATCATCGCGGCTTGCGTGTTGGTATTTGCCTACCAGTTCACGCTTCCCGACAAGCCTGGCCAGGCGTTCGCTTTTCAGTATGGAGCCATCCCTGCTGCCATCTTCGGCCATGCAACCCTTCCAACCGACATCGCCGCCACTCCTGCGGCACTGACCCTGCTCACGAGCATGTTTCTCCACGGCGGCTGGATGCATTTGCTCGGCAACATGCTCTACCTCTGGATCTTCGGCAACAATATCGAAGATGCCATGGGCCATTTCAAGTTCGCAGTCTTCTACACCCTCTGCGGAATCCTGGCGGCGCTAAGCCATGCCCTCACCGATCCGTCCTCTCAGATTCCCATGGTCGGCGCCAGTGGCGCCATTTCTGCCATCCTGGGGGCCTATCTCTTGCTGTATCCCAGAGCGCGCGTGCTGGTGCTGATCCCGCCTCCCTTCTTTGGCACCGTTTCTGTGCCGGCCATCATGGTCTTGGGATTCTGGTTCTTGGGGCAGCTCTACAGCGGCGGACTGTCGCTGGGATCGCACGGCGGAGGGATTGCCTTCTTCGCGCACATCGGAGGATTTATAGCAGGCATGGCCCTGGTAGGGATCTTCAAACAGCGGGAGGTGCCCTTCTTCGCCCCAGCGCATTCCGGACGGTATTAATGCCCCGGCGCGCTAGGCGGCATCGAGCATTTCTCTGACCTTCTCCACCAGTCTGGCTTGCCGGTAGGGGTGCTGAAGCACACACCGTCGATTGATCCGATGGTGCGCCATCGCCTCATCGTCATAGCTCGACACGAACAGCGCTCTCATCGTCGGTTGATGAGTGAGAAGCCGGCGAGCTAACTCCCGCCCTCCGATCTCGGGCAGCACCAACGGGCTCACCGTCAAATGCACAACACCTTGATGCCGCTGGGTAAGCATAACGGCTTCAACGGAAGAAGCGGCCTCCAAGACGCGGTACTTGTGCCTGACCAGCATCGACCCGACCAGTTTGCGGCGGATCTCATCTTCCTCAACCAGTAGAATCGTCTCGTCTCCCTTGGCCAGCATCGCCTTGGGTGCTTGCTCCTCCTGCGCATGGACCGCCCCTGCGCCCGGCAACCAGACCCGAACGATGGTCCCTTGCCCTGGCCGGCTATCGACTTCAACCGTTCCCCCGTTTTGCTTGACGATCCCGTACACCGCCGTCAGACCGAGTCCGACATTAGTTTCTTTCGTCGAAAAAAACGGCTCGAACATCCTCGCCTGCGTGTCCAGATTCATTCCTGTTCCCGTATCGCTGATCTGAACCAACACGCCATGAGATAGGTTTTTACCGGCCTCGTGAGCCTGCACGGCTCGGTGGATCCCGCCACCTAGGCTGGCCTGGATCGTCAGTCGTCCGCCGCTCGGCATGGCATCCCGCGCATTGACCACCAATTGGAGCAAGACCTTTTCCAGCCCCTCACGATCGACCTCCGCGTAAATCGAAGCGTCGTCTTGATGGATCGCCAGATCAATCTGGGCTGGGAGAAGACCGCGGATCGCGCTCTGCAGATCCGTCAAGACCGTCTTGACCGACAGCGCCTGACGAACCTGCGTATCCTCCCAATTGAGCGCAATCAGTTGAGCCGTCAATGCGGCAGCTTTTTCACCGGTCTTAAAGATCTCATCGGATGCCGCTCGCAGCGGATCGTTGGGCGGCAACTGGGCCAGCAACACACCGGTCTGCTTCCCGATCACTGAGAACAACTCGCCGAACTCCTTCGCGATCCCGGACGCCATCCGGCCCACGGCTTCCATCTTCTGCGCCTCGCGCAGACGCCGTTCTAACCCTTGCCGGGCCGCCTGCCCCTGCTGCAGCTTGTCCTGAGACTGCGTCAGATCCTTGTTCAATCCGGCGATACGAGCCTCCAATTGGACTTTACTGGCGGCCAGCTGATCTTCGGTCCGCCTCAATGAATCGACGTCCTTCAACAACGATGACTTTTCCTCTTGGGCAACCGCTACCGTTTCCAGAGCCACTCCATAAAAGACGGCCATCACCAAGAGCACCGGCACGCCAAGCCAATGGCCGACCGCGACGGTTCCACTGTAGATAACGCCTTCATACAACAAGGCGGCATATCCGATGCACAGAAGGAGACACAACCCCATCATGTGGTTCATGCGTCGCACCGAGGCCGCCACCAGCATCAAAATAAAGTAGGCGACATAGAGGTCGGGACGCGCGTTCCCTGACAAATAGATTGTCCCAGTCACCAGCACTGTATCGATAGCTACGAGCGCGCCATTGATCCAGGCGAGCTCGAACCAAGCGCTCGGGAGCAAGGCGAGCACTCCCACACATGCCCACATGCCGACAACCATCCCGTCGCTGTTCAAACGACTGACGACCGACTCCGTGCCGAAAAGCAGCTCATAGGATAGGATCACGCTCACCAGGCATTGCAGCAGAATCAGCCGCGAGCGGGGATGCGTGAGAAGATTGTGGAATCGATTGCTGGCTAAAGTTGAAACGGTTGCCGCCGTTGTCTTCATCGGATCGTCCTCCCGATAGGCCACGCGTAAGGGGGCAGCAACTTCTGTACCCCTCTCGGAGATTAGAATCTGTCGCTGGCATAGCGATTCAGCGGCCTTTCCATAACTCAGCACAAAGAAAGAACCCACGGTCCTTACAAAATCGAACGGCTGTATGGGAACGCGCAAGAGGCTCTATCGATTACACCCCGTTGAGGAGGCAGCCGCGAGCAGGTGGGCGAGTTGTAAACTGGAGCGGGTGAGACCGGTTTCTCGTACTTGCTTAGCGCGCAAGTACCTTCATAAATTGGCTGGCGCGATTCGCGGCCTCATCGGCTGATTCTGCGAGGAAGGTAACGTGTCCCATTTTTCTGCCTGGCCTGACCGTGCGTTTCCCATAGAGGTGGAGTTCGGCCCCAGGAATCGTCAGAAGATCTCTACAACCCGCCGAACTCATGACCGGTTCAACCTCATGGCCAATCAGATTCACCATCACGGCAGGGCTCAACAATCTGACCTCTCCAAGCGGCATCCCGCACAACACCCGCACCTGCTGCTCGAATTGCGAGACGGCGCAGGCATCCAGCGTATAGTGCCCGGAATTATGCGGGCGCGGCGCGACTTCATTGATCAGTAGACCATCCCCTCGAAGCTGAAAGAGCTCGACACAAAATACTCCTATGCCGTCGAGCGCCTCCACCGCGCGAAGCGCCAACTTCTGGGCCTGTGCAGCAACCTCGGGAGAGACCATCGCCGGAGCCACCGACATCCGAAGAATCCCGGCCTCATGCCGGTTTTCAACAACCGGATACAGGCGATGCTCTCCTGTCGCACTCCGAACGACCAGCACCGATAACTCCCGCACATAATCCACCATGGACTCGACGATCCATCGCGCGCCAGCCGGTCCTCCCGCCAGTCCCATTGCTCGCAACGCCGCCTCCACCTCCGCGAGGTCAGCCGGCTGCCTAATCACCCACTGGCCCTTCCCGTCGTACCCTGCTGTCGCCGTTTTGCAAATCACGGCACGCCCGAAGGCTTGCACAACGCCGGCGAGCTGCGCGGGGTCCGGCACCACTGAAAACGATGGAACCGGAAGCCCCTGCGCCTGCAAAAATTGCTTTTGATCGATCCGATCTTGGATAACTCGAAGCACGGCGGCGGACGGACGGACAGGACAGACCTGACTCAACTGCTCGCAGAGCGAGGCCGGAACATTTTCCCATTCAAGCGTCACAGCGGACACGAGTTGGCTGAAGTCGCGGTAGGCTGAAGCGTCTGAAAAGGCCGCGGAGAACGACCGGCTAGCGAACCGGTGCGCCGGCGCATCGAGATCCGGATCCCAGACGGCGACGCGATACCCAAGCTGCAGCGCCGCGCGCGTGAACATCGCGCCGAGCTGCCCACCACCTAATACTCCGAGAACGGCCCCAGGGCCAAGAAGCGGCATGCTCACACTCGCAGACTCGTCTGATCCGCTTGGAGACTGCCCACGCTAGTACCTTGCGCCTCTGGGGAATTGAGCACGCTTTCCGTTTGGGCCGCGCGAAATGCTTTCACGCGATCGGCAATCCAGGGATACCGGCCCGCTAAAATTTGGGCCGCTAGCAAGGCGGCGTTTTCCGCCCCACCGATGGCAACGGTCGCCACAGGAATGCCTTTCGGCATTTGCACGATAGACAGCAGCGAATCCAGCCCTCTCAGATTTTCCGTGGGAATAGGCACACCGATGACCGGCACATGCGTTTTCGCCGCCAACATGCCGGGAAGATGAGCCGCTCCACCAGCGCCCGCGATGATGACTTCGATGCCTCGTCCCGGCGCGTTCTCGGCATACTCAAACAACCGGTCCGGCGTCCGATGGGCCGACACCACCAACAGCTCATATGGAATCTCAAACTCGGAGAGCAGCGCGCCGGCTTTCTCCAGAATCGGGAAATCGGATTTGCTCCCTCCGAGAATCCCAATGAGTGGGCCGGGTGCCTTGTTTACCTGGCGAGAAGATCGTCCTGCTCCAGCCATACGAGCGCGCTCCTTCCTTCATCCCACAGTCACAGCCTGAACTACCGAGCGCCACCTTAGCGACTCTGCCGGAATGGGTCAAGGTGAGCGGCAGCTCTACGCACCACTACGCATGCCGGTTCTACGCTTCAAATTGACCTCCGCCCAATATTTCTCATATGATGTGAGGCGTACGGCTCCTATGCCGCCATCGCCTGAGGAGATGACCGTCGTGGCTCGCCTTGGTTCGGGTCTGAAAAACAAAGTCCGTTCGCTCGTCTCAAGGGACAGCGGCCTGAGCGAGATCTCGGTCGACGACCTGGCCACATCCAGCAGGCTCCAGTCCTGGGAAGCGGTGCAAATCCCTGAGCGACTGAAGTTTTCCTCCCGGCTGGCGATCACCCTCGTCATCCTATTCCTTCTCATCATTGTCTTCGTTCCCTGGACACAAACGATCACCGTCACAGGCCAGCTTTCCGCCTATTCGCCCTATGAGCGGCCGCAAGACATTGAAGCGCAGATCACGGGCCGGATCCAAAAATGGCACATCCTCGAAGGCGTCCGCGTAAAACAAGGGGACCTGATCGTCGAGTTAGAGGATTACGATCCGAACTTCATGGCGCCGGACCTTCTGTCGTTCCTCGACCAGCGCAAGAAAGCGCTGGAGCAAACCAGGAAAGCCGCCCTCTCCCGAGCCGAGCAGCTCGACAAACGCATCAAAGAAATGCAGAACCTCGTCAAGGCCGCGATTCCCGGTGCTCAGGCCAGAGTGGGCGAAGCCGACAACAAGGTCCTCGAAGCGATCCAGAAAATCGAAGCCGCCAAAATCGCGGTCGCCACGGCGGAATTGAACGTCGAACGCCATAAGCAGCTGGCCGAACAAGGCCTGGTGTCGCAACGTGAACTCGAAGTGACGATCCAAGCGGCGCTCGCCAGCAAAGCCGATCTCCAAGGGGCACGGGCCAATTTAAAAGCCGCCGAGCAATCCATGAAAGCGCTCGGGTTTGGCCGGCAGCAGATTAACGCAGAAGTGCTGCAACGATTGCTGGACGCTGAAGCGGCGCGAGATGCGTCCGTCGGTGAAGCCGCCAAGGCCGCGGATCAGCTGGCCGATATCTCTCTCCGCATGTCGAATGCCACACAACGGCGCAGCGCCAGCAAGATTTTGGCGCCGATCGACGGAACGGTCGTCAAGATGGCTCAAGCCGGCGCCGGAGAAACCGTCCGGCAGGGCGACAAGATCGTCCGGCTCTCGCCGGACAGCCTCGACAAAGCCATTGAAATGACCGCCGACGGCCTCGACGCTCCGCTCCTCAATGTCGGGCGGAAAGTGAAGATTCTGTTCTACGGCATTCCGGCGATTCCGCTTCCCGCCTGGCCTGAGGTCATGGCGGGCACCTACACCGGCGTGATCAAAGTCATCGACCAAGTGGACGATGGCAAGGGCAACTTCCGCTTCTGGGTTGTCCCTGATCCAGAAGACCGGATGTGGCCAGAGCAAAGCCATGTCCGGCAAGGCACCAAAGTCATGGGCTGGGTCATCCTCAATCGTGTTCCGCTCTGGTATGAGCTCTGGCGGCGGTTCAACCTCTTCCCGCCCGATTACCAAGAGCGTCCGCCAAGCCTCATCGACACGCTGTTGCCGAAAACGGGACGAGGTGCAAAGTAATCGCGTCAACCGGTTTCGTTGTTTTGTTGAGTCATCTCTCCACCGCACATTCGCCCATGCCCGAGGTCCACGAGCCGGCGGACGCAACGTGCGCATCTCTCGGAGAGCAAAGGAGTAGCCCATGATGCTGTTACGGTTCGGCCTCCTGTGTGGGGCACTGGCTCTATCCATGGCTTCGATTCCGTTTACTGCCGCCGCGGCCGAAGGGGATTCCGCCAAAGGACTCCCCGCCAGTCCGTTGAGCATCGATGAAATCCACGCCTGGATCGATCGCTCGCATCCCTTGCTCAAAGGCGCGGGAACCGAAAAAGTGATGGCGCGCGGGCGCATGCTCAAAGCCCTTGGAGCCTTCGAGCCGGTCTTCATCAACGACACCGAAATCGAGCGGTTTGTCTCAAAGGATAAGCTCGGCACCCAATCCGTGGGCTTCAACGACACGCTCATCGAAGCCCGGGATCCGATGGGATTTCGGTACAGCGCCGGTATCCGCCAAGCTATTGGCGATGCCAAGATTCCCGATCTGTCTTTTGGAAACGGCAATCAACAAGTCCTTCTGGGAGGGTTCTTCCCTCTCTTGAAAGGCTTGATGGTCAATCCTGAAAAAGCCGAGTTGCAACGGTCGGAGTTAGCGGACCCTCGCGCGGACATTCGTATCGCCCAGACCCGGCAGGATTTGTTCCTCGCAGCAGCCACCCAATTCTGGGATTGGGTCGCCGCCGTCCGGTACGTCGACGTCCAGCGCAAAGCGCTGAAAGTCGCGGAAGACCGCTACAAACAAGTGGAAGGACGGGCGAAGGCCGGAGCGGTCGCACCGCTGGACGTGGTGGAAGCCAACCAGGAAGTGCAGCGCCGCCGCGAAGTCTCTATTGCCGCACAGCGCCAGGTCGAGCAGGAACAATTCAAGCTCTCCATGTTCCTGTGGGAAAACAATGTTCCCACACTGCCGTCCCTCGACCGGGTCCCGGACTTTCCGACGCAGATGCTGTCGCCGACGCCTGACGCCGTCAAAGCCCATAAAGTGCAAGCGAAAGCCGAGCGGCCTGAAATTAGGGAAATCGGGATTGAAGCGAAGATGAACGATATCGACCTGGAACTTGCCAAGAACAACTTGCTCCCGAGCCTGGACGCCGAAGCCGCGCCGGCCCGCGCGCCGGAAAAGTTCGTCCTCGGCCTTGGGTATCGATTTGGCCTTGAACTGAGAATCCCCATCCTCCAGCGCCGCAGCCGTGGCGAAGTGCTGGAAGCGCAGGGGAAAGCGGACCGCTTCGTCATGGTCCAGCAATTCCGCGAGCAGCAAGTGGTGGTCGATGTCGATAACGCCCTCTCGGCCATCGAGCGGGCCAAGGAGCGCATGGAAGCCGCCGTTCAATCCCTGCGCCTCGCCAAAACGCTCGAAGAGGGCGAGCGCTTTCGTTTTGGATTGGGCGCCACCAGCGTCCTCTTCGTCAACCTCCGCGAGCGCAATTCCGTGGACTCCGAGGCGCAGGTGATTCGGGCGAAAGCCGACTATCAGAAAGCCCAGGCGCTCTATCAATGGGCCATCGGAGCCTGGGCGAAGAGCAGCCCGAGCGCGGTGCCGGTCAATTACCGGTCTCGCGACTAAGTCCATGGAAACATGGCATTCACAGCGGATATTTGCTAGGGTGACCGTATTGACGGCAGTCCAACAATGTCGCCACTGCGTCTCGTGACAACCATCCTCTCTGCGCCGCGGCGGGATCGCGTAAGGATTTGAACGACATGGCCCAAGGCCATTTTGACAAGCAGCCGAACCTCTTCCAGGCCATGCTGGGACATCTGGGGCTCCTCTTCCACCTGGAGAAGAAAGTCCTCGGGCTCATTGTTTCTTACTCGCTCGCCATTGGACTGTTCTCACTGATTGTCCCCTTGACCGTTCAAGAGCTTGTCAACACCTTCGCCTTCGCCATTCAGCCCATCACGATCGTCACGCTCGCGACAATCATGGCCACCGCCCTGGCCTTTGTCGGCGTCTTTAAAACCCTCCAGTACTATGCCGTCGAAGTACTGGAACGGCGGATCTTCGCCCGCGTGACGCTAGCCATGACGCAGCAACTTCCGCTCATGCACTATCAGCAGTTCAAACCGCGCTACGCCAATTACTTTCTCGAAACCGTGTTGATGCAACGGGCCCTCTCGGTCCTGCTCGTCGACATGATCAATGTGGTCGTCGGCGGCGCGGTGGGCATGTCGATCCTCGTCTTCTATCATCCGTATTTCCTGCTATACGATATCTTGCTGTTCACGGGGTTCAATGTGGTGTTCTTTCTCCTGTCGCATGGCGGGCTTCGCACCACCATTGACGTCTCTCACGCGAAATACAAGACGCTGCATTGGATACAAGAGATCTCCTATAACCTCCTGCACTTCAAGGCGACCGATAGCCAGCCGCTGCTCATGCAAAAATCCGATGCGCTGGTGGACGACTATGTCGCGACCAGGCGCGCGCGCTTCGCCGTCCTCGTCCGTCAATACCTCGGCGCGGTCGGATGGCAGGCAATCGGCCACAGCAGTCTGATCGCCACCGCCGGATGGCTCATCTCCATCGGGCAATTGACGATCGGGCAATTTGTGGCCGCCGAAGTCGTTGTCGCGGGACTGCTCAATAGTTTCGACGCGGTGGTCAAGCGGATGGGCCATGTCTATTATTTCATGACCGCCTTGACCGAGCTCGACCAGTTCTTCGCGCTCCCGAAAGACCAGGAATCGGCGACGCTGTCCGTTCCGTTGCCGGACCCCACCATTCATGGAATTCGGCTGACATGCAAAGACCTGGCGGTGGCGTACGCCGGAACCCCTTCGATTTTTTCGAACTTCGACCTGGAAGTCATGCCGGGCGAAAAGGTCGGCATCTATGCCAGCACCGCCGTTGCGAAGACCTCCCTGGCCCGCGTCCTCGCCGGGCTGGAAGAGCCGACCCATGGCGTCCTCCGTTACAACGGCGTGGATCTCCGGCACCTGGATCGCACAACGATCAACCGCTGCCGTGGATTCATGCTCGACTCCCGGCTGACCCTGTTTGAAGGCACCATTGAAGAAAACATCCTGTTGGGCCGGTCCTATGTCCCATACAGCGATATCCGCTGGGCTCTCCGATTTGTGGAGATTGAAGAAGAGATCGATGCCTTGCCGCATGGGATCAAGTCCCACATACGCACGCCCGGGAAAGTGCTGTCTCCAAGCCAGATGATGAGAATTCTGGTCGCGCGCGCCATCCTCGCCCGGCCGCAGATTCTCATTTTCGACGGGATCATGCACAACATGCATCCGACGATGCGGGAAACGATTCTCCGGCGTCTCTGCTCGAAGGATGAGCCCTGGTCGGTGGTGTTCGTCTCGAACGATCCCAACCTCACGCCTCACGTCGACCGTCGAATCATCATCGATTAACCGAGGACCTCGTCGTGGGACTGTTCAATCGCCTTCCAATCCCTAAACCGACCGGCTCGCAACTGCTGATCAGCGCGCTCATCGCCTCAATCGGCTGGTATAGCGGACAGACGCTGAGCCAGGTCGATGAAGACCTGCGCATCATGTATACGGAGTACACCCTCGGCGCGACCGACCTCGCGCATATTTCAGCCGATACGATGCGCTACCGCAATACGATCATTCGAGCTCTGGAAGCCGGCAGCCAAGAGGATTTTGAGCGCATCACGGAATCGCTCCCCGTCCAGCGGGCAAAAATTCAACATGCCATCGACCGGTACGCGGCGGCCGGCCTGCGGGTCTCCCGAAGCGGACGAAGCGAACCGGAAGACATTGAATCCGTCCGGCGCAGCCTCGATCAATACTTCTCCGCCGCCAGCACCACCGTCCAGCTCTTGACCCAGGAATGGACGGTCACCTCTCCGGCCGCGCGCGAAGCCTTGCGCCGAAAAGCGGAAGAACATGCCTCCGACAATGCCGGCCCCAAAATGATTCAAGTGAGTTTGTCCCTCGACCATTTA
>JADLEJ010000046.1 GCA_020846195.1 Nitrospira sp.
CGCTACGCGGCGGGCGGCGTTTCTCGCCCGGCTGGCCGCAGTTTCAATCCTCGCCCGCCCCGAAGGACGGGCGCTACTCCTGCCCGTCAGCTAAGAGTGTTCCACGTAAGCGTTTCAATCCTCGCCCGCCCCGAAGGACGGGCGCTACTGCACTACTGCACCAAGGCCAGAAAACACGGGTTTAGGCCCTGATTTCCGCGAAACGACGAAATATTCATCGAGAGATACGAACAATCATCTCTCCCATTTCATCCAAGCTGTTGAGAAATAAGAACACCGTAACCAGCGCGAACCTGCCGGGTTTTACGCATCGCCCCCTGTTCGCGCAGTGACCCATTACAGAACCAGCGGCTCATCGAAATCGACACTGCCATCCAAGCCATATACCTGCACATGCTTTTCCTTCGGTTCTGTAATTCGATAAACTCGAAGGCTGTCTTCGGTCTTTTCGATAATATCCAGTAAGCGCCGCACTACCTCCTCGAATTGCGTCTCCGTCACTGAACATTCAAAAACTGACTTCTGCACCCGTTGCCCGAAATCCTGACAGGCCTGGGCGACCTTTCTCAAACGTTTCCGTCCAGCAGCCGTTTCCGTCGAGACGTCATAACTAATTAATACGTTCACAGCATGGCCTATCGGTACAAGAATGGCGGGTAGCTTTCAAGATCGCCACGCAACACCCGCGCGAGCAACCGCGCCTGCACATGAGGCACGAGACCCAGCGGCATCTTCTGTTCAAGTACCGGATGAGTGATCTCTTCCTGCTTGCGCTTTTGATACGCCACAATTACTTCCTTGCGAGCCGCGTCACTCATCTGCACTGCACCGCCCGAACGCTTCGTGAAGTCCTGCGCGCTGACCTGGCGTCGATTGATCAATGTGAGCACGAGCCTATCGGCCAGGACACTGCGCAACTCTTCCATGAGATCCAGCGCCAGTGCAGCCCGGCCAGGGCGAAGGGCATGGAGAAACCCCATTTGAGGGTCAAGACCAACTCCTTCCGCCGCTGCTACGCAATCGTTCATGACCAGCGCATAGAGAAACGACATCAGCGCATTGACCGGATCGGTCGGCGGACGCCGGTTTCGACCATCTAGTTTAAAAGACTCGCGATCCTCCTTCACCATCCGATCAAATGTCGAAAAATAGTTTCGCGCAGATTCTCCTTCGATGCCGCGCAACGATTCCAGATTGTCGCACTGCGGCAACCGAGTGACCGCACTGCCGAGTCCATCGGCTGTCACTCTCAAGGCCTCGGCATCCACGGGATCGCTCGCTTCCCGTGCCCCACGCAACACGATCTGCCGCGCGTTTTGAATTTTTCCCGCCACCATGTTGCGCGCGATGGCTAACGTACGCACCGGGTCTTTCATCGCCTCATGCTGCGCACAACGGAGTAACACATTTCCGCTGACCGGCCCTTCCACCCGCGCCTTGAACCGTCCATTGCGATCCAACAGCACCACGAATCGGCCGTCTTCCGCACAGCGTTGCATCGCCGCCGGGCTCAGCATGACATCGCCAAAACAAACAACGCCGCCGAGGTGGTGAAATGGCACTTGGAGTTTGGTTTCTTTTTCCACTTCCACTCGCAAGGTCTCATGATCAGCCCGCAGATACGCGCCTTCCGTCGTGACATAGAGCGTATTCAGCAATTGGTGCATACCGACCTCACGAGTGAACGGAGAATAGATCTCGCACAATCGTCTCGGCACGCCCGCCTTCATCGATCACAGCCGGCATACAAGTTTCTTGAAGAGAGCACTTTGTACAACGCTTATCATTCACCGGCGGAGGAAGCTGTTTACTCACCAGCATGGCCCGTATGGCTTGCGTGACTTCGACCACCCGAGCACGAAGCTCAAGCGTCAAGGCAACTTCTCGACGCTTGCGCGAACTATGGTGGTAGATCGCTCCGCGTAGTACAGCCTTGCCAGTCATCTCCTCCAAGCACAACGCCTGGGCGCAGAGCTGCAAGTCGTCATGCTCCTGTTCCCGATGCGGCCCATGTTTATACTCCACGGGATAGGGCGTCTCTCCGTGAAACTCCACGACATCGGCCTTGCCGACCAACCCCAGAGCCTTCGACCATAACGGAAGCGCTCGCTCGATGCGCACGCCCGCTTGCTCTTCAACCTTCGGCTCATCCACCCGCTTATGCACCGCCTGGCCTCTCAGCGTATAGAGATTCTCATCGAACGTCTGCTCAACGTGAATCAGCGCGCACTGACGTGGACAGTAGCTGTAGTGCTCCAGCGCGGAGATCATGATGGGGTCGATGTCTTCGGCCACAATGATCAGACCTTCTTTATAAAGGTCACACCGGAAAAATCTTTGATCGGCCCCTCATCAGGAGAAGTCACAGAATAATCACTGAAACTTCTTGGTGGACCATCGCTACCATTTGATCGTTTGACTTGTATGAGGTCGAAAAGTTTGTGCGCTGGAGCGTTGCCGAGCTCTAAATCATGCTTGAAGATGTAGAGCCCTCTCGTCGCCATTTCGCTGCGAGCCGCAGATCGATCATGCTCAAACATTGTTGAAAGAGCGTCCCACAAGATGCTGAGATCCTCATCAGAGAAGAAGGTCTGCTTCGCCAGAAATGAAGAAATAAAGCCATGGGCGACGTAGAGGCCATACGGAACGGTATGCTTACGGCCCTGAATTCCAATTTGCTCTTCAATAGGTTTGTCAGCCTTCCTAGCCGCACACACGGTAATCGAGTGTTCGAGAGTCACGATCCGGTCAACAGATCTAGCGAATGTCATCTGAACAGGGCCGCGCACCTGACCAGCAGTTTTCTTGAGCTTACTGTCGCTCCCATCGGCATCCTGTTTATCGCTAGTTGACATGACAGCACCAAAGGTACGGACATCAAAGAAATTATTGCACATCCATTCGCGAGCAAGGTCTTCATAGTGCCGTGCGGGCTTCGGGTTCTTCTTTTTGTCTTTTTGCCATGCCTGCCAAGCAAGCACTCCTGCTTTTACCTCCGAACTATCCTCGTAAGCGCGCTCTATTTGTTCATTCAGAATCGCCTTTTCTTTTACAAAGATTCCATATCTCGGAGTATCCTTCTTCACTAAACCAACAAGGTTTCGCACCTTACGCTTCAAGCAGACATCTGTCACAAGCCCTTGTCCTGTTTCGGCATCGAGTCTTGGCAAATTGCCAGCGTCAGGGTCCCCGTTGGGATTCCCGTCTTTAACATCGAACAGCAGCACGAAGTCATAGCGATTCTGAATTGCCATGTTTAGTCTCCCTATTTCGCTTCACTGGATTTTGAGAACAACGCTTGCCGCTGGTGGTAGTAGCCGATTGCAAATTGCCCTTGGTCCGTAAGATTCAAGCACGCGGGGAAATTGGTGAGCCCGTCCACAATTTCGCTAATGAGACGCTCGAGGTTCACCTTCCTTCCAGGGTTCTCCAACTTGGCGAGATGATGATTCTTGAGTTTCATGAGATTGGAAAATACAGTTACCGGAGTACTGGACGCCGCACCGTAAAAGCGTTCGCGAATCGTGGCATTGATGCCTGGGTTCGCCTCCTCCTGGATCTTCTCCAAAACAGCAAAAAGGCGTCCCAAACGGTAGCCCGGGTTGACGCTGAAATGATCGAGTGACACGGTGATCTCCTTTTGTGAAGGTTCCGCAGCTCGAATCTGACGGTTCAAACAAGCTTTCAGAGCGGCCGCACGCGGATAAGTTACATCTCGCGTAGCGCGTATGCGGCGTATCGCACCTTGCAAGAGGGTGTCGGGATAGGGAAGACCTTCCATAATAGAGCGCATGACCTCCCCACCAAGATTCGGCGGAATGTTTTCACTCTTGGCTTGAGCAGCAGTGGCAAGGAGCAAGCGAAAGACTGACAAATGTGGCTTTTCAAATGGCGACAGGACTATTTCGAGATCGTCGAAATGCTTCTGAACGTTGTTCGCAAGCCCAGCCACCGTTCCCACATACCAGAAGCGGATGGCAATTCGTGCGGCGTTTGGGCTCAGTCCAAGGACAAAGAAGCGTGTTTGCACGTCATCGACCGGCGCTACACCGTGCTTAGGAGCTTCGTACAGCGCTTTAATGGCTCGTGCATTGCGATCTGGGTCATCTTTGGGCGGCTCACCGAAAAGATCAACAAACTGATCTTCCAATAAACTTGGCTTGTCCGCCCAGAACACGGTAGAAGCATCGCCAACCTGAAGACGTTGCTTACTGTCTTTTCCAAGCAAATGTTTCAGTGCCGTGGTGTAAGCAAAGGCAGCGGGTTTCCCAACTGGCGAGTTATACCCCTGGTGTTTTCCATACGAGGCGAACGATGGACTCTCCAGGTCATTAACAGAAACGATATTGGCTCCAGAAGTTTGAGCACCCCATACCCCTATAATGGAAGGATGCAGGCGTTCTATTTTCGTTTTTTCTCCCGTAATGAGACATGTACCATCCACGTCATACTTACTTGCTGATTGGGTTACGCTTTGAACCACTGCTGGACGCTGACAAACCAACTCGGTATCGCCTTGCAAACGGAAAGTCATGTTTGGGTTCGTACCGCCTATCTCCTTCCATGCCTCTTCATACTTCTTCAATTCGGAAACTCCAGAACGGTCAATGAACTGCAGGACAGCACATATGCCTTCATCGGCCTTGATTTCTTTAGGCAAATCCTTAATCGCCTGGACGAAGGCAGCGTGCATTTCCTTCAGTCGTTCTTGGTAATCTTCTGCCTTTCCTTTGCTTTTCCTGTCAGTTAGTTTCTTCTCGTCCGGCCAACCGACGACATATTCAGCATTCCCCCACAACAAATTCGACGCGATATTACTAGCCTTCTTGATAGCCTGAGGAACAAGAAAGGCTTTGGCCCGCTTCTTCTTTCCTTCGGTGAGCCTCGTATCTTCGATCTGAACCACTGAGCCGTTCGTGTTCACTTCGATAACAAACGGGATTTCTTTCCACTCAAATCCCTCACGCGGCAGGTCCGGTTTTCGCTGGTAGAAGTCGTAAAGTGCCTGAAGGATCATCCCCGCACCTCCTCACTCTCCCATGCGGGGACCGTGACAGCACCGTTGACCAAGCGGGCCTGGAAGAAACGCGGCTTGGGATCGGCGG
Organism: Nitrospira sp.; assembly: GCA_020846195.1. GTDB lineage: Bacteria > Nitrospirota > Nitrospiria > Nitrospirales > Nitrospiraceae > Nitrospira_D. The sequence goes on from JADLEJ010000046.1 coordinate 5,106, forward strand.
GATCGCTGTAATCCAAATCGTACAACATCCAGCCAAGATCCCTTGTCTCTGTGATAGGTGGAGGTTCGGTGTTTTCGTCATGTACCAGCCGAAAGGCACAGGCGAACTCGCGACAGCCAAGGTACGGCTGATTGACACATTGGCCACGTGAGGCCCGCCGCTCAAACATGCTCATGAACTTCACCGCGTTGTTGTCGGGTAGCGCGAGCAGATCATCCTCACCACTGTCGAATGGAACCTTAGAGAGGTGTGGGAAGTGCGACTTATGAAAGCTTGGGTCGCGGAGTTCAAAGTAGGCGTGGATACGGTAGGCCGCATCACGCAGGAATAGGCCAGCGCGTTGTTGGCGCTCGTCTTCGACATAGAACCCTAGGTTGCCAGAGCCAGTGTTCATTGCAGTTTGAACATTTCGCGTTGAAACCACAGCTCCTACTTCCTTTCTCCGGACGCTGATCCACTTGATCGGTTTCAGCACTTCGATCTTGGTCACTCGCCAACGGATGGCTGGTTTCCAGATGATCGCCTCGAATACTGCTCGCGCCGCCGATGGCGTCATGACGTCGTAGGAGACACGCTCAACCTTCATTTCTGGACGCGTAAAGCAGGCAAAGTCACTCGACACTTCAAGACAATAGGTTTTACTCATAGAGTCCCTCACCCAATCAGTTGTTCGGCAGCCAATGCGCCGCCCACGGTCACCCCAGCTTCACTGTCATATAAGGTGCTGACTGCCTGCGCGAAGATTCCCGGCCAAACCTCTTGAACTTCTCCGGTTTCCAGCAGCGTATCCACAACACGGCGTGGCATCGTGACGCTATATCGTTGCAACTTACGCATCAGCCATCGCTCCGGCCCATCCTTCTTAAGCTTTCCAATCAGAACAGGGCTTTCGCCATACCAAACGAGGATGGTTCGGCTCTCGGCATCGTCAATGAGCTTGAATTTCTCAGCGGCGGTGCGGAATTGGATTTTCAGCTCCCGTGCATCTCTTGTCAGCAGGTCGTTGATGCCGTGTTTATCGAGCGAGTCAGCCTTTATATAGAAATGCTCAAAGTAGCGAGTGAATAATTCTCTCGCCAGGGGGTCACTCGACTTTCCACTCAGGAGACTGACGGTGGTTTGCTCAGCACGACGGAGTGTACCGGGAGGAGAAGGCTTGGGAGGCACGAAGACGACGACTTTGCCACGCTGCGCGCGACCTTCGCGATTACAGCGCCCGGCGGCCTGGGCGAGTGAGTCCAACCCGGACAAGGCGCGGTAGACAACGGGGAAGTCTATGTCCACCCCGGCCTCGATCAGCTGAGTGCTGATGACACGCGTCGGGACGTTCTTCTTTAGTCGTTCCCGTATCGTTTCAATGACAAATGATCGATGCTCCCCGCACATCGCAGCCGACAAATGAATCGTTCCCTCCGGCATGAGCCGGTGTAATTCGCGGCAGTTAGGCCTGGTATTGACGATGGCCAGGACTGAATCGTGCGTCGTTAGTTCAGCAGCGATTTCTTCCCATTCCCGCCGAGCATGAAAGTCTTTCGGCATGTCCACTGTCACTCGCTCCAAGTTTCGGTACAGTGCATCCGGGTCGGCCATGATTTCATGCACATCATTCAGACCTCGGAACGTCCAGCCAAACCCTTCACGCGAATTCAAGGCAGGCTGAGTCGCAGTAGAGAGAACGAATGTGACGCCATAGTGCTGGGTTAAGAGATTCATGGTGTCTAAGATTGGCTGTAGAAACTCCTGGTTAAGTAGCTGTGCCTCATCCAAAACCACGACACTGTTTACAATATTGTGAAGCTTGCGACAGCTGGAAGTCCGGGCCGCGAATAGCGACTCAAAAAATTGCACATTGGTCGTGACGATTATCGGCGCATCCCAATTTTCCGTTGCCAAGCGGCTCTTGGCGGTTTCCTTCTCCGGATCGAGATTACTGTGATGCTCAACGACGTTTTCACCAAAAATGCCTCTGAAAATTCCTACCGTCTGCTCGATGATGCTGGTATACGGAATGACATAAATGACCCGGCGTTTGCTGTGCTGGACTGCATGCATGAGAGCGAAGGTCAAGCTAGATAGAGTCTTGCCGCCGCCGGTTGGAACGGTAAGCGAGAAAATGCCAGGTAGGTCTGATGCACGTTCGCGGCACTGACGAAGAACTTTGGCTCTCACGCGGTTTACATGCGTCAGCATAACGTCGGCCGTCAGCTTAGCCATGTGCTTGTCCAGCTGACCGAGAAGCATTCCCAGGTCAGAAAACTCTCCACGGCCCTTCGCTTTCTCGCCATCCATAAATCGTTCTGTGTCGAGAAAGTCACCATCAACCAGACAGGAAAACAGCATCCGCAGCCATAGTGCGAGGCCCTCCTCCCCTCCCAATGGTTTACTGACCGGAGCCATCGACGGATGACGTACGTCCGTGGGAATGGTCACACTAGAGATAACTCGCAAATGCTGCTTATCCTCTAGCCGTTGCGACAGAGACGAGAGGGCATATTCATCCGAGTACCAGTCGGGCAAACCGGCGTGATGTCCGGCAATGAGGTAGGCCAGAACTCTTCCCTTCCCGCCGAGCTTCTCAATAGCATGGAGCGCTCCAGCGGAGGAGTGGTTTACCCGACCTTGCCCACCTTCAATGTGTGCTTCAGGGGCAAATCCACTTTCGCGAGCAATGTCGGTGTGGAAGGCAGATGAATACTTCCCCAAGTCGTGCCACAGCCCTGCGAGATGGCCCCAACCAGAAGCTCTAAAAACCGATGCAAACTCGCTCGCGAGACTGGCCACTGCGCGCAGGTGCTCTTCAAGATCGTGAATGACAAACGACCCATCGTCGTCTCTGCGCACATGGGCAAGAATATTCTTGGATTGTTGAGGAGACGCACTCATGCCGGACGAAGATTGATTACTCATGAACACCCTTCAATCGGGCTAATCGCGGCAGCGGACTGAGATACACGATGGCATCTCTCATCGGACAATACCCTCTTTCCTCTACAGAAAACATCCCAACTTTTGGGGAACAGCCATTTGGCCTCAGGAAAATCCTGAGGCTCTACCTGGTAGAACTACGAGTCGTTGGATGTGCTGTGCGTTGGGTACTGAGTTGCGATGATTCCCCTACCGCCTCTTCAGGCGGAAGCGAAAATAGAAGAAGGGAGCCGAGAAACAGGAATGGACTATTCACCTCTCGCACCGAAACAAGTGATCTCGATGCGACAAAACTGTCCAGCCATCTATACACGTCACTGATCGTTCGCTCCGATGCTGTGTGGCTTCGTTCAATCATACAAACCCACACATCTAACCCTGGAAAAACTCCATGGCCTCATGGAATTTCTCCCTAACCTTCACTCCAGCACCAATATTTCATCATTCACCATTTGCATGACGCTCTATCGCCTAACACACTGTTTATATGCACTTGTATCCGCCCCATCAAATCCACTCAGATCTCGGCACAATCCCTGCTGATACCTCTCTCTATAATGGTGGCGCATCATTCCATTCTCTTGATCGACGACAGCCCCGGCGAGCGAGAATTGTTTCGCCTAGCACTAGCTCAAACCGGCCTCGACGTCGCCCTTTTTACTGAACAAGACGCAGAGTCGGCACTTCACTTTATTGAAAATCGAATGCACTACTCCGCATACTCTCCCTGCGAGGCGGCTGGGGTGATCTCTACTGCGCGCGTCGAACGAGGGCCTTCTGAGGTTGCGCGTTCCGCGAGCACAGAGATCATGCCAGCTGCCTCGCTCCTCCCCTCCCTTATTCTTCTCGATTGGCGTCTTGGCAAGCAGCGAGGCGATGCATTTCTGAAGCGGCTGCGGGCCAATGCCCGTTTCGCGGCGATCCCTGTCGTCGTCTTCACCACTTCCGACGATGCGTCCGACCTCTCGCTCGCCTATGCCAGCGGCGCGAACGGCTATGTCGTCAAACCCGGCACACTCGCTGAACTCGTTCAATGTGCGGCCGATATCTGCCGATACTGGCTTAATAGGAACCGCGCGCCTCATACGATCGGAACGCCATGCTGACTCGCGCCGCACTGAAAAATCCCTACGCCGTCTTTGCCGTCTGCATGATCGCGCTCGTGCTGGGCGGGGTGTCGTACCAGAAGATGCGCGTGGACATCTTTCCCGAAATCAAGATTCCCTCGATCCTCGTCACCACCTTCTATCGCGGCATGAGCCCCAGCGAGATGGAAGGCGCGATCACGCTCAAAATGGAGCAGCGCTTCGTCGAGGCGAGCTACGTCGAGCACATCGAATCGCAATCCCTCGCCGGGATGAGTTACATCAAAGTCTTCTTTCAACCGGAATACAGCATCGACTCGGCGCAATCGGAACTCACGAGCCTGGCCTACAGCATCATCCGGCTGCTTCCCCCCGGCGTCTATCCGCCCTCGGTGTTTAAGTTCGGGGTGTCGAGCCTCCCGGTCGGCCTGCTCTCCATCAGCAGCGACACACTTGGCCCGAAAGAAATCCGCGACCTGGCCTACTTCACCGTGCGCCAGCAGATCGCCACGATCCCCGGCATTTCGTTCGGCCCGCCGCTGGGCGGCAAGGTCCGGCAGATTACCGTCTTCCTGGATCAATCGCGCATGCTGGCGCGCGGCATCTCTCCATCGGAGGTCGTCAAAGCGATCAATGCGCAGAGCGCGATCATCCCGGCCGGCGACATCAAGATCGGCGATCTCGACTACTACGTCTATTCCAACAGCCTCATCGACGCGGTGGATAAAATTAACGACATCCCCATCAAGGTCGTGAACGGCACACCGATCCTCGTGCGCGACATCGGCACGGCGGCGGACAGCGCGGCGATCCAAACCTCCATCGTGCGGGTGAACGGCCGCGAGGCAACCTATATCCCCATCACCAGGCAGGAAGGCGCCAACACGCTCGAAGTGACAGACGGCATCCGCGCGAAGCTGCCGACACTGACGGAAATTCCCGCCGGGACAACGGTGAAGTTTCTCTACGATCAATCGCTCTACATCCGGCAGGCCATTGCCAACTTGCAGAAAGAAGGGCTGCTCGGCGCCGGCCTGGCCGGCCTGATGATCTTTTTGTTCCTCCGCAGCGTCAAGGCCGCGCTCGTCGTCGCGCTCGCGATTCCCCTCTCGCTCACCGCCGCGCTGGTCGCGCTCTATCTGACCGGCCAGTCGGTCAACATCATGACGCTCGGCGGACTGGCGCTGGTCATCGGCACGCTGCTGGACAATAACATCGTCGTGCAAGAGAACCTGCACCGCCACCTGGAAATGGGCAAGACCGGCCGCGCGGCGGCGGAAGACAGCGCGATCGAACTGACGCTGCCCATTCTCGTCGCCACGATCTGCATCCTGATCGTCTACCTGCCGATCATGTTCTTCTCCGGCATCATCAAATATCTCTTCGTCCCGCTGGCCATGACCGTCGCCTTCGCCATGCTGGCGGACTATGCCGTGTCGATGACCGTCACGCCGGTGATTCTCTCGCGCCTCTACCATCGGGGGCACGGGAACGGCTCGCAGGAGGAGGCCGACCGGAAAGACTGGTTCCGCTTCGTGCTGGCGGTCTACGAACCGCTGCTCCGCGCGGGCGTGCGCTTCAAAGCCGTGGTGATGATCCTCGCGCTGCTGGCGCTCGTCGGCACCGGCGCGCTGCTCATTCCGCGCCTCCACAGCGAGTTCTTTCCCAAAGTCGATGCCGGCAACTTCACCATGCTCGTCAGCGCGCCGGAGGGCTCGCGCATTGAACGAACGACGGCCATCGTCGCCGAGATCGAACAGCTGGTGCAGGAGACGATCCCCAAGCAGGACTTGGAAGAAATCATCTCCAACACCGGCCTCTACTTCGGCGACGCCGCGCGCTTCGCGCCCAACACCGGCAACCACACCGCCTTTGTGCTGGTGAATCTCCTGAGCGGCCATGAGGGCAAAACGGAAGATTACGTCAATACGATACGGGAAAAGCTGCGCGCCGCCTTGCCCGGCGTGGAGGTGTCGTTCCAAACTGGCGGCATCATCAGCGATGTGCTGAACTTCGGCCTGCGGGCGCCGATCGACATCCAGGTGAAAGGCCCGTCGCTCGATGTCATCCGCCCGGTCGCGGAAGCCATTCAGCAAAAAGTCGCCCAGGTGTCGAACACGGTGGATGTGCGCATCAAGCAGGGGAAGAGCTATCCGGAACTGCACATCGACGTGGACCGGACTAAAGCCGCCTACTATGGCATCACGCAAGACCGTGTGGTCGTGGACGTAATCACCGGGATCAGTTCGAATATCGCGCTGAGCCCCAACTACTGGCTCGATCCCAAAACCGCCAACGGCTACTACCTGCTCGCGCAATATCCTGAGCAGTCGCTCACGAAAACGGAAGATATCTTGAACATTCCGATCATCGGGGCGCGCACCCCGCTGAATCCCACCTCCTCCCTCACCACCGCCGGCAGCGGCGGATCGGTCGTCGCACTGCAAAATACGCCCTTCGCCGGGCGCAACCTGGATCTCTCGAACGGTTTCTATGCCACGGACGAGCGGCGCGGCCCGCCCGTGCTGCTCCGCGATGTGGCGTCGCTGAATATCAAAACCGGGCCGGACTCCGTCGATCATTACGACCTCTCGCGCTTAATCAATGTGCTCGTCACGCCGGTCGGCAACGACCTGGGCCGCGTCGCCCAGGACATCGAGCGCGCGATTGCGACCGTGACGCTGCCGAAAGACGTGACGATCCAGCTCAAGGGCGAAGTGGCCAACATGCGCTCTGCCATCAGCAATTTCGCGCTCGCGCTGCCGCTGGCGGTGCTGCTGATCTACCTGGTGATGGTCGGCCTCTTCCGTTCGTTCATCGACCCGCTAATTATTCTCGTCGCGGTGCCGCTCGGCTGGATCGGCACGGTGCTCATGCTGCACCTCACCGATACGTCGGTGAACGTGGAATCGATGATCGGCACGCTGATGATGATGGGGATCGTCGTCTCGAACAGCATTCTTCTCGTGGACTTCGCCAACCGAATGGCCGACAACGGCGCGTCGGCCGAACAGGCCGTGCTGGAAGCGGGCAGGCGCCGCATTCGGCCGATTCTCATGACGGCGCTGGCGACGATTCTCGGCCTGCTGCCCCTGGCTCTCGGCTTCGGCGAAGGCAACGAAACCATGGTGCCCCTGGCCCGCGCGGTGGTCGGAGGGCTCGCGGTCTCCACCATCATGACCCTGCTCGTCGTGCCCGTCATGCATGCGCTGGTGCTGGGACGGCGGACGCAGACCATTGAACCGCAGGCCGGACTCGATACAGCGGAGGAGAGGTAAGACATGTTCAGATCGTTGACCGGTACGCTGCTCACTCTGCTCATCGCCGTCGCCGGCTGCCAGCAGGAATCTCCCTCACGTCCGGAACAACCGGCCGCCCAGGCGGCGAACGACAATGGGAAAACCGGCGAGGCCGGCGCCTCTATCGACATCGATCCAACCCACCCCGTCGATGTCCAGGTGACGAAACCAATCAGACAACGGCTGGTCTACACGATCACGCTGCCCGCCAATATCTCGCCGCTCTATCAAACGACGCTCTACGCGAAAGTGTCCGGCTATCTGAAGTGGATCGGCCCGGACAAGGGCGACCGCGTGAAGAAGCATCAAGTCGTTGCGCTCATCGACGCCCCGGAAATCGAAGAGCAGTATCAGCAAGCTGCCGCCGATTACAAAATCAAGAAGATCACCTTCGAGCGGTTGGACAAAGTCCTGCGCGAATCGCCGGACGTGATCGCCAAGCAGGACGTCGATGTGGCCGAAGCGGCCTTCGACGGCGCCAAGAATCTCATGCAGCAGCGCGCCGCGATGCGCGAGTACACCAAGGTGCGCGCGCCCTATGACGGCGTCGTCACCGCCCGCTTTGCCGATCCCGGCGCGCTGATCCAGCTGGCGACCGCGTCCGCGACGAATGCCATTCCGCTCTTCACGGTCATGGATCTGGATACGGTGCGGGTCTATGCCAACGTGCCGCAGGACGAATCGGCTTGGATCGCGCCAGGCAAAACCAAGGCCGCCGTGCTCTTGAAGGAACAGCCGGACCGCTCCTTTACCGGCACGATTACCCGCTCCACACTTGCGCTCGACCCTTCCACGAGAAGCTTGCTGGTGGAACTCGATATGCCGAACCGCGACCATGCGCTCCGCCCCGGCACCTATGCGGAACTGGCGCTGGATTTGCGCGAGATTCCCGACGCCCTGGTCTTGCCCCCGCAAGCGGTGATCGGCGGGCAAAAAGGCAAATCCGTCTTCGTCATTTCGCAAGGCAAGGCCACGTCGGTCCCGGTGCAGACCGGCATCACCAACGGCAAGTGGATAGAAATCACGAACGGGCTGGATGGCACGGAAGACGTGGCGGTGGTCGGGAAGCGGCGGCTGCTGGAAGGTTCGCCCGTGCAGGCCTCTCCGTTCAAATTGCCCGAAAGCAAACCCGCGCAACAGAAATTCGAACGGCGTTCAGCGGGCCAGCCGCCCCTGCCGGCGGCCGATGGAGGAGGAAAACCATGATTGCGAACCGACCGGCCGCATGGCTGTTCACGCTGCTGATAACTCCCGCGCTGGCAACCGCCCAACCAGCCGGGACCGGCGACGCCGCCGCGAAAGGCCGCTTCCTCGGCTTGCAACAGGCGATTGAAGCCGGCCTCCAGAACCATCCGATCGTGCAGGAAGCCAATGCCGGGCTCGCCGCATCCACCGCCAGGACGGACCAGGCCAAGTCGCTCTACTACCCGCAAGTGTTTGCCAACGCCGACGGCAGCGCCGGGTCTGGGCGCATCAATCCCCGCTTCCTCGTCGGCGGCGGCCTGCTCCAGCCTAATTTGAGCGCCTATACCGCCGGCGTGCTGGCCAGCCAGCGCATCTACGATTTCGGCTTCACGAAGAATCTGGTGGAGTCGTCCCAGTACGGCGAGCGGGCGCAAGAACAAGACGTCAACGCCCGGCGCGCGCTCGTGATCGTGTCGATTCAACGCAGCTATTTGAACAGCCTCAAACGCCAGACGCTTGTCCGCATCGCGGAGGAAACGGTGCGGGAGCGCGGGATCATCACCGGCCAGATCGATACGCTCTATCGCCAGCAGCTCAAATCCAAACTGGATCTGGATCTGGTCAAGGTGGAGCTGGTGAATGCGGAGTCGCTGCTGGTTCGGAGCCGCAACGATCTCAAAGCCAGCTTCGCCGACCTCAACCGCACGATGGGCATCGCCGGACCGGAAGATTACACATTGGAAGACGTCGCCACGGATGTGAAAGCTCCGCGCGCGCTCGGCGATTTGATCGCCGACAGTTTGACCCACCCGGAATTGAAGCGGGCCAAGGAACAGACGGCGTCAGCCGAGGCGAAGAAACGGGCAATGAAAAGCCAGTACCTGCCGACGGTCTCCGCCATCGCCAGCGGCGGCTACTACGATACCTTCGATCCCAACCGCAATGTGGCGACCGGCGGCTGGTGGACGGCGGGCGGCATGGTCTCCATGCCGCTCTTTACCGGCGGATTGATCGAAAACCAAGTGAAGGAAGCCGCCGCGCAGCAGGCCGTCGCCCAAGCGCAAAGCGCCAATATCGAACAGGCACTCACCCAGCAAGTCACGAACGCCTATCTCGACACCGTGACGTTCGCGCAGCAAATCAAGCTGGCGGAAGAGCTGGTCAAAACGGCCCAGGAGGCGTTGAGCCTGGCCAAGCAGCGGTACAAGCTCGGCCTCGGCACCATTGTGGAAGTCACGCAATCCGAGGTGGGACTCACGACGGCGCAAACGAAACTAGCCGAAGCGCAATACGATTATAAAATCGCCGAGGTGACGCTGGCCTACGCGGCTGGAGGAAGCCCCCAGCTGCAACTCGATCCGACTATCCGATGACAGGATGTTGCTGAAAAGAACTGGCGGCCCGATCAGTTCTCCGGCTGGCTGCCAGAGGTCGCCGACGACACTTCCGAAGGCGGCGGCAGCTTCTTGAGGTCGACAACCACTTCATCCGCCCCGTTAGCCAAGACGCTGTCGATCCAGCTGTTCTCCGTGCGCCGCATGGCTTCATGCGGCTGAAAAAACAAATCGAATCCCTTGGCCGCCGTGGGCCGCATCGGATAGCGCCGGTCGTAGATCATGCCATACGTCGGAATGCCGTAGACAATCTGCCAGTTCCCCAGAATCAAATGCAGCTCCGTGCCCTTCATATATAAACCGCCCGATGTCACGAGCCGCTTGGTCGAGGCTTGCGGTTCGCTGAGGTAAAACGTCACCCGCTCGTTAGCCCCGGCTTGCGCCAGCGCCTCCGCCAGCTGCACCGAGAGCAGCGCAATCTCTCGATCCTGGAAGGCCGCTTGGTATGGCGCCTCCCCCATCAGCCACCGCTGCAGCCAGATCCGATGCTCTTGAATCACCAGTCCTTGCAGCAACTGGCGAAGGATCTCTGGCTCCAACACCGCCGGATGGCTGTGATGGCTCGGCGGCCACTCCGGCAGATAGTTGGGTTCTTCCTCAAGCCGCACATAGTTGACGGGATCTTCGTAAATCGTCCGCGACGGCACTTGTGGAATGGCGCAGCCCGCGAGAAGGAGCAAGACTGCGAGCTGAGCGCTGAGCGCGAAGCAGCGGACAAACCCCGCCCCTCGGCGGCGCATGCACGTACGTTTCCACTTAGCACTCATCGCTCAGCACTCAGCATGTCATTATTCCGCAATCGCAACCGTCATCTCGACCCGTTCAAAAGGATTGTCGTTCCCATCGCGCTTCATGCCGACGACGGCATCCACCACCTCCATCCCGCTCACAACTTCGCCGAACACCGTGTACTGCCAGTCCAGGAAGTTGGCATCGGCCACGCAGATGAAGAATTGCGAGCCGGCGCTGTCCGGATCGTTCGACCGGGCCATCGACACGATGCCGCGCTTGTGCGGCTTGCTGTTGAACTCCGCCTTCACTTTATGACCGGGGCCGCCCATGCCGTGCGTCGCCCGGTCCGGGCTCTTGCTGTTGGGGTCGCCGCCCTGGATCATGAACCCGGGAATGACGCGATGGAACGTCGTGCCGTTATAGAAGCCCTTCTTCGCCAGATCGACAAAATTCTTCACATGGCCCGGCGCCACATCGGGGAAAAAATTCAATACGATCTCGCCCAACGCCTGTCCCTTGCTCGCTACGCTGATCGTCGCCTTCGTCGTGCTGCCCGCGTCTGCCATATCCTGATCCTTTCCGTTACCACGTTAGTGAAAAACACCCGACCACCCAATATCTACCCGCGCGCCAGGCTGTTCAGAAAAACCGCCTGGCCTTATCGAAAACGGAACGGAGGCGGCGCCAACCCGATATCCAGCCCCTTGTTGGCAGCCACCCAGGTCTGTCCATCGTCGCTGCGGAACACCCCGGAGCTCGTCCCGGCGTACAGCGGCCCTGCCCCGCCTCCGATCATGACTTGGATCGCAAGATTCGTCAGCCCTTTATTCAACGGGGTCCACTGCCGCCCTTTATCAACCGTCTTGAAGATGCCGTTGCCCGTCGCCACAATCAGCCCCTCGTCGGTCGTGACGATGCCCCGAATAGAATCGTTGGGCAGGGCGCGGCTGATCGCCTTCCAGCTGGACCCGCCGTCCAGGCTGCGAAAGACGCCGCCGTCGAACGTGCCGGCATAGATCCCCTGCTCACGGTCGATGGCCAGGACTCGAATGAAATTCTCGACCATGCCCTCATGGTCCTTGAGGCCTTGTTGCATACGGGTCCATCCGGTAGCGTTTTGCTTGAACCGGAGAATGCCTTTGCCCGAGGTGCCCGCGAAGAGCGTGCCGTCAGCCAACCGCACCAGTGAATGGACCAGCACATCGTCCAACCCGGTGGTGACAATGGTCCATTTATCGCCCGTGGCATTCAAATGGTAGGCTCCTCCAGACGTCCCGGCATACAACCCGCCGTCCGTCACCAGCAGCGCCTTGATCTCCAACCGCTTCAATCCTTCGTTGACCGGCTGCCAGGACTTGCCCTCGTCTTTGGAACGGAACACGCCGCCGCGGAACGTGCCCGCGTAAATGGCTCCGTCGCGCCCAGTCGCCATGGTGAGAATGAAGGGATCGCTGACGCCGGCGCCGACGCTGGCCCAGCTGCCGCCCCGGTCGCTGCTGCGGAAGATGCCGTTGCCGAACGAGCCGGCATAGATCGTATCTTTGCCGGATAATGTCAGCGCCTGCACGCTCGCGATAGTTTGCCCGAAAGGACCGTCCGGCCCGAACGCGTCGGTATTGGGCGCCTCTCCGTGCGGCGAGCCGCCCACCGGCGGAGTCTGCGCCGCCACCGGAAACAGGCCCAGCCAGCCGATCAACAACATTAATGCGGCATATCTCACCAAACGTGACTTACGGAGTCGGGGCTCACCCTCTGTTTTTATTTCCACATCCCGTCTCCCATCACTCATCATGCGTCACGTCTTCACACTCGCAATGTGCCGAGCCCTGAGGCCGCAGGCGGTTCAGAAAGGCTGTCCAGCAAGGCCGCAGCGAGCGCCGAGGCGAGGCGTACGCAGGCGGTACGTTGAGCTTCGGCGCGAAGCGAGAACGCCGCTGGCGGACTTTCTCAACCGCCTGCTAGCGCATCCGCGTGCCGGCGGTCCCGATCGGCAAATCCGGATCCAACGGAAGATCGACGCCTCCGGGGCCACCTTTCCCGCGCCCGAAGATCCGAGCGCCCCAAATACCAATCTCATACAACACCATCATCGGCACCGCCATCAAGAGCATGGTAAAGAGCGTGGCGTCCGGCGTGACAATCGCCGACACGATCAGCGCCGCCATGATCGCGTGCTTGCGATACTGCGCCAACTGCTTGGACGTGACGACCCCGGCGACGGCCAGCAACGTGAGCGCCAGCGGCAATTCGAAGGCACAGCCGAAAATCAGCAGAAACTTCACATTGAAATCGATATAGGTCCCCACGCTCAATTGCGGCGTGATGTCCCGATCCATGCCGAAGCTCACGAAAAAATCGATGACCAGCGGCAGAATGACCAGGTTGCAAAAGACCAATCCCAGCATGAACAGCCCGCCGGCCAGCAGGAACAGCGGAATCGCCCAGCGCTGCTCTTTCTGCAGCAACGCCGGCTCGATGAACTTCCAGAACTGATAGAAGATCACCGGGAGGCTGAGAATCACCGCGGACAGAAACGAGACTTTGATGGACGCAAACAGCGCTTCGGTCGGTCCATAAAACACCAGCTGATTGGGGAAAGGCCGGTTCAGCCAGGCGACCATATCGGCGGAAAACGAAAAGGTCACGAGCAGCGCGGCCAGCAGCGTGGCCCCGATCACGATCAATCGCCGCTTGACGATACTGATATGAGCGGCAAGCGGGTTGATAAACTGGGCCATGATGTGTGGGCGCCCGGCCGCCGGATCGACCGGCGGCCGGGGCATTCCTTAATGCTCGGCTTGAACGGTTCCTTGCTCGCGATAGTGGCGGATCAACTCCGCCATCTTGTCTTTCATGACTAGCTTTTCTTTTTGCAGATGCTTCTTCACAACTTCTTCCTGGGGCGTCAGCACATGGCGCCGTTGCAATTCGTTCAACTCGCCGTCGAGCCGGTGATGGGTTTCCTCAAGCGATTTAAACTCACGGCTGGTCTGTCGAAGCTGGTCCGCGAATCCCTCGTCAGTCTGCATGCCGCACCTCCTGATCGGGTTAGTGAGCGGGAACTGAGCCTCCCTCGTTGACAGGCGCAACCCTGCGCCCGGAGCCGGAAGAAACCACAATCGGTTCCATCTCCATGAGCACCGCGTCTTCGACCGGATTGGAATAGTACGCGGGCCGGACCGACACCTGCGTGAACCCGAAACGCCGGTACAGCGCGAGCGCAGCCTGGTTGGACGCCCGGACTTCCAGCACCGCCCGGGTGGCGGCCTGCGTCATTCCGGCGCGCAAGGCGGCATCCACCAAGGCCGCGCCAATTCCACGACGGCGCATCTGTTCCGCCACAGCAAGATTCATCAGGCGCACTTCTTCAAAGACGATCCAAAAGCACAGGGAGCCGACGATTGCCCCATCTGCGGGCGCATTCTTCGCCGCTTCGCGCGCCACCAGAAAGTGGGCAAACTGGTTGCCGGTCAGCTCCGCTTCCAACATTTTGCGCGTCCAGGGGGCCGAGAAGCAAGCTTCTTCCAGGCGCAACAAATCCGGCAAATCGGTCAGCGCGGCGGGAACAATCTGAATCGCGTTCTCCATGCGCTAGCGAGGCTCCTTGCCCGTCGCTCGTGGCTGGCGCGCCGCTCTGGCAGCGGTTTTACTCGCCACGCGCGCCTGTCGTCGGGCCACTGGCGAGACGCCGCCCGATTGCTCATAGCGGATTTCCGCTTCAGTTCGCTGCACATACAACGGCGCGACCTGTTCGCCGGCAATCTCGCCCCGGCGCAGCCGTTCGATGCCGGCCTGGCCGACGGCGACGGCCGAGGGGCGCACGACATCGCCAGGAGCGGAAAGGATCGTGACGTCCGGGCCAAGAGCGGCGCGAATCGCCGGCTCCATTGCCACCCATCCTTCACCGAACAGGATAGCCGCACCCGTCAGCGTCTGTGCCAATGCCTGCGGAGACCCGACATGTTCGGGAACGAGCCGCTCGATACGGCCATCGATCCCCCAACGAAATACGGCCCAATAGATTTCATCTTTGCGGCTGGGGAGGACAGGACAGATCGGTTCAGATGTTCCTCCGCACAACCAGGCCATGGCTTCCAAGGTCGGGACCAAGACCAGCGGCAGATCGGTCGCGGCTCGCAATCCCAGCAGCGTCGCCGTTCCCACTCGCACGCCGGTAAATGAACCAGGGCCGATGGAACCCACCAGCCCATCCAACTGCTTGAGCGTCAGCCCGGCATCGGCCAAGAGCCGGCCGATGGCCGGCAGCAAGAACGCGCCATGCGCGCCGGTGGCCGCTCGATCTTCCCGCGCCAATACCCGGTCGCCGTCGAGAAGCGCGACACTCTGCCAGGAAGTCGCCGTTTCGACCGCTAGGACTTTCATGATGCCGGTTCCGACGGTGACGGCCGGCGTGAAACTCGTCCAAGCTCTTCGTTCTTCAATTCCTGATTGGGCACAATTTCATGGAAGGTGACCTGCACACTGCCCTGTCCTTGTCCGTCTTCCAACATGATCTTGAACGGGCGCAACAATCGAGAATCACTCCCGCCGTTTGCTGGAAACGACGGCTCGCCGACTGAGCGAAAATCCTCGTACTGGATGGACGCGTCCGTTTCTCCGGCGCTGTTCAACCGCTCCTCCTGCACCACCAACAATGTCCGGCGGTCAAACCACATCCGCCGAAGCAGGGACCGGTCGGTCGAGGCCGTGCCGGGGCGCGAGCCGAACACATCCAAACGATACCGCAATCCTTCTTCAACCAGTTTCGTCGTCTCATCTTTCCCGATGGCGCCAGTGCCCAACACACCGCCCATGGCCCATACGCTCAGCTCGAACGGCCTGGCCAGCTTGCCCATCTCGCTCATCTCCGCCTGGCGGCCGCTCAATACCCGGCCCATCGTCGGCAAGCGCAGCGTATACAGATCGTCGGCCTGGACAAATTCAAACAGCTCGCCGCCGATCGGCGTGAATCCGCGCAACCGCATGGCGCCAGGACGGCGATAGTAGAGGGCGCCTTCGACGCGTGTGGAAATGGGAATCAAGCCGCCGCGCACTTTCGCGCTGAAAAGGCCCTTCATGGTGCGAATCGCCGCTTCGCGTTGACGCAGCAGCGCCGTCAATTCCTCCGCCGTCGCCTGTTTCAGCCCCACCGCCTCTTCCGGCGCCGGCGTCGTGGTGCAACCGGCAACGAGGAAACAGAGCAACAGGATGAGAGCCACATGCCCTGTGACGCGCATCACCGTACTACGCAAACACGACATCGAGCGCCTCTCCCACTTCATTGATCCCGATCAGTTCGATCCCATCGATAGGATCGACTTTGGCCAGGTTCCGTTCCGGCAACAGACAGCGTTTGAATCCCATCTTGGCCGCTTCTCGTATCCGCAACTCCGCCTGGTTGACGGCCCGCACCTCTCCGCCAAGGCCGACCTCTCCCAATCCCAGAAGACCGGGCTCAATCGCCACTTCACGAAGACTGGAAGTCACGGCGGCGACGATCCCAAGATCGATTGCCGGTTCATCGATATGCATGCCTCCGACGACATTCACATAGACATCCTGCCCGGAGAGATGCATCCCCAAGCGCTTCTCCATCACCGCCAACAGAAGGGACACCCGGCTCAGCTCCACTCCATTGGCCACACGTTTTGGCATGGCATAGCTGGTGGACGACACGAGCGCTTGCAGCTCGACCAGAATCGGCCTCGTGCCTTCCAGGCTCGACACCACGACCGAACCAGTACTGTGCTGCGGCCGCTCGGCCAGGAACAATTCAGAAGGATTGGCCACTTCTTCGAGCCCGCCGTCTTTCATTTCGAACACACCAATCTCGTTGGTCGAGCCGAAGCGATTTTTGACCGCACGGAGAATCCGATAGCTATGGCCTTTGTCGCCTTCGAAATAGAGCACGGTATCGACAATATGCTCCAGCAACCGAGGCCCGGCGATAGCCCCTTCTTTCGTCACATGGCCGATGATGAAGACCGGCATGCCCGCTCGCTTGGCAAACGACATGAGCTGTCCAGCGACTTCCTGTACCTGGCTGATACTGCCGGGCGCCGACGTGACCTGTTCGGTATAGACGGTTTGAATGGAATCGACGACGAGCGCGGCCGGTTGAATCTCCTGCACCGCTTTGAGAATTTGCTCCAGCGAGGTTTCCGCCAAGATCAAGAGATTCGGATGCTCAATCCCGAGCCGCTGCCCTCGCATCTTGATCTGCCGTGGCGATTCTTCGCCAGACACATACAACACCGGCGCGGCTTTCGACGCCAGCCGCGGCAAGGCCTGAAGGAGCAACGTGGTCTTGCCGATGCCAGGATCGCCGCCGATGAGAATGACTGCGCCAGGAATCACGCCGCCGCCCAAGACCCGGTCGAATTCGCCGATCCGTGTGAGCCGGCGGTCTTCCCCCACAACTTCGATCTCGGCAATCGGCGTCGCCTTGGCCTGCGCCATCTTCTTCATGGCCACCGGACGCCCCTTGCCGGTCGGCGCCTGCCGCTCTTCTTTCATCGTATTCCAACCGCCGCAATCGGGACAGCGCCCGATCCACCGCGGGGATTGATGCCCGCAGGACTGGCAGGAAAAACTGGTCTTCGCGCGCATTCAGAAACGCCTCAACAGAGTAGAAATCTGATGCGTATAGTAAAGGAGAGAAGCCGTGAATGGAAGGTACGAGGACCGCACAAGTCTATGCACGCCGCCTTAACGCGGATTCGGCTTGTCTGTAGTACTTTTCAGCCGCACGCGCCAATCCCTGGGTTCCTGATGCAGGTGTGCGACCGCAATAATGATGATCTCGCCACTTGTCGGCTCATAGATCAGACCATAGGGAAATCGCTGCATCTGACAACGGCGAATCGAGCCATCCAGCGAGTGCCAGGCCATCGGAAAATCGTTGATACGCCGGATGGTCTCCCAGGCCTCATCGCGAAACTCATCCCCTAACTGAATGCGTTGCGCGTTGTAGTACCGGACAGCCTCGACTAGCTCCTGATGCGCGGGGAGCAGGAATCTAGCTCTCAAACTTTTTTACCAAGATCCGCGAAGACGCGCGCCGCATCAATCGCCTCAAGCTCGCCACGATGGTACGCAGCTAAGCGATCTTCCGCTTCCTTGAGCCACATCGTATCAAGCGCGGGATTGGGCTGGTCGAGACTGGCAATCAGGCCTTCCACTAAGGCCGCACGGTCATTGGATGGAAGTTCAAGGGCTTGATGCAAAATGGCTTTTGCCGATTGAGACATACCCACCTCCATAAAAGAGTCATCAGAAACTGTACCAGCGACGCTCTATGAAATCTACCGCTCAGCCACCATCTGCACGAGAGCCATGAAGGAGCTACAGTATATGGCCTTTACTGCATGGCCCACAGGGACATTGAACAGTTACTCCCATTCCCATCCTTCTGATGCCACGCATTGCGCGAATAAGAATGTCCATCCTGCTCACTCACTATAATTTCTTCCGGATTTCTTTCCACTCCTTCGCCACCTTGGCTTTGCGCGGCGCCTCTCCTTTGGCCGGCTCCGGCACCAGCACGGCATCTAAGCGCCGCTGGAGAAAGGCCTCGGCAAAGGATTTCGTCCGGCCGATGCCGGTCTTCACCGTCTTCCATCCATCCGCATGCAAAGCATCGATGGCGGCGCCGAACGGCTGCTCGCCAGCCGGCACAGCCAGGACATACCCGGCGGGAAACTTGTGCAGCTTCAGCCACTGCCGCGAGGACTCGCTGGCCTGGAACCGGTCGCCGCCGAAAGAGGCCGCCGGCACGACATACATCACGCGATAGTAAAATTGCGTCAGTTTGTCGAGTTCGTCGGCCGCGTCGGGCATCGGCGTCCCTTCCGGCTCAGCCTTGCCCCGCGCACTCGCTGTGGGATTCTTCGCCGGTGGCGCGTCCATGAGCGCGGCCAGCTCCACCGTCAGGATCGGATTCCGCCGCTCCCAGATCGCGAGATGCCCCAAGCCTTCGGCCGGCGCCACGCGGCTACTCTCGCCGACTCGCACCTGCATCGGAATGATGCCTTGCGCCTTCGGCATGAACGGCAACCGCGCCGTCCCATCTTCGCCGGTCACTGCGGTGGCGACCACTTTGCCATAGACAAGCAATTCGAGCGGTTCGCCTCCCAGTCCCGCAGAGAACGCCGGTCCCTGCGACATCAGCCGCGCTTCGACTATGACCGTCTGATTGGGCGATCCCAAGCTATCGTTGACCAGAAGGGTCGCCTGAGCGGGTCCCGCCGCATCGGCGGAACCTAGAGGACTGAACACGATGGCAAGGAGAAAGAACCTGGCGAGGCGAAACATCTGACGTAAGACTTTACGCACGGGCGTTAGGCGCGCAAGGCGGCCAACACTTCGTCGACGTGGCCATCGACTTTGACCTTCCGAAAGATCGCTTTCAGCTTGCCCTCGGCATCGATCACGAACGTACTCCGTTCAATGCCCATATACTTCCTGCCGTACATGCTCTTTTCTTTATAGACGTCGTATGCCGCCGCCACCGATTTCTCCAGATCGCTCAACAATGTAAACGGCAAGGCATATTTGGCGATAAATTTTTGGTGCGACGCCTGGCCATCGAAACTCACCCCGATCACGACCGCATCTGCCTTCTTGATCGAGGCCATCGCATCGCGAAACCCGCAGGATTCTTTGGTGCATCCCGACGTGTCGTCTTTCGGATAAAAATACAACACCACCTGCTTCTCTTTGAGGCTTTTCAACGTCACCGTCTTCCCATCCTGATCCGGCAATGAGAAATCCGGCGCTTTCATCCCGACTGCAAGTTCCTTGGCCATCTCTCCCCTTCTCCCACTCGACGCTGTGTTGACCGCCGCTTGCGCCCCGCCGTAACTATCGCCCACCCACACTACGCCGGTTAGGGTTCTGAGGGGCAGCGACTTTCTTCTCTTCCATTTCAGGATTTCCGAAGGGGGACAACACCGGGGAATCCCAGATAATCTTATCCCCGGGAGCCAGGTTCGCTGCGTCGACGAACTGTTTGCGCGCCGCTTCTGTCTCCCCCAGCTTATTGAGCGCCAAGGCATAGTTATAATGCGCGGGGCCCGACTGCGTGGCAACATCCACCGTTTGGGAGAAATAGGTTCTCGCGGCTTCATACTCGCGCGCCTGATAGGCCTGGATCCCCTGCTCATTCAAAGCAATGGCTCTCGGAGGCACACCGGCCTCCAGCGCCAAGGGCGTCAGCGCGCGCGGCTTCGAATTCGATGAGCAAGCCCCCATCCCGACCAGCGCAACCACCACACAGATCGTCGTCAGAAGCTTCCTCGTGCTTCTCTGCATGCCGCTAGCCCTTTCCATGCTTTCGCATTTCCTCTTCGAAGGTCTTCCGGTAGAGCACCTCCCATTCGGAACTCCCTTCGACGATGCCGCGAGAATAGGACGCCAGCTTCGCGCGCACTTTCCGATCCACCCCATCTTCCTGAGCCAGCTCGGCCGCGAGCACCCGCTTAATATCTTTCAACATGCGGGCATCGTCGCCCTTCTGGCTGACCAGCGGGCTCTTCTTCACCGCCTGAAGAATGATGTGGGACAGATGGCTGACTTTATCTTCGCTCAACATCGCCGCAACCCATCGGAGTCAGACCTCACAAAATGAGGCCTCGTTCGCGCACCAATTTCGTTTTGATCATCGTAAACATCCGCTGGTAATCGACCTGCCCCTGCTCGATTTGCTTCTCATACGCCTTGAGCATCTGCCGGACCTCTGCATTCAGCGTATCTTCGATCGACAACTCCGCGGCAATGACCTGCTCCAATGATTCGACGAACGCCTTGCGATCACCTGTCACCTCCACTTGGCCATCCTGCTGGAGATGCGCGACGACCGACTCAGCCATGTGATGAACCCGGTCCTTCGAGAGGCGCATGGGCTAGACTCGCTCGACGCGGATGGTCGGCGCCTCCATGACCCGGCGCAATTGCGTCGCATCGCCCACAATTTTCCCGATCACATTGACACGATCCGCCGGCACCGGATCAGGCCCCATGCTCATCGGTGTCCGGCCGAAGAAAATCGCCAGCACCTGCCCGGCGCCCCAGTACGCGATATCGCCGACTTTGACTTGATTGGTCGCGGTTTCCCGATAGTCTTTGACCCCGGCCAGCTTGAAGTAAAACTCCTCGCCCCAGGTGTTGATCGGCGCATCGACCGGCAAAGCGGCATACACCTCCCCAGCGGTCTTCGACCCCTTTAGCTCGGCTTCGAGTTGCACCCCGCCCACCGTAATGCGAATGCGTTTTACTGGATCTGTCATAGCGTATGGATTGTATCGGTGTGGATCATCGCGTTGATTGCAGCCTGCAAATTCGACGTCGAACTCTAACCGGTCTCCCCGGATGAAATCAAGGCAACGGAGTAGCCCTGGCTTTTGCCCTCCTGCTAGAATACCGTCGCATGTTACCCTCAACTTTTGTGATCCTCCAGGGGATCGGTCCCAAAACTGAACGGCGCCTTTGGCACGAGGGCCTGCTCACGTGGAACGATTTCCTGAGCCAGCCGGGGATTTCAGGAATCTCCGCCCCGCGCAAGCAGTGGTACGACCAGGAGCTCCTCCAGGCTCAATCGGCATTCGATTCAGGGCAACTCGGCTATTTCGCCGCGCGATTGCCCAGCCGCGATCATTGGCGTTTTTTCGAACTATGCGAACCCCAGGCGCTGTATCTGGACATCGAAACCACCGGCACTTCTCCGCATGACGGCGAGGTGACCGTCGTGGGACTGCACCGGCGTGGAGAAACGGTCTGCCTGGTCCGTGGAGAAACGCTGACGGTGGAACGGCTCCAGGCGGAATTGGATGCCTGCACGCTTCTCGTCACGTTTTTCGGAACGAGCTTTGATGTGCCGTACCTGCGCGCCAAATTCCCCGAACTCAGATTCTCCATGCCGCATTTCGACCTCTGCTTCGCCGCGCGGCGGCTGGGCCTGCGCGGCGGACTCAAACAGATCGAACGGGAACTGGGAATCGAACGGGATTCGGCGCTGCGCAATCTGGACGGCTGGGACGCCGTGCGGCTCTGGATGCAATGGCGCGCGGGCGATGCCGGCGCGCGGGATCTGCTCCTGGCCTACAACGCCGCCGATACGGCCAATCTGGCTCCGCTGGCGAAACATGTGTTTCAGGATAGTGCCTCGCGCTTTGGCCCAGCCTCGGCCGGCGCGTCCAGGCTGTTTCACCCAGACCGGCAGGAGCTTCACGCATGAGCGCCTGGATTGGAATCGGACGAAGCGACATCGGCCTCGTCCGCGCCATGAATCAAGACGCCTTCGTCGCCATGAACCATCTGGGATTCTGGGCCGTGGCCGATGGCATGGGTGGACATGCCGGCGGAGAAGTGGCGGCTCAATCCGCCATCGCCACCGCTGCCGCGCGAGCCGAGTCGTTCGCAGATTCGCTCCGCAACGGCTCCTGCGCGCCGCAGGATTTCCTGCGGGATATGATCGCCGAGGCGCACGAAGCCGTCCTTGAACGCGCGCGGCGGGAGCCCCGGCTGTCTCAGATGGGAACCACCCTGGTCACACTGCTGATCACCTCCGATGCCACGCCGACCGCTCACCTCGCCCATGTGGGCGACAGCCGCGGATACCTCTTTCGGAACGGCCAACTGACCCAGTCGACCCAAGATCATACGTTGATCGAAACCTATCTCGCTCGCGGAATTGTCACTCCAGCAGAAGCCAAAACCCATCCTGAGCGACATGTATTGACGAAAGCGATCGGCATTGCCCACTCCGCCGAACATGATTATTCCGCCTGCCCGCTCCTACCGTCCGATGTCCTGCTGCTCTGCTCCGATGGGCTCACAAAGATGCTGGAGGATGCCGACCTCGCCGGCATCCTGGCACGCGCGCAAGGCGATCCGATCCTGATCTGCGATCGCTTGATCGAAATGGCTCTCGCCCGCGGCGGCGACGATAATGTGACCGTCGTCGCAATCGCGCTCCCCTAGGCCATTCTCCTGATAAAACCCTCGTTGACAAGGCCTCTGAAGCCATGTAGCCTGGCGAGAAATTCAGCTATTAGAATCTTCCTCTTCCTTGCACCTACGCTGAATAGACTGAGGACTTTGCGATGCCCGATCTGTCTCGGATCTCTTTTTTCGTCTTATCAGGATATCTGTTGCTCGCCCCGGTCTCCGGATTCGCCGATGACAATACAGGGCCTGAAGCCGCAATCCGCGCTCTAGTGGACGCCAACGCCGCACGAGACCTCGATGGCATGTCCCGGCTGATGGCGCACGATGACGACGCCACGGGCTATACCATCGGCGGACGGAAGTACGTCGGATGGCCGGAGCTGGAGCGGGACATTCGCGACGAATTCGCTTTTGTGGAAAAACTGGAAATGCCCATCACCGACCTCAAGGTCTGGACGAAAGGCGACCTAGCCTGGTTCACGATGGAACTAGATTACATCCGCTTCGTCAACGAAGGCGGTGAGCGCCACCACACCGTCATCCCCTTGAGAGAAAGCGGCGTGCTTGAAAAGCGGCAGGGCCAATGGCTGTTGATCTCTTGGCATGAATCGCTCCGTGCGGCGAACTGGCCCGCAGTAGCTCACCAGCCGCCTGCAGCACCGGCGCTCCAGCTAGTCGCCGACCCTGGAGTCTTGCGTGCCCCCATCGCAGACCTGAGCGGCGAATGGGAAATTCTGGAAGTCGAGGACGACAAGCGCTATAAGGCCACGCTGGATAAATCCGGCAATGGCCCCTATACACAGCATGGCGGACGCTTTACGACCACGAAGGTCGCCGACCGGCTCTGGCAAGGCACCTGGCAGCAACCCGGCAACGACCGCGAGGGGGCGTTCGAACTCTTGCTGTCGGAGGATGGCATGCAGGCCAAGGGTGTCTGGTGGTATTCCCGGGTCGGCACGCACAAAAATATTCCTCCGCGTGAACATGGCGGCACCTATCAATGGAAACGGCTCACACAGCCTATCCAAGTCCAATGATCCGAATACTACCTACACTCTCCTTCTCAAACCAATGCCCTCGCACAAAGACACTTTTACCTTCTCTGGGAGATTTTATGTATTGGATGCTCGTGCTTTCTCTCACTGCACTGATAGGCACTCCGGCATTTGCCGACGGCGGACATGACCACCATGCCGTGCCCACATTGAAAAACCAGACCACGACGACGGTCACCATTAAAGACAACACCGTCACTCTAACCTTCGGCCCCATCGATCTCCCGACCGACCATGACGGCGACTTAGCCGCCTCGATGCCGAAGCATAACTTTCAGCTGCCCGAAGACATGTACATGGTGGGGTATAAATCGGCGGTCTTTACCAAAGAGGGCAAGGAACTTCCCAGAAATTACCTTCACCATATCTTGATGATGAACAACACCAAGCCCAGCGTCTCCTGCCCTGGAGAGCCGCTGTTCTTCGCGGGCGCCGGCCTGGAAATGACCGAGGCCCGGTTTCCGGAAGGCTATGGCGTCAAGCTGGCCAAGGGCGATCGCCTCATGTCGGTCGTCGCCTTCTACCACAAAGCGCCAACGACGAAAAATGTGATGGCGTCTTTCACCATGTACATGGCGCCGAAGTCCAAGCCAGTGAAGGAAATGGATGTCTATCAGGTCGGCGTCAACATTGTCTGCTACAGCAAGTTCGGCGCGCGCGGCGCCGATCAGACGGACGAAGGCATTGAAATCCGCCCCGGCGTTCAGGTGCATACGGCGCCGCTGAAATTCTCGATGGACGGCTGCGTGAAATTTGCCTATCCGCACGGCCACGATGAATTGCTGATGATTGCACTTGAGGACAAGGCGAACAAACGCACGCTCCTCCGGACGGTCCCCGATGTGGACCTGGATGGAACCTTTCGAGAGTTTCAGCCGCATCAGGTCTACAAGGACACCCGAGGATTTTCCGTCCTGCAATCGGGCGACTACGATATGGTGATGGTCCATCATCACCCGTTGCAGAAAGCCGAGTTCCAATATGGCATGGGAAACTATCTGCTCTATATGACTCCTGGCGCGTGCCGCACCGCCGATATCGCACGGGCGAATCCGTAAACGCGTCCTCCCCTCCTCGCGCCCGCCGGCCTCCTCTCACTGACGAGAAACCGGCGGGCACAATCTCTTCGCATCCATACACTCGTCCAAAATTGTTCGTACGGAACAGTGCGCCCTCTTCCCCCTACGAAAGAATCTCGCACTTACGTCGATTGGGACTGTGAGTGAGATACCTCGATATGGTATTCAAGACGGTAAACCGGCTCGGGATGCCGATTTGACGCCTCTTCCGCCAAGAGGCCAAGACCGCCGTCATCGCACGCACAGGATGTTGTACGCGTACCCCTTTGGGATTGAGCCGACTCGGCGCTCCCAGTAACACGGAAGTAGTCCATGCCGCAGAGTGAGCCGATTACCATCCTCGTCGTCAATGAGCAAGCCGACGAAATCAAGCTGGTGACGCTGAGCCTCCGCGGCTTCTTTCCCGATTGCCGAGTTGAGTCGGTGTATTCTTCCGAAGAAGCGCTTCGGTGGGTGAATCACGCTGAATGGGACCTGATCCTGGTCGATGAGCGGCTCGGGCTCCAGAGCCGCCCGTCGCTGGTTGCTACCCTCAGGGAACGTCTTCCGACTACCGCTATCGTGCTTCAGACCGACCGGAGCGATTCGACCGCCGCCGTGACGGCACTGCAAGCTGGCGCCGACTTTCTTCTTTTCAAAAAATCGCCCGCATTTCTGACCGAATTGGTGCTCTACACCAAAGGCGCCATCGAACAACGCCGTCTCCGCGCCATGTTCGCGCGCACGCACGACCGGCAGACGCATCTGCTGGAAACACTCACGGATGTGCTCTATGAAGTCGATGCCGAAGGGCGGTTTGTCTTTATTAGTCCAGGCATCACCGTCCTGCTGGGCTATCAGCCTGAAGAACTGACCGGCACTCCCTTTTCCAAGCTGATTCCTCCCGATCAACAAGCGCGCGCGCAATATCGTATCAATGACCGCCGGACAGGCCCTCGGGCAGCACGCCGAGTCTTGCTAGAATTGCTCAAGAAGCCTCAGCCCACAGACTCCGACCAGACTCGTGCACAGACGGAAGTCAGCGCCAAGGGACTCTACGACGCGCGCCGACGCTACACCGGCACTCTCGGGCTCATCCGAGACATAACCGGACACCTCGCGCAGGCCGAGACCATTCAGCGGCTTGAAACCAGACTGCTCGAATCGGACCGCCATCACGCGATTGCACAGCGCTTGATCAACCTGTCGCATGAGTTGCACAAGCCCCTCTCCGCCGTATTGACCCAGTCCCAGCGGCTGATGGAAACGATCCGCGACGCCCAGCTCGATACCCGCATTGACGCCCTCACGGCGCATGCACGGGAGGCTTCGGCCTGCGGGGACGCGCTGGCTCAGGCCGTCGTCGATGCCGGCCTCGCCGAAGACGCACTAAGTCAAGTCATCGCCGACGCCCTGGCGCCCATCGCGCATCTCGGCATTGTGCAGCACCACAATACGACGGGCCTCTTGGAGGTTGGCAATGCACGAAATATCTGGGTGCGCATCATTCAGATTGTGGTCATCCAGGCGATTCGCCAGATGGCTGCCCGCCATACAATTCACCGGCTGAACATCTTCGCGCAAGCCGTTACGGCCACCGGAGCCCCGATCGAACAAACGCCTGGCCTCTTTCCCAATCCGGCACCTCAAGAAGTCGAAATTCTGATTCAGGAAACCGAATCGGTGGCGGCCCTCACAGTCGATTCACTACCGGCCGCCCCGGATCTAATCCAGGCCTATGAAGACATCGGCCAGCTGCAGGGCCGCATGGAGTGGCTCGCCCCGGCGAGGCAGCCGCTCTCAGTCCGCCTGTGGCTGCCGATTCCTGAAATGCCTCAGCCCGCTGAAACACCGGCAGAAGCCCCGCCAAGTCCGCCTGAATCATCCGTGCCGGCAACGAGCGATACTCGTCTGGACATCGATCTGTCTCCCCCTTCTGACAAACCGCTCCCGGATCGGAGACTAGCCGCGCGCGCCGCAGTCCACCTTCCGGCGCGAGTGACCGTCGGCCCTTCGGTACGCGAGGGAACCGTTCATACGTTGAGCCTGACCGGAGCCACCGTCTCCCTGGCGGGACCGCTCCCGAATCTATCGGAGCAATCGGCTTATTTGGTATTCAAGACCGTCGTAGGGATTCTGGAGCTTCACGCCACCGTCCACGAACGTGGCATGCAGACCGACCCTTCCGCTGACGCAAGAAACCGCCCGGTCCTCGCCTTCGAATTTTCTCCGCCCGGCGAAACCGAGCAAAAAGTTCTCGGCTCCTTTATCGAAGCTGCCCAAGAGCGGAGCTTGGAGATCAGCCTTGAGGCGTTACTGTCACAGCCGGACGAGGCCGCGCGTCCAGATCAAACCGGTTCTGGCCACCGGGTAACCGACCACCGGGAAGGCATCAGAGTCAGAGTCGCGCTTCCGGTGCGGATTGAACAGTCTCCCGAGCAGAACCCTGCGGCTCGACAACTTGGACTGGCGGTGAATTTTTCACGCGGAGGGGCATGCCTGCAGGCTAAAACCCTTCCCGGCCAGGTGGGCGAAACGATCCTCTTGCATTTCCCTCAGGGCAACGGGCAGACGCATTCGCAGCCTCACGAACCGGCCGCGCCGGATGCCGTCCTCTCGGCGAAAATCGTGTGGGCCGCTCCGGATACCACCGTCCCCTCGGAGCTGCGTCCGGCCCGCACTGAACCGGGGCAACGCTTCGGCGTCCAGTTCAGCAACCTCCCGGCCTTCGCCGAACGCGAGGTGAATCGCGTCGTGGCCCAACATATCGGCTCATCCATCGATTTGGATGGCATCGCCGGCCGCGCAGCCATTGTCAGCGCCCGGCGAGAATGCCGGAACGCGCGCGGCCAAGTCATCGCAATCACCGACGATCACGCGCGCCACCAGATCTCCCCCAGTACGCCCATTGTGATTCTCTCGCCCGGCTTCGGCTGCACCCAGACCGACTACGTCGCGCTGTCGGAATTCCTGGCCCTCAATCGGCTCCGCGTCCTGCGCTACGATTACAGCAACCACATTGGCCAAAGCGATGGCGATGTTCTTCAGACCACACTGCGGAGCATGCAAGCCGATCTGCACACGGTCCTCGAGTTTGCGCAGACAACATGGCCCACGGCCTCGCTCGCCATCCTGGCCGAAGATGTCGCGGCCCGAGTCGCGCTGAAAGTCGTCGCACAGCAACCTGCCGCGCATCTGCTTCTGCTGGCCAACCCGGTGCTCGATATTCAGACCGCCCTGTCGGCCGGGCATCATCACGACCTCCTGGCCGACTATCGGCACGGCCTCAGACGCGGCAGCGGGAATGTATGGGGCCTCAATATCAACCTCGATCAGTTCTTGAGCGATATTATCGCCGGCCACTACGACACGCTGGCCACGACGGTGGCCGATCTGTCCGCGCTGACCGTCCCGATGGTCATCCTCAACTCTCCGCCAACGGACCCCTCGATGCGGTATCCCTTTCCCAGTCCGGACGAATCGCTTCGAGCGTTGCCGGCAATGCCAACCACCGTCTCGATCCCCAGCACGTTATCGGTGACAGGCCGCGCCTTCGACGCCCGCTTCGTCGCATCGTTCCACACCCTGTTTACAGAGATTGCTCGCGTGTGCACCTTGGGAGACTCCGCACCGGCCATGCACACCCCGACCAGTCACGATATTTCCAAACAATATCTCCTGGAACGTGAGCGCATTCGTATTCGCCACCATGTCTCGCAGTCGACCCGTGACGCCTTGTGGATCGCGCATCTCGCCCAGCTTCCGCAGCTGGGCACCCTGCATCACCATGTGCGGCTGCTTCAAGACCTGTATCAACAGGCCCTTCCGCTTGAGCCTGGCATGCGCATACTGGATATCGGATGCGGCGAAGGAGAGTTCGCGCAAACCCTCGCCGTCAATCGCATGTACCACCGGCTCCACGCGTCGCATGTACCGCAACGCCCCCTGCACTATCTTGGAATCGACCGCTCTGAGGAAACGGTGTCGGCAGCGGAACAGGCCTTCACAGCGCTGCATCAAGAGTTGCAATCGATGTTTCCCGTAGCCGCTGCTCCGGCACCCGCGGTAACGGCCGAATGGGGTACCCGCCTCCCGGTCGCGCATGCTTCTGCCGACCGGATCGTCAGCCATCTCGCGCTATCCTTCACGGCCTCTCCGCTCACCTTTCTGCGACAGGCCATCACAACACTCGCGCAAGATGGGCATCTCATCGTGACATGCGTGCAGCCGCACACAGATCTTGCCGGACTTTATCGTGAACAGCTGCATCGCGCCGGACAGGATGAGCTGTCTCCGGCGGCTCAAATTTTCCTCCACTACCTGGGGCGGCTGCATGAAGCTATTCGCCATGGACTGCTGCACTCGTTTGACCGGGAACAACTGTCCGGTCTCTTGACTCATGCCGGAGCAATCCCTCTTCGAATCGTGCCTGTCCTCGATGGGCAACTCCTTCTCGCCACAGCCAGAAAGGGGAAATCCGCTGGCTGAAACGGCCATCGGTGTGTATACTCGCCCCTGCTACGAAATATCCTCTTCGTCTCCGAATCCCCCAGCCACGCGCCTGGGAAAAGAGGAAGCACGACCACCTCGCTGGATAGATATGACTACCTCCCCCTCTCACCAGGCCGCCGACTCATCTATCGTGCTCACCCCTCTCCAGCGGCTGACCCGGTTTGCCCAAGATATGGGAACGCTCACCGACCGCGCCGTCATTGCCGAACGCATTCTCATTGAACTCTGCGACGCCACAGACTCTCAACAGGGCGCGCTGTACCTGCTGGATCGCGAACATGACCAATATGACTGCGTGATGACCGTCGGCAGTCAGAATACATCGACGGCCATCGCCTCTTTTGCTTCAACCCACACGCTTATTCAATCGCTCGTCCACGAGCATTCTATGCTCTTGGCCACGGAAAACCCGCCGATCAAGCCGGAATTAACCGATGTCTTACGGACAACCCACTCGTCGCAGGCTGTTGCGCTGCTCAATAAAGGCCGATTGATCGCCTTTGCGCTACTCGCCCCCGGCTTGGGCCGGCCGCTCGATCATGCGGACGGACGGGACTTCCTCCTCGCTCTGGCCCAAAGCGGGGCCAACGCCTTGGATTCCATCCTGATGAATGACGATCTCCACCAGTCTCAAACGCTTATGCGCCGCACCGACCGGCTGCGCTCCTTGGAAACGATCGCCGGCGGGTTTGCCCACGAAATCAGGAACCCACTCACGTCGATCAAAACGTTTATCCAGCTGGCCCCGGAACGAAAGGACGACGCGGAGTTTATCTACGACTTTAGCCGCATTGTCCTGGACGATGTGCATCGGATCGAACGGCTGATTCAGGAAATCCTGGACTACGCTCGTTACATGGAACCGAAGCTGACGGATGAGGATCTCAATGAGATCGTTACCTCCTGCCTCTATTTCATCGAAGTAAAGGCGGACAGCAAGCGGATCAAGATTGAAAAAGAGTTGGCGCCCGGGCTTCCTCGTGTCATGTTAGATCGTCAACAAATAAAGCAGGTGCTCTTGAACCTCCTGTTGAACGCGATCGATGCCATGGGAGATGGCGGCGGACAGCTGAAGGTGCGAACGCACCGGCTCGTAAAACCTGGGGCGGCCGCGTGGACGCAGATTGAGATTGAAGATAACGGTCCGGGCATTTCCAAAGCGAACCTGGAGCATATTTTCGATCCGTTCTTCACCACAAAACACACCAGCGGCGAGCATGCGGGAACGGGCTTGGGGTTGACGATTGTGCATCAGATTATTCAAGAGCATCGTGGCGAAATTCAGGTCGAGAGCACCGAGGGAGTGGGAACCACGTTTTCCGTGAATCTTCCGGCCCTCCCGATAGACTAGGAGTACTGTGGAAAGTCCAGCTATGAAAAAACGCGTTCTCTTGATCGACGACGAAGCCCGTGTCCGGACTTCACTGAAGATGGTGCTCGAGCCCAACTACGAAATCCTGCAAGCGGCGGATGCT
Source organism: Nitrospira sp. (assembly GCA_020846195.1). Taxonomy (GTDB): domain Bacteria; phylum Nitrospirota; class Nitrospiria; order Nitrospirales; family Nitrospiraceae; genus Nitrospira_D. The sequence continues at coordinate 35,772 of JADLEJ010000046.1, forward strand.
CAAGAGGGGCTCGATACATTTAGAAAAGAAGGGCCCGATCTGGTCCTGCTCGATGTTATTCTCCCAGGAACGGATGGACTGGCCGTGCTGGAAACCCTGCGCTCAGAAAGCCGGATGACTCCGGTGATCATGCTCACAGGCACGAAGTCGGTTAAGACGGCCGTCGACGCAATGAAACTGGGCGCCGCCGACTATTTATCCAAACCCTTCGACGTCGAAGAATTGCGCATTGTCGTAGACCGGGCGCTCAGCTCGCAGGCGCTCGAACGCGAAGTGAAACAACTCAGGGCGCAAGTCGTCCAGCGCTATGCCTTCCACAACCTCATTGGCAAGAGCCAGGGGATGCAGGAAATCTACGCGAAGATCGAACAAGTCGCGGATAGCCGAACCACCGTGCTGATTACCGGCGAAAGCGGAACCGGAAAAGAGCTCGTTGCCAAAGCCCTCCATTACAACAGCGGCCGGCGCGAACGCCCCTTTATCGCGCTGAATTGCGCGGCCCTCCCGGAAACGCTGATTGAAAGCGAGCTCTTCGGTCACGAAAAAGGCTCCTTTACCGATGCCACGGCCAGGCGGGTCGGCCAGTTCGAACTCGCCAACACCGGCACCTTGTTCTTAGACGAAATCGGCGATCTCAGCGCCATGACACAGGCCAAACTTCTCCGAGTCCTCCAGGAGCGGGAGTTTACGAGAATCGGTGGCGTTCAATCGATTAAGGTCGATGTCAGAATTGTTGCCGCCACTAACAGAAATCTCGAAGACATGGTGCGCAAAGGACAATTCCGTGAAGATCTGTACTACCGCATCAATGTGATTTCGCTGTTTCTTCCTCCGCTCCGTGAACGTGGCGAAGATATTCCCCTGCTAGCCAAGCATTTCCTAGCCAAGCGAATCGAGGAAGAGAAGCGCCCGCATATCGAGTTTGGGAAAGAAGCGCTGGAAGTACTGACTCGCTACCCCTGGCCGGGCAACGTCCGGGAAATGGAAAATATCATCGAGCAGGCCTTTATCTGGTCGCAGAATTGCGCTCAGATCACCCAAGAACATCTGCCGACTATTCTGAAAAGCGACTCGCGATCATCCTCGCTCCGCGACGACACGCTTGCCGGCCGTATGTCCCTTGAAAAAGCCGTCATGGAATTCGAGCGAGAAATTATTCTCGACGCATTAAAGCGAACGAACTATGTCCAGACCCATGCGGCCAATCTCTTAGGAATCAGCCGGCGCATGCTGAAATACCGTATGGATACCTTGGGAATTGGCCGACCGGACAATGGAAGCAGTCAAGAGCCAGAGCCGCCGGTGCAGGAATAACACACTCCATGTAGCAACCGCGTCATTTTCAGCACAATCGTTACGCCCTTCCATCCCACCTCCTACGTAGTCGAACGTTCAAGTAATCTACATATAGATTTTCTACGTAGTCTCCCCACTGCGGATTGATCGCCCCAAGTAAGTGCCTGAAAAGGAATAAGTATTGCTTGACAGGTTACGTAGTTGGGGGTACATGAGCATTATGAGCACAACACTTTCTCAAAATGGATCCAAAGTAAAGCCAACGATTCTTGTTGTCGATGACGAGGCCGGTCCGCGTGACGCACTGAAAGTCATCTTGCGGCCCTTCTTCAACATCCGCTCAGCCGATAACGCGCAGGCCGCCCTCGACGTCTTGAGCCATGAATCCGTCGATCTCATTACACTAGACCAGAAACTCCCCGATCGCCAAGGCATCGACCTCCTGCAAGATATTAAGCACGACCACGCCGACATCGAAGTGATTATCATCACCGGGTATGGAAGCCTGAAGTCCGCCATGGAAGGCATTCGACATGGGGCGGCCGGCTATTTGCTCAAGCCATTTAATGTGACAGAACTGATTTCTCTCATCAGCCAAACCCTTGAGAAGAAGCAGCGCTTGGATCTCCTCAGAAAGACCCTGACCGACTCGCCTGCCTTATGGGCCGGCGATGAGGAGGGACGGCGTGCGTGGGAAACTCTGAAGACCAGCTATTTTGCGATTGGAACACGCGAGGAGCAGGACAGCTTGTCAGGATCGCCGGATCTTCTTCCACTGCTCTCAGACCTTATGGAAGCCAAAGACCGGCAATTGCTGAGTCATTGCAGCCGCGTCAGCTTCTACGCCACGTTGCTCGCCAATCGCCTCAGTCTGACGCTCGCAGAGCAGAAGTCTTTGGCTATCGGAGCCTTCCTGCACGACATCGGAAAAGTCAGCCTCCCCAATTATCATTTTTGGGATGAGCCGATCCTCCCGTCTGGAGAAAGCGCCCTTTCCAAAGAGCATTGCGAGACAGGCGCACGGATGATCCTCCCCCTGGGATATCCAGCCGAGGTCGGCCAGGTCATTTCCTCTCATCATGAACGGTGGGACGGATCGGGCTATCCTCATGGACTTCAGGGAGAAGGGATTCCCTTGCTAGCCAGGATTGTCAGCATTGCCCAACTGTTCGATCACCTGACAGCGGAAGCCCCAGGACGGTCGCCGCTCTCTGTCGATCAAGCCATTCAGCAAATCGCCCTTCACGCCAACACCTATTTCGATCCTATGCTGGTAGATCAATTTGCCAGGGTTGCGACCGAATGCAAGGCCTCGCTTTCCGCAATGGCCATTGCGACGACGCCGAACGGCGTCTCCAGCCTGTAGAGAACACGCTGGCCGGGTACGTCACTCCCCTGCATCGGCAATCAGTTCTGCCGCCGTTTCACGGACTTTCTTCGTCACCGTCAGCCCGCCTAACATTCTAGCGATTTCGTTCTCACGGCCCTGCCCCATCAGCGGACGCACCGCCGTCACAGTTCGATGCCCTTCCTGCGACTTCTCGACACAAAGGTGATGCTGCCCCTGCGCGGCGACTTGAGGCAAATGGGTGATACAGAATACCTGATGATAGCGGCCTAACCCACGAAGGCGCTTGCCGATTGCGGCAGCAACCGCTCCTCCTACACCGGTATCGATCTCGTCGAAAATCAACACCGGAACTCGATCTCGTTCTGCCAGCACCGTTTTCAGCGCGAGCATCACTCTGGACAACTCCCCGCCTGAGGCAACTTTTGAGAGAGGCTTCGCGGGCTCCCCCGCGTTCGTCGAAAGACGAAACTCCACCTGATCGATCCCGTCGGGACCAAACTCCGATTCGGCGGCATCGGCGGTCACATGGATCTCAAAGACCGTCTGCCCCATTTTCAGCGCCTCAAGCTCCTGGCGCACGACTTTAACCATGCGCTTGGCCGCCTCACCGCGCTTCAGGAACAATTGCCGCGCCAACAGCACCAGACTGGCCTCCTGCTCATGAATGCCTTGATGCAGCTTAGCCAGCTGTCCATCGAAGTCTTGCAACTGCTCTAACTCATCTTTGATCTTCCGATGAGCATCCAGCACGCCTGCCAGCGACCCACCGAATTTCTTTTTTAGTTTCTGGATGACCGCCAGCCGATCCTCGATCAACCCCAGCCGCGCGGGGTCGGCTTCGACTCGCTCCGCGTAGTCGCGCAGCTGCCCTGCCATCTCCTTCAGCACTACTTTCGCCTCAACAGTCAGGCGGGTCAGCTCTCCAACCGTGGAATCAATCTGAAGCAGTTGGCCCACGGCACGCTCGGTCAATGCCAGCTGCGCCAGAATACCCTGCCCTTCCGCATTCACTCGCTCCAGCGCCTCAGCCGCCAATGCGCCGATCTGCTGCGAGGAACTGAGCCGGCGACGCTCATTGTGCAGCGCATCATCCTCTCCCTCGCACAACATCGCCTCATCCAATTCAGCGCATTGGAAGCGCAGCAACTCCTCCCGCTGCGCTCGATTCTGGGATTCACGAATCAATCGATCGCGCGCCTCGCAGGCCGCCTTCCAATCCTCATACCCTTGCCGATAGGCGGCACAGCGCTCCTGAAGATTGCCGAAGGCATCCACGACCGCGCGCTGTGTCGCCGAGGCTAAGAGCGATTGCTGATCGTGCTGCCCGTGAAGATCGACGAGCGTGCCACCGAGCTCTTCCAAGACATGCAGCGAGCTCATCATTCCGTTCAAATAGACTCGATTACGCCCGGATCGGGCAATCACCCGCCGCACAATCAGCTCTGAATCTGCGGCGCCCAGAATTCCTTGATCGCGGAGACGGGCTTGGAGCGGATGGCGATCGGGCAGGTGAAAGGCTGCCTCAAGCGAGGCTTCCTCTGTCCCAAAACGAATCTGGTCGGCGGACGCTCGTCCGCCGACCAGCAGGGCAATGGCATCAATGAGAAGAGATTTTCCGGCTCCCGTTTCTCCGGTGAGAACGGTAAAGCCGGGCTCAAACCGCAGGCTGAGCTCTTCCAGAATGGCGAAATTGACGATGCGCAGCTCGGTGAGCATGGCTGCGTGCGTGCGAACGCGCTACGCGGTTCCCGCGTGCTGGGCCAGCAAGGAATCGATCGTTTCTTTGAACTGCCGCTTCGGCCTCGCCCCCACCAGCTTTTCGACAACCTGGCCGTTTTTGAAAAACAGAATGGTCGGGATACTCATCACCTGATATCGCCCGGCAACTTCCGGGTTTTCATCGGTATTCAGCTTCAGCACTTTCAGCTTCCCGGCATATTCCTTCGAAAGCTCATCGACAATCGGCGCCACCATCTGGCAAGGCCCGCACCAGACCGCCCAAAAGTCGACCATGACGACCTCATTGGACTTCATGACCTCTGCGTCCCAAGTGGAATCTTCGACTTTTAATGTATCACCAGCCACGTCAGGAACCTCCTTCAGCTAAGATACCGACGATAAAAATTGAGAAATGCATCGTACCCCACACCTATTTAGGGTGTCAAATGATGGCCTGGCCGCTTCCCCTCAAAGGAAATTCCCAGTCGTCAGCAGCCGGAACGCCGACGACGCCACCGAGGCGGCCCCTTTATCGTCCAGGAATTCCACCTGTCGACGCGCCGGACTGCGACCGTCCGTACGGACCCGTCGGCGAAGCCCATGGCAAGCCGCGCTCGCCCCACAGCAACGGACTGAGTATCGACCGCATCACCTGCGTGCCGAAATTCTCAGTCCAGCCGATACCGGTCAAGTTCAGCATGAAGTTATACTGCGCCCGATCCGGGAACTGAAGATAGAACAGGCCCAGCGACCAGCATTTGCAGGGGTTTTGATACAAAGCGACCACATCGTACTCGGGGCTCTTCTTCGTCTTGAGGTCGTAATACCCTTTCGCGCCAATCGTCCATCCCCAGGGAGTCCTGAATCCACCGCCCGCCGTCGCAAACTGAATCTCCGGCGTCGGCGCATACACTTCATTGAAAGAAATGGGATTCCAGATATCGCCTCGCCGGGCACGATTGCCATCCCGAGAATACCGCTGTCCGACCTCAAGATACCAATTGGTCGATTCTTGAATCCGGAGATCCGTGTTCCACTGGCTCAACTCCCCTCGATAGGGATCGAAAAACGCATCGACCGTCAGATACTGATTGATCGCCGGGCGTTGCATCCCGGCGCTTCCAGCTCCCCGCCCGAACGCCTGATTCGCCATTTGCGCTTGCGTGAATTGCGGAGCCGTATTGCCGATGACAGCCCGCATCCACACATCGGAGAATTTTCTCCCTTGAATTGCAACAGTGGCAGGCTGCAACGGCTGCGTGAGAGATCCCAGCGACGGCGTCGCGCCAGGCCCAAAGTCGCGGGCTCTCGTTTGGACCGCCCCGGCATGGTAGCTCTGGGCAACGGTTAGATCGAGCCAGTTGAAGGTATTCGTCCCATCATGCTCCAGCACGCGATTGCGCAGCGCATAGGTCAACAGATTCTTCTTCGGCAGATCGTCGATTTGATCGATCTGCGCAATCTGCGACTGGTCAGTTCCCGGCACATATTCATACATGACCGTCGGCTCAATGGTATGAAGAAAACTTCCCCCTCCATCCACCCCAAACCTGCGGCTCAACTTCGACGTGGCATCGACGCCCGCCCAGAAAGTCTCTCGATGGAGCGACGCGTCGGATTGCGCGCCCCGCGTATAGTAGACCTCGCGGAACTTCGCTTGCGGCGTCAGGCCCACGACATGCCCGAGATTGATGACCTCCGTAGAAATCCCCGGCACGACATTCACGCGATTGAGCGTAAACCCCTCTTCGCGATAAAAATTGACGTAGTCGCCTTCCATCCCAAACAGCAAGGGCGAGTTGAAGAGCGGGACATTCGGCAAGGTATAACCAGTTTCCGGCAACCGCTGAAACGTGTCCTTGCCTCCGAACTGCAACGGCTGCATGTATTGCCCGAGGATGTACGCATTCCCGTACGGCAGCCGTTGATTCAACAATACGTTCGATTCATTGCTGGGCAAGGCTCGCTGGGTGCCGGAGTTGCTCAACTGCTGAAGGTAGTTGGGGTCGGTGACAAAGTTTAAGTTGCCCCGCAACAGCAGCGTGTCAGTAAACTGCTGGGTGTGCGTCCCGGCGATCAACGCGCGCGCGCGTTGCACATCGGAGCTGGTCTGATCCACTCCCGTGACATTCGGCAGCGAGGTCTGCTGCAAATAACTCACGTACCACTGCCCCCTGGATTTCTGATCGATCACATACCGATATTCCAGATCGCTCCCGTACCCGAGCTTGCTGTAGTACGACGGAGCAATGGTCAAATCCTGACTTGGATTGATCGCCCAGTAGAAGCTGTCCTGAAAATGGGCTCCAAAGCGGCTATCGAAACCCACCTGGGGAACCAGAAATCCGCTCCGCCGGTTCGACAAGGGATAGGTGATCGTAGGAAACGGTACGACCGGTACATCCGCGACGCATAGCCACGCTCCTTTTAAGGCCAGTGTGTCTCCGACGTTCAAATCCATATCCTTGAACTTGAACCGCCAGGCCGGCACCTCCCCGTCCTGCGCGTCGCAATTGGTAAACTCGCCCTCTTTTACACGATAGTGATATTCGGAAAACCGCTGCAGCAGGCGCCCGCCCACGAGCGTGTTGGACTGCGGGACATAGAGCTGTCCGTGCGTAATCACGCCCGCCTCGGTATTCACATTGAAGTCCATCCGCTCCGTCGTCACATCGGCCTGCGGATCGGTTAAATGCACATGCCCCGATGCGCGCACCATACCGGAGAGAGCCTCGATCGTCACATGGTCGGCAGTCAGGCGCATGGCGCCTTGCTGGATCACCACAGACCCGTCCGCCTCGTACACATCCTGGTCTTGACGATAATCGATTCGATTGGCGGTCACATCAAGGGGAGGAGATCCGGATACCGACGTGCCTGGAGCCTCCGACTTGGATTTGCCCCAGACCAAACAGGGAAGACACAGGAGCAGAACGGCCACAAACACACAAAGCCTGTCCGCTGTCCATGCCCGTCTACGCACCATGCTAACCCCTGAGCGGAGACAAGCCACAGCCACGGACCAACGCTTTGACCTCGCCCACCAGCATGAGCGATCCGGTCACACAGATGAGATCGCGCGCAGCCGCCCGCGCTTTTGCCAATACCAGCGCATCCGCCGAAGACGGGACGACATGATGCCGAGGGAACCGGGCTCCGACAGCCTCTCGCAGTTCCTGCGCCGGCATCGAACGCGCCATATCCGCCTGCGTCAGCACGACCTCGGAAACCAGCTGAAGCAGCGGTTCGACAAAACGCGCATGATCCTTATCGCGCATCATGCCCAGAACGAGAGTCACCCGGGACTCCGGCCGCGTCGCGCGCCACTCCGTCAAATATTCGGCCAGCACCTGGGCCGCAGCTGGATTATGGGCTCCGTCAAGCAAGAGAACCGGCTCTCGCTCCACCACTTCCAACCGCCCTTCCCACGACACCGACTCCAACCCCCGGCGCACCGCCGACTCATCCACCGATAGCCCGCACTCTTCAGCCGCATCGAGCAACGCCACAGCACAAGCTGCGTTATCCAGCTGGTGCTGTCCGATAAGCGCACAGGTCAATCCGTCGAGCTGCCTTGCGCGCCCGCGATAGGAAAACTCGTTCGGTCCCGTACCGGCCGTATAAAAATCCTCGCCCAATCGTGTGAGCGAAGCCCCGCGATCCGCCGCTATTCTCCGAATCACGTCCCACGCCGGCCCGTCGATGCGCCCCACCGCAACCGGGACACCGGCCTTGATAATCCCGGCCTTCTCAAACGCAATCGCGGCCTCAGTCCCACCGAGATGTTCCTGATGGTCCAGCGCAATCGTCGTAATCGCGCAAGCCGACGGGTCCACCACATTCGTCGCATCGAACCGTCCACCCAACCCGACTTCCAACACCGCCACATCGACTCCGGATTCGGCAAAATGGAGAAACGCCATCGCCGTCGTCAGCTCAAAGAACGTCGGCGTCAGACCAGGCGGCACGGCCGCCTGAAGCCGCTCGGTCAGCTCCGACACCTGCGCTTCAGCGATCATGACCTGGTCGATCCGGATCCGTTCGCGGAAATCGACGAGATGCGGCGACGTGTACAACCCCACGCGATATCCAGCCGCCTGCAGCATGGCCGCCGTCATGGCCGCCGTCGATCCTTTGCCGTTTGTGCCGCCGATGTGCAGACTTTTGAACCGCCGCTCGGGATGGCCCAGCCGGCTCAAGAGCATCTGCATGGTTTCGAGGCCCAGCTTGATGCCGTGCTTCTGAAGTCCGTAGAGATACTCGATGGCGGATGAATACGTCATGAACTGGGCCAGGCAGGATGCACTGCACTAGAAATGCGCGACGAGAGTACTGAGCGTTTCTTTCAATTGCTTGCGCTCGACGATCATATCGATCATCCCATGTTCGAGGAGAAATTCCGCCCGTTGAAACTGATCGGGCAGTTGTTGCTTGATCGTCTGTTCGATCACGCGGGGGCCGGCAAACCCGATCAGGGCCTTCGGCTCGGCAATGATGACATCGCCCAGCATCGCAATGCTGGCCGTCACCCCTCCAAATGTTGGATCGGCCAGGATGGAAATAAACGGCACCTTGGCCTCACCCAGCTTCGCCACGGCGGTCGACGTTTTGGCCATCTGCATCAAGGAGAGAATGCCTTCCTGCATGCGGGCGCCGCCCGAGGCTGTCACTAAAACCACGGGGAGCTTCTTCTCCAGCGCGCGATCGACCGCCCGGCAAAACTTTTCTCCGACGACCGATCCCATGCTTCCGCCCATAAAACTGAAGTCGAACACGCAGAAGACGACCGGCTGCCCCTCGACCAGCCCTTCGCCGATCATCAACGCATCCTTGCGCCCGGTTTTTTCCTGCTGCGCCTTCACCCGGTCTTTATAGGACTTTGTATCCTGGAAATTCAGCGGGTCCTTCGCTTCCAGCTCCGGGTCCCACTCCTTGAACGTCCCGAGATCGACCAGCAGCGCAATGCGCTCCATGACAGAGATGGGAAAATGATAGTCGCACTTCGGACAGACCTTGTTGTTTCGATCGACTTCCTTGCGATAGACGATTTCCCGGCAGTGGTTGCACTTGAGCCACATGCCCTCGGCCCCCTTGGACCGCGGCGGCACTTCGGAGACAGTCGTTTTCTGTTTTTTAAACCAAGCCATAGTCGCATCCCCTTGCTCAGACCATTACTTCCGAACATCCGCGCGAGGCGTGCATCGCGCGGGATTGCAGACTACCATAGCCATCGAAACGATTCACGTGCCATTCGTTGGGAGAGGCTTCAGAAGAAGCGAGAGCTAGCAGTCCATTGAGAAATAATGCACTCACAATCCCGGAACCGCATGCAGGCTGTTCAGAAAGGCCGTCCAGCAAGGCCGCAGCAAGCGAAGAGGCGAATCGTACTCTCGCTGTACGGTGAGCCTCTGAGCGACGCGAGAACGCTGCTGGCGGACTTTATCAACAGCCTGCTAGAGGCCATCTGGAGAGAGCACCAATCGATACAACATCCACAATCCAAGCCCGACACTCCCCAGGCTCGCAATACCCTGCACCGCAAAAAACGCGCGCTGCCCGAGAGACCGCGAGTAGATGACCGGCACGCTCAAGGTCAGCCCGATCATCAGCATGCCGCCGATTGAACCGAGACCGAACACCGCAATGTAGAGCAGCCCCTGGCCGACGCCGCTGGTATTCGACACGATCACCAACATCAACGCCGCGGATCCGGCCACGCCGTGCGCCATTCCGATCAGAAGCGGACGGAGCGACTGCCTTGCCCAGTGCGGATGCGCGTGATCCTCACGCCGTTGATGACTGTGCAAATGCACATGCGGCTCACCATCATGGACATGGCGATGCAGATGCCAGCGCTCACGGAATAGCTTGAACGCCAGCGTGCCGCCGAGCACGACGAGCAGAAGGCCCACGCCGCTTTCAGCCAGCAACGCAAACGGTTCCGGAATATGAATCCCCGACACCAACACCACGGCGCCGACCAGCATCAACGTGAGAGTATGCCCTACTCCCCACCAGAGCCCCACCAGGCCAGAGGCCCGCACAGAGGGACGTTCAGCAAGAACGGTGGACACCGCGGCTAAATGATCGGCATCGAGCGCGTGGCGCAGGCCGAGTACAAATCCGACCGTGAGAAAGGTGAGGAGGTTCGATTCAAGCATGAAACTCTTTACCGGCGAGGGATGCGGACATCGGTTGTGCAGGCTGACGATCACCCGCCACGGGCATGCATTTCCAAATGCGGATCGCCACGGAGCTGATCGATCCCGATCAGCTTGCCATTGCGCAATCCAACCTGCTCCAGCGCCTTGCGCGATTCGGCGCCCCGGTCGCGCCGGCCTTGCCATCCCCCACTGATTAACTCGCGCATCCGGTCAGGGCTGGCGCCGGCTCGCATGGGCTGGCGAAGGTCGGTTCCTTTCGGCGCATACAGGCACAGATACCACATGCCGTCGGCAGTCACACGGCTCCGGTCGCAGGTCGCACAGAAGGGCTGCGTCGTCGAAGCGATGACGCCGAACGTCGTTCCATCCGGCAAGAGAAACCGTTGAGCCGGCGCCGTCCCGCGCCCAGGCAACGGGACAATCGGACCATAGTGCTGCGTCAAGGCTTCCAAGATCGCCGCCTGCGACAACACCTTCGCCATGGCCCAATCGTTCGCGCCGCCGACATCCATGTATTCAATGAACCGCACTTCCGCCCGATAGTGCTTGGCAAACTCAATCAGCGCGACCAACTCATCGTCGTTGAATCCGCGAATCGCCACCGTGTCGAGCTTCAGCCCCGTGAACCCCGCTCGTCCAACCGATTCAATTCCTTCAATGACCCGCGCGAACTCATCCCGCCGCGTCAGTTGCCGGAAACGCTCAGGACGCAGCGTATCCAAGCTAACCGTGACACGATGCAGCCCGGCTTCATACAACTCCTGCGCATTATCTGCGAGCAGAATGCCGTTCGTGGTGAGTGCAATTTCAGTAATCCGCCGGTCTTGCAGCAGCAGACGGACCAGACGGGACAAATCGCGGCGCAACAGGGGCTCGCCACCGGTCAGTCGAACCTTATCGACGCCCAAGTCGGCAAAATACCCGGTGAGCGTCGCCATCTCCTCGAAGCTCAAGACATCTTCGCGCGGCAGCCAGACATAGTCCTCTTCCGGCATGCAGTACTGGCAGCGCAGGTTGCAGCGATCCGTGACGGAAAGCCGCAGACTGCCCAGCGGGCGGCCATGCGTATCAAACACCTTGGAAGGAGAAAAGCTGTCAGGCAATTGGGACATGCGTGTTACTCATCCCTGTTACGCACGAGAGACTATGGATGCTCTTCCACCCACACTTCACCTTCGGGAGTATGTTCTAGCTTCCAAATGGGCGTGATCTGCTTCAGCTCATCGATCGCCCACTTACAGGCGCGGAATGCCTCGGCCCGATGCTCGGCCCCGGCAATAATCAACACAATGTTTTCGCCGATAGTAATTTCGCCGTAGCGATGGATAATCAACAGCTCAAGAATGTCGAAGTCTTTCAATCCCCGTTCACGGATCTCGCGCAGCTTCTTCTCCGCCATCCCCTCGTAATGTTCGAAGGTGATGCTGTCGACATCCCGCCCTTTGGAGCGATCCCGGGCGATCCCTAGAAAAGTCGCGATCCCTCCGATCCGCTTCGACCGGCTCTTGACCCGGTCTAGCTCCCGATCGATGGAGAAATTCTCGCGCTGCACCCGAACAAGCTGACTCTCGTCTATCGGTTCCATATCTAACCACCCGCAAAAGGAGGCAACAGAGCGATCTCGTCGCCGTCCCGAATTTCCGTTTCCTCGTGGGCAATCTCCTGATTGACCGACACCAGGACTTTCTTCTTATGGATGAGCTCCCCGATCTGCGGATACCCGCCATCAAGAAGCTCAACCAAATCTTTCACCCGCCGCCCATTCGGCAATGCCAGAGAGAGAGAGCCCTGATTCCCCGCCAGCATCTTCGTCATGCCGAATAGCTTAATCGTGACCATACTATTTCAGCCAGGCCTCGTATAGGTTCCCGACTTGCCACCAGACTTCGAAAGCAAACATACATCGCTGAAGCTCATCCCGCGATCGATCGCCTTGCACATGTCATAGATAGTGAGCGCCGCCACAGAAGCTGCCGTCATCGCTTCCATCTCCACGCCGGTCTGTCCCGTGGTCTTAACCGTCGCGTAAATGTGGATGGCACAGAGGCCTGCTTGATTCGATTGAGATTCTTCTTTGAAGGAGATATCGACGCTAGTGATCAAGAGAGGATGGCACATGGGAATAAGGTCCGGGGTCTTCTTCGCCCCCATCACCCCGGCAACCTGGGCTACGGCCAAAACATCGCCCTTGGCGATCTTGCCGCGCTGAATCTTCTCCAGCGTGGCAGGCAGCATCCAAACGGTGGCCTGCGCAGTCCCGACCCGTTCGGTCGAGTCTTTCGCGCTGACATCGACCATCCGCGCCCGGCCCGACTCGTTAAAGTGTGTGAACTCAGCCATTTCTCTCAATGAATCAGCTGGTTATACATTGCGCCGCCAGGCGATTATAGGTGCCGATGGAAATAGCAGTCAATAGAGGAGATTACGAGCAACTGTCTGGAGATTCCCCTGCTCCGAATTGCTCACACACGAAGGAAATCGTCTCGCCTATTACCTCTGCCATAGTCTATCCCCATGTCCTAAACCGAGACGGACATGGAGGGAACAGCCCAGCTGACCGCCTCTGATTCCAATTGATCAGTCCGAGATATGCTGGAAATTGATCGTCGGATAGACTGTGGGATTCGCCGTATATTTCGGCAGACGAACCAAGATGAAATCTTGTATACATATTGGTCAAGCACACTAGCTTCCAGTTGAGAGCTTAGACCACCGTGCTACGCTGCACGGGTAACCTGCGACAGACCTATATTAGCTAGGCATTACTCATTCCGACAGGAGGCTCATATGTTTCGTTCGTTTTTGAAAGCCATAACTTTATTGGCTGTCGCAAGTATCACCGCTTCTTGCGCAGGTCCGTCCCAGGTACGCGAACCTCAGAATGTACCGCCCGGCAAGCTTTATGCTGGTCCAATTATCAATATCACAGCGCCAAATTCAGAAGGATGGCAACTTTTGAAATCCGACTCATCTGGGTTGGCATTCGGACGCCGCGGAAATGCGCCTGACGAAAGCTTTACTGCACAGGTTGCGACATTTAATCCTCCTCAAACCGATTCGCCAGAGGAATTTGAATCTCTCATGGTCAAAGGTGCCCAATCGGATGCCAACACTGAGCGATTCCAAACGAAATCCTTTACGCATAAATTCACTTCTGCTCGCGGCTACCCATGTGTCCAGATGAATAACATTTCCGAAGACACGAAGGCGCAGAGCGGGCCGAATAAAACAGAGCCCCTCATCATGCAAAACGAGCATCTGTATTGCAGGCATCCGGTTAGAAAAAATATTGGTTTTGTTGTCATTTATTCACACCGAGGCAAAGAGTTGCACCCTGATTTTCAAACCGAAGCGCACTCCTTCATAGAGGGCATTCAAGTCCCGAGTACACCGTCCTCAAAGTAATGATCCGGAACCAGTGACATTGTGGGTTTCCAGAAACATGAATTGCTTGGAAGCCAACCGCAAATCGGAATATCCCCATTTCATGGCTTGTTCTACAGGCGCTCCCGCGCCGACTCGGTATCGAAGAGGTCTTGGGCAGCATAGGAGTGTGAAATGCCTCCGCAATTGCCACCACAGGCTTTGCATGAGCGCTGGATCAAAAAACTCAAGACGAAGCCGTTCGTCGCAGTCATTCTTGCAATGACTGCGTTCATCATTGGTCTTGGGCAGGGGGCCGGTGCGATTAAGACGATTTTGGAGGTGCTCCAGCAGATCGTGCCAACAAGCAACACCGAGCGGCTCGACAAGGAGATCGCATTTCGTCTACGGAGTGTCCCTGACACTCTTAAGCGCTCCCGCGCTGCTAGCAATCCGGTCGCCAAAGCAAATCTATTGAATGGGGTATTCGAGTTAGCCGAACAAAACCGGGAATCATCACTCTTTCCTGAATTCAGCAAGAGGTCAGTACTCTCGCTCTGCGACGATTTGGTTGCACAATCATCTTTGACCAGTCGCAACAGCACGCTAACTACTTATCATCTTCTTCAGGGGTGGGCGAAGGATGCACAAGAGAAATACCTTGTATTCAACATGTACAAGATGAGTCCACCTGAGCTAGAGAGAGCACAAAGCGCAGCTGAGAAACTCTATGAAGCGGTAATACAATCGCATCCTGCATGGCATGTTCCATAGCAAGCTATACTGCCGCGTACCCCTTCGTTGCACCCGCCTGCTACAGCGAGCGGGTGCAGTCAAACGTTCGACGCCATGAGGGGAATAACATGCCCAATCTCAACGTCACTGAAATCAAAGCTTTCGTTCCCTCCAAAGACTTCGAGCTGTCAAAGCAGTTCTATAAGGATCTTGGTTTCACCATGGCGTCTGAAGGTGGCGGCATTGCCTACTTTCACTTTGACCATGTGAGCTTCTTGCTACAAGACTTCTGCGCAGAGTCATTCGCAGAAAACTTCATGATGCATATCCTGGTCGAGGATGTTCAATCATGGTGGGATCACGTTCAAGAGAGTGGCATTCTGGCAAAATACGGCACGCGAGTCACTACCCTAGAATATCAGCCGTGGAAAATGCGAGACTTCTGTCTTTACGATCCGTCTGGTGTGCTGTGGCGTATTGGTCAAAACATTGATTGAAAAACAGGAGATGGAGGTCAGCTCTTGACCTCGCACTTCATCAAGGATTGATATGACCGACAACGAGCAAGACAATCGCGTTGAGATCACCCCCTACCAAGCAGCGGGCGGGCTTGAAGGGCTCACGAAGTTGGTGGACGAATTTTACGCCCAGATGGATACGCTGCCTGAAGCCCAGACCATCCGGAACATGCACCCGAAGGATCTCAGCACATCGCGCAAGAAACTGACGTATTTTCTCAGCGGCTGGCTGAGTGGCCCGGCGTTGTTTCAGCAACACTATGGGCCGATCAACATTCCAGGCGTGCACAAACGGTTTCCAATCGGTTACGAGGAACGCGATGCCTGGCTGCTGTGTATGCAGCGAGCCCTGGCCGCCCAACCATACAGCGACGAATTGAAGAACTATCTCCTGACCAGCCTCAGCATCCCGGCAGAACGAATCCGGCAAGTGAACGCAGGAGAGTTCTGACAACCGCATCCATCTCTTACCCCTCCCTCTCGGGTGTGATTTGAGAGGTCTTCCCTGCGCGCATAAACCGAGCACTGCCACCAATCTCACTTATAAATACTTTCCCGGTGCGCGGGCAGCGCGCAAAAAAACTGTGTGCCACCCCTATCCGATTCCTCCTTCCACCTCCCCAAGGGTGTGCCGCGGTTGGTTTTTACTGCGCGCATTGAGCGACCGCCGTTTCATCGCGGGGGCTCAGCGAGCAAGAAAACCAACCGGGGCATACCCGCCCCTCCTTACTTGCAGCCATTCCTCGAATCGGGTAGGCTTCATTTCATGGTGCTCGACCGGATCCATATCAACCCGCAAGTCTGTGGAGGCAAGGCGACGATTCGCGGTCTCCGTCTAACGGTGGACTTTGTTCTACGACTGCTGGGAGATGGATATACGGCCGCCGAGATCGTGACAGATTATCCTGAATTGGTCCTTGAGGATGTCTATCAGGCAGCGAAATACGGCGCATGGCTGGCTGGTGAACAGACATCCGCGGCCTCATGAGGCTGCTGGCCGATCTCCATATCGCCCCTCGTACCGTTCAATTCCTTCGCTCCCTCGGTCATGACGCTCTTCGCGTGACCGATCTTCTCCCCGCAACCGCCTCCGACGAATCCATTATCGAGCGAGCCGCGCAGGATCAACGAATCATCCTGACTCAAGACCTCGACATGACGGCGATCATCGCCCTGTCCCGACGCCAATATCCATCACTCGTCACCCTTCGTCTAAGCTCCGTACGAGTCGAGTTCGTCAACTCCATCCTCCAACGGACCCTCCCGGTGCTGGAGCACGATCTGCTGCAGGGCGCACTCGTCACAATCGAAGACTCCCGCATTCGTCTCCGTCGTCTCCCACTAATCATTTAACCATTCAGAACACTTCCATCTGACACAAAGAAATAGCAGGCAACTGGTGTGCGGGCAACGAGCAAGGAAACTGCGCTCCCTCTCCTCCTCCTCTTTTTCCGATCCTATGTCCCTCCCTCGTAGCGATTCCGCGAGAGTCCTGTCATGCGACGGTCCTCGCCAAATGCTAGATTCGCGTTGGTCGCGCGCGCTGAAGGCTGAACGTGATCGTATCGGCAGGCAAGGCAAGCTACGGAGCGGGCGATATTTCGGCAATGTAGACATCCCGTCGCCCGCCGGGCTGCCCCCAATTGCTGGTGAACGCGACGAACCGGCCATCTCGGCTGATATTCGCCTTCGGCGAATCGTTATACGATTGATAGACGCTGCGATGGTGCGCCACGCGGCGAATCCGCTGACTCCCATCTGTCGCCACTTGAAAGATTTCGTTGTCGAACGCCGCTTGGACGCCTCCCCCAACGCTAGAGTACCGGCTCACCAGCGCCCACGTTTCATTGTCCGCCAACATTGAGTAGTGGTGGTCCTGCGTCGTTCGTGTGGCATAACCAGGGATCAAGCTGACCGTACTATGCGGCGTCTGCAATGACCGATAGACATAATCCTGATGAACGCCCCCCGTAAAGATCGTGCCCTGCCCCGAGTCATGGTGGTAGAAACCATCGACGCCCCACACCAACAGCTCGCTCGCCCCAGTGGCCAGCGTTACGATCTGGACATTCCCGGTCGTCAATCCGATGGTCAGAAATTGGCCCGACCTATCCAGTTGCACCTCATCGAGATTCGGCACCATCTGGCGATAGAGGATGGCGTTGGCACTGCGCCGCCACACCAGATACCCCACGTTCTGCGCCGATGCATTCGTCAGCGTAAACGCAAACACATCGTCATCGAGGCTCTTGGACATCTGAAAGATCGTGCCGCCAGCGACCATATCGTTGGTGAAGTCTTTCACGAGTTGGTACTGCTGGCTCGCGACATTGAACGCCCATAACCGATGGGTATCATTGTGGCCGTAGATGATGTCGGGATTGGTACCGCTCCAAATCATGTCGGACCGCTCCATCAGCCAGCCGTTCGATGGGGGCGTCGCCAATACCACTTTGTTACTAGCCAACCGCTGATTTTTATCGAAGCTGAAAAAGACGCTCCTTGTCGCGTTATACAGCCCCACAACATGAATGCGCGTCGCATCCGAATTGAAAGCCGGCCAGTACGAATACTGCACCTCGGTACTCGTGTTGCCGTCCGCACCGTCGGTCAACCGGAGGATCACTGAGTGAAACGTTGGATCCACCGCCTCACGACCAGCCTGCGGCAACGAAGGCAGAGCCGGCTCCGGATAGATGCCGAAGTCCGTTCTCAACGCTCCAATCGAGGCCCCGGTTCCAACCACCGGCCCCGTCGAAGCCGCACCGACCGAACTTCCTCCCCCACTCTCTCCGCAACCATGACTGCCCGCGCACAGTAGGAGAACCAATCCTAGAACCGCCCATCGATGGTGACCTCGACAAACCTCCATCACGGACTCCTTCCAGATGTTTCGCGTGCCCTGGCGCGAACGCAAGGATGGTGCCTTCTCCTAAAATATATCGACGGGAAGCGATCACCCAAGATTACAGACAGCGATGCAGACTCAACCCGGTCAGAGCGGCTCTCGCGCGAACAGACAACCTAGTGAACGGACAAAGATTGAACAGGATTGTTCGCATTCGTTCCTTCCTTACATCAGAATAGATACCTACGCTATTGCTTATATATCCTACTCATACTCCTCTTCCCTCTCCTCACGAGTATGCCCAGGCAAGCTTTCACTGCGCGCATGAACCGAGCACCGCCATTGATTTCTCTACCAGGCCAGATTCGCTGTCTGTATCAACCGACTGGCGCGAAAGGCTATTGAACAACCGCTAGATCTTTCAGTATAGTTGCTTTCCTTAGAACTACTTAGTCAACCATGCTCTTCAGTGCTGGCACCGGGTGGCCAGGGCCTCTTCTTTGAGAGCCACGGTGCTGCTAGAGAGCAACCAGCCACTTCACGCTCGACTTCGATCTCTGGAGCTACGAGATGTCCAACACGATCATCGCTAGGCGCTTCTTCATACTTTCGGTTCTATTATTCTGCATCGTGCCCAACCTGGCAGTGGCCCAGAGTCGCGCAGGTGCCGGGAAAGCCGACCCCTGCGCGTTGCTCACACGGGAGTTGGTCGAGAAGGTCAACGCCGTCACCAAGCAAGCCATTGATGTGACCGGACCAAAGGAACTGCCGCTCGGCACGAGCGGGACAGCCTGCGAGTGGGGGGATGTAGTGCTACAGATCGATCCGTGGCCGCCCGCCCGCCTCGAGGAAATGCGGAAGAAGGATGGCAAGAGCTGGGAGGCGATCCCGGGAGTCGGAGACGCGGCCTATCTGCACAACATCAAGGATATGATGGCAGAGCTCTTCGTGCGGACGGGCTCACGCACCTTCGCGGTGCTGCTCACGATCCCGGTGGGAAGCACGACTGCGGCATTCAAGCCAACTCTCGTTGCAGTGGCCAACGCTATCGTGCCGAAGCTGCGCTAGAACGACAATATCCCTCGCTGGGCAGGTTAATCAGGCATCGGCGGATGCATTCGGCACAACGCGGTCATGATGCGATCCTCCGACTTCTCCGAATCCCCCCTCTCTAAGGGTGTGCCCTGGCTGGCTTTCACTGCGCGCATTGAGCGACCGCCGTTTCATCGCGGGGGCTCAGCGAGCAAGAAAGCCAACCGGGGCGCACCCGCCCCTCCTTGACTCTTTGAAATCCGATCCTCGACAATGCCCGCATGTCAGCACACATCATCATTGAACGACTCGAGTTCCGCGGGCGCTGCGGTGTCACGGCAGAAGAACGGGCGAAGCCCCAGCCGCTGGCGGTGGATCTGGAATTGGCTGCGTCCCTCGATCCGGCCGGCCACTCGGACAATCTCGCCGATACCATCGACTATGCAAAGATCGCCCAACGCCTCGTTGAGATCGGCACGACACAGGAAGCCTGTTTACTTGAAACCATGGCGGAGCGATTTCTCGCCATGCTGTTTGCGGATTTCCCCATTGCGCACGCAAACCTCTGGCTGCGCAAGCTTCATGCGCCTATCAGTCACGTCACCCGCTCTGTCGGCATCAGGATCGAGCGAACCAGACTCGCCCAGCAGTTGAGTCAAGTCGAGCCGAAGCCAGCTCCATTCCTCGTCGAGCAACTGCACCGGCTCCCCAAAGGCCTGGTCCTGGATGTGGCAACGAGAGGAGGACGGCACGCCTTACACCTCGCGGCGCATGGATATCAGGTCGATGCGGTTGACCGCGACAGCGCCGCGCTCGCGCAACTTGCGGCCTCCGCCACAGAACGGGCGCTCCCCTCGATCACAACAAAAGCCATCGATTTGGAACAGCCTATGCCGTTCGATCCAGGCTTCGGACATGAGCGCTATGACGTGATCCTGGTCTTCTTCTACCTGCATCGCCCTCTCTTCCCGTTCCTCATTGAGGCGCTCAAGCCGGGCGGCGTGCTGATCTATGAGACCTTCACCATCGACAACTACACCCATCACAAACACCCGCGCCGCTGGGAGTTCTGCCTGGCCCATAATGAATTGCTGCGCATGACCTCGACGCTCCAGACGTTGCACTACGATGAGGGGGCTCACGACGGCGTGGAGGGCCCTCGCTCGACCTATACCGCGCAGCTAGTCGCCCAAAAACCTCTGCGGCCGGTTCATCTCGCATGAGCCGCATCGACCTCCATCTGCATACCACTCATTCAGACGGCAGCCAGACGCCGGCGGCGGTCGTGCAACTCGCCCATGAGGCAGGCGTCTCCGCCCTGGCGATTACCGATCACGACATCACCACCGGCCTTCCGGAAGCCATCGCAGCGGGGCATGCGCTCGGTATTGAAATCATTCCCGGCATCGAAATCAGCTCGCGCCACGGAACCTCGGAACTGCATGTCCTCGGTTACTTTCTCAAATGGGAGGACGCCCAACTCAACACGCGCCTGATGACCTTGCGGGAAAGCCGGCACCGCCGCAATCCCAAGATCGTCGAGCTGCTGCAAGCCGCGGGCATCGACATCACCTACGATGAGGTGCGGGCCGTCGCGGGGAGCGATTCGGTGGGCCGTCCGCATATCGCCCGTGTCCTTATGGACAAGAAGGTCGTGGCGACGGCCAAAGAAGCCTTCGACCGGTTCCTCGCCGAAGGCAAAGCCGCCTATGTGCCACGCGATCTCCCTACCCCTGTCGACGCGATCCGCTGGATTAAGGATGCGGGAGGGCTGGCCGTCCTCGCGCACCCCACCTGGGTCAAGACGACGGAAGGCACGCTGACAGACTTAGCCCGCCAGCTGAAAACGCAAGGTTTGGATGGAGTCGAAGTCCATTACAGCACCCACACCCCACGACAGACCCGCACCTATTTAAGTCTCGCCAAACAATTGGGCCTCTTAGTCACGGGCGGCAGCGATTTCCACGGGATGACCAAACCCGATATCGACGTTGGGATCGGAAAGGGCTCGCTGCATGTCCCCGATCATCTGTTGCCGAAACTCAAAGACGCCGTGGCCAAGCTCTAACCCCTGCCTCAACCGACCCCGATTACCCGATTCCCGCTATTCATTGACTCTCCTGGCCTATCCGCTAGACTTGGGGCAACTGCTCACTGAATCGATCCATGACACACGCATCTAGCTGGCTTATTCGGTTCGCGCTCGTCTCATTCGTGGCCCTCTTCGCAGGACCGCTCCTGAGCAAGCTGCCGTTTGCCGAACATTTCCCCCTAACCATCCTTGAATTGACGGGAGCCCAAACGATTCGTCTGGTCGTGGAAGGCACCGGCCTTCTCACGCTCTGGCTTCTCGCCGTTCACGCCTTTCGCCACATGCCGGACAATGGGAAAGGGTTCACCTTTCTCAGCCGGATTATTCTCCCATTGACCACCATCCTTGTCCTCATTGTCGGGGACAAAACCATGCACGTAGCCGGGCAGACGCTGATCGAAGACATCGGACTCCAGCCCTACAGCCTCGCCTACGCCGCCGCCTTGATTGTGGCCGGACTCTGGTTGACCGCAGCCTGGCTGCTGAACATCGACGCGCTCCACCACTACTTCACCGCTCCTACACCGGCTCGACATCGAACACGCGCGCCTCAGCAAACTGGCGAGAGTCATGCCGCTCACGACAGCTCTGATTCATCCAATTCCTCCGGCGCGGCCTCCGCGGATGCGCTCGACTCGGAATCCCCACCGGCCATGCTGGGACGATACAAAATCCTAAAAGAACTCGGACGCGGAGCCATGGGAGTGGTGTATCTCGGCAAGGACCCCACGATTCAGCGATTCGTCGCCATTAAAACCATGCGCCTGGATGAGATCGACGACGCCGAAAAGCTCCAGGAAGTGAAAGCCAGGTTTTTCCGTGAAGCGGAATCGACCGGCCGCCTCACCCACCCCAATATCGTGACCATTTACGATGCAGGCGAAGAACAGGATCTCGGCTACATCGCCATGGAAGTCTTGGAAGGCACCACACTCAAGCACTGGTCGCGCAAACCGAATCTGCTCCCTCTCGACAAGCTAATTCCCATCGTTGCCACCGCCGCCGAGGCCCTGGACTATGCCCATCGACAAGGCGTCGTGCATCGGGATATTAAGCCGGCCAATATCATGATCACCGCTGGCGCGACCGTGAAAGTCATGGATTTCGGCATCGCGAAAATGGCCTCGTCGTCGAAGACGCAAACCGATATCGTGCTCGGCACTCCCACCTACATGTCGCCGGAGCAGATTGCCGGGAAAAAGGTCGATGGGCGATCCGATATTTTTTCGCTGGGAGTCGTCCTCTTTGAAATGCTGAGCGGCCGCCCTCCCTTCACGGCGGATAACTTATCCGCGTTGCTCTTTGCGATTGCCCATAATCCCCATCCCTCCATCAAGGTCATCCGCCCGGATATTCCACCGGCCCTGCAACAGGTGCTCAACCAGGCGCTCGAAAAAGATCCGGCCTTGCGGTTCCGTCGGGCAGCCGAGTTTGCCCAGGAACTGCGCGCGTGCCTGCAAGGCCAGGCCGTCTAGATCGAGGCGCCTATGCCGCTGACCATCGCCTATAGCGCATGCTCCGATGTCGGACTCAGGCGCACACGCAACGAAGACCGGTACTGCACAGACACGACCCTGGGGCTCTTCATCGTCTGCGACGGCATGGGCGGCAGCAAGGCCGGCGAAATCGCCAGCGGCCTCGCAATTGAAACCATCCACCGCCATATCAATGAAGCATCGCTAGATCCCACGCTGCCGTTGATCGGCCAGTCCGACCCACTCGTTTCACGCTCAGGGAACCGTCTCCTCAGCGCGGTACGCGAGGCCAATCGCATCATTCATCGTGAAGGGAATAGGAATCGGGACTGGGTTGGAATGGGAACCACCGTCGTCGCGGTGCTGCTTGCAGACCGGCTGATGTCGTTCGCCCATGTCGGCGACAGCCGCCTCTATCTGGTCCGTGCCCACGCTATCCACCCCCTGACGGCCGATCACTCCTGGGTGGCCGAACAAGTACGCGCTGGCCTCATGACAGAGGCCGAGGCCGAGCGATCGCCACAGCGCAACATCGTGACGCGTGCCTTGGGAATTGCGCCGGACGTCAAGGTCGACATCGACGAGGCAGAGTTGCAGATCGGCGACCGGCTCTTGCTCTGCTCGGATGGCCTGACAAAATACGTCGGCCCCGCGAGACTTCTCGATGCCCTCACGCAAACCGATGATATGAACGGCGCAGCGCGGCAACTGGTCGCCCTCGCCAACAATGCCGGTGGAGACGACAATACGACCGTCATCGCCATGGCTGTCCATGAGACCATGGAACAGCCCATCTAAAATCGGGTCCGTCAATGAGACGCGGGAACGCACGACCTCGGTTCGAGCCGTCTGAAATCTGGGACGATGTCGTTGAGCGATGGCGGCGAACCGGCTAGTTCCTGAGAGTGAGCGCGCCCTTGGGCAAGGTCGCGTAGCACTTATCCGACACATCCTGAGCGTGGTCCTGCAAGCACTGCAACATCTGCCCCTCTCCTGAAGGCACCGCGCGGCAGAAGCGCTTCACATCGTCCGCACAAGCCAGCGCATGGCCGGACTGCTCCTTCCACCGCACAAGTTGCTGGCGAACCATCGACTGACAGAAGGGCGGAAGATGCTTGGCCCGTTGTTCCATGCAGCGCCGGCGATTCTCGCCTTGCAGACTATCCGGACAGGCCTGTTGCAATTCGGCTTCGCATTTCATCTCGGCAATTTGTTTCGAGCGAGGGTCTGACGCGGCCTCCAGTCCTCCCCCGCCCTGCTCAGATTGCGGCAGCTCCGCCCCGTTGACCACAACTCGATGCGAGCCTGGGGCATCTGGCGGCGGCACCCCTGGAATACTTAGGTCCAGCGCAGGCGGCGGGAGAGCTGACGTCACGGATCGAGGCGAGACACCGGAGGCATGGAGTTGATCGTTGGCAGGCAGATTGGCCCAGACCAATCCCCACACGAGCCCCAGCCCGGCAATGGTCACAAGGATAGCGGTAAGACGGCGCGATGGAGACGATGGCTTCGGCATGATGCAGGCCTAGGATAGGACAACATCCGAAGAAAAGCACCGAAAGGTTGGATTTTTAACAATGCGCAGGGAAGCACGCGAGCAGAAACTAATTCTCCGACGCCTCGACGATGTGATTCTCAAACCTTGTGCAGCCTTCCGCCAGAAGGCGGTTCGTCAGCATTTCGCCGGGCCATTCGATCGGCAAATCGGCCGTGAACACCCACACATCGGGAGACGTCCAGACCGGGCCATGCTCCTCCGGCAGTTCCGGATCGAACAGATCGGTCCACACAGGCATGTAAACGCCATTGCCGCATTGCGTATGCAGATGCACAACCGTCCTCGACCGGACCAAGGGATCGAGATCCCGCCACACCGCCGCCGTCTCATCGGCCAGGTGATGAATGCGCACCGCATTTTGCGCATCGAACATCGCATAGGCGGCGTAGACCGGCACCTCGATGGTGTCCGGCGCCAGCGCCAGTTCAGGACATTGCTCAACCAGCCCTTCAAGGATCGCCCGCCGATGCCGATCCTCCCAGGAATCGGGCAGCCCGGGGTCGGACGCTCCGATAATTTCGAAGAGCAAGAAGGCGGTATTTTCCACCGGCGGATACAACCGCGCGGCAACCGCTTGTGTCCGCTCCGAGTCGGCCACCGAGGTCAAATGGTCATGCAGCATTTGCAGATTGAGTGGCTCCAGCGTCGCATCGGTCAGCAGCCTCGATTCCACCCGCACCACTGTGCCGGCCGACAACCGCAGATGCCGGTGGAGCAAATCCGCCGTGGCAATGGGATCGATCTTCAGCTTGAGCGGAGCCGTGAGGTTGGCTTGCAGTGGAAGCTCTAACGCCGCCATCGTAGCGTAGACCGGCTTTTCTTCCGTCGATTCATCCAGAGCCAAGGTGCAGCTGGCTTCCGCCAGCAGATCGAATAACCACTCGGCCATTTCTTCATCGAGCGCCGCGAGAACCGTCAGCAGGTCGGACTCGCGCCCCTGCTCCAAGAAGGCCTGCAAGGTATCGATCGCCGCATCCGTGTCGCCATGATCGTGGCGGCGCGCATTGATCAAATGAATGAGATCGCGGGTGAGCGGATCGGGACGGGACCAAGCTAACATCGGGCACTCCTCACATAACCGAACAACAGCTCTTGCTCACCGAGCTTGCACGAGCTCCATGTTGCCAAAGAATCGATGCAGGAGCAAGAGCGAAGACAGTTCCCACGCCATCGCATCCAGCCTCCCGACAGAGACTCCACCTCCATCATTCTCCGATCACTTTCACCAGCACACGCTTTCTTCGCCGGCCATCGAATTCACCGTAGAAGATCTGCTCCCAGGGGCCGAAGTCGAGCCGCCCCTCTGTCACCGCCACCACGACCTCGCGCCCCATCAGTTGCCGCTTTACATGGGCATCGCCGTTGTCCTCACCAGTTTCATTGTGCCGGTACCGCGCGTCGTGCGGCGCAAGCCGTTCGAGCACCTCGTCATAGTCGCGCAGCAGTCCCGGTTCGTCGTCATTGATATAGACGCTGGCGGTGATATGCATCGCGTTGACCAGCACCAGCCCTTCCTTCACACCGCTCGCCTTGAGGACAGCTTCGACCTGCGATGTGATGTTGAGATAGGCCCGGCGCGTCTTGGTCTCAAACCACAATTCTTCTCGATACGACTTCATCTGCCATCCTATTCGTGTGTGTCTCGACGGGCATTCTGCCGAACGGTTCGATGAAGATTCAAGAGGCAGACAAGAATCCGCGAGCCGATCCGGCAGCTCAATTCCCCTGTAGAATTCCCCTCACAAAATTGACTCTATCGGACCTTGGTGATAAGTACTTTCACAGAATATGATCGCGTGCCGATGATCGCTACAGGGAGGTGCCCGATGGTCGCAGTTGCTGGGGGTCCGTCGTTCGCAGGCAATGTGCTTTCCAATCTGTTTTTTGCCCGCCAACCGGAGCCAGATTTAGAGTTCACCGAAGAAGAATTAGAACAAACGACGAACACCCGTTCGTCTTCTCCCATGAAGTCGCCCAAGAAATCTGGCGGCCGTCCCCTCCTCTGGGTGCTGCTCTTGGCCCTCATCGGCGGTGGCGCCTATGTGGCCATGGAACCGGAAATGGCGATGGACTGGGTGAATCAGCTGCTAGGCGAGACGCCCGCGCCACAGATGGCCACGAGGCCGGCGCCGATGGCACCGCCAGCGCCCGCATCGCCCGATGCGCCGGCTTCAGCGCCTGCTGATCCTCAGGCCAGCGCGCCGATGCCCGCGGCTCCAGCAGCGCCAATACCCGGAACACCGGCTCCTGCGGCCATGCCGAGCGACTCGGCCATGGCTCCCCCGCCGGCATCCGCGTCGCTGTCTCCGCTGTTTGGAGAAAGCCAGCGCGTGACTGTTGCCGCCGATCCTGCGCTCGCCGGCGGCATGATCACCTTGTCTCAAGATTCTGCCGGCACGAGGCCGGGTCCGGCAGTTCGTCCAGGAACCGGACTGACCATTCTTGACGGCGATCTCCAACCAAACGGATGGGTCTACTCTGTCCGCAGCGACGATGGCGTCAAGGGATGGGTTGCTGAGAAGCGTCTTCGCTTGAAGCCGTAATCTCCAAACTCACATTCTTCAGGTCATCTAGAGGGCGGCGATACAATCCTGTATCGCCGCCCTCTGTGCTATAATGCGCGCCGCGTTTCTTCTACACATTCACCCGGGATCAACCTCCGACATGCAGACGCTGCGCGCCATTCTTTTCGATTTCGATGGGGTCATCGCGAATACCGAACCGCTCCACTTTGCCGGACTCCGGCGCACGCTGGCCGACATCGATATCGCCCTGACGGAATCGGATTACTATGCCGACTACTTGGGCTTCGACGATCGCGGCTGCTTTCTGGCGGCACTACAGGCCAATCGACGGCCGGTCACTCCCGCAATCCTCCACGACCTGATGACAAAAAAAGCGGCCGCCTATCTCGCGTCGGTCCGCGATCATCTCGTCATTTTCCCCGGCGTGCAGGAGTTCGTCCAACAAGCCGCCGCCCGCTATCCTTTGGCCATCGCTTCCGGCGCTCTCCGCCCTGAAATCGAACTCATCCTCGAACAAGCCGGCCTCCGAAAGGCGTTTCTCCACATCACCAGCGCGGAAAATGTCAGCCGCGGCAAGCCGGATCCGCAACCTTTTCAATACGCGCTCGCAGGGTTGGCGCATCTGCGCCCGAATCTCGGATTGGATGCCGCGTCGTGCCTGGTCATCGAAGATTCCCTGCCTGGCATTCGCTCGGCAAAATCCGCGGGCATGAAAGTGCTGGCCGTCGCCAATACCCATACGACGCAAGATCTGCATGAAGCCCATGCCATTACCCACAGCCTGGCCGACACCAGCCTGGACGATCTGCGCACCCGCCTATGGCCTCTCGCACAATGAAGACCAGACTCGTGAGGATCGGACTGTAATGCGTATCTGCTCGCTGGTCCCCGGCGCCACAGAAGTCGTCGCCGCGCTCGGCCTCACAGACCAACTCGTGGCCGTCAGCCACGAGTGCGACTATCCGGAATCCATCCGCCACGTCCCATCGGTCGTTGAGCCGGTGATCGATCAGCAGGCCCTCGCAAGCGACGCCATCGACCGCGCCGTCAAACAGCTCGTACAAGCTGGCCAGCGGCTCTATCGCCTCAACGAGCGCCGCCTTATCGAGGCTCGCCCGGATGTCATCTTGACTCAGGATCTGTGTCATGTCTGTGCCGTGACACCCGATCAATTGGCACAGGCCATCATGGCACTCCCCTATGCCCCTCAGCTCGTGACGCTGAATCCGACGTCATTAGAAGACATGCTGCGCGACATCGCACGCATCGCGCAGGCCGTCGGCGCCGCTGACCGCGGACGAACATTGTTCCAATCCTTGCGCGCCAGGCTCGACCAGGTGTCCGCGGACACCAGAATCGCCAGGCCGCGCGTCGTCTGCCTGGAATGGCTCGACCCGCTCTATCTCGCCGGCCATTGGGTGCCTGACATGGTGGCCCTCGCAGGGGGAACCGATATTCTTGGACGAACCGGTCAGCCGTCGCGTGAGACCACATGGGACGAGGTGATGGAGGCCGACCCGGACATGCTGCTCCTCATGCCCTGCGGATATTCCGTTCAGCGAACCCTGGATGAACTGAGCCGCCTTCAACACACGAGTCCATCATGGTCCGCGCAGCTTGCCCGCTGGCCGGAAACCTATGTCCTCAATGCCAATGCCTACTTCAGCCGCCCTGGCCCCCGGCTCGTTGATGGGGTGGAGTTGCTCGCCGCAATCCTGCACCCGAGGCCATCACACCACTTGAACCCCGCACAAGCCGTCCACTTGACGGCCATTGTGCCTTCCGTGGAGTCTCGCCCATGACCGTCGATGAAGCTCAGGCCCATTGCACCGCGCTGACCAAATCCAGCGGCAGCAATTTCTACTACTCATTCCTGTTTCTCCCCAAAGCGCGCCGCAACGCCATGTATACGGTCTACGCGTTTTGCAAAGCCGTCGATAGCGCGGTGGATGAACCGCCCGCCGGCAGCCAGCCGCAGGAAGAGCTCGCCCGCTGGCGCACGGAATTGGAAGCAGCCTATCACGGCACCCCGACATGGCCGATCACCATCAGCCTGGCCCATCATGTGAAGACGCTCTCGATTCCCAAAGTCTACTTTGAGGAATTGATCAAAGGCGTGGAGATGGATCTGCACAATAATCGCTATGTCACCTTCGACGAGCTGTCCTCCTATTGTTACCGCGTCGCATCCGTTGTGGGGCTTATCTGTTTGCACGTGTTCGGCGCGACGTCCCCGAGAGCGCAGGACTATGCCGTCGCCCTCGGCATGGCATTCCAGCTCACCAACATTCTGCGGGACGTGGGAGCCGACGCCGCGCTCAACCGCATCTACCTCCCGCTTGAGGATCTGAAAGCCTTCAAATACTCTGAAAAGGCGCTTCGACAGCAGACCTACTCGCCGGAGTTCAAGAAACTGATGCAGTATGAGGCCACGCGGGCCCGGCAGTACTACGACAAAGCCAACGCGGCATTGATGGCGCTCCCGCCTCATGAGCGCCGCGCGCTGACCGTTGCGGAAATCATGCGCGGGGTATATTCGAGGATTTTGACGAAGCTCGAAGATTCCGAGTACCAGGTCTTTGGCCCGCGCATCCGCCTGACCACCAACCATCGCCTGGCGATTGCCGCGGGAATCTGGCTTCGCTCCCGACTCTCGTGACCGCCTCATCCGCAGAGTCCGTCGTTGTCTTCGGCACCTCGCTCGCAAGCCTGGCCGCAGCCTCTGAACTGGCCCGCCAGGGATATCGGCTGACGCTCCTCGAACATCCAAGCTGGACAGACGATCTCTCAACCGCTGAACCTATCCTTGGCTGCCATCGAGAACTACTGGCCTTGCTCGAAACCTTCCCGGGATTGAAGCCTTCCACACCAAGCCCAGCCGCGCCCCTTGAATTTTCCTTGCCAGATGGACGCATCGTCTCCTACCGACCGACGACGCTTCCCGGATCGCTCCATTGGATCGCCGGACTCGTTCGCTTTCGCGGCCTGTCCTGGAACGATCGCTGGCAGCTCCTCTCCTATCTCGAGCGAATCTGGGAACAGGAGCTCTCTGTCCCGACCGCCCTCGACCAGCGAACCGCCGATGCCTGGCTGGCATCGATCGGCCAGAGCCAGTCCGCGCGCGACAATATCTGGGCTCCCCTGATCCGCTTTCTCACAGGCAACGCGCTGACCACGCTCTCAGCCGCAACCTGCGCTCGCGTTCTGGCGCCCCCCTTTCTCACCGATGCTCGCGCATCCTCTTGCACCAGGCTCAGCAGCGCGCAACGCCAGCAGTTGCATGATCGGTTGAAAACCGCGCTATCGGCACTGGGCGCACAGGTCCTGACGCAAGCCGATCTTCCTCACCTTCAATTTGGCCAGCATCGTATTGACCATGTCCGCCTGTGCGATGGGTCTACGATCCACGCGACCTGGTACTTGTCCGGCATACCGCATCATGCGCTGCTCAAACTCCTCCCGGACCGGCTGCTCACCCGGTACGGATACTTTTCACAATTGAGCGACATGGCGGATCTCTCCGGCCTATCCGTTCAACTCACCGGACCGGCGCCTGCGGCCATGCCCCGCCTGGTGCTTTTGCCTGGACAGGGATTCCAATCTGTTTCAGTCCTGCCAGCAGCCGACTCTTCATCCGCCTTATATGAATTGTCGGCTGTTGGCGACCTCCCATTTCTCGAAAGAACCGAGACCGATCTTCTCACTCTCGCCCAACAGGAACTCCACCGCCTGTTTCCGATCCTCCGGACAATACCGCTGCACCCGACCGCGTTCCATCGACAACCGCGAGCCACGCTCTCGCTCGCATCCGGGTCGACGATACTCCGCCCCATCCAGCAAAGCCCCGTGCAAAACTTGCTGATCGCCGGCTCATGGACCGACACTGGCTGGCCGGCGAATAGCGAGAGCGCCGTCGTCAGCGCACGCCGATGCGTCAGCGCCATGACCGGCTCGTTGTCTTGACCTCTTCACTTTCACCTGATACGTATCAATTCATGAGCGCTCGCACGATGACTCTGCTTGCTGTCGGAATCATGCTGACCGGCCTATCCGGCTGCGCGACGAGTCCTTACGACCGCGGCGGTTATCCCACCGGATATAACCGGGCCGACGTGGACCGCGATTACATGGAGTGTGAATACAAAGCCCGGATTGCCAACGATCAATATTTCTATAACCAGCGATCTCCCTTTCCGTTTAGCCCAGGGGCCCAGAGCCCCGCCGACCATGCCCGCGCCCTGCACGGTCTCTCGACCATGAACGCCATGCGCGATACCTGCTTAGCGGCCAAGGGCTATCGAGTGGAATAGCGGGTCGGCAACCCTTGCCATCCAACCGGCCATCTGAGCCCGGCACATTGACAACCCACCGCGCGCCTTCCTAAGATGTCGCACCAATTGGTTCGACCATCATGACCACCACCCCGCTTCAAGATCTTGCCAAGTCTCTGCATAACTGCCAACGCTGCAAGCTCGCTAAGCTGGGGCGCAGCCAAGTCGTCTTTGGCGTAGGAAACCCGCATGCCAGCATCATGTTCGTCGGCGAAGCGCCGGGGGCGAATGAAGATCTGAAGGGTGAGCCGTTTGTCGGCGCAGCAGGCAAGATTTTGAACGACCTGCTGCAATCGGCCAATCTCTCGCGCGAGGATATCTACATCGCCAACGTCATTAAATGCCGGCCGCCTGAAAACCGCGATCCGGAGCCGGATGAAGTGGAAACCTGCAAGCCGTTTCTCCTGCAACAGATTCAGCTGATTCGCCCGAAGCTGGTCTGCACGCTGGGAAACTGGGCAACGCAAACGCTACTGGAGAGAAAAGTCGGCATTACGAAGGTCAAAGCACAAGCCTTCTACATGAAAGACTTTGTGCTCTTCCCATTACTCCACCCAGCGGCGGCGTTGCACCAAGGGGGCCTGCTCGACACGTTGAAAGCGGATTTCAAGAAGTTGAAGGAATTTCTCGACAAGAACACGAAACCAGCCGAACCGGCGCCAGCTGGTTCATCAGCCGCGCCGGCGCTGCACATCGACCCGCCACACCCGACTCAGATGGACCTGTTTTAGAACCGTCTCGCTCGATGCCAGGCACATCGACGGGACCGAAAGCCTATTTTGCCTTTGAGGACGGCTCTTCGGCCGCGGCGGCAGCCTCGGTTTCGCCAGACTGGCCTTCTTCGTCGCCTTCGGCAGGCTGCTCTTCTTCTGGCACATCGAACCACTGCACCAGCATCTCATCCCACCATCCCTCGGTGACGTCGTCGCCGGGATCGGTGCCAAGAAACGCGACGTCTTCTTTCTTCACGTCGGGACCGACGAGATGTGGCTGAAACTTCGCGCGATCGATCACTTCTTTTGTCGCATAGCCACCGATAATCCACGAGTCCGGATCGGCGCGGCGCGACTTGTACGCCTTCAGCCCGATCTTCAAATACATGAACAGCTGTTGCTGCACCGGGTCGGCGACGCCTGACTGCGGCAGACTCAGCGTCTTCTCGATCTTTTTTCGCCAATGCCGGTCGTCATACCGCGACGTAATCAGCTGCAGCATTCTCTTTCCCAATTCAACATCGAGCGCCATCGGTTATCCCCTCACACAAATCGTCGCAATCGTGTTCGTACGTGCTTCCTATTTACCGGCCGTACAGAGCCGTGAATGACGTCTTCGCCAGCGCGTTTT
The DNA here is from genome assembly GCA_020846195.1 of Nitrospira sp. Lineage (GTDB taxonomy): Bacteria > Nitrospirota > Nitrospiria > Nitrospirales > Nitrospiraceae > Nitrospira_D. The sequence goes on from JADLEJ010000046.1 coordinate 68,123, forward strand.
GCTTCAGATAATAGCCCACCATCGCCCCTGAGGCCTCTGGCTTGAGCGGAAGCTGATCCACTTTCAAGGCATACAGGGTAAAGATGTAGCGATGGGGCTTGTCGCCCTGCGGCGGACACGGGCCGCCGTACCCCGGCTGGCCAAAATCCGTCATGCTTTGAATACTCCCCTGCGGCGCAGAGGGACTGTCCGGCTTTCCAGACCCGGCAGCCAGCGCATTCACGGTAGGAGGCATGTTGAAGATCACCCAATGCCACCAGCCGCTGCCGGTCGGCGCGTCAGGGTCATAAACGGTGAGGGCAAAACTCTTCGTGTCCTTGGGAGCATGCTCCCACTGCAGCGGCGGCGACACATTCTGGCCGGCGCAGCCAAACCCGTTGAACACATGATCGTTGCCGACCGTGCTGTGATCCTTGATCGTCGGACTCGTCAATGAAAACTCCGCGGCAATACTCGCCAGGGGAAGCGCTAGTATTGACAGAATCACCATGAGAGATCGCATCGGTCGCTTCTCCTTCAGCATCCTGTTAGTTTCCCGCCACCATCAACTCGCTTAACTTAAGACTTGGACTCGCGATCCGGCTGCGAAACACCAGGTCGCTCCCCACCATCTCAATGTCGGTAAACATCTGCTTCAGATTGCCGGCAATCGTGATTTCCTCGACAGGGTACGCAAGCTCCCCGTTCTCAATCCAGAATCCGCTGGCGCCACGGGAATAATCCCCGGTTACCATATTGATCCCGAATCCGATCAGCTCGGTCACATACAGCCCATCCTTGACCGATCCAACCATCTCCTGCACGGTCTTCGTGCCGGGTGCCAGATAGAAATTCGTGGGGCCGACCGATGGACTCTCCCCCACGCTCCGCGAGGCATTGCCCGTCGACGGCAGCCCCAACTTCTTGCCCGAATAGGAGTCCAGCAGATAGCTCTTCAGCACCCCACGCTCGACGATGGTGTTTTTTCGCGTCGCCAAGCCCTCACCATCAAAGGGCCGCGACCCGAGTCCGCCATCCATACGGCCATCGTCATAGACGGTCAGGTGTTCCGATGCGATGCGGTTGCCGAGTTGGTCGAGTAAAAACGACGCCCGTTTGTAGAGCGCGTAGCCTGAAATGGCGCTGCACAGATTCCCAAGAAGGCTCGCAGCCATGTCCTGATCGAAAACCACCGGCACGCGTTTCGTGGAGACCTTGCGCGCGCCGAGACGGCGCAAGGTGCGCCGCGCCGCTTCCTGGCCGATCGACTCGGGGGACGACATGCGGCTGAACTTGCGCTGCACTTCATACCACGCATCCCGCTGCATTCCGCCGGTGGCGGTATCCGTGGCAATCGGAGAGACAGACATGGAAAAACTCGTGCTGCGGTACTCGCCGACAAACCCATGGCTGTTCGCAAGCACGACCCGGCCCGACGACGAATCGAAATCGCTCCCTTCAGAATTCGTCAAGCGAGGGTCTGCCGACAACGCCGCCGACTCCGCCCGCTTCGCCAGGTCGATCTGCTGATCGGTCCCAAGCTTGGTGCTGTCATACAGATCCAGGTCGGGCCAGCTGGCCGCCATCTGCGACGCCTCGGGCAGCCCCGACACGTCATCGGGCACCACCGCCTTTGCCAGCGTACAGGTCTCATCGACCAGCCGGTGCAATGAATCGATCGAAAAATCGGAGGTCGAGGTTGTCGCCGACCGCTTCCCGACAAACACCCGCAAACCCAATCGCTTTTCACGAGCCTTGCTCAAGCGATCCACCGCGCCAACCCGCACTTGCACCGAGAAGGTTTCTCCGTCAGCCACCACGATGTCCGCTTCGGTCGCGCCGCACTGCTTCGCGCGAGCCAGAACATCGGACGCCAGCTGCGCATACCCGTTGGTCTGTTCAGGCAAATTGCTCATGATCGCTGGGTCCCGCCGACGGTGATTTCATCGATTTTCAAGGTCGGCAATCCCACCCCGACCGGCACGGACTGGCCGTCCTTGCCGCAGGTGCCGATCCCGTTATCCAGCTTGAGATCGTGCCCGACCATGGAGACCTTCGTCAGAATCTCCGGGCCGTTGCCTATCAGCGTCGCCCCTTTCACCGGCTTGGTAATTTTCCCGTCCTCGATCAAATAGGCTTCACTGGCCGAGAACACAAACTTCCCGCTGGTGATATCCACCTGCCCGCCGCCGAAGGATACGGCATAGAGCCCGCGCTTCACCGATTTCACAATGTCGTCCGGGTCCGACTCGCCGGCCAGCATGAAGGTGTTCGTCATGCGCGGAAGCACAATGCTTTGATAGCTTTCCCGCCGTCCATTGCCGGTCAGCGGAATGCCCATCAGCCGCGCGTTCAATTTATCGGTGATGTAGCCGCGAAGAATCCCCTTCTCGATCAACACCGTGCGCCCCGTGGGCGTCCCTTCGTCATCCATATTGAGCGACCCGCGGCGAAACGGCAGCGTCCCGTCATCGACGATGGTGCAGACATCGGAGGCCACGCGCTTGCCGATCAAATTGGAAAAGGCCGAGGTCTTCTTCCGATTGAAGTCGGATTCGAGGCCGTGCCCAATCGCTTCATGCAGCAAAATACCAGGCCATCCGCCGCCAAGCACCACGGGCATCACTCCTGCCGGCGCATCCACTGCGGACAGATTTAAAATCGCCTCGCGAGCCGCTTCCCGCGCATACTCCAAATGCCGGTTCTCTTCTTGGTAGAAGGCAAACCCGACCCGCCCCCCCCCACCGAACGACCCCACCTGTCGATTGCCGTTTTCCTCGGCAATACAGGTGATTTGAAGTCGGGATAAGGGCTGCACATCTCCGATCAGCGTGCCGTCCGATGTCGCCACGGCCACGACCTTATATTCGGTGTTAAAGGACGCCAGCACATTCTTAATACGTGGATCGTACCGCCGCGCCTCAGCATCAATGGCATTTAACAGCGCCACCCGATCGGCCGTTGCGACTTCAGCCTTCGCCCGTTCGATAGGATACAGGTCTCGCGTCGGCCGCCGTTGCGTTGGAACCGGCAGGCTCCGATCACCTTTGGGAGAATTGGCGATGTAGCGGGCCGTATCCGCGGCAATTTCCAAATCCTTCTTGGTCAGCTCGTCTGAATAGGCAAATCCGGTCTTTTCTCCAGCGGTCGCCCGCACCCCCACTCCCTGGGAAATACTTTTCGATGCCCGCTTGACGATCCCCTCTTCCATGGAGACGGATTCCGACACCCGCGACTCGAAATACAGATCGGCATAGTCCACGTCCCGGACATTGAGCCGGTCGAGAGCGTGGAATACTTCAAGGTCCGTCATGCCAAATTGTGCGAGCTGCCCGGGATCAGCCATCGATCAAGCCCCTTTGTTTCTGTATTGCAACGAGCGCGGAGTATAGCCCATTCATTTCCGCAGCCGCAATGCAACGCATCTTAACTATTGACAGACCAAGGGCTTTTACTAAATAGCGTTTGACATTGCCTACCCTCGTCAGTAGACTTTGGACACCTGCCATTGTGCCGTCACGGAAAGGACATCGACCTCGCTTCCTATGTCACGAACGCCGCCTTCATCCAACCTCGACCGCCTTTCCGAGCAGGAATTGACGAGCAAGCTAGAGCCTGAGCTTCTCCCCAAACACGTGGCCGTCATTATGGATGGCAATGGACGCTGGGCCGAGTTTCGCAGCCTGCCCCGCATTGCCGGTCATCGGGAAGGGATCAATTCCGTCCGCGAAATGATCACGCTCTCTCTCGAACTGGGCATCCAGCACCTGACCATTTACGCATTCTCACAGGAAAATTGGAATCGTCCGACACAAGAGATTTCCTCGCTGATGGGTCTCTTGGAGCATTATCTCTCGACTGAACGGGCCAGCCTGATTGAACAAGGCGTTCGCTTCCGCGCCATCGGCCGGCTCGATGCGTTGCCTGAAAGCGCCAAACGCTGGGTCCAAACGACTGAACGAGAAACAGCGCACCTGAATAAATTGCACCTAACCGTGGCCCTTAGTTACGGAGGGCGCACTGAGATTGTGGATGCAATTCGCGGGGTGCTGAAAGACGCAGAGGCCGGCACCATCCGGCCCGACCAGGTGGATGAAGCGCTGGTATCGCAGCACCTCTACACGCACCCACTCCCGGATCCTGACTTATTGATTCGAACCAGCGGAGAAACCCGCATCAGCAACTTCCTCCTCTGGCAGCTGGCCTATACCGAGCTCTACTTCACGGCAACGCCCTGGCCGGATTTTCGCCGACGCGAATTTCTCCTGGCGTTGATCGACTACCAACGGCGCGACCGCCGCTTCGGCCGAATCTTGAGCACCGTGTCCTCCTAACCGCACGTGGACAACTCCAGCCCCGTAGATAGACAACGCACCCAGACACCAGCATCCGCTGTGCCGGTCTCCGCGCCGGCTCGCCGCTTCGATGCCCGCCGCGTCTACACCGCACTGATCGGCATTCCCATCGTGTACGCCATCATCCGCTATCTGCCTCCATGGGGATTGACCTTCTTAGTCGTCACCGGTGGAGTCATCGCTCTCCTTGAGCTCACCCGCATGGGCTTCGGCGAGCGGCGCAACCCGGCACTCACGGGACTCGCGCTCGGACTCACGGGACTCTTGATCGTCCGCCCCCACTGGGCGCTTTCGATAGAGGCCCTACTGTTGTCGGGTCTCGCCGCTGTGCTCGTGGCGATGCTCTGGTCCTCGCATGCCATCGCGTCCCGTTTTCACGATGCCGCCGTCGCCATCTTCGGCCCTCTCTATATAGGACTGACCCTTGGCACACTGGTATCCACCCGTGCCCTTCCCTCCGGCGAATGGTTGATCGTCTTTATCGCAGTCGTCACCTGGGCCAGCGACATCGGCGCCTACTACGCGGGCACCCTCTGGGGCCGGCATCCTCTCGCGCCCACCATCAGCCCCAAGAAATCCATGGAAGGCCTGGCTGGAGGATTGGCTCTGGCCATGGCTGCCGCCCTCCTGACACAATTCTGGCTCATCCCAGAATTGACGATGTTTCACGCACTGATGCTCGGCCTGCTGATGACCGGCACGGGCCTCGTGGGAGATTTGTGCGAATCGGTCATCAAACGCGCCGTCGGCGTGAAGGACTCCGGCGGCATTCTCCCCGGTCATGGGGGCATGCTCGACCGTTTAGATAGTCTCTTGTTCACCGCCCCCACCTTCTACTACTATGTGACATTGGTCTGCGGCTTCTCGCCGCTCCCTTAGCAGGAGACGCTATGAAAACTATCATCATCCTCGGCTCCACCGGCTCAATCGGCACCAACACGCTCGATATCGTTCAACGATTCCCGAGTGAGTTTCGCGTGGCTGGACTGACTGCCGGTAATAATATCGACAAGCTGGAAGAACAGATCCGCAGGTTCGCCCCGCGCGTAGTGGCACTGTCGCAGGAAGCCGCCGCCGTCACCTTGCGGCAGCGTTGCGCTGGTTTGCCGGTTGAAATTTTATCCGGCGAAGCAGGCATCGCCCAGGTCGCATCTCTGCCAGAAGCCGAACTGGTGATCTCCGCCATCGTCGGGGCCGCCGGACTCGTGCCCACACTCACCGCGATTCGCGCGGGAAAGCATATTGCCCTCGCCAACAAAGAGCCGATGGTCATGGCCGGCAAACTGATGCAGGAAGAAGCGCACGCACGCGGCGTCCGGATCTTCCCGGTCGACAGCGAGCACAGCGCCATTTTTCAATCGTTGGAAGGCCATCGCCTGGAAGACGTGCGTCGATTGATTCTGACCGCATCTGGCGGAGCCCTCTGGACCATGGCGAAGGATGAGCTGCAACACGTCACGCCTGAGCGCGCGCTCAAGCACCCCAATTGGAAAATGGGCTCCAAGATCACCATCGATTCCGCCACGCTGATGAACAAGGGCCTCGAAGTCGTCGAGGCTCGCTGGCTCTTCGATATTCCTGAGTCCCGCATCGAAGTGATGGTGCATCGAGAGAGCATTATTCACTCGCTGGTTGAATACGAAGACCGCTCCATGATCGCGCAGTTGGGACTGCCCGACATGCGCACGCCGATTTCCTATGCGATGCGATATCCCGAGCGGCTGCCGCTCGACCTGCCGTCCCTGGATTTGACGGAGATCGGCACCCTCAGCTTCTGCAAGCCAGACCATGACCGGTTTCCCTGCCTTAACCTGGGGTACGAATCGCTCCGGACCGGAGGCACGATGCCGGCCACGATGAACGCCGCGAACGAAATTGCCGTCGATGCCTTTCTCAACGGCGGTATCCGCTTCACCGAGATCGCGGAAGTCATCCGCCATACGATGGACGCCCATGCGCCCAAGCCCGTGTCTTCATTGGAGGACGCGCTGGAGGCCGACCGGTGGGCCAGAGAAAAAGCGGAGTCCCTGGTCCATGCCCTCCCCCGGTGAAACATTAGTTTGAAAATTGGGCAATGAGTGTTAAGTTGATTCTGGCGCGACACTTCCACCTCTAGATATTGAGTACACCATGATGTTCGCATTCACCTGGTCCCCCGATACCCTCTGGGTTTTGATGCAAAAAGCCTGGTGGTTCCTCGTCGTCCTCGGCATCCTGGTCGCGTTCCACGAGCTTGGACACTTCTTGGCGGCCCGCTGGGTCGGCGTGAAAGTCTTGAAATTCTCCCTCGGATTCGGCCCAAAGATTTTCGGCCGCCAGGTCGGCGAAACCGAATACCTGCTCTCAGCCATTCCCCTGGGCGGATACGTCAAACTGTTCGGCGAAGACGAAACCGAAGCGGCCACCCCGGAAGACCAAAAGCGGTCGTTTGCCCACAAGGGATTATGGGCGAAAGTATTAGTCGTGGCAGCCGGACCAGGGTTTAACTTCATTCTGGCCTATCTTATTTTCGCTGGATGGCTCTCGACGGGATCCCCCTTGTTCGTCCCGACCTTCCGCGATCTCAGCCCGGACATTGAGGCACTCGTGCCCGGCTCGCCGGCCTCCTCAGCCGGCATGGAAGTCGGCGACCACATCACCAAAGTAAATGGGAAAGAAATTTCCACGAAAACGGAATTGCTGGATGCGGTAGCTCACAGCAAAGGGGAAGCCATTGCGCTGGAGATTAAACGTGGGGCGCAGGTCAAACCCCTCTCCGTCATCCCGGTTCCCCTGCAAGGCCAGCCTGCCTCGCCCGATGAGCCTCTGTATACCATCGGCGTCGAAGAGACGCCCCCATTAGTCACCTCCGTGATGCAGGGCCTGCCCGCCTCCACGGCCGGCCTCCAGGCTGGAGATCGAGTCATTGGCATCGAAGCGCAAACGATTTACACCTGGATGCAGATGACAACGATTGTACGGGACAGCCCGAACAAATCGCTGCATATCGACGTGCTGCGCAATGGCCAGCGCATCCCGCTGGTCGTCACCCCGAACGCAGAGAAAACGACCGTCAACGGCCAAACTGCGGAGGTCGGCAAGATCGGCATCTCAGGACCGGGCCGGTCGCTCATGCATGCGGACAATCCTCTCCAGGCTGTTTACCAAGGACTTGACGCCACCTGGGGATGGACCGAGCTCACCGCCGTTGGACTCTACAAGATGATTGTGGGGGACATTTCGAGTAAAAACATCGGCGGCCCGTTGACGATCGCGAATATTTCTGGAGAAGCCGCCTCTCAGGGCGCCTCCAGCGTTATTTTCCTGATCGCCATTCTCAGCATCAACCTCGGCGTGCTGAATTTGCTGCCGATTCCGATTCTGGACGGAGGGCACTTGCTCTTTTTCCTCATTGAAGGCATTCTGCGAAAACCGCTCGGCGACCGGCAGCGGGAAATTGCGCAACAAGCCGGGCTGGTCCTATTGGTGGGCGTCATGATCTTCGCCTTTTGGAATGACCTCGAACGTATCTTCCTCCGTTAACACCCTATGAAAACATCGCAACTCCTGATCCCCACGTTACGGGAAGCCCCCGGTGAGGCTGAAACCGTCAGCCACCGGCTCATGCTGCGCGCCGGATTGATTCGGAAGGTCGCCTCCGGCATCTACACCTATCTCCCTCTTGGCCTGCGTGTCATCCGCAAGGTGGAACAGATCGTTCGCGATGAAATGAACCGCGCCGGGGCACAAGAACTTCTGATGCCTATGGCCTCGCCGGCGGAGCTGTGGAAAGAAACTGGCCGGTGGGACTTCTACGGAAAAGAGCTGTTGCGCTTCAAGGATCGGCATGAACGGGATTTCTGCCTGGGCCCCACGCATGAAGAGATCATCACCGACTTGTTTCGGCGGGAAGTGAAATCCTACCGGCAGCTTCCGCTGAATTTTTATCAGATTCAAACCAAGTTTCGCGACGAAATCCGCCCGCGCTTCGGCCTGATGCGGGGCCGCGAGTTCTTGATGAAAGACGCCTACAGTTTCGACCGCGACGAAGCCGGTGCCCGCGAAAGCTATCGCAAGATGTACGATGCCTACCATCGGATTTTTACCCGGTGCGGCCTCACCTTTAGAGCCGTCGAAGCGGATACCGGGCTTATCGGAGGAAACTCCTCGCATGAGTTCATGGTTCTCGCGGAAACCGGCGAGGAAACCGTGGTTTACAGCGACGGTGGCACATTCGCCGCCAATGTCGAGCGTGCCGACGTCTTGCCGCCTGAACAGGTTGAAACCGACGCCGCCCTGCCCATCCGCACCCTGTCCACACCGAATTGCCGCAGCGTCGAAGAAGTGACCGCCTTTCTGAAGATCCCGTCACACCATCTCGTGAAAACGATTTTATACTCGACCGGAAAAGAAACGGTGGCCGTACTGGTGCGCGGCGATCATGCCGTCAATGAGATCAAGCTCAAGAAAGCCTTGGGGGTTCCTGAAATCGAACTGGCGGGCCCCGCAACGGTTGAGAAAGCTACCGGCGCCCCGGTCGGATTTGCCGGGCCCGTCGGCCTCAAGGGGATCAGAATATTTGCGGACCAGGCCATCCCCGCCCTCAAGAACGTGGTGGTCGGAGGCAACCGGCTCGACACCCACTACGTCGATGCGAACTGGAGCCGCGATTTTACAGCCGACCAGGTCCTCGATCTTCGGAATGCCCAGGCTGGCGATCCCTCACCTCAAAAAGACGGTATCCTGAAAACGACTAGAGGGCTGGAAGTCGGCCATGTGTTCATGCTGGGCACCAAGTACAGCAACGCCATGCAGGCCACTTACCTGGATCAGGAAGGCAAAGAATGCCTCGCCGTCATGGGCTGCTATGGAATCGGCGTCGGACGCTCCGCCGCCGCCGCGATCGAGCAGAACCACGATGAGCGTGGAATTATTTGGCCTTACCCGATTGCCCCGTTTCACGTCCATCTCATTCCTGTCAGCCAATCGGACAAGTCCAACGAGATGACGGTTCGTTTGTATGCCGAGCTGCAGGCAGCAGGCTTTGAAGTCCTTTGGGACGACCGCGACGACCGGGCCGGCGTCAAATTCAACGATGCCGACCTCATTGGCGCTCCATTCCAGGTCGTTGTCGGAGACAAAGGCCTCGCGGACGGTGTCGTCGAAGTCAAAGTCCGGCGCACCGGCATCAAGACACGCGTCGCGCCCGCTGAGCTCATTCAACATCTCCGCAGCGCTGCCCCTCACGTCGACGCGGCGCCGGCATCCCACTGACGCAGGCGCCTTCGACAGCGCCCTGATGCGCGCCTAACAAACTTGCCTTTTCCTTGCCTTCTCATTCGATTGGGCTACACTCACCATCTAGGGAGACCGCCGCGCCACACCGGCACTCACAGCAATCAGGTCGCCGCCACACCTCGCCTACATCGGGACACGAGCTGAGCGAAGAAGGAATCAGGAATGCAAGCCAAGCCGATGCCCAACAATCTTCAGGAGCTGCAACACAAAGGTGAGTTCGCGGAACACGTCAAAAAGATTACCGCCCAAATTAACGCCGCCAGCGATCTCGACCAAATCCTCCTCGACCTGCACAAAGACATCCTCGGCCTGTTCGACGCCGAAGATCTCACCCTTTTCGCATTCGACCAGGACAAGAAAGAAATCTTTTTCAAAGTTCCGCATGTCGACAACGTCGAAGAGGTGCGGATCTCCATCACCGAGCAAAGCCTCGCTGGATTCTGCGCGAAGTATCTCCGGCCCGTGAACATCGCCGATGCCTATAGCGCGGCTGAACTCCAGAGCATTCATCCCTCGCTGCTACACGACACCACGTATGACAAGCGCACCGGCTTCAAGACCAAGCAGGTGTTGACCTACCCCATTGTTGCCGACAACAAATACCTCATGGGCGTCCTTCAGCTGCTGAACAAGAAAAGCGGCAGCCGCTTCACTCGAAAGGACGAAGAGTCGGTCGCCGAAATCGCCAAAGCCCTCGGCATCGCATTTTTCAACTTGCGAAAAGCCACAAAGAAAAACCCCACAAAATTCGACCATCTCGTCGGCAGTGGAAAAATGACGCAGAACGACCTTGAAAACCTCCTCGCTGAAACCCGCAAAGGCACCAGCGATCTCGAAAGCCTCTTAATCGAAAAATATAAGGTGCCGAAACTCGATATCGGCAAATCCTTCGCCCAATTCTACAAATGCCCTTACATTGAATTCAGCGAGCGCACCCTGGTCGACATCGAACTCCTCAAGAATCTGAACGTCGACTACCTCAGGAAAAACCACTGGATGCCGCTGAAGCGCGACCGCACCGCCATTGAAATTCTGACCGACGACCCCGGCGACCTCGACCGGGTGCAAGACATCAAACGAACCTTCCCCGGCTTAAACATCCGCTTCGCGGTCAGCTTGCGACGGGACATCGCGCAATTCCTGGCCTCCGCCACCGGCCACAGCGAGGCTGGGGGAGGCAGTGGAGGCCGAAAGCTCGAAGAAAATGTCTCTGATATTCTCGGAGAGCTCGTGACGGAAGCGCAAGCCGAAGCCATGGAAGATGCCTCGGCTGGAGCTGGCCTCGACGAAAACGACAGCGCCATCGTTCGTTTGGCCAACCAGATTATCGCCGACGCGTTCCGGCAAAACGCCTCGGATATTCACATCGAGCCTTACGGGGAAAAACGAGAAACGCTCGTCCGGTTCCGCGTCGACGGCGATTGTTTCGAGTACATGAAAATTCCTCAGAGTTATCGGCGCGCCATCGTGTCCCGTCTGAAAATCATGGCCAGCCTGGACATCGCCGAACGCCGCAAACCGCAGGACGGCAAAATCAAGTTCAAGTTGACAGAGACCAAAGAGATCGAGCTCCGCGTCGCCACCATTCCGACATCCGGATATAACGAAGATGTCGTCATGCGTATCTTGGCCGCCAGCGAGCCCTTGCCGCTCGACAAAATGGGGTTTTCCGACCGCAATCTCAAAGGCATTAAAGATATTTCTGAAAAGCCCTACGGCATCATCCTCTGCGTCGGGCCGACGGGATCTGGGAAAACCACCACGCTCCACTCTGTGCTCGGCAACATCAATACTCCGGACATTAAGATCTGGACGGCGGAAGACCCCGTCGAAATCACTCAATATGGCTTGCGCCAGGTCCAAGTTCAGCCGAAAATCGGCTTCACCTTCGCCAATGCTATGCGCGCATTCCTCCGCGCCGATCCGGATGTCATCATGGTCGGAGAAATGCGCGATAAAGAAACGGCCGATACCGGCATCGAAGCCTCGCTCACTGGTCACTTAGTGCTCAGCACCTTGCACACCAACAGCGCCGTGGAAACGATCACCCGCCTCCTGGACATGGGGTGCGACCCCTTCAGCTTTGCCGACGCCATGCTCGGCGTACTCGCCCAACGATTGGCGCGCCGCATCTGCAAAGATTGCAAAGAGCAGTATGTCGGCACCCCGGAAGAATACGAAGAGCTTCGGCAGGGCTATGGCGTTGAACGCTGGGAAAAGCTTGGCATTAAACAAGACAACACCTTCCGACTTCCGCGCGGGAAAGGCTGCGAAACCTGCAATCGCACTGGTTATAAAGGCCGCGTAGCCCTCCATGAGCTCCTGCTCGGATCGGACAACATAAAGCGGATGATCCAGCAAAAAGCCCGCACCGAAGACATGCTTCACGCCGCCATGGACGAAGGCATGACGACCCTCGTCCAGGACGGCATCCAAAAAGTATTGCTTGGGCAAACGTCGTACAAAGAAGTCAAAGCCGTTGCCATCAAATAAGCCGGCACCATTCTCATGCGGAGCCGCTTGCGCATAACAGCGGCTCCGCAATCGCTCCCCCCACTTTCTGCCTTCGACAAAATCAGGTACACTAGCGCCATGAATTCTTCTGCATCGCTCCTGAAGCTTCTCATTCTCCCTATGCTTTTTTCCGTTTCAGGTTGTGAGACCACCGATCACGTCCTGACCAGCGCTGAACGCATACTCGGCAGCCAAACGGGAAAAACCGTCGCCAGCATTGCCGGAGGCAAAGACCCCAAACAAGTCCTCAAGGAACACACCGACGCGTATCAGCGAGACCCTGAATCGGTCCTGCGCGACATCCGAACGCTGCAGCGCGACTTCGAGACCATCATGACCGCTTTGACCGGCCGGGTTCGCCAAACATGGGGAGAGAAAGAAGTTCAGGTTCCAGAGCAGAAAAAATACGTCAAGTACACCCAGAACTATATGAGCCGGGCGGTCGTCGACTTCGATAGTGGAACGATCATGATTGAAACCTTGGACGACAAGGCTCCCAAAGACAGTTTAAAAAATGCCCTCGTCACCACACTGCTGACCCCTGACGATCCTCGATCCGTCGATCTGTTTTCCGACAAAGCCGTCACGCTCACCAGCGACAAGCCCCCATACCTTGCAGGCCTAGTGGTGGACCAGGAAGGGCGCGCGATCAAGACTCCGGCGCAAGCGGAAGCCTTTGCGGCGTTTACGGTCGAAAATCACGCCAAATCGCGATCGGTCGATCAGAACGGCAGCGCCAAACAAGCCTTGCTCGCTGAAATTAAGATGGTGGCCAACTTCTCGAACAAGCAGGCTGAAAAATACCGCAGCACGGTCGCCCGCTATGCCGATCAATTCAAAGTCAGTCCAAGCTTGATCTTTGCGGTCATTCGCACGGAGAGTAATTTCAACCCCTTCGCCGTCAGCTCCGCGCCAGCCTTTGGACTCATGCAGCTCGTGCCCAGCAGCGGCGGGCGTGACGCCTATCGAAAAGCCAAGGGCAAAGACGCCATTCCTTCGCGCGACTATCTCTTCGACCCCGAAAATAATATCGAGCTCGGCAGCGCCTATCTGAACGTTTTGTCCTATACTCTGCTCGACCGCATCGAGAACCAAACCGCCAGAGAATACTGCGTCATCTCCGCGTATAACACCGGTCCTCGCAACGTATTCAAAGCGTTTGCCCAGGATCAAACCGCCGCGATCAACCACATCAATTCGCTTCAACCGCCCGCCGTCTACGATCAACTACGGGCCCGCCTGCCCTATCAGGAAACGCGCGACTATCTCGCCAAGGTCGTCGGCTTCCGCAAGCAGTTTATTGCGCCTTCCGGAGAAAGCTCCAAGTAATCGGCGCCCGCCAACGCCTCCATAGATCCGGGAGGACGCCGCAGGCTCTCTCCTAACAGGCACAGTAAAAAAGTGGAATCCTAGCGAGGCCGCAGTTCAGGCGGTGGTACCTGGAGGCAGAGCCGACGCATGCATTTCACGACTGATGCACTTGCCCAACCGTGTGGCGGCACTCGGCGACAAGAGCGCGAACTCAATCCCGAATAGAGAATCTTTCACCCAGCGAACCATCGCTCGCTCGATAAACGTCGCCCCCCGCTGATGCGGTAATCGCAGGCTGATCGCGATCTCATCGCCCGGAGCCAGTTCCGCTTCACTCAACATCCTGACACCGGCAACCGAGAGATCGCACACCACACCCAGACCGTCCCGATTGACCGCCTCCCATTTCTTCAGCCCAACCACGGCATAGGAGCACGGAAATGGCGCGGCGACACGAATACGCGGATTGCGCCGCCTGGTGGAGAACTCGTTTGTCGCGACACCGGAATTCGACACGGCCGCCCTCGCTTATCTGACCCCTTTTGAAAATACGGTCATGTATCGTCGAAGTTGTCTGTGAGAGAGACTTGATAACCGCTGAAAGGCCAGTCCATAGACCTGATCCTTCGCCCAACGAACCGTGGCAATAGCGATTTCAGCAGGAACCGCTTGCCGCGGCAGCCGAACGAGCAGCGACACGTGATCGCCCGGCTTGATTGGAGCCTCCGTGCTGACTCGCATCCCTCGCAGCGAGAGATCGTACACCACACCCGGGCCGTGAACGGACTTTCCAAACCATCGCTGCTCGTCATGCCAGGCAAGTTCGCAGGCAATCGGGGTGGGAATACGCACACGCGGGTGCCGGCGAAACCTGTTCAGCATCGATGTGCGCGCGGTGCTCGCCGGCATAGTTGAACCCTCTTACCTGACTGTATCGCACCCGCTTCTCTCCACAAATACTTTTTTCAAAGTTGCCCCTCGCTTACGTTTCGTTGACATCTCCTCCAGCAGTGCCCGCACGGGAACAGCTGAACCGAATGGCGGCAAACCCGGCAGAAAATTCCCCCCGGAAGGAACAATCTTCCCGGCCAGTCAGAATCCCATCGACAATTACGCGAATCGGCGGGCATCCGCAATACGCCGTAGTGGCATGAAAGTTGGACATGATGCCGTCCATGAATATCCAGCATGCCGCGCAACTGCTAACTCAGGACGTTGCCCCCCTGGGCGCGCTATCCGCGCCGCTCGTCAGCTGGCTCGGCTCCGCGGGGCTGACGGCATTTTTCCTCTGGCAAGCGGCGCGACTCTATCGAGTCTCGACACAGACCGCACAGCCGTTCGCCCGAGTGACGCGCTGCTTGAACACGCTGGCCCACGAACGCCGGCAGCTCGACCAGGACGGCGGGGCACTCCATGCTCCAGAAGCCTTGAAACGCAAACCGCAAGCCTCCCCACCGCACTTGGACCGGCGGGACAGGAAGGATTTGCACCTCATCGATGCGACATTCCAGCGAGAACCCTGGCTCTCCCCTGCCTGGACACAATACCGAAAGACTCTCGTAACAGAGCAGGTCGCCTGGTACATCGAACCGCGCATATTCAGCTCGCGCTCTGCTCAGGAACTCTTCTCACTCGAAACCATCTTTCGAGGAAAGCTGAACCTCGCCTGGTATCAACAAGTGCCGTCCCTCATGACAGGGATCGGCCTCCTGCTCACCTTTATTGCGCTGCTGATCGGCCTCAGCAAGCTGCACGCCGATGGTCACGGCATCGCCGGCATTCAGGGGCTCATTAACGGTCTCGCCGGGAAATTTCTCACCTCAATCGTCGGGCTCGTCTGCGCCACCGCCTTTACCTTGATCGAGAAGCCGCTTATGTTTCGCGTATTCTCAGCCCACCAGCAATGCACCCACTTGATCGATGACCTGTTTCCAAGAAAAACGCTTGAACAAATTCTTGAAGGCATGACAGGAACGTTTCGCCGACCTTCTTCGCTGGAACAGGGATTGAGCCCCGCCCCTTCCATTTCCTATGCCCAGCCAGCAACCGACGCCCTCCTCCAACCATTGAAAGCGATGACGAAATCAGTGGATGCGCTGACACAAGAAATTCGCGCGCATCTCCTGACCAGTAACGCACCTCCAAACACCTATCCAACCGACGCGATCGCCACATCGCTCGCCCCGCTCATTCAGCAGCTCACACTCGCAGCGACACAACTCCCTCATCGAGTGGAGCCGCTGCCGGCCCAGCGCGTCTCTTCGCCCCAAGAGGTCGACCACCTGGTGGATGACTTAACCGCCAGAATCGCTCACGCGCCCCAGGCAACAACAAGGGCTGCGCAGCGCCGCCCTCAAGGATGGCTGCAACGACTCCGTGCCTCGACACAGCTCCTCACGCCGCTTGCAGCCATCGCACCTGGCAGGACTCACCCCTCGCGCAGTCCACGATGATGAGTTTCTCGCTTTTCTAAACCACTGAGAAAATATTCCGCATGCACCAACATCACCTCGGCCCCCATTCAACGATTTCCCACACGACAACCACCGGGCTTATGGACTTGATGACCTCCCTGGCCATTATTTTCGTCCTGCTCCTGGCGGCATCGCTCGCGCCGCAAGCCGATCAAGACGCTCCGACCGACAACCCAACGCCTTCCCACGCGGCCACCGCCGATTCCACGACAGCGCAACCGGACAATGTTCACGCCGTACTGCACGAACACTTCGCGCAATTCGGGCTCTCCGTTGACGACGACCCGCAGGATCCACTGCTCGTGCGCATCGTCATCCCTGAAGACTTGCTCAATTTCGACTCTGGGAAAAGCACCTTAACGCCACAGGCCGATCGATTCCTCACCGACATGATGCCTCGCTACGCCGTCCTCGTCTGCGGTCCGCTTGAGTCCCATATCGACTCAGTGGTAATCGAAGGACACACCGACGATCGTGGCGACGACGCCATGAATCTGCGACTGAGCCAGGAACGTTCCTTCCGTGTGATGACAAAAGGCCTTGAGGTCATCGATCGTACGGAACCAACCGTCTCACCCTGCTTCCAACGACTGACATCGGCGAGCGGCCGGGGCCGGCAAGACCTCATCGCTCATCCTGCAACCGGAGTGGATCGTGAGAAGAGCCGCCGTGTCGTGTTCAAACTGCGCCTCCGAGCCGGGGCACAGCACGAGAGGTTTCCACCCGCCACCTAGTCTGTCGAGACGCCGCTTTGACTGAGCCTGCGCATCGTGGTACGGTGCAGTGTCGTCTCCGCGAGACGCAACGCATCTCTCTCCCTCACGCAGTATCGTATCGAAACGTCTGTTCGCGTGATTGCGGTGACTGCCTACCCAGGACCGGCGGCGCTTCCGCGCCCGTCCAATGGCAACATCGACTCTCACTCGGCACAGCCAAGGAGGACACTATCGCACGCGCAGGAAAAACAACGATGGCGAAGCGAGACCGTGAAAAGTCGCTTCAAACGAAGCGGAAAGAGAAAGAAGAAAAACGTGCGCAGAGGAAAGGCGAAAAGGACGACCGCACGTCACGACCCGCGGGAGAAGATCCGGATTTGGAAGGGTTGCAGTGGGGGCCGCAGCCGCCTCTGTATTAACACGGGCGCACGCGCGGGCCGTTTTGCACGGCCCGCGCCGCTCCTTTAGGCAGGACGAACAAACCGGTCGTCGCCAAGCGCGCCCCGTAGCCGCTGAGTCACAAGCCGGCGAAACTCCACCTTCTGTTTCAGAATCAGAACCAAGCCCTCCGCATCCACGAGCACCAACAGATCGTCCTCGACTACCAGCGTACGCGCCTGATCGCCGAGGTTGACGCGATACTGCGTTCGGCCATCGGGATTCCGGCCAGGTCCCGTCACGATCTCCGTAAGCCCATCGACAACACCTTCTTGATTGTCCGTCCGCAACCGCACCTTGGTTCCATCAGGAATTCTGACCCACGGTGCGCTGGGCTTGACCGGGGAGCTTTGCGTCTCAGACATGACATTCCCTTCCAATAGTAGATTGATCAATGAGCGATCCATTTGCCACCCTCTGCGCTAGTTGCCTGGCGCGCCTTGAATCGGCTGCGCTGGTCTATGGGTTCCATGGCTCACCGGCCGGCGCTCCCGAATCGCTGCAGGACGCCCTTGAGGCGACCGTGCTTGCCGTTGCGCAGAAGGCCTCTGCCCACGCGGATCCACCGATGGCCGTGCGCTCCCTTCCGCCACCGGCACGGCATGGCCCAACAACTGTTCGATGGCCCGCAACTGCACGCCGTCTTCCGAGGTGACGAAGCTTGTCGCGCGCCCAGTCGTTTTCATGCGAGCCGTGCGGCCAATGCGATGCACATAGTCTTCCGGGCAGTTCGGCAAGTCAAAGTTGATGACATGGCCGATATTCGCCACATCGATCCCGCGCGCCGCAATATCTGTCGCCACCAGAATGCGGAACGTGCCGCGTTTAAATCCTTCGAGGGCCGCGCGACGCTGAGACAGGCTGCGATCGCCATGCAGCACGGCAACCTTATGCCCCTGTTGCCCCAGCACCCGGCCTAACTTATCTGCGCGATGCTTGGTCCTGGTAAAGACCAGCACCGTCTCCTGCTCTTGCCCGAGCAAGGACACCAACAATCCTGCCTTGCTGTCATGCGTCGTGTGATGCAAGGCCTGGGTGACGCCGTCCGCCGTCGTGGCCGACGGGCTCACCATCACGCGCACAGCATTTTTCACACTCACCTGCACTAATCTGGTGAGGTCGGCCGGCAACGTGGCCGAGAACAGCAACGTCTGCCGTTCAACCGGCAAGGCATCGAGGATCTGGTTGATTTGCGGAGCAAAGCCCATATCCAACATACGATCGGCTTCGTCCAACACCAAAATCTTGATCGGCGCCAGGTTGATCGTGCCGTTCCACATATGATCGAGCAAGCGGCCTGGAGTCGCCACCAAAAT
This sequence comes from Nitrospira sp., assembly GCA_020846195.1. Taxonomy (GTDB): domain Bacteria; phylum Nitrospirota; class Nitrospiria; order Nitrospirales; family Nitrospiraceae; genus Nitrospira_D. The sequence goes on from JADLEJ010000046.1 coordinate 86,503, forward strand.
GTCCGGCTGCTGCCGAAGCCCGCGCACTTGCGCCTGCATATCGGCGCCACCCATAATCACAGTGGCGGAGATGCGGCGTCCTCGTCCAAGCTTTTCGATCGTGGCAAGAATCTGCAATGCTAACTCTCGGGTCGGCGCCAAAATCAACGCTTGTGGCTGGCCTTTCGGCAATGCCGCCAACCGCTCGATCATGGGAATGGCAAACGCCGCGGTTTTCCCCGTGCCCGTTTGCGCGCATCCGATGACATCGCGCCCGGCAAGTGCGGGAGGAATCGCTTGAGCTTGAATCGGAGTTGGAGCTGTAAACCCAGCCTTGCTAAGATCCTGCAACATCGCCTCGGACAAGCCGAGACCGTGAAAATTCTCGTGAACAGACGTATCCACTACACTATCCTTTCAGTTTGATCGCATTATGACGGGATCAGAGAACCGAGGGGAGAGAGCACCGATAAGGATGCAGCTCCAAACTGGACCTGGTCGCGATGCGATCGCGAAGTCCGTTATGGTTTTGAGCAGTGACTCGACGGACTACTACGAGATCAATGTAGGCACACCATACAACATGCCTC
>JADLEJ010000047.1 GCA_020846195.1 Nitrospira sp.
CGAGTCTGACAGGATTTCGCATCGCTTCCGGTCAACGTCAACGTCGTCAACTTCGTGCACGATCTTATTGCGGAGCTCACGAAGTGGTTCTTTTAGAGACGGCCTGATAATCCCAAGGTCAGCCATCACCGTGTATTGTTTATTTTTGCCGGTCGCCCCAGGAAACGCCGCGAAGCAATACAAGTTCTCAAGAATCGTGTCCCGCTGCTCTACTGCACGCTGGAATTGGACGATGGCAACCTCAAGATCATGCCGAGACTTCGAGGCCGCGACCATCTCGTCACCATGGCGCCAGATCTCATACTGCTTTTTCCACGGCACTTGGTGCGGGGTGAACTCGATGCTCTCCAGCTCCGTATTCAGGAGCGCTACGTCGACGAAGACTTCTTCCAGATCGTTAAGACTTCCCATTCCACAGCATTGTAAAACGGAACCCGATCACAGCTGCCTCGCAGCGAAGGTCAGTAAGCTGGTAGACGGAAACGACGCCGATAGACATAGGAAAAAGAATCGTTCAATGCGGCCACGGCCCTTAGGCTTTCCAGGAATGGATAAGACCAGCCGAATCTTGAGGTCGGCTCCGACCTGTTCCAGATGCCGAGAAGTGAAGTCGCTTCCATTATCGGTATAAAGGATGTCAGGAACACCGCAGACAATCCAGCGTGGATCTTCCTTGCGCCAGATCGCTTGGCGCAAAGCTAAAGAAGTATGGAGGGCGGAGGGGGCTTCAAACGATAGGAAGTAACCGGCGATCGCTCGGCTATAGTCGTCGATAACGACGGTGAGCCAGGGCTTTGCGAACTCACCATCCGGCCGTACCAGAAGAATATCAAGCGGGGTGTGGTCGGCCTGCCACATCGCATTGGGTCCATCAGCTTCCCGGCGATGAATCAGTTCGTAGGTATCGCTGTACGCCTTGGTGCCTTTCACCGTAGTCATTCGGCATCGTCTTGTGACTGCACCAAAAGAGCGGAAGACCCCAGTTAATCTGCAAAATGACACCCTGGCCCGTATCTATTGCCGGAGAATGTCCGCCGACATCAACATGCTGATCAACGGAGATCGATAGACTGAACCGCGCCGGGAATGCCGGCGGCTCCGGCAGTTGAGAAGTGGGAGAGCTGAGCTAAGTTGAGAAGCTTTCCAAAGTGAACCAGGCCAAGCTAGAAAATCACGAATTTTGGGTCTTGTTTTTAAGCACGATAAAATACATTATCATGTTTAAAACCAACCGCTGAAAGAGAACCCATGGCCGACCTGATTCCTGCTTCCAAAGCCCGCGCGCTTACCGCCAAACAGTTCGGCCACCTCGCCGACGTGCCGCCCGAGCTCGAATGGCTCGCCAACATCCCTAACGCTAAAACCCGGCGCGCATATAAAGAGGATGTGAACGACTTCTCCCATTTCGCCGGTTTACAGAATCCGGTCGAGCTGCGGACCATTACACGGGCTCATGTCATCGCCTGGAGGAAAGAGTTGGAGGTCCGCGAGCTCTCCCCGGCCACCATCCGGCGCAAGCTCTCGGCGCTATCGTCGCTGTTCGACTATTTGTGTGAACGGAATGCCGTCGCCGGCAATCCCGTCGATGGCGTCAAGCGGCCCCTCGCCAACGGCAATGAAGGTTCGACCCCCGCGCTTGGCACCGCCCAGGCCCGCAAGCTGCTCGAGGCGCCGCCCGAGGACACGCTCAAAGGGATTCGCGACCAGGCCATCCTAGCCACTCTTCTCTATCACGGGCTCCGTCGCGAGGAGCTCTGCCGGCTATTGGTGAAGGATGTCCAGAGCCGCGAGGGCGTGATGCACTTTCGCATCCAGGGCAAGCGCGACAAGATCCGCTACGTCCCGGTTCACGCCGCGGCGCAACGGTTGATCGAGGAGTATCTCGCAGGTGCCAAACATGGAGAGGATTTGGATGGTCCCCTCTTCCGGCCCGTGAAGAACAATCGCACCGAAGAAAAACTCAACCGGCCGCTCGACCCGGCCTCGGTCTACCGGAACATCGTGCGGCACTACGGTCTGCTCGCCGGCGTCAGCGTGGCGGTGAACGGACTCTGCGTCCACTCTTTGCGCGCCACCGCCGCTACCAACGCCCTCTCGCACCAGGCCGATATCGCCAAGGTCCAGGAATGGCTCGGCCATGCCAATGTTTCGACCACCCGCCTCTATGATCGGCGAAAGACGCGGCCGGAAGACAGTCCGACATTCAAGGTTCAGTATTAGGGCAGTGCGCCACCGATGAGTCGCGGATGAGCCACAGACCTTGGTTCCAGTGTTTCGAAACGGCCCGCAGGGATTTCGCTCCATCGTTTTGACCGCGCACTTTACTCCGCCGGGGGAGTTGATGGGTATTGGGGATCAATGGAACGGAAAACCGGGTTAAGGGCACCTGAGTTTTGCAAGCCAGTGACCTCGCAGGGTCAGGCGACATCCTCTAACGCGTCCGCCGGATTGCGAAGGGGTCGAAGCTGTCCCCGTACAACCGAGTCCGGAACCGAAAAGGCATAACGGCCCAATAGATTGATGTGCTCGAATACCAACGGGGAGAGCCGAGCCACGTCTTCCGGCTTAATGGGATAGCCTTCACCGGCAAGCTGATCCAAGGCAGCGTTGATGTACAGAGTGTTCCACAGAATGATGATGTTCACGACCAGGCCCAGCGCACCTAATTGATCCTCCTGCCCTTCCCGATACCGCTGCCGAAGTTCTCCTCTCTTACCGTGGAAGACGGCGCGGGCCAGTTTATGACGGTCTTCGCCTCGATTTAACTGCGTCAGGGTCCGCCTCCGTTTGCTCTCATCATCTATAAAGGTCAAGGCGTGGATCGTTTTGTCGATGCGCCCCAGTTCCGCCACGGCTTGAGCAAGCTTGGTTGGGTGATCGTCAATTCGGAGGGTCTTCATGATCGAGGTCGCTTGTACCGTGCCGAGTTTCAGCGAGCCGGCGAGCCGGAGCATGTCATCCCAATTTTCTTCAATGAGCTTGGTGTTGATGCGATGACTGGCAATGCCATTCAGCAAACCGTAATCGGCTGACGGATCGATCCGCCAATAGCGAGCGCCCCCGATATCGGCGATCCGCGGACAAAAGCGATAACCCAGCAGCCAGAACAGACCGAAGACGACATCGGTATA
>JADLEJ010000048.1 GCA_020846195.1 Nitrospira sp.
ATTTTCAGTATCACGCCCACCACCTGCCTTCCTCGTTTACCAGCCACAGCCACGAGCGGCGGCGAACCGCCGCCGCTCGTCCGCATCAGAATTTGTATTCAATGCCCCCATAGGCACTAATGCCTTGGCCCGGATTGGCAAACCGGTTGAGCGAATCGTTCACCACGACCGACCCAGCATAGGTCTTGTTCGTCAGATTGCGCCCTTCCGCATAGAGAGTGAGCCGGTCCGTGATATTCCAGCCTGACTTCATATTGAGCACAACATAGGACGGGTTCTTCACGGTGTTCAGATAATCGACGTAAAATCCCGACATCGACCACTCTACATTCGGCGCCACCCACCAGGCCGCCGGATGATCGTAGCGCAGTTCGAGATTCAGGTTGTGCTCCGGCGCCCCCGCCACGGTCTTGCCGTCTTTCGCAATGAGCGTCCCGGCGCCGTACACATCGTCCGTGAACTTGAAGCGCGACCAGGTGTAGGCGACCCGCGTTTGCAGACTATCGTCCTTGCCGCCCGCACCCTGCGCGAACAATCCCTTCGCCAGCACCATCGCGCCTCCGGCTTCGACGCCCGTATGGCGCGTGCCGTTGGCGTTTTGAAACGTGCTTTGGTTGTTGATGTTCGACGCCAGAATCTCCTTCTGCATTTCCAAATCGTAAACGGTCACATCCCAGGAATACCGTTTGTCGGCGGACGCGCCTCGATGTCCCAACTCGAACTGCCAGGCACGCTGCGCATCCAGATCGAGAAACCCGGCATTGGCGCTTCCATTCGCGTTCACCGAGGCGAGCAGCTCGACATTCAGCGGCGCTTCGTACGACCGGCTGGCATTGAAGTAGAGCTGTGAGGTCGGCGTGGTGCGATAGACGAAGCCGAGCTTCGGATTGAGCGCGTCGAAATGCCGCAGCGGCCGTTGGGCGGTGGTCGGCGTGGAGCCAATCGTCGGATCGAATGGATTCCCTGCCGGCCCGTAGTTCTGAATCGTCGCCTCGCGCGTGCTGCGATCCCACCGGCCGCCGATCACGATCGTCAAGTCTTTGGTCGCATCGAGTGCGTCTTCGGCATAGACTCCGATGTACGTCGATTTGGCCCGGTACTCTTGCGCCAGCGCGCCGGCCGTCCCGTTGATATTCACGTTGCGCGTTTGCTTCTGATTGCCATACCGCGGTTGCAGGCCTGCGGTAAACGAATGGTTCATGCCGAACAACTGATTGGTATTCACGTAGCGGATCTCGCCGCCCACATTCTGCGTGCTCTGCCAAAGCGTCTGGAAGATCGGATGATCGACATACTGATTCGACACATAGGGAATGATCTCGACCACTTGATTGACGGCGAATTCATTATGATAGGCGATCCCAAGCCGCTGCAGATTGTAGTACCGCCCCCATCGGCAGGTTTGATTGTCCGTGACGCAGGCGAAAAATCCCGGCACCGGAAATGGGGTTTGCCCCCCGGCCTGCCTCCGGTTCTGAAACAACTGCTGATTCGTCAATGAACCGGGAATCGCTTCAGAGACCACCGATTGAAGGAAGTAGGCGCGAAGCTCCTGATGGGTGCCGAGTTGCAGCCCCACGTTGGCATTGATGCGTTCCCTGGCCTGCTGGCTATGGTCCTGAAATCCGTCCTGCCGGTTGCCAGAGACGCTGATGTAGTAATCGGCCGTCGCGTTCATGCCGCCGACCTTGAACGGCTCTGAGACTTTCCCGCTGGAGACCTGGCCGCTCACCATGCCGAAACTCCCCGCGAGAAAGCGCATCTGCAAAGTCGATGCGCTGTAACCGGTGCGCGGGACAAAGTTGATCGCGCCGCCGATCGAGTTCGCCCCATACCGCAGCGCGTTGGCGCCCTTGTAGACTTCGATCCGTTCATAGGCCAGCAGATCGATGGATTCGAAGTCGGAGAATCCGTCGGCGTCGCCAAAGAAAATGCCGTTGATGAGAATGTTGATCCCGCGATGATGAAAATTGTTCCGCAGCGACGTGCCGCGGATCTGAAATTGTCCTTCATCGGCGCCGAAGCGGGATTGGAACCGCACGCCAGGCGCGAACTGCAACACGTCATTCAGATTCATCGCCCGCGATTCGGTGATCTGCTTCTCTTCGATGAGAATGTTGCTCCCCGGCCGCCTGGCCAGTTCCTTTTTGACTGAATCCACATTCTCAATCCGCTGGCCCTCGACCTGGATCGGCGCCATCTCCAGCACCGGCTGATCCTCTTCCTTCACAACAGGCTCTTGCGCCATGGATTCCGACCATCCCGCTCCAACCGCCAGCACACTCACGACACTCGCCATCACTGCCAGCCGGCACAACTCTAGCCAGCCACATCGCGTCGCCATGATTCCGTACTCCTTCAAAGATCAATGGGGAAAGCCGTGCGATTTACGATATGACGGCTGGAGGCGGCGCCCGCGAAGAAGCCAATGCAAGAGGAATCTCTCGACCTGTGCGAACGACCAACACGGTCAGCGCGATGAAGACCGTGGCGCAGACACTCGTTGGGGGCGAAGAGACGATCGCAACGGGCGAAACATTTTGGCAGTCGCCGCCGCAGAACAGCTCCAGCTGCTCGCGTTCGCCTGAATCGTGCGCCGATTCCTGCTGGCTCGATCCCTCATGCGAACAGACCGCGGCTTGGCCCGCCAGGAAGCCATACAGCAAGGCCAGCAACACGACACCTGTCGAGGATAGTTTTCCGGTCACGCCATCGCTTTCATGTCATCGAGAGAAAAGAGGCGCACTGTAGGGTGTTCACCGGAGTCCGTCTACCGATGGATGCTACAGCAGAAGTTCACTCCCCTCCAATCAGGGCTCTCTGCGTCATCAGCGCCGCAACCCCTGAGTCTCGCCCCTGCGTGACGGCCAGCCTTCTTTTCGTCAAGCCGTGACCGGCAACCGGCGGAGGCCGCAGACGGCCGCGTCGCTCGAGAGTTCGCATCCCGCCATGTCATAGCTTGCATAGGCCCATCCCTCGCGCGAATGGCGGACCATACCCTGGCGATCCAAGCTCGACACTTTTTCCAGCACAAAGACCGATCGCAATTGCCCTCCGACCAGAGGCGCGGACGAGAAAGTTTCCACCACCAGCGCCGTCCCGACAGGAAATGTCTCGTCGTCGGTCACCGAGGCTGCCTTCGGACAGACGAACAATCGCAGAGAGCGCGCGCCCTCGGAGACATCCACGCCAGACTCGACCGACGGCCAGGCTCCATAGCCCTGCGGCACCGGCACACCCGGCGCCTGCGCCGAGCTCACCGGCCAGCGAGACACGGTCAGCGCGATGGCCAGCAACCGGACGATCACCACCTTGAACATATTGTCGCCGGAATCTTTTCGAGTCACGGCACTCACGAATGCTTCGCGCGTCATATCAAGACTGCCCAGCATGGATTACCTCTTTCTTTCCCCGAAGGGCCGGGAACTCGGCGGAGGCCATCCCCGAGTCCCCGGGCAGGCCTGGAAGAAGGGTGCGCAACCCCAGACCCGATGACTGCCATGGTTTACCGTTTCGTTTTCCGCCCTGTCCCCCGCGCGGCATCCGGAGGCGAATCCTGGCCGCTGGGCCCGGCGCCATCGATCAGGCCCGTCACCGACGTGCGAAAGATTCTCAGGCTCCCCTGGCCGATCTTCGTCGCGCGCAAGCGGCCTTCCTCGATCCATCGATAGATTGTCCACTTACTGACTCTGAGCAGCGCAGCCGCCTCGTGCACGCGCAACAACGGCGGTTCCATCATCGCCTCCTCGAACAGACTGCCCGGTGGCGGGGGAACGCCCAACCCGCGCTCCCCCTGGTGAAATCTGCGCCGGGAGGTCGCCGCAACGCAGATTTCAATTCCACCAGCATCAGCCGGTTACCGTGCCGCCCGCTTCTCGAAAGACTCATCATCGCGATGCACAACATCCTTGGCCGTCACAAGATTCTGCGCAGCCTCATCGTCACGTTCCTACGATTTCGCCAGTGGCGACCCGCCGCGATCCACCCAGGCCTTGCAGCCGATGCCCGAGGCCAGCGCCTGCTCGACCGATGCCGCCAGTTGCGCCGGGGGCGCGCCGTCTGGCCGATACCGCACCAGCACCGTGCCGTGGTCGTTCAAAAACTCCACTTGCTGCACGACGGGATACTGGCGGAGCGCGCCCTCGACGTCTTCGCGGTGGTATTCGCAAAAGCGCCCGCCGATCTGCACGATCACCTGATCGGCTTCATGGATCTGCGATGGCGCCTGTTCGGGTAACGCCGCCTCATCCGCAGCCTGCACAACGGTTCCCACATTGAGCAGGCTCGTCACCGCTGCAGCGCCAAGAAACCAGGCGAGAGGCCAAGATCGTTTTTCCATCATTCCTCCTATTGGTTCGTCATGCGCCCACAGGCGCTCGTATCGGTCCGAGAAAGAGGCCGGAGCGGAAGCCACTGGTGGAGCCGCTCGCGCTCCGGCTGTTCCGAGAGTGGAGGCCACCGCTCTCAGATCAGAAACATTGCCGTCCTGTGAGCATGGCCGCTAGCCGACACAGCCCCTGACGCTCCTGCCTCAACGGCGGAAGGTCAGCCCGTCACAGAGACCGATGAATATGAACAGGGTCGATTACGAGAAAAGGAACTGCGGAGGCGCACGGGCCCTGAGAAGATCGGCACCAGGAGAAGAGAGATGAATAGAGGACTGGCTTGCGACTGCCGACTCGACCGACCAGGCCGTGACGGCCGGCGGCGCGGCGATGAGTCCGCCGCCGGACAACGCCTGGCAGGACCAGGCACAGAGCGGAGCATGGGACGAGTCTTGCGCGTGATGCTCATGTCCCCCTGCATGCTCTTCCGCCGGCACGGCATGCATGAACAGACAGCCGGCTGCCAGCACTACCAGCGACAGATAGGCCATCGCTGTCAGTCCGGCGACCGTTCCGAAAATCTGTTTGAGGCGGCAATGGTTCATACGATTTTCCAGTTCGCGCTATCTCTACGCTGGTCCAAGAAACCTGTCTACAGACGGATGCTTACGGATGCTACATAAAACACTGGGGCCCCGCGCCTCATGAGGAGGCCGCCTATTCAGCGGCCTCCTCGCCTGACCATTAGAACAAGCCCAGCGTCACACCGCCATAAATGGCCCGGCCATACCCGGCGAAGAAGGCCGGCGAGCCCGCAGCCTGACCATGCGTTTCACCAGTGACGACCTGTCCGGATGCGGCATACTTTTTATCGCCGATATTGTCCATCTCCAGATAGAACTTGGCGAACCGGAACCAGGATTTCTTCAACTCTACCGTCTTATGGATATTCACATTGCCGATCATGTACGAGGGAATGCCGAACGTATTATTGTTATTCAAGAAGTAGCTGTTGTAATAGCTGCCTTCAACCCAGCCGCCCCAGCCGCTCTCCGCATGCTCGTATTCCACTTTGCTGTTCAGCACATCGGTGGGCACGTTCGGCACCTTCTTCCCGTCACGGACTAAGAAGCCCGTGCTAGCCCGATCGGAGAAATTGATATAGCGCGCATCCGTGTGCGTATAGGCCCCGGAGAGCCGCAACCCCGATACTGGCCGCCAGTCGTAGAAGGCTTCGATCCCCCGGTATTCTGACGATGAGGCGTTTGCAGAGATGGTGTTATTGTTATCGAGCGTCTGCGTGATGATCTCGTCTTTGAAGAAAGTCCAGAATCCGACCAGCTGGACGGTGAGCGTCTTGTGCAGCTTCGACTCTGTGCCGATTTCCACGTTGAGATTTTTCTGCGGCTTCAGGTCGAAATTCGCTCCTGGCAGCCCTGTCACAGGGTCCCTGGTCAGATTGCCGAACGTCGGCAATCCATATCCCGTCGATCCTCGCACCCAGTGGCGATACCCTTCCGCCGGTTTCCACGTGAGTGCGACCTCTGGAGCCCAATTGGTAAAATCGCGATGGGCATTGGGCCTCGACGAGACGGCTCCACCCGTATAATTGATCGTTTCAATGCTGAGATGCGACTGTTCGAATCCTAACCCAGCAGCCAGCGTCCATTGCGGGACAAATTCCAGCTCTTCGCGAAACCGGGCTCCGATATTGCGAATATTCCCCCGGTTGTTTTGCAGCAGCAGGCCTCGCGTCCCCTGGCCATCGGCCAAGTTTTGAAACGTCTGCCCTTCCTGCTCCATGCTGTTGGCGAAAAATCCCACGTAGCTTCTGAGAGGCATGTCACCGAGCCGGCCGTCATGCCGGAGATCGGTGTAGTGCTTGTAGTTCGGATTGATGTTGTCGCTGATCTGATTGAAGGTCTGGTTGATGTCTTTCACATCGTAGTCGCCTTCGATTGTGAGCACCGTGTTGGCATTCAGCTGCCGTTCGTAAATGCCGCCGAGGATCGTCCGGCGGTCCACCCGCTGCTGATGAAGCCGGTCCGCGGTCGTTGCGCCAGTGCCGCCGACCTGCCGGTCGTCAGCGATAAACTGCGCCTGAGTCAGTCTCGTCGGCACCCGGGAGTCCAGCCAATTGGAGATCGCTTTGAAGTAGAAGTTTTGTTTGTCATCGATTTTGAAGCGCAGATTAAAATTGATCGTCTGCGTTTTATACCCGCTATTCCGGATATACCCGTCTTCCTGAACGTTGCTGGCGAAGAGCGACACGTCCAGATGCTCAGTCTCCTGACCGATGGCGAACGCTTCCTTGTGATAGCCATACGAACCGCCGGAGAAAAACGATTCCACTCCATTGATATCGCTGCCACGGCGAGTCCTGAAATGGATCATGCCGCCGAGCGCGTAGTTGTCGTAGAGCGACGACGAGGCTCCGCGCGTCGCCTCGACGCTGCGCATGAACCAGGGATCGTGGATGTCGAGGCGGGACAGGCCATCCGACTGCGTTTGAACAAAGCCGTCTTCATACATCTTGATATCGCGAACGGCGAACGACGTCTTCACACCCTGGCCGCGAATCGCGATACTGAAGTCGCGCGGCCCGTTCGCCTGACGCAGGATCACGCCCGGCAGCGACTCCATCGACTCTTTCATGGTCCTTGTGGGCTGAGAATCGGTCTCCGCCTGAATGGTCGATGACAACGACATCCCCTCCGGACGCTTTTGAAGCCGCTTGCTGACGATGCTGGTATCGGCCAATTCATATTCCGGCATCGCCTCGGCAACCTCAGCCTCCCCAGACGATTCCGGCGCCGCCTTCTCCGTCACCGTCTTCGGCCGCTCCGCCGGAGGCAGCGCCTGCTCGCGGTTTCGCTTGAGATCGTCCAGCTCTTGAAGAATACCCTTCAGCTGCCCGCGCAATTCCTGTTCGCGCGGCGACGACAAGGCGTCCTCTAGCTGAACCGGCTCTTGCGCTTCGGCCACGGATATTCCGAACGCGAGCCCTCCGAACAGGGCGGCCACACAAAACCCTCGTTTCACAGACAGACACGACACCATGGCCCGTACTCCTTCTTGAGAGAAATGGCGTGCAGCCGTCCAGACCGGGCCAATCCCGGCTGAGCACTGCGGCCGAATGAACGTTGAATTGAACGCGATTACCGGCGAGGAGGCGCGCGCGAATGCGCCGACTGGGGAGACACCAATGAGAACAACCCGGCGCCGAGGAGCAGCAACCATGCCATCGCGCGCAGCGGTTCACTCTGCGGCGCAATAGACGGCAGATCGACCGTCGGATTCGCCTGGCAGGCCCAGGCACAGAGGGAGGAATGGGCCTGACTGCCGCTATGGGGATGCGTCGTGCTGGAGGTCGTCCGATGCGAGAACAGGCAAGATGCGGCACTGAACGACAACGTCAGATAGACCGCGGCCGTGGCGAGCGCAAGAGGCAACATGCGTGACTGCATCAACCGCCACCACTTCATTTCCCGCTCTCCATCATCTGCCGCATCAACGCGACCGACTCCGGGCTATCCCAGGCGCGCGGGCCGACGGCCCGGCCGGCTAGCATCCCGTCCGGCGCAATCAGCACGGTGGTCGGCAACCCGCGCACCATGAAGGACCGCGAGACGTCCTGATCTTCATCGAACAGCACCGGCAACGCCACGCCCGCCTGCGCAAGAAACTGGGCGATGCCCTGGCGTTGCAGATCCGTCGTCACGGTCAGCAGAACAAATTTCTTGGGATCCAGCTGTTGCTGCAAGCGCGCCAGCGAGGGCATTTCTTCTTTGCAGGGCCCGCACCAGGTCGCCCAAAAATTCACCAGCACGACTTTCCCGGCCAAGTCGCGCAACTTCACGACCGTCCCATCCAAGGCCGTCAACTCGAAGGGCACCGCCTGGCTTCCGGCCGGAAGCCGGCTCATCTTGAGCGAGGTGAACGGATCGTGGGGATCATGGGCCAAACCCGGCAGGGTGAAGACAAGACTCGTCCCGCAGAACAGGACCCTCATCCCCCATCGCGCCATTCGCTTCAGCATCCTGCTATGGCTCCGGCCTCGCGGCAACCGTGGAGGCTGGCAATTGCAGTGTTTGCACAACGAGGCGATGCGCGGGCATCGCATGTTCCATCCAGGCCAGCGCGGCCAGCCCCTGGGCATTGATCGAGATCGCCGGCGTTTGGCCCTTCTTGTCATTTACTTTCTGCGGCGCACTGAAGGTCTGTCCGCGATCCAGCGATACCGCCACCACGATTTCACGACGGACCGGCGACTGCTCTTCCCAGACAATGACCAGCCGGCCATTCGGATCGACCGCCATCTGCGGATGGTCTGGGAACGTCCCCTTGGACAGGTTCAATTTCTGCTTCGTCGAAAAAGTTGCGCCCCGGTCATCCGAATAGGCCAGATAGATCGACGGCGTTTCGTCCGAGCCTTCCGTGTACCAGACGACGTAGAGGCGCCCCTGACGATCCGTTCCGATGGACGCAGGCCGGTGCGGACAACCGGGGAACACCCACTGGTCATGGCCGACGATCACCGGAGCGGCGAAGGTCTGCCCCCCGTCGGTCGAGCGCGCAACAACGGTTTCTCTGATCTCGCCCGGCAAGATTTTTCGCCAGGCGACGTACAGTGTGCCGTCCGGGCTGCTCGTCATCGACGTGCGGCAACAGACACAGGTGCTCTCATCGACTTTGAGGTTCTTTTCAACCGTCCGGCCATGGTCGGTGGAGCGCGCGGCGAACGTGCCGGATTCTTTCTTCCCTTCCCGCCCGTCGATCCAGGCCATGTGAACGACACCATCGGGCGCGACATGGATCGAATCGAAACTGTGGCCGATGACGAGCTCGTCGTCATTCACCAAGACAGACGGCTGAAAGGTCTTCCCGCCATCGGCGGACCGGCTTAGGCGGAGATCGTTGGAGAACGGTTTGTCCGGCGTCATCTTCGGATGAGCGATGGCCCAGGCGATCAAGACCTCGTCGCCGGATGCCACGAAGGCCGGTGCTTCTTGGCGGCTATAGGGCACTTCGCTCGGGCTGTTCACCCGCACCGACTCGCCAAGAGGACCGTCCGCTTTCTCAATGCGCGAGTAGAGTACCGTGCGCGTCTCCTTCTCTTCCTCCACCCAAGCAAGGGAGATCTGCCCCGCATCGTCGATCCGTACTGACGGTCCTACCACTGTCCGCACTTTCCGATCCGTCGTCACTTTGGGACCGAGCGCGAACGGCGGCGCAGACTCGGCGAGCGCGAGCGAGACGCACAGCATCAGGCTGCCGCCGATTCCAAGGCACCAAGCGATTTGGCTTTTCACTCGTGGCATCGTGAGTGTCATGAATAATTCCTATCCAGCGAGGCTATAGACAATCGGCACATACACCGCCACTTCCGCCGCGCTCAATGCCTGCTTCATGTGGATAGGACAAGCGAGCCGCACCGTCTCCATTGCCGCGCGATCGAGCACGTCATGACCGGAACTGCGGTGGACGGTCACCGTGGCAAGATGACCATCGGCGCGCAACACCACACGCAAGACCACTTTGCCTTCCGTGCCATTCAAACGCGCCGAGTTGGGATAGCGCGTCAGCTCTTTAATCCTCCGGCCGAGCGACTCGGCCAGCCAGGCATTGTCCGCCTTGGTCGCCGGTCGTACCGGCGGCGGCGCGCTGGCTACCACTGGCGCAGGCGTCTGAGGATGAATCTGCGCCGCGGCTCCAATATTCGGTTCAGGTGAAACAGGCGCGGAGACAACCGCCTCAGCCGCCGCCGGTTTTTTCGGCCCTTCTCCAACCGCCACGAGCGGCCGCCATTCGGGCGCCATTTCATCAGGAGAGGGGCTCTCATGATGAATGACCGGAGCAGGCACAGGTGCCGCGCGATGAACCGGTGCGGGCGCGGGAGGCTCGTAGGCCTGCGCCATGACAGTCGCTTCGACCGGCGGCGCGATCTCCGGAGCGGCCGGAGCGACCGGGGCCGCAAGCGGCTCATGCGCCTGGGCGATTTCCTTGACAGGCTCCGGCTTCATGATTTCCTGCGGCTTCACCTCTTCTTTCTTCGGCTCTTCCTTCTTCACCTCTTGAGGCTCGACCGGCTTTGGTTTTTCCTCAACCATTTCCTTCACTGGCTCCGGCTTAGGCGGAAGGATCGCCGAATGAACGATTGCAGGACTGTCTGGCGTGGCGACGCGGGCCATAACCATGTCGGACGCCGATTCCACTGGCGGCATAGGCTGAGGAGTCTGAACGGCCCGAACCGGCACCGGTTTCGATGGCGGAGCCACCGGCGCGGACGCCGCCGGCTCGACCCGCGGCGGCTCGCTCTCCGGTTGAATCAGCGCGACGTCCCACTGAAAGATTTCTTCCTTGAGAATCGGCTGGACTTGCGCCGTAACCATGACAGCCAGCCCGACGATGACGGCATGCAAGCCGAGCGAAACGCTCCAGGCGGAATATGGAACCCGCTCACTGTCATCCATCGCTCTCATGAGAAACCGGCTCCAGGGAAAACAAACAGACAAACCACGGTCTACAGGAAAGACACCTGCAAGACTTCGCTTCCAATGGCTCTGTTGTAGGGGAAGAATGGGAGGGTCGTCTACCGACGGATGCTACAAGCACCCGCCGGCATCGGACATCGCGCAGACCGGCAAACTAATGGACGGCAGAGCCCACGGAAGACAGCGCGTCGCTAGGAACGAACCCTGTGGACGGCACGTCATCCGTCCGATTCTGCTCAACCAATTTCTCAATCGAATGGGTGAAGACCCGCAAGCTGCCCCGGCCGATCTTGGTTCCCTCCAACCGGCCCTGCTCTACCCAGCGATAAATAGTCCAACGGCTGACCGCCAGTGCTTCGGCCGCCTCTTCGACACGTAACAACGATTTACTCATAGTCCTCTCACTTTCGGCTGCGGGAGGGAAGCGGGATGCCCCGCCCCCTCCGCATGCCATGGCATAGCGCCGGCATTCTCCGCCTTACTCCGGCATCCCGTGATCGTCGAGCCGCTCCGCTAACAGCGTTGGCGCAACCGCAGGCCCGCCGGTCAGCGAGGAGGTGGCTTGATTCCCGGCAGCCGCCGCCCCGGAGGCAAAATACATGACCGAGCCGGGATTGGCCCCGACAAGCAGGCTATTGGTCAATTGATGGCTGCTGTTAATGAGGGAGACAGACCCAGCCGATCCCGCCGTGCCGTTCGATACCAGCACCGCGTTGCCCTGGCCGGCGCCTTGGACCAGCACATCGAAGTTATGCCCGGCAGCCGACAACAGAGTAATCTCCGCCAGCTGCTGCGGCGCCGCAGGGAAGGCCGAGGGATTGAACACAAACAAGCGGTTCTTCTTCTGCGCTGCCGACTGCGCTGCGTTCCCCGTCGTGGTATCGGAGGCTAACAGGTACATCCGTTGACCGTCCGGCGTAAACTTGAACGTGGACGGCACCACATGGTCGAGGTCCATGACCGGAGTAATCGTCAGCGGTCCGGCTGCAGTGAGGTCGACCACGGCGAGCTTGCCGATGATCTTCGTTAGGTCGGTGGTCAGATCGCTCCCTCGGAGGAAAAGGAATCTTCCGTCGGGCGTGATGCCGTAAGACGCATAGGGAGTCCCGGCCAGGCTCAGACGCCTCGTGATGGCCGTCTTATGATCGCCCAGTCCCGCCACGATCAGCTTCGGATCGACTTCGACGATCTCTTTGTATCCGGTTTGCATGCTATAGATCTTGCCGACTGCCTTCGACCAGCGAATGCCATGCGGGTTCGATCCATTCGCGGTAAAGGGAACCGTGATGGCGGTGGCGCTCTCGTTATCGCAAGCCGCGCCCGCTGGAGTTAAGCTCGCTTGCCCTAAATCTGTACAGAGATCGAGCCGGGCAATCAAAGAACGGTATGTAGGGGAGGATTCATTGTTATCGAGAAACGCGATTTGCCCGCCTTTCTCCTGAGAAATGGCGGCATACTTGGGAATGGCCGCGTCCGCGGTCGTGGGTTGGGAAAATGCCGTGACTTGATGGCCGGAAGCAAGGGTGCAGGTCGTCCCCACGACTCTGGGAGGATTGCCACCAGGCCCAATGTGGGAATTGTGCAGCACCGTCACGGAGGTGCCGGTGACGCAATTGATGGGATCGTTCCCGTTTGTCGGATCGCCGTCGTTCATCGACCAAATGACTTCCCCGTCTGTCGGATCGCGATAAATATGGACGGGGCGAGTCCCGGTGGCCAAATTGGCTTCATGGATCGGGGTCGCGCCGCTGACCGGATCAATGGTTGCGACCTTGTTCCCGGCGCCAAGATTGACGAAGAGCCAGTTTTCACTGGAGACCTGCATGTCCCCAATCGCATTCCCTTCGAATGCCGTGCTGGGCATCGTCGAAACGATTCTCAGCGTGCCCTGCGTATCCGTCCCGACCACTGAGAGAGTTTTATCGTCCCGGTTGCTGACGAACGCGATTGGCCCCTGCAGTGCTGCGCTGCCGCCGGAGGTCACAACCGGTGTGGTGGAATCGCCCGAGCTGCAATTGGCGAGGCCGATGAGCGCCAGGCCCAGCAGGCCAGTCTTGGCATAGGTTGAATAATTCTTTCTCGCGCTGATGAATCTCATGGTCTGTTCCTTCCTCAATTCCTAATCTTGATGCCCCGGTTGTCTTCTGCATAATTGAGATGCGGCTGCATTGTTCAGGCAGTCGGCGGACCACGAGGGATGGCTCCCGTTCGATGGGCCACGGTCTGGAGTGACCGGCCGCCTGTCTCCGCCCAATACCCGAAGGGATCGGTCTGCGCGCCGGGATTTCTGCCAAGGGATGCCTGCGCATCGACGCCGTCGCAATGCCAGACACAATGGCTCTGACTATGCTGCGCATGATGCGACGTCCCTTGCGGGCAATGCGGCAGGGTCCATTGCGGCGTCAGGCTGCCGTACGCTGCCGACACCGAGCCCGCGATCCAGAGCAGCGCGCAGAATCCCGCAAGGGCGCGGCTCACCGCTCCACGCATCAGGCCGCTTCGATGCTCTGTCGTTTGCGTATGCATACTTGTCGTCTATGACCCGCCCAGCAGTTGAAACGACTTCGTGAGCCCGAACACGTAGCTGACCTGCTGTTCCAAGTTGCCGTTAAAGTCCCGCATGACCGGAATCTGCGCGATGAAATACATCGACGCATAGTTCCAGAGATTCAGCATGACGCCGGGCGAATAGGCCATATAGGTCGAGCCGGTGGTGGGCACGGCGCGGAACTTCACGGTCGGATCGAGCAGGATCGGATTGCCGCCCGGGTTAAATTGAAACAACGAGGCGTCCATCGCATCGTTCTGCATCCAGCGATAGTTCACTTGCTGCGTCAGCACGAGCCATGGCGCCTGTTCCAACGGGATGATATTGAGCCCCGCGCTGAGATTGACCTCGTCGCCGAACTTGTAGCCGTCGCTGTTCTTCAGCGTGTGCCGGTAACTGGCCAGGGCGAATTGGTTCAAGCGGTGCGGAATCAGTTCGTAGCTTTGATAGATCGACGGCACGAATCCAAAATTGCCCGTGCCGATCTGCAGGGTGGACTCGGCCAAGGACGCGCCCTGCACCCGCTGCCCATAGTCGCCCGTCGGCAGATCGACGCCCACGCCCACGACGATCATGCTGCGCAGCGTGGGCAAGATGTTGTACTTGAGGCTCACACGCACGTCGCCGATGCCTTTGTCGCTATAGGGCACCGGCGTGAGCCCCCCGACCTGCGCATCGGAATGCACCTGCTTGTACGGCACGGTGACTTGCAGGCCCAATCGCTCGGTCAATCCATAATTCATATCGACCGTGACGGTGCGCATGAGGGTGCGAATCTGGTTGGCATTCAAATTGGCCAGCGTCAGCGTCTTGTTCCCCTGATTGGAAAACGGAATGCTCCCGCCCTGCCCGGACGACGCCTCCATCGGCGTGTAGTTGTAAATCGCGTTCAATGTCAGCAAGCCGGCCATCGGGACCTGCTGCTGCGACCCGATCACCACAAAGCAGCTCACGGAGCCGCATGAGGCCTGAACCGGGCCCGGGCGCACGGCCCCTGCGCTTAGAACAATGACGCCAAGGGAGAGAAGGACGAGCCGCCGGGATCGGGAAAAGGACATCATAGGTCTCACAATGGTTAAGGTGAGGCACCGGAGGGACCGTGGATTGTCCACCGCCTCTCTGCACGTTGCGATTGCTGTGAATCGAAAAAATTAGCTGAGGAGCGCGGGAGGTCCGCGAAAGAAGCGGGAGACGGATAACGCGGCGGCAACACGATCGATGCGCTGTGGATCGGCCAGATCGACGAACTGCAGGGATGAGCTGAAAACCACCGCTGTCGTGCCGATGCTCTGCCCGGCGGCGCATTCCCAGGCGCAGAGGCCAGTGGCATGCGTGCCGGCCTGATGCTTGGCATGGTGATCGGCATGCACGACCGCCGGCACCGTCAGGAGCCCGTTCACGAGAACGAGGCACAGGAGCAGCGACCAGACAAACCCTGATTGTTTCAATCTCAGCATCACACTCTTAGCGTAACGACGCCGCCTTGACCGGTTCTTGTTTCTGAATCTTGGCCACCACGTCGTTGATCATCTGCTCGGTCAACAGGCCGCCCTTGATGTATTCCTGCACGCGGCCCTGCTGATCGATGAACACCGTGACGGGCAATCCGAACACGCCGAACTGGTTCGCCACTTTATTGTTCCGGTCCATGAGCACCGGGAACGTGTGGCCGTACTGTTTGATGTGCTCGCGCACCTTGGCATCGTCCTCAAGTTCGTTCACGGCCAGCACCACAAATCCCTTGTCGCGCAACTTGTCGTAGCTGGCCTGCATCGCCGGCATTTCCGTCGTGCAGGGCTTGCACCAGGTGGCCCAGAAATTCACCAGTACGATCTTCCCGCGATACTGATCGAGACTATGGGTCTTGCCATCCAGATCGACCAGCTGGAAATCTTCCACCGTCGCGCCGACCACCGGCACGCGCGAGCCCATGCTCCAGGATGGCGGCAACCCTGTCGTGGCGACGAACGTGACTGCCAGAACGGCGGCTAATACGTATCGACCGTATTGGATGCTTCCCATGAAGACGACTCCTTATAAGATAAGGTGCTAGCTTCCGCACATTGAGCAGAAGACGGCCAGTTCGACAAATACCTGCAACGCTGCATTGAACCGTGAGTGAGAACAGGGAGAGTTAGGCGATGGGAGGAGCGCGCGTGGAGCGGAATGCGGGAGTTACATTATAAGAGGAGAAGTAGGACGGCTGATCCAGGATCTCAAGGATTGTTGCAAGTGGAGCAACGGGGGCAACCGTGGCGTCGTGGGTATGACCAGCCGCGCAAGACCATGCGCAGAAGACAGACCCATGTGTCGCCGCTTGGTGGTGGCTGTGCTGGTTTTCGTGGAGGAGCGATTGGGCGGACGCAACTCCGCCGATCCCGACCACACAGAGGATCACGAGTACCGCAACAAGAGCCTGCCAGCTACGAATCATACGCTACAGCCAAGAAAATAATGGTCGTATGCTACTCGGGTATTATGCGGAGAGTCAAGACAGACTGCGCCGAATCGCCCCTCCTACCTTCCCGGTAGGATTCGCAAAAAGTTTGCTGTATACTGCGCGGACTATTTTGTGCGGTAGATCGATCTCTCCCGCAAGTATGACCCTAACCATTCGACAACATTCTCTATGCTGACACAACTCCTGAATCTCACTTGCGGCAGCAAGAACGACCGTGAAATCAAAGCGTTGATGCCTATTGTCGCACGCATCAACGATTTGGAATCCAGCATGACTCCCTTGTCCGATCAGGAGCTGGCTGGGAAAACTCAGGAATTTAAGCAGCGCCTGGCCGCCGGTCAGACGCTCGACGACATTCTGCCTGAGGCCTTTGCCGTCTGCCGCGAGATGTCCAAACGCAGGCTCAACATGCGCCATTTCGACGTCCAGCTCGTCGGCGGCATGATTCTGCACCGGGGCCGGATCTCGGAAATGAAGACCGGTGAAGGCAAGACGCTCGTCGCAACCCTGCCGGTCTACCTGAACGCGCTCGAAGGCAAGGGCGTCCATCTCATCACCGTGAACGATTACCTCGCCAAGCGCGATGCCCAATGGATGGCGCAGCTGTATCATGCGTTGGGCTTGTCCGTCGGCATCATTCAGCACGACGCGTCGTTTTTCTATGACCCAACCTACGATGCCTCGGACAAGCGCCTGCAATCGCTCCGCCCCTGTGCGAGGGGAGAGGCCTACCGCGCGGACATCACCTACGGCACCAACAACGAATACGGGTTCGACTACTTGCGCGACAACCTGATCGTCAGCGAGCTGGGCCAATGCGTTCAACGCGAGTTGAACTTCGCGATCGTCGACGAGGTGGACAGCATCCTGATCGACGAAGCCCGCACGCCGTTAATTATCTCCGGCCCGACCGATCAGACCACCGATCTTTACTACCGAATCAACGCCGTTATCCCGCAGCTGAAGCCGGAAATCGACTTTACGACCGAAGAGAAAACCAAGACCGCGTCGCTGACGGAAGAGGGCAACATCCGAGTCGAACAGCTCCTGGGCGTGGACAATCTCTACGATCCTGACAACATGGATCTGGTCCACCACGTCGTCAAAGCGCTCCAGGCCTATGCGCTCTACAAGCGGGACGTCGACTATGTCGTGAAAGACGGCGAGGTCCTCATCGTCGACGAATTCACCGGGCGCCTCATGCCGGGCCGTCGCTGGAGCGACGGACTTCATCAAGCCGTGGAAGCCAAAGAAGGCGTGAAAATCGCCAACGAGAATCAAACCCTGGCCTCCGTCACGTTCCAGAACTATTTCCGCATGTACAAGAAGCTCAGCGGCATGACCGGCACAGCCGACACGGAAGCCGCGGAGTTCGCCAAAATCTACAATCTCGACGTGAACGTGGTCCCGACCAATCGAAAACTGGTCCGCCTCGACTACGCCGATGTGGTGTATCGCACGGAGAAAGAAAAGTTCGACGCCATCGTCGAAGAGATCAAAGACTGCCATGAGCGCGGGCAGCCGGTGCTTGTCGGCACGATTTCCATCGAGAAATCTGAAAAGCTCGCCGGTTTGTTGAGCCGGAACGGCGTTAAGCACAACGTTCTCAACGCGAAGCAGCATGAGCGCGAAGCGGAGATCGTCGCCCAAGCCGGCCGCAAAGGCTCCGTCACCATCGCCACCAACATGGCGGGCCGCGGCACCGACATCCTTCTCGGCGGCAACGCCGACTTCATGTTCAAGCAAATCCTCTATCGCGAAGAGAACCTGCCGGAATCGCGCAAGCTGGAAGTGTTCGAGGAAATCCGCAGCGACTGCGAGAAAAACAAGCGCGAGGTCGTCGAGGCCGGCGGCCTACACATCCTCGGCACCGAACGGCACGAAAGCCGACGCATCGACAACCAGTTGCGCGGCCGCGCCGGCCGCCAGGGCGATGCCGGCTCGTCCAGATTCTACTTGTCCCTTCAGGACGACCTCATGCGGATCTTCGCCTCTGAGCGCGTCTCGCAACTGATGCTCAAGCTGGGCATGGAAGAAGGCGTGCCCATCGAGCACGGCATGGTCACCCGCGCCATCGCCAATGCGCAGAAAAAAGTCGAAGCGCACAATTTCGAAATTCGCAAACAGCTGCTCGAATACGACGATGTGATGAACAAGCAGCGCGAGGTGATCTACCAGCACCGCCATGCCGTGCTCGCCGGCGAGAATCTGAAAGCCGACCTCTTCGATATGATGGCGGAGATGATCGACTCCGCCATGGCCGTCTTCTGCCCAGCCGAACAATACCCTGAAGAATGGGATATGCCAGGCCTCGTCGAGATGATGAACGGCCAGTTCGGCCTCGACATCACGCAAGGCAAGCAGGACCAGGGCGACTCGCTCCGCGATCTCGGCCGCGACGCGCTGGTCGAAGACCTCAAGACGCTCGTGCATGAGGGGTATGATCGGAAGGAGCAGGAACTGGGCTCCGAGCTGATGCGCTTCCTGGAAAAGACCTTCATGCTTCAGGTCATCGACCATCACTGGAAAGACCACCTCCTGGCCATGGATCACCTGCGCGACGGCATCGGCCTCCGCGGCTATGGGCAGAAGGATCCGTTGATTGAATACAAGAAGGAAGGCTACGACCTCTTCGCCGGCATGATGCAGCGAGTCAAATCGGATGCATTGGAACGTCTGTTCCGCGTGCAGGCCGTCCGGCAGGAAGCCATGCCAGAGGAACAACAGGCCGCTCCACCGCCGCCGCCACCGGTTATTTCCCATCCGCAGCCCACCTTCACATTCAACCGTGGCGAAGCCGCCGAAGCCCCCAAGACCGTGGAGCGAGCCGACGACAAAGTCGGACGCAACGATCCCTGCCCCTGCGGATCGGGGAAAAAATATAAGAAATGCCACGGAGCCTAGCCGGAATATCCGGCTAATTTGCCTCCATCTTTTCGACCAAAATCAATCTATCGGCATCGGCAGCAACCCATCGGATCGCGCCGCCTTTTCTCGCTGATTTCGCCTTGACTTAGCGAAGCCTGGAAGGCTACTCTACGGCCACTTTTTGACCGTCTCGACGGGCGCTCCATGCCTGTTGTGGATTGGTGTCTTCATTGACACGCCTTGTCAGCAGAGAAACGGACTTCTTTGTGACGATCGGGCATCCTGAACTCGTTACCGCCATGACCGCCGAGATTGCCGTCTCGGGTCCGATGCCCTTCGTCCGTTTTATGGAGCTAGCGCTCTATCATCCGCAGTTCGGCTACTACATGCGTCCGCCGGAGTCTGGCGCCGAGCGCATCGGCTGGTCCGGCGACTTCTACACCAGTTCGGACGTCCATCCGATTCTCGGCCAGGCGCTAGCGAAACAAGCCCGGCAACTCGACGCATATCTGGGACATCCCGATCCGTTCACCGTCGTCGAAATGGGGCCGGGAAAAGGTCTATTGGCCAAGCACTTTCTATCGTCTTGCCGCGTGAGTGACGACGATTCGTTCAGCCGGCGCCTCCGCTACGTGCTCATCGAGCGCAGTCCGGCCATGCGGGAATTACAGCGGAAGAATCTGCTGCATGGGCTCTGCGAACCGGGCCGCATTACCTGGCTCGAAGGGCTCGACTCGCTGGCGGAAAATAGCGTCACTGGACTGTTCTTCAGCAACGAACTGCCCGACGCCTTTCCGGTTCACAGAATCCGGATCGAGCGCGGCGAGGCGCAAGAAATCTGCGTCGACTATGACGGCACGGCATTCGTGGAATGTCTCCGCCCCTTGTCGTCGCCGGAAGTCCGACAGTATCTGGCCAACTTACAACTGGCGCTGCCGGAAGGCTACCAAACCGAGATCAACACGGCCGCCGTGCGCTGGATGGACCAGATGGCCCGCGCGATCGAGCGCGGCCTGGCCATTACAATCGATTACGGCCACACCGCGCAGGATCTCTATGGCCCCGATCGCGCAAAGGGCACGCTGCTCTGCTATTACTCGCAGATGACCTCGGAGAATCCGTACGAACGGGTCGGCCTCCAGGACATGACGTCCCATGTGGATTTTTCGACCCTGGCCACCGTCGGCGACGCACGCGGCCTGCAGGTGACGGGATTTACCAACCAGATGAGCTTCCTGATGGGGCTCGGCCTGGAAGACTTTCTTTCGACGATGGACCCGGAAGGCGCCGAGTTTCGCGCCGCGATTCATCTGGTGCGGCCGGAAGGGATGGGCCGCACATTCAAAGTGCTCATCCAGCATAAGGGCATCGAAAAACCGACGCTGGACGGGTTGGCATTTAAGCCATTTTTCGGGTCCGCTTTGACGTTGCATCACGCCGCTTAAGGGACGCTATGGGGAACGCCGCAGTACCAGCGAATTATCTTCCGATCCTCCTGTTCATCGGGATCGCGATCGCTTTCGGCGCCGTCTCGCTGCTAGCCGGATGGTTCGTAAGACCGAGCCGCCCCTACCGGGCCAAATTGGCGCCCTACGAGAGCGGCAGCCCGCTGTTTCAGGACGCCCGCGTGCAGATCCCGATGCGGTACTACATCATCGCCATGCTGTTCGTGATCTTCGATATTGAAATCGTGTTTATGTTCCCCTGGGCCGTAGCATTTTCCAAACTCGGCTTTGTCGGCCTCGTCGAGATGGTGGCCTTCATCGGCATCCTGGTCGTCGGATTCTGGTACGCGTGGAAAAAAGGAGCGCTCGAATGGGATTGAGCGGGTCCTGTCGCCAACCAACCCCTTCGTCCTCGCTCCACCCATCCCCCAGTGGGTCCCTTCCGCTGTGGGCGAAGGGGTTAGTCGCGCCACCCGCTCACGCATTCTCGCTATGTACGGTAAAGAAGAGGGGCAGATGAGTTTTTTAGAACGACAATTCGAAGCGAATATCCTGACAACGAATCTGGACGCGGTCGTGAACTGGGCGCGGAAGTCGGCCATCTGGCCGATGACCTTTGGCCTGGCCTGCTGCGCGATCGAGATGATCGCGAGCGTCTCGTCCCGCTACGATCTCGACCGGTTCGGCGCCGGCGTGTTCCGCGCCTCCCCGCGCCAGTCGGATCTGATGATTATCGCCGGCACGGTCACCCGCAAGATGGCCCCCGTGATCCGCCGGATCTACGATCAGATGCCGGAGCCGCGTTATGTCATTTCGATGGGCTCCTGCGCCACCTCCGGCAACCACTACAACAGCTATGCGGTGGTGCAAGGCGTCGATCAAATCATTCCGGTGGATGTGTATGTGCCCGGCTGTCCGCCGCGCCCTGAGGCGCTGATGGATGGATTGCTGAAACTCCAAGAAAAGATTCAACGCGAAAAGGTGTTCGTCAAGTAATGTTGCAAGCGCTGGCCGACAGGCTCGTCACACAATTTCCGGATGCCGTGCTTTCCGTCCATCTCGACAACGGCCGCGGGGAGATGGCCGTCCAGGTGCGCGCGGCGGATCTGTTGACGGTCGCCCGCTATCTGCACGATGCGCCCGAAATGGCGTTCGACCACATCACCGACATCTGCTCGGCGGATTACCCC
Organism: Nitrospira sp.; assembly: GCA_020846195.1. Taxonomy (GTDB): domain Bacteria; phylum Nitrospirota; class Nitrospiria; order Nitrospirales; family Nitrospiraceae; genus Nitrospira_D. The sequence continues at coordinate 21,332 of JADLEJ010000048.1, forward strand.
GCGGACCAGAATCGATTCGAGGTGATTTACCATTTGCTGTCCCTGCCTCACGGCCGCCGGATCCGCGTGAAAGCGCGCGTCCCCGAAGACAATCCCGCCATCCCCTCGGTAACCAGCGTGTGGCGCGGCGCGGAATTTCTCGAACGGGAAGTATTCGACATGATGGGCATCACGTTTACCGGCCATCCGGACCTCCGTCGGATTCTCATGCCGGAAGACTATGCCGAAGGCTACCCGCTCCGGAAGGATTTCCCCGCGGAAGGCCGCGGCTGGCGCAGCCAGTTCGACTTTATTCCACGCTTCGACGAAGCGCCGGAAGAGATGACCCAGGGCGAGTATTCGGAAGCCGAGAAGAAACCGTTTATCTCCGCCAACGGCGCGCCGGGATCGCGCCGCCGGGAAGAATTGCTCTTGAACATGGGGCCGCAACATCCCAGCACCCATGGCGTCTTGCGCGTCGTGCTGGAACTCGACGGCGAACGCATCGTGAAAGCGACCCCGGATCTCGGCTATCTCCACCGCGGCGTCGAAAAGCTGGCCGAGGGCCTGGCCTACATGCAGGTCCTTCCGCATACCGACCGGCTCGATTACGTCTGCGCCATGGCAAATAACTACGCCTATGTCCGGGCCGTGGAAAAACTGCTCGACATCGCTGTGCCGGAGCGCGCCGAATACATTCGCACGCTCGTCGCGGAAATGCAGCGCATCATCGGCCACCTGTTCTGGCTGGGCACCCAGGCGCTCGACATCGGCGCCATGACCGTCTTCTTCTGGACCTTCCGCGAGCGGGAAATTCTCCTGGATCTCTTCGAGCAGCTCTGCGGCGCGCGCCTGACGCTCAACTATTACCGGATCGGCGGCATCGACAGCGACTTCACGCCGGAGCTGACTCAGCGGCTGCGCGCGTTCCTCGGCACGTTTCAACAGAAGGTGGCCGAATACGACTCTCTCATCGCCGCCAACCGCATCTGGGTCGGCCGCACGAAAAACGTGGCGGTGATCTCCGGGGAAGACGCGATTAATTTCGGGCTCACCGGTCCCACGCTGCGCGGCTCCGGGGTCAACTACGACATTCGGAAGCTGGAGCCTTACGGAGTGTACGACAAGGTCGAGTGGGACGTGCCGCTCGGGACGCATGGCGACACCTACGACCGGTACTGGGTCCGGATGGAAGAAATGCGGCAGAGCGCGCGAATCATTGCACAATGTCTGGATCGCATGCCGCAGGGCCCCATCATGGCCGACATGCCGCAATATATCCCGCCGCCCAAGCAGCAAGTGATGCGGGACATGGAAAGCCTGATCCATCATTTCATTATCTTCACGCAGGGATTCAAGCCGCCGAAGGGCGAAACCTATTGCGCAACCGAAGCGCCGAAAGGCGAGTTGGGATTCTTCATCATCAGCGACGGCAGCCCCCGTCCCTATCGATTGAAGATCCGCTCCCCTTCCTTCATCCATATGGGCGCCTTCGATCACATGGCAAAAGGGTACTTAATCTCCGACATCATCACGATCTTCGGCTCCTATGACATCGTGATGGGCGAGTGCGACCGGTAAAAAACGATCTGCGGAGACGAGAGACGATAACGGCATGACACTGTTAGAAAAATATAAGGACGAAATCGCGGAAATTCTGTCTCGCTATCCGGTCAAACGTTCGGCGCTGATTCCGCTGTTGTACCTGGCGCAACGGGAGCCGGGCTATGTGACGGAAGCCGCCATGACGGAGATCGCCGGGTTGCTGAAGCTGACCCCGCCGCAGGTCTACGAAACCGCCACCTTCTACACGATGCTGAATCTCAAGAAGGTCGGGAAGCATCATATCCAAGTGTGCAAGTCGCTCATGTGCGCGCTGGTCGGCTCGGATACGGTCATCGGATGGATCAAGACCAAGCTGGGGATCGCCCCCGGCGAAACGACCGCCGACGGCCTGTTTACGCTGAGCGCAGTCGAATGCCTGGCCGCCTGCGGCACCGCGCCGATGATGCAGATCAACGACGACTATTATGAGCGGCTGACAGAAGAGAAGGTCGACAAAATCCTGGCTGACCTCCGGACCGCCGGAACCAGCCCCTTGAAAAGCGGCCCCTACATGTGGCCGGAATCGATTCGATAGGCACTTCGAAGAACGACTATGCCGAAATACGAACTCGTCCTTCTAAAAAACATGATGCAGCCCGGGTATACCGGGTCGCTGGCGGACTACGAAAAGGCCGGCGGCTACCAGGCCTTGCGCAATGCGCTCGGCAAAATGGCGCCAACCGACGTGACGGCCAAGGTCATGAAATCGGGCCTGCGCGGCCGGGGCGGCGCCGGCTTTCCCACCGGCGTGAAGTGGGGCTTCCTGCCCAAGGATTACCAAGGACCGCGCTACCTCTGCTGCAACGCCGACGAGAGCGAACCCGGGACATTTAAGGATCGCCAGCTCATGGAGCGGGATCCCCACCAAGTGCTCGAAGGGATCATCCTGGCCTGCTACGCGATCGGCGCACAATCCGCCTATATTTATATCCGTGGCGAAATGGTCCTCGGATCCAAAATCCTGGAACGGGCCATCGGAGAAGCCCGCGCCGCCGGCTATATCGGCAAGAACATCCTCGGCACCGGCGTTACGGTGGACGTCTGGGTGCATCGCGGCGCCGGCGCCTACATCTGCGGAGAAGAAACGGCGCTGCTCGAATCGCTGGAAGGCAAGCGGGGCCTGCCGCGAGTGAAGCCGCCGTTCCCGGCTACTCATGGCCTCTATAACAAGCCGACCGTCGTCAACAACGTCGAAACCCTGGCCAATCTGCCGCACATCTTGAACCGCGGACCCGAATGGTTTGCCTCGATCGGTTCGCCGCCCAAGAGCACCGGCACGCGCGTCTTCTGCGTCAGCGGCCATGTGAAACGTCCCGGCAACTATGAACTGCCGATGGGCGTCACGATTCGCGAATTGGTGTTTGAACATGCCGGAGGCATGCGGTCGGACAAGCCGTTGAAAGCCTTTATCCCAGGCGGCGCATCCGCCCCGTTCCTTACGCCCGAGCACTTGGATGTGAAGCTGGATTTTGAATCGGTTGCCGCAGCCGGCTCGATGCTCGGATCCGGCGGGGTCACCGTGATGGAAGAAGGCACCAGCATGGTCTGGGCCGCGCTCCGGCTGATGGAGTTTTTCTATCACGAGTCTTGCGGCAAGTGCAGCCCCTGCCGGGAAGGCAGTTCCTGGCTCGTGCAGACCATGCGCCGGATCATGGCGAAACGCGGCCGGATGGAGGACCTTGAAACCCTCACAGATCTGTGCAAGAACATCGCAGGCCGCACCGTCTGTGCGTTCGGCGATGCCGAGGTGTCGCCGATCATGAGCACGCTGAAACATTGGCGGCACGAATATGTGACGTTGATTCACGAAGCCGAAGCGGCCAATTTGATTCGCCCGGAATCAGCCGGGACCAGACACTGACACTATGCCGAATACGCCCGACACCGTTCGCGTGACTATCGACGGCCAGACCATCAGCGTGCCCAAAGGCACCCTGGTGATCGAAGCGGCGCGGCGCGTCGGCGCCATGATTCCGCACTTCTGCTACCACCCCAAACTCAAGCCCGACGCCAACTGCCGCATGTGCCTGGTCGAAGTCGAAAAGATGCCCAAGCTCCAAACCGCTTGCAGCACCCCCGTCGCGGAAGGCATGAGCGTCCGCACCGCCACGACCGTCGTCAATGACGCCCATAAGTCCGTGCTGGAATTCATTCTGGCGAACCATCCGCTGGACTGTCCCGTCTGCGACCAGGGCGGCAAGTGCGACCTGCAGGACTTCTCCCATCAATACACGGCAACCACCAGCCGGTTCGCCGAGACAAAGCGCATCTTCCAGAAGGAATATTTCAGCCCGCTCATCGAAACCCAGATGAACCGCTGCGTGCAATGCCTGCGCTGCGTCCGGTACTGCGACGAAGTCATGGACGTGAAGGCCCTTGCCCCAGTCGGCCGCGGAACCATGACGGAGATTAAACATTTCGGCGCCCATCCGCTGGATTGCGAGTTCTGCGGCGGCTGCGTGCAGATTTGCCCGGTCGGCGCCATCACCAGCCGCCTGTCCATGTACGAATACCGGCCTTGGATGTTGAAGCGCGCCGAGACGATCTGCGGCTATTGCGGCGACGGTTGCCAGATCACCGTCCAGACCAAGACCAATCAGCTGATCGAAGTGAACTCCGCCTACGGCGCCGGGCGCAACAATGGCGATCTCTGCGCCAAGGGCTTCTTCGGCTTTCACGCCACCAGCCATCCCGAGCGGCTCACGCATCCCTTGATCCGCAAGCACGGCACCCTGGTGCAGGCCACCTGGGAAGAGGCGCTGGAATTCAGCGCCGAGCAAGCGGGCGGGATCAAGCAAGCCCACGGCGGCCAGGCCTTCGGAGGGCTGATTACCGGCCGTTGCACGAATGAGGAGTTGTATCTCTTCCAAAAATTCATGCGGCTGACGCTAGGCACCAACCATCTCGACAGCAGCGCCCGGTACGGCCAGATCAATGGCGTGCAGGCTCTGCGCCGGGTGCAGGGCACCCATCGCTGGACCGTGACGTTCGAGGATCTCGGCGCCGCCGACACGCTGTTGCTGGTCGGCACGAACATCACGGAAACGAATCCCATCACCGGCCTCGCCATCAAGGAAGCGGTCAAGAAACGCCACGCGACGCTGGTGACCGTCGAATCGCTGCAACCGGCGCTCGACACGATCAGCAACATCGCCAATCTGTCGCAGCACCATTTCTGCGTCTCGCCCACGCTGTTCCGCACCGCTATCCTCGGCCTGCAGAAAGCCGTCGTCGAGCAGAACCTTGTGTCCGCCGACCTGGCGCAACAGCAACCGCGCTTTGTCGCCGCCATCACGGCGCAGCTGCAACCACTCTCCTGGCAACATATCCAGGCGGCAACGGGGGCTGGTCAAGACGCCTATGCCGCCGCCGCGCAGGCGCTGGCCACAGGGAAACGCGTCGTCGTCGTCACCGGACAAGGCCTCTTGCGCGCCGACCAGGGCTACGCCGGCGCCATGAATCTGCTGGATCTGCTGCTCCTCCTGGGCAAGCTCGACCAGCCTGGATGCGGCCTGGCACCGCTAGCGGAGGAAAACAACGATCAAGGCGCCATCGAAATGGGCGCGGTTGCTGAATTCCTGCCGGGCCCTGTCGAGATCTCCGACAAGAATGGACGAGACCGGGTCGTGAGCAGTTGGAAAGAAGCCCCGCCGGCGACAGAAGGCCTGGCGCTGGTCGACATGCTGGCGCGCGCCAAGTCGGGACAGCTCAAAGCGATGTTTATCGTCGGGGAAAACCCTCTGGCCAGCCTGCCGGATTCATTGCATGTGCGCGAATCGCTCGACAAGCTGGACCTGCTCGTCTGCCAGGAACTCTTTCTGACGGAGACCGCCGCGCTGGCCCATGTCGTGCTGCCCGTCTGCTCGTCGCTTGAAAAAGACGGCACCTTTACGAATACGGAAGGCCATGTGCAAGCCGTCCGGCAGACCGTCGAGCCGGCCGGCGAAGCCCGCCCGGATTGGGAAATCTTCTCGGCCCTTTCGGGATTGCTCGGCACGCCACTGGACTACGTCGAGAGCCGTGAGATTCTGAAGGAAATCCGCAGCCTCATCCCCGCATACGGCTCATTGGGCCCCTCGCCGATCCCGGCGAAGGTCGATCGCGCGGCAATGGATCGCTACCTCAGCCAGGGCTTCGAGCGCGATCTTGCCGAGCGCTATCGGCTGCCTCGCATCCCAGCGCGTCCCGATGGAACGGTGCGGGTTGATCTCGTACAGAGCCTGTTCCACTCCGGCAAGTTCTCAACGAAGTCGAAGGGGCTGATTCAAATCGAAGGCCGAAGCTTCCTGCGCATCAGCCCGCGCGATGCCACCCGGTTCGGTCTCGTCGATGGCAACCGGGTCCGCCTGTCCAACTCGCAGGGAGAAGTCACCGCGGAGGTCAAAGTCGCGGGCCGGGTGCCGGAGGGCCAGGCCTGGTTCCCAGACCATTTCAGCCAGGAAGTGAATCAACTGTTTGCCTGTGTCGTGGATGCCGAGACCAAGGTGCCCTATACCCGGACCACCTCAGTCTCGATGGTGAAAGTCTCGTGAGAAAACTATGTCGATGTGTACGGCCGCTAATCCAGGGGTGTCATCGTGACTGAACTCAGCTTGCGTCTCGCTGTCTCGCTTGCACAAATCGCCGCGGTCATGGGCATTGTGATGCTCACCGTGATGATCCTGACGCTCGCCGAGCGGAAAGTGCTCGGATGGATGCAGGATCGCATGGGCCCCATGGAAGTCGGACCCTACGGCATCCTGCAGCCGATCGCCGACGGGCTCAAACTCTTTTTCAAGGAAGATATCGTCCCAGCCGGCGCGAACAAATTCATGTTCAGCCTCGCCCCGATTCTCGCGATGGTGCCGGCCTTGATCGGGTTTGCGGTGATTCCCTTTGGTCCCAGCGAGACCATCGAGCTGTTCGGAATGACGATCAAGCCGTTCGTCATCAGCGACATCAATATCGGCGTGCTCTACATCCTGGCCTTCGCCTCCATCGGCGCCTACGGCATCATCCTGGGCGGCTGGGCGTCGAACAGCAAATACTCCCTGCTCGGCGGACTCCGGTCGGCCGCGCAGATCATCAGCTACGAATTGAATGTCGGGCTGGCCATCGTGGGCGTGCTCATCATGGCCGGCTCGCTCAGCCTCGTGAAAATCACCGATGCCCAGGCGGGCGGGTTCTGGCATTGGTACGTGTTCGCCTTCCCGGCGCCGCAGATCTTCGCGTTCGTCGTATACGTGATTTCGGCCGTGGCGGAAACCAATCGCGTGCCCTTCGACCTGCCTGAAGCCGAGAGCGAACTGGTAGCCGGGTTCTTCACCGAATACAGCGGCATGCGCTTCGCGTTCTTCTTCATCGCGGAATACGCCAACATGGTGCTGGTCTCCTGCGTCGCCGCTGCCCTGTTCCTCGGCGGATGGAACGCGCCGTACCCCGGCACCATTCTCGCCCATATCGGGCTGGAGCCCTTCGCCTGGATCGAGGGCGTGGCCTGGTTCACCGTGAAAGTGTACGGCTTCCTGTTTCTGTTCTTCTGGTTGCGCGCCACGCTGCCACGGCTGCGCTACGATCAATTGATGAAATTCGGCTGGAAAGTCATGCTCCCGATCGCGCTAGCCAATATCGTGGTCACCGCCATCGCCATGTACATCTATAACCAGTTCAAGTAAGGCCCGCGAACACGATGGCCCAGGCAACGACTTCAGAGCGCTTCATCACCTGGCTCAAGACCATGACGTTCTATGAGCTCTTGGTCGGCATGAAGGCCACGATGTCGCATCTCATCCACTATAAGCCCATCACGTTGCAGTACCCGCACGAGAAGCGCACTCTGCCGGACAACTATCGCGGCATGCTCGCGCTCTTGCGCTACGACGACGAGACGGAAAAATGCGTCGGATGCGATCTCTGCGAAGCCGCCTGCCCTTCGCGCGTGATTCGCGTGGTGAGCGCGGAAGTTCCCGGAGAGCCCACGAAGCGCTACTCCAAGGAATATTACATGGACATGACCCGCTGCCTGTTTTGCGGCATGTGCGTCGAAGCCTGTCCGGTCGATGCCCTGGCCATGACGAGAGAGTTCGAGTGGGCGGTGTTCGACAAGCGCGATTTGCAGCTGAACAAACAACAACTGCTCGCCATCGGCGACCGCTCGTTCCCTGTGCGCGAGAAGCGCCTGGAGCTCCAGCATCAGAACGTCGCCTTCTTCAATGTGGCGTTCACGCACATGCCGCAGAAACCGAAGTAAGGTCGGACTGCGATGACGCTGCGCCCGCCGCATGACGGGGCGCGGTCCTTGAGGGAAAGACGTGGATTACTTGCTGTTTGGATATTTCGCCGGAGTCATCGCTTTGACAGCGGTGTTCGTCGTGGCATTCAGAAACCCGGTGTACAGCGCGCTCTCGCTGCTCATTATGTTTTTCCACGTCGCGGGGCTCTACGTGACGCTGCACGCCGAATTCCTGGCGGCCGTCCAGATCATTGTGTACGCCGGCGCCATCCTGGTGCTGTACCTCTTCGTCATCATGCTGCTCAACCTCAAGACCGACGATCGATACCATAGTCAGTGGCGGGCCGCGGCAGTTGTCGGCGGAGCGTTGCTCATCGAATTCCTCGTGCTGCTGGCCGGCAGCCTGTCCGCCCCGCCCGCGGCCGTGCCTCGGGTGGATATCGAAACCGGGGACAATACGCTGGCGATCGGAGAAACGCTTTTTTCGACCTACTTGTTTCCGTTTGAAGTGGCGTCGCTCATCCTGCTGGTCGCCATGATCGGCGCCATCGTCCTGGCAAAGCGAGAGGTCCCGGAGACCCCGGCATCATGACCATTCCCATTACCTACTACCTTGTGCTGAGCGCCATCGTCTTTCTGACCGGCCTGGTGGGTGTGCTCATCCGCCGCAATATCATCGCCATCCTGCTGTCGGTGGAATTGATGCTGAACGCCACGAATATCAACTTCGTCGCCTTTTCCGAGCATCTGCGCGATCTCGGGGGGCAGGTCTTCGTCTTCTTCGCGCTGACCGTGGCCGCCGCCGAAGTCGCGGTGGGGCTGGCGATCATCATCGCCCTGCACCGGGCCAAAGACACGATCGACGTGGAACAGTTCACCTTGCTGAAGTGGTAACTCGACGATGTATGCGTTGATCCCATTGTTTCCGCTGGCCGCGTTCCTCGTACTGGGGCTGGCCGGCAACCGCATCAAGGACCGCGCACACCTCGTCGCCGTCCCGGCGGTCGTCCTGTCGTGGCTGCTTTCCATCGCCGCGTTTTTCGACGTCGCCCAAGGCGCCCCGATCAACCAGCCGCTCTATACCTGGCTGACGTCCGGCTATCTCGATATCCATATCGGGCTGTATCTGGACCGTCTGACCGTCGTGATGCTCCTGCTGGTCACCACGGTCAGTTCACTCGTTCATATCTACACCATCGGTTATATGCACGGAGAGCCGGGCTATGCGCGGTTCTTCAGTTACATCGCGCTCTTCACCTTCTCGATGCTGATGCTGGTGCTGGCCGACAATCTGTTGCAGCTCTTCGTCTTCTGGGAAGCGGTCGGTCTCTGCTCCTATCTCTTGATCGGCCATTGGTATGAGCGCGCCTCGGCTTGCGCCGCCGCGACTAAAGCCTTTCTGGTCAATCGCGTGGGAGACTTCGGCTTCATGCTGGGCCTGTTGCTGGTCTGGTACTCCTTCGGCTCGTTGAACTATCTCGATATTTTCCCCGCGGCCCATGAAGCGGGGAACCTGACGATGAATGTGCTGGGCCCCTTCGGCGGGACTTGGGACCTGTCGGTGTTTACGCTGATCTGCCTGCTGCTCTTCACCGGCGCAATCGGCAAGTCGGCGCAAGTGCCGCTGCACGTCTGGCTGCCGGACGCGATGGAGGGCCCGACGCCCATTTCCGCCTTGATCCATGCCGCGACGATGGTGACGGCCGGCGTCTTCATGGTGGCCAGGCTGGCTCCCATCTACAATTTGTCGCCGACCGCCATGACCGTGGTTGCGCTGGTCGGCGCCGCGACAATGGTGCTCGGCGCGACAATCGCGTTAACTCAGACCGACATCAAGCGCGTCGTGGCCTACTCCACCGTCAGCCAGCTGGGCTACATGGTCATGGCCTGCGGCCTCGGCGCTTACAGTGCCGGGATGTACCACTTGCTCACGCATGGTGCGTTCAAAGCTTTGCTCTTCCTGGGTTGCGGCTCGGTAATCATCGCGCTGCACCACGAGCAGGACATGCGCCACATGGGCGGCTTGAAAGACAAGCTGCCGGTCACCTATTGGACCTTTATCATCGGCTCGCTGGCGCTGGCGGGGTTTCCGTTAACGGCCGGTTTCTTCAGCAAGGACGATCTCCTGATCTCCTCCTGGTCGGCCGGCCCGCTGGGGCAAGTGCTCACCGTGCTGGGATTGCTGACGGCCCTGCTGACCGCCTTCTACAGTTTCCGGCTCGTCTTCGTCACCTTCTGGGGCCCATCGCATGTCGATAAGAAACACGCCAAGCATGTGCATGAACCATCGGGCACGATGACCTTCCCGCTCATGGTGCTGGCGGTGTTGAGCATCGCGGCCGGCTATGTCGGCATTCCCGAATTTCTCGAACCGGTCTTTGCCCATGGCGGAGCCGCCGCCGCGGCCCATCACAGCGACGCGGGGCTGGCGATCATGGTTGTGGCCACTCTCATGGGCCTGACGGGAATCGCCGGGGCCTACTATGCCTACGTGCTGAATCCACAGCTGCCGGATCGATTGGCCAGCCGGTGGAAGACACTCTACGAAGGCTCGCTGCACAAGTGGTATGTGGATGAGGCCTACGACCGCGCGTTCGTGAAGCCGACCTTTGCGCTCGCCGCCGACATGTGGAAGCGGATCGATGTGGCGGTGATCGACGGCGCGGTGAACGGCATCGCGCGCGGAATCGCCTGGAGCGGCTGGCTGCTGCGGCTCGTGCAAAGCGGACAGACCCAGCATTATGCGATCGGCATGGCGCTCGGCATGGTTATTCTGATGACAGTCTTTTGGGTGTTCTGAGGTTCTATGCAATCGGGCGGATTTCCCTGGCTGACATTGCTGATCTTCCTGCCGCTGGCCGGCGCGGCCGCGCTGTTCTTCGTCAAAGAGACCAGCGTCCGGATGGTGGCGCTGGGAGTCACGGTCGCCGATCTGCTCTTCTCGCTTCCGCTCTGGTGGCTCTTCGACGCCTCGTCGAGCCAGATGCAGTTTGTCGAAAATGTGCTCTGGATCACCTCGCCGTCCATTCATTATCACCTGGGCCTGGACGGGATCAGCCTGCCGCTCGTGCTGATGACGACCGTGCTCATGCCGCTCTGCGTCGCGATTTCCTGGCGGTCGATCGACAAGCGCGTCAGCAGCTTCATGGCCATGCTGCTCGTGATGGAAGCCGCCATGATCGGCGTCTTCGCGGCCTTGGATTTCGTGCTGTTCTATGTGTTCTGGGAAGCGATGCTGATCCCGATGTATCTGCTCATCGGCGTGTGGGGCGGACCGAACCGGCTCTATGCCGCGATCAAGTTCTTCCTCTATACGCTGGCCGGCAGCATCCTCTTGCTAGTCGCGATTCTGGCGCTCTATTTCCAGGGCGGCCACACGTTCGACATCGTGCAGCTCAGCCAGCAGACCTATGCCCCGCAGCTTCAATTCTGGCTCTTCCTCGCATTCTTCGCCGCCTTTGCGGTGAAAGTCCCGATGTTCCCGTTCCACACCTGGCTGCCTGACGCTCACGTCGAAGCGCCGACCGCCGGCAGCGTGATTCTCGCGAGCGTCCTGCTGAAAATGGGCACGTACGGCTTCCTGCGGTTCAGCTTGCCCATGCTGCCGGACGCCTCCAAGAGTTTCGCGCCCATGATCGTAACGCTCTCGATCATCGCCATCGTCTACGGTGCCTACATGGCGCTGGCCCAAACGGACTTGAAGAAACTCATCGCCTACTCCAGCGTGAGCCACATGGGCTTTGTGACGCTCGGGCTCTTCATGTTCAATCAGCAAGGGATCGAAGGCGCCGTCATGCAGATGGTCAACCACGGCATTACGACCGGCGGCCTGTTCCTCTGCGTCGGGGTGATCTATGAGCGGACCCATAGCCGGCAGATCGCCGACAACACCGGCCTGACGAAGCCAATGCCGCAATATGCAACCTTGCTGGTGATTTTCTCGCTCTCTTCCCTCGGCCTCCCTGGCACCAACAGCTTTGTGGGCGAGTTTCTGATCTTGGTCGGCACGTTCCTCTGGAGCAAGATCGCCGCCGCCCTCGCCTCGCTGGGCATCATTCTGGCCGCGGCCTACCTGCTCTGGATGGTTCAGCGCGTCGCCTTCGGCGTGCCGTCGCCGCACCACTTGCCGAAGCTGACCGATCTCAACCGGCGCGAGATGGCGACATTGATTCCGCTGGTGGTGCTGGTCTTCTGGATCGGCTTGTTTCCAAACCCGATTCTGAGCCGCATGCATGCCTCGGTCACCAATGTGGTCGCTCGTGCGGCACAGAGCCCGCAAGAGTCTCCGACCTCCACGGGTCAGCTGGCTCCACCCGTTGAGCCGGCTCCGGCGGCCCAGACCGTACAGTCGACGGAGGCGCCACGCCCATGATGCTCTCGGCTCACGATCTGTTCGCCATTCTGCCGGAACTGCTAGTCATCTTCGCGGCCTGCGCGGTCCTGGCGCTGGATCCGATTACGCCGGCGGCCAAGAAAGACGGGCTGGCCTGGCTCAGCCTCGGCACCATGGCGATCTGCATGGGATTGACCGCCGCGCGCTTCGGCTCGCCGACGACGGCCTTCGGCGGGCTGGTCGTGATCGACAACTACTCCTGTTTTTGGAAACTCTTGCTGTATTTCGTGACCGGACTGACGATTCTGCTGTCCCTCCCATATCTGAAGGAAGAACGCATTTACTTCGGCGAATACTACGGCTTCGTTCTCCTCGCCCTCTCCGGCATGATGGTCATGGTCTCCGGCGCCGATCTGCTTACGATCTACCTAGGCACCGAGCTCATGTCTATTTCCCTCTATATCATGGCCGGTCTGAAACGGGCGGATGCCAAATCGCTCGAAGCCTCAGTCAAGTATTTCGTGCTCGGCGCCTTTTCATCCGGCATTCTGCTGTACGGGATTTCGCTCCTGTACGGCTCGGCCGGCAGCACTCAGCTCCCGGCTATCGCCGCCGCGATTGCCGGCCGCAGCCCGGACGACTCCCTGCTGCTCATCGCCACGATTCTCATTGCCGTAGGATTCAGCTTCAAGCTCGCCGTCGTGCCCTTCCACATGTGGACGCCGGACGTGTATCAGGGCGCCCCGACCTCCGTCACCGCGTTTATGGCGGTGGCCTCGAAAGCCGCCAGTTTCGGCGCCTTCATGAGGGTCTTCGTCGAAGGGCTCGGCGGCATGCGCGCCAACTGGTCGCTGATGTTCCTGCTGCTCTGCATGGGCACATTGATCCTGGGCAATATCGTCGCGCTGGTGCAAACGAACGTGAAGCGCATGCTCGCCTATTCGAGCATTGCCCATGCAGGCTACGCGCTGATCGGCGTCGTGGCCGCCGGCCGCCTGGCTCCAACAGAGGCGGCCTCCGCGATTTCAAGCGTCATGCTCTACATTGCCCTCTATGCGTTCATGACCTTCGGAGCCTTCGCCATCATCGCGCTGTTGCGGAAGGGCGGCCTTGAAGGAGACGAGATCGAGGATTTCAGCGGCCTGGCCAAACGCCACCCCTTCGCCGCCCTGCTCATGCTGGTCTTTATGGTTTCGCTGGCCGGCATCCCGCCGACCGCCGGCTTCATCGGGAAATTCTACGTCTTCATGTCCGCCGTGCATGCGGGGCTCACCTGGCTGGCCGTGCTGGCGCTGGTCTTTGCCGCGATCTCGGCCTACTTCTACCTGCGGCTGGTGATGGTGATGTACATGCGGGAGCCGGAAGCGGGCACCGCCTTGCTGCCCAGATTCGTGTCGTCCCCGGCCCTCTCCATTGTCCTGGCCTGCGCCATCGCAGGCGTCGTGTTCTTTGGGCTCTATCCCGATCCGATTGTGAATCTGGCAACCCAAGCCACCCTCACGCTGAAATAACGCCTCCGGTTCGCCAAATAAGATGCGCCGCGCAGGGACCCATGCTAGGCTCGTCTTGATCGAGTCAGAACACGGCGCCAGCCACAGCACCCCAGCATCCTGGATTGAAACACGATGCGAGCCATCCGGTTCATTTTAGGAATTCTGAAAACGTTCCAGCGCCAAGGCTGCGCGAGCTTGGCGGCGTCGCTGGCGTTCTTCTCGCTCCTCTCCCTGTTTCCACTCGTCTTTCTGTTGCTCTACGGAGTCAGTTTTCTAGTCAGCCAGGACGTGATCGGCGAGCAATTCCTCCTAAGTTTCCTGAAGGGCTTCCTGCCCTCGCTGGGTGAGCGCCTGGCGGAAGAGCTGCACCGCATCAGCGTGCTGGAGAGCGTGCGGTGGGCCGTATTTCTCTCCTTTGCCTGGTTCGGCGCGCTGGTCTTTTACGAGCTCGACTACGCGTTGAATGTCGTCTTTGAAAGCACCTGGAAGCGCCACCCGTTGATCTCCACGGCCATTTCCGTCGCCTTATTGGGCGCCACCCAGTTGCTCCTGATCGTGTCCTATGTGGCGACGCAGATCACCAATTTCCTCACCGGCTACATCCCGCAATTGTGGGGACTGGACCTGGTGGCGCTCGCCGCCCATGATTTTTTGCTGACCTACACCGTGCCGTTCGGACTAGCGTTTCTGATGGTCACGGGGCTATACCGGTTCGTCCCCCGCCGCCGCCCGGCCTGGCGTGAAGCCATGATCGGCGGGATAACCTTCGGCCTGCTGTGGGTGGCCGCCAAACTCCTCTTCGTCACCTATAGCGGATATGCCACGGTGTATGTGCGGCTGTACGGGTCGCTTCTTGAGATCGTTCTCATGCTGCTCTGGATCTACTATTCGTCCGTCCTGCTGCTTTTCGGCGCAATAGTGGCCCACAAGCTCCAGCAACAGGCTCACACCGCGCCACATCAACCGGCTCCGCCCGCCGCCTAGCCACAGCCAATCCAACGAACGCCGCTGGCGGACTTTCTCAGCATCCGGTTCATGCAACTTCCGGCCTTTTTCTAGGCGATCCCTTCCTTACTCGATACAATGGCTTCCGTCATAAAGAGGATGCGGCATGTCGGACGACTTCGGCAAAGAGCTGTTAATGCTGGGCGGAACCATCGCGGGCTTCGTGGCCGCGTTGCTGACAGTCCTCGAAAAGCTCCTCGATTTTCAGGCCCGCAGGCACAGCACGCACGAGGCCAAAGGACCTGCCCGGCCTGAACGCGCCGCGCCTGAATCGACCTCGACCATCGACTTCTTTTCTTCCAAACCGCTTCGTGGATCATCCTATCTTCTCTTGTACGAAACCAGCGTGATCGTCGCCGCCGGCATCATGTTGAACTATGTCGGCCTGACGCTCAGCCGCCATATGGAAAGCATTCTCTTCCTGGACATGACCGGCACGGCACTGGTCGCCTTTCTCTTAGGCCCCTGGTGGGGCGCCATCGTCGCGCTGCTGTCGAACTCCGTTGTGAACTGGCTGCTCTATCCGGAAGCTGGCGCCGATGTCGTCATCTTCCCCTGGTCGCTCGTGAATATGACCGGCGCCCTGTTCTGGGGCACTATGGCGAGACAACCGGGCTTCCAGAAGTATGTGCGAACCGCCAAGAGTTCGGTCCTAGCCCATAGCTGGTTCCTGCTGAGCTTCGGCCTTGTCGGAGCCGTGGTCATGAGCATCCCTGGGACACTCGTCCAGGCGGCACTCGACGAACGGACGATCTTCGCGCTGAATCCCGAGGTGGCTGCGGCGCTCAGCGCGCGTGTCGTTCAGTGGGAAAGCCTGGTCCGTGGCCCCCTGGAATCCATGCTCGGCATGCAATGGGGAGAGAGTGTCAGTTGGTATGCCGTGAACTGGTTCCAGAATATCGTCCGATATATCCCGGACAAGACCATGAGCGCCGCCATTGCGCTGGTGGTGCTCAAATACGGCTATCCCCTGTTTGAGAAGGAATTGATCCACGGCGGCCCTGACAAAGAACCGCCCGGCGATGAACGCATGCTCCCGTTAGTCCTTGGGCTGCTCTATGCGCCGTCCTACGCGACGCTCATCAGCAGCGAGAGCTATGCCGGCATGCAGTTCTGGCCGCTCTGGTCGCTGCCCTGGCTCTTTATTGTGATGGGCTACTTCAAACTGCGCTATTGGGGGAAGACGGATGAAATGCTGCACGAGGCCCGCCTCGAACGAGCGGAGCGCTATGCCCGCGCGCTGAAACCGATTGGGAAAGAACCGTCCTATGAATTCTGCCGACGATTGACCTTCGTCACGCTCGTCGCCAGCCTCATTTTTGCCCTGTGCCTGCCCATTCTCTTAATGGACTTTTACCGCGTCACCTTCAAATTCTTCTGCGTGGTCTACGGATTTCTGCTCGCCGTCCACCTTGTCCGTGTCGCCATCGCTCAGAACATTTCCGTGGCCAAAGCAGACTAACCCGCGATACCCGGCCTGCCGCTCGCGAGAAGCGCACAGCGAAACAGCATCACGCTTTGTGCAATTGCAGATAATGCACGATCGCTGAATGGGTGACCAGCCCGATGATCTGGCCTTCCTGCATGACGACCAAGCGATCCAGCCCTCCTTGACTCATCCGCTGCATCGCGTCCAACACCGGCACATTCGGTTCAATTGTCAAACCGGGCGACAGGGGGCGCATGATCTGTCCGATCTGCTTCCAGGCCCAGAGCGTTTGGGGAACGGCCTGAACGTCCAGCACTGTCACCAATCCGACTAACTCCCCGTGTGACACGACGGGGAACCCTCCGTACCCGTGCGGAACAAAGTATTGATTCACCGCATCCGCGACCGTGCAATCCGGGGGAATCTCCACGACGGTCCGGATCATCAGCTCTTCAATAGGCACGACCGCCAGCGACTGGCGCAATCGAGCCTGCCGACGGCTGGCCAGCGCGGTGGCGAAGAGAAATGTGGCCATGAGAATGATCCACCCGCCGTCGGAGGCCATCGATCCCGGCAGGTCCCCGCTAAGCGCCGCGATCACCATCGTCACTCCCGCCAGGCCGAACAACACGCCGAACACTAGCCCGACCCACGAGGCCTGGACAGTCGCGCGATAGAAATCTTTTCCCCAAGCCCAAAGCCCGGCGCGCAACACCCGGCCGCCATCCAACGGAAACCCGGGAATCAGATTGAACAGGCCAAGCTGCAAATTGACGAACCCCAGCAAACTGCTGAGCACGATCAGCCCTTTCCACCCAGCGGCCTCACTCGTCGTATCGATCAGCGCAACCGCTCCCAGGCAGAACAATCCAAGCGCGACGCTGACGGCGGGACCGGCAATGGCGATGAGAAATTCCGCGCGCGGATGCGGCGGCTCCGCCCGCATGTGCGCGACGCCGCCAAAGATAAAGAGGGTGATCTGACTGATCGCAATGCGATAGGTCAACGCGACGTAGGCATGCCCCAGCTCATGCAGCAGGACCGACGCAAACAACAGCACCGCCGCCACGGCTCCCATCGCCCAGTAGCGCTCCTCCGACAACCCTGGCAGGCTGGCCGGCAAATATCCCGAGGCCAGACTGGAGGTCACCAGGAAAAAGACGAGGAACCAGGAAGCATGGACGCGAATGGGAATGCCCAGCGCGCGACCGATTTCCCAAGAGCCGAGTTGCATGCCTGCACGGTAGCAGCGGAAGCCGCGCGCGGTCAATTCATCTTCCTGCCGCTTAGGGTATACTTGGGCCCATGTCGACAAAGGTATTCTCATGGATACTGAGCGCGCTGCTCGTCGGAAGTGTGGGCACGGGTTCGTCACCCGACGCGATGGCCCAAGTCATCAAGTCCGGCCCGCCCTCCTGCCCGGGCATTGCACTGACGTTCGACCTCTGTCCCGTGAAAAAAAGTCCGGGCTATGACCAGGCGTTGGTGGACTACTTGATCCAGCATCGGATTCCTGCCACCTTCTTCATGTCCGGCAAATGGATGGCGAAACACGATGCCGAAGTGGAGCATTTATTAGGCATCGAGTTCTTCGAGGTCGGCACCCACGGCGAGGTTCATGCGCATCTGCCAACGCACAACGCCGGCGAGCAGCAGAAAGAAATTCACGCGCCGGTCAAATTTCTGCGCGAACACTATGCCCATGACGCCACGCTCTTTCGCCCGCCCTATGGCGAATATAACGACACAACCATTGATGTCGTGAAGCTCCTCGGCCTGCGCTTCATCCAATGGAATATCGAGTCCGGCGATCCTGACCCGATGCTGACAGCCGATCAAATCGTGGCGCGCATTCAACAGCGCGCGAAACCCGGCAGCATCGTGGTGCTGCATGCCAACGGCAAAGGCAAACAGACCAGAGCCGTGATCGAGCGGCTGACCACCGACGTCCTCCCGCGCAAGTCGCTCACACCCATGACTGTGAGCGAGTTATTGGCCTGCCAGACCAAGACGCCATGAGCGCCCCGCACATCAGACCGATGCAGGCCGCCGACCGCGAGGCCGTAGTGCAACTTCTGGGAGACTCCGATCCCTGGAAGACCCTCGGCTATACCAGCGCCGACTGGAACCGGATTTTTGCGCCGGTCCCCCAAGGGCGCGAGACCCTCATCGCTGAAATCGACGGCACAGTAGCGGGAGTGGCCTTGGTGCGGGAAAAGTTTCTGCTGGGCGATTATCTGGAACTTCTGGGCGTGGCGACATGGGGCAGAAAGACCGGCGTCGGCGCGGCTCTCCTGGCCCATGTAGAACAACTCGTCTTTGCGAGGACGACCAATCTTTTCGCCTGCGTGTCCGACTTCAATGCGACGGCCAGAGCCTTCTACCAAAAGCACGGGTTTCAAGAAATCGGCCCGATGCCCGACTTTTTAATTCCCGGCAGCTCAGAGATGCTGCTCAGAAAAACGGCGGGACCGGCGAGGAAAGGCAGATGACCATATGAAAGTCACCAAACTCCTTCACACCCGCATGCGCGTGAGCGATATGGAACAGACCATCGCGTTCTACCGCGGCGTGCTGGGCCTTGAAGTGATCGAACGCAAGACCTCGCCGCGCGGATCGCATCTGGCCTTCTTGAAAGTTCCGAACAGCGACGAGCTGATCGAGCTGACCAGCTTTCCGCCGAGCGGGCCAGTGCACGTACAGGAGGATTTGGTCCATCTCGCCTTTCAGGTAGACAGCCTCGACGACACTATCGCCGCCCTCACGGCGAAAGGGGTAAAAATCACGGACGGCCCCACCCAAACCTCGTCTGGCAGCCGGTTTCTCTTTATCGATGCCCCCGATGGCTATGAGATCGAGTTGATTGAGCGGCCGGCCGGTGTGAAGATCGTGTAGCGCCGCCTTTCATTTTCCTCTTCGCCTCTTTTTCTTCGCCTCTCCTTCGTGTTAGGTTTCTCGCCCGATTCACTCCACCGCCACTCACGAGGAGCCTCAGCATGAAGAACGGATTTTTTCGCGGCCACGGTCTCGGCAACGACTATATCGTGATGGATCCCAAAGAGCTGACGTTTAAGCTCACACCGAAAAACATCAAGGCCATTTGCGATCGCAACTGGGGCTTGGGCAGCGACGGGATTCTCGCGCTCGTCCCGAGCAAGAAAGCCGACTTCGGCCTGCGCATTTACAATCCAGACGGCAGCGAAGCGGAAAAGTCCGGCAACGGGTTGCGTATTTTCGCCCGCTATCTCCATGCGACGGGCAAAACCAAAAAGAAACATTTTACCGCCGAGACGAAAGGCGGTTTGGTGACGATCGATCTCCACATCGACCGGCATGGCGACGCCAGCGCCGTCACCGTCGAAATGGGACAAGCGACCTTCAAGCCAGCGGCGCTGCCCTGCACCATGACGGTCGAGGAATTAATTCAGCAGCCGATAAGCGCCGCCGGACGTGCGCTGGCCTTCACCGGCGTAAGCGTCGGGAACCCCCATTGCGTCGTCTTCAAGAAAGCCGGAGAAGCCTGGTCGCGTGAAGACTTGCTCACGCTTGGCCCTGTGCTAGAAAACCATGCGCTGTTCCCCAAGCGCACCAATGTGCAACTGGCTATTCCCACCGGTCCCAAAGAGATCTTCATTTTGATCTGGGAACGCGGCGCTGGAGAAACCCAGGCCTCAGGATCGTCTTCCTGCGCCGCCGCCAGCGCGGCAGTTCGGCTGGGACTGGTGAAGAGTCCGGTCACGGTCAAAATGCCTGGCGGCATGTTGAATATCGACGTCGCGCCGGATTTTTCGCTCACGATGAAAGGGCCGGTGGCCGAAGTCGCGCGCGGCAGCCTAAGCCCATCGTTCCTCCGCACATTGAAGTAAGATCGGCGGCCACGCGTCATACGTCCATCGGCAAGAAAGAGCCCTGGGTTCCTGCTATTCTTACGATTGACGTATGACGACCGACGCACTCCAATCCAAACTCGATCACCTGCCCGACAATCCGGGTGTGTATCTCTTCAAAGATCAGTCCGGTGAATTGCTCTACGTCGGCAAAGCCGCCTCGCTGGCCGACCGTGTCCGTTCCTATTTTCAACGCGGCGCCGACCATTCGCCGAAAACCACTCTGCTCGTCGGCCAGATTGCCGATCTTGAAACCATCGTCACCCGCTCGGAACTCGAAGCCCTCATCCTCGAAAGCAACCTCATCAAGCGCCATCGGCCACGCTTTAACATCGTGCTGCGCGACGACAAGCAATATCCCTATCTCCGGCTGCCGATCAAAGATCCTTTTCCACGCCTGTCCATCGTCAGAAAAGTCCAGAAGGACGGCGCGCTGTATTACGGCCCCTATACGCCGGCCGGCGCGCTGCGCGAAACGCTCAAGGTCATCAAGAAATCGTTTCCGCTCGCCACCTGCACCATCGAGATCGATGGCACCGCCGAACGGGCCTGCTTGGAATTCGAGATCAAGCGCTGCATGGCACCCTGTACGGGAAACCAATCACAGGAAGACTATCTCAAGATCGTCGGCCAGGTCCGCCAGTTTCTCGAAGGCCGCGACCATGAGCTATTGGGCGATCTTCGCGCCCAGATGGAAGCGGCCGCCGAGCGGGAGGAATTCGAGGAAGCGGCCCGGCTGCGCGACCGGCTCTTCAAGATCGAACGCACGCTAGAGAAGCAACGCATCACCCAAACGGCCTCGGCGGACCAAGACGTGATCGGCTTGGCGCGACAAGGCACTGCCGTGGATTTGCAGCTGCTCTTTGTGCGGGGCGGCCTGCTCATTGGGCGGAAAGACTTCTTCTGGCCGCAGTCGGCCGATGTCAGCGACGAGGATCTGGTCCGGTCCGCCATCGAGCAGTTTTACAACAAAGACGGCCAGCCTCCCAAAGAACTACTGGTGCCCACCGCACTCGCCGACGCGGCAATCATCGAGCAATGGCTGAGCGAGAAACGAGGCTCCGGCGTGAAGGTGCTCGCCCCGGAACGCGGGACGAAACACCAACTGGTTCTGCTGGCCGAAGAAAATGCAGCAGCCTCAGCGGCTAACCATCTACGCGATGAAGCACTCGACCGGCAGGCCGTCGAAGATTTAAAGCGACTCCTGCATCTGGAAAAGGCTCCCCGGCGCATCGAAGGATTCGACATCTCCAATACCATGGGCAACCAGTCGGTTGCCTCAATGGTCGTGTGGGAAGACGGCCAGATGAAGAAAGCGGATTACCGCCGCTTTAAAATTCAGACCGTCATCGGCGCGAACGATTTTGCGAGCATGCAGGAAGTCGTGGCGCGGCGGTATGGAGACACGGAGCATCTCGCCAGACCGGACCTGATTCTGATCGACGGCGGCTTAGGGCAGCTGGCTGCCGCCATGGAAGGACTGAAACAGGCCGGCCACCGCGATCAAGCGATTATGGGATTGGCCAAGGCCCGTGGAGAAAAAAACGAGCGCATCTTTTTGCCTGGGCGTAAAAATCCCATTCTACTCAGGCCGAACGCCCCGGCCACGCACCTCGTCCAGCGCATCCGTGACGAAGCCCACCGGTTCGCCATCGGCTATCATCGCAAGCTCCGCGGCAAAGCCTTCACCGCCTCTAAATTGGACGAGATCATCGGAATAGGAGAGATTCGCCGAACCAAGCTGCTCAAGGAATTCGGGAGCCTCACGGCGATTACTCAGGCCACCGACGAAAAACTTCATGCCGCAGGACTCTCCGCAGAAGCTATCCTCAAAATCCGTGCGACCTTGCCCGAATAGTACACTCCCTCCCACCCTATCAGAGACGCTCATCCGCCAGCTCTGGAAAGCAGGGTAGATTTCGTCCATTCCAATATGCTTTACTACGACTATCAATCAGTGCATTTCCTCTTTGTGGTTGAATCGGTATGAGGGCTCAAGAGCCTTATATCCCCCCCCCAATACCACGGCAAGGGGGCAAAATACTCCCCGAGCGTAGCTCGCTGTCGATATCGTATCTGTCAGAAATTCCTCACCTCACCAGGCAGAGGAACATGATCGACCCTCAGAACACAAAGGTAGCGTAGTGATTTTTCGCGGCCCTGAAAGCCTTCAGTACCCGTCCCGCAAGGAATTTCAGCATCTGGCTGAAATCATGCACCAGCTCAGAGGCGTACAGAATCGCGATCACCTACCAGCCCTTGTCTCAGCTGTGGCTCCGTTAATTCCACATCAGTTCGCCGCGTGCGGTTCTTATAATACTCAAAAGCATGCCTTGCACGTTGCCTACACATCCTATGACAAAGAACTTAACGAACTCTATGTCTCCCAAGGTTTTGTCACGGACCCCTCCATCCAACTCCTTGATCGCACTCAGATTGGAACCGTCTCAAGCGAAGATTCGCCCGAGATCATCATTCCAAGAGAAGTGACAAGCCTGAAGCTTGATTTCGGAGTGAAGACCTGCCTGTCTGTCGGCGTTCGCGGAGTCCTTGGCACATGTACATATTTTGCTCTCAGCAATTTCGATCAGCGCCAAATCTGGAAGCTTCGAAGCATGATGCAAATTCTGGCACCGCATTTTCATTTAGCCTACATGAGAGCAACGACGTGGGCTCAGGGGCCTCATCCATCGACCAAGCGGGTGGATCTGACTGCACGAGAAGAAGAAATTATGCGATGGGTTGCGGAAGGGAAAACAAACTGGGAAATCTCCATGATTCTGAAAGTAAGCCTGAACACTATTAAGTTTCACCTCAAAAACATCTATCAGAAACTCGGAGGAGTGGAAAATCGGTGGTCCGCAGTCGCACAGTGGCAATATGCTTCCACAGAAATTCAGTTCACTGATCCATCTGAAGACAAGGGCTAGCTCACTTCATTCGGGTATGACCTGATCAGATTCCCTCAAGATCGTCACCTCCCCCAAACTTGATAACGCCCCTCTATTCCTGCATTAAACACTTGTTCGATACAGACCGACTCTCATTTTCGCACCTTTTACAACTCACTCTCCACGGTCAAACCACCCCACTGAGGCCGTGGTAGCGTTCTTGAAATAATTCCTCCCGCTTCGCACAGAATACGAAAATATGTCAGGTTTGAATTAGCTCGATTCAGGACCACTCACATATCCTGAGCCTACTAGGCTGCGAAACAAATCCTCCGTCCCTTCTCCCCCCCTATATCAATCAAACGATTCATTCAACTCCAAATATTTTCCGGATATCATTTAGCATTCAGACCACTCCCATTTAGTAGACATTTCACGCTGAAAGGGACCTACCCATCCGGGTAGGTCCCTTCTTGTCGCACTTCCCCTATCTTCCTCCTTAACCAAGGAGGCACCCCATGATTACCGCTGAATGTCAGATTGCGAAATCTGCTGCAGTCCATACGTTGCTCGATCTCTTAGAGCAACGGAAAACGCGCCGGTTCGGGTGCGGGATGGAACTTCCTGGGGGACCTCTCCGCTATCGAAGCACCATGCCGCCGATCCCACTGAGCCAAGAAGAGGTCCGGTATCTCCTCTACGCCGGCGTCGGAGAGACTGGGAAACATCTCGCCGACATGCAATACGCCCGCCGGACAAGCCGTGAAGATGGCCAGGGAATGGCCATCATGAACTTCCAGGGGCGGACTGTCGCCAGCGCTTGCGCCGCCAATACCACCAAGCTCTTTATTACCGACGATGAAGGCGTCTACTTCGCTTCGTCCGTGTCTCATCCGGAAAGCGGAATTCCACCCGATCTCATCACGCTCCAGCAGCGCCGGCTCGAGATTCCGCGCCGGATGCCGTACATGCTCTCGTTCAATCAGTGGTACACCAACCGCCCAGGGACCCTCTACATGCTTCCTGTCACGGAAGTGGCGCGGGTCTACCTGAATCTTCTGCTGGTTCTCTTAAGTGAAGAATACGGCTACTTTTTCGTCGACACCGACAATGGAAACGCCGGGTGCGGGCTGGATGCCTTTCGCCGCAGTCGTGGCGGCCACCTCCACGACGATCCCTCCACGAATCGCGTCATGACGCTCCGAGACCTCGATGCAGCGATCAACGACACCGCCCTGCAGGAACAAGGGTTGGTCTGTCAAAACCTGTATTTGATGACTCAGGCGATCGGCCTTGGCGGCGGCATTCAAAGTGTCGGCAGCGGCCGGCATCTGCTTGGGCTTGAGCCGCAGATTTTTTCAGGCCTCGGGTTCATCTTTCAACCCTCGACGGTGGCGGGAGTGCGTGCAAACCCGGTCGGGCTCGCCGGTCTCTGGGAAGGACCCTGCCCGCCGTTCACTTCTTCGATTGAAGAAGCCGTGCTCAGCCTGGTCGACTCAAAGTTCGGACTCGGCGGCATTTACGCCACCCCTACAAGCCGGCCATGGTTGAACCCTGACGGCGGATCGAAAATCGTGCCGCACGAACAACGCACGATCGAGGCCGTGATCGAATTCTGCAATTATGTCTATCGCACCTACGGGCGGTTCCCCGCTCACGCCGATGCCTTCAAAACCGTCATTGCGTTCCAGGCTCATCATGTGGACGTGGGATTCTACGACAAGTTTTACCCGCAGGATTCGGTCCCTCACGCGCATCGCGATCATTTCGCCGCATGGCATCAGAGTCATCTCGATGAAGGCGCTGCCATGTCGGAGATGCACGAGGAGGTGCTCTCATGACACACCGTCGGCGCGTCGTCATTACCGGATTAGGAGTTGTGTCGCCGCTCGGATGCAACCTGGATATGTTTTGGCATCTGTTGAGCCGCGGAGAAAGCGGCATCAAGCCCATCGCCAGCTTCGACACATCGCCCTTCAATGCTTCTCTCGCCGGGGAAATCTCTGATTTCGACCCGACCGATTTCATCCAGCCCAAGAAAGCCAGGCGCATGGGCCGTGTCTCGCAATTCGCCGTGGCGGCCGCACTCATGGCCGGCCGGGATGCCGCGCTCGACTTGGACCAGGAGGATCGGGATCGTGTGGGCGTGTGCTTCGGCACATCGGTCGGCGGATTGAAGGAAGCCTTTGAAGCCCACGATTCGATGCTCGCGAAGCAATACAAGCATACGAATCCCTTCACCATGACCACCACATTTCCAAACGCCGTGTCGGCGGAAGTCTCTATCGCCATGGGAACACACGGCGAATGCGAAACCTACTCGATCGGATGCTCGTCCACGGCGAATGCCATCGGGCGCGCTTACGATCTGATTCGAAGCCATGACGTCGATATCGTCATCGCCGGCGGCGCCGAAGCGCCGCTGCATCCCACCATTTTCTCCGCCATGGATGCCGGGCGCACTCTGGCGCCAGACCATGGCGGCACCATCCGCAACCTTCCCCGCCCCTTCGATCAAACACGCTGTGGCATCGTCTTAGGCGAGGGTGCCGGCTGTTTCATTTTAGAAGAGGCCGAGCATGCCGAACGGAGAGGCGCGCGGATCTATGCCGAACTGGAAGGCTGGGCCTTTACCACCGACGCGTTCTCCATGGCACGCCCGGAAGAAAGCGGCAAAGAACACCGCCGCTCGATTGAACGAGCCATGTCAGCCGCCCATTGGTTTCCCGAAGAGGTGGACTACATCAACGCCTGCGGCCTGGGAACCGTTGAACTCGATCTGATCGAAACCATGGCGATCAAGGCGGCGATGGGATCGCAAGCCTATCGAGTTCCCATTAGCTCGTTTAAGTCGGCACTGGGCCATGCCTTTGCCGCAAGTGGCGCCTTCCAGCTCATCGGAACCGTCCTTGCGCTCCAACATCAGTTCATCCCGCCGACGCTGCATCTCACCCAGCCAGATCCACAATGCGATCTGGACTATGTCGCGTGTATTGGGCGGCCACGGACGATGCCGCGCGCATTGGTCAATAGTTTCGGATTTGGAGGCAAGAACATCGTCATCGCCGTATCCGGTGTCGACGTTGCCGCATCTCGAGATACGTTGGCGCACGACGGCATGGGCGCGCTCTACCACGAGCCCATGGCCGCTCCCGCGTTGGCAAAGCCTCCGAG
The DNA here is from genome assembly GCA_020846195.1 of Nitrospira sp. Taxonomy (GTDB): domain Bacteria; phylum Nitrospirota; class Nitrospiria; order Nitrospirales; family Nitrospiraceae; genus Nitrospira_D. The sequence goes on from JADLEJ010000048.1 coordinate 47,339, forward strand.
TGCGGATTTGATCCGGTGAGTATGGAACACAGAAATTACTCATGCGTTCAGAGCTAGCCCGTTTGCATAGAGGGAGGATCGCGTCATGACCACGCTGCCGATCAGTGCCGATCAACTTTCAACCCCAAGTGTCATCGCCAACCCATACCCCTACTATCATGAGTTGCGAGAGCACTCACCGCTGAACTACGTCTTTCTCCCTGCAGGAGCCGTAGCCGGCATCAACGAGCCGATCCGCGCCTGGGCCTTAATGAGATATGCCGATGTGTACGGAGCTTTACGGAACCATGACACCTTCGCATCGAGTCATTCACTCGCAGGGAAAGTCGTTCCCCGGCTCGCGCTCATTCACGATGATCCTCCTCGTCACACTCGCTTTCGCCACTTGGTCAACAAAGCGTTCACGCTGAAACGGATCGAGGCACTGAAGCCCTGGATCGCGACCGTCGTGAATGAATTGGTCGACCATATGGCCGTGTCCAAAGAATCCGACATCATGCAGGACTATGCGATTCCTCTTCCAGTCAGAGTAATCGCCAGGATGCTTGGCATTCCGGGAGAGGATTACGTCAGGTTTAAGCTTTGGAGCGACACATTTCTCGCATTCAGTTCGATGACTCCAGAAGAACGTGCGAAGAGCAATCAGGAGATGATGGCTTATTTCGGACAGATGGCGGCCGCACGACGAACAGAGGGCGCGGAAGACCTCATTACCGCCTTGGTCGAAGCCAATGTCGATGGGGAGTCACTTGCAGACACTGAAATCATCGGATTTTGCATGCTGGCCTTGATCGCTGGAAATGAAACAACTACCAACCTGATCGGCAATATGCTCGGAATCCTGGTCGACCGCCCTGATCTCTGGCAGCAGCTGCGAGCAGATCGAAGCCTGGTCGATAGCGTGATCAACGAAACCCTCAGGATCGAGAGTCCCTTCCAGCGCCTGTCCCGCATAACGACGCGCGACACGGAGTTATCGGGCGTCTCGATTCCACAAGGATCCCTCGTCACTATTTACTATGGCGCGGCAAACCGCGACCCAGCAGAATTTCCCAATCCCGATGAGTTCCGATTAGACCGTGATTTACGCAATCACGTGGCCTTCGGCATGGGCATTCACTACTGCCTGGGGGCTCCACTTGCCCACGCCGAAGCATCTATTACGCTCAATGCACTGCTGGACCGCTTTCCTGTGATGCAACGAGGCAACATACCAGCAATTCGTCAAACAACAAGCCTGATGGTTTACGGCTACCAGCAATTGCCGCTTAGGCTCCTGACTTCGAAATAGATACATTTCAATGCATGCCTTAAAGAAACGAGGGCGCCCATGAAACACCGCAGGACAACCTCTGACGAAAACTCTCACTCTCTTGTGACGGATGTATTTGGCACTCTCTCTAAAGAAGAACTGCTTGCCGCCTTGTCCCTCATGCACCAAATACTTGACGCAGAGAGAAAAAGAGACATGGACCGGATCGGGGCCGCACTGTCCAGCCTCCAGCACAAGATCGCCCCTCGCAGAGCTTCTGGCAAGCACCAGGCGGCTGACGCACCGACACGACGCGGCCACTCTCCACACGATGATGTTGTTGGCTATTTCTTTGCTTGCGTCGAGAAAATGCACGCCCGGCTCGACGGAAAACCGAGCCATTCACACATACCAGGCAACTCCTGCCACTTGTCGCCCCGGGAGCTCACCGTGCTGCTCTGGATGAAAGAAGGGAAAACCAACTGGGAAATTGCTCAAATCCTTGAGCTAAGCGAGCGAACCGTCCGCTTTCATGTCGGCGGCATTTTCGAGAAGCTGGATGTCACCTCTCGCACACAAGCCGTCGCGCGGGCGTTGGGAGCGGGGCTTATTGCCTCCTGACACCCGGCATGGGCATGGACAGGTACACGGTGCCTGGCGACAGACGCATTCGCGGGCTGCCTGTCATAGATTTCATGCCCGCCCCGTCGCCAGTACCAGCACTGACCGTACGCACTGAGCTTCGTCCCACCCTGGCGGGTACGCCAGGTGACATCTCCCCTCCCAATCCTTTTATGATACCGGGCAATTACGGCATCGATCATACAGCCTAGAGAAGCCACCGTAGCGCTCATCTCTTGCGAGGGATCTGATTATGGAGAACAACTCCCAACGGTTACGCCTCATTCACCGCTCGGACCAGAAAAAACTGGAGGCAAAACCCTCCCCTCTGCAGGCTGCGAATCGCACACACACAACGATCCGCCAGGTTCCGCGCTCCTCCAGCGACCTGATTGTGTCTCTGCGCGCAACCGAAGAGCGGCTCAGCGCATTGTTGGAAGATCGCGGGCGAGTCAGCCGCGACCTGCACGATTCTGTTTTGCAGTCGCTCTATGCCATCGGCCTCGGCCTTGAAACGTCCCGCCGCACCGGCGTGTCGCCGCAGCCCGGCGCCGACCCCGCCTACGCGCATGCCGTGGATCAGCTGAACCACTTGATCCACGAGGTACGCGGCTTGATCAAGGGGCTCGCCGACGGATCGATTCAGGGGGTCAATCTGAATGAGGAGCTGCGCAATCTGGCCGGCAGCTACGAACGGATCGGCGGGGTGACGGTGTCGCTGGGCTTGCAGCCGTCTTCGCTCGATGTGCTGACGAGCGAAGAAGAGCAGGAAGTGCTGAACATCGTCCGCGAGGCCTTAAGCAACTGCGTCCGCCATGCGGAGGCGACGCACATCGACGTGACCGTCCGCACGCACAAAGGCAAAATCAGGGTCAGTATTCGCGACAACGGCAAAGGGTTTCTCGTGACCGATTCAGGCCCGAAAGGCTATGGCCTGATGAATATGGAGGCCAGGGCCAAAAAACTTGGCGGCCGCTTGCGGTTGCAATCGAGACCAGGCCGCGGAATGCGGATCACTGCGGAATTTACACTCGAGCCGATTTTAACGTCTGTATGAAGCACGCACGCACGACACTCCTCATCGTCGACGATCACGAAGTGGTCCGGCAAGGACTCCGAACGCTCCTGGAGCTTGAGCCAGATATCCACGTCGTCGGAGAGGCCACCTCAGCCACGGGGGCGGTCGCTCAGACGGCCCGCCTGAAGCCCAACGTCGTCCTGCTGGATGTCAAACTGCCCGATGGGTCAGGAATCGACGCCTGCCGCCAGATCCTCGCGACGACGCCGGCCACCCGCATTTTGATGCTGACCAGCTTTTCGGATGACACGATGGTGGTTGACGCGGTTCAGAGCGGGGCCCATGGCTATGCCTTGAAAGATGTCCGCACGCAGGACCTGATCGACGCTATTCGCACCGTCGCAAACGGACAGGGGTATCTGGACCCGCGTGTAGCGCAGCAAACCTTGCATTGGATTCGCGACCGATCCCACGCAGCCGCCGGTCATTTCCCGGACAGCCTGACCCGTCTCTCCCCTCAAGAGCGCGCCATTCTACCGCTGCTCGCCGAAGGCAAGACCAACAAGGAAATCGCGGTCGACCTCCGCTTAAGCGATAAGACCGTCAAAAACTACCTCGCCAACATCTTCGACAAATTGCAAGTCAAACGGCGTACAGAAGCCGTTAGCTGGTATATCCGAACGACGCGGACCTCATCCCAAGACTCCCGCTTCTAAATCCTGGACAATTCGCTCATTTAAAGACCTTCTCCCTCTAGAATTTCATAGGCCTTAGGCCCTATGCTTACATCTAAATAGGGCTCTCGCTCTTTTCCTCACCGCGTGGATCAAGGGGAAAGAAAGCACGGATGGAGCCACCCCCCTAAGAAGGCTATGATAAACAGGCCGCCTGACGTCATTTCCGCAACCTCAGATACCCGCATCGCCCTCTCCCCAGAAGACGAGCTGACCAGCCTCCGTGCGCGCGTCGAGGAACTGGAACGGGAATCTGCCGAGCGGAAATGGATGGATCACGCGCTGAAAACCCTGGCCTTCAGCACCGCCGCTGCCACGGGGCAGGAGTTCCTCCAGCAAATGGTTCAGCAATTGTCCAGCATCTTGCAGGTGCCGTACGCATTCGTCACCGAATTCGTCCCGGGAAGGACAGATCGGGTTCGAACCGCAGCCGGGTGGTGCCGAGGGGAAGCGGCTAAGTCCATTGAATATGCGCTGCACGATTCCCCCTGCGAACAGGTATTCCAAGAAGGTCTCGTATTCATCCCTCGCGATGTCCAGAAGAAATTCCCGCACGATAAGTACCTCGTCGCGCGCAACATCGAAAGTGATCTGGGCGTCCCCCTGCTCAACAGCGCTGGCCAGCCAACTGGCCATCTGTGCGTCATGGATGTGCGCCCATTCCGCTTCGATCCCAGCCAGGGGAGCGCCATTATCACAATCTTTTCCGAGCGCGCCACCGCTGAATTAGAGCGCCTCCGAACCGAGGAAACGCTGCGACAGAGCGAACAGCGATACCAGGCCCTCTACGAACACAACCCCACCATGTACTTCACGCTGACGCCTGACGGCACGGTCCTCTCCGTCAACCGCTTCGGGGCGGAAGAATTGGGCTATCGCGCGGACGAATTAGTCGGGCAATCGGTACTCGCCGTGTTCCAAGACGCCGATCGCCAGACGGTACTGGAACAATTGCGCATCTGCTCACAGAGCCCGGAGCGAACCTTCGACTGGGAAATCCAGAAAGTGCGAAAGGGCGGACAACGCCTCTGGGTCAAGGAACGGGCGCGGGCGATCACCGGGCCGGACGGAAGCCCGATTATTCTCATCGTCTGTGAAAACATTACCAACCAACGGCAGACACAAGAGCTCATCCGAGATCGAGATCGGCAATTACACGCCACCCTGCAACTCCTGCATACGCTGGTGCAGGAATCTCCTCTGCCGATCATCAGCCTGGATGCCGAAGCGCGGGTCACGAGCTGGAACCAGGCCGCCACCAAACTGTTCGGGTGGAGCGAGGAAGAAGTCCTGGGCCGGGAACTTCCGTATGTCCCCCCTGGTCAGGAGACAGAAGCCGATACCATTTGGAGCCATGGCACGCACCACAGAATCCGCGGCCCGCTCTCGCTCCGCCGGCAGCGGAAAGACGGGAAAATCCTGGACCTGTTGCTGTGGCCCGTGTTCATCGAAAACTCCAACGACCAGCTCTCGACCGTGGTCGGCCTCTATGTCGATCAGTCTGATCTCCGCCGGGCGGAAGATGCGCGCCGGCACGGTGAAGAACGGCTCCGTTCCTTCTTAAACGCGCTCGACGACCTCGCCTTTGAATTCGACGGTCATGGCACCTATTTAAATGTGTGGACCAGAAACGAGAACCTCCTCCTCTGGCCGAAAGAAGACATTGTCGGGAAAACACTGGCCGACATACACGGAAGAGAGGCGGGCGAGCGGTACGGCCACAGCCTCACCCGTGTGCTCGACTCAGGACAGCCGGAAACCATCGAATATTCCCTGGCGATTCATGGGCACCCTCGGCATTTCTCCGCCGTCCTCAGCCGCATCCCCGCGAGCGCCAGCACCCCGGCGACCGTGGCCTGCGTCGTCCGCGACATCACAGAGCTCAAACGCTCGGCCGAAGCCCTGCATCTGAGCGAGCAGCACTTAAAGAGCATCATCGAGACTTCGCCGGAATGCGTCAAGCTGATGACCGCTGACGGCATACTGCTCCAAATGAACCCCGCCGGACTGGCCATGATCGAGGCCGACGATATGCAAACCGTGCTCGGCCAATGCGTTTATTCGATTGTCGCCGAACCTCATCGCGCAGCCTTTCGGGCCATGAATGAACGGGTCTGCCAGGGAAAGAAAGAATCGCTGGAATACGAAATCGTAGGGTTGCGGGGGACTCGCCGCTGGATGGAGACCCATGCCGTGCCCTTGCGCAATTCCGCCGACGGAGCCATGGTGCAGCTGTCCATCACACGCGACATTACCGCCCGCAAGCAAACCGAACAGGCCCTCCGCCTCAGCGAACAACGCTACCAAATCGCCTTCCGGTCGAGTCCGCATCCCGTCGTAATTACCGAATTGGCGACCGGCCGCTGCATCGAAGTCAACGACACCGCGCTACAGCTTTTCGGATTTCAACGCCACGAAGCAGTCGGACACACGACCCTTGCCATCGAGCTCTGGCCGAACCCGGAAGACCGGACACGATTCGTCGAACAGCTCCTGGCAACCGGCACCCTCCGGGGCGCGGAGTTCAGCTTCCAGACCAAAGACCGCCACATGCGGCACTGCCTCATTTCCAGTGAATTGATCGACCTCAACGGCACTCGCTGCATCCTCACCGTCGGCACGGATGTCACGGGAAAGAAGGAGGCCGAAGCGGCCCTGCGGGAAAGTGAAGAGCGCTGGAAGCGTTTCGTCGCCGAGGCGCCCGTGGGACTGGTCATCGTCGGCACCGACAAGCGCGTTCTTAGCGCCAACAAGGCTTTTTGCACGCTGACCGGCTATTCCGATCAAGACGTGACCGGCAGCACCTACGCGCTCTACACCCATCCCGACGACCTGTCGAACAGCATGCAGTTGATCGAGGAGTTTTTCTCGGGGCAGCGGAGCGACTACACCTGCGAACAACGCTATGTCCGGAAGAACGGCGAAATCATTTGGATCTCCATGCGGGCGAGCGGCCTGGCGGTTGGCGGATACAATGCGCCGCTGCTGCTCGCCGTCGCGGAAGACATTACCGATCACAAGCGGGCGCTCGCCGACCGCGAGCGCATTAGCCAGGATCTGCACGATAATATTCTCCAATCGCTCTATGCCGTCGGCATGCAACTCGAAGCCGGCAAACTGCTGGCGGAGAAAGCCCCGCGCAAATCCAAGCAGCATGTCACCCACGCCATCCGGCAGTTGAACCATCTCGTCTTGGAAGTCCGGCAGTTCATCACCGACCTTAGCCGTCGGGCGGCCCCCGCACTGGATTTCACCGTGGCGCTGAACCAGCTGATCGCCTCCTGCTCGTCGGAAACGCGCACCGCGCCCGAGCGAGACCTCGATCCCAGCGCACTCGCCGCCATTACTCCAGCGCTCGGCGAGCAACTGCTGAACATCGCGCGGGAAGCCTTAAGCAACAGCATCCGCCATGCCGGCGCGGCACACCGTTCTGTCGGCCTCACGAAAACCGACCGCGTCATCCGGTTGCGCATCGCCGATGACGGGAAAGGCTTCGACCCCGGCCGCACGCGCCGCCGTGGCCACGGCCTGGCCAATATGGCGGCGCGGACCAAAACCATCGGCGGGCAATTCACCCTCGACAGCGCCCCAGGACAAGGCACCTGCATCACCATCGACATCCCAATTGGAGGTCCGCATGGCCGCTAAAGCAAAACCGTCGCCCCTTCGGCTGCTCATCGTCGACGACCACGAGGTTGTCCGGATCGGGCTCAGCGCCGTGCTCGACCTGACCCCGGGCATGAAAGTCGTCGGTCAAGCCCGGAGCAAAGCGGACGCCATCGCTCAATGCCGCCGCGCAAAACCGGACGTGGTGCTGCTCGATATCCGGCTTCCCGATGGCAGCGGCATCGATGCCGCCCGAGATATCCTCTCCGCGCGCCCGGAGACGCGCATCTTATTTTTGACCAGCTTCGCCGACGAACACACTGTGCTCGAAGCGGTATTGTCGGGAGCACAGGGCTATCTCCTGAAGGACATTGCGTCCGCCGGGCTGGTTAAAGCCATCAAAACGGTCGCATCCGGACAGCCCCTGATAGATCCCCGGCTGACCACGCATACCCTGTCCTGGCTGAAAAGCCTGTCGCCCGGGCCAGGACCGTCCAAACGATCGCTGCTCTCTCCCCAGGAACAACGCATCCTTCCGCTCGTCGCCGAAGGCCTCACCAACAAAGAAATCGCCCACCGATTGGAACTGAGCGAGAAAACCGTCAAGAACTATCTCGCCAACATCTACTCCAAGCTCCAAATCGGACGGCGCTCCCAAGTCGCCGCCATGTACGCCGGGAGCTTCAAAGGGTCTCTGCCGCCGCTGGCCTCGAAATCCTCCTGACGCACACCGACTCCGGCGCACGGGACAGACCTTGATCTCAAGAATCTCCCCAGCGCACCGATAACGTGCTGCCGCACATCACTGTTCGCAGCCCCGTCCCATTATTCAGCCCAACCGGATTTCCCGCATTAAGTTTCCTCCTCCGGCATCCGACACAGGCGAGGGGCCCCAGACCAGCCCATCTCCATTCGCCTCGAGGAAGCCATGTTCGATCTATCTCAATTTCGCCTCCAAGACATGACCGCTTGCAGTGCAGCCTTGCGGCAACTCGGCACCGGCGCGTCCTCTATCGAAGCCGTCGCAGACCGGATCACACGGTATCTGTATACCAACCTCACGACCGGACCGGAAGAAACCCCGGCCTGCGCCCTCGTGCGGCTCTTCAAAACGCAACCTTACAATCGGCTTGGCCCGGATCTGCAAGCTCTGGTCGATGCACGGCTGGAAGGCACGCCCGACAACCCCAACATGAAATGCCTGACCTTGCTCGGCAGTACCGGCGCGGTCCCAGGCTGGAACAACCCGGCTCAGTCCAGCCGCTTCCGAGTCATTCCGCTGGCCGACCCCAACGCCCTGGCGAAGCTGCCGATGTTTTCTCAGCTCTTCGCGCAATTTCATATCGATCTGCCGTTCCTCGACAATATCGGGTCTTCTCTGCTGACCGACCAATATGCCACAACCTTCAACGCATTCCATGTTCCCGATGCCTTGGGCAGCCCCTATGTGCCGGGGCAGAAGGACTTCGTCGTTCCCTTCGGAGTGCGGTCCGTCTTCGGATGCGGCGGCCTCTTGCCGACCGGCGAGCTCGTCGCCATCATCCTCTTTGCCAAAGTCACCGTTACGAAGGACACCGCCGATCTCTCCAAAACATTTGCGCTCTCTGCCAACCTGGCACTGGCACCGTTCGAGCATGACCAGCTGATTCTTCCGACTCCCACCGGCCCAGGAACGCCTCGCGCAAAAGAAACAGACTCTCCCACCGCCTTGCAGGACCGAGGGTCCACTCTCGACGCAATTCTGGCCGTGCAGGAACAAGCGGTCGAAGTCCAATCCCATCGTCTCGAAGCCAGTTTGGCGGACGCCATCAGGCGCAGCCAGGAGATGCAGGAGCAAAGCGCGCGTTTCGAAGCACTTTCAGCGACGTCGCCAGTCGGCATCTTTGAAACCGATGCGGAGGGCAACTGCCTTTACACTAATGGCACATGGCAAGCGATCGCCGGGCAGGGTCTCGAAAAAAGCCTGGGCCACGGCTGGACTGACGCCATTCTTGAAGAGGATCGCCAGAAGGTCTTCACCGCCTGGAAGCACACCACGGCAGCGGGCAAAGACTTTTCTCTTGAGTTCAGGATGCAGCGGCCGGACGGAACCATCCGTTGGGTCCACTCCCGCTCACGCCCCTTGCGCAACGACAACCAGCATATCGTCGGGCATGTCGGAACGACGGAGGACATCACCGATCGAATCGCCGCCACGGCGGCGCTGAAGGAAATCCAGCAACGGTTTGAGCTGGCGGTGCAAGGTTCACAAGCAGGCATCTGGGACTGGAATCTGCGCACGAATGAAGTCTACTTTTCGCCCATCTGGAAACAACAGCTCGGCTATGAAGAACATGAACTGCAAGGCCGGATCGAGGAATGGCAAGACCGCCTCCATCCCGAAGATCGCACGCATGTCCTGGCGGTCATCGACGCCTACCTCTCCGGGCAAACCAGCGTCTATGAAATCGAACACCGGCTCCGCCACAAGGACGGCACCTACCGGTGGATCCTGGCCCGCGGAGTCTCGATTCTCGATGAACAGGGCAAACCCGTGCGCATGGCGGGATCGCACATCGATCTCACCGGACAGAAGCAGGAACAAGAGGCCCACGAACATCTCATTCAAGGTATTACCTCTGCCGTCGGCGACAGTTTCTTCCACTCTCTGGTGACCCATCTGGCCGCCGCCCTGCAGGCGGAATACGTCGTCATCGGCCAATTCGCAAACGAGCAGGCCGACCGCATCCGCACGCTGGCCGTGGCCGCTGAGGGCAAACGGGGGGACAATTTCGACTACGATTTGGCCGGCACGCCCTGCAGCCAGGTCATGCTGAAGGAAACCTACTGCGCCTATACCAGCGAGGTCGCCCATCTGTTCCCCCAGGACCTCATGTTGGAGGATCTGAAGATCCAAGCCTATACCGGCATTCCGCTGATCGACTCGAATCGCCGCACTCGCGGCATCCTGCTGGCTCTGTTTCGCCGGCCGATTACGGACATCGGTCCGGCCGCGGCGCTGCTGCGAGTCTTCGCCGCCCGCGCATCGGCCGAACTCGAGCGCAAGCAGACCGAGGAGACCATTGCCCGTTCGCAAGCCCTCACCGCGGCAATCGCCAATGCCCAGGCACACCTCATCTCAAGCCACTCCGCCCACGATGTGTTTGCCGGGCTCCTGAGCAGCTGTCTCAGCCTCACGCAATCGCAATGTGGATTCATCGGCGAGATCCAGCACGCTCCCGACGGCACCCCTCATCTCCAGCCCCATGCCGCCACCGAGATTGCCTGGAACGATCATGCTCAGGCTTTTTACGAAGCACCGCCATCGACTGACGCCTGCGTCGAGATCAACCGCCTCTGCAGCCAAGTCCTAGAAACTCGCCAGCCGGTCATCGCCAACACCCTTTCAACAAAAAAGCCAGGGCAAGGAGGACAGCCCCCCCGCAAACCCTCCACACAGGCCTTCCTCGGGCTGCCGATTCGCCGCGGCGACCGGCTCATCGGCATGATCGGAATCGCGAACCGTCCCGATGGCTACTCGGACAGTATCGTGGCATTTCTCACTCCCTTCCTCACCGGATGCGCCAGCATCATCGAGCACCTGCGCGCCGCACGCCAACTCTGCAAAACACAAGAATTGCAAGAAGCCATTCTCACCAATGCCGGCTATGCCGTCATCGCGACCGATCCTGTCCGACCAACCAATTCTTATTACATTTCGGAAGTAAAAATTATGACAAAGACCAATGGAATCTCAACGTAAGCCGTCCCTTCTATAGGCAGCCTCTAGATTCCTGGATTGAGTTCTTGGTGCCTA
>JADLEJ010000049.1 GCA_020846195.1 Nitrospira sp.
TCCTTGAAGCCCAGGAGATCCCGATAGAAGGCGAGCGACCGTTGCAGATCCTTCACATAAAACACGACGTGGCCAAGATAGTGCGCTTTCATAGCATGCTCCTTCGAACGATTGCCGCGCTGAGTGAGAAAGACGCCACAGCAATGTCCCTCAATTCCGTTCAGGGCTTATTCGGAACGGTGGCATTCAAGAGCGCCCGGACTGCCGCATGGGCCAATCCCACATCCGGGTCTCGTTGCAAAGCATCATAATAATGCCGGCCGAAGCCGTCTCCGGATTCCGACGGTGTCAGGAGCGTCCGGACGGACTCTACCTGAACGCGGATTGCCGCCGGGTCCGATTCCTCTTTCTTCCCATCCAGCTCATCGAGCTGGGCCATCGACTGAGACAGCGGCCGCAACCAGGCAAACCACGCATCTCCCAACACCAGCTGAAGAAACGCGCCGTTGGTCTGGATCCGTCCATGCACCCGCTCGTACATCACCCGCTCACCGTCCAACAAGGCCTTATGCAGGCGCAACAACGCCTGGGAAAGCTGATTCAGATACTCTTTCGTACGATCTTGCATGATGTCACCTCTCAATCTATCTATGCCTTCCCTGCGGCCTTGACCGCGCCAGGAGTCCCGATTGGGATGGCGGCTCCGCTGATCTCGCCGGCCTCGTCCGAGGCGAGAAAGACCAGCGCCTTCGCGATGGATTCCGGTTTCGCCCACGTGGAGGGATCCACCTCCGGCATGCTCAGCCGATTCGCCGGAGTATCGATCGTCGTCGGCAGGACCCCGTTGACCGTGACCCCAGACCCTTTCATCTCCAGCGCCAACACACGAATCAAAGCGAGCAGACTCGACTTGGCGACAATATAAGCCGCCGCGCCAGGAAACGGTTCGACCGCCGCCCAGGCCGCCACATGAAGGATGCGGCCGGCTCTTCGCGCAACCATAGGCGGCGCCACGGCCTTCGAGAGGAGAAACGCCGCGGTCGCATTCATGGTCAACATCCGCTGCCACAAGGCCGCATCCGTCTCCTCCAACCGGCCCATCGAAAAGCCGCCCACCAAATTGATCAACGCATCGAGACGGCCATGCGCGCGGACCACGTCGCTGACCAGGCGCCGGACATCTGCTTCATTCGTCACATCGGCCTTCATCGCGGTCCACCCAACCACGTTAGAGGATGGGGTACGATCCGCCGTGATGACGTGCGCGCCCGCCTGAATGCAGGCTGGAACGACGCTCTGTCCCAGCGCTCCGGATCCTCCTGCAATCAAGACCACTTTTCCATCGAGTCTCATCGATCATCTCCGAATAATGGAACCTCAGCCGCGCATCTGTCTGTCATAAACGCTTCTCTTCGAGATCGTACACATCGAAATACGCGTAGACGGGGCGGTGCTTCGGCACATACTGCGCAATGTAGTCTTCCATATACGCTTGTACCGGCGTCGGCATCTCCGAAAGACGCAAGTCCTTCATTTGGTTGTTCCACTGAATGATCGCCGTCCGGTCCTGCACCTTGCTATGAGCCTTGAGCCAGGCCGCCAGCTCTTCATCGTTCGCTCCGGTGGCCACGACATCCTTGAATTGCTCCGGCGTGATACCCGTGAACGAGAACAACATGCCGGCTAACGAGCAAGGCCAGTAATTGTAGTCCCCATTGACGCCCAGAAGAAACGCCCGGCACTTGTCCGCGCAACGCGCGCCGATGACATAGCCTCCCAACGTCTCTCGCGGGCTGCGAGGATAGGTCTTGGTGAGATCTTTCGCCAGCATCCGCACTGCCTCTAAATTAGACATCCTGTCGTTCCTTTCTTTGCCGGGCGCGCGAAGGGGTCGAGAAGGTAATGCCCGTCTGCTGAACCTCTCGATAGGGAAGCAACCATACGAGCGACTCATCGCTCAGATCGCCAACTTGAATGCGATTGCCCCAGGGATCGCGAAAATCGCAGCGGAATCCCGGCTGCATCTTCAGCTTGTACTTCTTCGTCAGTTTCTGTCTCACTTCTCTGATCTGTTTGGCGTCGCGAACCATCAGGCCGAAATGTTTCATGCGATCCGGTTGCAAGGTGTCCACCTCGAAGATCGCCAGGAACTGATGTTCGCCGAGCTGGCACCAAGCGGCCCCTTCGCCGCCCTTCAGCATCTTGAGGCCAAATACATCCGAGTAAAACTTCACGGCCTTCTTGGCGTCGGTGACTTCGATCACGATATGATTGCACCCATAGACTTGCACCGCCATCACACACCTGCCTTTCGTTCCGGACGATCCGCCGCCGCCTCTGCGAGGACCTGGACGAACACTTCGACCGGTTGCGCGCCGGAGATCGCGCGGGTCCCGGCGATCCTGAAATAGGGCACGCTATGGATGCCCAATGCATGCCCGGCGGCCGCTTCAGCTTTCACGTCCATCACGCCTTCATCGCTCTGAAGGAACCGCGCCGCATCCAACAGTCCTGCCCGCTCCGCCAACTGCGCGAGCGCGGGGATCGATCCGATATCCGCGCCTTCCTCGAAATAGCCGCGAAAGAGCGAATCGACCACCGCGTTCTGGCACTCGCGCCGCGCCGCAAACCAGATCAGCCGGTGCGCCGCGAACGTGTTCGGAGCCCGTGCGATCTTGTCGAACGCAAACGTAATCCCTGCCGACGCACCGGCCGCCTGCACATGCTCCTCCAATTGCCGGAATGAATCCAGGCTCCCGAACTTGGCTTCGAGATAGACCCTTCGATCCATCCCGCCATTCGGCATCGTCGGGTTCAATTGAAACGGCTTCCAGACGACCTGCGCCGCCGCATGGCCTTTCACTTGATCCAACGCGCGCTCCAGCCGCCGCTTCCCAACATAGCACCAGGGGCAGACCACGTCGGAATAGACCTCGATTTGGAGCGCCGGCTCGCTCATGACAAATGCCCCATCTTCCCGGCCTGATAATCCTGAACCGCCTGGATCAGCTCGGTCTTCGTATTCATCACGAAGGGCCCGTACCGGGCGATCGGCTCATCGAGCGGCGTGCCGCTCATGACCAGCAGCCGGCTGTCTTCCTGCGCCTCGATCGTGACCTGCGAGCCGTTTCGCTCACAGACGATAAGCTCGGCTTCACCGGCCTCGCGCGACCCATTCACCGACGCGCGGCCCTGCAAGACAAAGATCGAGCTCGTGTCGCCGTCAGGCACCGTCAGCCGCGCGCGGCCGCCCGCGTTCAATTGCACGTCGTACAATTGGACCGGGGAAAACGTGTGGGCCGGGCCTTTCTTCCCGAGATACGATCCAGCGATCACTCGCAATGTCCCGTACCCATCCAAATCGACAGACGGAATATCCGCCTTCAGAATCGTCTGATACCCGGGCGCCGACATCTTCGACGCGCGCGGCAGATTCACCCACAACTGAATGGCGTGGAGCGTGCCGCCCTTCTTCGCAAACTCTTTTTCGTGAAACTCCTCATGGACGATGCCGGACGCCGCCGTCATCCATTGCACATCGCCGGGGCCGATGACCCCGCCGCTGCCGGTTGAATCGCGGTGCGCCAGCACGCCGTCATACACGATCGTCACCGTTTCAAATCCCCGGTGCGGATGCTCTCCGACGCCGCGGGGGTGGTCGGTCGGCTGGAAATACTGCGGCCCCGCGTAGTCGAGCATGAGAAACGGATCCACCGCTCGATCGAGATCGTTGCTCGGAAACAGATTCCTGACCGGGAATCCATCGCCGACCATATGAGCGGAACCCGGTTGATAGACCCCGAGGACTGCTTTTGCGGTTGTCGTTTCTGTCACCATCATGCCCTCCCTTCTTACGCCATCCCTTGCAACGCCTCGGCGAGCGTCACCGTGCCCCGCACGAGCTGCCCGGGATATTCGTATGCAATCGCCTTCTTGGCGAATGCCGCATACATCTCTTCGAATAAAGCGGCCGCTTCGGCAGAGAGGCCGAACGACGTGAACGTCGGCACCACCGCGCTGAGCGGCGCAAATTGCGCGGACACCGGCTTCCCCAGAATCCGGCTCAGGGCCGCGGCGGCCTCTGCCGGGCTATATTCCTCAGGCCCCGAGAGTTCGACGATCTGCCGGCCCTTGCCGCCCGCGATCAACTGTTCAGCCCCCACACGGCCGATATCCCTGGTCGAGACCATCGGCACCTTGGCTGCCGGATCGAGAAATGTCGGCAACACACCCTGGCTCTTCGCCATGCCGATTCCCGGCGCCCAATTATCCATGAAATAGGACGGACGCAGGATGGTGAGGTTCCTCGCGACCGCGCTCAACGCCTGTTCTCCATAGCGTGCGGCCCGGATCGGCCCTGTGCCCTCCGCCATGTGGCCGCCGACCGATGAGAGAAATACTACATGAGGCACTCCGCTGGCTTTCACCGCTTGCGCGGCCTGATCCATCCGTTGCCGTTGCTCCGCCAGCCAGGCCGCCGCGCCGTAGTTCGGCGGAACCAAAAGATACAGGCCTGCGGCTCCCTGAAGCGCGGCCGTCATGGCAGGCACGTCATCGAGCGACGCGACGGCCACCTCCGCGCCCTTCGTTTTCCAGGCCGCGCCTTTGTCCGCTGAACGCACTACCACACGCACCGGCTGGCGGTGCGCCAGTAACGTCTCCGCGACAACCGATCCTGTATGGCCTGTAGCTCCTAATACGACAAACATCGCGTGCGCTCCTTTCGACTGTGCGTTAGAACCGCTCTGCCAATTTCCCGTCGATCGATCCCTTGCCGCCGCCTGTCACCAACAGGGCCGCCGCGATTCCGATCACCAACAGATGGTACTCATAGCCCTCACCCTGCTGCTGCCCGAACCAGTTCATGAAAAATCCATAGGGCAGGTGCGCCATCGTAATGGCTCCGAGCATGATCACGATCAAAGACCCGGCGCTGAACCTCGTCAGAAATCCACTCAACAGTCCAAGACTCCCAAAAAACTCTCCAATGATGACCAGGAACGCGATGATCCAGGGCAGCCCCAGCTTCTGGGTGAAAAACCCCATCGTGCCGTCGAAGCCAAACCCACCGAACAATCCCAGAAGTTTTTGCGCGCCATGCGGAAACATCACCAGTCCTAGCGTCAACCGCAAGATCAGCCCAGCCCAGCCATCGTCTGTTTGAAAAAACGCCTTCATATCGCACCCCTCTCCAAATGGTGAATTCGTTGCCTATCGCCCCAAGAAGATAGTTCTAGCTAGTACTAAAGTCAAGCCATAAAATATCCCCGTCCATTGCCCACCGATTATTCGAGTTGAATCGTCGCCCTAGAAAAGACCCGCGCGAGTGAGGAACAGGAAGCAGGGGAGTGGAGTGACCGGAAGAGCGTGCGAGGAGACGGCCAGCGGTTCTATTTTCTGTCCTTGATCGCCCGTTCGACTTCGCGTCCGGCTTCACGCGCCTTAATGGTTTCTCGCCGATCGTAGAGCTTTTTGCCTTTCGCCAACCCGAGCTCTACCTTCGCACGGCCACGCTCGTTGAAATACAAGCGGAGGGGAATGAGCGTCAATCCCTTCAGCTGCGTCTTGCCGAGCAGCTTGTCGATCTCTTTCTTGTGCAGCAGCAGTTTCCGCACCCGCATCGGATCGTGATTCATCATGTTGCCGTGGCTGTAGGGGCTGATATGGCAATGGTGCAGAAAGACTTCTCCATCGCGCACCGACGCATAACTGTCCAGCAGATTCACCCGTCCATCCCGGAGAGACTTGACCTCGGTGCCCAGCAGCACAATCCCAACCTCGAACTTCTCTTCGATGAAGTAGTCGTGGTAGGCCTTCCGGTTCGTGACGACCGGCTTATAGTGATCTTCTTTTTCTTTCGTCATATCGCGCTCGCTGAGCCGGTGCCTTGACCCTGTTCACACGCCAAGCCTAAGATACCGAATGGCTGGCTCCGGTCCATTCGCCTCGTTCGGCACGATCCTCTCCGGCCTGGCCAAACAACTCGGTTTGGAAACCAGGCTGGTGGAGGTGCGCATCCAGCAAGAGTGGCGCTCCCTCGTCGGCGAACCGATCGGATCGCATACCTGGCCCGCCCAGATCCGCTTCCACAAACTCTACCTGCTCGTCGAAAATTCCGTCTGGCTCCAGCAGCTGACATTTCTGAAGCCGGCGCTCCTGGCGAAAATCAATGCCGAAGCCGGATCGGAGCTGCTGACGGACATCGTCCTGCGCGTGGGCGAAATCCCTTCCCAGAAACCGGAGCCTGCTCCGACGGCTCCCACCCCTCTGAACCCCGCTGCGTCCGACAAAGAACTGGCCGAGCTCGCGTCATATGCCGCTGCCATTCAAGACCCAGGCATCCGCCAGCGCTTTACAGAGGTGATATCGAATTATCCTTCTCCGATTCAGGTTCCGCCGGAAGAGCATCCGTCACATGCCCCTTAAACAGCACGCGCGTCGCGGCTGAAAGCTCGCCCGCCTTGGGCAGGGGACCGATCCCGCCTTCCTCCTCCTCATCTTGTAGCCGGTAATATCCCCGAACCGACCGGTCGAACTCCTTAACGACCGCCGGATCCCCGGCCGCATATTTCGCGAGCATTTCTGGATCCGTCCATCCGTCATCGTCGAACACGTAGATGAGCATGCGCCGGTACCGGCTGCCGGCATCGTCCGGCGTGGTGGGGCGGATTTTCATGAGGCCGAAATCGTGCGTCTGGTGCCCGACCTTTCGAAACCGGTTCAACAAGGTCTCGATCCGATGATCCGTGGTTCCTGGAGGCACATGCGTCGCGACAAGATGGCCCAGTTGCGACCCGACGCTGTAAGGAGGAATCGACCGGTCGGGACGGCTCAGATACATCCCGCCCCAAATGAGCGCGAACGATCCGACAAAGATCATGAGCGCCAGTTTGACGACCGTGTCCAGCGGCTTCTTGGCCTTGGGACCGGCAGGGGGCGTTGAGGAAGGTGCCTGCTCGTGCATGAACGTCTTGTGCGGCGAGACAGGCTCGCTGGGCTAGGCCTCCGGCTGATCCTCGGGAGTCTCCTCAACCACTTCGGCCAATCGAGCGACGCCCACCACGCGGTCATCGTCGCCGTCCAGGTCGAGCACCCGCACGCCCTGAGTATTCCGGCCGACTTCGCGAATATCGTCGACTTTGCAGCGCAGCAACTTGCCCTTCGCGGCCATCAGCATGATTTCGTCGCCCTCGCGCACTTGCAAGAAACCCACGGCCAAGCCGTTCCGCTCGGTGGTCTTGACGCTGATGATGCCTTTCCCGCCGCGACCCTGGATGCGGTAATCGTTCACCGGCGTCCGCTTGCCGTACCCGCCTTCGGTAACCGTCAGAATCGCCGTGGTCGAATCGGGCGTGATCGTTTCCATGCCGATTACTTCATCCCCGGCTTCCAGCGTAATGCCCTTCACGCCATGGGCCGTCCGACCCATTGATCGGACATCGTCTTCTTTAAAGCGGATCGTGATGCCCTGCTTCGTCCCCAGCAGCATTTCCCGCGATCCGTCCGTCACATGCACCGCGATGAGTTTATCTCCCTGATCCAGCGAGAGCGCGATAATGCCGCCCTGGCGCGGTTTGCTGTAGGCCGAGAGCTCCGTCTTTTTAATGACACCCTGCTTCGTCGCCATGACGACGAACCGATCGTCGCGATACTCTTTCACCGGCATCGTCGCCGTGACTTTTTCATCCTTGGACAAGGCCAGCAGATTCACCAGCGCCTTGCCCTTCGCGCTGCGGCTGGCCTCTGGGATCTCATGCACTTTGAGCCAGAACACTTTCCCGGCATCGGTGAAGAAGAGTAGGGAGTCGTGCGTCGACGCGGTGAACAGCGTCTCGACGAAGTCCTCGTCCTTGATCCCCATCCCGATCTTGCCTTTGCCGCCCCGGCGCTGGGCGCGGTAGAGCGAGACCGCGTTCCGCTTGATATAGCCGGTGTGGGAAATGGTGACGACCACTTCTTCCTCGGCGATGAGATCTTCGAGATTGATCTCCGCTTCCTCTTTGACGATCTGCGTCCGCCGCTCGTCCTTATAGGCCGCGCGGACCTCCGCAAGCTCGTCCTGAATAATCTGCCGCACCAGGGCCGGGCTCGCCAGGATGGACTTCAGATACTCGATCTGCTTCAGCACTTCTTTGTATTCTTCGATCAGCTTCTGGCGCTCCAGCTGCGTGAGACGCTGCAGACGCATCTCCAGAATGGCGGAGGCCTGAATCTCGCTCAACCCGAACTGGCTCATCAGTCCCGCGCGCGCTTCGTCGGGCGACTGGGCCCGGCGGATCAGCGCAATCACCGCGTCCAGATTGTCGAGGGCGATCTTCAGCCCTTCGAGAATATGCGCGCGCTCCTCGGCCTTGCGCAGTTCGAACGCCGTCCGGCGCACAATCACTTCCCGCCGGTGATCGAGGAAATGCGACAGAATCTGCTTGAGGTTCAAAACTTCCGGACGGTTATTGACCAGCGCGAGCATGATCACGCCGAAGGTCGTTTCCAGCTGCGTGTGCTTGAACAGATTATTCAGCACGATCAGCGGGATTTCGCCCCGCTTGAGTTCGATGACGATGCGGACGCCTTCGCGGTCCGACGATTCATCCCGCAGGTCGGCAATGCCCTTGATCCGTTCTTCCTGCACCAGATCGGCGATCTTCTCAATGAGCTTCGCCTTGTTGACCTGGTAGGGCACCTCGGTGACGATCAACCGTTCGCGGTCGGTCCGCTCATCCGACTCCACATTGACCTTGGCACGCACTTTCAGCAGCCCGCGGCCAGTCTCGTAGGCGTCCTTGATCCCGCTCATCCCATAGATAAATCCCGCCGTGGGGAAGTCGGGGCCGGGAATCTTCTTCATCAGCTGCGCGATCGTCGCGTCGGGATTCTCGATCAGAAGCAAGAGCCCGTCGATCACTTCGCCCAGATTATGCGTGGGGATATTGGTCGCGTAACCGACCGCAATACCGCCGGCCCCGTTGATCAGCAGATTCGGGACCCGCGTGGGAAGCACGAGCGGCTCTTGCAACGATTCGTCGTAGTTGGGACCGAAATCGACGGTCTCTTTATCGATATCGGCGAGCAGCTCTTCAGCCAGCTTCGTCATGCGCGCTTCGGTGTACCGCATGGCGGCGGCGGAATCGCCGTCCATAGACCCGTAATTCCCCTGGCCGTCCACCAGCGGATAGCGCATGTTGAAATCCTGCGCCATGCGCACCAGCGTATCGTAAATCGCCGAGTCGCCATGGGGATGGTAGTTACCCATGATCTCGCCGACGATCTTGGCCGACTTGCGATAAGCGCGATTGTGGGCCAGGCCCATTTCATTCATGCCGAAGAGGATGCGGCGATGGACCGGCTTCAATCCGTCGCGCACGTCCGGAAGCGCCCGTCCCACGATGACGCTCATGGCGTAGTCGAGGTACGACGACTTCATTTCATCTTCGATGGCGATATAGCCTAAGCGTTCATCAGGGGGCATTTCTTCTCCAAATCAATGGGATCATGATGCATGGATGATGGTTAATGGACGACTCTTGACGATGAACCCATAAACCATTTGCCATCAACAGTCCTACACGTCTAAATTTCTCACTTCGAGCGCATGCGCTTGAATGAAATTGCGCCGGGGCTCGACTTCATCGCCCATCAAGACCGTAAAGATCTCGTCCACGCCAGGCACATCTTCCAGCTTCACTTTGAGCAAGGTCCTGGTCTCGGGATTCATCGTGGTCTCCCACAACTGCGCCGGGTTCATTTCTCCCAGCCCTTTGTATCGCTGGATGCCCAACCCCTGTTTGCCGATCTCGACGATGGTCTTCACCAGGTCAGCCGTGCCGGAGAATTCCTGCTCCTGGCCCTTCGCCTTCAGCTTATAGGGAGCGCGCCCCAACCCGATGGTAGAGGGAGCCAGTTTCTGAAGCTCGCGGAAATCGGCCGACCCGACGACTTCGTGCGTCAGGTTCATGCTCAGCACGATGCCGTTGCTCGTGATCCGGCAGATCACTTTGTTGGATTGATGCTCTTCGTCCTCGACGATGGTCAGCTCCGCGGTCGCCTTGGGATAGATCGCCTCCAGCACCCGCTTGGCATTGGCCACGACGGTCCGGAGGGCCGCCTGATCCTTGAGCAGATCGCGGTTCAGGCCTGGTTCATCCACGAACGCCCGAAGGATATTGGCTTCATGGTGCTTCTTATTCAGGCGCGACAGAAACGTTTCAAAGGCGACCAGCTTTTTCAGCACCGGCAGAAGCCGGCGGCCTGTGACGTACCCCTGGGTGCTCTCCACATAGACCTCGACCTCCTCGACGGCGAGATCCGCCAGGTGCTCGTTCAGGAGCCCTTCGTCCTTCAGATACTTTTCCGACTTGCCCTTCTTCACTTTGAAAAGCGGCGGCTGGGCGATGTAGATATACCCGCGCTCCAGCAACTCCGGCATCTGGCGGAAGAAGAACGTCAGCAGCAGGGTCCGGATATGGCTCCCGTCGACGTCGGCGTCGGTCATGAGAATGATCTTGTGATACCGCGCCTTGGCGATGTCGAACGCGTCTTTCTCCGGCTTGTCGCCTTCTTCACGGCGGCGGCCGATGCCGGTCCCGAGCGCCATAATCAATGTGCGAATTTCGTCGCTGGAAAGCATCTTGTCGAACCGGGCTTTTTCCACATTGAGGATTTTTCCCTTGAGCGGGAGGATCGCCTGATATTTCCGGTCGCGGCCCTGCTTGGCGGAACCGCCGGCCGAATCTCCCTCGACGATATACAGCTCGCTCAGCGCCGGATCTTTCTCGGCGCAATCCGCCAGCTTGCCGGGCAATGAGCCTCCATCGAGCGCGCTCTTCCGGCGAATCAGCTCCTTGGCCTTCCGGGCCGCTTCGCGCGCCCGGGCGGCATCGATGGCCTTGCCGATAATCTTTTTAGCGACCGGCGGATTCTCTTCGAAATAGGTGCCGAGCGCCTCGTTCACCGCCGCTTCGACGATGCCCTTCACTTCGCTGTTGCCGAGCTTCGCCTTGGTCTGACCCTCGAATTGGGGGTTGCGCACTTTCACGCTGACCACCGCCGTCAGACCTTCGCGGACATCATCGCCGCTGAGCGATTCCGTTTCCTTCTTCAGCATGTCGTTGGCGTTGGCGTAGCTGTTGATCGTGCGCGTCAGCGCCGCTTTGAAACCGACGAGATGCGTGCCGCCTTCTTTGGTATTGATGTTGTTGGCGAAGGAAAACAGATTCTCCGCGTAGCTGTCGTTGTATTGCAGCGCCAGCTCGAGGATCATGTCCGGCTTTTCCACCTGCACATAGATCGGCTTATGGATCGGCGTCTTGGCTTCGTTGAGATGCTCGACGAACGAGACGATGCCGCCCTTGTACTTGAAAACCTGTTCTTTTTCTTTGCGCTCGTCCTTCAGCGCGATCTCCAGGCCCTTATTCAAGAAGGCCAGCTCGCGCAGGCGCTGGGCGAGGACATCGAAGCTGAACTCGAGCGTCTCGAAAATCTGGCCGTCCGGCTTGAACGTGACTTGGGTGCCGCGCCGCTTGGTCTTCCCGGTGATTTGCAATGGAGCATCCGGTTTGCCGCGCTGATACCGTTGCGTAAACACCTGGCCGTCCTGCCAGATTTCCAACTCCAGCCATTCGGAGAGCGCGTTGACGACGGAGATGCCGACGCCGTGCAAACCGCCCGAGACGGTATAGGCGCCCTGCTCGAACTTTCCGCCGGCGTGCAAGACCGTCAGAGCCACTTCGGCCGCGGATTTCTTTTGCGTCGAGTGCATGCCGGTCGGAATGCCCCGGCCGTTGTCGACGACCGTGACACTGCCATCGACATGAATCGTCACTTCGATCGTTTCGCCGAACCCCGCCATGTGTTCATCGACGCTGTTGTCGACGACTTCGTAGACGAGATGGTGCAGGCCATCGACGCCGGTGCTGCCGATATACATCGCCGGGCGTTTCCGCACGGCATCGAGGCCTTCGAGAACCTTAATCTGATCGGCGTTGTAACTGTCCGACTTGGGCTTTGCAATCGACTCGTTCGTGGCCATCCGTCTCCTAGTCTCCGGTCTGGTTTTCCCGCAGGCGACCAGCCCGTTCATTCAGCAAAACCGAGGACGGCGCTGGCGAACGGGTTGATTGTCCGCTTAGATCTTAATCGGCATCACAACGCACTTGAACCCAGGATTCTCCGCCTCTTGAATCAAGCAGGGACTGAGCGGGGTCTCCATCTGCAACGAGATCGTGTCGCCATCCATAACACTGAAGGCATCCAGGAGATACCGGGCGTTGAATCCGGTTTGCAGCGCCTCGCCATCGTAGGCCGCCGCCAACTCCTCGGTCGCCTCCCCGTAATCCGGGTTGCTGGAAAACAGCACCATGTGGCCCGACGCAAAGGAGAGCTTGACGGCATTGGCCTTGTCCTTGGACAGGATAGACACGCGCCGCAACGCGCTTTCCAATTCGAGCCGGTTCAGGCTGATCTTCTTGCCGCCGTCTTTGGGAATGACCTGCTGATAGTTGGGATAGTTCCCTTCCATCAGGCGCGAGGTCATGAGCAGGCCGCTTTTCCGGAAAATCATCAGGTTTTTCGTGAATCCGATCAACGGCTCGCCTTCGCCGCCCTCTTCCAGAAGGCGCCGCATTTCCTGCGCGGCTTTTTTCGGGACAATGGCTTTGATTTCCTGCGGACCACTCTTGCCGGCTTTGCCCACTTCCTGCTCGGTCACGGCCAGGCGATGGCCGTCGGTGCCCACCAGCCGGAGCGAGGTCTTCTTGTCCGTGACGACTAGGGTGACGAGCAGACCGTTCAGGATATAGCGCGCGTCGTTGTCCCCCGCGGCAAACAGCGTCTTCCGGATCAGTTCCAACAGACCGGAGCCGGAGAGGGGAATCAGGCCCTCGCGATCGATCACCGGCAGGGCTGGGTATTCGGAACTGGGCAGGCCCACGATTTTGAACTGGCTCTTGCCCGCCTGAATCGTCGTCCAATTATTGTCGCCCGACGTCAATTCGATCTCGCCGGCCTTCAGCTCTTTGATAATCTCGTACAGCTTGCGCGCCGAGAGCGTCACCCCTCCCGGTTGCAGCACGGTGGCCTTGTAGAGGCCGCGCATGCCGATTTCCAGGTCCGTGGCGACAATCTCCACGCCGTCCTGCTTGGCTTCCAGCAGAATGTTGGAGAGAATCGGCATGGTGTTCCGTTTCTCCACCACGCCCTGCACACGCTGGAGCCCCGTCAACAATTCATCGCGCCCGATGCGTACCTTCATCATGTCTTCTCCCTCACGCGATCGCTCAACCCCGGAGGATCTGTTCTTTCAGTTTTTCCAGCGTCGACTGCATGGCCGGATCCGCGTCCTTCGCCTTGGCGATCTGGCGGCAGGCGTGAATAATGGTCGTATGATCCTTGCCGCCGAAATGGCGGCCGATCTCCGGATAGGACGCATCGGTCAGCTCGCGGCAGAGGTACATCGCGATCTGCCGGGGATGGACCAGCGTCTTGCTTCGGCGGCGGGACTTCAATTCGTTGATCTTCACATGAAACTGGGTGCAGACCACATCCTGAATATCTTCCATCGCCACGATCTTCTTCTTGTCCCCGATCAGATCGCGCAACACCGTCTTGGCCATCTCGAGGGTGATCTTCTGCCCGGTCAGCGACGCGTAGGCGCCCAATCGCACCAGGCTGCCTTCGAGTTCCCGGATATTGCTCTTCAGGGTCGTCGAAAGATATTGGATGACGTCTTCGGGCAGCTGAACCCCTTCGTCTTCCGATTTCTTCCGCAAGATCGCGATGCGTGTTTCGACATCGGGCGGCTGCAAGTCGGCAATGAGCCCCCACTCGAAGCGCGACCGGAGCCGCTCTTCAATGTCCGGCATCTCTTTAGGAAACCGGTCGCTAGAGAGCACGATCTGTTTGTGCCCCTCATACAACGCATTGAAGGTATGAAAGAACTCTTCCTGCGTCCGCTCCTTGCCGGCCAGAAACTGGATGTCGTCGATCATCAGCATATCGATATGCCGGTAGCGCTTCCGGAGATCCATCATCTTATCGTAGCGAATAGAGTTGATGACCTCGTTCGTAAACTGCTCGGTGGTCAGATAGGCGATTCGGAGATCGGTCCGTTCGGCCACATGATTGCCGATCGCGTTCAACAAGTGCGTTTTTCCAAGGCCCACACCCCCGTAAATGAAGAGGGGGTTGTACGCCTTCCCCGGCTGTTCGGCAACCGCCATGCAAGCGGCATGGGCAAATTGGTTCCCGGCCCCGACGACAAAATTCTTGAAAATGTACTTGGGATTGAGTTGAATCCCCCGGCGAGGCTTAGTCTGCGCGACCGGCTTGGCAGCAGTCGGTGCAACAGCGTGATCTTGCGGCTTGCCCGATTTCTGATCGACCAAGAAAGAAACCGAGACATCTCCCCCACCGCGAGCGGTCGACACCGCTTCAGCCAAAAGCGGACCATAGTGAGTCCCCAGCCAATCGCCAAAAAACTTATTTGGAACACCGATATGGGCCGTCGAATCTTCAATCCGATCCAGGCGCACCGGAGTGAACCAGGTGTCATACACCTGCTTCGGCACTTTCCCTTGGATAAAGTGAAGAGCCTCTTGCCATACCGTGTCGATACTCATAACCCCGTATAATTCCTATACACAGGCTTATTCACACCTGTGGACAACTAAACAACTCCTATTGAGTTTCCTCGTAATATTCATAAAACGGAAATCGCTGATTACCATGTACACGCGCATCTTGTCGAGTTTGATTTTAGCTATCCCCCATCGCGCACACCCTATACCACCCAATACAGACGATCTGTACAGATGAAATCCACAAGGTCATCAGATAGGATGGTGCCTATATTTCATTATCTTTCCAATAGAGTACGAGTTATTCCCGCTATTCTTCTCACTACTACGACTTCTACTACTCCTACGAGTTTCTTATCTTGGTAAAGATAGAAAGAAGTCAGAGCACAATAACCTTTCCATGAGCAAACACCAATTCCAATAAGTCAGCTTCCGTCACATTACCCTGAGAAGATGAGCCCTTTTGATCACTCAGTCGCACCACTTCAGCAAAATTCGTTGAAGAAGCAGGAAGCCCTCCCTCAAGAAGAAGAACTGATTCAGTATCTCGTGGAGCAAAGAGACTCGATTCAATCCCTTCAAGAGGCTCACGAAGCAGGTATAAAGAAGATGCCATATCGCTTCCCCCTGGATGAAGATCAAAATACGAGCGTTCGATCGACATCTGTCAAAAACCGACGAATGTATTCAGAGCTGTGATACTGCACAGCGAATTGTGTCTGTACTAAAGATCGATCGGTATCTGATTGTAAGATAAATGGAATCTCAAGATGTTCGATGGAGGGAAGGTATTTTTCAAGGATCTCCATATCAATGATGTCATCGAGATCCTCAGACAATAACCGTACCGCTTCATTCAGTAACACCACCGTTGTCTCATGAGTGCCGGCCACTAGTCCGAGCGCAATACGCAAGGCTTCTACCGGACGGTGGGTCTTACGGGGATCTTCTCGAATCACCACAGCTATTTTTTTCGCCATCGTCCGTCAGGCACTTTCTATTCAAGTAAATGCAAGAAATTGATCGCAGGCGTCGATGATCCCGGATAAAACAACGAGTCCGCATAACGAGATCTTTGAATGGATTCCATCAGTCGACACATGATGTTGTTGACATCCATAGGCGCAGGCAAAGAGCTTCACCCCATCCGTTGCCAATTGCTCATACCGGGCATCGGAAATATTCTTCACCCCTTCATCGATCAGGTATAGATACACCTCGACATTGCGCTGCAGGGCCGCACGTGAAAGGCGGTGCACTGTCTCGACACTTGCATGTGTGGGAGGGACTGAAAGGAGCAGTCCGAGCTTCTTTGAATTCATAGGTAATTCACAGATATTTATATTAATTAATCAACAACTTATAATAATTATCAAGAGGGTGAAGACTACGAAGTTTTAAAGGGAATGTCAATCGCAAAAACTGGCGAATTAGGAAGCGGGAACGTGCGGCTGGATAGAATCGACGAGGTGTGAAAGAGAAAGATCCTGCTGATCTTTTGTCTGCATGTTTCTAAGGATTGCAGAGCCTTTATCGAGTTCATCATCCCCAAGAATGAGAGTATAGCGACAGGCAAGCCGGTCAGCCTGGCGGAGATGGGCTTTTAGCGTCGCTGAGCGAAAATCCGTCACCGCTCGAATACCGGTCGACCGGAGGTCTTGGAGGATCTTTAGGCCCTGTAGTGCCGCCCGTTCGCCGAACGCAGCCACATAGACAGTCTTATCTCCGGCTGGAGGCGGAGTGATCGATTCAGGAAGCATCATCGAGATACGCTCAATACCGACCGCAAAACCAACAGCTGGAGTCTTCGGACCATCTAGAGTCTCCACCAGCCCGTCATAGCGGCCACCAGCACCTACGGCGTTCTGTGCGCCTAAACTGGTCGTGGTGACTTCAAACGTCGTCAAGCAATAGTAATCCAGCCCCCGAACCAGCCGATGGTTCAGTTGGTAGGGAATCCCAATGGCGCGCAGTCCTTCTAAGACGTTTTCGAAATAGGCGGCAGCTTTACCAGACATCGAGCCGGCCAATGTCGGCGCAGCATCCGTGGCGGCCCGACAGGCCGGCACCTTGCAGTCCAGCACGCGCAACGGATTAGTCTCAATGCGTCTCAGGCAATTCGCGCAGAGCTGGCTTTCATGCTGGCGCAGATAGGCCACCAGCAACGGTCGATAGGCCTCCCGGTCGCTTGTGTACCCGAGATTGTTGATTTCCAGCGTCAACGCGGGGAGGTGAAGGTCGGAAAGCAACTGCCATAGCAAGGCAATCGTTTCTACATCCGCCCGTGGGTCGGCCATGCCGAAAGACTCGACGCCGAACTGATGAAATTGCCGCAAGCGCCCAGCCTGAGGCCGTTCATGGCGAAACATGGGGCCTAGATAAAAATATTTTTGCGGAAGCGGA
Organism: Nitrospira sp.; assembly: GCA_020846195.1. Classification (GTDB taxonomy): domain Bacteria; phylum Nitrospirota; class Nitrospiria; order Nitrospirales; family Nitrospiraceae; genus Nitrospira_D. The sequence continues at coordinate 16,914 of JADLEJ010000049.1, forward strand.
TCGGCCGCGCGATTATGCTCGATGAAAGCCCGGACCGTTCCCGCCGTTCCCTCAGGGCGCAGCGTGAGCGAGGTGCCGTCCCGGTCCTGAAACGTGTACATTTCTTTTTCGACGATATCCGTCGACGCTCCGATGCTGCGGGCAAAGAGCAGCGTCAGCTCGAAGATCGGCAGACGGATTTCCTGAAATCCGAACGTGGAAGCCCAGAGCCTGGCTTTCTCTTCAATCAGGCGCCAGCGCGGGGTCTCCTCGGGAAGGAGATCTTTCACGCCTTTAATACCCTTGATCATCCTCAATCTTCTCCGCAAACAAAACGTCGGGACTATAACGGCGCCTTCCGCGGCAAGTCAACGGAGCAGCGCTTGCGCCACACACAGTCGGGGGGTATAGTTCGGCCCTTGTGCATGTCTGTGGCATCGTGAGGTGTGAAGGTCGATGAGTCAGGATCAATCCAGCCGGCGCGTCATCGCCGTGGCGCCCATGCCACCGGAAAAATCCGCCTATGCTCTCGCGAGGTACAGCCGCTCGCCGGATTCCATTGAAAGCAGCATCCGCTGGGTGCATGGCCATTCGTCGGAAAAATTCTGGGACCAGTTCTATTTCGATTACGGCCATGCGTCGATCGCCGACCTGGGCCACGTCATCATCTGTTTCGAGCATATTTCCGAACTCGCCGCCATCCGCCTCGAAGACGAACCTCTATGGGACGGGCAGGCGAAATCGAGCCGTTATCAAAATTTTGCGTCCGGCAGCTGGTACATCCCTGATTCATTGCGTGGATCGGAGACCGAAGGCACCTACGAAGGCATCTTGCGAAGCCTCTCAGGAGTCTATCGCCTCCTGCATCCGCAGCTGACCCAATTTCTCACCGAGCGCGAACCGCGCCCCGAGTCGATGAAGCCGGCTGATTATCAACGTACGATTGCCGCGCGGGCGTTCGATGTCACCCGCTATCTCCTGCCGTTGGCCGCGAAGACCAATGTTGGGCAGGTCGTCAGCATCAGGACGCTGGAAAAGCAGATTACGCGCCTGCTCTCGTCCCAATTGCCGGAGTTGCGGCTCATCGCCGACGATCTCAAAGATGCCTGCCAGCGCGCCCCCATGAACATCTGGGGCGAATTGAGCGGCCAGGCGGCGGGCATGACCGAACCTATGGCTCCGACTCTCGCGCGCCATGCCAAGCCGAATGACTATCAATCGTCGGTGTATCAGGAGTTGGGCCGGTACGCGAAAGAAGCGCTCAAGGGGACTGGCTTGGATCAGCCTTCGACCTGGGGTGAACAAGAACCCGTCGATCTCATTGAGGGCCATGACCCCATTGATGAAATCGTTGCGACCTTGCTGTATCGCGCTACGCACGCGCCCTACCGGAAGATCCTCGCTGTCGTCCGCGGCTGGACCGAGAAGCAGAAGCAGGATGCGATCGATGTGGGCATGAATTCCCGGGGGTCCTACGACGAGCTCATCAAGGAATTCCGCAGCGGCTACGCCTTCACATTCGATGTGCTCATGGATATCGGCGGCTGGCGCGACATGCATCGGCACCGGCGCTGCCAGCAGATCCAGCAGAACTTTACGACGATTCATGGCTACGACGTGCCGCCGCCGCTCGTGCAGGCGGGATTGGACTCAGAATACCGGCAGGCCATGGATGCCGTGCGCATCGACATCGAGCAGTTAAAAAAGACCAGCGCAGAGGGCTCGCTTTACGCTATTCCCTTTGGCTTCAAAGTCCGCTGTCTCTTCAAGATGGATTATGCCGAAGCGGAATATATCGCCAAGCTCCGGTCCGGCGTGAAAGGCCATTGGTCCTACCGTACCATCGCCTGGCTGATGAAACAGAAGCTAGCGGAACGGTATCCTGTGTTAGGCAATCGCATGCAGGCCACCTCGCCCGATATCGAAGACACCTTGACCAGATAAGTCGTATCAACCTATGTCCGACCACCAACTAGCCTGTGAAACCGCGCTCCTTGCCGGGCAATGGGACGCCGCCGAATCGGCCGCCCGCGCCTGGGCCCGCCATCTTCCTGAGGGAACAGCAAAAGACCCTCGCCCGCATTTTGCGCTGAACGCCGTGCATCTAGTGCGCGGGCAGTTTGCCGATGCCTGGCAAACGCACCAGCGTTGTCTCCAGGAGGCCGACGACATTGCCGAGGTCAAGCAGTGGGTGGAAGGGTTCGTTGGCCAGCAGCAGGAGAATGCCCACGCCCATCTGATCATGGGATTGTTCCTTGCCCAGTCCGGCGAGTCGGAACAATCCATGAAATCGTACAAAGAAGCGGCGAAGCTCGCGCCCGCGTCGGTCTACCCGCATTACTTTCTCGCGCAGATCCACGAGCGGGCCAATCATCTCGAAATGGCGATCAAAGAATACCGCGAAGCCGTGCGTCTCGCGCCTGACTATGCTCCGGCCCGCACCAATCTTGGCGTGGCCTATCAAGAGCAAGGTCGGCTGGAGATGGCCATTCCACAATATCGCGAAGTCATCAAGCTCAACCCCGACGACCACATCGCCCATGCCAACCTCGCCTGCGCGCTGGCGGAGCAGGGCAAGATGGAGCCCGCCGTGCAATCGTACAAGACGGCGTTGAAGCTCAATCCAAACGATGCCGAAGTCCATTTCGCGCTGGGCGGATTGTATGAAACGCGAGGGCGGCTGGATCTGGCGGACAAAGCCTATCGCGACGCGCTGGCGGCCAATCCCGACTTCGGGGCGGCGCACTCAGCTCTGGGCTGGCTGGCGCTCAGGAAGCAGCATTTCCAGGACGCGCAAGAGATGTTCAGCCGCGCCCTGAAGAGCAACGACGAAGATCCGCGCGCGTACCATGGCATCGCCGAGCTCTACGCCATCCGCGGCAAACGCCAGAGCGCAATGGAGAACTACACCAAGGCCGTGAAGCACTACCGCGACCCCGAAATGCGCAACGCGATCATGAATCAGCTCTTCCAGGAAGGCCAAGTGCCGGACTAGAGTGATGAAGGTCTGTTCCTGCTTCTAGAGTGGGTGAGACAAATCCGTGGGTGCCCGATGGGCGAAATACAATCGCACTGCGTCAGGTTCTCCGTCATCATCAAATGACTCGATCACAAAGAGTAGAACGTCTTCTCACCGTTATTCCTGGGCTCTCAGATTACAGGCTCAATCTGATAGATCGTATTGTCGAGGTGTTCTCTCTCCCTCGAGATTATTGGAAATCTAAAACATCAGGGCTCATCTCTGAGCGCGTCCTGGAAGATTTTGGTGACGTGCTGCGACTCCACCATTGCTTCTCTCGTGAACCATTTTCAAAGGATAAGTTCGAGTATGTTCTTGAGAGCGTATTGAAAGCGGACGGGATTGATGCCGCTCTAGCGCAGCGTGGACAGAGGGGCTATGACATACGAATCAAAGGCGAAAACTTCTCACTCAAGACAGAGGCTGCGAAAGCCATTCGGTTGAATACGATCCATATTTCAAAATTTATGGAACTCGGCGGGGGGCAGTGGAGAGATGAACCAGGTGACTTAGTAGGCTTGAGAGGACAGTTTCTTAGTGCCTTGGCTGGGATCCAGCGCATCTTAATACTTCGAGGACTAAAGAAGGGAACTCCTGACTATTTTTATGAGTTGGTCGAGATCCCCAAGACGCTTCTTAAAAAATCAGCGACAGGTCGATTCGAGATGATGAGTGCGAGTAAACAGCTTCCGAAGCCTGGCTATTGCTATGTTGAAGAAAACGGCGAAAAACTGTTCAGCTTATATTTCGATGGAGGAGGTGAAAGAAAGCTGCAGATCAAGGGGCTGAGAAAAGACTTGTGCGTTGTTCATGCATCGTGGAAATTCGATCCACTTACGGACACCCCGTGAATAGGGCGGGTGATGTCCCTCGTAATCTTTGTTTTGCAATATTGATATAGTCCGCCTTCACCTCAATTCCCACACATCGGCGACCGGTCTCAATTGCGACGATGCCGACGGTCCCGCTTCCTAAAAATGGATCGAGAACGAGCCCACCATTAGGAGATCCTGCGAGAATACAGGGACGAACAAGCGCCCGTGGAAATACGGCGAAGTGTGCTTCCTTGCAGGGTTCCGTATTGATTTGCCAGACCGTGCGCTTGTTCTTTCGCCCCTTGCCATCCGCCGTAGGTTCTTTAATGGCGTCCTGATCAAAATAGTAGGTCTCGCTTTTCGAGAACATAAATAGATATTCGTGCGAAACCGTTACTCGATCCTTGACGGATTCAGGCTGGCAATTTGGTTTGTGCCAGATGATGTCAGAACGAAGATACCAACCGTCGCGCTGGAGAGACATGGCCAGCATCCAAGCTACACCAATTAAGTCTTTGGGTTTCAATCCAGCAGGGGTATCGGGGCGGTAGGACATCGCTCGTCCTTGATTTTTGCTATCCTTATCCCGCCACCCGCGTCCACCAGAGGTGTAGGTATTTGCGATGTTCAACCAAAACGTCCCATCGTGTCTCAACACCCGACGTACTTCCCTAAAACAGGAAACTAAATTTGAAATGTATTCTTCAATCGTGTCCTCTGCGCCAATTTGACCATGATATCCGTAATCTCGCATGCCCCAGTACGGTGGTGACGTCACACAACAATGAATCGTTTCATCGGGTAAGCATGACAGCTTATCTCGGACATCTCCGCTAACGATCTGGACCGGTTCACTCTCGGAGCATCGAAGTGGCCACACCGATGAGCCATTAACGTATGGGACGCTCATTTCTTTCTCTCGCTAGAATTCGTGGTTTGGCGGTTAGATGCAGAATAATGTGCTGGCTCTTCTTGTACTTTTTCGGTCAATGTTTCAATGATGTAGGAGTGAAGCGTCCGATCAGACTCGATCGCTTTATACTTTAGGGCCTTATGCAAGGCATCTTCCATCTCAAGAGGAAACGTCTTGTGGCGCTTTTGTTCGGTTTTCTGTTTCATGGGTGACGAAGCTTACTTTGGTAAGTGAGGTAAGTCAATGGTGATAATAGGTGGGTGGTGTACACGGTTGTATAACTTGCGACAAATGGGATGGCCTTTGATGCAAACGTCTGGGATTGCGGGCAGGCGTCGCTGCGTTGGTTAGGTCTGAGGTTTTAGTGTGCCATTGGTAGAGTCACATGGACCTGCATGTTAGGATTCAGACAGTATAGATGAGGTGTAGCCATGGCGACAGCGGCGAAACGACAACAGACTATTCCTATAGCGCTTTCTAAAGAACTGAACGAGTTGGCCCTACGGGAAGGTAAGAGCGTACAGGCCTTCCTGCGGGATCTCATTACCGAACATGAGCGCCATCGACTCAAAGTAGAACTCAAAAAACTCCAGAACTATTGGAGCAAGAAAGCCAATGGGCTAAAAACGGTAAGGTCCCTCAAAGGCGTGCTAAAGGGCATGTCTACGGAAAATGTTCGAGAGAAGCCACAGACGAACAGAGTCCGAGTTGTAAGAAGTCTAGCAAAGCAGACTTCACCATTTGTAAAGGGGCGCAAGGTTGTCGATGCTGATGCCTTGCTGGACAAAGCACGTGCTCTTCGGCGAAAGCAGAGACGTGTTCAAGTAACGGACCGGTTGATCGAATCGATCAACCGAAAATAGAAAGGTGTGGCTGAGGCGAAGGCGGGAGGTGGCTAACCAATAGAGACGGCCTACAATTCTCTAATAGCCCCTTGCAAGACCGTGATCTGCGTCACGGGGTCGCCGGAGGATTTCAGTTCGGTGCGGATCTGATCTTTGAGATAGGACGAGTAGCCGACGCGGTCGACGAGGAGATCGAGGAAGCGCTCGGCGGGCAGTAGGCTCTGGGTTCGGAGTTCTTCGACCGTGTCGTCGCTCACCGGAATGTAAGTGCTTCCGATGTGGAAGACCACGTTGTAGTAGCGACCTTTGCCGATCCGTTCGAAGCGTAAGCCCTTCATTGCCGTTCCCTTTCCCTCATGCGAGGGGCCCATTCTAGACAAGTCTTAGCGTGGAAGACAAGGGCAGCCCCAGCAGGTTGTTGAGAAAGGCTGCCAGCGGCGTTCTCGCGGCGCTCAAAGGCTCTACGTACCACAAGGGTACGCCTCGCCTCTTCGCTGGCTGCGGCCTTGCTGGACAACCTTTCTGAACAACCTGCGAATGCTGATGAAAGAGCCTGTGGGTATACTCGGGGGTCGCGGTTCTGCCGTGAGAACGTAGTTTTCCAACAACCTGTCAGCTGCCGGTTAGGCCCCTTTGCCCTTCTTCCCGAAGTATTCCTGGCGGCTCACGGAGACGTCCGCGACGAACATGACACCGGAGTGCCGTTCGAAGAGCGGCCGCAGGCCGGCGAGGATCGGCTCGACTTTGTCCTCCGGCACGACGGTCATGATCATCTCGAGGCTTTCCTGCTCGCTGAACATGAAGTGCGCCTCGCGGACCCCGTGGTGCCCTTTGCCGGACAGGTTGCCGATGATCGTATAGCCGGTCGCGTTGACGCGATCCAGCAGCTCGGTCACAAAGGCCCGGTGTTCCCCCGCCACGACCACACGAATTTCCTTCATCGGATGCAATGTCAACGCGCCCATGTCACTTCTCCTTCTTTTGCTGCGTGAGACTGTTGAAAAAAATCCGCCCGCGCCGTTTTCTGCGAACGACCCGTTCGGCTATTCGAGCGGCGTCCACACGCCGGTCGATCGATATCGATACCATGCCAGGTCCTCAGGGTCGAGGGCGATCAGGTGGACCCACTCATTATGATAAAAATGCCGCAAGACCTCGTGCCGCTCGATCAGCTTGTCGATACGCGCGCGCGGCGCCTCCACGATGCTCAGCAGCCGCATGGGTTCGTGGTACGGCACGTCGCCGTTCATCACGGTCTGCCGGGCCAATCCCAGCCGGAGGTCGCTCCAGGGCCCCGACATAATGCCGATCCGTCCGACGACGTTGTGGTAGATCTTGCTGCCGCTGCCGTACACGTCATTATCGACCGCGGAAAAGTAATGCTCCATGTTGATCCATTGCGCCACGACTTGCGGGCCGGTCAGCAACACTTCCAGGAGCCGGCCGCTGGGATCCTGGCGCGCGTCGTAGGATTGCAGGAAGACCCGTCCGTCGAGGTCGAGGCCCTTCGTCAGTTCCCGCCGCCCGATCACAAACGCCGTGTTGCCCGAGAGCCCCCACTCGGGCCGGACCTGGCTCCAATCCACGCTCCGCTGCCGCACATGCGCTTTCGCCGCCTGTTCGTCCAGCGGCTCCTGGACATCGGGGAAGCGCGCGCATCGTTCAAGGCTCGTCAGCGCGGAGGCCTCGTTGAGATCTTCCAGCAGTCTCGCCAGATCCGCGCGATGCGTCGGAGGCACGTCTTCCAGATCGAAGAGCTGAACGTCGTCCGTTGTCGTATCCATCTGCCCGGCCAGGAAATGCGTATCGGGTGGAATCGCCAGCTTGTTTTTGGCCAGACGTTTCCGCACCAAGGGATTGTTCGCCATCATCGCCAGGACGCGGGCATTCGGCTTGCCCTCGTTGCCGCCGCAGGCGCCGCAGTCCAGCGCCGACTCATAGGGATTGTTTTCGGAGGTGCTGCCATGGGCGCAGAATAAGATGAGCCGGGCCAGATTATGCGTTAGTCCCATCATCCGCAGCGCCGTATCGACCGTGAGCGCCTGTTCCTCGACGGTGAACCCCATGCGGGTGATCCGCTCCTTGTGGCGTGAAGTCGACCGCGCAGTGAGGTCGTATTGGCGTCGCAGGATATCGATCAGCGGGGGCAGCGCTTCGGCCGAGAGACCGGCCGGCTGCGCCGACTCAATCAGGGCCGGGTCGAGATCGCCTTGCCCGTTTAGCGCCTGCTGGCGCAGGGCTTCGACGAGCGCCGGCGCAATGCGCGAACTGCGCAGCCCTGCCTGCTCGTGCAAGACTTTTCTGATGACGGCATGATGCTCCGTCGCCAGCATCTCCGCCGTCTCGGCCGGCGCCATCTTGTCCACGGTGAGGGTGGTGGCAATGGTCGGCACGAACAGGTGCCGCAACCAGGACGTCCAGCGATGATAGAGCGCTGGCAACAGCGTCTTGCCGAAGATCGGCAGGCCGTAGAACCATCCCAGCGATTCCACCATGACATAGGGCGTCACGACGTTTTCTTTCAAGTCGTGCAACAGCGTGTGGCCCGCCTGCACCCACTTCGTGCGGGCCTCGTGTTTCGAGACTTTGTGGTCGAAATAACTCCGGGGAATTTCCCGCACTTCATTTTTCGCGCGCATGATGACGGGGAACTGCTCCGTATCGTGTTCCTTCCCCCAGGCTCGATAGCGGATGAACGCGGCGAAGAATCCGGCGAAGCCGTAGGTTTCGTGCGGGCCGGTGGATTCCAGGTGCCGTCTGAACGGCTCGGAGCGCACATCGATGCAGTAGACGGATTGCGAATAGGGCCGGCTCGTGCCCGGCGGATTGGCGGAGGCAGTGCGTTGCGCCGCCGGCGTCCGCAACTGGCCGAGCAAGCGTTGCTGGTAGGCGGCTTCAAGCGCCTTGAGCCACACCGGCCCGTGATCCGCTTCGGGAAACGCTTCCATCCAATTGAAGAGCTGCGTCAATGTCGCCGGCGGCGCGGAGGCCAGCAGGGCCGGGTCCAATTCCAAGGAGCGGGCCAATGCCGACAGCCGCTTGGCGGCGCCGCGGCGCGCGGCGATTTCCTGCCGGGGGACCACGTCGGCCGCGTAGCGCTCGATCACGCGGCTCCAGCCGGTTCCCTTGTGGTGGCGGAGCCGGTCCACTTCTTCAGCGTACAAGGCCGGCAGCCGCCCGGCGACTCGCTGGCGCCGCAAGTAGTATTCGTCGGGGCGCTCGCGCATATAGGCGACGATGGCGTCATAGCGGCCCTCGATGCCGAGCTCGTCGCGGCAGGCCTTCTGCACCAGCTCGTGGGCGTACCAGACGCGGATGGCGAGAAACTTCACGAGCCCGACCGGGTAGGCCTGTTGCCAGGGATAATCGCGTTCCTCCGCGCGCCACTTGATAAAGCCGGCCCAGCCCGGCAGCGCGGTCAGTTGCAACGACAAATAATCCTGGCGCAACGGCGAGGGAATGCCGAGCGCGTCCAGGCTCTGCAACAGCGCGTCTTCGGGATAGTCGGGGAGTTGCGCGATTTTTCTGCGGCTGTCGGCGATGCCGCAGGGCGACCACTCCTGGGCCGCCAGCGCTTTCCACGAGGAGTACAGCCCTCGCTCGCGTTCCGGCATAGCCCAGGCCGCGTGCCCTTCGTCCAGGAAGGCCTCGCACCACTTGATTAACTGGTCGTTGATCTGGCGGACAATCTGGGTCCCGAGCGTGTCGTCGCACCAATGCGATAGGGTCAGCCACCGGCCCAGCGCCGCCTGGTCGCCCTCCACGATGAGGTCGATCCGTTTGCGGAGATCGGGGAACGTCCACCCGGCGGCAAGGCCCGCCGCGACCGCGTCGAGCGTCTCTTTTTCAGGATCGTACAGCTGATCGTCCAGCGGCTCCGTCACCGGCGCGCAGAGCCCCTCGGTGAGGCAGGACCGCAGAACGTCGCCGTGCGCGATCTGGCGCGAGCCGATCGTGACCGACTGATTCTGAACGAGCGGCTTCAAGACGGCATCGAGATGGGCGGTCTGCATCCGGCCCGACTTCAGATACTCGCGATAGAGCGCGCCGGGAAGATAACTATGCCCGCCCATGAATTGCTTGCCGCGGCGGGCTGTTTCTTCGAAAGGGAGATACTCCAGGCTATGGAGCGGATTGTGATGAACGAAGGTGCGCATCGGCCAATACTGCGCGATCACTTCGCCGGCGAGCTGGACGACGCCGCGCAGCTCCATCCGCCGGGATTCGATGTCGATCGACGGGTTTATTTGTTCCATGCGACGGATCCTGGATGGGTGCTGGTTGGTGTCGAACTGATCGATGCGGGAGTCCGGTCGGGTCCGAACAGAGTAATCGGCGCCACGCCCAATGCGAGCAGGGTCAACACGATAATGACGAGCGAGACCAGCTCGGTTTGGAGCAGGTCGGCATACCGCAAGTCCGCGCGCCGCGCTCCGAACAGGAGTCCTTGGACCAGGTCGAGGATGTACCAGGAAGACGCGAGCCAGGCGCAGATCAGCACCACGATGCCGGCCGAAAAAGCCGCGGTCGACGACAGCAGCAATCCCACGAACCCCGCGAAGACGCCGAACGGCGGCAGGCCCATGGCCGCCAGCGCCAGCAGGGAGAGCAGCACGGCGTATTGCGGCATCGTGGAGGCCAGTCCGCTGATGGCCTGCGGGTCGACATCGTCTCCGTAGCGGGTGCGGATGATTTGCCAGGCCAGCAGCAGTCCGCACATCACCAGCCCCATGGCTCCCACAAACAAGGCGGCGCGCGGCGTGACGGCGCGCGCGGTCGCCACGCACCACCAGAGCATCGAAAAGAACGAGAGGCTGCTATACGACAGCAGCAACCGCACGCGCGATTGCGCCAGCGCCTTGACCGCGCCGTAGACGGTCCCGGCCAGCGCCAGGCCCCCCACCATCCAGGCCACGGTATCCGGCAGCGTGGCCGCGAGCGGGGCCAGACTATGCAGACCGAGCGCTGGAAAGAGCAGAACCATGAACGACGGCAAATTTCCTGGCAATCGGGTCAGCGCGGTGAGATGGCCGTCGTGAAAGGGCACCAGGGGCAAGAGAATGGCGCAGACCAGCAAGGCCGCCATGGACGAGAGCGGCGGAGCGGCCACCAGCGTGAGCGCCAGGCAGAGCGCGCCGAGGGTATAGGCTCCCAGGCCCCACCAGGAGATGGGCCACAGCGGGGTGTGGTGCCGGTAGAGCAGCACAATGACTAGCCCATGGATCGCGATCAGAAACAGCGTGCCGACGACGGGCTGGCTCGTGAGCGCCCCGAGTCCCAGGCCGAGGAAGATCAGAGTCAGAACCCAGGAGGCGCGATGGTCCTGGTGATGCGGCTGGCCCAGCAGCGACACGCCGGCGGCCAGCGGAAGCAAGAAGAGCAAGAGCAGGCCTTCGGGCTGGGGGGCCAGGTACCCGGCGAATCCAACGCCTGCCACGGAAGCCAGGCTCGCGCCGCAGGCGCCGACCGACCAGGCGATGAGCCGGTGAGGCTGGGCCCACAGGGCGGGGCTCACGGCGGCGCCCAGCAGGGGCACACCCGCGATGAGCCAGGGAATCAAGGCGGCATCGATCATCGGGACCACCCGCGTTCGCGTTTATCGAAGCGATGAATGGTGTGCATCGCCGTCTTGCCGAGATGTTGATAGAGCTCATCGGTATACAGCCGGTTCATGAACAGCACGTACAATCCGTTTCGGCCGCCCTGCACCCATCGCGAGATCCATCCCGGCATCCGGACCGTCCGGCCATGGGCGCGCATATACAGATAACACCAGCTGAGGACCGTCATGACCGTCGCCACAAGGACGATCGCGTCGAAGAGCCGGTCGGGCAAATCGGCGGCTCTGAAATAGGCCGCGACCTCGGCTGGATTGGGATAGAGAAACGCGGTGAACGATTCGACGGCGAAGAGATACACGAAGACCACGAAGAGCAGCGTCACCAGCATTGCGGAAGACACCTTCCAAGACGCAATCGCGCGCAACCGCGTGAGCGTCAAAATAGCCTGCGACGAGGTGAGCCAAATGAAAAAGAGGAAGATCACGGTGCCTTGCGATTCCAGCAAGGGGATGCGCAGAACTCCGTGAGTGACCAATAAGATCACGAGAGGGATCGCAAGCGTGGTCACGAATCCGGTCGACCAGGTGAGCGGAGAAAAGTTTTCTTCCTCTTCGTGCCGATCGACATGGGGGACGTGCGGTTCTTGCCGGGCCTTATGAATGACGTTGCCGCAATTCAGGAACACCGTCGCTTTAAACAGTCCATGGGCGACCAAGTGAAAGGTGGCCAATGAAAAGGCGCCCAGGCCGCATTCCATAATCATGTAGCCCATCTGGCCGATAGTCGAGAAGCCGAGCGTCTTCTTAATGTCGTTCTGTGCCAGCATCATCGTCGCGCCCAGGATCGCGGTCAGGGTGCCCACGACGAATGCGACGTGCAGGGTCGTCGAGCTCAATCCGAAGAGCGGGGCCAGCCGGTTAATCAGGAAGCCGCCTGCGTTGATGATGCCCGCATGGAGCAGGGCATGCACCGGCGTGGGCGCGTAGAGCGACCGGGGCAGCCAGAAGTGGAGCGGAAACTGCGCCGACTTGCTCATGCCGCCGATGAACAGGAGCAGCGTCACGGCCGTTGGGCCGCTGATCTCCCAGCCCGGCAGCGGGGTCAGCGTGATAGAGGTATTGGCCGCTCTGGTGAAGAGCTCCTGGAACTCCAGCGTGCCGTAGAGAGAATGGGCCAGGATGATTCCCGACAGAAAAGCGACATCCCCGACCCGCAATAGGGTAAAGGTTCTAAACGCGCCGTGCAGCGTGGCGGCGTGGCTGTGGTTATGGGCGAGGAGGTACAAGAGATAGCTCAACAGCTGCCAGAACAAGAACAGCATCATGAGATTGGCGCTGGAGACCATGCAGAGCAGCACGAATGTCGCGATCCCAATGAGAGACAGGTACCGCGGTTCGTGGGGGTCTTGGTACAGGTAGCCGACGGAATAGACATAGATGACGGTCCCGACCCCTGAGATCAGCACCATCATGACCGCGCTGAGCCGGTCGATATAGAGCCCAATCGGAAACGTGAGCGCGGCCAGCGAGGCGGGATCGTAGAAGCGAATGCTGATCGGCCCCTGCGTCGCCACGATATACAGTGTGGCCAGGGTGCCGCAGAATGCCGCCCCGATTGGGAAGGCGGCCAGTTGCGTGCGCAATCGCCGCGACGCATCGTCGCCTACCGCGACGATCAACGTCGTCAGCAGTGGAAGCAGGGGAAGCAGTACGGCGTACACAAAGGCCTCATCGCAGGGGAACGTTAGACCGCCTCATTCAATCCCGCCTCAGTCACGATACCCAGCGATCCTGGATCGTATCAGATGCCCTGAAGAGGGCTCCGCGGGGTCCATCATTAGTACGTTGCCTAGATCTTCGTCAAGCGCTGAACCGGCTGGACCTTCGGAGCCGGGGAGCCGTTTCTCTCTTCCGGATCGGTGAAGTGCGAGCCGCTATCGTTGCATGCCTTTGTCCAGGCGGTGGGCGATGCGCATGATGGCCCGGCCGAGCCGGTCGTACAGCTCATCGATAGAGAGCTGGTTCAGAAACAGGACGTATCCGCGGACCCGGAGGCGCTCGATCCACCGCGAGACCCAGGATGGCAGCTGTAGTGTCCGGCCATGGGTGCGCATGTAGAGATAGCACCAGCTCAGGATCGTCATGGTCGTGGCCAGCAGGATCATCAGGTCGAAGAGCCGGCTGGGCAGGGCGGCGGCTTTGAAATAGGCCGCGACCTCGGCCGGATCGGGATAGAGGAACGCGGTGAACGACTCGACGGCGAAGAGATACATGAACACCACGAAGAGCAGCGTCATGAGCATGGCCGCCGACACTTCCCACGAGGGTACGGCGCGCAGGCGGGTGAGCGTCAGAATGGCCTGCGACGAGGTGATCCAAATAAAGAAGAGAAAAATGACGGTGCCCTGCGATTCCAGCAGCGGGATATGCAGGACTCCATGGGTGACCAGCAGAATGACCAGGGGAATCAGTAGCGTCGTCACAAATCCGGTCGTCCAGGTCAGCGGGGAGAATGTCTCTTCTTCCTCCCGCTGGTCCGCATGGGGCAGGTGCGCTTCCTGTCGAGCCTTGTGAATGACATTGCCGCTGTTCAGGAACACGGTTGCTTTGAAGAGTCCGTGGGCGATCAAGTGGAAGGCGGCCAATGAAAAGGCGCCCAGGCCGCACTCCATAACCATGTAGCCCATCTGGCCAACGGTAGAAAAGCCGAGCGTCTTTTTGATGTCGTTCTGCGCCAGCATCATCGTGGCGCCCAGCACGGCGGTGAGGGTGCCCACGATAAAGGCGACATGCAGCGTCGTCGAGCTCAGTCCGAAGAGCGGCGCTAACCGGTTGATCAGAAAGCCGCCCGCGTTAATGATGCCGGCATGGAGCAGGGCGGTCGCGGGCGTCGGGGCATAGAGATAGTGAGGGAGCCAGATGTGGAGCGGGAACTGCGCCGACTTGCTCATGCCGCCGATGAACAGGAGCAGCGTCACGGCTGTGGTGCCGCTCAGTTCGAACCCCGGCAGAGGCGAGAGCATCGCGTTCGACTCGGCGGCTTTGGCGAACAGCGCCGGGAACTCCACGGTTCCATAGAGCGCGTAGGCCAGAATAATTCCCGCCAGAAACGCCGCGTCGCCGACGCGCAACAGGGTAAACGTTTTGAAGGCCCCTTCGAGCGTGCCCGAATGAGTGTGGTTATGAGCCAGGAGGTACAGGAGATAGCTCAACAGCTGCCAGAAGAGGAACAGCATCATGAGATTGGCGCTGGTCACCATGCAGAGCAGGACGAACATCGCGATCCCGATGAGAGATAAATAGCGCGGTTCGTGGGGGTCTTGGTACATGTAATCGATGGAATAGGCATAGATGACGGTCCCGACCCCTGAGATCAGCACCATCATGACCGCGCTGAGCCGGTCGATATAGAACCCAATCGGAAACGTGAGCGCGGCCAGCGAGGCGGGATCGTAGAAGCGAATGCTGATCGGTCCCTGCGTGGCGACAATATAGAGGGTGGCGATCGCACTGCAGAACGTGGCCCCGATCGGGACGGCGGCGAATTGCGCGCGCGTCCGCCTTGACGCATCGTCGCCCACCGCGACGATCAACGCCGTCAGCAGCGGAAGCAGGGGAATGAGTGCGGCGTACATCGACACCTCATGGCTTCAGAAAGCAAGAAAGCCAACCGGGCTCATCGACGACTCGTCGGCGGACCACGATTGGCTTGTACTGCATCCGGCCTCTCTATCGAGCAGCCGGGTACCCTACGCCGTTGTATTGATCGCGTTCGGCGTGCGGCCTGTCTTTGTCGCGAGCGATTGGGACAGGCAACAGCGCAAGGTGATCGAATACGGCTCCATCAATAATACGCCAGCCGCCCCATCGTCAAGCGCTCATGGAGAGGATGAGTCCTTTCCGCGAATGCCGGATGAACCGAAAGACCTACGAGAGGCCGGTGAGGAGGGCCTCCGGCATGTTTCCGCTTGTTCGCCCGGAGAGCCCCTCCTATAATCGCGAACAGAACCAGCCGCCATGGGTGGCGGCCATGTATCGAAGGGGACGGACAGGGCATGGAAAACTCCATCCGCAACGCCATCATCAAATTCGAGCAGGAGTTCATGGGCCGCGGGCCGGACGAAGTCAAAGCCTTCGTGGTGCGGGATCTTGTCGTGGTGCGCTTGAAGGGGGTGCTGACACCGGCGGAACGGCAGCTCGCCAAAACCGCGGACGGCGTCGAGATGGTCAAACGGCTCCGGCAGGCCTTGATCGCGCAAGGCCGGGACAAGCTCTGCGAGCAGGTGAGCGCCATCACCGGCGCCAGAATTCTCACCGTCTTTACCGACATCGATGCGCAGCTGGGGGAAAAAGTCTTCGTGTTCACGATGGATCGGGAGATCCAGCCGGGCAGTCGATAGTCTATCCGCCCCGCCACTTGAAAACGGCCTGGTGCCCCTGCCATGCTCCATCATGGCCGGACGATCTCTTGAAACGCTCTCCTTCGACAACACTTATGCCAACTTGCCAGCGCCGTTTTATGCCAAGCTGAACCCGACGCCGTTCTCCACGCCGCCTTTTCTCATCAGCTTCAATCGCGCAGCGGCGGAACTGATCGACCTGGATCCGGCGGAAGCGGCGCGCCCAGAATTCGCAGGGGTGTTCGGTGGGAGCCTCCTCGTGCCGGGGATGGACCCGCTGGCGATGCTCTATTCCGGCCATCAATTCGGCACGTATGTCCCGCAGCTCGGCGACGGCCGTGCGATTCTCTTGGGCGAAGTGCGGAACGACCGGGGCGGCAAATGGGATCTGCAACTCAAAGGCGCCGGCGTGACGCCCTTTTCCCGGGACGGCGACGGGCGGGCGGTCTTGCGCTCGACGATCCGCGAATATCTCTGCAGCGAAGCCATGCATGGCCTGGGCATTCCGACCACCAGGGCGCTCTGCATCGTCGGCAGCGATCACCAGGTCTATCGCGAACAAGTCGAGACCGGCGCCATCGTCACGCGCATGGCGCCGTCGCATGTCCGGTTCGGCTCGTTCGAAGTGTTCTACTATCGCAAGCAGCATGAGCAGTTGAAAGTCCTGGCCGACTATGTGATCGCGCAGCACTATCCGCATCTCGCTGCCGAGTCCGACAAGTACGGGCGGTTCTTTACGGAGGTGGTTGAGCGTACGGCCACGTTGATCGCCCAATGGCAAGCGGTCGGCTGGGCCCATGGCGTGATGAATACCGACAACATGTCGATTTTGGGCATCACGCTCGACTACGGTCCGTTCGGGTTTATCGACGACTACGATCCCGGCTTCATCTGCAATCACTCCGATCACAACGGCCGCTATGCCTTCAATCAACAGCCCTATATCGGTCTCTGGAACCTGAGTTGCCTGGCGCAGGCGCTGCTCCCATTGGCCGAGAAGGACGCGCTGAAAGCCGCCTTGGACCGCTACACGCCGCTTTGCGAGCGCCGCTATCTGGAACTGATGCAGGCCAAGGCCGGACTGACCGAAGCGCGCGAGGACGATGCGGCGTTGATTCAAGATCTGCTGGGCCTCATGCAGCAGAGCCACGCCGATTACACGAACAGCTTCCGAACACTGGGGGCCTTTTCGTCGGCGGAGGGCGCGCTCAATGAGCCGCTGCGCGATGGCTTTCTCGACCGCGCCGCGTTCGACGCCTGGGCCCAGCGGTATGCCGCGCGGTTGCGCGGGGAGCGCAGCCGCGATGAGGAACGGCGCTCACGCATGAACCGGGTCAATCCCAAATACGTCCTGCGCAATTATTTGGCCCAGACCGCCATCGAAAAGGCGCAGCAGAAGGACTATTCGGAAATCGATCGCGTACTGGTACTGCTGCAAGATCCCTACAGCGAGCAGTCCGGTATGGACGCCTATGCCGCCGCGCCCCCCAACTGGGGCAAGCATATATCGGTGAGTTGTTCATCCTGATCGTAGCCGGAAACTGTGTCGCAATGTGAAGACAACCCGACTTACGGGATCGAGTGAGTTTGCACGACGGCCCTCGTCGTACTAAGGAGAAAGAGCTTGATGTTTCAGTCCACGTCACAAATTCGTAGGAGTTTCCTCCTCTCGTTCTGGTTTCTGTTGACACTCGCTGCCTGTACGCAGGACGGAGGCGGTTCAGCGTCCCCGGCTCCCGCAGTCGTCCCGCCTCCGGTCACTGGGAATCCCGCAACCGTCACGATAGCCAGTCCGGCGCAGGGCGCCACGGTTCCGGTCGGCCCCGTCACGGTCTCGTTCACGACGCAATCGTTCACCATCGGCGTGCCAGGGCAGCCGCACCTGCATTTCTATTTGGACAACGATCCTGTTCCGTACAAGTTTTACAACGGCGCAGGGATCGACGACGGCAACGGCGTGCTCTATAACGGCGTGCATACGCATTTCGTTCATTGGAAATCGGCGGCGTCGTTCGACATCTTCGGTTTGTCCTCGGCGAGTCATACGGTTCGCGTCATCCTGGCCGATCCAAGCAACAATGAGCTGCAGAACGCCGAAGCGACGACAACCCTCGCCTTCTCGGTCAGCCAGCCGCCCGCCGGCGATTTGACGCTTCAGCCTATTCTGCAGAACCTGAATTTCCCTGTCGGCCTTTCACTGGCCCCGGATGGCCGTGTGTTCTTCAACGAGCGCCTGACGGGGAAGATTCGCATCATCGATCCAACCTGGCAGCTTGTTCCGACGGAGTTTTGCCAGATCGCGATTGCCACGAGCGGGGAGCAAGGTCTGCTCGGCCTGGCCCTCGATCCGGGTTTTGCAACGAACCATTTCGTGTATGTCTATCATTCGATCTCCGGCCCTTTGCGCAATCGGGTGGTTCGGTACACCGAGTCCGGCGGGTCCTGTACGAATCAGCAAATCATTCTCGACAATCTGCCGGCCAGTACCAATCACAATGGCGGGATCATCCAGTTCGGACCGGACGGGAAGCTCTATGTGGTCATCGGCGATGCGGAGAATCCGGCGAATGCGCAGAACCTGACTTCTCTGGCGGGAAAAATTCTTCGACTGAATCCCGACGGCAGCGCGCCCTCCGACAACCCGTTCTTTTCAAATCCAAACACCAATGCGCAAAAAGTGTTCAGCCTCGGCCACCGCAACAGCTACGGGTTCGCCTTTCATCCTCACACCGGTCATCTCTGGGAAACCGAGAACGGCCCCGCCGATAACGATGAAATCAATCGCGTTGCGGCGGGAGGAAATTTCGGCTGGCCGGCCGTCGGAGGGATCGCAAACGATCCGAGATTCCTCAATCCGATCCTGGCCTACACGCCGACGAATGCGCCGACCGGGATCATCGCCATACCTGAAGATTCCACGGTCTATCCCGCGTCCTACCGGAATAATCTGTTGTTCGCCGCCTGGAACGATGGACGGATCCGCCGCGTCGTCTTGAGCGGGGCCGATCTCGCGCAGCTGGGCAGCACCAGCACGGCGTATAACGGCGGCCAGGGTGGGCTCCTCAGCTTGATGCTTGGATCCGACGGGTACGTCTACGTGTCCAACGGTGCCGGTATTTTCAAAGTCGTTCCCTAACTGCGTCCATCCGCGCCGTTCTTCTCGAACGGCGCTCAGAAAACTCCTTGCAGTTTCCTCCTCGGTCTGAGGTAGAGTGGCGGGAATTATCCCCTTTCTGGAGGCGCGCGACCTGTGGCGAAATCTCGCGGCGATTCGAAGCTGGCGGTGGCGGGCGCGTTGACGCTCGTGCTGGCCGTGGCCGGTGTGCTGTTGGTGAAGGAACCGCTGCGCAGTTCGCGGCCGGTCGGCACCGGGCTGGAGATGAAACAGAGCACGGGCGAGCAGTTGGTCCGCGCGCGGCTGTGGGAAGATCCGGTGGCGGCGGTCGAGCGGGCGATCCGGGAAGCGGGACCGTCCCGCCCCGCGTCCGCCGTGGAGTCGCCGCTGGCTCAGCGGCTCGGGCCGCTTCGGCAGGTCATTGCCGAACGGGTCAAGGATGGACAGCGCCTCACCGTCCTGCTGACGACCACGAGCGGCGGACCGTACGTCGAAAGTGCGGAGTCGCGGCTCCGCGACCGGTATGCGATCGGCACGGCCCTTGGCGTGGCCTGTTATGTGCCGGAAGACGAGAACCATCTCTCGTTCATCGACTGGGAACGGCAGAGCCCTGTGCAGGGGCTGCCCTATGAATGGTATCGCCTCAGGAAGACCCGTCACTGCGGAGAGGCCGGCTCGCGCGCCGATAGTGTGCTAGTCGTCTGGCTGCCGGATGAAGCCCTCAGCCGTGGATTCTTAGCCACCTTAACGTCGCTGTCCCAAGGGCTGGTCTGTCAGGAGACGGGCAAGGGCGACTGCGTGCTGATCGACGGCAAGCGCAAGCTGGTGCGTTTGAATGCGTCCTTGCAGCAGGCGGTCACCTTCAAAATCATCGGCCCCCGCAGCTCTTCGGCCTATCGCGCGTTGCTGGAGGAAGCCGGAACGATCGACAGCGATCCGCGCGAAGGCCTCGCGGCCTGGCCGAACGCCGACGGGTCGATCGAACTCTACTCGCCTTGGGCCAGCGCCATGAAAGGGCTGCTGGCCTACGGACTCAAGGCGGAGTCCGGCAAAGGGGCGGCCTGTGCCGCCTATGCCGATTGCGAACATGAGTTTTACCGGCGGCTGGCCGATGCGCATATACGGCTGGCCTACGATATCGGCTCGGATGAGCAGCAGTTTGAATCGCTGATCGCCGAGCTGGAGCGGCGGCAAGTCCGGCTCGGCTGGGATGCGGTGATTCTCATCGGCGAGTGGGATTCCTTCTACGGGCGGACCCTGCCCATCGAGTTTCGCGCGGCGGCCTGTGCCAAGGTGGCGACCTTTACGGAGGAGGATCTCACGCAGATCCAGGTGCCGGTGGACATCAAACGCTGGTGCCCCAGCATTCCGCAAGCCGTCGACTTGCAGATTAAACGCCCCGCCGACTATGAATCGCTCACTCTGAACGTCTTTCGCTACAGCTATCTCGGCGGGCTGGATGGAGAAGTGCCGGGAGACGACGCGGCGAGAGCCGCCCGGGCCGCGAAAACTCCGGCCGCTAATCCGGCCGCCGACATCAATCGAGACCGCCCGGAGGGCACCAGCCAGCTAGACTATGTGCGCGCGCTGGTCACGCGCATTCAAGAGGAAGGGGAGGGCGCCAGAGCGATCGGCATTCTGGGAACGGACCCCTACGATGCCCTGCTTATCATCAAGGCGCTCCGGCCCGCGTTTCCCTATGCGATCTTCTTCACGGTGGATCTCGACGCGCGGCATCTTCATCCGAGCGAATACAAGTCGGCGCGCAACATGGTGATCGCCTCGCCCTTTGGATTGCAGTTGGAAGGGGGGCTCCAGCGCGACGTCCCGCCGTTCAGGAGCAGTTATCAAACCTCCGCGTACTTTGCCGCGCTGCAAGCGGTGGAGCATGTCACTTGCGAGTCCCATGGACATCAGCGGCAGAAGGAGCCCTGCACCTCGGCCTATCACGCCTCGATGACCCCGGAGGATCGGCTCTACGATGCGGGGTCCCACCCGAGGATTTTTGAAGTGGGCCGGAACGGCGCCGTCGATCTGAGCGTCGTGGCCAAGGAGGGCGTGCGTACGATCCATCCCCTGCGGCTGGATCTGGCCTATGACGAACGGTACGCGCAGCTGAAGCAAGGGATCGGATTCGACAATACGGCCATTGCGGTCGGTATCGTCATCGCGCTGCTGACCGGCACGATTGTGGCCTGGAGCAATCAACGCCTCTGGCTCTGGATCGCGGGGCACAAAGCATTACTGGGAACGTTGAGCCTGCTCCTCATGGCCGCCTTCTCGGCGTTCGTGGCCTCCGGCGGCGCCACGGCGCTGCTGGCCAATCATGACGAAGGCGAGCCGTTTTCCTGGACCGCCGGCGTCAGCATCTGGCCGAGCGAAGCGTTTCGTCTCTTCGTGGTCGTCCTCTGCCTCGCCCTGCTGGCGAAAGGGTTGCGCGACCTGGCGAAGAACAGCGACCTGATCGGCCAGGATTTTCTGTTTCACGACGAGTCCAGCCGTCAGCGGTTTTCACCCAGGACGTTCTGGATCAACCTCAAACGGGTGTCCCATCCGGCCGAGACCATGACGGCGACGACGGTCGATCAGGCCTGGTCCTGGTATCGCGAGGCCGGCAAGCCCGCGCAACGCGCGGCGCGAACGGTCTTGCTGTTCCTCCTCTATCTTGGCGCCATGTGGTCGCTGAAACAGTGGGTGCTGGACGACGACATGATCCATCCCTGCCGGGGCCACCTGAGCTGCACCCTGGATTGGGTCCTGACGCTCAGCAGTGTCGCGCTGGTCGTGCTGCTCAATCTGGCCGTCTTCGACGCGGTCATGCTGTGCCGGCGCTGGATCGGCTGGGTGACGGCCTCGACCGGCGGCTGGTCCGACCGGGTGCAAGAGGAATATCTCCGCGATTACGGGTTGGGCGAGGCGCAGAAGGCGGAGTTCGGGAAGCTGAAGTATCTGGCGGTGGTGGATTTGATCGGGCAGCGGACCGCGGTGGTGAATCGCCTGATTCGCTATCCTTTCATCGCGCTGCTGATTATGATCGTCGGCCGGAACGATTATTTCGATATTTGGAATTACCCGCTGGTCCTGCTGCTCTCCTGGGCGCTGAACATCTTGCTGGCGCTGCTGGCGGCGCTCCTGCTGTACCAGGCGGCGAGCAAGGCGAAAGCCGCCATGCTGACCGGGTTGAGCCGGCAGATGGTCCAGGCGCTGGGGACCGGGCAGGATCGCGATGTCCGGATGAAGCAGGTCCAGTTCATCATCGACGAAGTCGAAGCCAACGAGCAGGGCGCGTTCGTCCCGTTCTACCAGCAGCCGGTGGTCGAATCCTCGCTCTACGGCCTCGTGGCCCTGCTGCAATATCTGTATGTCCGGTAATAAGAGACACTCATGCGACAAGCACTGATAGGCGGTTTGAATACGAGGATCACCGGCGGCACCGATGGGCAGGGCGGGGGCGCCGGCCCCGTGGTGATTCTGCTGCACGGATTCGGCGCGCCGGGCAACGACCTTGTCCCGCTGGCCGATGTCCTGACGGTGCCGAAGGGTGCCAGGTTCCTCTTTCCCGAAGGGCCCCTGTCCATGAGTTTCGGCTACGGCGATGCGCGGGCCTGGTGGTTGATCGACGTGGCGCGGCTTGAAGCGGATCGCGCCGCGGGCCGCGTGCGGGATCTGTCCGGGGATGTGCCGCGCGGGTTGCAGTCCGCGCGGGAGGCGCTGGAGACTTTTCTGAATCAGCTGCCCAAGCTCTTGTCCGTCGATTTCAACAAGACGGTGATCGGCGGGTTCTCGCAGGGCGCCATGCTGACCTGCGATATCGCGATGCGCACGGCCATGCCCTTCGCCGGGCTCGTGCAACTCTCCGGGACCCTGCTGGCGCAACAGGACTGGCGGCCGGCTGTCAGCAAACGAACGGGCCTGCCGGTCTTTCAGAGTCATGGCACGCTCGACCAGGTCTTGCCCTACACGATGGCCGAACGGCTGCGCGACGAACTCGGCAAAGCCGGCCTTGCCGTCGAGTGGCACGACTTCCGCGGTGGGCATGAGATTCCGGAGACGGTGCTGAGGCGGCTCAGTCTGTTTCTCATGAACGCACTCAATAAAACATGATCACGCAGCCTTTTCAGCTTCAAGGCATCGACGGCAAGGTGATTCGCGGGGATCGTGCCGACGGTCGAGACCGTCAGGTTCTCTTCATCACCGGGTTCCTCTCGAAGCGCTGGGGCAACAAGAGCAAGGCTCTGGCGCAATGGTGTGAAGAGCAGGGCTGGGGCTTCTGTTGTTACGACGTGCGCGGGTTCGGCGAGTCCGAAGGGAATTTCACGGATTACACACTCTCGGATTGGATTGCCGATGCGAAGCTCGTCATAAAATCACTCGAAGCAGGACCGCCTCTGACCATTGTCGGCAATTCGCTCGGCGGCTGGATTGCCTGGCTGGTTGCGCAGGAGTTCGACCTTGTGGACCGGCTTATTCTGATCGCGCCGGCGTTCAATATGATGGGCGTGCGCGCGACGCAGATATCAGCGGAGCGACGACAGATCTGGCAGAGCACCGGCTGGATGCCCTGGGACGACGAACCATTGCACAAGGATTGGCCCTTGTCCTGGAAGTGGGTTGAGGAGAGCGACGCCTATTGGCGGACGACGTTCGATCGGCTCCGGCCGGTGCAGACGACGATTCTGCACGGCTTACAGGATTCGGTAATTCTGCCCGACGGGAGCCGGGAGTTTGTCCGGCGGTTGCAGGACAAACTCCCGACGTTTCCAATCGATCTGAACCTGATTCCCGGCGACCATCGATTGAGCAGCCCGGAGCATATGGAACGGTTTCGCCAGCTTGTGGTCGGACAGCCCTAGTTTGAAGCGGGAGCGTCTGTCCGGCTCGGCGATTTCCCCTCTGCGGCACGGGCCAGGGTGGCGCGCAGGCCGGCCGATTCAGGGTTGGAGACGGTCCGCATCATCAGAATGTCGAGGGGCCTGACGTCTTTCCCATAATAGTGGCGATTCGACTCATCCCGAACGGCAATGACCGCGCCTTCGAGCGAGATGCCGCCGAAGAGGCCTTTTGCTCTGGCGAAGGTGACCAGATCCGCGCTCAACGCCGCCGTGCCGCCCTCGACTCCGGCGCCGACCGGGCCGGCTGCGATTGAGACGTCGGCTCCGAGTTTGAACGTATTCGAGAGCATGGATTCGATGCCGCGTTGCGTCATGGCCAGCAGGATAATTTCCGAGGCCTGCACGCCGAATTGAAATCCGACGCTGGCCGTTCCCATCGTGTAAAAAGCCGGATCGCTCCATTCATCGGTGGCGTTCTTGGCGAGAAAGACTCCTGTACCGCCTTCTCCTCCGAAGAAGAACGCGCCTTTCCACATCCGCGGCACGATGAAAACGCCTTTGGCCTCTTTCATATGGTCCCGAAACCAGGCCATGTTCGAATCGGCTAAGAAGTTCTCCAGGGTCTTGTTCGACCGTTCAACCAGCTCTTTGAGCTCGCTTTCATCGGAGGCCCTGGCGATCGTTGGCCCTATCGCTGGTCCGAACAGCAGGGCGAGGGTAAGAATGAAGAATGATATCAGGCGCATCGTCGTCTCTCCTTCCTGGTCGCAATCGGCCATGGTTCAGCGTTCGATGTATCATGGCGTTCTCGTTCCTCTGATGCAAGCGCCGCGGCTTGGTTGTGGTCGAAAAGGGTTGTCTGGTATGGTGCCCACCTCACAGGGTTAAGCGGTCACGACTAGGAGGATGGCAGGGCCCATGGCTACGACTAACGACAAGCAAGTCATTTTTTCTCTCGTCAATGTTGGCAAAGTGTTTCCGCCGAAGAAGCAGGTGCTGCGCGAGATTTATCTCGGGTTTTATTACGGCGCGAAGATCGGCGTGCTCGGTTTGAACGGATCGGGGAAAAGCTCGCTGCTCAAGATCATCGCCGGCGTGGACCCGAATTACACCGGTGAAATTACCCGCTCCAAAGGCTACAGCATCGGGTTGCTCGAACAGGAGCCCCAGCTCGACCCGAACAAGACGGTGAAGGAAATCGTCGAAGAAGGAAAGAAGGAGCTGGTCGCGCTGCTCAAGGAATACGAAGACGTGAGCAACCAGATCGGGTCGGCCGATCCCGACACCATGGAAAAGCTGATCGACAAGCAGGCGCAGATCCAGGAAAAGATCGAAGCGGCCAACGGGTGGGAATTGGAAAGCGAACTCGACGTCGCCATGGACGCGCTGCGCTGCCCTCCGGCGGATGCGAAGGTGGGCGTGCTCTCGGGCGGTGAAAAGCGCCGCGTCGCGCTCTGCCGCCTGATGATTCAAGAGCCCGACATTCTGTTGCTCGACGAACCGACGAACCATCTGGATGCCGAGTCCGTGCAGTGGCTGGAGCAGCATCTTCAGCAATACAAAGGCACGGTCATCGCCGTCACGCACGACCGCTACTTTCTCGACAATGTCGCCGGATGGATTTTGGAACTGGATCGCGGCCACGGGATTCCCTTCCAGGGCAACTACACCTCCTGGCTGGAGCAGAAGAAGGACCGGCTGGAGAAGGAAGAGAAGGCCGAGTCGAAGCGCCAGAAAACCCTGGAGCACGAGCTGGAGTGGATTCGCATGTCGCCGAAGGCGCGGCAGTCGAAGGGCAAGGCGCGCTTGAACCGGTATGAAGAGCTGGTCAATCAGAAGCAGGACCAGATTGCCGCCGATTTGGAAATCTACATTCCGCCGGGCCCGCGCCTGGGCGATGTGGTCATCGAAGCCAACGGCATCGGCAAGGCGTTCGGCGACAAGGTGCTCTATGAAAATGTGAATTTCAATTTGCCGAAGGGCGGCATTGTCGGCGTGATCGGACCGAACGGCGCCGGCAAGACGACCATGTTCAAGATGATTCTCGGCAAGGAGAAGCCGGATTCCGGCACGATTAAAATCGGCGAGACCGTGAAGCTCGGCTACGTGGACCAGGACCGCAGCCTCGATGGGGACAAGACGGTGTACGAAGTCATCTCCGACGGGCAGGACACGATCAAGCTGGGGAAGGTCGAAGTGAATGCCCGGGGCTACTGCGCCCGCTTCAATTTCGCCGGAACCGATCAGCAGAAGAAGGTGAAGGAGCTGTCCGGCGGCGAACGCAATCGCGTGCACCTGGCCCGCATGCTGAAAGAGGGCGCGAATCTGATTATCCTCGACGAGCCGACGAACGATCTGGATGTGAACACGCTGCGCGCGCTCGAAGAGGGGTTGGAAAGTTTCGCCGGCTGCGCGGTCGTCAGCAGTCACGACCGCTGGTTCCTCGACCGCCTGGCGACGCATATCATGGCGTTCGAAGGCGACAGCAAAGTCGTGTGGTTCGAAGGCAACTACAGCGACTACGAAGCGGACCGCAAGCGGCGCCTGGGCAAGGAAGCCGATCAACCGCACCGGATCCGGTACCGCAAGCTGACCAGGAATTAATCTAGACTCCCATCCGAACGGCCGGTATGTCCGTATTGCTAGAAGGATGGTTCGCGCGACGCACAATCGTAGAGTCTTGAGGCCGGCAGGGCGATGAATACCCTGCCGGCCATTGCCGCGTCATTTTTTCTTGGGCTTGCGGGTTGTGTTTCGACTGCGCCAACTTTCCCCGCAGCGGCTGCTTCTTCACCTACTCATGCGAATCAAGCGCTCGACCAAGAGGTCCGGCGCGATGGGCGTTTCATCGGCCTGGCCATTTCAGGTGGAGGCAGCCGGGCCGCCGTCTTCGGCGGGGCGGTGCTCCGTGAATTACAACGGCTCGGATTGTTGCCGCAGGTCGATGTGCTCTCGGCCGTGTCAGGCGGCGCGTTGCCCGCAGCCTATTACGCGCTGGATGGGTTTCGCACCGTCGATTTTTCCAACGGTTTTCTCGAACGCATCGGCCAGGATTTTCAAGGCGAGATGCGGAGCCGCCTGATTTCGCCTGGCAATCTGCTGAAATACTGGTTCACCGATGCGGCGAAGTCCGACCTGGTCGTGCAGGTGCTGGACGACCGGCTTTTTGACGGCGCGACCTATGCCGATCTCAATCCGGCTCGTCCCAAGCTGCTCTTGAACGCGACCGATGCGCTCACGGGCGATCCCTTTGTGATTTCTGACGAAAGCTTTGCAACGCTGTCTTCCCCGCTGTCGTCGCTCACGGTCGCTCGCGCGGCGTATATGTCCGCGGCCTATCCGGGGGTGTTCGATCCGGTCCTGTTATCCTCATCGGCACCGGCGTCGCATCCGGATATCCTGGCCTATGACGGCGGGCCCGCAGACAATCTCGGGATCAAGACGCTGGTGAATGTGTTGGAGAAAGCGGATCAGCGAGTGGCCTTGACCGAACAGTTCCCCAAGGGTTGTCTGATCGTTGCGATCGACGCGACGCCGCGGCTCGCGGGTGAGAAGGATCATCCCCTGTCAGCCTCGACGGTCTTGCTGAAAAGCCATCGGCGTGAGGTGCTGGAGCGGGTCGGGATGATGGAAGACCAGCAAGATCGAGTCATGTTCAGCACGTTCACGGTGAATGGAAGTCAGAGCGCTTGCGCGTTCTGGCACCTTGCCCTGCGGCAGCTGCCGGACGACGATCCACTGGGAGCGAAAGCGGCCAGAATCAAAACCAACTTTGGGTTGGAACAGGCGGATCAGGATGCGCTGATTCATGCGGCCCATCGATTGACGGAGCAGGGGATCGCAGCTCTTCGAGATGAAACAATCGGCCCTGCATTCCTGCGCGACCTCGGCCACTCCACCGTCCTCGCTCGGTGAGGATTGAGTCGCCGATGTCCATCAGCATCGCGCATTCGGCTAAGGTGAGGGGGTTGTCATGAAGCCGATTGTGCTCATCACCGGTGCGGCCGGTCTCATCGGTCAGTACATGATGAAAAGCGCATCGCGCTGGGCGCCAGCCTGGGAGGCGCGAGGCCTGGCCCGCCGGGATGTCGATCTAACCGATGCCGACGGGGTGCGCGCACTGATGGCGTCGCTCAACCCGCAAGCGATCATTCATTGCGCGGCGCTGAGCCGGACAAAGGAATGCGAGCAGGATCCGGCTCGTGCCCGCCGCAACAATGTCGAGGCGACCGCGCGGCTGGCCGAGCTGGCTCACGATATTCCGTTCATCTTCCTTTCGAGCGGAGAAGTGTTCGATGGACGGCGGGGCTGGTATGTCGAGACGGATGAGGCCAGGCCGATCAATGTCTATGGCCAGACGAAACTAGAAGCAGAACGCGCGGTGCTGGCCAATCCGAACCACACCGCGGTGCGGATCGTTTTGACGGCAGGCGCTTCTTCCGGGGGCGATCGGAGTTTTGTCGAAGACATGTCGCGCGCCGCCCGGTCTGGCGGAACTCTTTCGCTGTTTGCCGATGAGTATCGCTGTCCGCTGCCGGCGGGAGTTATTGGCAGAGCCCTATGGGAATTGTTGGCGCAGCATCGGCCTGGACTGTATCACTTAGGCGGCCAGGAGCGGCTTTCACGGTGGGAGATTGGTGAAGCGCTGGCACCTTGGTATCCGGAATTGAAAGACCGTCTTCTATCGGGGTCATCGAAAGGTTACCGAGGGTCTCCACGGCCGGCGGATCTCTCACTCAACTGCGACAAGATTCAGCAGCTCCTTTCCTTTCCGATTCCTGGATTTCGCTCCTGGCTGGCGAATCGCGCGACAGGCGGGGCCGATCTGTGGGACTATCCGCTGGCATAGACTTGGGTTCGTTCGCAGGATTTCGAGGGTGCCATGTCTCATGATCCCCTCACGCTGCTTTTTGTAGCCTGGGCCGCGATGGCGGTCTGGATGGCTGTGCTGTGGCTGGTCGAGCGCACCCAGCGCAACGCCTCGCTGGCGGATGTCGGCTGGTGTGCCGGGCTTGTCGTCGTCGTGGCGGGTTATGCGTGGCTCGCAACCGGTGAGACAGAACGGAAGCTTCTGCTGGCCGTCATGGCGTCGATCTATGGCCTGCGACTGGGCGGATATATTCTTTTCAACCGGGTGATCGGCAAAACCGAAGATCGGCGGTATCGGCGGGTGCGGGAGGTCTGGCGCTTGGACGAGCCGCTCCAGATGTTCGGGTTTTTTCAGCTGCAAGCCGCCGCTGTGGCGCTGTTCTCGCTTCCCTTTCTTGCGGTGATGCAGAATCCGCGGCCGCCGTTCAGCCTGTGGGAGTTGGCCGGGGTGCTGGTCTGGGTAATCGGCGTCGCCGGCGAGTCGCTTGCGGATCTGCAGCTGACCCGGTTTCGCGCGAAGCCTTGGAACCATGACCGGGTCTGCCGGGACGGACTCTGGTTCTTCTCACGCCATCCAAACTACTTTTTCGAATGGGTCCATTGGTGGGCCTACGCGGTAATGGCTATCGGCAGCCCAGGCTGGCTCCTGACCTGGATTGGCCCGCTGGTCATGGGGATTGCTCTGGTCAAAATCACCGGTATTCCCTGGGCGGAAGCGCAAGCGCTCAGGACGCGCGGCGAGGATTACCGCCGCTATCAGGACACTACAAACGCCTTCATTCCTTGGTGGCCGAAGATAGGTTAGTCCTCCTCTGAGCCATTCAAAAACTGATCGAGCCGGCTCTTCGCGGCTTCGTCGATGTGCGACACTTTCCATCCGGTCGTATGGCCGTCCGACCAGCAGACTGCCGCCATATTCACAATCATATATTTGTAGGCGTTCCGATCCGGCAGTGCCAGGTAGACCGTCATTTCCGATCCAGCGGGAAGGGGATGTTTCACGCTGGCCCGCCAGCCCGTTTCCGAGAGATCCCAGACCTTGCCCTGTTGCAAGGTGCCGTTCCAAAAATAGAGAAAGGCGCAGTGGGTGGACCGGCGATCCGCATTGCGCACGCTGTACGTCTTCACCATGAAAGCCTCCTCGCCGAGTTGAACGTCCGTCATCGCCTGTCAGCTGAGTGTACCCTTGGATTGGCAATGCGGCGCGCCTCGAAAGGGGGGGATCGAAGGCCTCAGAAGAGGGGACGGCAAGAGGAAGAAGCTGGCCGGTTACTGGCCGGTATTCAATTGAGCCAAGCGGGCCCGGGCGGTATCCGCCTGCTTGCTGGAGGGATAGAGGCGGACGATGTCGTCATAGAGCTGCTTGGCATGCGGGAGGTTCATTTGCCGTTCCTCGAACTCAGCGGTCTCCAGCAGCTCCGCGGCCTTGTCGCCGGAGCAGCTCAACAGCAGACCGCAGCAGAGAACACTGAGTAGAACGCGTGTCACGATCATCATCGTCCTTTCTTGCCGCAGGCTATCGAGCGGTGGTGGTCTTGGCTGTCCGGCGGCTCCACGGGATCGATGCCGTACCGCGGCGCGGCGATGTCTTCGCCGTGGCACTGCGGGCAGCGGCTGGGCCTGGTGAGCCGTCTGCGGTCGCGAAAGACGAACTCGCAATCCTGGCAGCGCGATGGCTCCAGGATAAAGCAGCGGGTTTTGTCATGGGCGATGGATTTCACGACATGTTCGAGATGGTCTTCGACCTGCCGTTCTGGAATGCCGAGCATCTGGGCCAGCTGGTGCGTGGCCAGGCGCGTGCCGATGAGCAATTCGATCATGCGCTGGCGTGGCGTGCGTGCGGGAGCGAGCATGGGCTCATCGTAATCTTCCGGCGATGAAAAGCCAAGCTGGAAGCGTCGAGAAGCCGCGCCTTGCGCTGCGGCTGAGAGTTTGACAGGATGATGTCATGCCGACACCGAGCTGGCAGGATTTCGCCGATCTCGCGCTGAAGCGCATTGCGTCCTCCGGCGCCGAGTACGGCGACATTCGCCTCGTTCACAGCACGGCGCAATCCATTCGCGGCGAAGACCGGCGCATCGCATCGATTCGGGACACCGACGACGTCGGATTCGGCGTGCGCGTGCTGTATCGAGGAGGATGGGGGTTCGCCGCCAGTTCGATTCTTTCTCTCGAAGAAGTTCCGCGAGTCGCCGACTTGGCAATCGAGATTGCCAAAGGGTCCGCCTCCATCGCCATCGAGCATGTTGCGCTTGCCAGGGAGCCGGTTCATCGCGACCGTGTCGTGACGCCGGTTCGGATCGATCCCTTCACGGTTCCGCTTGGGCAGAAAGCCGACTTGCTCCTGGCGACCATGGACGCGCTTCAGGCGCAGTCCGGCGTTGTCCGTAGCGCAGCCGAGCTTTGGGCGCGCCGGGACCGCAAGCTCTTTGCGTCGACCGAGGGCACGCGAGTGGAATTTGACCTGGTGGCGTCGAGTGGAGACTGTACGGCGACAGCTCTTTCCGATGGGCGATTCGCCAGCCGGTCGTTCAATACGCCGCCGTTGCGGCGCGGCTATGAATTGATCGAAGAAGCCGAATTTTTGAAACAGGCTCCGCGCGTGGCGCGTGAGGCGGTCGAAAAAGTGCAGGCGCCGGCCGTGGACGCGGGCGCGTACGATCTCGTGCTGGACCCGGAGCATCTTTCGCTGACCATGCATGAATCCTGCGGCCATCCCAGCGAGCTGGACCGGGCGCTCGGGTAT
This sequence comes from Nitrospira sp., assembly GCA_020846195.1. Lineage (GTDB taxonomy): Bacteria > Nitrospirota > Nitrospiria > Nitrospirales > Nitrospiraceae > Nitrospira_D. The sequence goes on from JADLEJ010000049.1 coordinate 48,007, forward strand.
GAAGCGAATTATGCGGGCACTAGCTTTCTGACGACGGACAAGCTCGGCACGTTTCGCTACGGCTCGACGCACGTCACGCTGGTGGCGGACAACACTGAGCCGGAGACGCTGGCGGCCACCGGATACGATGACGACGGCGTGGCCTGTCAGAAATGGGACATTGTGCGCGAGGGGATCTTTACCGGGTACTGCACGAATCGGGAAGTCGCGCCGAAAATCGGCGCGGCGCGCTCGCGCGGCTCGAACCGCGCGGATAGCTGGGGCAGCGTGCCGATTGTGCGCATCGCGAATATCGGCCTGGAACCCGGACAGGCGACGGTTGAACAACTGATCGCAGACGTCCGGCGTGGGATCTACATCGAAGGCCACGGGTCCTACAGCATCGATCAGCGCCGCTATAATTTTCAGTTCGGCGGGGACGCGTTCTGGCTGATCGAGAACGGCAAGCGCACCCACATGCTGCGCGACGTGATCTACCACGGCATCACGCCGGAGTTCTGGAACCGCTGCGACGGCGTGGCCGACCGGTCGCATCGCCAGCGGTATGGGTTTATCACCTGTGGCAAGGGCCAGCCAGGGCAATCGGGCTGGATGACCCATGCGGCGTCGCATGCCCGCTTCCGCAACATTCAGGTCATTCGCGGCGAGGGGCGGGCATGACCCCTACCGGCGCCAAACCATGGCCGAAGATGACCAGCCGCGAAGAATTTCAATTCATCGCCGAACTGGTCATGGCCTGCTCGACGGCGGATCACACGCAAGTGACGCTGCACGATCAGGATGGCGGCACCGCGCGATTCGCCAATAACCAGATGATCCAAAATGTGAATATGCGCCGGGGGGCCGTCGCGGTGACGGCCGCCTTCGGTGCTAGGCAAGGCACGGCGTCAACGACCGATTTCACCGCCGGTGCGCTGCGCGAGACCGTCAAGCGGGCTGAGGCGATTGCGCGCCTGTCTCCGGAAGATCCGGAGTATCTGCCGCCGGCCGGGCCGCAAGTCTACAATCCCGGTCCGACGGCGCGCGAGGAAACCCTGGCCGCCGGCCCGGCGGTTCGTTTGGAATATGCCAACGAAGCCATCGGGCAATGCCGCATGGAGAACCTGTCGGCGGCGGGCGTTGTGTCTTCCTCCCGCGCGTCGGTCGGCGTGGCGGCCGGCACTGGGCTGCTCGCGTTTGAAGAGCGGACCGAGGCGCGGTTCAGCATCACGGTGCAAGCCGGGGACGCCACCGGCTGGGCCTCGTCGGCGCATCGTTCCATCGACCGGTTGAAAGTCCAGGAGCGGACGCTCTCCGCAATCCACAAAGCCACGCTCGGAGTCGAGCCCCAAGAACTGCCGCCCGGCCGCTACCGAGTCATCCTTGAACCGGCGGCGGTGGCCGGCCTGTGGTCGTGGATTATCTGGACGCTGGACGCGAAGTCCTACCTGAAAAACACGAGCCCCTTTGCCGGCAAGCTGAATGAACTGATTCTAGATGCCGGCCTCTCGCTGGAGAATTGCCCGGGGCACGCCGATCTGCTGGGCGTCGGGTTTACGGCCGAGGGGCTTCCGTCCGCTGCGTCGCGATGGATTCACCGGGGTGTGCTGCGTCAACTGGCCTATGACCGGTTCACCGCGCAGGCGCAGCAGGTTGCCACGATCCCGACGATCGAGGCGCCGCGCCTGTCGTTGGAGGGTGCGGCGGCCAGTTCCTTGGCGCAACTCGTCAAATCGGCCGGCCGGGCGATTCTCGTGACGAACTTCTGGTACTTGCGCACCGTCAATCCGGCCGACCTGACGCTGACCGGCATGACGCGGGACGGGACGTTCTTGGTTGAAAACGGAGAGATCGTATCAGCGGTCAAGAACTTCCGGTTTCACGAGAGTCCCCTGCGGGCGTTTCAACGCATTGAGGCCTGGACCGCGCCCATGGAAGCGGTGACGTCTGAAACCGGAAAAATGTTGGTGCCTGCCGTGGTCCTGCCCGAGTTTCATTTCTCCAGCGTCACGAGATTCTAGGCTGCAGGCGCTTCGATTGTGATGCGCCTTCCCGCGCCTCGTTTGGAAAAAGGGTTGACTCACTCTCATGGTCGGAGTAGACAAGTACGTAGTGGCTCGGAGTTCTGGTTTCGCCCCTGTTCGCGCCTGCACGATATGCGAATCCCTTCGATCGGATCGCCGCACCCCACGGTACGATGTTCTACGGTCTGGAAGGGGAAATTGATAGAGGAGGTTCCGTCATGTCCCGTCGATATAGCGATCAGCCCATTAACTTGATCGCGCGCATTCCTTCTCCTGAACAACTGTCCGCCGCGCGCCCGAAGCAGCGGTCTTTTGTCCAGCTGGGCCTGGAGTTTGGCGCAGCGTGCGCGCGCAGGATTGCCGATATGATGGCGCAGCTTTACCGGGTGGGCCGGTCGACCGGCGCATCGATGACGCACCGGCCGGCTGGGAGCGTCTCTCTTGATCGATCTAATGGGCCAGCGGTCGCAACGCCGTCGCCTGCTACGGGGACGGTGTATTTATCCGACGACCGCCTGGCCAGATGGAATGCCCTGCTCGATGCGACGGTCCCGCGCATTGAATCGGCGGACCGGCTTTCGGAGGCCATCGCTGTGCCAGCGGAGCCGCCGCGGGCAACCGCCGCCGCTTCGGCGCCGCTCGATGAAGTGGCGGCCTTGCGCATGGAGTTGCTGGCTCATCAGCAAGAAGTGGCGCGCTTGTCGGCGCAATTGCAAGAATTGAAATCGATGGTGGGATCGCAGCAGCAAGTGCTGGTCTATTTGGGGCAGGAATTAGACGCGCAACCGATGGCCATGGCCGCGGCGCAGGCCGCGTCATCCACGAAGAAAGCCCGGGTGATGCGGGCGAAGTCCGGCGGAAAAGAACGGTCCACGCCACGGAACGTCTCCTGCGAGCCGTCACTCAACTTGTAATACAGCGTATGAGGTGGTGCTGTGCGTAGAGCGGTCATGCTGGGCGGGTTCTTGTGTGTGCTGACGGGCTGCGGGTTGACGGCGGGGACTCACGAAGAGTCTCTGGGGATCGGCATTGTACGGGGCACGCTGGGCGTTCAGCCCGATGGGCAGATACGGCTCGCGCAGCCGGCGGATACGCAATCCACACAGGGATCGGTCCTGGCGCTGGAAGGGGGCGCGTATGTTCTTCGCCTGCCGGATGGCTCGGAGCGCCGGGTGGCGTTGGATGAAAATACCCGCATCGACCGGCCCGCCCATGTCGGCGACCGAGTCGAAGCGTTTTTGGATGACAGCGGACGTGCAGTCCTTATTCGTAACATTGACCACCGCGCAGACTAGCCCTCAACAGCCTATCGCCGCCCCTCGTTCTTGCCGTTCGGCAGGTTGGCTGAGCTGTGCCGTCTTTGGCGGTCTTGTTTTCCTATTGCCGTGGGGCAGCGTTGCCGAATCGGCGGAACCCGTTCCGCTGTTTACCGATCTCGGATCGCTTCGCCATCCGATCACCACGACATCCGAACAGGCGCAACGCTATTTCGATCAGGGATTGCGCCTGGTCTACGCCTTCAATCACGAAGAGGCGATTCGTTCGTTCGAAGCCGCGTCCCGGCTCGACCCGTCGGCCGCGATGGCCTATTGGGGCATTGCGCTGGCGTTGGGGCCAAATATCAATGGGGCGATGGCCAAGGCCGATGAACGGCGGGCATGGGACGCGCTGCAGAAGGCCCGGGCCCAAGCCAGCCGCGTCAGCCCTGCCGAGCAACGGTACATTGACGCGCTCGGGAAACGATACAGCGCCAAAGGCGGTTCCCGCGGGGCGCTCGATAAGGCCTATGCCGCGGCTATGCGGACGGTCTGGCAACAGTCGCCGGACGATCCGGACGCCGGAGTGCTGTTTGCGGAAGCCTTGATGGATGTGCGTCCGTGGGATTTCTGGACATCCGATGGACGTCCGCATGCCGGGACCGATGACATGGTGGCGACGCTGGAAGCGGTGCTCGCCAAACATCCCGATCACCCGGGCGCCTGCCATTATTACATTCATGTCGTTGAAGCGTCGCCGAAGCCGGAGCGGGCGCTGGCCTGCGCGGAACGGTTGCCAGGCCTCATGCCGGGGGCAGGGCATCTGGTGCATATGCCGGCGCATATCTATTTTCGACTCGGCCAGTATCATGAGGCGGCAGAAGGCAACGCTCGCGCGGTTCATGTCGACAAAGCGTATTTGGCGGGCCGGGCGCTGAATGGCGACTACGCGGATGGGTACTTCACGCACAATCTGCATTTTCTCTGGGCGTCTCTGATGATGGAGGGGCGGCAGGCCGAAGCGTTGAAGACAGCCCGGGAGTTGACGGGGACGATTACCGAAGCGGAAGCGCGGAAAGAGAAGTGGAAAGAATTCTATCTCCCGGCGCCGTTGTTTTCGATGATCCGTTTCGGCCGGTGGGAGGATTTGCTTCGCGAGCCAGTTCCACCGAAGGGGCTGCGGATGCACGAAGGCATGTGGCGGCTGGGACGGGGGCTTGCGTCGGCGGCGGTGGGGCGTATTCCGGGAGCCGAGGGCGAGCATTTTGTGCTGGCCGGCCTGGCGAAGCAGTTCCGCCGCGACAGAAATCCAGAAGGCAAGGTCGAGCGGACCATGTTAAAAATCGCCGAGCGGCTGCTGGCGGGAGACATCGCGGTGCGCCGCCAGAAATTCGACGAAGCTATCAAAATTCTTCGCGAAGGGGTGGCACTGGAAGAATCGTTGCCTTACACGGAGCCGCCCTATTGGCCGATTCCCCTGCGCCACTATCTGGGGGCGGCGTTGCTGACGGCCGGCCGGCCGTCAGAGGCCGAGCAAGTCTATCGGGAAGATCTTCGGCGTCATCCGCAGAATGGCTGGAGTCTCTGGGGATTGACCCAGAGCCTGCGCGCTCAGCATAAAGGGGGCGAAGCGGACAAGGCCGACGAGCAATTCAAGTCGGCCTGGACCTCTGCCGATGTTTCATTGACAGCCTCGCGATTTTAATTAGCGGGCGTACGATAGGCGGGTCGGTCAATCCGGACTGGCTCTTGGCCGAGGTCACACTGACGGGTATCACGAACGTAGTCGAAACGGACGGGAGTGGAGGCGCGATGCGATTCATAGTGGGTGTGATGGGGCCGGCCAAGGCCAAGAAGAAAGACGTGGATAACGCGCGGGCGCTCGGTGAATTTATCGCCCGGCGCGGCTGGGTGGTGCTCACGGGCGGGCGGGATGTCGGTGTGATGGATGCTGCTTGTGAAGGGGCCAAGCGAGTTGGAGGGAGCCTGACAGTTGGGATTATGCCCACAGCCAAGGACAAGGTGTCGCGCCATGTGGATGTGCCGATTATCACGGAAATGGGCAGCGGCCGGAACAATATCAATGTGCTCACGAGCGATGTCGTCGTGGCCTGCGGGCTGGGCGGGGCGGGAACCGTGTCCGAGGTGGCGCTGGCGGTGAAGGCTGGGACACCGGTTATTCTAGTGGAGGCGTCTCCGGCCGATGTGGCGTTTTTTCGCAAGCTCGGCAAGCGATTGGTATCCGCGGCCTCGTCGCCCGAAGAAGCGATCGCGCTCATCATGAAGCAGATGGGAGGTGGGAAATACCGGTCTCGCCAGGAAGAACCGGCAGGGTATGGCGATGTGGCGCTGTGAGACCAGCTAGGGAGCAAGAATGCCGGAGAGCTCGCCTTTTTCCACCAGCGTCCCGCTATTTTCGAATGGGAGCCGGCCATTTTTCATGTGCAGCACGCCGCTGATTTCGTAATTCAAGGCCTGGACTTTTCGTAAACCGAGCACTTGCCGCACGACATCCAAGGTAGACGTCGTCGTTTCAATCGTGACGACGCTATCGCTCAAGCGCGGAACGGTGAAGGCCTGGTTCCCGAGACCGCGGGCCAGCCGTTTCCCATTCAAATCCAGTCTGACATCCATGCCGGTCACATGCAGCTCGTAGTCGTTCGGGTTCCGGACGCGGAGATCGATTTTGAGCCGCTGCTCGAACGGCGTACTCTCCAGCGGGGTGATATTGGCGACCAACACGTCGGGTCTTTCGCCTGTCGCAAACCAGGAGGCGCAACCGGACAACGTGGCGAGGGCAGTTATAAAAAGCAGAAGTTTCGGGACGCGCATACGGGTATCATACCGGAAAATCTATCGGAAGCCGAGCGTCGTAGTAGGTGGTAGGAGTCTCGTGCCGGCCTCGACGGACCACAGAGGAGGATCGTTGCTATGACAACACGGAGTTTCGGACAAGCCCTATTGGCGGGGATTGTTGTCGTCATACTAGGAGTGGGTTTCAGTTTAGTTCAACCGGAACGCCCGGGTGCGGCCGTTTCGGCCAAGGCCTATTTTGCCGGCGGTTGTTTCTGGTGCATGGAGGAAGCTTTTGAAAAGGTCGAGGGTGTGCTGGTGGCGGTCTCCGGGTATATGGGCGGGACGGCGGTCAATCCAACGTACGAGCAAGTATCGGCGGGTGGGACCGGGCATGCGGAGTCGGTGGAGGTGACCTACGATCCAGCCAAAGTAAGTTATGAGAAGCTTTTGGAGGCCTTCTGGCGCAATGTGGATCCGCTGACTCCGAACGCGCAATTCTGCGATCATGGCAATCAATATCGGGCCGCGATATTTCCCTCAACTCCCGAGGAGCAGAAATTAGCAGAGGCTTCGAGGGCGCGTCTGGAAGAGTCGAAAAAATTTCACAGCCCGATCGTGACGCAGATTGTACCGGCCTCGGCATTTTATCCCGCCGAAGACTATCACCAGGATTTCTATAAGAAGAATCCGGTGCGCTACAAGTTCTATAAGTTCAATTGCGGGCGGACTCAACGGCTGGAAGAAGTCTGGGGGAAGCCATAGGCGATGCCGGTACGTCGGCCCGATAGGCTCGAACGACTGATCGTGGGAATTGCGGTGTTGAACGGACTCCATGCCATCGATCATGTCTTGCGTGGCGATTTCCACTGGCCAATCGATGACCAGTCGATCGGGTTCATCGTCGTCATCGCCGCGATCTATCTCGTGATAGGGCTTGGATTGATCGGTTACCGGCGGGGCGCGGTCGGTCCGAGATTCTGGGCCGGGATCGGGTTGAGTGGATTGGCTTTGGGGTGGCTCTCGCATTTCAGCCCTTTCACGGACCAGCCGGTATCCGTGATTTTTCATGCCTACCACACTCCTGTCATGGGCGGGATCGCCGTGGCGCTTCTCATACTTCTGATGCTTCTGGTGCTGGTGGCGACTCTCCAGGCCTTTATCGATTGTGGCATGGCCAAGAACGATGGGGCAAAAGATCTGCTGTAGTTCCCTTGCCGAGAAATAGTCGCGATGGTTCGAATGGAGTGCTATCGCGCTTTCATCACCAAGGTGCGCAGCCGCTCCCGCTGGGCCATGGTAATGTCGATGAATTCCAACCCGAACTCCTGGCCGTCGATCCAGCGCACGATGGCCTGATTGATGCGCAGCGGCCATTGATGGTCGGATAGGAACAGCGACAGTCGCACGATCGTGCCAATCTCGAGCGGGATCGATGAACTCGCCCGGCAGCCGCTTGCGGAAATGTCCAGGAGCGTGGCTTCTCCTTCGAACTCATCTTCGCCGAAGAAGAACAGCCGGCAGGAGAGCAGGATGCGTCTTCCCCGCCGGTCCTTGTGGCGATCGCTTACCAGGTCTTGCGGTACGGGCGGTTGTAGTCGTGCTTCCATGCTCTCAGATCCTCTCAGGTATTCCCCGCGTCTCGACCCTGTCGCGCACCCTCTTTTTGCTGCCGTCACATGGTGTCGTTCAGACGGGGTCGGCATCGTTTCCAGAAAATCCTTAAGGTCACATGAGAAGGTGTAGCAGAGAATTCCTCGAATGCAAGTACAAACAACTAAGAAGGAACTAGAGACTCATCGCCGCGGCCGCGCGGCGCGGTCTTGTTGAGGAGTTGACCTTCGCCGGCGTCTCTGCGAAAAAGATCGGATTGAGATCGGAAGAGGAGGAGCCGTGATGACGCAAACAGGGAATCGCAGGATGGCGCAGCTCGGGCCGTCGGAAATTCGGGCCATGACGCAGGCCTGCGCGCAGGTCAAGGGCGTGAACATGGCTCAAGGGGTCTGCGACACGCCTGTTCCCCTGCCGGTCTTGGAAGGGGCCAAGCGCGCCATGGATCAGGGATTCAACACCTATACGCGCTTCGATGGCCTGGCGGAATTGCGGCAGGCGCTGGCGAAGAAGCTGGTTCGGTACAATGGCATTCCAGCCGATCCTGAGCGTCACATCACGGTGAGCGCCGGGGCGACGGGATCGTTTCATTGCGCCTGCGCCGCTTTGTTGAACCCCGGCGATGAGGTCATTCTCTTCGAGCCCTACTACCAGTACCATGCGACGGCGTTGCAATCGGTTGATGCGGTTCCTGTGGCGGTGCGAATGCAGCCACCGGATTGGACCTTCTCCTTGGCCGAGGTGGAGCAGGCTATCACGGATCGCACGCGGGCCATCGTGGTCAACAGCCCCGGCAATCCATCGGGGAAAGTCTTTTCGCGCGCAGAATTAGAAGGGATTGCTGCGATCGCAACGCGCCACGATCTGTTCGTTTTCACCGACGAAATCTATGAGTACATGTTGTATGACGGCCGGCAGCACATCAGTCTTGCAACCTTGCCCGGCATGGCCGAACGGACGATCACCATTGGCGGCTACTCCAAGACCTTCAGCATTACCGGGTGGCGCATTGGCTACAGTGTCGCAGCGGAACGATGGGCGCAGCTCATCGGGGCGATGAACGATCTGTTGTATGTCTGTGCGCCGGCGCCGTTGCAAATGGGGGTGGCCGCCGGCATTCACGAGCTGCCGGATTCCTTTTACCGTGAAATGGCTCAGGCATTTCAACGGAAGCGGGATCGTTTTTGCGAGGTGCTGTCGCGGGCGGGGCTCGTGCCATCAATTCCTCAGGGCGCCTACTATGTGCTGGCGGATGCGAGCCGGCTCCCAGGGAGCACCGGCAAGGTGCGCGCGATGGCGCTGTTGGAAATGACCGGTGTGGCCGCCGTTCCAGGGGAAGCCTTCTTCTCGGGGCCTGAGGGCGCGCAGTTCGTGCGGTTCAGTTATGCGAAAACCGAGTCCGATTTCGACGAGGCCTGCCGTCGGTTAGCTACGCTCCATTTATAAGAGCGAGGCGTTCCGGTTTTCTCGAAGCGCTTGTCCCTCGCGCGGCTGCGTGGTAGATAGGGGGAAATACCGGAGAGCCTATTTGTTTATGCGTCGTATGCAATTTCGAGTCGGTGCGCTGATCCTCACGCCGCTGCTGCTGGCCGCATGCAGCGGTCCGCAATCTTCTCATCTGATGACGAGCTCGCCGCTTGCGGGATCGGTCGCTCGCGATTCCGGCGATCGCCGCGTGCTGGCCGGTGAATGGGATTATGAAGAGACGGCGGTCGTGCTGCTGACCCTCGATGAGGCGGGCAACGGGACGTACGAGTGGAAGAAGGGGCGATTTCACACTGTTGCGTTCAGTGGCTTGCACTGGGAAGGCACGTGGTTGCAAGAAGAGAACGATCGAGAAGGTCACTTTGTCATAGAATTGAGCCCGGATCTTTCCGAAGGCGCTGGCCGCTGGTGGTACACGCGTATCGGGGATGATCGGACTCCGACGGCGAAGGGGGGCACCTTCCAGCTCACGCGAAGGACTGCCAGCATCACTGCCAGCGAGACGCCTCCCGCTCCTTAATCTCTCGGATTGATCGATTCAAACAGCGCCGAATAGTCCTCGTCCCCGCGTCCCTCTCGGATCGCTTGTTCGAGCAGGGCCCGCACACCTTCGAGGCCGGCGACGTTCAGTCCCTGGTGCCGCGCTTCATCGGCAAACAGGGTTACGTCTTTAAGCAGATGGCTGGTTGGAAAATTCGGCTTGTCGTACTGGCGCGCCAGCAATCGGGGAAGCTTTTTCTCGAAGGCCGGCGCGAACAGCGCGCTCGATTTGAGAATGGCCATGAACTGGTCGACGGAAATGCCGGCCCGTTGAACGAGACTCAGACTCAGGGCGAACGCGGACAATTCCGCGGCGATCAAATGATTCAGCGCCAGTTTAAGCGCGGCAGCTTGTCCGACTGGGCCGATGAGGGATGCCGACGGCGTGAGCGATGAGAACACCGGTTCCCAGCGGCGAAGCTGGTCAGCAGTGCCTCCGCCCATCACGATCAACGCGCCGGCCTTGGCTTCGGCGAGGCTGCCGAGAACGGGCGCTTCAAAATAATCTCCGCCGCTCTCGGCCAATGCGCGCTGAAATGCGCGGCTTTCATCCGGGCCGATGGTGCCCATTTGAATAACGGTTCGACCGCGGAAGTTCACCGGCGCGTCGGGCGGGAACAGCGCTGCGCGAATGGCGGCTGCATCGGTCAAGAAGAGCAGCGTGCAGTCCGTGGAGGCCACCGCCTCATTGACGGTCGCGGCAACCGCAATGCCGCGCGCACGGAGAGGGTCGGTCTTGGACGGCGTGCGATTATAGACTGTGACGGCATGCCCCGATTCATGCAGCCGTTCCGCGACAGCTCCTCCGAGTAAACCGATTCCTACAATTGCAACGCGCATGAGTCTATCGTGTGTCCTCTGTCAGTTGGACGATGTCGAGAGTTGTCGTACCTGTGACGCGAGGCGATCGGGAAATCCTTGCGCGGTTGCGATGAATCCTTTGAAGCGGGGAAGCGGTCGATTGTATTGGAGCGGCTGCCCAGCGCCATCGCGCGCCGAGCCACCGGCTTCTTCGAGCAAGAGCGCCCCGGCGGCCACGTCCCACTCATTTTCAGGCTCGAAGGTGATGACGCCGTGAATCGTCCCGCGGGCGGCCAGCGCCAATGCCCAGGCGATGGAGCGCATCGGACGGCTGGCCATATGCGGCTCGAGCGATTTGAATCGGCCTACATGAAGCTCCCATGGGCTGAGCGCAACCGTCGGCTGCTGGCCGGTTTCCAAGCGTTGGCGGGGCGCTGCCGCGCCATTCAATTGGAGGCCTTGGCCGCGGATTGCGGTATAAAGCTCGCCGGTCGACGGATTCAAGATCGCCGCCAGCACCGGTTGCGTGCCTTCGACCAGCGCCACGGAGATGCAATATTCCGGTTCGCGCCGGATAAAGGCTTTGGTGCCGTCGATGGGATCGATGACCCAGACGCGTGGTGCGGCCAGCCGGGCTTCGGTATCGGGGGTTTCTTCGGACAACCATCCATCGTGAGGAAAGTGTCCGAGTAGACGATCCTTGAGGATGTCGTTGACGGCATGGTCGGCCGAGGTGACCGGAGAATCGTCTGGTTTGGTGTAGATCTGAAAGCCATCCGTGGCCAGCCGCAGGGCTTCGGCACCGGCTTCCCGTATCGCCGCAGTGAGGGTTCGATATTCCTGGTCCCAAGACATGGCGCAGAGTAACAAGGTCGGGCTGAGATTGAAAGTCGGTTCGTTCGATTGCTTGACCTCGCGAGAGAATCTGGGTACAAGCAAAGTACCGATGAAACTGGTTCAAAAGCGCTCGAAGAAAACAGGGTTGCCGCCGGGGACGCTGGTCCACATCGGCGAAAAAAGGTCCGCCACCGTCACCATGACGGTGTTCGACTATGCCGGCGCGCGCTGCGACGAACGGACGGCGACAAGTCCCGATGAATTGCACCCGCCCGCGGATGAGTCGGTCACGTGGGTGGATGTTGGCGGAGTCCATAAGCTCGACCTGCTTGAAGCCTTCGGAAAACAATTCTCGCTCCATCCCCTGTTACTCGAAGATATTGCCAACACCGATCAACGCCCGAAGCTCGACGACTATGAGTCGTACCTGTTTCTGGTTATGAAGGTCTTGTCCGTGACGGAGACGCACGATTTGCTGGTCGAGCAAGTCAGTTTCGTCGTCGGGCGGAATTTCGTCTTATCGTTCCAGGAGAACGGCACTGATGTCTTTAAGACGGTGCGGGAACGGCTGCGTGGCGGCAGGGGCCGTATTCGGCAGGGCGGCGCCGACTATCTGTTGTATGCGTTGATGGACGCGATCGTGGACCAGTATTTTCTCGTCCTTGAATCGCTTGGCGAGAAGGTCGAATCGCTGCAGGAAAAAGTGGTGGCCGATCCGAGGCCGGAGACGCTGAGGGAAGTGCATGAGCTGAAGCGGCAGCTGCTCTTTCTGCGGCGGGCCGTGTGGCCGCTTCGGGAAGCGACGAACGGCCTTTCCCGTTCCGATTGCCCCTTTCTGCACGAGCCGACCAAAGTCTTCTTCAGGGACGTGTACGATCACGTCGTGCAAATCGTCGACACCATCGAGACGCTGCGCGAAATGGTGTCCGCCAGTCTCGATATTTACCTGTCCAGTGTCAGCTACCGCCTCAATACCGTGATGCGAGTCTTAACGGTCATCACGACGATTTTCATGCCGTTGAGCTTTATCGCGAGCATCTACGGCATGAACTTCGAGCATATGCCCGAGCTCAAATCGGAGTGGGGCTATCCGGCCGTGTTGGGTGCGATGGTGCTGATTGCCGTCGGGATGCTGACGGCGTTCCGGCGGCGGCGCTGGCTCTAGCTCTAGCGAGTTGTTGCCGTCGGCCTATTCCTGGCTTTCGACCCGATCCACAAAATAGTCGGTTTCCCCGAAGCAGGTCGTGGGGAGGTAGCGGTATTCTTTGTAGTGGAGAATCACGGGCTTGCCCATCACTTTTTCAAAATTGGCGGCCACGTGCTCATCGAGGACGGTGAAGGTCCAGAGGACCGGCGCAACGCCCGGCACAGTGGTCATGGCCAGCTCGCCTTCGTAGGTCTTGCACAACCACCCCTTTTGAGAGAATTTCTGAATGTAACCGGCTCGACTCCCGTCGGAGTAACTCAGATTGAAGGCGATGAGCAGATAGGCTGCGCCAAGAAAGAGGAGCAGGGTCAGCAGGAATTTGGGACGAAAGAACGCCATGGGATAGGTCCTCACTTCATGAAGGAAGATCGGCGAACAGCCACGGCGCCTCGGTGCCCCGCTTCTTTTCGTAGGCGGAAATGGCGGACTCGTGTTGCAGGGTCAAGCCGATGGCATCGAGCCCGCGATACAAACAATCTTTGCGGAACGGATCGATCATGAAGGCGTATGTCTTGCCGCCTGGCGTGACGACCGTTTGTTTGTCGAGATCCACCGTCAGCCGGTAGCCTGGCGTCGCCAGCACGTCGCGCATCGTCGCCCCGACCTCATCGGCCGTGAGGACTACGGGCAAAATGCCGTTTTGAAAACAATTGTTGTAGAAAATATCGGCAAAGCTCGGCGCGATGATGCAGCGAAACCCCTGATCCAGCAAGGCCCAGGGAGCATGTTCGCGGGACGAGCCGCAGCCGAAGTTGTCGCCAGTCAAGAGAATCGTGGCCTCTTGGTAGCGGGCTTGGTTCAGAAAGAACTGTGGGTCCGGCGACCCGTCCTTCTGCTTCTTCCAATCGAAAAACAACCCCTCGCGCAGCCCCGTGCGCTTGATCGTCTTCAAATACTGCTTCGGAATGATCTGGTCCGTGTCGACGTTGACCCGGTCCAAGGGGGCGACTACGCCGGTGAGCGTGGTAAAGGCTTGCATGGTGTCTTCTAACTCCAATGACGGATATCGATGAAATGTCCCTCGACGGCGGCCGCGACGGCCATGGCGGGGGAGACAAGGTGCGTGCGTCCGCCCGCGCCCTGCCGCCCTTCGAAATTTCGATTGCTGGTCGAGGCGCAGCGCTCGCCCGGTTGCAAGACGTCGGCGTTCATCGCGAGGCACATGCTGCAGCCGGCCTCCCGCCACTCGAACCCGGCGTCGCGGAAAACCTTGTCGAGGCCTTCCTGTTCGGCCTGTTGTTTGACGAGGCCGGAGCCAGGCACCACCATCGCATGGACGGTCTTGGCGACCCGTTTGCCTTTGGCGAACGCCGCGGCGAGCCGCAAGTCTTCAATGCGCGAATTCGTGCAGGACCCGATAAAGACCTTGTCGATCTTGATGTCCGCAATCGGCATGTTGGCGGAGAGCCCCATATATTCCAGCGCGCGCTCGGTGGCCTTGCGGGTCGTGTCGTCGGGCATCGTGGCCGGGTCCGGGACTCGCTGATCCACCCCGAGCACCATGCCGGGGCTGGTTCCCCAGCTGACCTGCGGAGCGATGTCTTCCGCGCGCATGACCAGCGTGGCGTCGTACCGTGCATCGGGATCCGTCTTCAATTGCTCCCATGCCCGCAGGGCCTGCTCGAACTGCGCGCCCTTCGGGGCCATGGGGCGCCCCTTAATATAGGCGGCGGTCTTCTCATCCGGCGCGACCATGCCGGCGCGGGCGCCGCCTTCGATCGACATGTTGCACAGGGTCATGCGGCCTTCCATGCTCAAGGCGCGGATGGCCGACCCTGTGTATTCGATGACGTAGCCGGTTCCACCGGCTGTGCCGATCTTGCCGATGATCGCCAGAATGATGTCTTTGGCGGAACAGCGATCCGACAAGACGCCATCGACCCGGATCTCCATCGTTTTGGGACGCTTCTGGACCAGGCATTGCGTCGCCAGCACATGCTCGACTTCGCTGGTGCCGATGCCGAAGGCCAGTGCGCCGAATGCGCCGTGGGTGGAGGTGTGCGAATCGCCACAGACGATGGTGGTGCCGGGGAGCGTAAAGCCTTGCTCCGGGCCGATGACATGGACGACGCCCTGGCGGATGTCGTTCATGCCGAACAGCGTAATGCCAAACTCCCGGCAGTTGTCTTCCAAGGTCTGGATTTGTTTGGCGCTAGTGGCATCGGCGATGGCGAGGCGGCGGTCCGTCGTCGGGACATTGTGGTCCGGGACCGCGAGCGTCGCGGCGGGGCGTCGCGGCCTGCGTCCAGCGAGTTTTAATCCTTCAAACGCCTGCGGCGATGTGACCTCGTGAACCAGTTGCCGGTCGATATACAACAGTGTCGTTCCGTCCGGTTCTGCCCGGACGAGATGCGTGTCCCAAATCTTGTCGAATAAGGTCTTGCCTGCCATGACGTGCTCCTCACGAACCGGTATCAGTGGAGTGTAAGGGAGCGTCATTATACATAGGGCTTTGGCTGCATGCCAGGGAGGGGCGCCGCAGAACCGTCCGCGCTTTAGATTCCCTCCGTACTGCCGATATGGCCTATGTATGGATAACAAACCGCTTGACCCTGAATGCCTCTCGATTCCCCGCTGGACCATTGCCCGGGATACCCGGTCGCTGGGCTGCGTCTTCTGTCACTCCATCATCGTGCGCGTGACGACAGACACGCGGCAGGTGGCGTTTTGCAGCTGCCGCCTCGTCGAGTACCGGCTGCTTCCCAAACCGAATACTCGCAAGGTCAACTCCGCCAAGCCCTGATCCTCTCGCTTGTCTTGCCCATTCAGACGTGATAACTGCATGGCATGCCGACCGATGGGCCTCACCACTATGCGATGGTCGCCTGGTCGCAGCTGCTCCTGGAGAGCTTCCGTCGCTGGACGGGGCGGGAGTTGCTGTTGCGAACCGGTTCATCGGAAGACCAGGCGCAGGCCCTCTTTGCCGCGCCCTTTGTCGTGGTGTCCCATGGCGCGGAGTCCGATCCCATTTTGAATTATGGCAATCAGACGGCGCTCGATCTGTGGGAGCTGCCGTGGGCGCAACTGACGCGCACGCCCTCTCGCCTCACGGCGGAGCCGATGAACCGGGACGAGCGCGCCCGCATGCTGGCGGTTGCCGAGGCCCAAGGCTATTTCGCCGGTTACCGGGGAATCAGAATCTCTTCCACGGGGAAGCGGTTTCTGGTCGAAGATGCCACGGTGTGGAATGTCGTCGATGGCCAGGGGATTCGAGTGGGCCAGGCCGCCACATTCGCGCGTTGGACGATGGTGGAGTAGCAGCGCGTCGTTGAAGCGATTCTCTGAAGTCTTGCGCGCGGCTAGGTCCAGAGTTCGATGGGGCCGTGGTTGGCCAGCCCGCGGAGTAAGTCCTGCTTGGAAATAATGCCGACTGGCTGCCGGTTCGCGTCGAGGATCGGCAGCGCCCCGACCCGCTCGTCCATCATGATCCGGGCAATTTCCCGAATATCGGTTGTGGGTGTCGCCGAGAGCACCCGAGGGCTCATGATTTCCGCCAATCGGCGGTGGGCGGCGGTGCTTTCAATGCCGGCAATGATGAGATCGGGGGCGTGGCGGATCAAATCCCGGTCCGAGACCATTCCAACCAGCGTGCCGTGGACTGAAGAAATCGGCAGGTGGCGGAATGATCGGCGCGTCATCAACGCCCAGGCCTCGATCAGGGTGGCATCGGAAGGCAAGGTGCTGACCGGGGTCGTCATCAAATCTCCGGCCAGGATGGCCGGCTTCGGAGGCCGCGTCTGCTTGGTGTGCTCTTGATAGGCCTGGTGTGCGGCCTGCGTGGTTCGATCCCCGGACGGATTGCGGTGATCCTTGCCGCCTTGACTCTCGACGGCGTCGACCGACGGTACGCTGGGCGTCACGGGTTTGACCGGATAGATTTCGGCCACTCCAGTGATGGCTTGGATAACAGCCATGGAAGCCTCCCCTCCCTCGTAGTATCGGTGGACTACGGGAAATACTTAAGCCGAGCCAGCCGAATGGCTGAGGAGAGCGAGTGCGGAGATGGAGCGAGATAGTTAGGCCTTGGGTGGAAGGGAGCCTTCCGCCATGAATTGGAAACGAGGTTGCGGCCGGCCCTCGACAACTACGGTCTCCAAAAACATAGCCAGCGGCCTCACCCAAAGCCCTCGTTCGCCATAAAGCGCTCTGTAGACGACGACCTCTTCTTCCGTTTCCGAGTGCTTCGCCACACCCACGACGTCGTAGTCGTTTCCCTTGTAGTGTCGATAGCGGCCTAGTTGGATCATGGTGTATCCTTTCGCGGATCGACTATAAATGGAAGGCGTATGACAACTCAACGGACCCATGACGTGGTGGTGATTGGCGGCGGATCGGCCGGCTATGCGGCGGCGCGCACGGCCCGGGATGGCGGCGCCGATGTGGCGATTGTCGATCCCGGTCCGCTGGGCGGATTGTGCATTTTACGAGGCTGCATGCCGACGAAGACGATTTTGAGATCGGCGGAGATTGCCGCGCTCATGCGCCGGGCTGCCGAATTCGGACTGTCGCCGGTTGAGGCGAAGGCCAGTTTGCCGGCGATTGTCGATCGCAAGAATCGTCTGGTTCGTGAATTCGCGGACTATCGGATTCAACAGCTCCGCGATCCCGCGTATACCCTCTACGAAGCACCGGCATCCTTTCTGACGCCGCATTTGTTGCAAGTCGGGAACGATCGGATCGCGGCGAAAGCCGTTATCATTGCCACGGGTTCGACTCCTCGCACCGGAATTGTCCCTGGTTTGGACCATGAATTATGTATGACGAGCGATGAGTTGCTCGATCTGCGGGATAGACCGGAGTCGCTGATCGTTTTGGGTGCCGGCCCTGTCGGCTTGGAGCTCGGACAATTTTTCTCGCGCATCGGAACGCGGGTGACGATTGTGCAGCGCAGTCCGTCCGTACTCTCGCATCTGGACCGGGATGTCGGCGGCGCGCTTATGCGGGCGTTGGAGCAGGACGGGCTGGCGATTCTTGCGGACGCGACCGTTCAGCGCATCGATTGGACGAGGGCGCAGCCGCTGGTTCGCCTGATTCGGCAGGGCGCAGAGCAGACCTTGTCGGGCGCGCTGGTGCTCAATGCGCTCGGGCGAGTTCCGAATATCGCCGGACTCAATCTCTCCGCCGCTGGCGTGACTGTCGAGGCCGGCCGCGTGCTTGTCGACGGCGGAATGCGGACGTCGCAGCCGCATATTTTCGCGGTGGGCGATGTCACCAATCTCTACGACATTGTGCATATCGCCATTCAGCAGGGTGAATTGGCCGGCTGGAATGCCTGCCATCCCGCGGCGGCGGCAAAAACCTTCGATGCTCGACTCGTGACGGAGGTGATATTTACCGATCCGCAGGTTGCTGTGGTGGGACTGAGCGAGAACGCGTGCCGCGACAAAGCCATTCCGTGTCTCACGGCTTCCTATTCGTTTGGGGATCACGGAAAGGCGATGTGCCTGGGCGCCATGCACGGGTTCGTGAAGTTGATCGCCGATCCGGCGACCGGATTGCTTCTGGGGGCGCAGATTGTCGGACCGGAGGCGGGAGAATTGATCCATGAGTTGATTGCAGTGATGTACTACCACGGGACCGTGCAGGATCTTCTTCAAATTCCGCACTACCACCCGACACTGGCCGAGATCGTGACCTATCCGGCCGAATCCATTGTCGAGCAAATGCGAAGCTTATGAAGCATCGGCTCGCAATACGCGCGCTCACGGTGGTCGTTGCGCTGATTGGGGCGATCTCTTGCGAGCAACAGACCTGGGAGTCGGCCATGGCGGCCGGGCAGCGCGCGCTGCAGAAGGGCGACTACTCCGAAGCCGAGCATATTTTTGCTGTGGCGGTGAAAAAAGCGGAGTCGCAGTACGGGTTGAACGATCGGCATGTGGCAGTTGCGCTGTCGAGCGAGGCGCAAGCCTTCACGGCGCAGGGCAAGTATGTGGAGGCGGAACCGGTCTATTTGCAGGCCTTGAAGATGTATCAGGATGCGCATGGAGAGAATCATGCCGATGTGGCGGCGACACTGAATAATCTTGGCGTTCTGCATCGGATGCATGGGCAATACACGGAGGCGGAACCGTTGCTCATGCGGGCACTAGCGATTAAAGAGCGTCTCCATGGCCCGGACCATCCGGACGTCGCGCTCACGCTGCATAATTTAGGGCAGGTCTATGTTTCGCAAGGGGCGCTTGAAAAAGCGGAACCGCTCTACCGGCGCGCGTTGACTATTAGGGAGAAGGCGCTGGGAGAGACGCACCGGGACGTGGAGAAGAGCCTGGGCGAATTGACCGGCCTCTTGCAGAAGTTGCATCGCGATGCCGACGCGGCGTTGCTGGAAGAACGGCTGGCGGCGATCAGGCAACGGCGGAGTTGAAGTCCGATTCCCGTCCGGTGTAGCGTATTCCCATGGCGGCGCAGAGATCCGAGACAGAGGTCGATTGGCGAATGCAGGGCATGGTCGCGCGCGCGGTCGGCATCGTGGCCCTTGCCTTCGGATTTGTGCTTGGCATAGATGGGCTCGACGATCCCGCCTCTCCTTGGCTGCACACGGCCCTGGGTCTGCTGGCCACCGGTATGCTGGCGCAAGGCTATGCCCTCTATTGCTCGATCAAACGCATGCAGCAACTGAACTCCCAATCATGACTCGCGATCTCCCAGCCGTTCGCGCCATAGTCTGCGGGCTTGTCATGGCCGTTGCGATGATGGCTGCCGCCTGCGGCGGCCCTTGGCGCGATATCTATTTCAAGAATGGTGTGGATCGGCTGACGCAGGAGGATGTGCGCGAGCAGTTCGGCGCCCCGCATACGGCTAAGACGCCCGCGTTGGGGGGCGACAGTGTCTGGACGTACCGGGTCCCGATGGGAGACAAAGAGCTGGAGTCCATTGCCGCTCCTGGGCTCAGCGGTGCCGGCGAATCGGTCAGTGCGCTCATGGGAAAACCTGGAGAGGGGCCGAAACCGACGCTGTATTGTTACCGGTATACGCTGGCGTTCAACGAGCAGAAAATCCTGAAGTCCTGGAAGCGCGAAGAGTGCGTGCCGGGCACCCGCGAAACACTGATGGCGAAATAACCGGCTGTGCCGGCGCCACGGGCTCTGGTCTAGAGTACTCCCGCCAATCGATTGATGCTCAGTGTCGTCTGGCCGAAAAACAGCTGGAAGGCATGGTAGTCCTTTTGCTGCACCTGTTGAGGGCGCGGGCCGTTGTCGCAGTACAACATGCCGATGGGCCTGGTTCCGACGCGAAGGGGCGCAATGATGGCCGATCCAGGATCCCACGTTCGGAGAAATTTTGGATTGATGGGGTTTCCCAGAGGCACGGTGAAATCCTCGATCCAAACCGCGTCGGACCGCTTCATGAGTTGCAAGAAGTGCGGATGGTCCTTGGTCAGCGAGCCCGACAGGCTGTCGATATAGGGAGTGGGATCCTCCATGCCGAGCAACAAGCGTCCCACCAGCTGATCGGTATTGCTCGGATTCAGCAGCGCCAGGGCGACCCGGGCAAATCCGCCGTCCCGGTGCAGGGCATGCACGAGCGTGCTCAGGAGCGTATTGATGTCTTTGGCCTCGCGCAAGGCGGTTTGCAACAGTTGCAGCGTTTCGAGTGGATTGGTCTCAATCGCGCTCGGTCCTTGTTTCTGAGGCCTCACCGTGGCGGAGGGAACGCTCACTGGAGGCGGCACGGGAATCGAACAGCTAATTTCCGGTCCCACGGAATCGTCCCAGAAATCGAACGACAGGCCAGCCGAATGGACTAATTGCTTGCCTCGATCCAGCGCGCGCCCAAGAATGTCGCTGAATAGATGCGAGGGCAGGCCGCTTCCCGTGAGGAGCCCCCGCTTGGCGGCCTCTATGGCGGACGGCGAGGGTGGGCCGGTCATGGCGTCGAT
Source organism: Nitrospira sp. (assembly GCA_020846195.1). Classification (GTDB taxonomy): domain Bacteria; phylum Nitrospirota; class Nitrospiria; order Nitrospirales; family Nitrospiraceae; genus Nitrospira_D. The sequence goes on from JADLEJ010000049.1 coordinate 68,419, forward strand.
CAGGGACGAGCAGCCGATGACAAGGCCTTTGAACATTTCCTGACTGGAATTCCACCGTTCTTGGGTTTGAAGCTCTTCGATGGAAAACAGTTCCACAACAGCAGGCGGCAGAGCCCACATCTGTCCGAGGGCTTGCGCAATCCGGAGCCGCGGGGCGCCATAGAGCTGTGTTTCCTCGATGATCCTCGCGGCGGTCGTCTTCGCCGTCATGGGGATTCTGCGGTATGACAGGTAGAGGTCTTGAGATTGACTGGCGATGGCAAGGTCGCCGATCGAATAGAGCAGGGTGGAGCTGAAGAGCTGGCTCAACGAGGGATATTCGAGCGCCATGCCCAGTTCATTGGTATGCACGGCTGCGACAAGGGCCCGCGCGATGACTCCGCTGACGATTTGCTGCTGATTCGGCCATTGACTGAGTTGTTCAACGAGTTGGGACGCGGTGACGATGGAACGGACCGTATCCAATCCAAGCCAGCTGACGGCATGGGAGATCGAGGTGATGACTTGTTGCGGACTGTAGGCAATACTGTTCGAGATCTGCAAGACCCGGCAGGACAGCGCCGGATCGCGGCTGATAATCTGAGCGAGGCGGTCGGCTCCGGTGAGTCCTCCTGTCAGACTGAGAATCTTCTGGCAGGTTTTTTCCAGGGCTGGTAAGCAAGGACTCGCCTGGTTGAGGAGCGGCTGCAATGTTTTGTGCAGGCGAGGACGAAGGGAATCGACCAGGGCAGACTCTGACGTTGCAGGCGACAGTGACATGAAATTCCTTCTCCCAAATCCCACAATGTGTATCGGATGAATGATAATGAATCTTAACCGGCGCAGAAGAAAAAACAGAGGATGACTAATATGCAGCTTGGTTGGATGACCATCGATAGCTCCGTTGTCTTGGATGGGATCAAGTCATTGATTCTACTGGTGTCGGTTATTCTGACTCGGACGCTGGCCGTTCGGGGGATCTCGCGCAACCAGGCCTTGTCGATGGAGGACAAGCGCCGCTGGGTGGTGACGACCAGAAACTCGATGGTTTTTGTCATCCTGATCGGCTTCGTCGTTATCTGGGCGCATGAGCTCGAAGCCTTTGCCGTCTCGATCGTCGCATTGGCAGCCGCACTGGTCTTGGCGACGAAGGAGTTGATTCTTTGCTTGAGCGGAGCGGCGTTGCGCGTGGGCGGCAAAGTGTATGGGGTTGGCGACCGCATCCAGATCGCCGGGCACCGAGGAGTGGTGCTGGACCACGATCTATTTGCTACGAAACTGTTGGAGATCGGTCCCGGCCAGTCGTCGCATTTGTACACGGGACGGGTGACGGTGTTTCCCAACAGCCTCCTGTTCACGAACCCGCTGGTCAAAGAGAATCCTGGGCAGGAGTATGGCCTCTATACCTTGACGGTGCCCTTAATATTGGAGGGCGCGTGGCAGAAAGCCGAGCAAGCCTTGCTGGCTTCTGCCAAAGCCGAGTGCGGTCCGTTCATGGAAGAAGCCGTGAGGCAGATGAAACTGCTGGAGCAGGCCACTCTTTTAGAAGCGCCTTCGCCGGAGCCGCGCATCACCATTCAATTGCCCGAGCCGGGGAAGATTCAGCTGGTGCTTCGGTTTCCCGCGCCGGATCGAGGCCGTTCGCGAGTGGAGCAAGCCATCCTGCATCGTTATTTAACTGAAATGACTCACGCCTGATTGGAGAAAGTAGGAAGGGCCTCGCGATGATCTATCACGAGGCCCTTCCGGGTCGGCGACGGGTGGGAGTTATTTCGGAAACGTCTTCGGAGCGGTCACATGCTGCCAGCCTTCGCCGTTCAGCGATTTCAGTAATGCCACCACATCCTGCTGTTCCTGTCCGGTCAGTTCGAGCGGAATGATCGTGTTGTCCTGATGCGGATTCTTGACCCCGCCTTGATTATAGAATTGCACGACGGCTTCCAGTGTTTTGAACCGGCCATCGTGCATATACGGCGCGGTTCTGGCGATTTCCCGCAACGTCGGCGTCTTGAAGGCGCCGATATCGTCCGGGTTCTTGGTCACCAGATAGCGGCCCAGATCCACCGTGTTGGTATCCCACCCGATGCCCAGATTGTGGAATTTCTCGTCGGTGAAATTAAAGCCCGAATGGCACCGCGTGCAACGCGCTTTCCCTCTGAATAGTTCGAGGCCTCGGCGCGCCGATTCTGTCAAGGCGTTCTCCTCGCCGCCCAGGTCGAATTTGTCGACCGGGCTGTTTCCGGACAGGACCGTTCGTTGGAAGCTCGCGATGGCTTTCCCGACATCCTCAATAACGATCTCGCGCCCGAATATGTCCTGGAAGAGCTTCCGATAACCCGGCATCTTCCTCATCTTTGCAACCATCTCGTCGTGATTGATGAATCCATGCTCGACCGGATTGGCGAATGGTCCGATGGACTGCTCTTCCAGCGTGTCGGCGCGGCCATCCCAAAACTGGCCTTTGCTGAACACGCGGTTGATCGACGCGGGCGCGCTACGGCCCCCCTTCAGGTTGTGGATGCCGGTCGACACCGGCATCCCGTCGGCAAAGCCCTTCGCCGGCAGGTGACAGCTTGCGCAGGCGACGGTGTCGTTTTTCGAGAGGCGCTTGTCGAAGAATAGGAGCTGGCCCAGCTCAACCTTCTTGGCGGTCATTGGATTCTCAGCCGGGACAAAGGTATTCGGATCTTCCAGGCCTTGGATCTGGGGAAGTTTGTAATCGGCGGAAAGCCCAGCCCCTGTTTCGCTGTGGGTCATGGGCACTGGGCCCGCAATTCCGGTTCCGGTGAGTGTCAGGAATGAAATGGCGGCGATGCGGAGAGCCGATGCGCTGGTGTTCATGAGACAGCTCCTTTCTGGAGTGAGTTGCTATGGACAATGTTAGGATTCGTCGTGCAATTAGTCCAATTGATTATATTGAGAGTATAGATTTATTATGCTTATCGATAAGGAGCAGCGATATGACCTTGACCGAGCTTCGCTATCTTGTCGCCGTGGCGCAGGATCGGCACTTTGGCCTGGCTTCCGAGCGGTGTTGCGTGACTCAGCCGGCGTTAAGCCTGGCGATTCAGAAATTGGAAGATGAGCTTGGGACGATGATCTTCGAGCGGCGCAAGCGCCAGGTTGTCTTGACCGCGCTGGGAGAGCGGATCGTCCATCAGGCCCAGCGCGTGTTGGAGGAGGCCGATCAGATTCGCGCCATTGCAGCCCAAGGGAAAAATCAATTGGCGGGCCCGCTTCGTCTTGGCGCCATTGCGACAGTCGGGCCCTATATTTTGCCGGATCTCGTTCCTCTGCTCGGCCAGCGCGCGCCGCTCATGCCGCTGGAGATCGAGGAAAACCTGACACTCAATCTGGTGGCGATGCTGAAAAGCGGGAGGCTTGACGTGATTCTAGTCGCGCTCCCCTTAGATGAGCCGGGGCTTGTCACGCAGGCGCTGTACGATGAGCCGTTTAAAGCACTCGTTCCGGTCGGACATCCCTGGCAGAAACGGAAGTCGATCGATTCGCACCAGCTTGGATCAGAAAAAGTCCTGTTGCCGCATGCCGGGCACTGCTTCCGGCAACAGGTGTTGGAGACCTGTCCCGAGTTGAGTCGATCCGACACCGAAGGCTGGCAGGGGAATTCACTGGAGACCATCCGTCAAATGGTCGCGTCCGGTCTCGGGATCACAGTCTTGCCTTGCAGCGCACTGACGTCTAAACACGAGAATAAACGGCTGATCGCTATCGATTTGGCTAAACCAGTTCCCGGGCGGCGGATCGGTCTGGCTTGGCGGCGCGGATTTACCCGCCCTCAGGTTATCGACGTTATGTGCCAGGCCATTGGATCGCTGAAAATTCATGGCTTGAAGCATATTGCGGTGGGAGATGATCGGAACGCAGTCCGCATTTGACAGGCGGCCAGTTCCAGGGCAGGATATGGGTAGCCTCGCCTAGAGAAAGTTCTCTTTTACTCACCCATTGTTACGTGCAGGAGGGATATATGCGAAACATAGTTATGACCGCAATTGCCGCAGTGTTGTTCATTGGCGCCAGTTCGGTGGTGTATGCCGACGACACGATGAAGAATGAATTGGGGGCGATGAAGGATCAGATGAAGGCTGATTTGAAGGCCGATCAAGGCAAGCTCGCCGCCGAGAAAGAGCAGATGAAAGCCGACATGAAGGCCAAAAAAGAAGACATGAAGAGCAAAATGAAGGCGCATCGCGATGAGTCCAAAGCCAAGCGGGATGCCATGAAGGACCAGATCAAGGCGAAGCAGGACGAAGTTAAAGCTCAGGGGGATGCTGTCAAAGCCCAGGGGCAGGAAATGAAAGCGGCCGGGCAAGATTTGAAGGCGACAGGGATGGAACTGAAAGATGCAGTCGGTGCGCTAGGGAAATAGCCGGTTCTGTTTTTCCTGCACGCGAAAACGGCCTCTGACACGATGTCAGAGGCCGTTTGTTTGAGTGGGGCACTTGTTCCCGGCTGGGTCGTCTGATAGCATCCCCGCCGATTCACCGAGGCCTCGCTATGAAAATTGCCACATTCAACGCTAATTCTCTTCGCAAGCGGCTGCCGATCGTGCTGGATTGGCTTGCACAGCAGAAGCCCGACGTGCTGTGCGTACAAGAGACTAAAGTGCAGGACAGCGAGTTTCCGCTGTCGGCTCTGGTCCCATCGGGCTATCACATTACATTTCGTGGAATGAAGTCGTATAACGGCGTGGCCACCTTGAGCCGGAAGAAACCCGAGGCGGTGTTTCACGGCTTCGACGATGGCGGCGAATCCGAAGATGCGCGGCTCCTCCGAGTCGTCATCGACGGGATTCCCATTGTGAATACCTATGTGCCGCAGGGCTTTGAGATCGATTCACCCAAGTATCAATATAAACTGGGGTGGTACGAGCGGCTCAGAAAGTATTTCGAGACGCATCTCTCCCCGGGCAAGCCGGCTATCTGGTGCGGGGACATGAACGTGGCGCCGCGCCCCATGGATGTGCATAGCCCGGAGAAGCATCTCAAACATGTCTGCTATCACGAAGATGCGCGGAAGGCCTATGAGCGGACATTGGCATGGGGATTTGAAGATGTCTTTGTGAGGCTCTACCCGGACCGGCAACAGTATACGTTCTGGGATTATCGGGCGCCGAGTTCGTTAGAAGCGAATAAAGGCTGGCGGATCGATCATATTTTGGCGACGGCGCCGTTAGCGGAAAACTGTACGAGGGTTGACGTGGACGTCGAGCCGCGGCGAGCGAAAGACCCATCAGATCATACGTTTCTCTGGGCAGAGTTTTCGGTCTAACCGCATGCGCGACATCCACACCCGCCCGATCCGGTAGCAGGGCAAGTCCTCCCCGCTAGCCAGATGGGAGCAGATCGACAACGTGAACCTCAAGCCGCTCGCATGAGCGAGTCTTTTCTTAGACGGCTGCTGAGCCGGTTTTGTTGTATCAACGGATCCAAGACCAATCCGCAATTGATGCATCGATGCACGACGGATTCTGGTGCGAGCTCCGGCCGCTGTTCTTTAATCATGAAACCTTTGCACTTTTGACAGTTCATCAATCTGTCCTCCTCTTGATAGCTCCACAGGCGAGGGGCTAATCGCTGTTCGAGAGTAAACGTAACATCCTCAGATTAATCCTGTGTTAACGGGCAGTTAAAAGTGTCTAATCTTTGATTGAATGTGCGCGACGCTAATGCGGCGGGTATTGCCGATCATACCGCGCGTCTTTCCTGTGCAGGGGGGGCGTCTTGCTTGTAGAAGCGGGTTTCCCGAGTCAGCGACGAACGCGTGGTTGCCGTATGTCGCGGATGGTTCCGGTCTCTCGTGTGTCGTACCCGCCCAAGGCTTCGATTTCAGATCGAAACGCGCGGCTGACGAGGGCATTCAAGAAGATCGACAGTGTGGGGTGCCGGTCGAGCAACGGTGTCGGAATCACTAAGTCGTAGCGCTCTTCTTGAAGAGGAAGAAATTCAAGGCCATGGAGCCGCGCCACAGACCGAAGGCCGATTCCCGCGTCGGCCTGGCCCGCCGCGATCTGCCGCGCGACTTCAACATGGGATGTCACATGCCGGTCGTAGCCGTTGATCTGCTGCGCGTTCAGGGCGGCGCCGCGCATGCGCCGGTCGAGCAATGCGCGCGCTCCCGATCCGGGCTCGCGATTCACGATGGCGACATGTGGCCCTTCCAGGTCGGTCACGTCATGGATCTGCTTGGGATTTCCTCGCTGGACTAAGATGCCAGCTTCCCACTGAGCGAATGTCACAACGGTCACGTTGCCGGTTGTGAAATGCGTTCGAAGATACGGCAGGTTCCATTCGCCCGATCGAATGTCTTGAACGTGAAGCCCCGCAACATGCACCTCGTGACGCTTGACCGCGTCCAGCGCCGCCGCGCTGCCCATCGTCCACCCAATGACGGAAGTCTTGGCGCTCTGCCGGCGAACATATTCTCCAAGCAGGAATATCGCCGGATCGCAGCCCGCCACGACGATTCCATCTTCGATGGCACGATGGTCGCGCAGCAAGTCCACCTGGACGGTCCGTGCGCCGCGTCGTGTCGCGACAGCCGGGCCGCGCAACAGTCCGTCGGCTGGGATGGCGAAGCTCAAGACGTCACCGAGCTCCTCCAGCGGGCGCACAATTGTGCGGGAACCGACCCGGGCGACTGCGACCCTTGCTCGGTCGGAAACCGGCAGCGAGCCGACCAGTTCGCCCTCGATCGAGGGCGAGCCTGAAATGAGCGCAAATATGTCCTCAACGCGGCATCGCAGCGACTGCGCCAGTCGCAGCGCGACGGGAGTGGTTGGAAAATAGCGAGAGGACTCGATCGCGTAGACGGCTTGGCGGGTCAGGCCCGCCTTCTTCGCCAGCTCATCCTGGGAGAACCCGTTTGCCTGCCGCAGGGCCTTGAGTCGATTCTGAATATTGTCCGGCGGTTCCGCTTTGCTTTTCTCGCTCATGGGTTCGTTAGGTAATGGAATAGAACGATGAATGTCAACGAGAGGTCGCTGGATGCATTGCCGGTGTCATTGCTCGCAACAAGTCGCCTGTGTGAGCCGCTTGATACTCGGGATGAGGATAGCGCTCCTCGACGAGCGCACAACCCCGGATTTCTGAAGTTTACTCAATAGACGGCTGATGGTTTCGGGCGTCGTCGCAATCAGCGAGGCCAGGTCCGCGCGAGCCAATGTGGCGGGCAAGACGACTCCGTTCACGGCCTGCTCTCCCCCTAGATCCGCCAGGATTCGAAGCAGGGTCAGCATGCGCTCGCAGGCGCTGTTGCGGGCCAGCTCGCCCTGGCGTTCTTCAAGCCGCTTCATCTGGCGGCCGACTTGCTGCACCAGCTTCAAGGCAAACGTGGGCCGCTCCTGCAAGGCGCGCTGAAACTCGCCCTGTCTCAGCACGGCGACAGCCGCATCGATGAGGACTTTGGCGGAGACCGAGTAGAGATCCTTCTGCAGCAAGGTATCTGTGGCATTGAGATATCCGCCGGCCCCGACGAGATGCAATCCGCACTCGTGGCCGTCCGTATTGCAGGAATACACGGCGACCGCGCCGGTGCAGACGACATGGAGGCCGATCATCGGTTCATGTTCCGTGCAAATGTATTGTCCGGCGCGATATTCGGTGAACAGCACGGGCCAGGCTGGCTCCGGCGGCTGAGCATCGACCAGATCGGCGAGCGGACAGCGTGCCCGCTCGGGGCATTGCCGGCATCCCGCGTTCATGGGCTGGGCCTGGCGTCTTTTGATCGGTCGAGTCGCGGACGCACGTTTTTCGCCGCCGGGAGGCTTCGACATAATTCCTCGCGAATGCGGACGCGGTTGATTGACGCCGATCATCCTCGGCCGTGATCCAGATCATTCGCGCGGAGGCTCTCCGTCATGGACGAACGGTCACGGCCCTCTGCATGACAGTATACGTTACTCAAAGTAAAGTATACACATATAGCAAGGAGCGTATGGCATGCAATTCGGATTGTCGGGGTGCGGAGGTGGGTTCGAAAGCGGCGACACGGCGTCGTGTCTGTCGTTCGCGGCGCTCGCCGAGCAATTGGGGTTCGATGCGCTGTGGATCAATGAGGAGCATTTCCAGGGGCTGAGCGGAGGGAAAGGGCGGCTGTGCCTGTCGCCCGTCGTGCTGGCGGCGGCGTTCGCGGCTCGAACGGTACGGATTCGGATCGGGTTTTCCGTATTGTTATTGCCGTTGCACCAGCCGCTCAGACTCGCGGAAGAATTGGCCACGTTGGATGTTCTGAGCGGGGGGCGTCTGAATTTCGGAGTGTCCCGGGGCGGAAATCCAGGGTATTCGAAGGCGTACGGAGTCGACCCGTCGAAAGGCAGAGAGGCATTCGAAGCCTCGCTGTCGTTCATGCTGCAGTGCTGGACCGAGCGCGAGACGCGGATCGACAACGGATCGTACTCGGTCGAACCGAAACCGGTTCAGCGACCTCATCCTCCGATATTTATCGGTACCTATAACGAAGACACCGCGCGGTGGGCCGGCCGGGCTGGGCACAGGCTCATCCAGCACGGCATTCAATCGTTGCCGAATGTGCGGCGTGTCATGAAGGCCTACGCCAGCGCGGGCGGTTCGGTGTCAGATGTGCCCGTCGGAAGATTCGTCTATGTGAGCGAAAGCGACGCGTCCGCCAAGCGCGAATTAGCACCCGTTATCCTGGACTTGACCGACCGGCTGCGCCGGGTCGGCGTCCCCACCCGCTCGGGCACGCTGAGCGAGGCGGACCTGGACCCAGAGCGGTTCTACGAAGAAATGGTCATTGCCGGAAGCCCCGACACATGTGTCGAGAAACTTGCTGCCTTGCGGCATGCGCTGGGCACTGAATATGTGAATTGCCTCTCGTCCTTCTTCGGATTCTTGCCGGCGGACCGGCTGCGCGCGTCGCTGCACTTATTCGGGACGGAAGTGATACCCAGGATGTCTGACTCCAAAATCGACGAGCAGGATTGCTGCTGCGGCCTTCACGGGGATCGAGGAGACAATCCCGCGGGGCAATCGATGCGGATCGATAAGAAACAGAAAGGAGTCGAGCATCGATGAAAGCGGCATGGCGGTTTGGATTATGGATGTTGTGCCTTGCCGGTCCGCTCGCGGCGGTTCCGGCGTTTGCCGAAGAGGTTGTGTTGGAAGAAGTTGAGATCAAGGGAGTGGACAGCAAAGGGTTCATGGAGGGCAAAAGCAGCCAGCCGAGAACCGAGAGCACGATGACAAAGGACGCGATCCAACTCTTGGGCGGTCCGGCGCAGACGTCGGTCTATCAGACCATACGAATGCTTCCGTCGGTCGCGGTGGAAACGGCGGATCCGTACGGGCTCAATACGAGGACCCCGTTCAATCTCCGGGTGCGCGGGCAACCGGGGAAAGGAACCGCAATGACGATCGAAGGCGTGCCGGTGTGGGCGCAGGAATCGCCGGGACCGAGGCCCGACATGCTCGATCTGGAAAATATTTCCCGCGTGACGTTATATCGCGGCGCCGTTCCGCCCGATAAAGGGCTGGGCGCGATGAACATCGCCGGGAATATCGATCTCGGCGTCTTGCGGCCCGCCGACGAATTCGGCGTCGAGGTTCGGAATGGATTCGGCGCGTACGGCTTCATGCGAAATTACGCCCGCGTGGATTCGGGGCGGCTGTCCACCGGGACAAAACTCTATGCGTCGTATTCGTACACGACGGCCGACAAGTGGCGGGGAGAAGGCGGGGCGCCATCGGACCGCCACCATGTGTCCTTCGGCGCCAGCCAGGACTTCGGACGGTTTGTCAAAGCGGACTTGTTTTTCGATTACAACGAAGCGCGCCAACACGCGTTTCGCCCGCTGACCTTCGCGCAGGTGCAAGACGGCAATGCCGCGAGAAATCTCGACTATAATGCCGGCATTCGGAACAATGCCGCGCAGGACACGTCGTACTACGATTTCAACCGGGACACGATCACCAACTACAATCTGTTCTCGCTAATTACGGTCACGCCGGCGTCCGATCACGTCATCACGATCAAGCCGTATTATTTTCGAGAATCCGCCCCGCGACTGGCTGGAGTCGGTGGATTTCTGGGCGCGCCGGCCGTACGGGAGCGGAGAAGCATGTTCGACCGCTTCGGCGGCGTGTTGGAATACACCACGCACCTCCTGGAGACCGAGATCAAAGCCGGGTACTGGTACGAACAGTTCGATTTGCCCATTTCTGAAAAATACTTCCGGCTTCAGAACGGCCAGCTTCAGTTCGCTCAATGGTTGCTGGCGAAGAAAGAGGGAAACGGCGTTATCAACAGCCCCTATGTCAAACTGTCGAAGGACATCGATGCGCTGCACATCGAGGCGGGCTTCCGATACTTCAATATGTACGAGCCGTCGGTGACCGGCTTCAATAACGCCGGCATCCCCGATGTGTCGTACGACGAGGCGCTGGCCTCCTCCGCTGCCAGAGATCCCGCCTCAAGCTATCGGAGCCAGACGTACGAAGCCTGGCTGCCGCATTTCAGCCTGAGTTACGCGGTGAGCAAGACCCTTACGCCGTATCTCGCCTATGGGAAAAACTACGCGCAGCCGCATGGATTTCCGGAGTTCCAGCAAATTTTCGCGAACAACCGGGCCGCGTTCAATGCCGCGGGCCTGACCGTCCAAACTTTGGTCGATCGCGTGAAGCTGGCGACATCCCATAACGTGGATCTCGGCGTTCGATACAACACGGAACGGGTCTATCTTGTTCCCATCCTCTTCTACACCCAGTACGAAAATTTGTTGGTTGGGGTGTTCGATCCGGTGCTCAATACGAATGTCAGGACCAGCGCGGCGGACGCGCGTGCCTACGGAGGGGAGATCGAGTTTGGCGCCAAGCCGCTCGATGCGTTGTCCCTCTTCGGATCGCTTCTGTACGGGAAATCCGAAATGGCGAGCGATACCACCGCGGCATCCGGAGCGGTCGTCGCGACCAAGGGGAACGACACGCCGGACTTTCCCAAGTTCATGATGAAGGCCGGACTGAGCTACAGGCTGCACGGGCTGGAGATCTCGCCGATGGTGCGCTACGTCAGCGCGCGATATGGGAACGTGGACAATACGGAAAAAGTGGCTCCGTACACGGTGGTCGATCTGTTCCTGACGTATACCGACCCGAAGCTGTTTCGGCAGCTCCTCGGCGTCAAAGACGGCTTCATCGGGCTCCAATTGCTCAATCTGTTCGATAAGAAATATGTCGGAGTCATCAACGCATTCGAGGATCGGCTGGGAGGCGGCGCGGCCTACTTCCCGGGCGCGCCCTTTACGGTTGCCGGCTCAATTGGGCTGAAATTCTGACGGAGCGGCATGCTGGATGTGGAAGCGCTCAGGCCTGGAGGAAACTCCGGGCGGGAAGGGTGGATATCGGGATGGGTGTGCTCGTGCGCGTTCCATGGCCTTGCGATCATCGGGGCACTGTACGGGCTGCGCATGCCGGTGTCGCTTCCCGAGGCGCCGTTTCGATGGGAGGTGGCGTTGCATGAAGCGGTGCCCGCTCCGGTCGAGCCGCCGCGGGAATTCCATAAAACCGCGCCTGCTTCCGCGGCCCGCGCCGCGGTGAGCCGGCAATCCGTCCAGCGAGCGCAAGGCGTTCAGACGCAAAGCATTGTCCACCAAGTGGCGCAGCCATATGAGCCGGCCGTCCAGACGCGCGAGCCTATCGTGCGCACGGTCGAGTCTCAGGCGTCGGCATCCGAGATCGAGCGGCCAGAGGCCGTGCATAGCGTCGCGGTGGTTGCCCGCGCGTCGGATGAGCGGATGATCGTAACAACATCCTCTATCGTTTCTCGTGAGCAAGCGACCGTGGTTTCTAGGCCTGCGGCTGTTCGGCCGCCGGTCGAGCGGCCGTCGGTAGACTCGGCAACGGTGGCCGCATCGGAGCCGATGGAATCCGTGAATCGTCAGCGCATCGTCGCGCAGGCCTCTCCGGTTGAGGAACGACCGGTCCTCCATACGGAGACGAGCCACATGATGCCCGAAGCTCGCGCGCATTACGGGTGGTTGAAAGAGGCGCTGGCCGACAAGATCGAGCGGATGAAGCACTATCCCGACGGTGCCGTCGAACGGCGATGGGAAGGCCGGGTCGTGGTGCGCGGCGTCATCACGGCGGCAGGGGAATTACGAGATCTCGTCATTGCGGAAAGTTCAGGCTTCCAAGTTCTTGACGAGGCCGCGATGGCGTTGTTGCGCCGCATCTCGCCGCTCGCGCTCGCGCATCCGCTGGGGCAAGCGCAGGTGGCTTGGCGCATTCCAATCACCTATGGCGTCAAATAATGAGAACCGGACGTGTTGCCCTAATGACAGTCAGTCTGTGCCTCTTGGCAAGCCTGCCCGGAGTCGAGTGGTGCGCCTGCCCGAGCGCCGCGCAGGCGCAATCGACACGCATCGTGCGCGACGCGGCGGGACGGGCTGTCGCTGTTCCGGTACCCGTTGCGCGCGTGGCCACGCTGGGCCCGGTGCCGGTGCTCAACAGTTTCATTCTGGCCTTGGGAAAAGGCGAGGCCATCGTCAACGGCCTGCCGTTGTTCGCGCGCTCGCCGCGTCACAAGTACCAAACGATCTTTGCCCCAACGCTTGCGGAGCGGCCTGTGATCCAAGGGCCTGGAAGGGAGCCAGACCTCGAAGTGTTGCTCACGCTTCGCCCGGATGTGGTGCTAACGATGGACCGGGGGATGGCGGAATCGTTGGAGCGGAAAGGGTTCGCCGTGCTGGTGCTTGCGTGGCGCAATCCAGAGGATGTCGCCGCAACGATGCTGCTGTTGGGAACGGTCTTCGACCGGGAGCGCGAGGCTCGCGACTATCTCGATTATACCGGCCGGTTGCTGGCTCGCGTCGGCGACGCGGTGGCGGATGTGCCTGACTCTCGGCGGCCCACGGTACTCTTTTGCAGCCTGAAAACCATGACGCAACCGCATTTGATCGCCGATTGGTGGATTCGCCAGGCAGGAGGAATCAGCGTCACGGAGAATGGACGGCATCTCGAAAGCGTGTTGTTTTCGATGGAGCATGTCTTGAAGTGGAACCCGGATATTTTGATCGTGAGCGCTCCGGGAGAAATCGATCAAGTCTATCGAGATACACGAATGAGGACGGTCAAGGCCGTGGTGAATCGTCAGGTCTACAGTATTCCGGCTGGCGCGCATCCGTGGGGGTATCGCACCGTAGAGCAGCCGTTGACCGTCTTGTGGGCCTTCGCGCTCATGCATCCGGACAAGGCAGGCGGGTTGAATGTGAAGGCGGAAATGAAAACGTTCTACGGCCGGTTCTTTCAGTATTCGCTGACGGACGCGCAAGTCGAAGACATGCTGAGCGGCATTCCATGACGGCGTGGGATGACTCTCGGCGGCCGGCGCCGTCTTTCGTGAGCCGTCATCGCTGGGCATGGGGGCTGTCGCTTGTCTTGGCGGCGGCGTCTGCGGCGTCCTTGATGGTTGGCCGGTATGCCGTTCCTCCAGGCGATATCCTGGGATTCTTCATGGCGCTGTATGCCGGCGGGGAGGGGATGGACGCCAGCCGGTTTCAAGAATTGCACGTGCTGCTCTTGGACGTTCGGCTGCCTCGTATTGTGGCGGCGATGCTGATCGGCGCGGCGCTCGCCTCGTCCGGCACCGCATTCCAAGCCCTGTTCATGAACCCCTTGGTTTCTCCTGGCTTGCTGGGAGTGCTGGCCGGTGCGTCGTTCGGAGCCGCCTTGGCAATGGTGTTCTTCGACCATTGGCTGGCGGTGCAGGTGAGCGCGTTTCTATTCGGACTCATCGCCGTCGGTCTCGCGCTCGGCATTGCGGCGCTGTACCGCGCGAATTCGCTGCTGATCCTCGTGCTGGGGGGAATCATCTCCACCGGCTTGTTCGCCTCGCTCCTGTCCCTCGTGAAATTTGTGGCCGATCCGTACGATCAATTACCGGCCATCGTCATGTGGTTGATGGGGCGGCTGTCGAACGTCGATGCCCGCACTGTGACGGTCCTCGTCGTTCCCCTGCTGGCCGGCATGTTCGCGCTAGGATTGTCAGCCAAGTACCTCAATGTGCTCAGCATGGGCGATGGAGAAGCGACGGCGCTTGGGGTCAATGTGCGGCGGATTCGATGTGTGGTGATCTTTTGGGCCACGCTAATCAGCGCGCTGACCGTTGTCATGGCGGGACGGATCGAATGGATCGGGTTGGTGATTCCTCATGTGGCCCGATTTCTCGTTGGGCCGAATAATGAAATCTTGGTCCCCTTCAGCGCAGTTCTCGGTGCCTTGTTCCTGCTGATTGTGGACAATATAGCCCGCAATCTATTCCCAGTCGAAGTTCCAGTCGGTGTGGTCACGGAGTTGATCGGGATTCCGATATTTTTGTTCGTCTTGTTGAAAACCCGCAAGGAGTGGGCATGACCGCGGTATTGGACGCGCGAGACGTCAGTTTCGGGTATGGCGGCGCGCCGATCCTGGAGGGGATTTCCCTGTCCCTGAAAAAAGCCGAGGTGGTGACGCTCCTCGGGCCCAATGGAAGCGGGAAAAGCACGCTCTTGAAGGTGCTGCTCGGCATCCATCGCTGTCGAAGTGGCGAAGTGCGTTTGGACGGACGGCCTCTTCGAGCGCTTGCGCCGGTGGATATCGCGAAGCGCATGGCGTATGTGCCGCAATCGCACAGTCTCTCCTTTGCCTATTCGGTCTTCGATGTTGTGCTCATGGGGCGGGTGATGCATCGTTCTCTCTGGTCTTCCTATTCCCGAGAGGACCGGCTCCATGCGGAGAACGCGCTCGAACGACTTCGCATTGCGCATCTCGCACATCGTCCCTATACGGAAATCAGCGGCGGAGAACGGCAGCTTGCGTTGATCGCGCGGGCGCTTGCGCAAGGAGCGGATATCCTTATCATGGACGAACCCGTCAGCGGCTTGGATTACGGCAATCAAGTGCGTCTGCTGGAGCAGATCGCTCTGCTGGCATCCGATGGGCTGACATTCCTTAAGACCACGCATTTCCCCGACCACGCGCTGCTGATCGCCGATCGTGTCGTGTTGCTCAAGCAAGGCCGCATCGTGGGCGACGGGCACCCGCAGCAGGTGGTGACGCAAGACAACGTGCGCCGTCTCTATGAGGTCGCCGTCGATATCGTCTCCATTCGAGACGGCTACCGCTGCTGTGTGCCGAGGCTAAACCGGAGCGACAACAAGAGAGCCGGTGGGCGCGCCGTCGAGCGATGATGAGAGGAGTTTCCGAATACGGGGAGGCGATGCGCCGGTTGTCGGGCGCTTTACAAACAAGGAGGGGGAGCATCATGACACAGCGTGGATGGCGATTCGTTCGCAGCCTGATGTTCGCGGTAGGTGCGATGGCGGGGGTGGTGGCGATGGTGCAGCCCTGCGACGCGCAGCAGAGTTTGGATAAAGCGGATCGGCAGTTTCAGGCGACGATTACCGACAGTCAGGGTGTCGAGAGCGAGCTCAAACAGATACGGTTTTATTGGGAAGAAAAAATAAGCGACACGTCTTTCAGTCCGCATGAACTCAAGGAAATTCCCGTGAAGCGCGGCACGGCCACGGTTACCGTGAAGTTCTGGAACATCCGTCAGATCGAGGTTCGGTCGAATGCCGGCGGAGAACCGCCGCTGCTTACCATCACATTAACAAACGGCAAGACGGGGGAATTCGCTTTGGCGATTCCAGGGAGCATCAAAGGGCAATCGGATTTCGGCGAAGTCGATGTTCCGGCCTCAGGGATTGCAAAGTTGGTGCTGAAATAAACCGGCAAGCCAGTTTGCTTCAACTCTTTCGAGTGCGGAGCGTCTTTCGCGTGGGCAGTTGCCAAGGTGAATCGCGAGAGGTTGATTAATCAATAATTGTTGATGTATTGTGTGCGCGATGTCCACGAAGCAGCGAGTCAAAGCGGCGGTTCTCTTTCATGCTTTGTCCGACCGGACGCGGCTAGAGATTCTCGCCAGGCTGAAGGAGGGGGAGCAATGCGTCTGTGAATTGACCGATGCGCTCCAGACCGGGCAGTCCAGACTGTCGTTTCATCTCAAAGTGCTCAAGGAGGCGGGGTTCATCCGCGACCGTCCGGAAGGGCGGTGGATGTATTACTCGTTGAATCGGGAGGGAGTGGAAGATCTTGAAGACTTCGTTGACGAACTCAAGAACGCGATCGCGATACCCGGTTCTTCCAAAAAGAAATGCGAGTAGCTTATTTTTCGGTCTCATGTATCAAGATTTCTTGATTGAACAAAAGGCGATGCGAAGATGGCGCGGGCGATGAGTTCAGATCCCTCATCATCGGTTTCTCCTGAAAAAAGACTGAATATTTTCGAGCGCTATCTGACCGTCTGGGTTGGGCTCTGCATGGTTGCCGGAGTTCTTGCCGGGCGGGCGTTCCCGTCAGTGGTGAGCGCGTTCCGGAGCTGGGAGTTCGGGGAGGGGAGCCATATCAACCTTCCGATTGCCGTGCTCATCTGGCTGATGATTATTCCCATGATGATGAAGGTCGATCTCGCGGCGTTGCGCAATGTCGGTCGCCGGCCGCAAGGGCTGTTCGTCACGCTTGCCATCAATTGGCTCGTCAAGCCGTTCTCCATGGCCTTCTTTGCCTGGCTGTTCTTTCGGTACGTGTTCGGAGCCTGGGTGACACTGGCGGAAGCCGATCAATATATTGCCGGCTGCATCATCTTGGCCGCCGCTCCCTGTACTGCGATGGTGTTTGTCTGGAGCTATTTGACGGACGGCGACCCTGCCTACACGCTGGTCCAAGTGACGGTGAACGATTTACTCATGCTGCTGCTGTTTGCCCCGATCATTGGGTTCCTGGTCAACGGGGCTTCTTCGCTGACGGTTCCGTTCGATGTCCTGTTGTACTCCGTAGCGGCGTTCATTGTGATTCCTCTAGCTGCTGGCATCCTGGTGCGAGCCTGGCTGATCGCTCGTTATGGAGTAGGCTGGTTCCTGGATTTTCTACCGCGCTTTGCTCCGGTCACGATAGCGGCCCTGCTCCTGACGCTCGCGCTCATTTTCGCCTTTCAAGCAGACAATATTGCCGCCAAGCCCTGGCACGTTGCGTTCATCGCGATTCCGATTCTTCTTCAGGTCTATATGAATGCCTCTCTGGCCTATGGGTTGATGCGATGGCTTCGGGTGCCGTATGTGGTGGCGGCGCCTGGGGCTCTCATCGGGGCCAGTAATTTCTTCGAGCTTGCGGTGGCGACGGCCATCGCCTTATTCGGACCTGAATCGGGCGCGGCGCTGGCGACGGTGGTGGGCGTGCTCGTCGAAGTGCCGGTCATGTTGTCCGTCTGCCATATCTGCAACCGCACGCGGCATTGGTTTCCGAAAGAGGCCGGCTGAAGGAGAAATGGTCTGAATACGGAGAACGTGCGACATTGGAAAGGAGGGGCCATGAAACGTTTTCATATCCATATCGGAGTCGACAATCTCGACGAAGCGATCGGGTTTTATAGCGCCCTGTTTGGCGCGGCTCCCGTGAAAGCCAAGCCGGATTATGCGAAATGGATGCTCGACGACCCGCGCGTCAATTTTGCCATTTCGACCCGCGCGAACAAGAAGGGCGTGGATCATCTTGGGATTCAGGTCGAAGAGGAGAGTGAACTGAATGAGTTGCGCAGCCGTCTTGAGCGGGCGGATATGACGGTTCTGGAGGAGGGGGCTACGACTTGTTGTTACGCGCGATCGGATAAGTCCTGGGTGCAAGATCCTTCCGGCATTCCCTGGGAGGCCTATCGGACCATGGAGGATGCCCAGTTTTTTTCAGAGCGCATGGATCACGCTGAAAGTGCCTGTTGTACTCCAGAGGCTCCAGTGGAGTTAATCAGCCTGAAACCCTCTACGAAGAAGGGAGAGCGTTGAGTCTTATGCCGGCTGATCCTATCAAGGTGCTCATTCTCTGTACTGGCAACTCCTGCCGTTCGATCATGGGCGAGGCGCTCTTGAATGAACTGGGCCAGGGGCGATTCCAGGCCTGGAGCGCCGGGAGTTTTCCGACCGGGTACATACACCCGCGATCCATTGACACTCTCAAGCGCCATGGCATCGATCCGGGTCAGCCCTACAGTAAATCCTGGAATGAGTTCGCCGCTCAACCTCTGGATCTTGTTATTACGGTCTGCGATCAGGCGGCCGGCGAGACCTGTCCCATTTTCCCCGGTCAGCCGACGAGGCTTCATTGGAGTACGCCCGATCCTGCCAAGGTGCTGGGAAACGAAGCCGTCGCACAAGCTGCATTCGACCGTGCGTTCAACTTTCTCAAAGAGCGGGTGGAACAGCTTATTGCGGACTCCAGGCACTCAGAAGAGGCTCGGGATCGATAGGCCTTCAGGGCTGTCGGTTGATAACGGGGGACGGCGCGCGCACTCGATAGGGGGCTTCCGCCGATCGCTCGACCGGTGTTGCCAATCCTGTTAGAGTTGCCCGGCGCGACGACTCCCCTTTGAAATCCAACGGCACTGACGGGTCTGCGGTATTTTCATGTCTGGTCCAGCAATGCATCCGATGGCCACAGTCGATATTGCTATCATCGGTGCTGGCGCGGCCGGGCTCGCCGCGGCCATCTTTGCCGGAGAAGCAGCCAAACCGTCAGGCGCGCGGCGCATCGTCGTTCTTGACGGGGCCAAGACCATCGGTGCCAAGATTCTGGTATCTGGTGGCGGCCGGTGCAACGTTACGCACGATGCCGTCACCGCGACCGACTATTTCGGCAATCGGCGAATCATCAAAAACGTCTTGTCCGCCTTTTCTGTGAAAGACACCATCGCCTGGTTTGCCTCAATGGGGGTTGCCCTCAAGCGAGAAGAGACCGGCAAGCTGTTCCCCGTCACCGATAAGGCTCGAACCGTACTGAACGCGCTTGTTGAGCGCTGCCGCGAAATCGGCGTGACTATTTCCCCAGACCATCGAGTGATCAAGATCGACCGTCTTCCTGATTCGGACGCGGGATTTGTCATCCATCATAGTCATGGCGTTCTAACGGCGAATCGGGTGATTCTCGCCACCGGCGGCCGGTCGATTCCCAAATCTGGCAGCGATGGATTCGGGTTCACGCTCGCGCGGCGGCTTGGGCATACGGTGACCTCGACGGTCCCGGCTCTCGTTCCGCTGGTGTTGGGTGACGCGATGTTTCACCAGGCTTTGTCCGGCCTCTCGCAGGAAGTCGAGTTGAACACGATGGTGAAGGGCGAATGCGTTGATTCACGAACGGGGAGCTTGCTCTGGACTCACGTCGGAATCAGCGGCCCGGTTGTAATGGATGCCAGCCGGTTTTGGTGTCTGGCACAGGAGCAGGGTGAACCGGTTGAGGTCTGCGGTAATTTTTTCCCTGGGCAGAATCAGGAACAGGTGCGGCCGTGGTTGATGGAGCAGGCGAGAGAGCATCCCCGTCGCTCTCTCGGGAAGATCCTCGCGCAACGGCTCCCTCAACGATTCGCCGAATCGCTCATTCAGCATGCCGGTTGCGAGAGTCTGACAGCCATCGCGCAACTGCCGAAAAAGGAGCGGGAGCATCTCCTGTCTCTATTGACGAAATGCCCGTTTCCCATCGTGCAGGATCGGGGATGGAACTATGCGGAGGTAACAGCCGGCGGAGTGCCATTGGAAGAAGTGAATTTTCGCACGATGGAATCGAAGCTGGTGCCGGGCTTCTATCTGGCCGGAGAAATTCTCGATTGCGATGGGCGGATTGGCGGGTTCAACTTTCAATGGGCCTGGGCCACGGGGCGACTTGCCGGGCAGGCGGTCTGTCGGCCACAGGTCTAGCAGACCGGCAGGGCCGATCCAAACCGCCTACGCGCGACGCAGTCCGTGCGAACCTACGGCAAAGATCACGCGGTCAGTGTGCGGGCTCAGCTGGCGCAGGGGGCGGCAGGGGCGCGTCGCTCGCAGGATTGGCAGGAGGCAGCAATTCCGCAGCCGGGGCAGACCCTGCTTGTTCGATGGAAGCCGGCGCCGCGTGGTCCACTGAGGATGGAAGAGGTTCTTGCACGGGCGCCTGTTTGACTAGTGTTGCCGGTGGAGCGAGCGTCTTTGCCTGTTGCGATTCGAGCGCAGCCGATGCCGTCTTGCTTTCCAACTTCTCGAGCAACGCGGTGAGACCGGCATCGCGGTGGATTCGCGTTCGTGCCCGTTTCAGATGCGGCGCGGCCTCCTGGTGCCGTCCCTTGTCGATCAATAGTTCAGCCAGCGCCAGATGGGGGAACGGGTCATCCGGTGCGATCTGGATCACCCCTTCGAGGAACTGGGGCGTGAGGGATGGATGCCGGAGCCCCCAATAGGCTTGCGTGAGATTGAGGAGGACGATTGGATTGCGCGGCGCCAATGCGGCCGCCCGTTTAAAATCCTTGACGGAGACTTCGATCCCGCCATTCTTCTCTTCTTGAACGCCGAGGTTGTTCCACAGCGCCGCCACATAGGCTTTGTCTTGCGCTGTGGAGGTCCGTGTTTTGCCGAGCGCGCGCAGCGCCGATCCTGTTTCAGCATATTCGTTTCGGTCGAGCCTGTCCCTGATGCTTTGATGGACCGCGCTTGGAGCCTCGCCGAATTCGATGAGCCTGGTCCGGGGGACGTCTTGCGGCGGGGCCGGCTCCACGAGCGCCGGAGGAAAATTGGGCGTGGCATCGATATTCGTCGCGGGCAACGAGGCGGGTGTGGGCACCGGTGTCGTCGGGGCCAGCGTCCAGAGGTGGTAGAAGACAAACGCGCCTAACAGCACCGACAGAATTCGCAACGTGGATGAAATATCACGACGGTACACAAGTCCTCCGCAGCATTTCCTCGATCTTTGCACGGAGGCTGGAATCGTCCAAGACTATTTACGATTGTCGAGGTCTCCTGTCGATGTCCCTCGCCAGGGGAGAATGAGAGAGAAGGCCGGACAGGATGCGTAGCGATGGCCGTCAGTGCGTGGGCAGCTGCGAAACTTGGCATTCAGCTTGACTGGCGATCAAACACATTTATAGTGAGTGACAAGAGTCGTGACCGTCGAGGGAGGCCTTCGAGGCAGATGCCGCGGCCGGACTCGCCGATGTTGTCCTCGTCCATACGGTCTCGCGCCCGGGGAAAGGATCGCGTACGATGGCCCGCCAGCTCACCTGCCCGCAATGCCGGAAGGATACGGTCTTGCGGGCCTGCCCACAGTCGCCTCGGGAACATGTGGCGTCATGGATATGGATTTCGCCGTTCGACTGCCTGGAATGCCACTATCGGTTTCTGGCGTGCCGGATTGGGCTGGTGGAGTCGAAGCATGCCATCGAGCGCCGTGAGCATCTCCGGATTCCCGTACGGTTGTTTCTCTCTTTTTCAGGAGGGAAGGTTCGAGGTGAAGGAATTGTGATGGATCTGTCGATGGGCGGCTGCATCATCAAGAGCGACGCACAGGTCCATGCCGACGATATCTTCTATCTTGAAATTGCGATTTCGGATCAGGACGCTCCCATCGAAGTGGCGGCGATGGTCCGATCCATTAGTTCCCGCGGGATTGCCTTCAAATTTCTTCGGAAGGCACAAGACAACAAGCAGTTGCTCGCCTTCATTCAATCCAATGCCGGGGCGACGTCAACCGTTCTGTCCAAAGCGGTCGCTTCCCCGGTTGCCCACTAGCGCATCTTTTCTCTCCAACAGGCCACTATTTAAGAGAACCCTGAGCGAAGACCGTCGCCGCTAGATCGGCGTTTCCCAGGCGGAGGGAAGCGGGTGTTCGTCGATCAGCCGGTTGTGTTCGGCGAGATCGTAGGGTTCGACGGCCAGCTCGCTACGAGTCATCGGTTCTCCGCACATCGGCGAGCAGAGGAAATCGACCAGCGCCTGGGCCCGCATCTCCGTGGAGAAACGACACAGGCCATATTCCGGCATTCCCGATGAAGGATGCCAGAAGGCTAACTCGATTGCACTGCCTTGATAGATGCCCAGCGAGCGGTGCCGCACTTGAAACCCACCCGAGAGATGAGACGACGACTCCAGCGACATTGAGACCTCGCGACCGGCGTATCTTAATGACTATCCTCATGGTAGCATGATCTCCGAATCTGACCATAGTCTTGCCTGAGCCGGGAAAAGGAGGCCTGTATGAGACGTGCGCGTGCGATGAATCTGGCGGTTGGTCTTGTGATTCTCTTCGCAGGACTGACGTCGGGGTGCGGCTATAACGATCTCCAGGGATCGGACGAAGATACCAAGGCCGCGTGGAGCGAAGTCATCAATCAATATCAGCGCCGGGCCGATCTCATCCCCAACCTAGTGGCGACAGTGAAAGGCTATGCCGAACACGAGAAGGAGACGCTCGAAGGCGTTGTGCAGGCGCGCGCGCAGGCGACCGGCATTCAGGTGACTCCCGAGACCTTGAAGGATCCGGCCGCCTTCGAACAGTTCCAGAAGGCCCAGGCCGGACTCACCACCGCCTTGGGGCGTCTCATTGCCATTGCCGAGAACTATCCGAATTTGAAAGCCGATCAAAGCTTCCGGGATTTGCAGAGCCAGCTGGAGGGGACCGAGAACCGCATTGCCGTCGCGCGCAAGCGCTACATCGACCGGGTGGCGGAGTACAATAAGATGGTCAGATTTTTCCCGACCAATTTGACGGCGAAATTTCTTCTCCACATGGAAGAGAAGCCGAACTTTACCGTGGCGGATGAAAAGGCTGTGGCGAAACCGCCAGAGGTGAAGTTTTAACTGAGCCTGAGTAGAACGATGTCTATCGCCACCATGAGCCGCGCCTGGCGCAAGCCGGCGCGGCTCTTTGTCTTTCTTGCGATGCTTCTAAGCCAGGATCTGGCCTGGTCGCTTGACGTGCCGCCGCTGACCGGGCGCGTGATGGACCTGGCGCATGTCTTATCGACGGGCGAGACGGATCGACTGACGGCCGATCTCCAGACTCACGAGACGGCCACGGGCAATCAGGTCGTCGTGCTTACGCTGCCGTCGCTTGAAGGCGAACCGCTCGAACCCTTTGCGCACCGCGTCGCGACGACGTGGAAACTCGGTCAGAAGGGGACGGACAACGGGGCGTTGCTGCTCGTGGCCCTCAAAGAGCGAAAAGTCCGCATCGAAGTTGGGTATGGACTTGAGGGGGCGTTGACAGACGCCAAGTCGGCCCAGATCATTCGCAACGAAATGGTTCCGTCTTTTCGCGCTGGGAATTTTCCGGGCGGGATTACCGCTGGAGTTGCCGCGATTCTAAAAACGATCGAAGGGACCTACCAGGCGCCGGAGAGACCGCCGGTTTCTGTCGGCGGCGGCGACGTCGTTGGCCAGGTTGTGATGGCGTTGATCGTCGGAGTGGTGTTTGGTCTGGCGTTGTCGAATGTGAATCGCGCAGTCGGCGTCCTTACCGGTACAGGCCTCTCGGTGTGGCTGTCTCCCTGGTTGATTCCAGCCATCGGTGCAGGCCTGGTCACCTTGTTGCTTGTGCTGGTGTTAGGCGGCGCGAGTCCGGGCCGCCGAGGCCGTGGATTCGACGACTGGACATCGTACAGCAGCCGGGGTGGAGGATGGGGCGGCGGCGGATTCGGCGGGGGAGGAGGAGGGTTCAGCGGAGGGGGTGGGGATTTCGGGGGAGGAGGCTCGAGTGGCGACTGGTAGAGCGGCGGAATTGTCCGCGGCGGATCGTGAACGCATTCGGCAGGCGGTCTCTGCAGCCGAGCAGCAGACCAGGGCTGAAATTGTGCCGATGATCGTCGCGCGATCCGGCCGCTATCGCGACGCGCAACATTGGGGCGGGTTGATCGCCGCGCTCGCGATGCTGGCGCTGTTGCTGACCGTCGAGGTCTCGTGGCTGCCCTGGGGATGGCATGCCTCGAATGCCGCCTGGCTGGTATGCGCCGTCACATTCGCCTATCTGTGCGGGGCTTGGATCGGGACCTGGCCACCCGTCATCCGTCTGCTGACTTCGCCGGCTCGTATGCGGTACAAGGTCGCGCTCAGGGCCGAGCGGGCGTTCGCGCAGCATGCCGTGGCGCAGACGCGCGAGCGCACGGGCGTGCTGATCATGCTCTCGATGCTTGAGCGGCAAATCTATGTCTTGCCGGATCGTTCGCTGGCGGCACTGGTGTCGGCGGAGCGTTGGAAGCCGGTCGTGCAGGCGGCGGTTGAACACCTGCGCGGCGGCGATATTGCCGCAGGACTTTCAATGGCCATTACCGCGTGCGGAGCGGTATTGGCAGAGGCTTGCCCGGGGCGTTCCGGCGACAATCCCAACGAATTGCCCGACCACGTCATCGACGAACGGTAGACGGGCGGTAATGGGTCATTGATGGACGCCCTGCAGTCGTTCCGCTAGAATCCGCCTCCATGTCAGAATCAAGCGCACCCGCGACTCCCGTCCCATCGGTTTCGAACGATCAACGCTCAGTGGTCAAAGCCGCCGGTCTTATCGGCCTTGGCACCTTTGCCAGCCGGATTCTCGGATTTATCCGAGACATGGTCATGGCCGGCCTGTTTGGTGCGACGACGGCAGCCGATGCGTTTTATGTCGCGTTCCGGGTTCCCAGCCTGTTGCGTGAGCTATTCGCCGAGGGCTCCATGTCGGCGGCGTTCATTCCCGTTTTTACCGAGTATCATCAACAGAAGACCAAGCGCGAGGCCTGGGAGCTGGCCAGCGCCGTTTTTACGACGCTGCTGACGATCGTGACGGGGACGGTGTTGATTGGCATTGCCGCGACGCCTGGCATCGTTTGGTATCTCGCGCCGGGTTTTCATGACGACCCAGCCAAGCTCACCTTGGCCGTCGTGCTCTCGCGTGTGATGTTCCCCTATCTGCTGTTTATCAGCCTTGCCGCGCTGGCCATGGGGATTTTGAATTCGCTGCGGGCCTTTGCGGCGCCTGCGTTCTCTCCGCTGTTTCTGAATGTGTTTATGATCGGCTGCGCGTTGTTTCTGTCGCCGCATCTCCCGGAGCCGATTATCGGTGTGGCTATCGGAGTGGTGGCGGGCGGCGCGGCGCAGTTTGCGATGCAATTGCCTGGATTGGCCCGCCGCGGCTTTCTGTTCGGCTGGCGATTCGATCCGGGGCATCCGGGTGTCAGGCGGATCGGCCGCTTGATGGTGCCCTCGCTGCTGGGCCTGTCGGTGACGCAAGTCAATTTGACCGTGAGCACGATTCTCGCCTCGTTCTTCGTGGGGGGGCCGACCTATTTGTTTTACGGGATGCGGTTGATCCAGTTCCCGCTCGGCATCTTTGGCGTGGCTCTGGCGACGGCGATCCTTCCGACGCTCTCTGCCCAGGCGGCGCGGGGCGCGACCGATGAATTACGGACGACGTTCGGATTTGGATTGCGGATGATTCTTTTCATCATCCTCCCGGCGATGGCCGGCTTGATTCTGCTGCGCACTCCGATCGTGCATGTGTTTTTCGAACACGGGACTTTCACGGCCCACGATACGGCGGAAACGGCGCTGGCTGTGCTGTGCTATGCCATCGGTCTCTGGGCCTTCGGCGGCGTGCGCATCATTGTGGCGGTCTTCTATTCTCTGCAGGATACGACGCTTCCCGCGATTTCCGCCGCGGTCGCGGTGGCGGCGAACATTGCCCTTTCGCTGGCGCTGATGCCGCTGCTCGGCGCCGCCGGGCTGGCGCTGGCGACGGCGCTCGCAGCTATGGTGAACGGAGGCATTTTGATCGTTGTCTTGAATCGCCGCCTGGGCGGCGTGGAATGGGGATCGGTGGGACGATCGTCTCTCCGAGTCGTGTTCGCAAGTCTCCCGTTGATAGCGATTTGTTCCTTGGCCGCGAACGCCTCGCTCTGGGCTCATCCCGGCGACTGGGTTGAAAAGTCGGCGTTACTGCTCGGCGCGATTGGAGTCAGCGTGGGAAGCTATGTGGGGGTCCATGCCTTGTTGAAGTCCGATGAATTGAATATGGTCTGGGGCATGGTCCGGAGAAAACTCGGCCGAGCGGCCGGCCGGTAAGGATGCGCATGCGGCGAGCGATTTTGTTCGAGTCACGCTGGGGTTGGATGGGAGTTGCTGAATCCGGCAAAGGGATCGACGGCATTGCGTTGCCGCAGACGTCGAAGCAGCGGGTGCTCGCCGTTTTCCGCGAGCAAGCGGCTGATGCGCTGGTCATGGAACCGTCTTCGCAATTGGAGATGGCGCAGGCGCAGGTGCTCGACTATCTTGCGGGCAAGCGGCAGACCTTCGATGTGCCATTGGATCTTTCGCGCGGCACCGCGTTTCAACGACAAGTCTGGCGGGCGCTCTTGCGCGTTCCCTACGGCAAGCTTCGGTCGTATCAATGGGTCGCGTTGCGCGTCGGGGGCCGGCAGTATGCTCGCGCCGTCGGCAATGCGGTGGGAGCCAACCCGTTGCCTATTATCGTTCCGTGCCATCGGATTGTGGCGCACGACGCGACGCTGGGCGGGTTCTCTGGCGGGCTGCCGACGAAGCGCAAGCTGCTGACTCTGGAAGGCACGCTGGCTCAGTTGCAGCGCGGACGGACTTGATCGATGAAGGCGGTTGTGCAGCGAGTCACCAGCGCGTCGGTTGACGTGGATGGAACAGTGGTCGGGCAGATCGGAACGGGACTGCTGGTGTTATTAGGAGTGGCCAAAGGCGATGGGGAGGCAGATTGCCGCTATCTGGTCGAGAAGCTCCGTGGGTTCCGGATTTTTTCCGATGAGCAAGGGAAAATGAACTGGTCGCTGGTGGATATTGACGGCTCCGTTCTCCTCGTCTCGCAATTTACCTTGTTGGGGGATACGGCTAGCGGCCGCCGTCCCAGCTTTGACGGCGCGGCACCTCCGGATATCGCGAAGCGCCTCTATGAACAGATGGCCGCCGATCTGCGAGCGGCTGGCACCTCGGTTGAAACCGGAGTATTCGCCGCGCATATGCAAGTCGCTCTGGTGAACGATGGGCCGGTGACGTTCGTGCTGGATAGTCGCGACACAGGCTCTTGACGGCAGACGCTAAAGTCCGGTACTGCGAGACCGATAGAACAGGTAGATCGCGACTCGGGCAGTGTCGAGTCTGCTATACTGAGACTGCGCGTCTTCAGATTACTCGATGAGGTGGAGCATGGGGACAGCGGTTCCTCCACAACATCCTCTCCGGCAGCTCTTCGGGGTTCTGACCGAACGGAGCTTCACCGAACATCTCGGATGGCCCGATCTCAATGTCGCGGGCTACGTCTCTAATCTCCTTGTCGATTTTACCCACACCGATCAGTTGTATAAGATTCGCACCAAGCAGGATCAGCCGGTCGATACGGTGATGGATCTGCTGTTTGAGTCCGAAGTGATGCTGGAGGCCCAATCCTTCGAACGCGAGCGTGAGGTGCACCGGCATATCGGGGACTTCACCCTGTTTATGGCTGGGCTGTTCCCGGAATATTTACGGCGGCTGAAAACCGCCGGGTTGATCTATCACAAGGATTTTCTCGTGGACTATATGAAAACCGGCAAGCGCTCGTATGGCATCGTGGCTGAATTCGGCGCGCATGGAGCCGAGATCGATCCGCCGTTGTTCCGCAAGCTCTCCGATAATTTTGAGCTCTGCGTCACCGGGCTCGGGTTTGTCCGGTCCGATCTCGAGCGCATGAGCGATCCCGCCTACCAGCGTGTGAAGGGTCTGTTGCTCAATTGAAATCGTCCCGTCCCGTCCTCCTCGTCCATGGCGGTGCCGGTCTTCGCCGCATGACCGCGGCTCAGGCCGGGTGTCTCACTGCCGCCTTGGAAATCGGCTACCATCTGTTAGATCGCGGCGTGCCAGCGCTCACGGCTGTCGAGCAGGCAATCCGTGTGTTAGAGCAGAGCAGGCTGTTCAATGCCGGCCGAGGTTCCCATGTGCAGCTCGACGGCGTGCGGCGCATGGATGCGTCTATTATGGAAGGGCGGGATTTGCAGGCTGGGGCGGTCGCCTCGATTGAAGGCATTGTCCATCCGATTTCAGCTGCGCGGTTGGTGATGGAGCAGACAACGCATGTCTTGCTCGTCGGGAAGCCTGCGTCGGCGTTTGCCCGGCATTGTAAGTTGGAACGGCAGCCGCGCCGCCCCTCCGGCCAGGCTGCGCGAACCTCGACGATGACGAAGGCCTGGTCTCCAAAAACGCTGGCGCTTTACCGGGCGATGATGGCGAGCGGACCGGTGTTGCGGAAGCGAGCCGGGAAGGAGACTGTTGGCGCGGTGGCGTTGGATCGAACGGGGACGGTGGCAGCCGGCGCATCCACTGGCGGCATCGATATGATGCTGCCGGGGCGCGTCGGCGATACGCCGATTATCGGCTGCGGGGTCTATGCCGATAATGACAGCGGCGCGGTGTCGATGACTGGATTAGGCGAGGGGATTATCCGCATTGCGGTGGCAAAAGAAATCTGCGATCGCCTGGCCCGTGGCGAACGACCTGGCGCAGCGGCGGCGCAGGTGCTGAAGAAATTGGTCCAACGAATCGACGGCGCCGCGGGTTCTTTGGTGCTCGCTCCAGACGGCCGATTCGTCATTACCCATGTCACGCCGCGCATGACAGCCGGTTGGTGGAATGGGAAGGGGCGGCCCACGGTGGGGGATTGCTTTCGATGAGCCGCAGTCTTTTTCACCTCGCCTTTCCTGTTCACGATCTTGCCGCCACAAAATATTTCTATGTCGAAGGGCTTGGCTGTACGCTCGGGCGCGAATCGTCAAGCGCCATCACATTAGGATTGGCCGGGAACCAGCTGGTCGGGCATCGCGAGTCGGACGAGGTTCCGGTGCAGCGAGGGATTTATCCGCGCCACTTCGGACTGGTCTTTCTTGATCGATCGGACTGGGAGTCATTAGCCGAAAGAGCCTGCTGTCAGGGTCTTCGGTTTTATCAACAGCCGCGCGTGAGATTTTCCGGCACGCGCATCGAACATCGCACGTTTTTCCTTGAAGACCCGTCTGGCAATCTGCTCGAGTTCAAACACTACACTCATGAGTCGGCAATTTTCGGCGAGCGAGATCTCTCCACCGTTGGCGATCCCGAGTAAAACGGTCTTTGCCGAATAGGCCTTCGTCTCGCCTCAGTGTGCTGGAGAAGAGGTGGGAATTCTATTCATGCCTTTCAGGATGCGCTGATGGCGTTTATGCAAGAACGCCGTTTTTCGGAGCGGGTCGTAACGGCGCGGCGATGGCAGAATGGCGGCCAGCCAGGCCGCCTCTTCTGCGGTGAGATCTTGAGCAGATTTCCCAAAATGATGGCGCGCCGCCGCTTCGGCGCCGTATACGCCGTTTCCCCATTCCGCGACATTCAGATACAGCTCGAGGATCCGTCCCTTGGTCAGATGGTGTTCCAGCGATCTGGTGATCAGTGCCTCGCGGGCTTTCCGCAAGAGTGAGCGTTCGGTCGAGAGATAGAGGTTCTTCGCCAGTTGCTGGGTGATCGTACTGCCGCCTCGTTTCAGTTCTCCGGCTTCGAGATTGTGGATCGCCGCATCCTTGATTCCCTCCCAATCGAATCCTTCGTGAATGAAAAACGACGCATCCTCGGCTGCCACGGCGGCATGCTGCAGATGGCGGGAGATGCGGGAGAGGGGAACCCAGGACCATTGCCGGGGGACCGGTTTCCGCAGGCTTTGGGCGAGGGCCTGCCGATGTTCCATTAGCGCCGTCGGGCCTGGGTTGGTCTTGGCGAGAAGCGCCACATCAGGCAGCGTCAGCAGCCAGGTTAACGCCAGGAGGCCGAGCGGGACTCCGGCGAGCAAGGCCGTCCAGAGCAGTATCCGAGCGAGGGTTTGCTGTGTCTTGGCCTTGGGCATAGAAGGGGGGTGTTACTCGCCCGTCATTCTGCTACTGTGTGGAGACGAACGACGGTACGCCACGGGATTGCATCATCGCTATGAAAATTCTTTCATCTGAGTTTATCAAAAGTTGCGCGTCGGCAGAACAGTTTCCTCAGGGGGAGTTGCCGGAGATTGCCGTTGCGGGACGGTCGAATGTCGGGAAGTCCTCGCTGATTCATTCATTGCTCCATCGGCGAGGGCTGGCCAAAGTCAGCCGGACACCCGGAAAAACCAGGGCAGTGAATCTGTTTCAGATTGCCACCTCGGACCCAGGGCTGGCGAAATTGTATCTGGTGGATCTTCCGGGCTATGGATATGCGAAGGTCTCCAAGTCCATGCGTGCGGAATGGGGGCCTCTGATCGAATCCTATGTGGCCGAGCAGCCCTCGTTGATTGCGGTTGTCTTGTTAGTGGAATGCCGGGTGGTCACAGAGCAGGATTGCCAGACCGTGGCCTGGCTGCGGTCGATCGGGCGCGAGCCGGTCATTGTGGCGACCAAAGTCGACAAGCTCAGACCGAGCGAGCGAGTGCGGACGCTTCGTCAGACTCACCGCGATCTCGGGTTGCCGGAAGGGCAGCAGCTCATCCCCTATTCAGTGGTGACGGGGGAGGGGCGGGATCACCTATGGGGGGTGCTGCGGGATCTCGTCAAAACTTGATTTCGATGTAGGCTTTGTTTTTCAGATTGACCAGCCAGGATTGAAAGACGTCTTCGCTCTTTTGCTGAAATACCAGCGACTGGATTTCAAATTTCACTTCATCGAATGGGCGGAATTGCTTCGGAGTTCTGTCGTCGATCCGGACGATGTGATAGCCCTCTGAGGTTTCGACGATGTCGGAGACTCCGCCAGGCACTAACGGCGCGATCGTGCGTTCAATGGCCGGGAGCAGTTCCCCCTGCCTGACTAGCCCAAGCCGGCCTCCGCGCGAGGCGTTCGGCCCATCTGAGTAGCGCAGCGCGGCATCCTCGAATTTTTCGCCGCGCTTCAATTCCGCCATCACGATCCGGGCTTTTTCCAACGCTTCCGCGGCTCCGTCGGCCGAGCGGGGCTGAATCAAAATCTGGCTCAGGGTATATTCTTCGGGAAGCGCGAAACGCGTCTGGTGCTCGTTATAGTACCGCTTCATTTCCGCGTTCCCGACCATGATGCCGCTTCGGACTTCACGGTCGACGACCTTGAGAAGCGTCAGCTGATCGCGCACGTTTCTCACGCTCAGCGGGTCTTTTTCGTCGACCGCCTCGCCTTGCTGTTTCATCTGCTGGATGGCTTGCTTCACTTCCTGGTCGGAGACATCCACGTTCTTGGTTGCGGCTTCTTGCAGTTGCAGCCGCCGCTCGATCATTTTCGTCAGGGCCATGTATTCGGCCGTCTTCAGCCGCTGGTCCAATTCGTCGCCATGGTATTGCCGGCGAATGCGCTCTTGTTCGGGGGCCAGCTCGCGCTTGACGTCGGATTGCATGATGAGGTCGGTATTCACCACCGCTACAATTCGATCCTCCACCTGGGGAGCGGAGAAGGCCGAGGGGGCCGGCCTAAGCCAGGGCAGGGTGAGCAACAGCCCGAGCGCGACACGGGTGATTATGCGGGAAGCCGAATTCAGCTGCACGGATACAGTGCTCCTCGATGAGTGCGGGGCAGACCGGCGGATTGTACACGAAATGAGGGGTTTGGAGGAGACTGACCTGTAGGCTACGGCCGCCCGGCGTCTTCGTCGGTGATGTAGCGTGAGGCATCGGCCAGGCGGACCGACGCCTTGGCTCGGATATCCGCAATGACTTCTTCGAACTGTTTCCGGCGTTTGTCTGCCAGCAATTCTTGACGCAGCCGTTCCCGGGTGGCGAGATCCGCCTGAATGGTCTCTTTTTCCAGCGGACTGACCTTCACGAGGTAATAACCCGCATCGGTCTTGACGGGCTCGCTGATCACGCCGTGCCTGAGCGTTTGGACGATGGCATCGACGTCGGGATTGAGGAGGCCTTTCCGATAGGGGCCGAGATCGCCGCCTTTGGCTTTGGTCTTGTCGTCGATGGAATAGCGCTGAGCGAACTTGGCGAAATCCCCACCGGCTTCGATCTGTTTCTTCAGATCTTTGGCCGCCGGATAATTATTCAGCAACATTTGCGAGACTTGGACTTTGAGCGGAGCCAGCAGCTGGTGGGCGTGCTTTTCGTAGTAAGCATCCAACTCGGCCTGGGAGAGCTCGACTTTGGCCTTGAGGCGGTCTTTCAGGAGTTCGTCCAGCACGAGTTGCTCTTTGTAGCGTTGCGCGCGGTCGCGAATCGCATCGTTCTGATCCAGCCCTTGGAGGCGGGCTTCCTGCATCAGCAGTTCGCGGGTGATCAATTCATCGAGAAACCGCCGTTTGCCGCCGTCCTTGTCGTACCGGCCGCGAGTGGCGTCCGAGAGTTCGTTCCACCGAACATCGAACTCGTATTGCGTGATCGCGCGGCCATTGACGAGCGCCAGGACCGGCTCCTCTTGCGGCGGGGTGCAGCCGGGTAGCACCCACAAGGAGCCTGACAACAGAGCGGCGAAGGCGAGTGACGAGCGAAAGTTGTGCATGAGCGATGGTCTATTTCCAGTCAGTGCCACGGCGCAACGTAGTTCACGCGCCCGATTTCAAGCTAGGTCGTTGATTTGTTGGTATCACAGTGACCCAGGCTTTGCAAGGTTGTGTTGAGTTCCGCAAAGGTCGAACCCCAGTCGTCATGCGGCATCTGGATCTCGAATGCCTGCGGCGAGAGGAAGCGCAGCCGCTTTTTCAGCCGGTCCATCATGGCATGGACGGCCGGTTCTGGAATCGCGGCCTTGGGTCCGAGCGTGACGATGGCCGATTGGTGGGAGACTTCAATGGCCGTGATATGGAGCAGTTTCGCCAACACCCGCAGTTGCATCACTTCCAGAAGCCGCTCCACCGGTTCAGGCGGAAGTCCGTAGCGGTCTTGGATTTCCCCATGGAGGAGCGCCAGCTCGCCGACTTGCTTGCAGGCGGTCAAGCGCTTGTAGAGCGAAAGCCGGTGGTGCGGATCCTCCACGTAGGTTTCGGGAATGAACGCCGAGACCGGCATGCGCAGGGTGGGATCAGGCTCCTCCTCGACCGCATGTCCCTTGAGGCGTTGCACGGCTTCCTCAACCATCCTGAGATAGAGATCCAGCCCGATAGCGGCGATGTGACCGGACTGCGCTTTGCCCAGCAGATTCCCGGCCCCGCGAATCTCGAGGTCGGCCGCGGCGATGCGGAAACCCGATCCCAATTCCGTAAACTGCTGAATCGCCATCAGCCGCTTCTGTGCATCCTCGGTGAGCCGGCCCTCGTCGGGAATGAGCAGGTAGGCGTAGGCCTGCTCTCCGCCGCGGCCTACGCGACCGCGCAGCTGATAGAGCTGCGCCAGGCCGAACGTGTCGGCCCGGTTGACGATGATCGTATTGGCGTTCGGCACGTCGATGCCCGACTGAATGATGGCCGAGGCGATGAGCACATCGACCTCGTGCTTGACGAATTTCAGCATCACCGCTTCGAGCAGCTTGGGATCCATCTGCCCGTGGGCCATCACCATCCGCGCCTCTGGAACCAGTTGCTGGAGCCAGGCGCCGGTGGCGGACATGGTTTCCACCCGGTTATGGACGAAATAAATCTGGCCGCCGCGCCCCAGCTCGCGCAGGATCGCATCGCGCACAGCCTTGTCGCTGGATTTGATGACCGCCGTGCGAATCGCCAGCCGGCTGGCCGGCGGCGTATCGATGATCGACAGGTCCCGCACGCTGGCCATCGCCATCTGAAGCGTGCGCGGGATCGGCGTGGCGGTGAGAGTCAGCACATCGACCTGGGTCCGCAGTTGCTTCAGCCGTTCCTTATGCTTGACTCCGAACCACTGCTCTTCGTCGATGATGACGAGGCCGAGATTGTGGAACACCACGCTTTTCTGCAGCAGCCGGTGGGTGCCGATGATCACATCGATGACGCCCGCGGCAAGATCGCTCAGCGTGGCCTTGGTGTCTTTCGGAGACTGCATGCGGGAGAGCACCGCAACTTTCGTCGGGAAGGGCGCAAACCGCTCGGCGAAATTTTCATAATGTTGATGGGCAAGCAGCGTCGTCGGCACGAGGACGGCCACCTGGCGTCCGCTTTCGATAGCCTTGAAGGCTGCCCGCATGGCTACTTCCGTCTTGCCATAACCGACGTCACCGCAGACCAGCCGGTCCATCGGTTTTCCTGACTCCAGATCCCTGGCGATGTCTTGGATCGCCTTGAGCTGATCCGGCGTCTCTTCATATTCGAACGCCGCCTCGAACTCGTGATACAGCGTGCCGGCCGTGCCGTACCCGGCCCGTTTGACCAGCTCGCGGTTCGCGTAGAGATCGATGAGATCCTGAGCCATCTCTTCGATATCTTTTTTGACCCGTGCCGTGGTTTTGGCCCAGCTGGTGCCGCCCAGGCGGTCGAGCCGGGGCACATGCCCGTCGGCGCCGCTGTAGCGCTGGACCTGGCTGAGACGGTCGAGCGGCACGTAGAGCGTGTCGGCCCCGGCAAATTCCAGGATCAGAAAATCGCTCTCCACATCCTGCACCGTCAGCCGCTTGAGACCGAGATACCGGCCGATGCCATGTTGCACGTGGACGACATAGTCGCCCACATTCAGGTCTTCCAGAGAGGACAGGAACGTCGCCGTTTTGCTTTTCGGCTGGGTTTTATGGCGCGTGCCTTTCGCGAACAGTTCTTCTTCAGTCAGGAGGGCGAGCTGAAAGATTTCCGACAACCATCCGGCGGATAAGTCGCCATGCACAACCGCGATCGGCGGTTTGCCGCTCTCCCGCTTGGTCCAAGCCGCCGGGGACCATTCCATGGCCGGCAGGTCATGTTCCCGGAGCAAGGCGAGCAACCGCTCGACTTGTCCGCGGCTGCGCGCGATCAGCACCACGCGATGGCCATCGCGCAATCGATCGAGGATAGACAGGGTCTGGTTGAACGGGGTTCCGCGAATCCCCAGGCCCGCGCTGGCTGGGATCTGCGCCGGGAACGGCACGACCGGATTCCAGCTGTCGTCGGATGGAGTCAGCGGCTCCAGGGCTATCGTTGACCAGCCGGCCGCGCCGATTTCGATTTCATCCCAGGTTTGAAAGAGCCGTTCAGGGCTGGGATAGGGATTGGCCGCGTCCCGCTCTCCATGCCGGAGATAGCTGTCCTCGATCTTGGACCACAGCGTGGCGCAGGTCGCCTGGAGCGCGGCGGGCTGGTCGAAGATGAGGATCGGCTCTTTCGACAGGTAATCGAAGAGCGTGCTCATCTGGGGATAGAGGTCCGGCGCGCGCCATTCCGCATCCGGCGCGATCGGCGCCGCGGCTTCCGGGCTGTCTTCCGGACGGAGGTATTCCCGCGCCGGCAGGATCGCGGCGTCATCGATCTGGCGGATCGAGGTTTGCGTCGCCGCGTCGAAGAGCCGGAGCGCTTCGATCGAATCGCCCAGGAACTCGACGCGGAGCGGGTCGGCGTAGGCGGTTGAAAAAATATCCACCAGGCCGCCGCGGATGCTGAACTCGCCGGGAATCTCCACGACCGACACGCGCCGATAGCCGAGCCGCAGCAGTTTGGCCAGCAGCGTGTCGCGCTCGACAGTCCCGTTGCGTGTCAGTTGCAGGGTGGCGTGAGCCCAGGTGTCCTTCGGCAGGAGGCGGTGCATCAAGGCCGCGACCGAGGTGACGAGGGTCGTATTCGGGCTGGATTGCAGGCGGTGGAGCGTCTGCATGCGATGCGCCACCAGGCCGATATGAGGCGCCGTGGCTTCGTAGGGCAGCGTTTCCCATTGAGGGAACAGTGTTAGCCGGTCGCTTGGAATGCCGATGAGCCGGTGGCAGAACTGGAGGTCGTCGAAAAGGCGCTCCGCCGATTCATTGCTGGCTGTAACGATAATCCAGGGGCGGTTCCGGAGAGAGGCCAATGAGGGTGCCTGCGCCAGGCTGGTGAGCACGAACGCTGCGGTCGATCCGTGCAAACCCGTGACGCAGGGCCGCGCCGAGGTCTGCTTGAGGGCGGACACAAGCGGGGCGAGCCATTCATCTGCGGGGGAGGGTGGATGTGACACAGATCAGGTTGAGGTCGAGCGAATACGGTGAATCAATGCCGTGGTGGAAAACCCGGGAACCAGGGGAATGGTTTGGACCCTGCCGCCGCGCGCCTCCACCACGTCCCGTCCGATAATGCGATCCAGAGACCAGTCGCCGCCTTTCACCAGTACGTCCGGTTGCACGGCGGTGATGAGCGCCTTGGGGTCGGGTTCGGAGAATAAGACGACAAAATCGACACAGCCTAAGGCCGCCAGCACTTCCGCTCGCTGCACTTCCGGGACGATCGGCCTGTCCGGCGCTTTGTCCAGGCTGCGGACAGAAGCGTCGGTGTTGACTCCGACCACCAGAAGATCTCCCAGTGCCTTGGCGGCCTGTAGATAGCGGGTATGGCCGATATGCATGAGATCGAAGCAGCCGTTGGTGAACACAATACGGGAGCCGTGAGCCCGCAGGGGCTGGAGCTGCTCAACCAGTTGTTCTTTGGTCATTATCTTGGGCGGCATCGGCTGCATCATACCTGTCGCGCCTGCCGATGGGAAGCGGCTCCATGTAGCCGGTGGATTTTGTCTTGAATTCCTTAAGTTCGTGAAAGAACGACCCGATACAGACGCGAACGAGGAGCAGGAGATCTGTCCGAGGCGGGCTGCGCCGCGGTCTGCCTGCAGGCTTGAACCGTCGGGAACGGAAGCGAGAGGCATGGGCGTGAGCGATCGCAACACATCGTTCGGTAAGGGGTCCCGCGTATTCACGCACCGGCATCAATTTACGCTGATCGGACTCATTACGCTCGCCACGCTGGTCACGGTCGTCGCAGGGGGGGCCTGGCTGGAGCGGCGAACGGTGGCGGCCTCCGGAGAAACGGTGTCCATCATGGCCGCAGAAGTGGCCGCGAAACTCGATTTGCTGCTGAATGAGCGGGTCGGAGGGGTTCGGGCCCTCGCGGAATCGCTGGCGATGAATGGAGAGACTCCGGCGGCTCGCAGTCATATTCTCTCGACGTTTCATCGGGCCTACCCGCTCTACCTCTGGATCGGCGTGGTTGACCAAGACGGGCGGATTGCCGCCGCCACGATCCCTCAGGCCGGGCGGCTCGATGTCCGGGCTACCGGTTGGTTTCGGGCGGTGCGGCGGGAGCAAGTGGGGATCTATATTGGCGATATTGCAGCCGATGAGGCCAGACAGGGCGTAGAAACCGTCTCCTTCACAGCGCCCATCGCGGATCATCGAATCGATGCCGGCAGGCGCACGTTCCGCGGCGCGGTGACGACCCGGGTGAGCGCCGAGCAGCTGGAACGCTTGGTGACGGAAGCGATTCGGTTGTTCCAGCAGCAGACGTCGTTCTTTCACACGGTGGAATACAAGGTGCTTAGGGAAGACGGCTGGGTGTTTATCGACTCGGACCCCGCGCGCCAGGGACAGTTGAACCTTGCGCAGGGAAATCTGCCGTCGGTTCAACGCGCCGTCTCAGGGGAGTCCGGCTTTGTCGAAGAGCAGCATTTTGTCCGTCGGGTGCCGGTCTTGACGGGGTATGCCCGCACACAAGGGATGGAAGGCGTCGAGAGTCCGAAATGGACGGTGCTGTTGCGAGTCGACCGGGCCGAAGTCGTGGAGCCGGTGCACCGCTTTCTCTGGACTATGGGTATGGCCGGTCTCTTGATCGTCGGACCGCTGCTCGGGCTGTTGGTCAGCGCGACCCGCCGCGCTCAGCTGGAGTGGAAGGACACGCAGGACGAGCGGATGCATGCGCGCGCCAACGAGCGCCGGCTGCGGACGATCCTTGAAGTGGAGCCGGATGGGGTGCTGGTAACGGATGGGGGCCGGTGCGTTCTGCAGATCAATCCAGCCGGCTGCGCGCTCTTCGACGCCGGGTTTCCCGAGGAAGTGCTGGGCCGGGATATCGGCCAATGGATCCATGAGGACGATCGCCGGGCCTATGAAGATGCGCATGCCGCGGCTCTTCAAGGGCGGGGCGTCTTAATCAGCGGACGGGTGCAGGGGCTTTCTGGGCAATCGCGCTGGTTCGAGATGACGTTGGTCTTGTTGCCGGGGGAGCAGGGCATCCCGCCGTCGGTCTTGAGCGTGACGCGGGACATCACGGATCAGAAATATGCGCAGCGCCGGCAGACACTGCAACATGCGGTGGCAAAAGTCCTAGCCGAAGTCTCGACGGTCGAGCAGGCGATTCCCGAATTGTTGCGTGTGATCGGGGCCAGTCTGGAATGGCAGGCCGGCATCTTTTGGAGCGTTCAGGAGAAGGCGAGGACGCTCCAGTGCATGCAGACATGGGGGGGGCATCCATATCCTGTCGCAGAGTTTTTTGAGGCCAGCCGCCGCGCGACCTTCGCATCCGGCAAGGGATTTCCCGGCCGCTGCTGGGCGCGGGGCGAACCGCTGTGGGAGTCGGATGTCCTGCGGGACCATGAATTCATCCGCGCGGAGGCGGCGGCGCTGAACGAGTTGCATGCCGGCTGCGCGTTTCCTGTGTGGCTGCGGACCAGCGTGTTCGGCATCATGGAGTTTTTCAGCCGGGATATTCATCCCCGCGACGCCGATCTCTTGCGGACGCTCGCCACCATCGGGAGCCAGATCGGGCTCTTTCTCGAACGCGCGGAAGTCGAAGCCGCGTTGCGCGAAAACGAGAGCCGCACCCGCCTGATCATCGATACAGCCCTCGACGCCGTGGTCACGATGGATCGCGACGGCGCCATCACCGAGTGGAATGCCCAGGCTGAGCTGCTGTTCGGATGGCGGGCCCATGAAGTCATGGGGAAAGACCTTGCCGATACCGTCATTCCTGCCGATCGGCGGGCGGCGCATCGCGCGAGTCTCACGCGGTATCTCCATACTGGGCAGTCGAGCATTCTCGGGAAACTGGTGGAGCTCCAAGCTTGCTATCGGGATGGGCGGGTGTTTCCGGTCGAAGTGTCTATCGCGCCCTTGCGGCTGGACGACACAGTGGTCTTCAGCGCTTTCATCCGGGATATCTCCCGGCGCAAGGAATCGGAGCAGGCCTTGTCGTCGTATGCCAGGAAATTAGAACAGAGCAACCGAGACCTCGATGAAGCCCTGGCCCAGGCGCGCGCCGCGACCGAGGCCAAGTCCTCGTTTTTGGCCACGATGAGCCATGAAATCAGGACGCCGATGAACGGCGTGATCGGCATGACGGGATTGCTGCTCGACACCGAGCTGACGGCGGAGCAACGGGAGTACGGCGAAATCGTCCGCAATTCCGGCGATCATCTGCTGACCATCATCAACGACATTCTGGACTTCTCGAAGATTGAAGCCGGCAAAATGAGTTTGGAGATTATCGATTTCGATCTGCGCCACGCGGTCGAGGATGCGTTGGATCTCTTCGGAGAGCGGGCTTCCACCAAGCAATTGAATCTCGCGTGCCTCTTCCATGCCGACGTGCCGGTCGCGTTGCGCGGCGACTCCGGCCGCGTGCGCCAGGTGCTGACCAATCTGGTGAGCAATGCCATCAAGTTTACCGAGCAAGGCGACGTCGTCGTGCAGGTCCGGCTGGTTTCGCAACAGGACGACGCCGTTGCCGTCCGGTTCGATGTCGCCGACAGCGGCATCGGCCTCTCGGAGGCGCAACAGGCCCGTTTGTTTCAGGCCTTCAGCCAGGCGGATGGTTCGACGACGCGGAAATATGGCGGCACGGGGTTGGGCCTGGCGATTTGCAAGCGGCTGGTGGAATTGATGGGCGGAGAGATTGGCGTGGCCAGCCAGCCGGGATCGGGCAGCACCTTCTGGTTCACGGCGCGATTTGAAGTGCAACGGGCGCCGGTCGAAGCGGCGCCGCTAGGCGCGGCCTCGGTGCGCGGGAAACGGGTCTTGATCGTCGACGATAAGCCGATCAACTGCCGGATTCTTGAGCTGTTCATGAAGAAATGGGAACTGGCATCCACCGTCATGAGCGAGCACGCGGCCGTCGTGTCCTATCTTCAGGAGCAGGCTCGCCAGGGCGTCGTCTACGACCTGGCCATCATCGACGCCGACTTGGCGGCGTCCGACGGACTACAACTCGCGCAGGCGGTCATCGCGACGGAGGCGCCACCGCGTGTGATCTTGTTGACGTCGGTTGGGAGGCGGGGAGATGCGAAGGCCGCCAAAGAGCTGGGAGTCTCCGCCTATCTCACGAAACCGATCAGGGAAAGCCAGCTCTTGCGCTGCCTCGCCATGGTGCTGGAGCAGTCGGAGGTTCCGGCTGCGGAGAGGGCCGCGCGGCCGGAACCGGAATTAGTGACGCGCCACACTCTTGCCGAGACCGCTCCGCCGGCTGGGATGAAGATTCTGGTCGCCGAAGACAACATCATCAATCAAAAGGTAGCGGTCAGGATGTTCGAGCGATTGGGGCATCGCGTGGATGTGGCGGCCAACGGGCTTGAGGCCGTCGAAGCGCTCTCGCGCATTACGTACGATCTGGTGTTCATGGATTGCCAGATGCCTGAGATGGACGGATTCGGAGCCACCCGCGAGATCCGGCGGCGGGAACAGGCTGCGTCTCCCGCTCGCCGCCGCACCCCCATTATCGCGATGACGGCCAACGCCATGCCGGGGGATCGCGAGGTCTGTCTGCAAGCCGGCATGGACGACTATGTGTCCAAGCCGGTGACGAGCGAGGTGCTGGCGGCGGTGTTTGAGCGCTGGCGGCCGCGGGCCATTCCGGCGGCGTCCGAAGCGGCGAAGGCTGCGGGGCCCACGATCGATCCGCTGATATTCGACGGGCTCCGCGTGTTGAGCGACGAGGACGATCCGGGGTTTTTGTCCAGGCTGATCGGGCATTTCTTAGCCGACACGCCCACCCGGTTGACCGCGATGGGGACGGCCTGCCGCAAGGGGCGGGCGGAAGATGTCCAGCGGATTTCGCATAGCCTGAAGGGCAGCGCCTCCAACCTGGGCGCGTTGGGTCTGGCCAGAATGTGCGACCAGGTCACCCTAGCCGCGCGTGGCGGACTAGAGACGGTTCCCGCGCTCTTGGCTGAACTGGAGCTTGAATTCCAGCGAGTCCGGAGCGAGTTAGAGCAGGATCTGAAGGAAGCAGCCTGATGCCCTGGCGTCGAAAGATACGGGTCATAATTTCGAAAGAGACCATAGTCCTATTCAGCGCCGTGTGCGGGGCAGCGCTGTTAGGGCTGGCAGGGCTTTGGCTGGTGGAACAGGAGCTGGTCGCGAGAGCGGGAGAAAGTCTAGCGCTCGCCGCGACAGGGGCCGCCGACAAACTCGACGCGATGTTGCGTGAGCGGGATGGCGATCTTGCCATCATTGCCTTGGCGCCTCAGATGCGTAGCCCCGATGCTGCTCAGGTCACTCGCCATTTGCGAGCTGTGCAGGCGGCCTATCCGGTGTATTCCCGTCTGGCGGTCACGAACCGGGCAGGGCGGATCATGGCCTCTACCGATGAGGGCTGGATCGGGCGGGATGTTCAGCGCGAGTCTTGGTATCGAGCCGCCTGGCAAGCGCCGCGCGTGCACGTCAAAGTGATTACAGAGCTGGGCGAAGCGGCGGGCCAGTTAAGGGCTGTCGTCTTCTCCATGCCGTTCAGCGACTCCAATGGCACACTCCTTGGTGTGGTGATGACCGAAGTGGATCGAACGACATGGACCGGTCTGATAGAGGAAAGTGTCAACCAGTTTTCTGCGAGGACCGAGAGCTTTGGAGTTGTGCGCTATCGGGTCCTTGGCCATGATGGCGCGCTGCTGCTGACCGCGGAGCAGCACGATCAGTCGTCGTTCAATCTGCGGGACCTGGGGCTGCCTTCCGCTGTCAAAGTGGCGACCGGCCGAGCCGGCTACGTCGAAGAAAGGCACTTGATTAAGAAAATTCCGGTGGTGACCGGGTATGCTCGCATGGCTGGTGTCCATTCACTGACGTCGTTGCAGTGGGGGCTGCTCGTGCGGGCTGAGCGCGCAGAGGTGCTGGCGAGTATCCGCGCCCGGCTTGTGCAGATGGGACTGCTGGGACTGGTTGGCGTTATGGTGATGCTTGCCGCGCTCGCGTGGACGAACCATCGCCATCAACGGGAGCAAGCGCGAACGGCAGGGGTGGAGCGCGCGCGCGCGGACGGTGAAGAGCGGCTTCGGGCTATCGTGGATCATGCCGCAGATGGCATCGTCACGATCGACGATCAGGGGCGGATCCTTTCCTTCAATCCCGCAGCCGAAAAACTGTTTGGCTATCGGGCCAGCGAAGCGATTGGGCGCAAGGTCAATGTCTTAATGCCGGAGCCCTACAGGTCGGAGCACGATGGCTATGTGGCCTCCTATCTGAGCACCGGGCAGGCCAAAATTATCGGGATCGGGCGGGAAGTGGTCGGCCAGCGCCGGGACGGGTCGGTCTTTCCCATGGACCTGGCGGTCAGCGAAATGCGACTCGCGTCGGGCCGGTGTTTCACAGGGATCGTCCGAGACGTGACCGCGCGCAAGCAGATGATCGAACGATTGAATGAACGCGAAACATTCTTCAGGCTGTTGTCCGAGCATCTGCCGATCGGGGTTTTTGAAATCGACGAGGCGGGCCGGTGTCTCTACGCCAACAAGACGCTGACGACCCTTCTCAAGCAGAACACGGATGAGCGGTTTGGATTTGCCGACGCGGCGGATTTGGCAACGGCATGGCTCGAGTGGTTTCACGAGGACGATCGGCCGGCGATGCAGGAGGCGTGGGAGAGTTCCAGAGAGACATTTGGGCAGATCCGCCAGGAATGTCGGCTGGCCGCGGGCGGTTCAGACACGCAATGGGTGCAAATTCTTTTGTGGCCGCTGGCCAGCGATACAGGGTTTCGCTATCTCGGGACAATGGAAGATATCACCGCGCGGAAACAAACTAGCGCACAGACCATGCAATTGCTGCGTCATGGCCGGTTTGAATTGCGCACGCTGACCGAGGCCAGAAATCTTGCGGAACTGCTGGCGTATGCCTTCCCGGATCCCTCGCGCGCGCAGCTCGGACTGACGGAATTGCTGGTCAATGGAGTCGAACACGGGAATTTGAATCTCTCGTACGATGAGAAGTCTGGGTTCCTCAAAACGGGGCAATTGGATCATGAGGTGGCGCGCCGCATGGCGCTGCCCGAACATGTGCGGAAGCGAGTACGGGTTTTGATGGATCGAAACAAAACGGAGCTGGTGCTCACGATCATCGACGAGGGGCAGGGCTTTGACTGGCGCCGGTACCTCATTCTCGACGACGCCCGCTCCGACGATTCGCATGGGCGCGGCATCGCGATGTCCAAGAGCATCAGCTTCGACCAGCTTGAATATCAGGAGCCCGGGAATCAGGTGACCGTATCGACCAGACTTACGCCTGCCGGTCAAGACGCCGATGATGCGAGCGAGAAAAATGCTGCTTAGCGAATGGATGAGCGCGGGTCAGGTGCATGATCCCATCCGAGAACCAGCTGTTGAACGGCGTGCATAGGCAGGGATGGGAGGGGAGAGGGTTGCGGCACGGAGGGGGCGGTGACGTGCCGGATCGGCGGGAGTTCTTGTAGTTGCCCCCGGCAGGTTCCGCAGAGATGCCGCCGCGGTTGAATGGTCTTGCGCTGGCGGCGATAGATCCGCCCGCAGTCCGTGCAGCGCCAGGCGAATCGGGAGAGCGCCTGCACTTCTTTCTGGAGAGAGTGGTAGATCGTAATCGCGACCAGCCCGCTCCGGTTCATCTCCGTCATCTTGCGCAGGAAGTCCGGGCCGTGATTCGGCCGCCGCTTCAAGACATCGAATTGCCATTGATGGATCATTTCATGAGCCAGGGTGTTGAGCAGCTCCTGATCGGCGTAGGCCGTGCGTTCGGCCAATCGAGCCATCAACGGTTCGGACAAGCGAATCTCTCGTTTGGCTCGAGCTGGATTCGGCATATCGAATGGTTTCGGACGAGGGCCGCCACGGCTGACGAACATCCCGACAGACGAGGTCAGGCGGCGGCTCCACACCACGGGAATCGGCGGCAGGAGCCCGTCGAAGTAGCGCTCGTTCAACCGGCGCCACTCCGTTTGCAATTGTTCGGTCGATGGGTGCATTGGCACGGGCTCCGTCTGCAATGGACGCACAGGACTGCCGCCGGGGCTAACGGATCTGCTCGAGCACGGCTGCGGCCAGGAGCGGCAGCATAATTTCATGATGGCCGGTGAGGGTATAGCCCTTTCCGCCCTTTTGGGTGGGGCGTCTCACCACATTGGTCATGGGCCGGTAGTGCGACAGGAAATCCATATTCACGGTGGTGATCTTGGTGAGCGGATGGCCGAGATTGCGCCCGAGCGACACGGTTTTCAAAAACACTTCCGGCAAGATAACGGCCGATCCCACATTCAGATAGACCCCACCCTCCATCCCGGCGACGACCGCCGCCAGCCGTCGAAAATCGAAGAGGGACGTGGCTCCGATGGCGGCACCGTCGGCGGCGGGATGCATGTGGATGATGTCCGTCCCAATCGCCACATGCACGGTGACGGGAATGCCCAGCCGCGCGCCGGTGGCGAGCAGGCTGGTTGCGCGGTTCGGGAACTGGCCT
The DNA here is from genome assembly GCA_020846195.1 of Nitrospira sp. Classification (GTDB taxonomy): domain Bacteria; phylum Nitrospirota; class Nitrospiria; order Nitrospirales; family Nitrospiraceae; genus Nitrospira_D. The sequence continues at coordinate 112,691 of JADLEJ010000049.1, forward strand.
TGATAGCGATTGATGTAGTGCCCGACGGCTTCCCCGAGTCCCTGGCCATGTTGCGCGCCGAGGGCGATGGCCTCGTTCAAGATCCGCCCAGTGTCTTCGGCCATGCCGAAGCGGCCCTCGTCGATCTCGGCGTCCACTTCTTCCGACGTGTGCCCCATGAGCGCCAGCTCGAAATCGTGGATGATGCCGGCCCCGTTCATGGCCACGGCGGTGACGATGCCGCGCTCCATCAAATCCACGATGACGGGATTGAGACCCACCTTGATGACATGGGCGCCGATGCCGAGGACGACCGGCCGGTGCCGGCGATGGGCCGTCGCAATGGCGGCCGCCACGGCGCGCAACGTTTTGACCGCGAGCAGGTCGGGCAGGGATTGGTAAAACTGCGCGAACGATCCTCCGCTGGCCCAGGGTTGAGCAAAGTCGGAGACCCGCACTTTGCTATGACGCTTTTTCAAGGGATAGGTCGTCAGATCCGAGACATCGATCGGAGGAATCAACGGGCGCGCGGGGCGTTGCGGGGGCGTTCGGTTAGGGCGCGGTGCCAAGGATCGTTTCCTCTACGAGTTCGCACAAGACATGGCCGAGGGTGATGTGGCTTTCCTGGATGCGCGCCGTGATGTTCGACGGAACGATGAAGGGGTGATCGACGAGCCCCGCGAGCTTGCCGCCGGTCCCGCCCGTCCAGGCGACGGTGATCATGCCGCATTCGCGGGCGGCCGTGACGCCCTTCAAGACGTTCGGCGAGTTGCCGCTGGTGCTGATGCCGATGGCGATGTCGCCTTTCTGGCCATGGGCGCGGATCTGCCGGGCAAAGAGTTCGTCGAACCCGTAATCGTTGGCGATGCAGGTGATGGCGGCGATGTCGGTGGCCAGGGCGATGGCTGGGAGCGGCGCGCGTTCCCGCTTGTAGCGGCCGACGAATTCCGCCGCGATGTGGGCGGCGTCGGTGGCGCTGCCGCCGTTGCCGAACAGCAGCACTTTATGCCCTGCGCGAAAGGCGGCGACGAGGAGTTGCGCGACCGTGGCCACGCGGTCGGCGTGATCCCGCGCGAATTGTTGTTTGACGGCGGCGCTATCGGAGAAGGCCTGGAGGACAAAATCTTTCATTAAACGGCGATTCTAGGGAAGCGTCGCGGGACTGTCAAACCTGGCCGTCGAGACGCTAGGCCTTCGGCGGTTGAGTGGGTGATCCTTGCTTGATGGCGCTCATGGCTAGCGCGATCATGGAGCCGACGTCGGAGACCGTTGCTGGGAGAATGAGGGTATTGTTCGTCTTGGCTAGTTGGCCGAATTGCGCGATGTACTGTTCCGCCACACGCAGCTGGACGGCTTCCTGCCCACCGGGCATCTGAATCGTCTCGGCCACTTTCCGAAGTCCTTCGGCGGTCGCTTGGGCGATGGCGAGAATAGCTGAGGCCGCGCCTTCGGCTTCATTGATCTGCTGCTGCTTCTTCGCTTCGGAGGCCTTGATCACTTGCTGCTTCTCGCCTTCAGCCTGGTTGATCGCGGCATCGCGCTCTCCTTCTGAGGTGAGAATCACGGCGCGCTTTTCCCGCTCCGCCCGCATCTGCTTTTCCATCGCATTGAGCACATCTTTCGGCGGCGTGATGTTCTTGAGCTCGTAGCGCAGGACTTTGACACCCCAGGGGTCCGAGGCTTTATCGAGCTCGTTCACCACCTGCACATTGATGTTGGTCCGCTCCTCGAACGTGCGGTCGAGCTCGATCTTTCCGATCTCGCTGCGCAACGTGGTTTGCGCCAGCTGGATCAAGGCGAAGCCATAGTCGCTGATGCCGTAGGAAGCGCGCTGCGGATGCAGCACTTTGAGGTACAGGATGCCGTCCACCGAGACCTGCACGTTGTCGCGGGTGATGCAGACCTGCTCGGGAATATCGATGGCGGTTTCTTTGAGCGAATGTTTGTAGCGGATGTTGTCGATGAAGGGGAGCAGGATGTGGAAGCCGGCATCCAGCGTCGCCGAATACTTGCCCAGCCGCTCGACGACATAGGCGCTCTGTTGCGGGACGACCACGGCCGTCTTCGCGAAGACATAGATGACAAACAGGGCCAGCAAGAGTGTGACGAGAAATCCGCCGCTCATTCCACCATCCATTGTGTCGTCTCCATCATAATGAAGTGCGCGCTATTCGCCGCTGATTTGCAACGTGAGGCCGTCCATGCCGGTGACTTTGCTCCGTTGCCCTTTATTCAAGGGGGTGGATCCGGCATTTCTGGCCGACCAGGTGGTGCCGCGGAGCTCGACTTTCCCAATCGCGCCGGCGGCGAGTGTGTCGATGGGGATGGCGATTTCGCCCAGCATGGAATCGACATCGGGAGGTGTTGTCTTCGAGGCATTGATGCGCGTCAGCAGCGGGCCGCGAAACACGAGCAAGGAGGCGACGGCGATGCCGGAGAAGAGCAGCCATTGCGCGGACTCTCCCTGGACCAGGTTTAGTGCCGCAATGGCGCCGACCACCAGGGCGGCAAGGCCGAAAAATAGAATGTAAAATCCGCCAGGGGTCATCATCTCAGCGCCGAGCAGCAGCAAGCCGAGTAACAACCAGTGCCACCAGATCATGACGGAACCTCGCCTTGTGCAGTGAGTAAGCAGAGAGGCTTGAACGATTGACGAAAGTCTAAGCCGGTTTCCGGAGACCGTCAAGCAGAACGCACATTGCCTGGCCGAGAATTGATCGCCTGCCGGACCGATGCTATAGTCCGCGCGCAATGGCGCATGAACAACCCACCAAAGTGCTGCTGGTCGCCTTCACCGGCGACGCGGCGGCGGCGGTCGCTGTCATCAACCGGCTGCAGCCGGAGGCGCTCTGCTTTGTCTTGCCGGAATCGGCGAAGACGCTGGTGGAGTCGGCGGTGCAACCGCACATTGAGCACATGCCGCGCCGATGGGACTGGGTGCCGCTGGCCGATATGCTCGATATGACCGCGTGCCATCGCGTATTGGCGGGTGCGCTGCCGGACTTGCTGAAGACGTGGGAGGTGCACCCTGGCGATCTGGTGCTCGATCTCACTGGCGCCACTCCGGCCATGGCGGGGGCGTTGACGCTGGTTGCCTTGCCGACGAGTTCTCGGACGGTGGCGCTGCTGCCGTGGATCGAAGGGCAGGAGGATGAGCCGATTGCGATCGATGGCCGTCCGATGCGCTGGGTGCAGGGCAATCTCTGGGACGATGTGGCGCTGGTCTCGCGACACGAGGCCGCCGAGCTGTTCAATCGCGGAATGTATGCCGCTGCCGCGAGACTCTTTCGCGAGATCGAAACCAGGGTGAGCGGTGGGCAGAAGCCGACCTATCGCGCCTTTGCCGATCTTGCCGAGGGCTACGAATTCTGGGAGCGGTTTCACTACCGGCAGGCCTGGGACAAACTGAAGACCGCGGCGAAAGCCTTGGAGATGGCGTCATTGTGGGGCGGCCCTCCAGGGTTGAAAGCGGTGCTTCCGCCTATCAATGCCAACGCGAGCTTTCTGGAAAAGCTGGTGCTGGATCCGGCCGATGTCAAAGAGTCGCTGGCGCTGGACGTGCTTGCGCATGCCGGACGCCGTCTTCATGCGAGCCACGATCCGGAGGCGGCGATGACTGCGATGGTGCGCGCGCTCGAAGCGTTCGCACAGAAGCAGCTGTTCAAACAACAGAAGATCAAAACGTGGGACGTGCGCCCCGAACAACTCCCGCCGGCGCTTCAGGATATCTGCAGGACCAGCTGGCTGGACGATCTTGACGGCAAATACAAACTCCCGCTGCACGGGCAGTTTCGCGTGCTCGCGGCTCTCGGCGATCCACTCGGCCAGGCCTTTCTGCGCGAGTGGCCGACCATGAAGCCGCTCCTCGACGCTGCCAATCACGGCGTGCTCGGCCACGGCTTTGAGCCGGTCAAGCAGGAGCGGGCGCAGCAACTGTACGATGTGATTCTGAAGTTGACCGGGGTTTCCGAGAGTTCTCTGCCGAAATTCCCGACGCTCACGCTCTAAATGGAAATCAAAATTTATTACGAAGACACGGATTGCGGCGGAGTGGTCTACTACGCCAATTATCTGAAGTATTTCGAGCGGGCGCGGACACACTACCTGGAAGAGCGGGGGGTGTCGGTGGCCGGCCTGATGAACGAGGGGACGGTGTTTGTGGTGGTGCGGGCCGAGTTGGACTATCGGTCCCCCGCGCGATACGGCGACACATTGCTCATCAATACCGTCGTCTCAGATCTGAGTGTAGCTTCCATGACCTTTACTCATGTAGTGAAGGAGAAAGCAAGCGGGCGTGTCATCGTGGAAGGGTCCGCTCGCCTGGCCGCCACGGATGGAAGCGGCAAGGTAAAACGCCTCGACAAGGCCGTCGTTGCCGCCCTCCAGCCTGGAGCCGATAAGGAGTTATGGAATGGATAAGCTCGGAACCTGGCTCGCCGTCACCGGCGTCGCGATCGGATTCATCGTCCTCGGTTGGCTGCTGTTCTCGGAGAACCCGTCGGATAAGACCAAGAAAAAACCATAACCAGCCTTGTTTTAGTCATGCCTAACATTGGCGCTGTGCCGCATCGACATCGACTATAGCTTTCCAACCAAATGAAGCTGCGGCTAGTACAGGCGAATGGTTAGGCCCTGTTCCCGCTACCGTCAATCGTTGTCACGGTAGTTCCTGCCACAGCAGGGACAAATCTTTGGAATTCATGCCCGGGATACTTCGTCCGGAGTGAAGCAAGTACGGCCGCATCATCTTTCCTGTCCACATTAGGTTCGACGATGTAGCACAGATCGCTTTCCTCAAGCCGCTGAATATCAACCGCTGCCTCCCGAAGAATTCCAAAGAGTGCACTTCGAGAAAATGCCTCGCGTCGCGGTGATAATTCGTTGGGAATTAAATTTAACAACCCATCCAACTCAACAATGCTTCCGTCAATATCTTTGTAGCGCCAATAATCTGCGAAGTCCGCATACACGCAAGGACGAATGCGCTTTTCCCCGTTACTCTGCCCAAAGACCATCCGAATACCCAGAAGGGTGGCCACCAACTGCTCTCGCGCGCCTTGAACAAAAGGGCTCGAGTCGGCCCGATACCACAACACACGGAAATCTGTCGGAGCCGCCAGGTTTATGAGTTGCTCTCTTGCCCTCTTGATGTCCCTCGAGAGCCAGTTCTGCTTATCAAGCGGGATCAGCATCGAGTCAGTTTTGCCGATACCTACTGATTCCATCTTTAAGCGTAGTTCTGCGTGCAGCTCGCGGGTCTTTACTTCAAAGTAATAGACCTCTGCATCTTTGGTTGCATGCAGATCGGGCTTCGATAATTTCGGATCTTCCTGAATGCGCTCAACCGTGAAGTTCAGAGCCTCAAGCCTCTTTTTGACTGCGTCCTCGTCGCTCCCAACTGGTTCAGTCATATGTGTGCCTAACTAGTAAGTCTGCTGCGGACTACCCACGCACCCTAATAACTGGCAAGTCTACTTGAGAATCCAGCGCTTGTTCAAATTTCGTCCTGTTCCACTGACAGCATGGGCAGCGACTCCTGCAGCCCATCAGTCCGCAGTATATCTTTGCCATGGATCTTTCCTGTCACAATCGATCCGCGGGCCTACTGCTTCCACCGCAGTTCAGAAGGAGCTGGAACGAGGATATTCTGAATTCCGAATAGTAATCGGCTATGTTGCCTGCCAAGAATGTTGGGCCTTCCGATAGTTCTGCTATCTCGACGCTCGGTATTGACGATGGATTTGCTATTCCGACGCCACTTGCGGTCATATAACAAGCTGATTTTCTTGTCTGTTCATATGCTTTGCGATCCAGGCCCATCGTATAGCTAATTCATTTCTGCTGCCAATCAATGCGGACGATGAATTGGGTGAACCACCGGGGTCATTTTCGGCTGCTCCACATGTCAGGTGCTCGGTGAAGGTGCAGAACGGCAAGAATCTTCACGTCTTGCGCTTCGACGAGGAAATACACTCCATAAGGGAAGCGGTGGAGAAGGGCTCGGCGAACGGTATGTTCCAGCTGCGGGAATTGTTGAGGGTTCTCACTGATTCTCTGAAACACCCGTTCGAGTTCGTTGAGGAAGTCTACGCCAAGCCTAGGCTTCTGGTCCTCGTACCACAGCGTTGCGGCTTGGATGTCCAGATCCGACTGAGGTTGGACGACAAGGCGTCGAGCCATGAGTCAGGTCAGCGATCCCGCAACTTGCGCTCGATATTCGTACGAACTTCTGACCAGGGGCGACCTGCGGTTGGATTGGTTTTGTACGTTTCTAGTCGTTCGAGGATGACACGCTGGTGCCATTCGGGCACTGGGACTTGTTCCGGGCTTGCAGCAATTCGATCCCACAGCGATTGGATATAGTCGATCTGTTCGTCGAGAGGGAGTTTGTCGAATCCTGGAGGAGGGAGAGGGATGACCTTGGACATTTGTACGTTCCTCTTACTAAAAGTATACCGTAATCTAGGGGGCAAGCAAAGTTTTCTGATGGGCGCTGTTATGGCAGCCAGCCTGGTTGTCCCGAGCCCGTTAGGTTCAAGGCTTGCTATACCCTTCCTGCTTCAGCACCTCCGCCACATTCTTTCCATTCACAAACACATCGGCGACGGTGCGGCCGTAGACATCCTGGCCATGCGGCACGATGCGGATGGGGCCTTCTTTAAGAAGTTGCTCCAGCCGTTGTCGGGCTTCGGGGCCGCGCGGTTCGTTCAGTTCAGGGGTATCGATGCCGCGAAGTCTGATGCGCTCCGGTCCCATGCGCAGCGTATCGCCGTCGATAGTACGGATCGACTGGCTGGTTGGAGTTCTTCTCCCGGAGATCCGGCCCAAGGCAGAGGGGCTGGCGTTTTTCTGGCGAGGCGCGATTTTGTAGCGGCCTTTCGGAAGCTTGTGCGGATGACTACCGGAAGGGCGGCGTTGGCGATGGGGTTGCAGGGTCGAAGAAGGAGAATTTTCGTTGAACGCCGGGTTCCAACACAGGTCGCAATTTTTCTGAAGGGTCGATTCTTCACTGGAGGCTGAGAGTCGATAGGCTTGAGCCAAGTCCCACCAGAATGTTGACCAGCTCAGAAAGCACAATGTCATGATGGCTGTGAAATTAAGATGCATGTCTTCGTGCTAAGCAGGGCTCGTGCCGTGAGGCGTTCGGTTGACAACGATCAAAACGGCGTGCTGGAATGCCCGCGTTTCACGAACCACGAATCATGGAGGTTGTACGATGGATATGATGGGACGGGTGGGGTTGATCGAGGTGCCGATCTTGATCGCCCCGGATCAAAAAGTCTGGATGGATCGCATGATCAAGGAAGGGAAAATTGCGATTCCGCCTGGCGGGACGCTCGAAAAAGGCTCGCTCTATTCGATGTTTATCAGGATGCTCCTGCATAACGCGAGGGAAGAGCAAAAGCGGCAGGAAATATTAGATATGGACGACGAGGACGACGAATAGACGGGTCGATGAAAATAATCGCTAGCGGCGTTCTCACGTCGCTCCAGACTTCAACGTACTAGGAAGTACGCCTCAGTCTTTCGCTCGCTGCGGCCTTGCCGGTCGGTCGTTTTGATCAACCCGCAAGGCCGCAGCTGTATCGAATGGGCTCTGTTTGTATCCAGCGAGATACAAGCTGACGCCACACGAGAGACGGACTATAAGCTCTTGAAGGCGGTGTGCGCGGCGCGGATGGTTTTCTCGATGTCCTGGGCGGTGTGGGCGGTGGAGAGAAAAGCCGCTTCGAATTGCGACGGCGCGAGGTAGATGCCCTGGTCCAGCATCTTATGGAAATACTTTCCGTAGCGCGCGGTATCGGCCTGTTTCACGGTATGCCAATCGCTGACCGGCGTTGAGGTAAAGAATGCCGTGAGCATGGACCCGACGCGGGCCTGGATCAGCGGAACGCCGGATTTTTTTGCGGCTTGGTCGATGCCCTTCGCCAGAGCCGCCGACTGTTCCTCGAGCTTCTTGTAGACGCCTTTTTTCTTCAGCTGTTTCAACGTTTCGATTCCGGCCGATACGGCCAGCGGATTGCCTGAGAGGGTGCCTGCTTGATAGACGGGTCCTGAAGGCGCGATCAGATCCATGATCTCTTTCCGCCCGCCGTAGGCGCCGACCGGCAGCCCGCCGCCAATGATTTTCCCCAGGACCGTGAGGTCCGGCGTGATGCCGTAGAGCGCTTGCGCTCCTCCGTAATTCACCCGAAATCCTGAAATCACTTCGTCAAAGACGAGAAGGATGTCATTCTCTGCCGTCAGCCGGCGCAGAGCGGAGAGAAATTCCGGCGCCGGAGGCACGACGCCCATATTGCCTGCGATCGGTTCCAGAATAATGCAGGCCAGGTTCTTGCGGTGTTTAGCCACCAATTTTCGCACGGCAGCGATGTCGTTGTAGGGGGCGGTCAGTGTGTGTTTGGCGAAGTCGGCCGGCACGCCTGGCGAATCGGGAATGCCTAAAGTTGCCAGACCGGAACCGGCTTTCGCGAGCAGGTAGTCGCTATGCCCGTGGTAGCAGCCTTCGAATTTCAGGATGCTGTCCCGTTTCGTGAAGCCGCGGGCCACACGAATAGCGCTCATCACGGCTTCTGTGCCGGAGCTGACCAGGCGCACTTTCTCTATGGATGGGAACGCCTCGCGAATCATGCGGGCGAGCGTGACTTCCAATTCGGTGGGCGCGCCATAGCTGGTGCCGTTGTCGGCGGCTTTCTTGATCGTTCGGATGACCGCCGGAGCGGCATGTCCCAGGATCATGGGGCCCCAGGAGAGGACATAGTCGAGATAGGTGTTGCCGTCGGCGTCGTAGAGTTTGGCTCCCTTGGCGCGTGTGATGAACCGGGGCTGCCCTCCGACGGAACGGAAGGCTCGGACGGGACTATTAACCCCACCGGGAATGAGTTGTTGCGCTGCGGAAAAAAGCTGGGCCGATCGAGTGGTTTTCATAACGGGGGCGCACCCTAGCATGCTGCTCTGCATCGGTCAAGAAAGTCTATTCGCGATTGAGGAGAAGCGGGGCTGGCGACCATCGCCTCATCGAGGAGCAAAAGTGTCTCATGAGATACGGCCCTATCGATTTAGATACGATTGGCTTGATCCTATTGCAACCGGAAGAGGACGATTTACTCGAAAATTCGGTAGGGAGCGATAGGCGGCATCACGGCCTAACTCTTGCTGCGTGTATTTGACGAGCGATGCATCGGAGTAATGAGGAGTAAATTATGACGGTGGTGTGTTCATGGTGCCGGCATGAAGGATTAGCCGGAGTCTTTGGGGAAAAAGCTCCCTTCGATGACCGGCGGGAGACCCATGGGATTTGTCCGTCGCATCGGATCCAGGTTCGGATCGGATGGAGTGAGACAGGATCCGCTCGCAGCGGCGACACGCAGGGGTCGACGACTCTGGACGTCGGCGGGTCTATCGCGCGTTCCGCAGCCCACCTTTTGAGCGGACTGCGAAACCTTTCTCGGAGAGCCGGGCTGTAGATTTCCCAGCCGTACGCATTCTATTTCCCTTGAAACATCTTCAGCAGTTGGTCGAGTCCGCCGGCTTCAATTTTCCCGGTCGGGGTCAGCTTGTCCACGAGGTCCGGTAACAGACCGGCGAGCTGCGCGCCGGCGGCATCGGTCGAGATTCCGGCCTTGGCCGCCAGTTGTTTGAGCAGGTCGCCGCCGAGGCCCTGTTGAATCTGCTGCGGGGTCACAGGGAGATTCTTGCCGGTGCTCACCCACGAGTTCACGATGTCGCCCAGGCCGTTCTTTTGGAAGGTCTGGACCAATCCCGCGAGTCCTCCGACCGAACTGTTCTGGCCGAGTAAGCTGGTTACGGCTTGCAGCAAAGGATTTTGGCTGCCATTTCCCTCGAGCATGCCGCCGACCGCTTGTCCTAATTGATCCATGAAACTCATGGCGGTGTCCTCCTACTTCTTTGCGGGACGAGACGATCGTCCTTTCGTCAGGGGCTGGAGATCCGGCATCGGCGCCGGATCGATCCCCCAATGTTTCCTCTTAGGTGCTTCCTGGTGTGATACCGCAAAGAGCGTATGAAAGGCAATTGCCTTGGAACCTCCGCCCGCCTGGCCTTTGCTCCAGGCTTCCCCGGCATCGCTCAGAATCTCGAGCAGCGTTTCGTATTCGTCTTCGTCGCCGGGCAGGACGGCTTGCGCATCGGTGATCAGCAGCACATAGCCCTTGGCAGGTAGCCACTCCAGATCCGCGAGGCATTCCTCCATCGCGTCCCAGTTGTGGCCGAAATAGTCGGGGAAGCCCAAGGCGCGAGCGAATTCCGTGAACAGGCCGGCCGGCGTCGAGCATTTTTTCCCGTGGATCGCGCGCAACGCGAATCCGACGGGGGGCTTGGCCAGCGCGGAAGCGGTTGTGCCGGCCGGCACGATCAACAGCGACGACCAGGGGGCTTTCGGTGCCTGGAGATAACTCATCAAGGTGCGTGGTGGTGTCATGGAATGATCGCTATCCTAGTTGAGCGGTGTGAAGGTTCGGTAATGATCGCCGGTATAGTACGCTTTGCCGGTGCGCTGTTCGATCACCAGCCGTTCCGCATCCCGCGACCGGCCGCGAATTTTCGGGTTCACGTCGTACTCGCGATAGCGGCCGCGTGGCAATCGACGCTCCCGGTTCTGAAAGTCCCGTCCTCCGATATATCCGGGCAGCGGGGCTCCGTCTCGTTCCTGCAAACGCTTGAGCAGGTCCTGCGCTTTGAGAGGCGCCATCGAGGCGGCGCCGCGACCCTGCGCAACCGCGGGCGGCGTTGGCGAGGATTGAATGAGCGGTTCTGCCAGGCCTGTTTCTGCGCGCAGCCCGGCGCAGACCATCAGCCCAAGCAGGAGGACGGCGACAAGGCACTGTGAGAAACGCCGGATCAGGGAGAACGGCATGACGAGAATCCTGTTGGTCCGCCGCCGCGACGGTAGCATGCGCATTGGGGGAGGTCAAACTCGCTGCCTCCGTGTGGCGCCAGACCGCTTTGCGGTCACTCTATGCGTAGGATAGAATGTCGGCGGATTATTCACGGCATGAACCCAGAGCGAGTGGTCATCCGATCGCGATACCGCATCAGAAAGATCCAACTCCATCGTGATGCCCCTGAAGGACGCATGACGAGCGCCATGCGAGGAGCGAACATTGTGCTGAACCCGCGCGCTATTCGAGAGAAATGCCCGCTCATGCGGCGGGCATCTGTACTCATCGCTCTGCTCGCCTTGCTGGGCAGTCCCATGCCGGGGTTCGCCCAGAGCGGATCGCTCGATCAATCGCCGACCGCCATCGTCAAGCGCTATGTGGGGCTCGACAAGAAGGGCGCCCGCATGGACGCCATGTCGTTCGAAACGCTGGTGCCGTACATCGATTGGACAGAGGAGCCGGTGTGGGGGCGGATCGTGGTGATTCAAGACGCCACTGTGCCGGAGGATTATCGGAAATGGGATGTGGTGAACCGGCTCGAAGTCGTGATTCCGACCACGTTTACGGTGCTTGGCTCGGTGTATTTGGAAACGGCGGTGTTTGTGCCGGAAGCGATGACGGAAGAAGTCCGCTTTCGCGTCAAGGCGGTCCGAAGCAAATGGCGGATCGTGGAACCGGTGATTCCTCCGCATATCGGGTTGAAACGGATGATCGATTTGGTGCGTGACGCAGAGATCAAAGAAGCCGATGCCGAGAAACGCGGCCTGCTGGCTGCTTTGGGAGAGACATTGCGAAAGGTCAAACCATGACGAAGACCCCGGTGGATGTGTTGATATTCGATCTGGACGGCACGTTGATCGAGTCGAAGTGGGACATTGCCCGTTCGGTCAATCTCACGCTGGCCGAATTAGGACTGCCGGAACGGCCGCTCGAAGAGATTTTCGGGTTCGTCGGCGACGGCGTGAAGAAACTGCTGCGGCTGGCTGTCGGGGAAAACGACCGGGTGAGTTTCGACCAGGCCCTCGCCGTGTTTCGCGGCCACTATCTCGAACATTGCTTGGACCGAACGGTGTTTTTCCCAGGGATCGAGCCGATGTTGCGGCATTTCTCCGATAAGCACAAAGCCGTGGCGACGAATAAATCGATCGAATACACGCGGGTTATTCTGAACGGGCTGGGCGCGGAGTATTTCCCCTGGGTCGTCGGGGGAGACAGCGGGTTTGGCCTGAAACCGGAGCCTGGTATGCTGTTGCATTTGCTCGAGCAGGTGAAGGTTCCCAAGGAGCGCGCCGTGTTGATCGGCGACAGCACCAACGACATCAATGGCGGCCACAACGCCGGCATTCGGGTCTGCGCCGTCGGCTACGGGATGGGGAATCGGGAGAAAATGGCGGCTTGCCAGCCCGATTGGTTTATCGAACGGCCGGAACAACTGATGGAGATTTTTACATGATGACTCATGGTGCATGGTCCATGCGCAAGGTGTCCCTCGCCGTGGCAGTAGCGGTGAGTCTGAGCGTTGCCTCGAACCCGTCGATGGCCGAGGGGCCGAGTCTTGCCGACCGGGTGATCGAGCATAAGCTGGCGAACGGTCTGACCGTCCTCATGGTCGAGCGCCATCAAACGCCGGTGGTCTCGATCAACATCACCTTCGGGGTAGGTGGGGTGAATGAGCAGGCCGGCCAGACCGGGCTGGCTCATCTCTATGAGCACATGGCGTTCAAAGGCACGCGGACCGTCGGGACGAAAGACTACGACAAGGAAAAGCTGACCCTCGACGAGCTGGCCCGTGCAGGGACTCTTCTCGATCAGCGGCAGCGCGAACTCGCCCAAAAGGGCTCTGCAGCGACGGCGGCCGAGCAGGCCGCGCTGGACGCCTTGCAGAAACAGGTGGCCGACTTGCAGACGCAAGCGGGCCAGTATGTCGTCGGCAACGAGGTGGCCTTGCTCTATCAGCGCCACGGCGGCGTGGGCCTCAACGCCTCCACCGGAAAAGATCTCACGCGCTATACGATCAACCTTCCGGCCAACCGGCTGCCGGTCTGGGCGGCGATCGAAGCGGACCGGATGGCGAACCCGGTCCTCCGCGAATTTTACAAAGAGCGCGGCGTCGTGATGGAAGAGCGCCGTCTGCGCAACGACGACAGTCCGAACGGCCTCTTGTTCGAAACCTTTACCTCGGCGGCCTTTCGGGCGCATCCCTACGGCGTGCCGACTATTGGGTGGGGTTCGGACATTCTGTCGCTGACGCCGGCGGCGACCGAGGCGTTCTTCAAAACGTATTATGGGCCGAACAACGCGACGATCGCGCTCGTGGGGGATATCGACCCGAAAGAAACGATGGCCTTGATCGAGAACACGTTCGGGAAAATTCCAGCGGCGAACGCCACGCCCGAGATTGTGACCGTGGAGCCGGAGCAGCGAGGCGAGCGCCGCGTCGAAGTCGAATTCGATGCCGAGCCGATTGTCGCGATCGGGTACCATAAGCCCGGCTTGGGCCATCCCGACGACGAGGTCTTCGACGTCATCGATGAAATCCTGACCGATGGGCTGACGTCCCGCCTGCAGACCGTTCTGGTCAGAGAGAAGCGGCTGGCCATGTCGGTCGGCTCCGATGCCAACTACCCCGGCGTCCGCGCTCCCAATCTCTTTATCCTCACCGCGACTCCGCTGGCGCCTCATACGACGGCAGAGGTGGAGGCCGCGCTCTACGCGGAATTGGAACGGCTCAAGACCGAGCCGGTGCAGGCGAAAGAGCTGCAAAAAATCGTCAACAATATCGACGCGGACCTCGTGCGGGCGCTGCGTTCGAACAGCGGCCTGGCGTCGCAGCTGGCGCTCTATCAAACGGTGGCGGGCGATTGGCGGCATGTCTTGAAATCGCGCGACCGGATCGCCGCCGTCACGCCGGCCGATATTCAGCGGGTGGCCAGGCAGTATTTCACGAAATCCAATCGAACGGTCGGCACGCTCGTCAAGCACGCGCGCGACAAGAATCTGACGGCAGGGAATGAGGTGGCACGATGAAGGCGGTAGGAATCGAGAGACAAGCAGCGAGAGGGACTGGAGCTGGAACGGTGTGGTGTTTCGGCCTGGCGGCTATGCTCGTCGGCGCAGTCGCCACCGGCTGCGCTGGCGGTCCGGCGGCGAGCGATCCGCGAACCATGACCTTCAAGCCGGTCGAGTTTACCCCGCCGGAGCCGGATCGCGTGGTGCTCGACAATGGCATGGTTGTCTACCTCTTGGAAGATCATGAGCTGCCGCTTATTACAGTGACGGCCACGATGAAGACCGGCGCCTGGCTCGATCCGGCCGATAAAGTCGGCCTCGCGGCCCTCACGGGCGCCCTCATGCGGACCGGCGGCGGCGGCGGGCTTACGCCGGAACAGGTGGATGAGGAATTAGAATATTTCGCCGGGGATGTTGGCATGTCGATCGGCCACGAGTCCGGTTCCGCCTCACTCGATGTGCTGAAGAAGGATCTGACACGCGGGCTCCGGATTTTTTCCGGTCTGCTTCGGGCGCCGGCTTTCGACCAGGCGCGGGTCGAGATTGCGAAGTCGCAGGCGCTCGAAGGCATCCGGCGGCGCCAGGACAATCCCGGCTCCGTGGTGGGCCGAGAGTTCATGAAGTTGTTGTACGGTCCGGACCATCCGTCTGCGCGGGAAGCCTCCATCGCGTCGATCTCCGGCATCACCCGTGACGATCTTGTGGCCTTTCACCGAAACACGATTCATCCCAATGGCATGATTGTCGGCGTGACCGGCGATTTTCAGAAAGCGGACATGCTGGCGGCCTTGCGCGAGGCGTTCGGAGATTGGGCCAAGGGCGCGGTGCCGGAACTGAAGATTGCCGATGTGCCGAACAGTCAGAGCGCCACGCCGGCGATCCGGTTCGTCGACAAAGAGACCTCGCAGACGCATATGCGGATCGGTCATCTCACCATCCGGGAAAACGATCCCGACTACGTGGCCTTGGCGATCGCCAACGATATCCTGGGCGGAAGTTCGTTCCGGAGCCGGCTCTTCAACGATGTGCGAACGAAGCGCGGACTGGCCTATTCGGTCGGCAGCCGCTTGGTGGCGGGCGTGCACGATCAAGGCGTCTGGCTCATGCGGGCGGAGACGAAGCAGGCCTCGACACAAGAAGTGGTAAGCCGGTTCATTGCCAACATCGAGCGGATGCGGACAGAGCCGGTGACGGATCAGGAGCTGGCCGAGGCGAAAGAGGCCTACGTGAATTCGTTCGTCTTCTCGTTCAGCAGCTCGTCGGCGATTGTCAGCCGCCTGGCGAGTTTGGAGTATGATGGGTTGCCCAAGGATTTTCTTCAGCAGGTGCGCGACAAGGTGGTGAAGCTGACCAAGGAAGACGTGCTGGCTGCGGCGAAGAAACATCTGCATCCGGACCGGTTGAAGGTCCTCGCCGTCGGCTCCGGCAGCCTGCTGCCGAAAGCGCTGTCGGCTTTCGGGGAAGTGAAAGAGATCAAGCTGAGTCCGGAAGGGTGAAGTAAGAGAGGTTGGCGGTGAGGGGCGTTCTTCTGCTCGCGCCCTGCGCACGCGAGGCGCGGCTTCGGTGCATGCGCGCAGTAAGGATCGCCGGACCCGCCGGCTTTGAGAGGAATTGAGTGAGAAGATTTGCTGACGGAGTGATGATTCGACATGCCGCTTGAAGATGAGCTGTGCGACATTCTGAAAAAGTCCCGCATGGGGCAGGGGTGGTCCGTGGTCGATCTCGCGCGGATGACGGGATTGCCGGGCAGCGACATCACGGCGCTGGAGCGTGGCGATCGTCCGCGCGATCGCACGGAAGTGCGGGCCTTGGCGAAGGCCCTGGGCCTTCGAGCGGAGCCGCTCGCGCAGATTGCCATTGAGCAGTGGACGCCGGTTGCTCAGCATCCGCCAGCCTGGGTGGAGACGATTCATGGATCGATCAATGGCTACGGCGTGCAGGGCTACGTTATTCATGACGCGGGCGAGGCGCTGCTGATCGATACGGCGTACAATGCGACGGCGATGATCGAGTTTCTGTCCGCGCGCCGTCTGAACCTGGTTGGGATTGGTCTGACGCACGGGCATGCGGACCATGCCGATGGCATCGAACAGATTCTCGCGCGCTATCCGGCGCCGGTCTATCTGGGAGCGGAGGACGTGGAGCTGCTCAGTTGGCGGCCGCCTCAGTCGCAGTTGACGACACCGGTTCATGGACAGACGATCACGGTCGGCCGTTTGGCCGTTCATTGCCTGATGACGCCGGGCCATACGCCAGGCGGCGTCTGCTACCGGGTTGACGATTCGCAGGTGCCGGTCTGTTTTGTGGGCGATACGTTGTTCTCTGGATCGATCGGCCGATCGAATCCCAGCACGCTCTATCAGACCCATCTGGCATCCGTCAGGGCGGCGGTGCTTGGTCTCCCGCCGGAGTATCGCTTGCTGCCGGGCCATGGTCCCGCGACCACGGTCGAAGAAGAACTTGCCCATAATCCTTTTTATGCGTCCGTATCGTAAGGATGCTCAAAACGTCCGGTGGACTGTTTCTGTCTCCTGTTAGGAGCGCGCATGAACGGCGACCGGCAGGATGAAGCGGCCGATGACGCGGAGGCATTCGAAGAGTCGGCGTTTTCCCGTTATTGGCTGCCGGTCGGCCTGTTCGGTCTGACGGTCTTCACCACGCTGTGGGCCGGCGCCTATCAAGACCATCCCAACTTATTTCATCCCTTTCGCGGAGCCTGGGAGTTGCTCACGGAGCGGCCCGGCGAGCTGGTGAACGGGATTCCCTTTGCGGCGACGCTGCTCCTGATCCTCGTCACCCACGAGCTGGCGCACTCTCTGTACTCGAAACGGCATCGCGTTTCGGCGTCGCTCCCGTTGTTCATTCCCGGGTTGCCGCTGTTCGTGGGAACCTTTGGCGCCATCATTCGCGTGCGCGGGCAAATCGTTGAGCGGAAGGCCCTCTTCGATATCGGGATCTCCGGGCCACTGGCTGGATTTGTCGTGGCGTTGGTGGCGCTCGTGGTGGGGCTGCACTGGTCGCAGGTGGAGATGGGGATCAGCGCCACCAGTCCGTTCTACGTCGGCCGGTCCATCCTGATCGACTGGTGCATTGCCTTTGTCTTCGGCGATCTGCCGAGAGGGGCGAGTGTCAATCTGCATCCGATTGCCGAGGCCGCCTGGTTCGGGCTTTTCGTCACGTGCCTCAACCTGATTCCTATCGGGCAACTCGATGGCGGCCATGTCGCCTACGCGCTCTGGGGTGGAAGGCAGCGCATCATTGCCTTCGGGGTGATTCCCGTTCTGCTGCTGCTCGGCTATCTCGGCTGGCAGGGTTGGTGGCTGTGGGTGTTCCTCTCGGCGCTGCTCGGCGTCGGGCATCCGCCGATTCCAGATCCGGTTGCACCGCTGGGTTCGACGCGCATCTGGCTTGGGCGCGCGACCGTCTTGCTTTTCTTTCTCATCTTCACACCGTTCCCCATCGTCGTCCGCTAGCATTCTGCGAAAGGCATCCAATGCATGGCCTGGTTTCATGCGGCGATTTGCCGCAAAGTCTTGTCGGATCGTTTGGTTGGCCCTAGCATGCGGAGATGGAGTCGATAGAGACGCAAACCGGACTCTGTCCGAAGTGCCAAGCCGATCGATCTGGAGACGCGACCGAGTGTGTCAGGTGCGGAATTATTTTCGCCAAGTACCGGCCTCTGCCCGTTCGCCTATCCCATACCGGCGCCAGTGCGCGCGATGAATCGGCCGGCTCAGCACCCACCTGGTGGGTCACGGCCAAGCAGTGGTTGATTGAAACCGATACGACTTCCGATTCCCTGGCTTTCTACGGGCGGGCGGCGGTCTTTCTGGGGCTGCTCCGGTGGGGGTTCGCCTTCATCGTGACGCCGCTGGAAACCAACTACACCGGCGAATCGTTTCTCCATTTAATCAATCTGCCGTTTCACGAAGCCGGGCACCTGATCTTTAGCCCATTCGGCCGCTTTATGATGATTCTCGGCGGGAGTCTCGGCCAGGTGCTCATGCCGCTGATTTGTCTCGGCGCGTTTCTCATCCAGACGCGCGATCCATTCGGCGCGTCGGTCGCGCTCTGGTGGACGGCGGAAAGCCTCATGGACGTCGCGCCCTATATCAACGACGCGCGCGATATGGAGCTGATCTTATTGGGCGGAGTGACCGGGAAAGAAACCGATGGGCACGACTGGAACAATCTGCTCACGATGCTCGGCTGGCTGGAGTGGGACAATCGCCTGGCGCATGCGACGTACAACCTCGGCATCCTGTTGATGCTGGCCTCCTTTGCCTGGGGCGGGTGGCTGCTCATTCGGCACTATGACCGATCCAGGCACTAGACCGCGACCGATGCGAGTCAGTGCGCTGGAACGGATTGGTCGGTAGCCCGCCGCATCGGAGCTCCCTTTCGGTGCAGCAACGGCGGTCCCAGCGGAACCATCTGGTGTCCCGTAAAGGCTTGGGTGAGACTTGCCACCGCATGATAGAACGCCATGAACCCAACCACGATGTGCAAGATGCCGGGCAAGGTTTCGCTGATGATGTTCAGCATGGCCAGGACGGTGGAAGCGAACGTCGCCGTGATGATGACGTGGAGAATGCACAGCGTGGCATTGCGGTAGGCCGTCAAATAAATCATGACCGCGGAAAAGGCGGCGTACACGAAATTGATTGGGGCAAACAGCACCATGTCGAGATGGAACGATGTGCCTTCGCTGACCAGCTTGGCGATGGAGACGGTGAGCCAGAAGAATCCATACATGGTGAGCGCGGTCCCGCCCAGCTGCTCGTGATAGCGGATATCGGTGATGCCGGCCAGAATCTGCACGATCCCGCCAAAGATCAGGGCGATGACCAGTGTGCCGACTTTATTCGATTCGTGAATGCCGCCGAGTTGCGCCACGCCGAGCGTCAGGGCGCCCACCGCAAGCCCGAACAATCCAATCGCCAGCACATCGATGCGACGATGATGATCCACGCTGCTCATATGACCGCCTCCTTCGATGGATTCAATCTATGGTGATTGCGCCGACCGGGTAAAATGGCCCCCAGCATGCAACAGGGACTATTGAAAAGACAAGCCGCCTCCGGCAGACTGCCCGGCGCCGGGGTTGGACTGGGACAAGAGGAGGCAGGCCATGACACAGCACGAATCCATGCCGGCAGGGCGATGGCTGATCGGAGCCGGACTCGCGGTTTTATCGGCGTTGATGACCGGTCAAGGCGCTGCCGAACAGCGCGAGGCCAGATTCACGCTGACGCTGGGCGGTGTGGCGGTCACGGATAGCCGGACAGGGTTGATTTGGGAGCAGGAGCCGGATCGCGAACACGACGTCTGGAGCCGGTCCAATGAACGCTGCGCCATAAAAACCGTCGGCGGGCAATCGGGCTGGCGAGGCCCGTCAGTCGATGAGCTGAAGACCTTGATCGATACGTCGCAGCACGATCCCGCCTTGCCGGCGGGGCATCCCTTCTCTAATATCAAGTCGGAGATCTATTGGACCGCGACGCCAGACCCCAAAGACGACATCGTCGCCTGGCAGGTCAGCTTCTTCAGCGGCGAACCGGTCACCGACCAGAAATCCGGCACGCGCCGGATGTGGTGCGTGCTGGACGCGCCGCGCAAGTAACTCGATCAGCCTGTGCTTAGAGCCGTGCCGTCACGATTCGATGCACTCTCAAAGCATCGAGAAGAGAGCCCCTCATCGCCCTCGTAATTCACGCCGCCGTGTCGCAAGTCTATTGGTTGCAGTGAAAGGAATCTCGGAGAGCATGATACGCGGGCGGTGGATGATCGGAGGGTTGTTACTGGCGGCAGGAACGATGGCCGTTCCCGTGCTTGCGCAAGCCGTCGAGCCGCTGTCCGAGGAGCCATCGGCTACGAGCCAGCTTCATGAATCCGTGGACCAGAGCAAGCCGCCAGCATCGGATTGGCACTATGGGGGATTCATCGATCTGGGCTACTCGGTGAACTTCAATTTTCCGGACAACCATATATTTCGCAATCGCGGTACGACGCCCAGGGTCAACGAGCTCGACCTCAATATGGGCGGCATCTATGTCAGGAAAGATGCCACCGACCAATCGCGCTGGGGAATGGAATTGCTGGCGCACGGAGGCCAGGATGCCAAGGAGTTTGGGTTTGGAGTGAACCTCCCCAGGGTGCAGGGATCCGATGCCTTGCGGCACTTCGGGCGCGCCAACGTCTCGTACCTCGCCCCGGCCGGGAATGGCCTGCTGCTGCAAGCCGGCCTCTTCAACAGCTTCATTGGATACGACTCGCTCTATGCCAAAGATAATTTCAACTACACCCGTTCGTGGATCGCGGACTATTCGCCCTACCTGATGTTCGGCGCGAACGCGCAATACACGTTCAACGACCGGTGGACCGGGGCGGTCTTCATCGTCAACGACTACTTCCATCTTCAGAACGCGAACCGCGTCCCGAGTTATGGCGCCCAAGTCGCCTACAAGCCCAACGCCTCCTGGCTCTTCAAGGAAACGATCTACTACGGTCCCGATCAGTCCGACACGTCGCTCAAGTATTGGCGGTCGTTCTCGGACACGATTGTGGAATGGAAAGTTAATGACGACGTCACCATTGTCGGCGACTATCAGGTCGGAACCCAGGAAATGGCTGTGCCGGGAAGCCCTCGCGTATTCTACATGGGGGCTGCATTCCCAATGCGGTGGCACATCGGAGGGCCGTGGAGCGTGGCGCTCAGGCCGGAAGTCTATTGGGACCGGAGCGGCCTGATAACCGGCTCGGAGCAGTTCATCAAAGCGGTCACGACCACTGCCGAATATAAGCTGCCGTACAAGTGGACGAACATGATCGCACGACTCGAATACCGCTACGACGAATCCACCGGCTCGGGAGGGGGCTTCTTCAAGGGCAACGAAATTGCCCCCAGGATCATCGGGTTGACGCCAGCGCAGCACCTGCTGATAGTGGGTTTAATCTGGACGCTGGACTCGCCGTAACTCTACAGAGAACGTCTCCGCAGCCACAGCCAGCCCGCGCGTTGAGCGTGCCGTCGTCACAGCCGGTTCGACCTCTTCGAGAGCCGGTCGAATCACAAGAAAATTCCCCAGAAATCCAGCAGTTTTTACACTGTTTTTACTTTTTGCGGCCTAAGGTGCATACGCAAAAGCAGAAGCAGACAGGCCGGACCACCGTCTCTTTTCAGGCAATTGAGGAGCCTGCGCATGGATTTTATGTATCTCGCCGTTGCCGCCGCATTTTTCCTGCTGTCCAGCTGGCTCCTGTCGGCGCTGGGGCGGCTATGAACGCGATGTACGTGCTCGGCGGAATTCTATCCGTGGGATTGCTGGGGTATCTCATGATCGCGCTGCTGAAACCGGAGTGGTTCTGATGACGCTCAACGGACTGGCGCAAATCGCCCTCTACTTTGCCGTGCTGTTCGCGCTGGTCAAACCGCTGGGGTGGTACATGGCGCGGGTGTATGCCGGCCAAGCTTGCGGGCTTGACCGGGTCGTGGGCCCGTTCGAGCGGCTGCTGTATCGTGTGTGCGGCGTCCGTGCAACCGAGGAAATGGATTGGAAGACCTATGGGATTGCCATGCTGGCCTTCAACGGCACGGGCCTGATTCTGTTGTATGGACTGTTGCGATTCCAGGCCTGGCTCCCGTTGAATCCCGCAGGGCTGGGCGCGGTCCCGCCCGATCTTGCCTTCAATACGGCGATCAGCTTCGTGACCAATACCAACTGGCAGGCCTACGGCGGGGAAACGACGTTGAGCCATCTGACCCAAATGGCGGGGCTCACCGTGCAGAACTTTGCCTCCGCCGCGACGGGGATGGCGATTCTGGCCGCCTTGATTAGGGGGCTCGCGCGGCGTGGCACTCAGACCATCGGCAACTTTTGGACGGATCTCGTCCGCGGCACACTCTATATTCTTCTGCCGCTCGCTCTGCTCTTGTCCCTGCTGTTGGTGTCGCAAGGCGTCGTCCAGACGGTTGCTTCATCCCGGCCGGTGACTCTGCTTCAGCCGGTCAACTCTGTCAGACCTGCACTGGACGCGAACGGCCAGGAGAAAACCGAACCGGTTGCGGTCACCGAGCAGGTGCTAGCGGTCGGGCCAGCCGCGTCTCAGATCGCCATCAAGCAACTGGGGACCAACGGCGGCGGATTCTTCAATGGCAATTCGGCCCATCCGTTCGAGAACCCGACGCCGTGGAGCAACTTCCTGGAGATGCTGGCGATCCTGCTGATTCCCGCGTCTCTTTGTTACACGTTCGGCGTCATGGTCGGAGATACCCGCCAAGGCTGGGCGCTCCTGGCTGCGATGACCATTCTCCTGCTCTGTTTTATTCCCCTGGGCTTGTGGGCGGAGCAAAGCGGCAATCCGGCCTTCGCGGCGCTCGGGGTCGACCAGGCCTCCGGCGCGGGACAATCCGGCGGCAACATGGAGGGCAAAGAGACGCGCTTCGGCATCGCCAATTCTGTCCTCTGGGCCGCCGCGACCACCGCGGCTTCAAACGGTTCCGTGAACTCGATGCACGATTCCTATACGCCGTTGGGCGGGCTGGTGCCGCTCTTCCTGATGCAGTTCGGCGAAGTGGTATTCGGCGGGGCCGGTTCCGGCCTCTACGGCATGGTGGTCTTCGCGATTGTCGCGGTGTTTCTCGCCGGGCTGATGGTCGGCCGGACGCCGGAATATCTCGGCAAGAAGATCGAGCCGTACGAAATGAAGATGGCCGCGCTGCTGATTCTGATCATGCCCATGACCGTGCTTGGATTGACCGCGCTCGCGGTCAGCCTCGATGCCGGCACGTCTTCGGTCTTGAATCCGGGGGCGCATGGCTTCAGCGAGGTTCTCTACGCCTATGCCTCTCAAGGTAACAATAACGGCAGCGCCTTTGCCGGTCTGAATGCCAACACCCCGTTTTACAATTTCACCGGTGGAATTGCGATGTTGATCGCCCGCTTCTGGCTGGCGATTCCCACATTGGCCCTGGCGGGGTCGCTGGCAAGAAAAACCCCCGTCCCCGCCGGCCCAGGAACCTTGCCGACGCATGCCCCGCTGTTCGTCGGATTATTGATCGGCGTGGTGGTGATGGTTGGCGCCTTGACATTCGTGCCGGCCCTGGCGCTGGGGCCGATCGTGGAACACGTGATCATGACGGGACGCTAACTGCGAGAAGAGGAATGCGCCGATGACGACCGCGACGAAAACCCGCCCGCTCTTCGATCCGATGATTGCCCGGCAGGCGATGTTCGACGCCTGCCGGAAACTGGACCCGCGCCACCAGGTCAAGAACCCGGTGATGTTGGTGGTCTGGGCCGGCAGCATCGTGGCGACGCTGCTGTTGGGCCAGGCCGTCGTTGGAACCGGAGAGGCTCCGGCCTGGTTCATCCTCTCCATCGCCCTCTGGCTCTGGTTCACCGTGCTCTTTGCTAATTTCGCTGAAGCGATGGCGGAGGGGAGAGGCAAAGCGCAGGCCGATTCGCTGCGGCGCTCGCGCCAGGAGCTGACGGCCAAGCGGTTCGAGCGCGCGGAGCCGGGCCACGGGCTTCAAGCCGAAGGGAGCCGCCGGTTTCAGCGAACCGATGCGGTCAGCACGGTGCCGGCCCATGCGCTGAAGAAAGGCGATGTGGTGCTCGTCGAGGCGGGAGAGTATATCCCCGCCGATGGCGAGGTGGTCGACGGCGTTGCGTCGGTCAATGAGAGTGCCATCACCGGCGAGAGCGCGCCGGTCATTCGGGAGAGCGGCGGCGACCGCAGTGCGGTCACGGGCGGGACGAAAGTTCTGTCCGACTGGCTCATCGTTCGTGTCGCGACCGACCCTGGCGAAAGCTTTCTCGACCGAATGATCGCCATGGTCGAAGGGGCCGCGCGCCAGAAAACGCCCAATGAGCTCGCGCTGAACATTCTTCTCGCGGCCCTCACGATCGTGTTTTTGCTGGCCACGGTCACCCTTCTGCCGTTCTCGCGCTACAGCGTGGCGGCGGCGGGCCAGGGCGGTCCGGTGACCGTGACGGTCATTGTGGCCCTGCTGGTCTGCCTGATCCCGACGACCATCGGCGCGCTGCTATCCGCCATCGGCATCGCGGGCATGGATCGGATGGTGCAGGCCAATGTCATTGCGCTGTCGGGAAAGGCGGTCGAAGCGGCGGGCGATGTGGATGTGCTGCTGCTCGACAAGACCGGCACCATCACGCTGGGCAATCGTCAGGCAACGGCGTTCATTTCGGCTGAAGGGGTCAGCGATCAGGCGCTCGCCGACGCGGCTCAGCTCTCGTCGCTGGCGGACGAGACGCCGGAAGGCCGCAGCATCGTCATCCTGGCCAAAGAGCGGTATGGATTGCGCGCCCGCGACATTCGCGAACTAGGCGCCACGTTTATGCCCTTTACCGCTCAGACCCGCATGAGCGGGGTCAACCTCAACGGGCGGGAGATCCGCAAGGGGTCCGCGGACGCCATCGAAGCCTATGTTGCGGAGCGGGGCGGGCAGTATTCGCACGCGGTCCGCTCGCGCGTGGACATCGTCGCGAAGCAGGGCGGCACGCCGCTGGTGGTCGCGGAAGGGGCCAAGGTGCTGGGCGTCATCGCGCTCAAAGATGTTGTGAAAGGCGGGATCAAGGAGCGGTTCGCCGAATTGCGGCGCATGGGCATCAAGACGGTGATGATTACCGGCGACAATCCGCAGACTGCCGCGGCCGTGGCGGCGGAGGCCGGCGTAGACGATTTCCTGGCGCAGGCCACCCCGGAAGCCAAGCTCAAGATGATTCGCGAGCTGCAGGCCGGCGGGCGGCTGGTCGCCATGACAGGGGACGGCACGAACGACGCCCCGGCCTTGGCGCAGGCCGATGTGGCGGTTGCGATGAATACCGGGACGCAAGCGGCGAAAGAGGCGGGCAATCTGGTCGATCTGGATTCCAATCCGACCAAGCTCATCGAGATCGTGGAAATCGGCAAGCAGTTGCTCATGACGCGCGGCGCCTTGACCACGTTCAGCATCGCCAACGATGTGGCGAAGTACTTCGCGATCGTTCCCGCTGCCTTTGCCACAACCTATCCGGCGCTGAACGCGCTGAACATTATGCGGCTGGCCACCCCTCAAAGCGCGGTGCTGTCCGCGGTCATTTTCAACGCGTTGATCATCGTGGCCCTCATTCCGCTGGCTTTGAAGGGGATTGCGTATCGTCCGATCGGCGCGGGCCTCTTGTTGCGGCGGCATCTGCTGCTCTATGGACTGGGAGGCGTTGTGGTGCCGTTTGTCGGGATTAAGCTAATCGACATGATATTGGTTGCGCTGCATTTGAGCTGAGGGAATCATGAGAGGCCACCTGCGACCCGCGTTGACAATGGTATTGATCCTGACAGCCCTCACCGGGCTGCTGTATCCGCTGGCGGTCACTGGAATGGCCCAACTATTCTTTCCCGGCCCGGCCAATGGCAGCGTGATTCTCCGGGAGGGCACGGCGCGCGGCTCCGGGTTGATCGGGCAGCATTTCGACCGGCCGGAATACTTTTGGGGCCGCCCCTCGGCGACCGCGCCGGTTCCCTACAACGCCGCCGCTTCCGGAGGATCGAACCTCGGGCCGACGAATCCAGCGTTGATCGAGACCGTCACGACGCGAGTTGCCGCGTTGCGCGCCGCCGATCCTGGCAACGACGCGCCCGTTCCTGTCGATCTGGTCACCGCGTCCGGGAGCGGACTGGATCCCCACATCAGCCCGGCGGCGGCGCTGTACCAGGTGAGGCGGGTCGCCCGCGCGCGGGGCTTGGAGGAAGACGCCCTGCGGCTACTCGTGGCCCGGCACACAGAAGCGCGCCAATTTGGTTTGCTGGGAGAACCGCGAGTCAATGTCGTCCATCTGAATCTTGCGCTGGATGACGGGCGGTAGCCGCTGGCCCTGACCGTCAGGCTGTCATGCACGAGCCCCTCGTCAGACGGGCGCAAGCGCTGGCGTGCGCCGTTGACGCCCTGCCGGGCCTTCCCTAGAATTTAGGCGTCACCGCCGCGAGGCCCCTTCGACGTCGAGAGAGGATCTGCTCCCATGGACCAGAAGCGGCCGGATCCCGATGCGCTCCTGAAGCGTGTGCAGGCGGAGGAAGTCCGGCAGGCGGAGGGCAAGCTGAAAGTTTTCCTCGGCGCCAGTCCCGGCGTCGGGAAAACGTATGCCATGCTGGAAGCGGCGCATGCGCAGCGGCGCGACGGCGTAGATGCGGTTATCGGCGTGGTGGAAACCCACGGCCGCGCGGATACCGAGGCCTTGGTGCCGGGCCTGGACGTGCTGGCCCGCCGCGCCGTCGACTATCGCGGCGCCCTGCTTCAGGAATTCGACCTCGACGCGGCTCTGGCGCGCCGCCCCACCCTCATCCTCATCGATGAACTGGCCCATACCAACGTCCCAGGGCTCCGCCACGCCAAGCGATGGCAGGACGTTCAGGAACTGCTGAAGGCTGGCCTCCATGTCTACACCACGATGAACGTGCAGCATCTGGAGAGTTTGAACGACGTGGTGGCTCAAATCACCGGCGTGCGGGTGCGCGAGACGGTGCCGGATTCCATGCTCGAACGGGCGGACGATGTGGAGTTGATCGACCTTCCGCCGGACGATCTGCTGCAGCGGCTCAAAGACGGGAAGGTCTATGTCCCGGAGCAGATCCAGCATGCCATCCAGCACTACTTCTCGAAAGGCAATCTCATCGCGTTGCGTGAACTGGCCCTGCGCCGCACGGCTGAACGGGTCGACCAGCAAATGGAAGTCTACCGGCGCGATCACGCAGTGGTGCGGACCTGGCCGGCCTCGGAAACGATCCTGGTCTGCGTCAACATGAAGGCGCGCGGTCCCCGCCTGGTGCGGGCCGCGCGCCAGATGGCGGCGGATCTGCATGCCAAATGGATCGCGGTCTACGTGCAGATTCACCGGCATCTCCGCTTGCCGCAGACGGAGCGGGACCGTCTGGGACAGACCCTGCGGCTGGCGGAGCAGCTGGGAGCCGAAACGGTCACCGTCACCGGCGAGAATGTGGCGCAAGAGCTCTTGAGTTATGCGCGCCGCCGCAATGCGACGAAGCTCGTCGTCGGGAAGCCGGTCCGGTCCCGGTGGAAGGAATGGATATTCGGATCCGTAGTGTCGGAGCTTATTCAGCAAAGCGGGGAGATCGACATCTACGTGATTACAGGCGAGGCTGGCGAGGGGCAGCCGCTGGCCCGCCAGAGACTGCGGCAGACCAGCGCGCGATCGGGCTATGCCGTGGCGTCTCTCGGGGTGCTGGCGGCGACGGCGGCCGCCTGGCTGATGTTCCCGCATTTCGCGGCGGCGAATTTGATCATGCTGTACCTCATCGCGGTGATCGTCATCGCGATCCGTCTCGGGCGCGGGCCGTCGGTGCTCGCCTCGGTGCTGAGCGTGGCCTGCTTCGACTTTTTCTTCGTCCCTCCCTACTATTCCTTTGCCGTCTCGGATCTGGAATACCTGCTGACATTCGGGGTGATGCTGGTTGTGGCGCTGGTCATCAGCAATCTCGCCGTGCGGCTGCGCCAGCAGGCCGACCTGGCCCGCTATCGGGAGCGCCGCACCGGCGTGCTGTACGCGATGAGCCGCGATCTTGCCACGCACCAGGAGACCGGCCTGCTGGCCCAGCTCGCGGTGAAACATCTTCGAGACGCGTTCGACGCCCAGGCCGCGATCTTTCTGGCGGATGCCGACAGGCGGGCGCAACTCCAGCGCGGCGAAGGGCTGCACTTTGAATTCGACCCCAAGGAGTCGGGTGTCGTCCAATGGGTGTATGAGCATGGCGAGCGAGCCGGGTTCGGGACCGATACGCTTCCTGGAGCCAGCGCGCTCTACCTCCCGCTGGCCGGTTCGGCCGGAGCGATCGGAGTGGTGGCGGTGCGCCCAACCGAGTTCAGCCGGCTCTTGGATCCCGATCAGCTGCTGTTGCTGGAATCGCTGGTCAATCAAGTGGCCTTGGCGATCGAACGCACGCGCCTGTCCGAGGAGGCTCAGCAGGCCCATGTGCATGTGGAAACGGAGCGCATGCGGAATGCGATCCTGAGCTCTGTCTCTCATGACCTGCGGACTCCATTGGCCACCATCATCGGCGCGGCCAGCAGTCTGGCCGACGCCAGGAAAGAATTAGACTCCGCAGCGCGGCGCGAGCTCTCGCGGTCGATTGCCCGTGAAGCCGACCGCCTGGACCGCCTGCTCAAGAATCTGCTCGACATGATGCGGATCGAAGCCGGGGCGGTGCAACTCAACAAGGATTGGCATCCTCTGGATGAAGTGGCCGGCGCGGCCCTGGCCAGATTGGAAGGGCGGCTGCGCGAGCACCGCGTCAATACGACGTTTCCCGCCGATCTGCCGCTGGTGTTGGTCGATGGAGTGCTTCTGGAACAAGTGGTGATCAATCTTGTCGAGAACGCCGTGAAGTACGCGCCCGCTGGAAGCGCGATCGATTTGTCCGCGTCGGCGGGCGAGCGCGAGGCGGTCGTTGAGGTCGGCGACCGGGGGCCGGGCATTCCTTCGGGCGAGGAAATACGCATCTTCGACAAATTCTATCGCGGCACGCCCGCGCGGGAGGGCGGCGTCGGGCTGGGGCTCACGATTTGCCGCGGTATCGTGGAGGCGCACGGCGGCCGTATTTGGGCGGAGAATCGCTCCGGCGGCGGAGCCCTCTTCCGGTTTTCACTCCCCTTATCGGATCGGCAACCGCCCGTGACCATGGAGCCGAACGAGACGCGGCACGTACAAGCCTAGGCCGGCCGATGAAGGATGTTGCGAGACGCGAGATGTCGCAGGAAGCCACCATACTCGTGATCGAAGATGAGTCGGAGATTCGCCGGTTTCTGCGGGCGACCCTGCCAGCGCACGGCTTCCGCCTCCATGAGGCCGCGACAGGGCGGGATGGCCTGGCCGAAGCCGCCGCGAGAAATCCCGACTTGATTCTGCTGGATCTCGGCCTGCCCGATGTCGAGGGGAGCGAGGTCATTCGCCAGCTGCGGGGGTGGACCGCCACGCCCATCATCGTGCTGTCGGCGAGGGACCAGGAACAGGTCAAAGTCGCCGCGCTCGATCTGGGGGCCGACGATTACGTGACGAAACCGTTCGGCGTGCAGGAGCTTCTTGCGCGGATGCGGACGGCGCTTCGCCATGCTTCCCGGTCCGCCGATGTTGCCGAGCCGTTGTTTGAGCTGGGCGATCTCACGGTGGATTTGGACAGGCGGCATGTGCGTGTCGCGGCGCAAGAGGTGCACCTCACCCCGATTGAATACAAGCTGCTGACAACGCTAATCCGCCATGCGGGAAAAGTGATGACCCACCGGCAGCTGCTGAAAGAGGTCTGGGGGCCGCTCCATATCGAGGAGGGACATTATCTCAGGGTCTACATGCGGCAGTTGCGGAACAAGCTGGAACAGAACCCGGCCCACCCGCGCTATCTGGTGACGGAGTTAGGTGTTGGGTACCGGCTCCGCATGGAATAACCTCCCGGCGCGACTGCGCAGGTCTCGACAGGGGCATGCCCGTTTCCTTACCGCGGAATGGGGGAGTTGCCGGATTGCTTGCCGGGCAATGATCGCAGTCGCGCCGCGAGTGTTTCCCCGAAGGCGTCGATCGCCCGGCCTTTTGCTTCCTTCAAGGCCTCTGCATTTTCTACCAAGACCGCGGCGCCGATGCGTTGCGCCTGTCCTTCAGCTGTATGCCAGTCTGGCGCCATGCCCGTTTGCGGATCCCAAAGCAGGCCGTCGATGGTGAAGAGCGCATCGACCACGGTGCCGGGCGCCAGCCAGGCGCCGAGAATGGTTGGGTAAAAAAATGAGTAGGCGTTGTTATATCGGTCCACGGCTCCGATCCCATCGACGAGCAGGAGCAGGTCGATGCCGTGCCGAGTCGAGGCGCGCCGCAATTCCTGGGATGTGAGGGGCTGCACGGCTAATTCCGCAAGCACCACAACGTCGCGGAGGATCTGTTCGGTGCGCAACGGATCGAGACGATGCGCCAGCCGGTCTTTCTCCGCACTTAGCCATTCCCCGGATTGAACCGATTGGCGGGCCGGAAATTCCGACCGCACGAAATAGATGCCGAGACGAAACGGCCCTGCGAGGGAAGGATAATGTTCCGCCGCATTCTTCGCTTCGGGGGGCTCGCTCGCGCGCGCGCCGCCGAGAGGCATCTGCTGGCGCAGGGCCTCTTGTATTTCGGCCCGGTCGAATCCCTGGCTGGTCGAGCAAGCGGCGAGGGCGATGAACAGGAGCGGCAACAGCCGGTGTGGGTGCCGAGTCATGAGGACTGTCCTGGTGCGGGCGCCGCACGCGCGGTGCGAGACAGCTCTTCCAGCGCGAGCATGAGCGCATGGGTGCCGCTTCGGCCATGGCCGAGCGCCTGCACCCGTTGATACAGCGCATGGACGAGGGCCAGTCCCGGCAGCGTGAGATGCATGCGGTTCGCTTCATCCAGAGCGATGCCCATGTCTTTGATGAAATGCTCGACGAAGAATCCCGGGTCGAAGTTTCTCTGCAAGATTTTCGGTGCGAGATTCTCCAATGTCCAGCAAGCGGCGGCGCCGCCCCGGATCGATTCGAGCATCTGAGCGAGATCGAGCCCCGCGGCGAATCCGTACAACAGGCTTTCGCAGACTCCCACCATCGTTCCAGCGATCACGATCTGATTGCACAGCTTGGCATGCTGCCCAGCTCCCGGCCCGCCTTGATAGACAATCTTTTTCCCCAGGTGTTCCAACAGTGGGCGAAGGGATTCAATCGTCTCGCGGTTTCCGCCAGCCATGATAGAGAGCGTGGCGTTCTTGGCGCCGATATCCCCTCCCGACACTGGCGCGTCGATTGCGTGGAGTCCCTTGGCTGACGCGGCGGCGGCGAGTTCCTGGCTCAAGGCCGGTTCAGTCGTCGTCATGTCGATGAGAATCGAGCCAGGCGTAGCGCCAGACAGAATTCCCTCGGGCCCCCAGTAGACCTCCCGCACGTCGCGGGGGAATCCGACCATCGTGACGATAACGGTCGATTGCGCGGCGACTGCGCGGGGACTGTCCGCCCAGGCGGCGCCGCGCGCGATGAGCGCTTGCGCCTTGGCCTTGGTGCGGGTGTAGAGCGTGACGGGATAGCCAGCTTGCAGGAGATGTCCGCACATGGAGAGGCCCATGACGCCGGTGCCGATCCAGCCAATGGGGGTCTGAGAGGGGTGGACAACGTGTGACATGAGGCTACTCGATGATTGGAAGAATGCGCGTGGCGACGGCTTGGACAAAGCCTTCTTTTTCAGTGGCGACCTTGAGTCCCTGAAAGCTCAGATAGTAGCCGCCGTGGCTGGGCGCTTGAATGGTCGCGCTCACTTCGATGCGCTGGCCGTCTTCAATTTCAGGATCGCGGATGAGCGGCCTGCCGCAGAGGCCGAGCACCGCCACGGACATGACGGCGCTGTCGTCTTCGAGTTTGAAGAGGTAGGCGCCATAGCACACCATCTCGTTGGCTAATTTATACGGATCAAGCGGCTGCACATCCCGCGCGGTGCCTTGGAGGGTGACCTGGCGCAGATGGTAGATTCTCGGCTCTTCGAGAATCTGCTGAATGGGAATCGGCTCTTCGGCCAGGAGGGTTGCCGGTAGTCCTATGACCATCAGAAGCGCAGCGGTTCCGAGTTGGAGGAGGAATGATCTGGACGATCGCATGGCGCGCGCATTCTACCATTTTGCCGGCCCGCGCGCTGCGCCCTTCTTTCGCTTCCAGCTGGGGGCCGCTATAATCCGCGTGAAAAATATGTGGAGGGATGCATGACGGTCAACAAGCAGCAGCTCAAAAAATATATTGCGGATAGCCGGACACATTTCGAAGATCTGTTGGGACAATTGGTGGAAGTGCCGTCGATCAGCATGGACCCGGCCCGGGCAGGGGAGATGCCGCGCGCCGCGACGTTGGCCGTGCAATATTTGAAGAGTCTCGGCGCCGATGCGCAGATCGTCGACACCGGCGGCTATCCGATCATTTCTGGAGGCTGGACGGTCGGATCTCAGTACCCGACCGTCACCATCTACAACCATCTCGATGTGCAACCGGCGCAGGAGCCGGAATGGAAAGAGGCGCCGTTTGCCTTTCGCAAAGACGGCGGGATCTATCATGGGCGCGGCGCGACGGACGACAAAGGTCCGGCGTTGTCGGCGCTGCTCGGGGCTCGCTATGCCATCGAACAGGGGGTTCCTCTCAATATTCGCTTTCTGTGGGAGCTGGAAGAAGAAATCGGCAGTCCGCATTTCGCGGCTGGCCTCAAGAATCGCGCGGCGATTCCACGGCCCGACTCCGTCATCGTGTCGGATACGATCTGGATCGCCAAGGGTAAGCCGGCGATGCCATACGGGCTGCGCGGGTTGATCGGCGCGCGGCTGACTTTGAAGACGGGAACGAAGGACGCTCATTCAGGCGTCACGGGCGGCGCGGCGCGAAATCCGCTCGCGGAATTGATGGACGTGGCGCAGGCCTGCGTGGATGCCAAAACCGGCAAGGTGAAGATCCCCGGATTCTATAACGATGTCGTCGAGCCGACGAAGGCGGAAATCAAAAGTTTTCTCAAGTCGGGATTTCAAGTCGCCCGCTTCAAAGCGGCCTATGGGTTTCAAGCGCTGCGCACGCAGGATCCCGCCGAGATCATGCGGCGGATTTGGGCGGCGCCGACTTTTGAGGTGCATGGCCTGACCGGCGGCTATCACGGCCCAGGAGTGAAGACCATCGTGCCTGGCCATGGCGAATTGAAAGTCAGCATGCGGCTGGTGCCCAACCAGACGCCCGAGAAGGCGTTTGCCCTGCTGAAAAAGTTCGTCGCCAAGCTGAACCCCGACGTCAAGGTCGAGGCGGAAGGCATGTTGCAGCCATTCCAGGGTTTATTTGAGGGGCCGTACGTTGACGCGGTAAAGCGGGCGGCGAAGGCGGGATTCGGCAAAGAGCCGGCGTTCATTCGCGAAGGCGGCTCGATCGGCGCGGTGGTGACCATGCAAAAGGCCTGGAAGGTGCCGATTCTCTTCATGGGCCTCAGCCTGCCCGAGCATGGCTACCATGCGCCGAACGAATACTTCGATTGGGGCCAGGCTTCCAGCGGCATGACGGCGTTCGCGCATTATTTTGAAGAACTGGCGAAGATGGCGAAGAAGTAGGAGCGTCCGGATCGCCCCTCTTGCTCGCCGAGGCCCCACGATAAAGCGGTGGTCCCTCAATGCGCGCAGTGAAGGGCAATCCGGCCACTCCCGTAGGTATGTGAGTAGCATGTGCTCGTTCGACGCGCGCAGTCGAGGATTGGCCAGGCTGTTTGTGAGAATGAGAGAGGGAGTGATTTTGGTATCGGGCTAGGGATGGGGGAGAGCCGGGATGAGTGTCGGGAGCATGCGTTGAAGCGATTCAGCGCATGCTCCCACTAGAGCGACGCGTTAGTTCTTTTTCTCTTCCGCCGTGGCGAGAATCGGCTGGAATATCGGATCGGCGTCGAGCACGGCTTTCAGCAGTTCGGAGTGGAGGAAGTAGCGCCAGACTTCGTCGGTCTTTCCCGGCACGTCGTCGAACCAGCGCTTGGCTTCCGTGACGTGGTGCAGCAGCTTGGCCTTGTCTCCATAGTTGGGCATGAAGATCATGCTGTAGGCCATCGTATATTCCGCCAGGAATTTGTCGAGAGGCAGATCGGCGATGGCCAGCGAGGCCTCTGCGTCGGCATAGGCCCGATTGATTTCCGGATCGTGCAGGATTCTGTTCCATGCGGATTTGTGCAGGCGAGACCAGGCCAGTTGCAGCAGGGCTTCAGCCTTGGCAGATCTGCGCGCATCGGGAATCTCTTTGACCAAGGCCTCGTGGGTTTCAATGGCGGCTTGCTGGTCGTTGTTCCAGCGGTAGGCGACGCCTAATCGAAACCGGTTGTCGAGTTGTTCTGGCCTGACTTTGGCCAGCGTTTCCATTGCCGGCAGCATGCGGAAGAGGAAATCGGCCGGTGTCGGCTGGGAGAAGCCGCCCATTTCCATTCCGTTCGACAGGTCGGTCCGGGTGGATTGAGCATAGATGTTCCAATAGAACTCGTTGACGACCAGGGAGAGGGCCTGGTCTCTGATCGTGAGATTGTGCCCGTTGCTTCCCTCGCGCAGCAGGACCGCGTAGAGGTTTCGCGTGAGGACGGTTAGCGCGTCGGGTTGATTTGGATCGATAATCAGGATGCGGTTGAGCAGGGCGACCCGGTCGCGCAACTCAGGAAACGTGGCGGCTCGCGCCGCGGCGGCGGTGAGCGTTCCCGGTTGATCGTTCGGCCCCCACCACACCATGGATTCCGGCAGCGGCCGGCTGATCTCCGTCGTGAACGGAATTTTCTCTGCAACCATGCCAGGGACAGACGGTTCGGTGACCACCGGCAGATTGAAGACGGCGGCGTCGCCGGGGAAGCCATGTTTCTTCAATCCCGTGAAGACGATCCATTGGGTCGTGATGGACTTCAGCGACTTGCGCGCCCGCTTGACGGTATTTGTCCACTTGACCGTCCCTTCGGCATAGGTGACCGGCGAGGCCAGCGGGTCCTGGTACTGTACGTTCAACAAGACGCGGGTTGTGGGCACGGCCAGGATTTTTCCATTCGCGTTCAACCGGAAGGAGCCGGAGGGCAGGGATTGGCTTTTGGTCACGGCGACGCGGAGGCCGCTGCCCGGAGGAGCGATGCCAAGCTCTTCCATGACGAAGGCCGATGCCGGCCTGTTCGCGAGTTCGTCTCTGAAGAAGGCCAGCGGACCGGCGCTCGGCCAGAGCACGGTCATGCCCACATCCTCGCGTTTCAATATAGGGGCATGGGCGGTTTTCAAGTGTTCCCAACAGGATTCATAGGAAGGGTCGGTGGCCGGCGGGTAGGCCTTCAATTTCGATGGCGCGGCTGCCACCAGGCGAAATTGGCAGGAAAAATCTAATTGCCCGACGGTTACGCGGTCTCCCTTGGCGAGGGCTTCGGCATAGCGCCGCGCGGCATCGGTGGCCGGGTTCTTAGCTTGGCTGGCCGGTTTGGATTTGTGCGAGGCCGCCGCGAGGGCGGTCTCCGTTCCGGACCATCCTGCCAGCAGGGTGGCCAGCATTGTGAGCAGGACGGATGCGCGACGGTTGTTGTGGATGCGACCAATCATCATCATCACCTATTTCCTGAACGCACATAAATAAGGGCTAAAGAACGGTACTGTAGCACGGTGCCGGACGAATCTGAAAGGGGCCAGGGGAGCGGATTTGCCGATTTTAATGGGGGCGGAATCTCGTGGCGGTCCGGACAGGCCAGACCAGATTTGCATGGGTAGCGTATCGCGATATGGGCGAAGTCATCAGCGCGGGCGCGCGGCTCGGAGAATGTCGTTGCGCATGCGGGCTCGTTCAGCCTGCGAGAGGGCCAGCGCCGGCCGGTGCCGGCAGAGGGCGACGGTTTGCCGGAGCGAGAGGACGAATTCCTCGCAGTTGGGGCAGTCGCCGAGGTGTTTGCGCAACTCATCGCAGAGCGCGCCGGGCAATTCATCGTCGATATAGGCGGAGAGCTTTTTTAAGACGGCGACACAACGTTCTTTTTCGCGGCGGGGCGAGCGGGTGGGTTTCCGTTGAGCCGATCGGGTTGTTATCCGTTTGCCCATGGCTAGCGTCCTCCTTGCGTGAACGGGTGGCCGTTGTGCGCGTTGTGGGATGGTTCGGATGCGGCAAGTCCCTGCGCGCTGAGCTCGCGCCGAACGAACAACCGCGCCCGGTGCAGCCGGGATTTTACGGCGCGCTCGTTGAGCCCCACGATGCCGCCCACTTCTTTGGCGCTCAGCCCTTCCATGTCGCGCAGGACCAGCACCATGCGATATTTCTTGGGCAGCGCGGCAATCGCCCGGTCGAGCGCCTGGCGCAGCTCTTTATTCTGCAACGCCTCTTCCGGGCTGAGCCCGCCCACCGGGATCTGCAGGCGAAACTCCCCCTCCGAGGTCGGGATAAATTCTTCCAGCGACAGCTCCCGGTCGGGCGCGCCTTTCCGTTTGCGCCGCATGCGCGAACAGGCGCGCGCCGCAATGGCATAGAGCCAGGTTGAGACCTGCGCCTCTCCACGGAAGGCTTGATAGCCTCGATAGGCATTGAGAAACGTCTCTTGGACCAGATCCTTCGCCGCTTCGGGCTCCCCGCAGAGCCTGGTCGCGAAGCGGTACATCTGATCGACATGATCGCGATACAAGGCATCGAAGCTTGCCGCGGTGCGCGCCTCATTGTGCGGGACCGGGGCGGGGCGTTTAGTGGAAGTTGAAGATTTCATGCCTATGCAGAGAGTCTACGAAGCGGTCGAAAACCCTGTCAAGGAGCCGGGTGGCCAGGCGTGTCGTTCAAGTGGTGAAAATCGACGACCGTTCCCTCGCCATTGAGCTCCACCGTGATGGTATGGCCTTCTTTGGTCCCGGCCAGTGCGGATTTTCCGCGATCGGCTGGAAAGGTCTGTTCTCCGGCAGGAGTCCAGAGTTTTACCTCGGCGTGGTCCGGGGCTGAGAATTCGAGCGGGCCGGTGATGAAGCGGCGTGTCGGAGCCGTCCCATTGGCCGGGGTCAAGTCGGCCACGACTGAATGATGATGAACATGGAGCGTCATGGTCTGGCCGACCTTGGCGCCTTTAATGCCGATCTTCGAGTTGACGTTGATGACGCCGACCGCGGTTCTGAAAAAAATGAAATTCGATTTGAGTTTGGACACCGTGCCGCTCAAGAGCACGTGCGCGTCCGATCCGCTGGGGGGCACTTGCCCGATCTGCAAATCGAACTGGAGGTCATGCACGCCGATGACGGTGCCGGTGGCGTCGACTTCCACGGTGACCGGGTCGCCGTCATGGAGTGCGGAAAGCTGGGCGTCATGCGCTCCGTAATGAAACGATGCGTCGCCGCCGGGAGTCCAGCGAGCCAGTTCTTTCGTGTCTTCCGAGCCCTTCACAACGGGGCCGGTCAGGTAGCGATGAACGAGAGAGTCGTCGGTTCGCTTGCGGATCTCCACGACCATATGAGGGCCGTGAATCCAAAGCGAGACGCTTTGCGAGGCGCGCATATCCTTGAGTGTGGTTTTCGAACTGAGCGTGAGCAGCCCCACGGGAGTCTTGAGGAAGACGATGCCGGGCTTCGCTCTCCAGACCGATCCCTTGAGGGCGATAGAGGGGCCGGTCTCATCGTGATCGGTCGTGGCGGCCGGCTCCGATGGGGCTTCGGGGAGCGTTTGCGCGACACTCGATGCGGGGAATCCTTGCAGCAAGAGACCGCTCAGCGTGGCGCAGAGGAGTGCAAGGCGGATGTTCATTGATGGTGGTGTCATGATCGTAGGGTAGTTTGGTTCAGGCAATGAGCCGTTCACGTTTCGATCCAGCTAGTCTGCGAATAACATGAGGGTGGAGTCGAGTCAAGCGCAAACCCGTTCGTTCCGTCACGGTGCGAGGTAAACCGCCTAGAGAGCATTTGCGAGAAAGCGGTTATTTTTTGCGGATGAGCAGCCGCAACGGTGTGCCTGAAAATCCGTAGGCCTCCCGGAGCTGCCGTTCAAGGAATCCGGTATACGCGGGGCCGACATCTTGTGGGTGTCCGCAAAACAAGGCGAAGGCGGGCGGTTTCGTGGCCACTTGGGTCATGAAGGCCGCTTTCGACGTTTTGGAGGGTTTGCCTTTGCGGACAGGGAGAGGATGCGTTTCAAGAATTTTCTGCAGCCATTGGTTGAGCGCCCCGGTCGGGACACGCTTGTTGAACGACGCATAGACGCCATTGATAGTGGGGAACAACTGATTGAGCGAGTCCGGCTGAGCCGCGGCCCCGAATAAGACCGGCGCCCAGGTCAGGAACGGAAAGCGCCGGTGCAGTTCCCGTTCATATTCCTCGCGGGCTTCGGCGTCGTTGGCGCGAAGATCCCATTTATTCACGAGCAGCATGCAGGCACGTCCTTGCTTGAGCACGGCTCCGGCGATTTTCGTGTCCTGTTCCGTCACGCCTTCCACCGCGTCGAGCAGCAGGACCGCGACATCGGAGCGGCCGATGGCTCGCAGCGAGCGCATGACGCTGTAGCCTTCAAGCCCTGGCTCGATGCGGCCCCGGCGCCGGATGCCGGCGGTATCCGTGAAAATATAGTGGTGCCCGTCATGCGTGACGAGCGAATCGATCGGGTCGCGCGTGGTTCCGGGCATATCGCTGACGACCACGCGTTCTTCCCCCAGGACCGCGTTGGTCAGCGTCGATTTGCCCACATTCGGGCGGCCGACGAGCGCAATCCTTGGCAGGTGAGCCGGCTCAGCGGCCTCATCGGCGGCGGGCAGCAGCGGATAGAGGTCGTCCAGCAATTCGGACACGCCGATGCCATGTTCGGCGGAGACGGCGTGGAGCTCGGCTTTTCCCAGCTGATAAAAGTCCGCGACGAGCGGCTCGGCTTTGGGCGTATCGATTTTATTGATGACGTAGAAGATGGGCTTGGTCACGCCGCGCAAGAGCTTCACGACTTCGTGATCCGGCGGTGTCAAACCCGCCCGGCCGTCCAGAATAAACATGAGAATATCGGCTTCGGCGATGGCCAGCTCGGATTGCCGGCGAATCAGTGTCAGCATCCCGTCTGACGCGGAGAGATCGAGTCCACCGGTATCGACCAGCCGGAATTTACGGTCGCGATAGGTCGCATCCGCATAGTTGCGGTCGCGGGTGACGCCGGGCACGTCGTCCACGATGGCGGTTTTCACCCCGAGGATTTTGTTGAAGAGCGTGGATTTGCCCACGTTCGGCCGGCCGATGATGGCGACGAGCGGCATCGGGGCGTCGGAACTGAAGGGGAGGCTTTTGGCCTTGGCCGGGGAGTCGCGCATCTTTTTCATAAGTGAGGGACCGTATCACATGAATTTTGGCAAACACAACCGGCCTCAGGTACACTTCGCGAATTATGAAACCAGTGATCGTCAATTGGGCCGGGATCGACGACGTCTTGCTCGACATGGACGGCACGCTGCTCGACCGGCATTTCGACAACTTCTTTTTTGAGGAAGAGCTGCCGCGCCGTTATGCGGCGATCCACGGAATCCCGTTCGAAGAGTCGCGCGAGCGCCTGATGGCGATGTACCGGTCGGTGGAAGGGGAATTGGCCTGGACCGATCTCCACTATTGGACCGATCGGGTGGGGATCGACGTGGTCGCCATGCACCGGGAATTGAATCATATGATCGGATTCCTGCCGGGCGCGGAATCTTTTCTCACGGAACTTCGCCGGCGCGGGAAACGGGTTACCATTTTGACCAATGCCCATATCGCAGGAGTTGAAGTCAAAACCGCTAAGACCGGTCTGGATCGCTATGTGGATCGGATCGTCGATGCGTTTGAAGTGGGGTATCTCAAAATGCGCCAGGAGTATTGGCCCGCTTGCCAGCAACTCGTCGGGTTCGATCCGGCGCGCGCGCTATTTGTGGACGACGATGAGGGGTGCCTCCAGGCCGCGCAGCAGTTCGGCCTGGCTCAGATTGTCCATAGCGCCAAGTCCAGTTCTCGATTGCCGGCCGAGGCGTCGAGCCGATTCATGTCGATTGAGCGCATGACGGCGTTGCTCAATGGCTCTCCGTTTTTAGCGGAACGCTGACGCTTGTCTGGTTTGGTCTGGCGATGCCACGGTACAACTCTCCCCCAATACGCGGGACTCCCTCCATCGCAAAGCGATCGAGTTGCAGGATGTGCAGCCCCGCTTCGCTGATGAGCTGATCGATGCGCCGGTTCAGGTTGCACCCACAGCCGATCACATTCTGGACAGGGTTCAGCCGGTCCTGCCAGGCGGCGGTCCGGGCATCGTCGCTTCGGCCATGCTCTAGAAAGAGGAGATGCCCGTTGGGTTTGAGGACTCGACGGACTTCGCGTAAGGCTTGTCCTGTATCAGGAATGGTGCAGAGGGTCCAGGTGCTCACGACGTAATCGAAGGAGCGATTTTCGTAGGGGAGCTGCTCGGCGCCAGTGCGGGAAAGCTCAACGGGAAAAGAGACATTTGCTGCTCGTTTCGCCACGCGATTCGGGAGCAGAGGCGCGGGATCGACCGCTCGCAGCCGCGAGACACCGGTGGGGTAATGGGGGAGATTTAATCCCGTCCCCAGCCCGACTTCCAGCACCTCGCCCCGTGCCGATTTCAGCACCTCGTTCCGAAGGCGTTGAAATCCGGCCCCGCTCATGATCCGGTCCATCAGGCGTGGAAATATGTAGGTGGAATACAGTCCCATCGTGACCTTGGCTCCCCTTTTGTAGGGTGCCTTCCCCTTCCTCTGAACAATATTCAGATCGTGCCCTCTCCCGTATTCTTACACCATACAGCGATGGGAATGACGATTTTGGTTGGGCGGGAATTCATCGAGATAGATAATCGCGATAGACCATCGATAAAAGGGAGGGGAAATGGAACATCGTACGGTGCAACGGGCTTCGAACAAGATCGGGCGGTGGCTGGGGGGGATGCTGCTATTGGCCGCGATTCCCGGTACTGCTGCCTACGCGGAAACCTATGTGGCCGGGCAGATCGGCTACACCCTCGCGCAGGATACGGCACGGACGCGACCGAACGACCCTACCTATTCCGGCCTGCCGGTCGGGACAACCATGTCGAGCATTGATCTTAATAATGCGCTGATGTATGGGCTCAAACTCGGTCATTATTTTGAGAAGCTGCCCTGGCTGGGCGTCGAGCTGGAAGGCTTTGTCACGAATCCGCATCGGCCTCAACAGCGGTTGACATTGGGAGTTCCAGGAACGGGGACTGTGTTGCAGGACGAAGGGGGCGCAACTAACCGCCTGGTCATCGTCTCGCCGCTCTTGATGGTGCGGTATCAGGCCGGCGCATTCGAGCCGTATGCCGGCATTGGGCCCGGCGTGTTTTTCTTGCATCAGCAGCAACTCACTTCTTCTGCCTCCGGGCAAGCCTATTCCCAGTCGAATACGGGAGTCGGTTTGAATACGCAAGTCGGCATGCGTTATCGGATAACCGATCATGTGTCGCTGTTTGGAGAATGGAAGTTCAACTATGCGCGGCTCGATTTGTCCGGGCAGGCTAACGTCAACCATTTTGGCGTCAACGCTATCGCGACGCTTCATCACTTTGTCTTCGGTGTCGGCTACCACTTCTAGGATTTCTTCGGGGGCCGGTCAATCGGTTCAGGCCGGCCCCTACCCGCTTCCAGCTCCCTTCCTCGTTGTTGTTGCCCCTGCCGGTCTGTGTTAGAGTTCCACGATTTTTTAATCCCCCCGGAGAGTCATGGCAAAAGGGTACGATCATCACGCCATTGAGGCGAAGTGGCAGGCCTATTGGGAAGAACATCGCCCGTTCCGGGCCATGAACGATCCTTCGAAGCCCAAGTTCTATTGCCTCGACATGTTTCCCTACCCCTCCGGGTCCGGCCTCCACGTCGGGCATCTGGAGGGGTATACCGCCACCGATATCGTCTCCCGATACAAGCGCATGAAGGGATTCAATGTCCTCCATCCGATGGGGTGGGATGCATTCGGTCTGCCAGCTGAGCAGTATGCGGTGAAGACCGGCGTGCACCCGGCCCTTACCACGGCGCAAAACATCGCGACATTCAAACGGCAGATGAAGCGAGTGGGATTGTCCTACGATTGGGAGCGGGAGTTGAGCACCACCGATCCCGGCTACTATCGCTGGACACAGTGGATTTTCCTCCAGCTCTATAA
The DNA here is from genome assembly GCA_020846195.1 of Nitrospira sp. Classification (GTDB taxonomy): domain Bacteria; phylum Nitrospirota; class Nitrospiria; order Nitrospirales; family Nitrospiraceae; genus Nitrospira_D. Next base: position 154,237 of record JADLEJ010000049.1, read on the forward strand.
ACGCGGGCTGGCCTATGTGGCCGAGGTGCCGGTCAATTGGTGCCCGGCGCTCGGGACGGTGCTGGCAAACGAAGAAATCGTCGACGGCAAGAGCGAGGTTGGCGGGTTCGACGTCATTCGCAAGCCGATGCGTCAGTGGGTCTTGAAGATCACGGCTTACGCCGACCGGCTGCTCGAAGACTTGAAATTGGTGGAGTGGCCCGCCAGCACGCTCGAAATGCAAAAGAATTGGATCGGCCGCTCCATCGGCGCGGAAGTCGATTTCGCTCTGGCCGATGCCAAGGGCGCCATCCGAGTCTTTACCACCAGGCCGGATACGCTCTTCGGCGCGACGTATATGGTGCTGGCGCCGGAACATCCGCTGGTCGATGTCGTGACCGGCGCCGCTCAGAAGGCCGCAGTTGGCGCCTATCGAGAAGCGGCTGCGCGGAAAAGCGATCTGCAGCGGCAGGAACTGGACAAGGAAAAGACCGGCGTCTTCACGGGCGGCTACGCGATCAATCCGGTGAATGGCGAACGGCTGCCGGTCTGGCTGGCCGATTACGTTCTCATGAGTTACGGCACTGGCGCGATCATGGCCGTTCCGGCGCATGATGAGCGGGACTGGGCTTTTGCCAAGACCTATCGGCTGCCGATTCGAGAGGTGATTGAAGGCGGCCACGTCCAAGAGGCGGCGTTTGTCGCGACGGACCGCGGAACGGTCGTCAACTCGGCCATGCCGGACGGGTCTTTGTCTTTGAATGGCATGAAACCGGCTGAGGCCATTCCGGCGATCACGGCCTGGCTGGAACAGCGGGGCACCGGCAAGAAGGCGATCAACTATAAGCTACGCGACTGGCTCTTTGCCCGGCAGCGCTATTGGGGCGAGCCCTTCCCGATCGTGTGGAGGGATGGGGAATCCCGCCCGTTGCTCGAGGAACAGCTGCCATTGCTCCTGCCGGAAACGAGCAATTTCAAACCATCCGGCAGCGGAGAAAGTCCGCTCGCAAATCTCGAGGAGTGGCTGGCCACGACCGATCCCGAGACTGGGAAACCGGCCAGGCGTGAAACGAATACGATGCCGCAGTGGGCCGGTTCCTGCTGGTACTACCTCCGCTTCATCGATCCGAAGAATCAGGCGCAGCTCGTCGATCCGGCGATGGAGCGCTATTGGATGCCGGTCGATCTCTACGTCGGCGGCAGCGAACATGCCGTGTTGCACCTGCTCTATTCACGCTTCTGGCACAAGGTGCTCTACGATATCGGCGTGGTGAGCACGCCGGAGCCGTTCAAGAAACTTGTGCATCAGGGCATTGTGCTGGGCGAGGACAATCAGAAGATGTCCAAATCGCGCGGGAACGTGGTGAATCCCGACGACATGATGGATCAGTTCGGCGCCGATGCCGTGCGGCTCTACGAAATGTTCATGGGGCCGCTGGAGGCGATGAAGCCCTGGAGTACGCGCGGAGTGGAAGGAGTCACCCGGTTTTTGGAACGGACCTGGCGATTAATGGTAACGGAAGAGGGTGGGCTGTCTGCGGCAGTAGTGTCGGCGCCGGCCAGTCTCGAGCAACAGCGGCTGTTGCATCAGACGATCAAGAAGGTCTCGGAAGATATCGAGGAACTCCGTTTCAACACCGCGATCGCGCAAATGATGGTCTTCACCAATGAGATGACCAAGGCGGAGCAGCGTTCTCGGGCGTTGCTCGAACCGTTTGTCCTGCTGCTCTCGCCCTTTGCGCCGCATGTGGCTGAGGAACTGTGGGCGATTCTCGGGCATGAACCGAGCGTGTCTCGGCAGCCCTGGCCGGTCTTCGATCCGGCGCTGATCGTGAGCGACCGGCTGACGATCCCGGTGCAGGTGAACGGCAAGTTGCGCGGGAAGATCGAGATAGCGGCGGACGCCGCGCGCGACACAGTGGAGCGCGCCGCCCGTGAGATTGTGGCGGAGTGGCTGCAAGGCGGCGAACCGAAAAAAACAATCTACGTCGAGAAGAAACTCGTGAATTTCGTCATATGACGCAATTCCGTACCATAGCGCGCTGGGGGGCGCCATTGGCGTCGGCGGCCTGTCTACTGCTGCTGGCCGGGTGCGGCTATCAGTTTCGAGTGGACGGCGCGGGGCCAACCATCGGAGGAACGACGGCACGGGCCTCGGATCAGCCGGTCCCACGCCTGGTTATTCGTACGTTGATCAACAACAGTTTTGAACCGAACCTGGAAACCCGGTACACGAATTATCTGCGGAAAGAATTCTCGTCCGGCAGCGGCGCTCAAGTCGTGCCGGACAGCGAGGCGGCGGATCTGGTTCTGACCGGGCAGATTCTGTCGGTCAGCGTGCCGACGTTGAGTTTCTCGCTGACGCCGACGCCGGGCAATCAGACGGGATCGGCCACGACGTTGGAAAGCCGGGCCGACGTGACGGTCGTTGTGAAGATTGAAGAGTCGCGCACGAAGAAGCTGGTCTGGTCGCAGATCGCCAAAGGCTCCTCCGAGTTTTATATCACCCCCGATCTTCAGTTTAACCGGGCGCTTCAGAACCGCGCGCTGGAACAGGCAGGCCGGTTTGTGGCGGAGGATCTGGCGTCACGGTTTCTGCTGCATATCGAAACAGGCGGGCTCACGAAGCCTGCGGCTGAGGCGCCGCTTGCGGCGCCGGCCGCCAAGTAGCATATCATCGAGGACGTGATGGGAACCGCGCTCAGTCCATTGCAACTCCATACGGCGTTGAAGCAGCAGCCTCCCGCGTCAGTGTATCTGGTGACGGGGGAAGAAGATCTCCTGCGCGATGAAGCCGTGACCACCCTCAAGACCGCGCTGCTTGGAGAAGGTGGAGATTTTAATTTCGACGTTTTTTACGGCGACGAGGCGGCCGGAAGCGACATCCTGACCTGTGCGTTGGAGGTGCCGGTGTTTGCCGAGCGCCGGGTGGTCTTGGTGAAAGGCGCTGAGAAAATATCCGCCCGCGAAGCCGAAGTCCTGCTCCCGTACCTGGCCGCTCCAGTGCAGACGACCACGGTGATTTTCGTCAGCAGCAAGCTGGATGGCCGGCTGAAGTTTTCCCAGGCGCTCGGGCGCGCCGCGGTAACCATCGACTGTTCCCCGCTGCGCGATATCCAATTAGGGCCTTGGGTGAGCCGGGATGCGCAACGGCTTGGCGTGAAGCTGGATGAGAAGGCCGTGGGGGTGCTCAAAGAAACGTCCGGAGGCTCCCTGTACGCTGTCCGGCGCGAACTCGAAAAGCTCGCGTCCTATATCACGACCGATCGCCAGGCGACGGAAGCCGATGTGTATCAGCTGCGCGGCGTCGAGCCCGGCGCGTCGGTGTTCGATCTCACGCTAGCCATCGCCGAGGCTCAGCGCGGACGGGTGCTGTCGATTTTGGCCAGGAATCTAGAGGCCGGCGAGGCGCCGCTGCGCATCCTCGGCTCGCTGGCTTGGCAGTATCGACGGATCTGGAAAATGAAGGAACTGCTTCGCGAGGGGGGCCGCGAGGGAGAGGCCGCGCGGACTTTGCGCATGGACCCGATGCAAGTGAAGACGTTCCTGGGCCGGTTGTCGGATGGGCATGTGCGGGATGCGCTGCGGCTGTTTTTAGAAGCCGACGGGCAGCTCAAAGGAGGCAGCAGCGGCCATCCCAAAATGGTTATGGAACGTGTGCTGCTGCAGCTCTGCCAGTCCGTGCAGCAAACGCAGCCCGACGCGCCCAAGCGGTCGCCAGCCCAGGCCGTGCGGGGCGCGTCGCGAGTCGTCTCGAACGTGAGAACGATTACGAGCGGGAAGCGGACAGGCCGTTGACGTGCTGGGTCAAGCGGGAGATGCGGCGGGACGCGGTGTTGGGCTTCAGGGCTCCCTTAGTCACGGCTTTGCTGAGAGCCGAGGAGGCTGCGCGCAACGCGGTCTTGGCGTCATCCGCTTTCTTGTCGGCCACGGCCGATTGCACTTTCTTGATCAGGGTCTTGACCGCGCTCAACGTGGCTTTGTTCCGATCGCGGCGGCGTTCGGCCTGACGGGCACTGCGCAGAGTGGACTTGTGGATCACAGGCATTGTCTATTCCTCCAAAAAAAGAGCAAAATATGTAGCATAGGGGACGGTGAGCCGTCAACCAATCTGGCGACCTCTTCAAAAGGAATCCTATGGCAAAAATCATTGCACGCGACCGGTTGATCTTCGCGCTCGACGTTCCGTCAGTCGTCGAAGCGGAGCGGTTATTAGACCGGCTCCAGGGACAGATCTCTTTTGTGAAGGTCGGACTCGAGCTGTATACCGCCGCTGGGCCGGACATGATTAAGCGTGTGCTCGATCGAAAGATGCGAGTGTTTCTCGATCTGAAGTTTCTCGATATCGAAGAGACCGTTCGACGGGCGACGGCCAAGGTCGCAGCCATGGGCGTCGATTTTCTCACGGTGCATGCCAATCGCAAGGCCCTGGCGGCGGCGGTGCAGGGGCGGGAAGGGTCGGATTTGAAATTGCTGGCGGTGACCGTCCTGACGAATTTCGACAGTCACGATCTCCGCGATATGGGGATTCAGCGAACGGTGCAGGATCTTGTGACCGCCCGGGCGCTGCTGGCCTCCGAAGTCGGGTGCGATGGGGTGGTGGCGTCCGGGGAGGAACCGGCGGCGATCCGGCAGAAGGTCGGTCCGCGGTTTCTCATCGTCACGCCGGGCGTGCGCCCAGCGGGAAAGGGTGTGGACGACCATGCCCGCGCGACAACACCGACTCAGACGATTGCCGCTGGGGCCGATTATCTCGTGATTGGCCGGCCGATCCGGGATGCCGCCGATCCGGTGGCCACGGTGACGGAGATCGTGAGCGAGATGCAAACGGCGTTCGATGCCCGCCCATAGGCCTGGCCGTGTCGAGTTGCGGCGCGTCACTGCTCTTTGCTAAGATCCGTCTCCGCGTGCGAGGTTTTCTTCCTCCCTGATGGTGGGTGTAGCTCAGTTGGTTAGAGCGCTGGATTGTGGATCCGGAGGTCGCGGGTTCGAAACCCGTCACTCACCCCATCTTTTTTCACGATACTGTCTGGCTCGA
>JADLEJ010000050.1 GCA_020846195.1 Nitrospira sp.
ATCCCCCGCCCCTTCTCCTCAACATCCGCCTCCCCCACCAGGAGTCAGTCGATTCGGGCGCTAACGATAACCCTCTTGGAAGGCGCTACAGTGGTGGCATGCACCTGCCGATACTGATAGCGAGGCGAGACCAGAGCGATCGGGGATCGATCGCCCTGCAAAATTCAAAAACCCTGCTAGAATTTCTCTATGGCTACGTCATCGCAACAATCCACGATACAAACAACCGATCCGCTGCGCCGCACCTTGACCGATGTGCGTCATGGGCTGTTGGGGCTCCACAAAGCCCTGATTGTGGCGGAGCAGCTCACGTTCGAGCGAATCTACGGCCGCGTGGATTCGACCGGGCAGTTGCTGCAACTCGTCATGAACGATCCCTGGTTCACCTGGCTGCATCCGCTGTCCAATGTGGTAGTCCGCATCGATGAGATGCTGGATGAAGGATGCGCCCTGTCGCTGGAGGATGTCGCGCAGATCCTCACGGAAGTCCGCGGCATGATCCGCCCCTCAGAATTGGGCGATGGATTTGAGCGCAGCTACTATGAAGCGCTGCAGCGCGCCCCCGAAGTCGTCATGGCACACTGCGAGATGAAAAAACTCCTGACCCTTCCTGCGGTCTAGACCTTCCGCATTCGCATCCCTCTATCTTTCCCGGCCTTCCTCTAAATAAAAAGCGGCCGGCTCTTTCGAACCGGCCGCCGCGTCATTCTGCATTCCCGCCAAAGCAGGACACCCGATTAGTGCTTGTCGCCGTCTTCGTGCTTGTCCGTCTCATCATGCTTGTCGCGATCGCCGTGCTTCTCGCGGTCGCCATGCTTGCCGCGTCCCCGAGCATTGTCACGGCCGTGCTTCCCATGCTCACCGGCCGCTTCATCGGCCCGATCTAAGCCATGTTTCTTGCCATGCCCTTTTCCGCGTTTCTTCCCCTTGCCCTTGCCTTTCCCCTCCTGCTCGTCTTCCCCCTCATGCCGGTCTTTCTTCTTCTCTCCTTCAACGGCCGGTGCCGAAGCCGGCGCAGAAGCCGGTTGCGTGGCTTGGGGAGCAGGAGCCGGGACTGGTGCAGGGGCAGGAACTGCCGCCGGATCAGTTGCCGGCGCCTGCGCGAACACCTGTGTATAGGCCGCAAACACGACCACAGCCATCACCATCGAGACGGTCTTCTTCATGCCATCCTCCATCCAGAGATCATCTATCCGATACGAAGGCCCATCCTTCTCGGACCCCACACCTAACCATACAGCGCTCTTGGCGCCAACAAGTTTTCAGATTTCTCCCACTCGAATTGTGGCTGAAATCGAACGACAAATTATTGAAGAGTTATTGCCGCAACAAGGACTGTCTCAGACGATCTGCGTGCAAGGCCAGGCAAACACACGAATAGACGGCTTCTGCCAACCAGGATGCCCCTCTGATTCCATGCACCAGGCTGTCACCGCCTCCGTAACACGTAGCCGACGGTCGTCATCGAGCGCGACGAGAATAACCGAATTGGTGCCGGGATAGAACGCCAGCCCCTCTGCTGGACCGGTCTGACCGTAACCGACCGTCTCATTCACCTCTGTGAAGGCATTCACCTCGCACCGATGGAGCAACGCATGCACCTGTTCCTTCAGCGAGGAGCGGAAGGCCAGCATCATCATCTGCATAGGAATCTCCTACATGCGGCCTTCGTCGAGTTCGATCGCGTCGACCCACAGGGAAGCTGGCGGCAGCGAGCTGACTGGCACGCCGCGCTTCCTCGCAATTTCATCCAGACGCCCCTGGAGCCGTGCGCGCGTCGCATCATCCTTAGGGCCGGAAGAGAGCAACCCTTGCGACCACTGTGCAATCTCCTCATGCGAATGCGGCTTGCCGTTCACCACCACCCAGGCCAGCACTTGCTCATCTGTGCCGCCAGCCAGCACCTTCTGCTCGAAGGCCTTCGGATCGATCGCCAAAAAGTCGATCAGGTACTTGTCGAATCCAACCGTAATGTAGTTGTAATCCTGAATCTGGCCGGCATGACGAAGCTTAACCTTGTCGATAAACCGCCCCAGATGGGCAATGCCACCGAGAAGCGCTTTGGGACTGCGGGGATATTGTTGTTGCGTCATATCTCCTGATTCCTCTCATGGGTGGATGACATTCAAACTGAGCACTTCTTCAAACGAATCGTAGTCACGGTCATTGTGCAGCAAGGCATGCCCCTCCAACAAACAAAACGTCGCGATCAGAGAATCGATGGTCTTGCGCACGGTTCGCCCAGCGGCTCTCAAGCGCCGATAGTTAAGAGCCGCTTCGACAGCGACTTCAACCGTCCCCGTCTCAAAAACTGCAAACTTCATCAGCTCCGCTCGAACCGCCTCAAATTGCTTGTCTGTGGTGAGACCTTGTAACACTTCGCAGAGAATCAAATCGGTAAGGCCAATGCGCTCTCTTGCCAGCTGCGCATCGAGCCAGTCGGCATGGGAAGTGCGTGCTCCCCGAAAGTAATCTATCCACACCGTCGTATCGACAATGATCATGATGCCGCCTTGATACGCCCCTCCCGCATCGCGCCGAGATCTCCCTCCCACTCAATCTTGCCACGCAACTGGCGGATGCCTTCTTGCCTCTTCACCTTGATCAGCAATCGAAGCCCCTCTTCTACCACCGCTTTCTTCGTCGAAAGCCCGGTGGCCTTCATCGCCCGCTGCATCAAGCTATTGTCGATCACGATGTTGGTACGCATAGCACCTCCGACATGGAATGTGTACGAATAATAAAATACTACACACGCGGGCCAGGAGAAGCAAGCCGCAAGGAAACACGCCATTCGCTGATAATGGAGCAGACCGGCTCAACGGCGCTGATTGTTCTAAGGCAGCGCACCTGCCGTCTCTAGGCCGAACCGATTCTTTTCCCGGTCGCCCGCTCGAAGAGATGAATGGATGCCCGGCGTACCGACACCGCAACGCTGTCGCCCACGTTTGGAATAAATCCGGCCTCCGTTAACCCGATGACTGTCATGGCTTGAGCATCCTGAAGGTCTACCGTGACCCACATTCCGGCTCCAGACGGCTCGACGAGTCGAACGATTCCCGATACAGCCCCCTCCCCTGTTGCCGCAACAGATGTAATGGCCACGACTTCCGGTCTGATTCCCATGATGAGAGGTTGATCCAGAAGATGCTGGGCTCCCGTCTCCGCTAACGGCAGCCGAATGGGCCCGGCTCGAAGCGTCTGGCCCTCACGATGCGCGTCGAGCAGATTCATCGGCGGATAACCCATGAATCCGGCGACAAACATGTTGGCAGGACGCGCATAGATCTCGTGCGGGTGGTCGATTTGCTGCACCTCGCCATGATTGAATACCGCTAATCGGTCGGCCAGCGTCATTGCCTCCGTCTGATCGTGCGTCACATAGATCGTGGTGATCTTCAGCTCTTCGTGCAATCGCCGCAGTTCCGCGCGCATCGACGCCCGCAGCTTCGCATCGAGATTCGACAGCGGCTCATCCATCAAAAAAACCCGCGGCTTTCTGATGAGCGCCCGGCCGAGCGCCACCCGTTGCCGCTGGCCACCCGACAACTCACGCGGCCGCCGGTCGAGCAACGGGATCAATCCAAGAAACCCAGCTACTTTTTGCACTTCTTCTTCGATGCGGCGACGATCGAATCCATGCCGGCGCTTCGTTACTTGAAGGGGAAACGCCAGATTGCCGCGCACCGTCATATGCGGGTAGAGCGCATAACTCTGAAAGACGAGCGCGATGTCGCGCGCGCGCGGCTCCAGTTCTGTCACATCTTCTCCGTCGAACAAGATGCGGCCGGCTGTCGGTCGATCTAATCCGGCAAGGAGGTTCAACAGCGTCGATTTCCCGCATCCTGAGGGACCGACGACCGCAAACAGCTCTCCTTCGTTGATCGTCAGGGTCACGTCCGGAAGCACATTCGTCGCGCCATATCGTTTCGAGAGATGTTCCAATCGCACTTCCGCCATCGCGTCTTACCCCTTCACGCTCCCGGCCGTTAATCCGGCCACGATGTGCCGTTGAAACAAAATAGCTAATGCTCCGACAGGAAGCGTCACCACAAGAGAGGCGGCCGCGATATCGCCCCACGGAATTTCATAGAGCCCTGGAAATAGCGCGACCGCGACCGGGGCGGTTCGCGTCGCATCGCTGGCGGTGAGGGTCAAGGCGAACATGAACTCGTTCCATGAATAAATGAATACCAACAATGCCGCGACGGCAAGACCTGGGCGCGCCAATGGAAAAAATATCGTGAACAGCGCACGCAGCGGCGTGCAGCCATCGACACGCGCGGCATAGTACAGTTCCGCTGGCAATTGCCGGAAGAAACTCGTCAAGAGCCAGACGGCGAGGGGCAGCGAATACACCGCATGGGTAAGGCCCACGGCCAGCAGCGTATCCCGAAGACCGAGCTCGCGCATCAATAAGTACAAGGGGCTGATCACCGCAATTGGCGGGAACATCGAGGTCGACAGAACCAATCCGAGAATGACCGGCTTACCAGCAATCGGCAAACGCGCCAGCGCAAAGGCGCACAACGTCCCCACCACAATGGAGACCGTGGTGGCGCTAACCGCCACGATCAGACTGTTCGCCAGCGACTGGGCGATCGGAGATTCGAATAAAACTCTCCCATAATGGGAGAGCGTCATCTGCTCCGGGAGGATCGGCGGCAGCCGCACGAGATCCTGATCGAGCTTGACCGACGTTACCGCCTGCCAGAGAATCGGCCCCAGGCAGAAGAGCCCCACAGACAGCATGAGGCATAGCTTCAGGCCAACCTGCCGAAGAGTTCTCACATTGCCGAGCGGTCGATCCTCCGTCATATCCGACATCAGGCACTCTCCTGAAAATGGCGCCGCAACAGCACGACATACAGCGCGGAAAGCCCCGCCACAAGGATGAACATCGCTGTGGCCAGTGCGGAGCCATACCCAAATTGCAACGTCTGAAACAATGTTTTGTAGGCATAAATCGACAGCGTTTCAGTCGTGTTGCCCGGGCCGCCGCCCGTCAGCACAAACACCGCATCGAACACGCGCACCGCGTCCATCGTGCGAAACACGAGCACGATCACGACGATGGGCATCAACAGCGGAAGCGTGATCCGGCGAAACCGCTCCCACGGTCCCGCGCCATCGACTGTGGCCGCGGCATACAGATCTTGCGGCAAGGCTTTCAGGCCCGCCAACAACAACAAGGTCGCGAACGGCGTCGTTTTCCAGACATCCATGACGACAGCCGCATGGATCGCCCAGTCCGGATCGGCGAGCCAATCGATCGGGGCGTCGATCAATCCAACCCGAAGAAGCAGGTAGTTGAGCAAGCCATAATCCGGTTGGTAGAGCCACTTCCAGATTTGAGCCGACACCACGGTGGGAACCGCCCAGGGCAAGAGAACCATCGCTTGCTCCCACGGCGAAGACCGCCCAGATCGGCTCGTGAGCCGATCCAGCAAGAGCGCCAGGCCAAATCCCACCACCAATTCGGCAGTGACCGAGAGTGTCGTAAAATACAGCGTGACGCGGCACGCGGCCCAAAACCGCTCGTCGCTCCATAGCTGGACGTAATTGGCCGCTCCGATAAATTCATCCAGGCCGAACACCGGCATGCGCCGATACAGACTCAGCCACAGGGCGGCTCCAATCGGAGCGAGCGCCACGAATCCCAGCAGCACAAACGCCGGAGCCGCCAGGAGATAGCCCCAAGCGCGCTCCGACAGACGGCTCACGCGCCTCACTCCTCCTGCTCCTGTCGAGTGCGGGCCTGTCATTGCCGTGCTCCAGCAACTGAAGCGGCTCCGCCGCCCATGTACCGATCCGCCTGACGGCGAACCGCGTCCAACACCGCTCGCGGTGTTTTCCGCCCTACGACGAGGGCGCTGATTTCTGGCTGCGCAGCTTGAGATAGCAGGATGTACGAGGGCGTCACCGGACGAGGTTGCGACTGAAGAAGCGTCGGATAGAGAGCCATCAGTTCCGGCCTGGCATCGAGCACCGATGCGTCCGAGTACAGCGCCCGGCGCGCCGGGTTATACCCAAGCTGGATGGCAATCGCACGCTGGATATCCGGTGAGGTCAAAAAGCGGACGAGCTCGCCAGCCGCTTCGCGCCGAGAAGACTGTTCCGCAACCGCCAGCAACCATCCACCCAAAACCGGCGCCCCGGCATGACCGGGCACGGATGGAAGAGGCGCCATGCCGATCTTTCCGCGAACAGGAGATCCCTGGCGCTGCAACAACGGCCAGGCATAGGGCCAATTGCGCATGAAAACCGCCTGGCCATCTCCGAAGAAGTGCCGAGTCGATTCCTCATCGGCCATGCTGGTCGATGGGGGACTCACCTTGTGCATTGCAATTGTATCGCGCAAAAATTGAAGGCCGCGCTCGGCCTGATCGAGATCGCCGGTCCACAAGTCCGCCCCATAACTTCTGAGCACATCGAGCGTCGTGCAGATCAATCCCTCATACTGCTTTCCCTGCCACACAAATCCCGATAACCGGCGATCCTGCTCCGCATCCACAATCACCGTTGCCGCATGGACCAAATCGTCCCAGGTCGAGGGAGGCATGAGGCCATAGCGGTCGAGCAAATCGCGCCGGTAGTACAACATGCCCGCATCGATATACCAGGGCACGGCATAGAGCTGCCCTCCAAATGTGGCCGCCGCGACCGCACTGGGGAAGAAGGCCGCTCGTTCGCCCATCGGCACGATGTCGTCCAGTCGGCCGATCCAGCCTGCCTGGGCAAACTCCTGCACCCAGATGGTATCGATGGCCAGCACATCGAACGGCGCGCTTCCTCCATCTAAATTCATCGCATAATATTGATGCTGTCGGTCCGACGACGCAGGCAACAGCTCTTCGCGCACGATTAGGCCGGGATGGCGTTGTTCAAACTCGCGGAGCAGGCCCGGCAAAACGGTCGCGTCGCCGGATAATTTCCCGTGCTTGAAGATCAACACCGTAGCGGAAGAGGCAGGCTCCTCCCCGCCTTGCAGACAACCGACAATCGCCACGGTCCAGAGGGACAGGACAACGCCAGCCAGTATTACCGGCAGGCGTCGACCGAGATGACGCCGAGATTTTGTGGCAACATCCATCACATCATCATCCTCGTTTCGCGCGGCTGAGAAGCAGAACTTTCGCGACACGTGCCGAACGGGGGCCTTCTGAGGCCGCGCGTTCCGCGAGCACAGAGGATTAATCAGGTGGCAGGGAGATTTGAGAGAGAGAACGTTTTAGGAAGCCAGCTGCTTTACGGACTTCCCCGCTTGCAGATACTGATTGATCCCCACCGCCATTTTCCGCCCGCCGGTGATGGCCCAGATAATGAGCGAGGCGACGCGCTTGGAGTTGCGTCGAGCCTCTCCTGATCTTCACCGTCCCCAATTCTCTTTCAGGTGCGCGACCGCCTGGCTCAGCGCGTCTTCTCCGGCCACCCAATGCAGGGTGGCGCGTTTCGCCGGGTCCTCGCGCGGCGGGAAGTAGCGCTGCGTGCGCCCCGCTTTCCGGATCGCCGGGTAGACGTTGGAAGCAAGTCCGCTATCGATCTCTTCGAGCGTGGCCCAGCCCCGCCCTTCGGCGTGCGCAAGCACCCGGCCGTCCTTCGTATCCAACAGCGCCAATTCCACCAGCGCATAATCGCTTGTCACCGAGCCAAGCACCGTCCCCATCGCCCCGCCGCCTTCATGGGAACCGTCTAGCAGCAGGCTGTCCTGGCTTCTGTTCTCGACGTGCGAAAGAATGGCGAGCAGGAGTATCTCGACGTCCTGTTCCCCGGCGGTCTGCTTCAAGGAAATTGTTTCTGTGCGGGCGAAGACGACGCGCACCGGCGCCTCTCGCACGACTTTGACAGGCAGGTCGCGCTCCACCAGGGCCCGGAAAAATTCCGGCACAGGCCGAAGCTCCTCGCCGGACAGCGGCGGCGCTGAATCCTTTCCCGTCGCATCGTTGATGACCACCAACGCCACGTCAAGCGGCATGGGCCTGGCTGCAAGTGCGCCCGCTTGCATTGTGGAAGATGGGACGTAGGTCTGGAGTCTAGGTTCCGGGAGAGTCCCGGCACAAGCGGACAAGAGGCAGACAATGACCCAGAGAAATAAAGACTTCGCTCGTCGCTCCATCGCCTCCTCTATTCTCCAGCGAGAAAAGATCGGCTATCTGTCCGGCCGCGTTACGAGACTGACTTCTTCGCCGACTTCCCCGCTTGCAGGTACTGATTGATCCCCGCCGCCATCCGCCGCCCTTCGGTGATCGCCCAGACGATGAGAGACGCCCCGCGCTTGGTGTCGCCGCCGGCAAAGACGCCGTCGAGGCTGGTCATAAAGGTCTCGTCCACCGACACGGCCCCGCGCTGATCGTATTTCACGCCGAGGCTGTCGAGCAGGCCGTTTTTCACCGGGCCGGTGAAGCCCATGGCGAGCAGCACCAGATCCGCATCCATCTCGAAATCGCTGTTGGGGATGGAGACGAACTTCCCTGCATCAAACTTCACGCGACTCCCGTGCAACTTGGTGACATGGCCGTTGTGGCCGGTGAACTTGGTTGTCGAGATGCTCCACTGGCGGTCGCAGCCTTCTTCATGCGCATGCGACGTCCGCAACTGCATCGGCCAGAGTGGCCAGGGAGTGGAGCTCGCGCGAGACGGCGGCGGCTCCGGCAATAACTCGAACTGATGGACTTCGGCGCAACCCTGGCGATGGGCCGTGCCGACACAATCGGAGCCGGTATCGCCGCCGCCGATGACGATGACCCGCTTGCCTTTGGCCGTGATCGGCTCATCCGCGATGGCGATGCCCGCTGTCCGCTTGTTCTGCTGCGTGAGGTATTCCATCGCCAGATGCACGCCCTTGAGATCGCGGCCGGGAATCGGCAGCTCGCGCGCCAACTCAGCGCCCATGGTCAATCCCACGGCATCAAACTGCTGGCGCAGCTGTTCGCCGGTGAGATCGTTCCCGATCGTGACGCCGGTCTTGAATTCGACGCCCTCGGCCTTCATCTGCTCCAGCCGCCGGTCGATGACCCATTTTTCCATTTTAAAATCGGGGATGCCGTAGCGGAGCAAGCCGCCGATACGGTCGGCTTTCTCGAACACCGTGACCATATGGCCGGCGCGCGCAAGCTGCTGCGCGGCGGCTAATCCAGAGGGGCCTGACCCGACAATGGCCACCGTCTTTCCGGTTTTGACTACCGGAAGGATCGGCTCGACATAGCCTTCATTGAATCCACGGTCGATAATGTTCCATTCCAGCACGCGGATCGAGACCGGGTTTTCGTTGATCCCGAGAACGCAGGCGCCTTCGCAGGGCGCCGGGCAGAGCCGGCCGGTGAACTCAGGGAAATTGTTCGTGGTGTGCAGCGCCTTGAGCGCGTCTTTCCAGCGGCCGCGGTAGACGAGATCGTTCCACTCGGGAATCAGGTTCACCACCGGGCAGCCGGTCGTGCCCTGGCAAAACGGCACGCCGCAATCCATGCAGCGGGCGCCCTGGGCCTTGAGCTTGTCCTCGGCGATGGGCTCGTACATTTCCTTCCAGTCGAGCACGCGCAGCTCGACCGGCTTCCGCTTGGGGCCCTCGCGGGCATATTTCATAAAACCTTTTGGATCGCCCATCCCCTGTATCCTTCTACTTGCTCGCCGCCGCTTTTTTCTTTCGCTCTTCCAGCACGCGCTTGTAATCCACCGGCATGACCTTCGCGAACTTTGGCAGCATCGCGTCCCATGCATCGAGGATGCGCTTTGCGTTCCGGCTGCCGGTGCACATGAAGTGCGCCGCAATCATTTCGTGCAGCAGTTTCTTGTCTTCGGCGGCAGTGACTTTCTCCAGCTCGACCATGCCGGTATTGCACCGCGCCGGAAACTTGCCCAGTTCGTCCAATACAAACGCCACACCGCCCGACATCCCGGCGGCGAAATTCCGTCCGGTGCGCCCGAGCACCACGACGACGCCGCCGGTCATGTATTCGCACCCGTGGTCGCCAACGCCTTCCACGACCGCCCGCACGCCGCTGTTCCGCACGGCAAACCGCTCGCCCGCCATGCCGTAGAAATAGGCTTCGCCTTGTGTGCCGCCGTAGAGCGAGGTGTTCCCGACGAGAATCGTTTCCTCTGGCGTATAGATCGCGCTCTTCGGCGGGAAGACGATGATTTTTCCGCCGGACAACCCCTTGCCGATATAGTCGTTCGACTCGCCCTCCAGCGTCAGCGTGATGCCGCGCGAAAGGAAGGCGCCGAACGACTGTCCGGCGGAGCCGTTGAACTTGATGGAGATGGTATCGGGCGGCAAGCCCTCCAACCCATGCTGTTTCGCAATGCGGCTCGACAACATCGTGCCGACCGTCCGGTTCACGTTGCGGATCGGCAGATCCAAGACTACTTTTTCGCCGTTGTCCAGCGCCGGCTTGCACAGCTCGATCAAGCGATTGTCCAGCGCAGCTGCCAGTCCGTGATCCTGCTTCTGCACGCAATAGCGCGGCACATCCGCGGCGACATCCGGCGCCGTCAGCAGCGGCGTGACATCGAGCCCCTTGGCCTTCCAATGGTCGATGGCCTTTTGCGCTTTGAGTTTATCGACACGGCCGACCATCTCATTGATCGTCCGGAATCCCAGTTTCGCCATGATCTGCCGAAGCTCTTCGGCGACGAAGAAGAAGAAATTGACGATGTGGTCCGGCTGGCCGTTGAACTTCTTGCGAAGCTCCGGATCTTGCGTCGCGATGCCCACCGGGCAAGTGTTGAGATGGCACTTCCGCATCATGATGCAGCCTTCGATAATCAACGGCGCCGTGGCGAAGCCATACTCTTCCGCCCCCAGCAGCGTCGCAATGGCAACATCCCGGCCGGTCTTCATCTGCCCATCGGTCTCCACGCGAATCCGCCCGCGCAGATTGTTCAGCACCAGCGTCTGATGCGTTTCCGCCAGCCCCAGCTCCCAGGGCCCGCCGGCATACTTGATCGAGGACAACGGCGAGGCGCCGGTCCCCCCGGAATCGCCGCTGATGAGCACCTTGTCGGCATGCGCCTTCGCGACACCCGCCGCGACCGTGCCGACCCCGACCTCCGACACCAGCTTCACAGAAACGGCTGCGTCGGGATTGGCGTTCTTGAGGTCGAAAATCAGCTGCGCCAGATCCTCGATGGAATAAATGTCGTGATGCGGCGGCGGCGAAATCAGCTGCACGCCCGGCGTCGCGTAGCGGAACTTGGCGATGTTCTCATCGACCTTGTGGCCCGGCAGCTGCCCGCCTTCGCCCGGCTTCGCGCCCTGCGCCATCTTAATTTGCAGTTCTTTCGCGTTCACCAAATAGTGGCTGGTGACGCCGAATCGCGCCGAGGCCACCTGCTTGATGTAGCTGTTCTTGGAATCGCCGTTCGCCAGCGGTTTGAACCGTTCAGGATCTTCGCCGCCTTCGCCGGTATTGCTCTTCGCGCCAAGCCGGTTCATCGCGATCGCCAGCGTCTCGTGCGCTTCCCGGCTGATCGAACCGAACGACATGGCGCCGGTTGTAAACCGCTTCACGATATCCTTAGCCGACTCTACTTCATCAATCGAGATCGGCTCCGGCAGAAACTTGAAGTCGAGCAGCCCGCGCAAGTTCGAACGCCGCTTGCTCTCATCGTTCACGAGCTGGGAGAACTCGGCGAACGTCTTGGGGTCATTGCTCCGCGTCGCATGCTGCAACTTGTAGATCGTGTCCGGATTCCAGTTGTGATGCTCGCCTTGGATTCGATAATGGATTTCCCCGCCGAAATCGAGCTGTCTGATCGGCGCGGGCTCATAGGCCAGCTTATGCCGCCGCAGCGTCTCTTCGCCGATCTCCCGAATGCCGATGCCTTCGACCCGGGACGGCGTCCCGGTGAAATAGCGGCCGATCACATCGCGGTTCAAGCCGATCGCTTCGAAAATCTGCGCGCCGCAATAGGACTGCACCGTGGAGATGCCCATCTTCGAAAAGACTTTCAGCAGGCCCTTATTGACCGCTTTGACGAATTTCCCCTCGGCGGTTTGGGCGTCGAGGCCTTCCGGCAGATAGCCGTCGCGCTCCATGTCCACCAGCGATTCGAACACGAGATAGGGATTCACGGTCCCGGCGCCATACCCGATGAGACTGGCAAAATGATGCACGTCGCGCGGCTCGCCGCTTTCAACGATCAGCCCGACTTCGGTTCTGGTGCATTCGCGCACGAGATGATGATGGACGGCGGCTACGCCGAGCAGGCTCGGGATCGGCGCCCACTCGTCATTCACGCCGCGGTCGCTGAGGATCAAGAAGGTGTACCCTTCCTTGATCGCCTGCGACGCCTGCCGGCAGAGATCGTCCACCGCCGCGCCCAATCCTTCCGGCCCCTCGGCGACACGGAAGAGCATCCGCAACGTCTTGCTCTTGAAATGGGGATCGGCGATCTCGCGGATCTTCTGCAAATCGGCGTTCGTCAGAATCGGCTGCTTCACGCGGATGCGCCGGCAGGATTCAGGATTCTCATCCATCAAGTTCGGCTTGGGCCCGATGCTGGTCGTGAGCGACATGACCAATTCCTCGCGGATCGGGTCGATCGGCGGGTTCGTGACCTGCGCAAAGAGCTGCTTGAAATACTTGAAGAGCAGCTGCGGACGGTCGGACAGCACCGCCAAGGGCGTATCCGTCCCCATCGAGGAAATGGCTTCTTCCCCGTTCACCACCATCGGCGTCAGGACCATCTTCAGCTCTTCGACCGTATAGCCGAAGGCCTGCTGCCGCTGGCGCGTGGTGGGATGATCCGGCTGCGGCACGTTCAACGGTTCCGGCAGTTCATCCAGCGAAATCCGGTATTGCGTGACCCACGAGCGATAGGGCTTGCGGCTGACGATCTCGGCTTTCACTTCCTCGTCGTCGATGAAACGCCCCTGGACCGTGTCGATCAGGAACATGCGGCCCGGCATGAGCCGACCCTTCTGCCGAATCTTGTGCGGCTCCATCGGCAGCACTCCGGCTTCCGACGCGAGTACCACAACGCCATCGGTGGTCACCAGATAGCGGCAGGGGCGCAGGCCGTTCCGATCCAGCGTGGCGCCGATCAGTTTGCCGTCCGTGAAACAGACCGCCGCGGGACCGTCCCACGGCTCCTGCATCGCGGCGTGATATTCATAGAACCCGCGGCGGTCCAGATCCATCTGCGGATTGGCGACCCAGGGCTCGGGAATAAGCATCATCATGACATGCGGCAATGACCGTCCGCCCATGGTCAAGAACTCAATGGCATTGTCCAGACAAGCCGAGTCGCTCTGTTGTTCGGACACGATCGGGTAGAGCTTTTCGAGGTCCTTGCCGAACAGGTCGGAATTGAGCCGCCCCTGGCGGGCGCGCATCCAATTCACATTGCCCTTCAGCGTATTGATCTCGCCGTTGTGGCACATATAGCGGTAGGGATGGGCCAGCGGCCAGGTCGGGAAGGTATTGGTGCTGAACCGCGAATGAACCAGCGCTAATGCGCTCGTCAAACTCGCATCCTTGAGGTCTTGATAATAGGCCGACATCTGATGGGGCAGCAGCAGCCCCTTGTAGACGATCGTATTCGCCGACAAACTGGGGATATAAAAATACTCGCGCCCCTGGATGGCCGACTGGCCCACGGCGGTCTCGGCCCGCTTGCGGACCACATAGAGCTTCCGCTCGAACTGCGCTTCATTGAGCACATCGCGGGCGATAAAGACCTGCCGCATGAACGGCTCGGTGCTGCGCGCCACCGGCCCGATGGCATCGCTCTTCACCGGCACGTCGCGCCAGCCCAGCAGCCGCAGACCTTCTTCGGCAATCATGTTCGCAAACAACCGCTCGCACTGCTGCCGCCGGTCGGCCTGGGGCGGCAGAAACACCATGCCCACGCCATACTCGCCGGCATTCGGCAACGCGATCCCGATATCGCCGGCCGCGCGCTTCAAAAATTCATGCGGGACCTGAAGGAGAATACCCGCGCCGTCGCCGGTATGGGGGTCGCACCCCTGCGCGCCGCGATGGGTTAGATTTTCTAGAATCTGCAGGCCCTGCTGCACGATCTGGTGGGACTTCTGGCCTTGGATATTGACGACAAACCCCACCCCGCAGGAATCCTTTTCCTGGTTGGGATCGTATAAGCCTTGCTTTGGTGGTAACCCTGGAATCGTCATCGCTTCTTCTCACCGTGGTACATCTGATAACCGGAATTCGTGGAGTCAGGACACAGAACTGAATGGGACTTCTGGGTTTTCAAATTCAAAACAAACCCCACCCCGCAGGAATCCTTTTCCTGTTCAGGGTCATAGAGGCCTTGCTTCGGTGGAAGCCCGGGTATCCGCATCATGGCAATCTCTTGTTGCTAGAGAAATAAGGTGATGGCTTCGCGGTCAGCGGCCACTCGCACATAATAGAGGCAAGCACGCGATATCGTGTCGTTTTATCAGCGGTCTTTCTCTCATTCTTTTCTGCAATGCACCTTACTGGATGGGCTCCCGCCCTGTCAAGATTGCGCCGGTCGATCCAAGCCAAACTCGCTTGACCTTGCTTGACTTTGTTTACTCTACTGCCCTACCATCCGCGGCATGTCGAACGGACCCAGCACCTCGACCATCAACAGCATGGCAGACGTCTGGGAAGCCTATCGCGCTGAACTGGACGGCGTCGAACATCAAGTCCGCCAGAACCTCGATTCCAGCGTCACCCTGGTCAACACAGTCGCCGCCCATATTCTGAGCAGCGGAGGCAAACGCGTCCGCCCACTGCTGCTGCTGCTCTCCGCCCGGCTCTGCGGCTATACCGGCCGCGAGCACCATCAGCTCGGCAGCCTGATCGAATTTATTCATACCGCCACGCTGCTCCATGACGATGTGGTCGACGAAGCCGATATCCGCCGAAGCCGCAGCACCGCCAGAAAAGTCTGGGGCAACCAGATCAGCATCCTCGTCGGCGACTACCTCTACTCCAAAGCCATGGCGCAAATCGTGGAGTTTCGCAGCCACGGCATGAATGAAGTCCTCGCCGAAGCCTGCACGAAGATGGCGGAAGGGGAAGTTCTGCAGCTCTATTACAACGGCAACCCCTCAATGCCGGAATCCGACTACATTAAGATCGTCGAACACAAGACAGCAGGCCTGATCGCCGCCGCCTGCCGCATGGGCGCCATCCTCGCCGATGCTTCCGAAGAAAAGCAGGCAGCCCTGTTCCGCTTCGGCCAATATTTGGGCATTGCTTTCCAGGTAGCCGACGACACGCTCGATTACAATGCCGACGGCCAGCGGTTGGGCAAAACGCTCGGGCAAGACTTGCGGCAAGGAAAAGCGACGCTGCCCCTGCTCCATCTGCTCGGCCATTGCAGCGAGTCGGACCGGAACATGATTAAGGATCGGATGGAGACCCGCACCCTGAGCCCTGCGGACCTGGAACGGATTCTGGGGTTGATGCAGGATGCCGGATCGCTGGCCTACGCGATGGAACGGGCTAAAACCTACATCGCCGCGGCGCAGCACGAACTTGACGCATTTGAGGACTCGTCGGCGCGCCGGGCTCTGATCGTCGCCGCCGATTACATGATTACCCGCGACCGGTAACCTTTCCTCTCGCCGCTCGTTATTCCCACCATGATGTCGGCGAGAAGACCTGTAGCGAGCCGGACGTCAGGTACGCGCCTTTCTGATCGCACAGGTTCCCGCTGACCATTTTTCACAGGAGCACGAAATTATCATGGCTCAGATTCTCCCTTTTCGTGGCGTGCGCTACGATGCCGCCGTTACCGGGGCGGCGCGCGATGTCGCCGCGCCTCCCTATGACATTATCGATGCGGCCGGCCAGAAAGCCCTCTACGAGAGAAACCCGCATAACGTCATTCGTCTGGAACTCGGCATGGACCAGCCCGGTGACGGCCCGGCCAATAACCGCTATACCAGAGCCGGCGCCACGCTGTCGCAATGGATGCAATCCGGCGCGTTGAAGCGGGATTCTCAGCCAACGATTTACTACCACACAATTGAGTACGTTCCGCCCGGCGCCGATCCCAACGGCCCGAGAAAAACGCTGCGCGGGTTTATTGCGGCGTTCAAGCTGGAAGAGTTCGGCACAGGAGCCATCTATCCGCATGAAAACACCCGCGCCGCCGCCAAGACCGATCGTTTGAATCTCATGGAAGCCTGCCGTGCGAATTTCAGCCCGATCTGGTCGCTCTATTCCGATCCGCAAGACACGATCCTGTCGGCCCTGGCACAGGCGGCAAAATCGATGGCGCCCGCGGTGGAATTTCGCGACGATGCCGGGTGTGAACAGCGCCTCTGGGCCATCTCCGATCCGGCCATTACCCAGAACATTGTGGCAACCATGGCCAGCAAGCCCATCTTCATCGCCGATGGCCATCATCGGTACGAAACGGCGCTGAATTACCAAAAGCTGCGCCGCCAGCAGGCCGGCCAAACAGGAACCGTTCAGGGCTTGCAGCCCTATGACAGCGTTCTCATGCTCCTCACACCGATCGAAGATCCTGGCCTGACCGTGTTGCCTACCCACCGGGTGGCGACGACGCCGTTGCCGTCGTTCGATCAGGTGAAGGCGCTCTTCGCGGACACGTTCGATCTGCGGGAATATCCGTTTACCGCACAGACCCGCACCGCCGTGCGCACTCAGTTCATCGACGCCCTGCGCACACAAGGCCGGACAACTCCGATGTTCGGACTGGCCTTGAAGGGCCGCGAAACCTATCTGACCCTGGCGCTCAAAGCCGCGCATCGTCCACCCGCCAGCGCGTCGCCCCGCACGAAGCTCGACGTCTCGCTTCTGCAACAACTAGTCGTTGCCAAACTCTGTCCGACGCAACAGGAACAGGAAGCCATTCTCTATACGAAGGACGACCATGACGCCCTGGATTGGGCCGCGAACGGCACCGGGACGGGAGCGCTGCTCTTGAACGCCACGAAGGTGAGCGAGGTCAAGGACGTGGCCACCGCAGGCGAGCGGATGCCGCACAAATCCACCTACTTTTTCCCCAAGCCATTGACAGGCCTCGTGATGAACGTGATGGAGGGATGAGCACTCGGCATTCAGCCATCAGCGTTCAGCCGGAAGTGCCCCCACCGGCAGTTCTGCTCTACCGCTGACGGCTGAATATCCCCTGCGCATCAGGACCGATGAAAGCCAAACTCCTCATCGTCGACGACGACGCGGATATCGTCACCGTACTGGAGGATCGGCTGCAAGCCTCGGGCTATGCCACGGTCATCGCCCGGGACGGACAACAGGCGCTGGATCAGATCGAGCAAGAATCCCCCAACCTGATCCTGCTCGATCTCGACCTTCCGAAACTGACCGGCATTCAAGTCCTCAAGCGGCTCGCGCAGATCAAACCCCTCGACGATCCGCCCGTTATTGTCATGACCGCGCACGGATCGGTCTCTGCCGCCGTCGAGGCCATGAAAGAAGGCGCCTACGACTTCCTCACGAAACCGCTCGATAAAGATCATCTCCTCATCGTCATCCGCAAGGCCCTTGAACGCGACTCGCTCATGCGGCAAGTCGCCTATCTGCGCTCGGAAGTCGACGGCCGCTATGCCAACATCATCGGCGCCAGCCCCGCCGTCCACACGGTCGTCGAAGCCGCGCAACGGGCCGCACGCTCCGACGCCGGCGTCTTGCTGCTCGGCGAAAGCGGCACGGGCAAAGAGCTCTTCGCCCGCTCCATTCATCAATGGAGCCTGCGGCACGCCATGCCGCTGGTGGTGATCAACTGCGTCGCGCTGACGGAAACCCTGCTGGAAAATGAGCTCTTCGGCCATGAGCGCGGCGCGTTCACCGGCGCCGACCGGCTGCAAAAGGGCAAACTGGAAATGGCGGACGGCGGGACCGTCTTTCTCGACGAGATTGGAGACATGTCGCTGCCGCTGCAAGCGAAACTCTTGCGCGTCTTGCAAGACCGGGAGTTTCAGCGCGTCGGGGGAATCAAAACCGTCTCGGTGAGTATCCGCATCATTGCCGCCACCAACAAGGACCTACGGCAAGCGGTCAAGGCCGGACAGTTCCGCGAAGACCTCTACTTCCGCCTCAACGTCATTACCCTCACCCTGCCGCCGTTGCGGGAGCGCCGCGGAGACATCCCCGCGCTGGCGCAGTTTTTTCTCGAACGGCATGCGCGGGAAGCCAAACGCCCGGCGGCAACGCTCAGCCCAGCCTCGCTGGAAACCCTGGCGCGGTACCCCTGGCCGGGAAACATTCGTGAATTGGACAATGTCATTGCCCGGGCGGTCGTGCTCAGTCCGACCGATACGATTGAACCGGAGATGATTGCGTTGCTTCCAGAAGACGCCCATCTCCGCCGGGAAGAAGGGCCAGGGCTCTCGTACCTCGATCTGCCTTATCACGAGTCGATGGATGCGCACAGCCGCTACATCATCGCGCGAGCGATCGAGCAGGCCAACGGGAATCAGACCCGCGCGGCCGAACATCTCCAGTTGCAGCGCACCTATCTGGCCCGGCTAATCAAGCAACAACGCGACCGGCAGGATGGACGAGGGGAAAGCAGTGGAGAACTATAGGGCAGCTAGCAGGCCGCGGGAAAACGCATTGCCCCCTGCGCAATCAACCCTTGGCAATAATACAAAACTTTTACAGGATGCTCAAAATGGCCGTCCAGCAAGGCCGCAGCGAGTGAAGGGCCGAGGAGGTACATACCAAGCTTCGCTTGAGCCGCTCGCTTCGATCATCTGCGAGCGGAGAAGTCCTTTGCCCCAAGTAATATTCTCCGTACGTTGAGGGTCTGAACGATGCGAGAACGCTGCTGGCGGACTTTTTCAGCATCCTGTCAACTGGAGCGAAGCTGCCGGTCCTCCAGCCGCAGCAACCCGGCCTTCACATCCCGCTCGGCCTGCCCATAGCGTGCCGGCGTGCCGACATCGGACCAATATCCCTTCAAATCATAGCCCAACAGCGGTTCGCCCCGTTCAATCGCGGCCACATAGGGATCGATAATCGATGACGCCACTTCTTTCGGAACATCCCGCAACAACCTAGAGTGCAGAATGTGGATGCCGGCAAACATGCGCGGCAGCGTCGGCGCAGCCTGGTCCGCCAGTCCTTTCCCATTGATCCGAACAATGCGATCGCCCGCTCCGACTTCGACGAGTCCCCAGGCCGCCGCATCGGGATCTTCCCGCAGCACCAGCGTCGCCAGCGCCTTGCGCTCATAGTGGAAGGCCCACAACGCCGCGAGATCCAGATCGAACAGCGTATCGCCGTTCAAAATCAACACCGGTTCATTGGAGAAATACCGCTCGGCCTGCTTAATCCCTCCGCCCGTCCCCAGAATGATGGGCTCGTGCGAATAGAGCAGGCGCAACCCGAATTGCGCGCCGCTCCCCAGCGCCTGCTCGATCATCGGGCCCAGATGGTGCAGATTGATGACGACGTCGCGAAATCCGTGGCGCTTCAGCAGCAACAGATTCCACACAATCAGCGGCGTGCCGGCAACCGGAAGCAGGGGTTTGGGAATCGTGTTCGTCAGCGGCCTAAGGCGGGTTCCGAAACCCGCCGCGAGAATCATGGCTTTCATGAACAAGTCCTACGCGCTGAACGATTAGGTGCTGAGTAATGGAAGGACCGAAGTGTCTGGCTCAACGCTCAGCACTTTGAGGCCGGCACTGCTCACTGCAATTCAGGCACATAGGGCGTGAGATGCTTGCGGAGCGGCGCGAGCTCCGGATAGTGCTGGAGATTCCGTTTGACATAGCCCAGCACGCGCGGAATATCCGCCAGGAATTTGGGGTTCCCCTTTACCCGGTCGATGTACACAAACCGTCCGGCCGCTTTCATATTCCGCTGGATGCTCGTGAGATCGAACAACCGCCGGAAGGCGTCGCGGTTGGTCCAGACCTGCCGGTGCTCGGCCAGCTGATCGAGATAATAATTCACCAACCGGTCCACCAGCGGCTCATCGAGGGCGATATAGGCATCGCGCAGCAGCGACGCCAGATCGTAGGTCGCAGGGCCCATCAACGCGTCTTGAAAATCGATGACGCCCAAGCGCAGTCCATCGACCATCAGATTGCGCGAATGATAGTCGCGATGGGTGAACACCCGCGGCTGGCCCGCCAGATGCTCGGAGATCTTCTCGAACTCTCCGCGAATGGCCGTCCAATCCTCCGAGCACATCGGCTTGCCCTGGCGCGCCACGATGCCGTATTCCAGAAAGTGATCGAACTCCCACATCAGCAGCGGCACATCGAAGCTCCGGTGAAACGCCAGACAGCCGGGATCGGCCGGCGACGTCGCCTTCACCTGCATTTGCACCAGCACCTTGACCGCCTGCTTGTAGCGCGCCTCCAGGCTCGGCGCATCGGCTCCACGCACCGCTTCGGCCAGCGTCAGATCGCCGAAATCTTCGAGATACAGCAACCCCGCAGCCTGATCGTAATGATGCAGCGCTGGAACCGACACCCCGGCCTTTCCGAGATGCGACAGGATATTCAGAAACGGCAGCTCAGTGATTTGATGCAACGCGCCGCTAACCGCTTCTTCCGATTGCTTAAACCCCTCCGGCTCCGCCAATTGCATGAGAATCACCGACTGAGGAGGCCCGCCGGCCAGGACCGCGCGGAAGTACCGCCGATTCGAGGCGTCTCCGGGCAGCGGCTGAAGCTCACGCAAAACCAGCCCGGGACTCAGTCGCGATTCGATGGTGCGAGCGACGAGGGCTCGATCAGGCGGTGCGAGCGGCGCTTTGGGTGGAGCTGGATTCGCAGTAGTCATACGCGGCGGATTATACAGAGCGATCTCACGATTTGTCACGAACACCGCACGAATCTGTCAACGCAGACGGACTGCGGAAAGAACGCGCGTGGGCCAGCTCATTCCATACCACCGGCGAGCCGCCACCGCCCCCAGCACTGAGCCCGTCGCGTCCGCGAGCCAATCCTGCCAGCCGGCTTCGCGGAACGGCACGAACATTTGGTGCACTTCGTCGGTCACCCCATACAGCGACGCCGCCACAATCGCGAAGAGCGCCGCGCGAGCCGCCACCGCCTCCGTCGCGCCCCAACGAAACGCCCGATAGCACAACCCGCCAAGCCCCGCATACTCCAGCGCATGCAGCACTTTGTCGTTCACCTCACCGAACAATGACGGCAGATCGTCGTCCGGATGCGATTGCGCCGACAGATAAAAGATCAATCCCGCGTAGACGGCCACTGGCCCCCAATAAACGACCGCGCGCCGCCATCCCGTTTCTCCGGCCCGATCCATCACGATACAAACTCCTCTGTTCGTTGCGCCTCTCGCACCCCTGTGCCATACTTCAAAAAACGAGAGATTGCACGCTCCAATGAAAAACGCCCACGTCTGCTTCGTCTGGCACATGCACCAGCCCTACTACACCGACCCGATTACGGGAACGGCGAGTATGCCCTGGGTGCGCCTCCATGCTACCAAAGCCTATTTCGATATGGCCTATCTGCTGGAGAAATTCCCAGCGGTCAAGGCCACGTTTAACTTCACGCCATCGTTACTACTCCAGCTTCAGGAAATCGGCAACGGTACCGTGCGCGATCTCTTCCTCGAACGAGCCCAGCGGCCCGCCGCGGAATTGACGCCGGAGGAACAAGCCTTCCTGATCCGGCACTTCTTCTCGGCCAACTGGGCCACGATGGTGCGCCCCTTCGCGCGCTACCACGAACTGCTGGTGAAACGCGGCCCCGATGTCTCGGGGCCGGATCTCGCCAAGGTCGCCCGCCAGTTTTCAACGCAGGATTTTCTGGACTTGCAAGTCTGGCACAACCTGGCTTGGTTCGGGTACGGGCCGCTCCAGCGCTATCCGCGCCTGGCGGCGCTCCGCAGCAAAAACCGCAGCTTCACCGAAGACGACAAACACGAAGTGCTCGCCCTGCAGCGCGTCGCGATTCAAGAGATCGTCCCGCTCTACCGCCAGCTGCTCGACCGGGGGCAGATCGAATTGACCACCACCCCGTTTTTCCACCCGATCCTGCCGCTCGTCATCGATACGGATATCAACCGCCGGGCGCGTCCCGACCTGCCATTGCCCTCCCGGTTTCGCGCGCCCGAAGATGCGGACATACAGCTTCAGCGAGCCGTCGATTTTCACCGCAAGACCTTCGGCCAGCCGCCGGTCGGGCTCTGGCCGTCGGAAGGATCTGTCTGCCCCGAACTGCTTCCGCTGGCTCACCAAGCCGGACTCCGCTGGCTGGCGACCGACGAGGGCATCCTCGCCCGTTCGTTCGAATTGAGCAACCGCCCCTGGTACCGGCACACGGATCTCTATCAAGCCTACCGCGCGGGAGAGTCCGGCCGAAACATGACAATGGTCTTTCGCGACCGCGATATTTCCGATGCCTTCGGGTTTGTGTACCACAAAACCAACCCGGACTCGGCCGCGGACGATGTGCTCCGCCGCCTCCGAAACATTATCCATAACGCGCCTCAGGATCAGATCCTCATCCCCATCATTCTCGATGGCGAAAACCCCTGGGAGCATTACCACGACGGCGGCGAGCAGTTCCTCTCGCGCCTCTATCGCGCGTTCACCGCCCATGAATTAGATCAAGAATATGCCGTCCAGCTGACCGCCTCCACCATGTCGGAAGGCCTCGCCGCGGCGCCACCCACCCAGCACCTGCCCGCCCTCCACTCAGGCTCCTGGATCAATCAGGACTATAAAATCTGGATCGGGCATCAGGAAGACAACCGCGGCTGGGACCTCCTCGGCCATACCCGCACCCGCCTCGTGGAAGTCGCCCCAACCTTGCCGGCGGACCGCGCAGAGTCGGCCTGGCAAGAACTCTATGCCGCCGAAGGCAGCGACTGGTTCTGGTGGTACGGCGACGATTTCGACACCGACTACAAGCAGGAGTTCGACCGGCTCTTCCGCACCCATTTGCGCAACGTCTGGCTCTTCATGGGCCTCACGCCTCCCGATCGATTGAACCAGCCGATCTGCATGCTGACCCAGCAAGCCGCGGCGGCAGACCGCGTCACGCAGCCGGTCACCATCCTCACCCCCACGATCGACGGCCTGGTGACGGATTTTTTCGAATGGCGCGGAGCCGGAACGATTGCGACGCAGCCGCCGCTAGGAGCCATGTGGAAAGCCGAAGGGTTGTTCACCGCGATCTACTTCGGCTGGAGCCACGACCATCTGCTCTTGCGGCTCGACCCGGATGACGCCGCGCAGCCGCGCCTTAACGGATTGGGAATGGAAATCACACTCCACGGACCTCAGCACAGCTTTCGCGCATCTTGTTCGCTGGCCCCGTCCGGACCTGAGTTCTTCACCCTCTTCCAACAAGGCGAGTCGGACAGCTGGCAGGAGATTGGGCCCTATCGCTCGATTTGCCGCCGCAGCATTTTAGAGCTGGCCGTCCCGATCAAAGACCTCCATCTCGAAGCGGGACAAGAGGTGGGCCTGAGCCTCGTGATCCTCGAACATGGGTTGGAAGCAGCCCGCTACCCGCACCATGCGCCGGCTATCGTAGCCGTGCCGGGACCGGAGTTTGAAGCGGGCCTGTGGCGAGTGTGAGCGAAAGAATGTGCGCGTTGGGTGCGGCGTTTTGAGTTATGACTGTCTGAGCTGCCCGAGACACTGAGAACTCGGCACTCGGAACTTCTTCCATACTTCGGAGTACCTATGCCTGATTTACGACGCGATCCTATTGTCGGCCGCTGGGTGATCATTTCGACCGAGCGGAACGGCCGGCCGCACGATTTTGCGCAACTGCAACCGGCCAAACCGATCTCCACCGCAATCTGCCCGTTCTGCCCCGGCCAGGAACGGCTCACGCCGAAAGAAATCATGGCCTATCGGCCGCAACCCGGCGAACCGAACTCGCCGAACTGGACCGTCCGCGTCATCCCGAATAAATTTCCCGCCTTGCAGGTCGAAGGCGACATGGGCCGCGAGGGCATCGGGTTGTACGACCGGATGAACGGCGTGGGCGCGCATGAAGTCATCATCGAATCGCCCGTTCACAAGGACGGCCTGGCCGACCTGCCCACCAAGAAAATCGAAGACGTGCTCTGGGCCTATCGCGACCGCATGATCGATCTCAGGAAAGACCCGCGCTTCCGCTACATCTTGATCTTCAAGAACCACGGCGCGTCGGCCGGCGCCACGCTGGAACACAGCCACTCGCAACTCATCGCCTTGCCGATTATTCCGACCAGCGTCGCGGAAGAACTCGAAGGGTGCCGCGCCCACTACGAGCAAAAGGAACGCTGCATCTACTGCGACATTCTCCGGCAAGATCTGTCCGATGGCACCCGCATCGTGGCGGAGAATCCTGAGTTCCTCTGCATCACGCCCTATGCGCCACGCTTCCCGTTCGAAATGTGGATCCTTCCAAAGCGCCATGCCGCCTACTTCGAAGAGAGCCAGAAATCGCAATTCGAATTCCTGGCGCCGATCCTTTCCGAAGCCCTCCGCCGCATGGACAAGGCGCTCGGACGCCCCTCCTACAACTTCATGCTCCACAGCTCCCCGCTGCACGAAAAGACCGGCGACTTCTACCACTGGCACCTAGAGATCATCCCGAAACTCACCCAGGTGGCCGGCTTCGAATGGGGCACCGGCTTCTATATCAATCCCGTCGCGCCCGAAGAATCGACTAAGTTCTTGAGGGCCGCGGAGTTGTAACTCGACTATTTCACGAAGCGGTCAGGCGGGATGCCACAAAATGCAGGCCTTCTCTCTTTCACGACCCGCCTTATCTCCAAAGTCGGCGATGAAGCCGCAGTCATAAAATCGTTGGGATCGATGCGATGGGAAACGTCACAAGCGCCCTCGATCCGTAGGGCAATCCGACGCTCTTCGAATACGAGCCCACGTACAATCGGCTGACGAAGAGCACCGATGCGCTGAACCAGAGCACCCGCTTCACCTACGACCCGGCGAACGGCAGGTCAGTGACCCTTAACTCGGTGTCCACGAAACCCGGGGCAGCTCAACTTTAGGTTCGAGGGACGCCCGCGCCGGCGCAACGTGGATTCCAGTCCCAGCGTGGCCGCGAGTCGTGGTTGCCACTCGGACGCGCCAAGCGGCTGTTGGCGGTTAACGCATAAGTCAATACGCATGCCTGACCCCACTTACGTTGCCAATATGGTGCAATTCCTACCTCGCTGGCTAGAAGAAAAGGGTTGATCAACTAATGAGCGAAAAGCCAAAAGGCATGCACCATCGGATTTATCTGATGGATGCAAAACGGGACGCACGCGAAGAAGGCATTTATGTGTTGGTTTCTATAGCGATTGCCACTATCGCCTGGTTGTTAGAGTACCGCAGTATTTCATATCTATTTCTCGTAGGTGGTGGATACTTTCTCCTCCAGGTTGTCGGGGACCTTCTAGCTATTCGCCGACATAAGCACGCTATGGAGCTTGGCGCATCAAGTGAATTAGGGGAGGAGGGTGTAGACCCAGAAGAGGTCGTTCGCACCATAAGCTTTGGAACGTCTCATCCTGATATTCGAGTCACTTTCAGTCAGGCTCTTGAGAAAACGCATGCTGAGGGCATCCAACGTTTTCTCGACGCTATTGAGGGTAACAAGAGTGAGTTTCTTAATCGGTTTGAAACGTTCAAACAACTCCAGTGTAAGCACTATCCCCGCTACTCTGAATTTATCCCAGATCTCGAGATAAAGAGGATGCTCTTGCTTCCTGGAGATAGATCTGGAGAATGCCGCGCAATGATCTGGTTTTCAGGGGAGTTGGATGATGTATGGCAGGCGGATTATGAGGACGGAAGCTTTTCGGAACTCTACAGCGGGTAGGGTGTCCCGTCTGCGTGTCCGCGATGGGGGGCATCGACCGTTGGGGGAGTTTTTCGACAAATGAGCAAGCGGAAGCAGCATCATGACGGGTTTTCTGAGCGCTGAAATGTCTCGACATGACATGATGATGACGGGTTTTTCTTCAAAAACACGCATGTCAATACGCATGCCTGGGCGATTGTGTTGATCTTGACACTCACTATATCAGTAGCTACACTCATGCCCTCTCAACAGGGGGGTGAGACATGCTTGCTTTGCTATGGGAGTATTGGGGGACGGGGCTTTTCTGGCTCATCGCAGCAGGGTTTTCTGTGAGCGATATTCACAACCAGACGCTTCAGTTTATTTTTTGGGGGCTAGGTCTAATATTCATTATTCCTCCGCTCTGGAAGGGACTTGAGAAAATCAGCGTAATACCTGGTCACTTGAACCCATCTCCAGCTAGAACATCTTTTGATAAGAATGCTAAAAAGGTTTTCATCGCTACGGTTATGGTTCTGCTAGCATCTTGGTTTGGCTTTTTGTACTACGTCACGCGCCCCATCCCGCACCCATTACAGACCACACCTCTTCGCAATGTGCACAATGTTACATTCACTAAAGAGGTTGTAAAAGTTGATGGAAATGCATTCTTTGACTGCACCTTCAATGACGTTATTTTTCTATACAACGGGACAACGCATTTTCAGATAGAGAGGCCCACGATTAAGGGGAAGGTTACAATTTCAACTTCAAATTTCGAGACCAGTCATGTAATGCAATTTCTCGGATCGCTAGGTGCTTTAAAAAATGGCTTCGTAACGCAAGGGCCAGAGAACTGAATAGGCTTACTGTTTCTTCTTCGTTTTTACTTTAGCGATTTTTACGAGAGGCTCTTCGTTGGTCGCAATGAGTAACTTAATAGCCTCCTCAAAGTTCAACGGATGAAGTGAAACTGGTTTGGCTTTGGGCATGAGACCTCCAATGGCAAGCGCATTTGCACATTCTTTGACTGATACCGCATCTGAGCACGCGATGTTGGCGGCGTGCTCAGCATCCTGCTACGAGCAAGCTGAAGATATCGGCATTCTTCCGATTGTTATGCCGGAACGAGAACTCGGCCAGGTACAACGGCAAATAGGCCTTGCTGACTTTGTGGAACGTGCCAATCACGCCCCGTTTCAACAAGCTCCAAAAGCTGTCCAGGTTCGCCGTATGGACGTTGCCACGCACGTACTCATGCTTCTGATGTTGCACTACTTCGTGCGGGTATTCTCGTTTCAATCGGCCATAGCCTGGATGCTCATCGGTTGCAATCAGAGAAACCTTGTCTCCGACCGTGTTTCTCACGAATTGGCTAAGCGTGAGCCGGTCCGTATTCTCGATCACCCGGCACACGACATTGCCCTTTCTGGCAATTGCCCCAATGACCGCAATCTTTCCACTCCCACCCTTCACATGCTTCAGCTTGTTCCAATGCCGGTTCTTATCCTTCCCGCCGATGTACGTTTCATCGACTTCGACTTCGCCCATGAGCTTCGTGAATCCGCCATCCTTCATGGCGGCGCGGATGCGATGGCACATATACCAGGCCGTCCGGTAGTCGCCGCTGCCGATCTGCCGGTGAATCTGCAAGGCGCTGATCCCCTTCTTGCTCTGCGTCATCAAGTAAATGACTTGGAACCAGGTCCGAAGCGGATAGTTGGTATTCTCAAAGACGGTCTTCGAGATCACCGAGAAGCGATAGCCATTGCGACCGCCGCAGTCTTGGCCTTTGCAGACCCAGTGAAACGGCTTGCTCTTGAGTGCATAGACTTTCTGATTCTGGCAACGAGGGCACTGCACGCCGTTCGGCCAGCGTTTCTCAGTGAGGAATTGCTTGCATGCTTCCTCCGTCGAGAACTTGTCCATCAGCGTTGTGAGTGTCATTGGCTTGCTCATGAATCCCTCCGTTGTTGGAGGGACTATAGCAAGGTTCATGGGGTGGTGTCAAGTGCAACATAATCGCCCATGCCTGACCCCAATTAAGAATCGAGCGCATCAAAGAGAGCCGTGAGTACGGCACGAAAGACCGGGTATCCTTCTAAGGCATAGATGAAGATGTTGGTATCGAGATAGACCGGGCCGGAGAGCGCTAGCTGGGCCATGCATCGCGCTCTCGTCGGATGAACGCGTCGGCGTCGGCCGGTGAGGCAAATCCACCGGGGGCGCTGCCAATGGCGTTCACCAATTTGGGAGACGGCATGGCTGTGGGATCGGGAATGATAATAATTTCAGCGAGAGAGCCTGGCACGAGATCCGCCGATTGGATCTGTATCACGCCGCCTGGTTGGACGGTGACGGTTTGTTTGATGGCCGCAATCATTGGACGACTCCTGGTCTGGAGACCCGTATGGCAATTGATTGTATCGCATATGGATGAGTGTTGCGCAAGCATCCGTGATGAAACGAATAAGGGGAAGAAATCGGGGGCAGCTCAGGCTACTGTATGTTCAGGGGACGCCCGCGTCGGCGCAACGTGGATTCCAGTCCCAGCGGCGCGGCGAGCCGGTGGTTGCCACTCGGACGCACCAAACGGCTGTTGGCGGTTAACGCATAAGTCAATACGCATGCCTGACCCCAATTATTCCCGCCCAATTATTCCCACATACATGACGGCTGGATTGTTTTTTCTGATGTTGAAGAAGTAGCCCTAGAGCCACCAGATATCTTACCGAATGATTCAATTAATGAAATCAATGCTGAAGCGGACCCCGATTCTACTGGGCGATATCGCATTGAGATTTCAATGGGCGCTGTTGACCATTTAGGGAATTACCGAGAGGTAACTCTTCGTGCCAAGTCAGCGACTGCTCATATCGAGGATTCCGCAAGAAAAATCGTTCAAGTGTCATGAGGAGAAGAAAGACGGAGGCAGTTCTTGAGCGTGCACCTTGCGCGAGGACGGCGAGATGGAGCGGTGATGAAGAAACGGCGAAATGTAGGAGTTTAATTATGCTTACCGTTCAAATACGCGATGCTGCGAAAGCGCTTGCTGGTATGGCCGAAGTAGAAATTTTGTGCGATGCGGATGGCCTAGCATTGTTAATTCAACAAGTAGAGCCACTAAAGAAGGGTTCGCCCATGTGCATATGATGACGCCAGCGTGGGGGCAATGAGCTGAGTGAAGTTGCCTTTTAAGTAGGTGATTATGAAGGCTGATCCCTTAGAAGCAGTTAATAGGCCAACGCATCATTAAAGTTGAAACGGTACATGATTATCTCCATCTCGTATTTTCTGGGGGTGAGATTCTGAGTATCTTCAACAACCACGAGTACGTTGAGGGTTCGGCATTATCAATTCAAGGCGACCAATTGGTTGCTGTTGATGAATTGGCCGATAAGGTCTCTCTCAAGTTTCAAAAAGGGGGAATCTTAGTAGTTGGCATCGACGCCGCTGACTATAACGGGCCAGAAGCAATGATCCTCAAACGGAAAGATGGGCCATCCGTCATTTGGAATTAGGGAAAGAAAACGGGGGCAGGCTACTTAAATTATGTTCAGTGGCGTCAGTGACGAAGCCTGAAGTTTGGCGAGGATGATGGCTCAGAAACTGGCGAGTAAGAATCTGTGATGCGGATGCGTGCAATGACACATATGTTGATCAGTCTCCTATGGGCGACACAGCTGTTGTTTAGTGCGGCGCCAGCACTAGCCGACCAGGCGACGTACATCTACGACGACCTGGGCCGGCTGTCGCAGGTGATCGATGGGCAGGGGCATGTCGCGACGTATAGTTACGATGCGGTCGGCAATCTGCTCTCCATCGCTCGCAATACTGGCGGTGTCGGCGCGCCAACCATCACTGGCCTGACACCGAATAGCGGCGCGGCAGGATCGACCGTGGTTGTGACGCTCACCGGCACGAATCTCACTGGCGCGGCGCTGGCGACGGACAATCCCGGCATTCAGGTCCAGCATGTGGTCACGACACCTCTTGCCGCAACCTGACGACAGTGAGTTCGGTACGGATCGCGTCTTTTTATCGCTCTTGTCCACTCCCCCTCCACTGGCCTATCATCCCACCAGCTCAATCATTTTCTCCTTAGACGTGGAGCCTCGATTGCCCGTTCGCTTCCGCATTGAAGACCCCGCGCTCGCGGCGCCTCTCCGCCAGATCGAACGGCTGATTCGCCAGGCCGGCGGCAGGCTCTGGCTCGTCGGTGGATGTGTGCGCGATCTGATTCTCGAACGGCAGCCCCGCGATCTGGATCTCGAAGTCTCCGGCATTCCCGCCGGCCAGCTGCACAGTCTTCTCTCTGAACATTTCTCCATCCAGTTTGTCGGCCGGGCCTTCGGCGTGTTTAAGCTCACCGGCCTGCCGATCGACATCTCGCTGCCCATGCGGCGCCCGCTGGAGGAGCCATCGATTCCCGGCCTGCTCCAGCAGGCCGATCCCGGAATGGAGATCGACGAAGCCCTGTCGCGCCGCGACTTCACGATGAACGCGATGGCCTGGGACCCCGACACGCTGGACTTCCACGATCCCTTTCATGGCCGCGACGATCTCAAGGCCGTCACCCTGCGCCACGTCTCTGCGCGCTTCGCCGAAGACCCCCTGCGCGTGCTGCGCGGGATGCAACTGGCCGCGCGCTACGACCTGACGGCGGCACCGGAGACGCTCGCGCTCTGCCAGTCGCTCACGCAAGACCAGCTCCCGAGCGAACGGATCTGGGAGGAATGGAAGAAACTCCTGCTCCAAGGCGTCATCCTCTCGAAGGGGCTCCAGTGGCTCAACGATTGCGGCTGGCTCCGGTTCTATCCGGAACTCGCCGCCTTGCGCGGGTGTCAACAAGATCCGGTATGGCACCCGGAAGGCGATGTCTGGATTCACACGCTCCACTGCCTGGACTGGTTTGCCAAAGAACGCACCGGACAGCCAGAAGACGATCTGACTGTCGGCCTTGGCGTGCTCTGTCACGACTTCGGCAAACCCGCCGCAACGAAGGAGGAGTTCGGGCGCATCACCGCGCGCGGCCATGAATCGGAAGGAGAGGCTCCAGCCAGACAATTTCTGGCCAGGCTCACCAATCAAACCGGCCTAGCCGACGAGGTTGCAGTCCTTGTGCTCTGTCATTTGCGCCCCGGTGCGCTCTACGGAGGACAGGCCTCGGACAGCGCGGTTCGCCGTCTCGCCCGGCAAGTGGGCCGCATCGACCGTCTCGTGCGCGTAGCCCGCGCCGATCATGCTGGACGGCCGCCAAAACCGTTCGACGATTTTCCAGCCGGCGAGTGGCTGCTCAGGAAAGCGCGTGAGTTGGATGTCGACAGGCAAGGCCCTGTTCCAATCGTGATGGGCCGCCATCTGCTCGCGATGGGGATTGCGCCAGGCCCAGAAATGGGCCAATGCCTCGATGACTGCTACGAAGCTCAGCTGGATGGTTTGTTCACCACGCTTGACGAAGGCCTGGCCTACGCCCGCCGGATACTCGCGTCTTCTTTGTAACTCCCATCTCCGCACCCGTTTTCCATCATGCCATTGTGTCTTCCCGCCTCTTGCTCCCTCACGCATCGGCGTCATATGATCGCCTTATGCAGGTACAACTCAGCCATCCGTCCAGAACGGTCGAGGTCAAAGGCCCAAAGAAGGCCAAGGATCTTTTGAAAGAACTGAGCCTTGTCGTGGAAGCGCATCTAGTCATCCGCGGCGATGAGCTTGTCACCGAAGACGAGATGCTCTACGACCAAGACCAGATCGAAATCCGTCCGGTGATTTCCGGCGGATAATACTTACTCTTGATCGCTAAGAAGTCCTACGGTCAGCGAATGACTGCCCCCTGCAATCCACCGAACATAGCGACTGCGGCCTAACACCCCTACACCTCCTCCAACGACACGCAATAATTGCACGGGGCTTCATTGCGCAAGATCGCTGTTGCGCACGAAACCGTTCCTTCTCGCTCTCTGAACAGCATAGGCCATCTTCCCAAGAGTCAGATTCTTCGCAGACTGTGCTCAAAGAAAGAGTCATGGCGCGATTTTCATAACGAATGGTCCTGCTGCCGAGAACCGAGTCTTCGCATGACGCGAGACCTCCTCCGCTACACACCCAGAACCCAGCCCGGTGTACAGCGATACCCCACCATGGTAGCATCACGCCACATTGTGCAAATGAGGCCGCATTCACTATGTTCCGCCCTTCCCCCCAAACCAGCCTCTTTCAAGATCTTCCCATCCGTCTCATTAGCACCGTACTTCTGATTCTGGCACTAGTGGTCTCTGTGCTGCTGTTATTCGGCCTTGAACACGAAAAAGTCATTGTCCAGGGGCTCTCGGAGGGGAAAGATCTTCCCACCGGGTTCCTGTCGGGACTGTGGCAATCCCGTTACGATATGCTTTCGATGACGCTGTTGCTCTTCCTGCTCGGCAGCATCGGGATCGCCGCCGTCATTACCTTCCAGCATTACAGCAGCACGCGACGGACACTTGAAGAAGTCAAAGGCCTTGCCCGAAACATCCTCGAAAGCATTCCCACCGGCGTCGTGACGGTCGACCGCAACGGCCAAATCACAGCCGTGAATCCCTCGGCGACGGTTACACTCCAACGCTCAACGGACACCCTTCTCGGACAATCTTACGAAGATGTGTTTGTCGAAGGAGAGACAATTCGTCTGGTGCTCGACGGCGTCCTGCAAAGCCACCGCCATGTGGATCATCATGATATGCCTTACGACACCACCGGCCAGCCTCGCACAATCCGCGTCACGACGGCAGACCTGGCCGGAGACGACGGCCGGTCGGCCGGCGCCATTGTGCTGCTGAAGGACGTCACGGAGCTGCTGAATTTGGAGCGGCGCGTACGAGTCGCGGACAAACTGACCGGCCTGCATACCCTCTCAGCGGGCGTGGCCCACGAGTTGCGCAATCCCTTGAGCGCAGTGGACCTGAACCTCCATCTACTCGAAGAAGAATTGAAAGAGCAGGGCGCCCTGGGAAAGCAATCGATCCATTACATCCACGTACTGAACGCCGAATGCCGCCGGCTGTCTGTGATTCTCGATAACTTCATGAAATTCGCACGATCCGGCTCTATGGGAATGCATGAAGTCCATGTGCTCGCCGCCATCGAGCATATTATGGCGCTGATGCAGTTCGACGCGGAAGAACGAAAGATTCTCTTCACGCACACAGTCGAAACAGCCCTGCCTCCCGTCCTCGGCGATGAGACGCAAATCGGCCAGGTCTTATTGAACATCGTGGTCAACGCGTTCCATGCCATGCCGGACGGCGGACAGTGCCACATCACCGCTGAGACACGAACCACGGACGGCAAACACTGGGTGGAGATTTCGGTGAAAGACACAGGCCTCGGCATTCAGCAAGAAGCCTTGCCCCGCTTATTCGAGCCCTTCTATACGACCAACCCCAACGGAACCGGACTTGGGCTCGCGATTGCCTACCGGATCATGCAGGATCACGAGGGAACGATTACGGTATCGAGCGCTCCAGGTCACGGCACGACCGTGACGATAGGATTCCCTGCCGGAGTCGGCCGACTTCAGGCCATCGGAACAGCGTCATGACGACACCGGCCCGCATCCTCATCGTGGACGACGAAGTAAACATTCGCGGCGCCTTGATGACCCTCCTTGAGAAGAAGGGGTACCAGGTGCGCGGAGCGGGAACGGGAGAGGATGCGCTTGAACAACTCGCCGCCGCCGCCGCAGATTTGGTATTGACCGATCTCAAAATGCCGGGCATCGGCGGCATAGAATTCATCCGCCGCCTCAAAGCGAAATGGCCGGATACGGAAGTCGTGGTCATGACGGCGTATGGCTCGATCGATACCGCAGTCGACGCCATGCGCCACGGCGCCTACGACTACCTCGCCAAACCCCTCGATCGCGAACGTTTTCCCGTCGTGGTCGAGAAAGCCCTTGAACGACGCGTCCTCGTCACGGAAAACAGACACCTGCGGGACCGCCTCGAAACCAGAGCGCGCTTCGATCAAATGGTCGGCGCCAGCGAACCCCTGCAGCGGGTCTACAGCCTGGTGGACATGGTCGCCGACAGCGCGGTCACCGTCCTGCTGACAGGAGAAAGCGGCACCGGAAAAGAACTTGTCGCCCGGGCCATCCACCACCGAAGCGCGAGAGCCAATGGGCCGTTTGTGACCGTGAATTGCGGCGCCCTGCCGGAGAGCCTCTTCGAAAGCGAGCTGTTCGGATACGAAAAAGGCGCCTTCACCAGCGCGATGGCGACCAAGGCCGGCCGGTTCGAGCTGGCTGACAGCGGCACGCTGCTGCTGGACGAAGTCGGTGAATTATCGCTGAAATCCCAAGTCGACTTTCTGCGCGTCCTGGAAACCAAAGAGTTCCGGCGCCTGGGCGGAACGAAGCTGATCACGGTCGATGCCCGGATCATCGCGGCGACCAACCGCAACCTGGAGGAGGCGGTCAAACAGGGCGCGTTTCGAGAAGATCTGTACTACCGGCTCAATGTGGTGCCGATCCGCCTGCCGCCCCTTCGTGAGCGAGGCGACGATATCCCTCTGCTGGTAGACCGATTTCTCATGGAGTGCGCGACCCAGCATCACCGTGAACCGAAAGACGTGTCGCGGGAAGCCATGCGACTGTTTCGGTTATATGGATGGCCGGGAAACATCCGCCAACTACGCAACCTGATGGAACGCCTCGTCGTCACGGTGCGGGATAAAACGATTCAGCCTGAGCACTTGCCCGAAGAGATCCAGGCCAGCAAGGAAAACGCGCATACATTACTCGTCACTCTGGGAACCTCTTTAGAGCAGATCGAACGAGATGTCATCCAGCGAACATTAGCTGAAGTCACCAATCACCGGGAACATGCCGCCAAGCTCTTAGGCATCAGCCTCCGAACGCTTCAGTACAAAATCAAGGAATACGGCATCCGGGCCTGACCGCCATCTCGTGGCGGCTCCCCACCCACAGCCGGATCAAACGCCGCGCTGCAATATTTGCAGGACTCTACCGGCGTCGATTCAGGATCACCTGCAAGTCTTGCAGGCCGCGATGACGCCGTTCCTCTACAATTCGCAATGGGAACCCCCCTTTTCCTGTAAGTGCGCCATTTCTTTCACGCCATCCCGACATACTCGCATAACAAGACCGCGGGCATCTTCCCTGCATTGCCCTATGACATATTTTGCGTATGTCATGAACCGATGAACTGGCCACTCGCTGACGACCTTGAGTGGACGGTTGAAGGTCATCGTTTTATCTTCCCCCTAAACAAAGTGAGCACGGCCTCCAATGTCGAATGAGCCTTGGATCGCGCGCCTGGCTGAATTGCAGAAGCTTTTGACAGTCTGCCCCGCGGATCTCCTTGCACGGTGCGAGTTGGCGCTCTTACTCGAAAAGCTGGACCAGTACGAAGAGGCTCATTTCAACTGGAAGGCGGTCCTGGATTCTGACCCGAACAATCTCAAAGCCCGCGAAGGCATGGCTCGCTGCCGAAGGCGAACCGGCCGGCCGCTGCAATCTCGGATGTGACTCAGCAAACGACGGCCTAGCCCTGCGGAAGGGGAACTGTACTATTTATACTGATGGTCCAACCGTATGCTGAATGTACTGTGGGTCCTTCTCATAGGATATGCAGCCGGCATGGTTCTCCCGCTCTATCCGCGGCAGCCAGATACACAACGCCTCGCGGCCAGTATCTGCGCCAGCGTCGCGGCCGGCGCAGGCATCGCGTTGGGACTCCTTGGACTCACTGCGCCTGAACCGGTTGCCTTCTCCATTTCTTCGACTGCCCCACTGCTCGTTTTCGCAATCCGCATTGATCCCCTGTCGGCGTTTTTCGTCTTAACGATCTCGCTGGTCGGCCTCGCCGCCGCAATCTATGCCGTCGGGTATGTCCGGCATTTCCAGGGAGGCACCTCTATCGCGGCGCTGGGGTCGCTCGCCAACGGATTTCTTCTCTCCATGACTCTCGTCGTGCTTGCCGACAACGGACTTTTCTTTTTGATGGTCTGGGAACTGATGTCCCTTGCTTCCTACTTTCTGGTCGTCACAGAACATGAGAAAACGGACGTGCGTTACGCCGGCTTCTTCTATCTGGCTATGACGCACATCGGCACCGCATTTATCGCTCTCGCGTATTTGATCCTGTTCCAATCGGCCGGATCGTTCTCATTCGAAGCCTTTCGCCATCCGGAGCGGGCCGTACCGGAAGAGATCCGAACTCTGATCTTTCTCGCTGCCTTGATCGGCTTCGGCACAAAGGCCGGGATCGTGCCCCTGCATGTCTGGCTGCCCTATGCCCACCCGGCCGCGCCGTCGCATATCTCCGCGCTCATGTCCGGCGTCATGATCAAGACCGCCATCTATGCGCTCATCCGGATCTACTTCGATTTCCTCGGAGGACAGTTTCCCTGGTGGTGGGGATTCCTGGTGCTGCTCGCCGGAGCTCTGTCCGCAATCCTAGGCGTGATGTATGCGCTCATGGAACACGACCTCAAGCGTCTCCTGGCATTTCATAGCGTGGAAAACATCGGCATTATTTTGCTGAGCATCGGCGCCGGCATGATTTTTCAAACCTACGGGCTCAAAGAGTTTGCCGCGCTGGGCCTGTTGGCCGGGCTCTACCACACCATCAATCATGCCATGTTCAAAACCCTGCTCTTTCTGGGAGCAGGCTCTCTCCTCTACGCGGCGCATACGAGGAACATGGAGGAATATGGCGGGCTGCTCCGGCGCATGCCCTGGACCGGTCTGTTTTTCCTCATCGGCGCGGTATCGATCTCGGCCCTTCCCCCGACCAACGGATTCGTGAGCGAATGGTTGATCTTTCAAACGCTCTTCCTGAGCGTTCAGCTCCCGGATCTGCTCCTCAAGTTAATGCTTCCGATTGCCGCGGCCATCCTGGCCTTGACCGGCGTATTGGCCCTGGCCTGTTTCGCCAAAGCCTTCGGCATTTCGTTTCTAGCGCTCCCGCGAAGCGCTCACGCGCGCCATGCCGAAGAAGTCCCGGCCGCCATGAAAATCGGGATGGGCATCCCGGCCCTGCTGTGCATCGGACTTGGCCTGGCTCCCATGGCCGCGATCCCGCTCCTCGACCGGATTACCGAGCCGCTGACCGGCGTTTCCATCGCCGGCAAGGTGCTGGCGCTCGATGGCTGGGCCTTGGCGCCGGTGAATATGGAGTTCTCCAGCTTGTCGCCCTCCATGCTGGCAGCCATGCTGATTCTGACCGGGCTCCTCGGCCTGGCCTTGGCCTTTCTCTTTGGCGGCCGTCTGGCAAAGCGCTATTACAAGACCTGGGGGTGCGGGATGAATCTCTCTCCGCGGATGGAATACACGGCCACGGGATTTGTCCAACCGATTAAGCGGGTCTTCAGCACCATTTACCAGCCGACGGTCAAGCTCGAAACCGAGTTTCTGCAAGAGTCCCGCTACTTCGCCAAACAACGGAAGTTTGAACTTCACATCGAACCGGTCTTTGAGAAGCATCTTTACGATCCAGCCGTTCGTGTCTTTCTGAAAATCGCTGACCGTCTGCGCCTGCTCCAGGCAGGCAGCCTCC
Organism: Nitrospira sp.; assembly: GCA_020846195.1. Lineage (GTDB taxonomy): Bacteria > Nitrospirota > Nitrospiria > Nitrospirales > Nitrospiraceae > Nitrospira_D. The sequence continues at coordinate 37,267 of JADLEJ010000050.1, forward strand.
ACCTGTATCTGGCCTATATTTTCGTAACGCTGGCCGTCTTATTGCTGTTCGCTGTCTAGGAGACGCGCGAAGGATGCCCCCCATCGTCCAATCCTTGTTGCTCGTAACGGCGCAAGTCATCGTCTTGCTCGCAGTCTCGCCCTTCCTCGTGGGACTCATCCGCAAGGTAAAGGCACGATTCCAATGCCGGCAAGGCGCCGGTGTCTTCCAGCCTTATGCCGATCTCGCCAAGCTGTTCCATAAACAGCCGGTGCTTTCAACGACTACCTCATGGATCTTTACCGCCACGCCGTATATCCTCTTCGCCTCCACACTCTCTGCCGGCCTGTTGGTCCCCACGCTCAGCTCCCAGGCTCCACTGAACTTTGCGGGAAACATCATTGCGCTCGTGTATCTCCTGGCGCTGGGAACGTTTTTTCTCATTCTTGCGGGACTCGACGCCGGATCGGCGTTCGGCGGAATGGGCGGCAGCCGGGAAGCGATCGTGGCATCGTTGACGGAGCCGACCATGATCCTTTCCGTTTTTACCATTGCGCTGACCGCCGGCTCCACCAATCTCAGCACGATTGTCCATAAGACCGCGTTGTTGGAAGGGATCGTGACCGATCCGTCCCCGCATCTGATGGCGCTGGCCGCCCTGTTCATCGTGACACTTGCCGAGACCGGCCGGGTGCCGGTCGACAATCCGGCCACGCATCTCGAACTGACCATGATTCATGAAGCGATGGTCCTGGAATACTCGGGCCGCTACCTCGCCTTAGTCGAATGGGCGGCCGGCCTGAAGCTGGCGGTGTTTCTCTCGCTGATCGCCAATGTCTTCGCGCCTTGGGGCATTGCGACGACATTAACGCCGGCCGCATTGGCGATCGGGCTCGTGGCCTACGCGGTAAAGATTGCAGGGCTGGCGGTGTCGATCGGCGTCCTCGAATGCATGTTTGCAAAGTTGAGGCTGTTCCGCGTGACGGATCTCCTGGGCGTCGCCTTTATCCTGGCGCTGCTCGGGTTGCTGTTCTTTTACATCCTTCGGAGCTGAACCGATGCCGCTTTCCTCCCACATCGGATCCCAACTCGTTGACTTGTGCTCGGCCTTGCTGTTGCTCACCTGCTTCGCCATCGTGGCGCAGCGGCGGCTCTCCGCCTGCGTCGACCTGTTCGCACTGCAGTCGGCCTTTCTCGCTCTGACGGCGGCGCTGGTGGCCTTCCTGACCGGACACCATCACATCTATATCGCGGCGGCACTGACCGGCGCGATCAAAGTGATCGCCATTCCGAGGGTGCTCAAGAAGGTCATCGAGCGCCTCAATGTCAAACGGGAACTGGTGATGAACGTCAATGTGCCGGCCGGCCTGCTGATCTGCGGCGCCCTGGTCATGCTGGCCTTCTTCATCACGCAACCCATCATCCCGCTGGGCTTTCTGCTGACCCGCGACTCTCTGGCTATCGCGCTCGCGATCGTGCTCATCGGGTTTTTCACGATGATCGCCAGGCAAAAAGCCGTGACGCAGTTGGTGGGCTTTCTGGTCATGGAGAACGGCTTGTTCTTGGGGGCCACGGCCGCCACTTACGGGATGCCGTTGATCGTGGAGCTGGGAGTGTTCTTCGACGTGCTCATCGCGGCATTGATCGCGGGGATCTATACGAATCGCCTGCAAGACGCGTTCGATAGCGTGGATACGACTCATCTGACAGTCCTGAAAGAATAAGCAAAGGATCCGTTGATGATCGAAGTCTTTGTCTTGTTGATTGCCCCGTTTCTCGCGGGAGGCCTGAGCCTGATCGTGCATCGGTCCGCGCTGCTGCATGCCATCAACCTCACCAGCATGAGCCTGCTCGTGGGAGCGGAAATCATGATCACCGGGACCGTGTTGAAGGATGGCCCGTTCACGGCGCTGGGGCAGTTGGTCTATTTCGATGCCTTATCGGCCTTCATTCTCTTCATCATCGGAGCGGTCGGACTGGCCTGTTCGTTCTACATGCGCTCCTATATGGACGATCAGGTGGCGCGCGGGGTGATCGCGCCCACGCGGCTCAATCTGTTCTTTTTCCTCTTTCACATGTTTCTCCTGGCCATGGTGCTTGCAACCGTCGCCAACAGCGTTGGGGTCCAATGGGTCGCCATTGAGGCGACAACGCTAGCCACGACGTTTCTGATTGCCTTCTGGCGGCGGCGAGAATCCTTGGAGGCGGGGTGGAAGTATCTCATCCTCTGCTCGGTCGGGATCTCCCTTGCGCTCTTCGGCGTAGTGCTCACCTATTACTCATCGCAGCATGTGCTGGGCGATGTGAGCGAAGCCTTGAACGTGACGCAGTTGCTGCCGGTGGCCAGCCAGCTAAATCCGCATGTGCTGAAGCTGGCCTTCATATTCATCCTGGTGGGCTATGGGACCAAGGTAGGGCTGGTGCCCATGCACAGCTGGCTTCCGGACGCCTATACTGAAGCCCCGGCTCCCGTGGCGGCGATGCTGGCGGGCGTCCTGGAAATTGTCGCGGTCTATGCAATCCTTCGCATCAAGACCATTGTCGATCACGCCGTGTCTCCGGCCTTCAGCGGCGGGCTGCTGGTCTTGCTCGGGTTTGCCTCGTTTGCGACGGCCGCGCTGTTCATCCTCATTCAGCATAACTATAAACGGCTGTTCGCCTATTCCAGTATCGAGCATATGGGGATCGCCATGATCGGCTTCGGAGTCGGAGGTCCGCTGGGAACCTTCGGCGGACTGTTTCATTTGCTGAATCATGCGTTCGCCAAGTCGATGGCGTTTTTTTCCGCGGGCAACATTCATCGTCGCTTTCACACGGTAGAGATCGGTCAGGTGCAGGGGCTGGCCATCGCCCAGCCTTGGACCGCCATAGCCTTAATGGTCGCGGGACTGGCCCTTTCGGCGCTGCCCCCGTTCGCCTCATTTGTCAGTGAAATGCAAATCGTTACGGCTCTGGCCGCGCAAGGGGTTCCGGGACAATGGCTGGGCAATGGCGGCGGCATGGTGACCGTTGCTTTCTCGGACCGATTCGCCAGCCTGGGCTTCACCGGATTGTTTTTGCTCTGCTCGCTCCTTGCCTTCAGCGGCATGCTCTACCGCATTGCCGGAATGGTCTGGGGCACTCCGCCGGAGGGAATTGCCCGGGGAGAATGCTGGACTCTAGGGCATCTGCCGATCATGGCGCTCGCCGCGGCGTTGGTGGGATTCAGCTTCTTCATCCCTCAGCCCATGCGGCAACTATTGGAAGAGGCGACAAGAATAATCCTGGTTCACTAGGGGAATGCCTGCCATGGCGGAGACAAAATCCTGCGATACAGAACTCAAAACCGCTTTCCCGTCTATCGTGCAGCGCGACACAACGCAGAGAGAATTCTCTCACTTTTTCGTCGCCAAGGACCTCCTGCCGACGATCGCCCGTCACCTCCATACCCAACCGGGCTTACATGGCAGATTGGCGCTCTTATGGGCTGTCGACAATCGCCCCGCGCGCAACACCTACGAATTGCACTACCTGTTCACCCTGGAGCCCTCTCACCGCTGGGTACTGTTATCCACGGAGCTTGCGAAAGATGATCGGGTATTCCCCTCCATCACACCGCACATTCATGCCGCACAGTGGTACGAACGGGAAATCCGCGACATGTTCGGCTTGATTCCACAAGGGCATCCGGACCTGCGGCGTTTGGTTCGGCACGAACATTGGCCTCAAGGGGCCCACCCTCTCAAAAAGGACTTCCCGTGGGACCGGGCGCTGGGTCGGCAGCAGGGTGAACATCGCTTCCACCGCATTGAGGGGGAGGGGGTCTTTGAAGTGCCGGTGGGGCCGATCCATGCCGGGATCATCGAGCCTGGTCATTTTCGATTTTCCGTGGCAGGTGAGCCCATCATGCAGCTCGAACTGCATCATTTCTGGACACATCGCGGCGTTGAGAAGCTGTTCGAGCAACAACCATTGGCCGCAGCAGTTCCATTGGCCGAACGAGTATCCGGCGATACAACATTCGGCCATAGCCTTGCCTATTGCCAGGCAGTTGAATCGCTGCGCCATCTAGACGTGCCACGCCGTGGGCGATATCTACGCAGCCTGTTTCTCGAACTGGAGCGGCTCCACAACCATCTCGGCGACGTAGGCGCCATCTGTAACGATACGGCCTATGCCCTCCCCCATGCCCATTGCAGCCGGATGAAAGAGCAGATCATGCAGCTCAACGACCGGCTGACCGGCTCACGATTTCTCCGTGGCCTCAACCGGGTGGGTGGAGTCGCACTCGATCTCACGGCGGCGCAATTGGCCGAGATTGCAGCTGAAATAGACCGCATGGAACAAGACTTCTCGGAACTGGAATCGATCATCGCCCACAACGCCTCCCTCATAGACCGATTGGAGGCCACCGGTGTCCTGACCGAACGCACGGCCTGGGATCATGCCGTAGTGGGAGTCGTCGGACGGGCGTCGGGCCTCGATCAAGACCTCCGGCGCGACCGGCCATTTGCCGCTTACGACGAACTTTCCGTCAAAGTAGTGCACTATCGCTATGGCGATGTGCGGGCACGGATGCGGGTTCGCATGGATGAAATCCATGAGTCCATGCGGCTGATCAGAGAGATTCGCTTGCGGATTCCACAGGGGCCGGTCGCCGTCGAATCCAGTCCCAGGGCACAAGCCGGTGAATGGGCCTTGTCCGCCGTCGAAGGCTGGCGCGGTGAAATTCTGTACATGGTGATGGCAGGGGACAACGAAACGATTCAACGCTGTAAAGTCCGCGACCCGTCCTTTGTGAATTGGCCCGCGATTCAGTGGGCCGTCATCGGAAATATCATCCCAGACTTTCCGCTGATCAACAAAAGCTTCAATCTCTCCTATGCCGGAAATGATCTTTAGCGAGGAGGTTGCACATGTTTCGTATTCTGAAAAAAAGCCTCAAGACCGGAGTGGCGACGGGCCGGCACCCTCAAGCCACCCAGTCCTCCGAACCACTCACGCCGGAGGCGCATAAGAAAGCCTCGGCGTTCAATCGATCGCTGGCCATCCGCGAAGTCGACACCGGGTCCTGCAATGCCTGCGAGGTGGAGATGAACGCCTTGACCAATCCTGTCTATGATGCCGAGCGGTTCGGCATCCACATCGCGGCCTCGCCGCGCCATGCCGACGCCCTGGTCGTCACAGGGCCGGTCACCGTTAACATGGCGCGCGCCTTGAAGGATGTCTATAAACAGACGCCCGATCCGAAACTGGTGATTGCGCTGGGCGATTGCGCCATCGACTGCGGCGCCTTCAAAGGGAGCTATGCGGTGACCGGGCCGGTCGACCGGCATATTCCGGTCGATGTCCGCATTCCCGGCTGCCCGCCGCGGCCAGCGGATATCCTGAAGGCACTGACCGATATCCAGGAAAGACCGTGACCGGCTAAAGCACAGCCCTGTCCGCCTTTCAAAGAAATCGGCGAACTGCCCAGGGGAAATATAGAGAGGCTCTCGGCAGAGTGCGATTTGCAATCGGCACGCAGCCAGCCGTATCATCGGCTTCCATGCAGATCTCGGCACAGCATCACGTAAGAACTGTCCCCATCACGTCCTCCATAAGATCGAGCCAGCCATGAACTGCACAAAATGCAAAACCCGCGCGGTGATCGATCTGCCACGGCATAATGCCGCCCTCTGTAAAGGTTGCTTCAACCACTACGTGCATGACCAGGTCGGCCGGGCCATCAAATCAGAAAAGATGTTCGGGAAAGACGACCGCATTCTCGTTGCCGTATCGGGCGGCAAGGACAGTCTGGCGCTCTGGGATGTGCTCCTCAAGATGGGCTACAAGGCCGATGCGCTCTACGTCAATCTCGGCATCGGCGGCTATTCAGAAGTATCTCATGCGAAAGTGGTCAAGTTTTCAGAAACCGTGGCCGCCCCGCATGGCGCAATGCTGCATGTGCATACCGTCGAGCAGGAAGCCGGGGCCGGCATCAAGGAACTGGCCATGCTGCTTCACCGCCCGACCTGTTCCACCTGCGGCACGATCAAGCGCTACCAGTTCAATCGCGTGGCGCTGGAACAGAAATACGATGTCATGGCGACAGGCCACAATCTCGACGATGAAGCCGCCCGCCTGCTGGGCAACGTGCTCCGCTGGCAGGAGGAATATTTAGACAAGCAATCCCCCAACTTGCCGGCCTCCCTCGACGGGTTCGCCAAGAAAGTGAAGCCGCTCTTTCGCCTGTCCGAACGCGAACTGGCCGCCTACTCGGTGTTGAATCGAATCGATTACATCGTCGAAGAATGCCCGATGGCGAAAGGCGCCCGAACGCTGCTCTACAAGGAAGTGTTGAACCGGCTCGAAACGGAATCGCCCGGCACCAAGCAGGCCTTCTATTGCGGCTTTCTCGATAAGCAACGCAAGCCGGACGCGGCCCCGACTACGATAGCCGAGAAGGACCAGGCCCTGCTGCATCCCTGCACCGCCTGCGGCCAGCCGACCATCGCCGAAGTCTGCTCCTATTGCAAGATGATGGCGCGAGCCAAAGCCCATTCTGCCTCATAAACTCTGTACGATTTATATTCACATGACTCAACGATCTTCTCTACGCCACGCCTTCAGCCTTGCTCTGCCACTGGTCCTCGCCCTGCACCTGCTGCCTTTCTCAGCCACTGCATCCGAGGAGCCCGCACCAACGCCGATCGGCACCCACACCATAGGGTTCACAGCCGGGCCATTCTTTCCTCTGCGTGTGGGAACCCGCCAATCGTCAAAGCTCTTTGGGGAAGCCATCATGCCTTCGTGGATGGTGACCGTCACGGAACCGCTCGGCTCAGGCTGGTACCAAGGTCAACTGGCTTTCGGCGCAGAGCTCGCCGCCTTCCATACGCATAGCCCAGTAACCGCCTATGGGGTTGGATTGACTCCGAAAATAGTCTACACGTCCACAGCGTTTGGGCGAGTGCGCCCGTTTATCGAAGGCGGCGGCGGGCCGGTGTGGACCGATCTGGGCGGCCGGACGCCCGAGCAGCCAGGGCAGTTCAACTTTCTCGTGTGGGGCGGCGCCGGCTGCGCGTACGCCTTCACGCCCAACTGGGCCGTCCAAGCCGGTTATCGCATCATGCACATCTCCAACGCCGGCACGCGCTCACCCAATTCAGGGCTCAATTTCGGCCTGCCGTTCCTCGGCCTCACCTATCAGAACTTCTGACTCCCTCCTCAACTCACTCCTCCACACATTTTTACAACTATCTGAATTCACACAATACTATTCTCTATAAAATTGAACACTTATAGAAAGGGAACCATAGAGACTCTACAAGCCCCCTCTTTTGGTGTGTGGTAACGGCTCGGGCACTATCAATATGATGCTACCGGCTCCACCAGCCACAGCGCTGGCATGGCCCTCTGAAACCGCGAGGCATGTCTGGTTATGTTCGACCGCGTCCTATATGTGGTGAACCTCAACCCTTCCAGGAAATATGGGTCGTTAGAGGAACAGATCTTCCTGACAAGCCAAGCCATTGCGAAGGAGGGAGGAATATTCATCCCTGTTTTTTCAGCCGCGATGCCGGAAAAAGAAATGCAGCGGTACGAATCTGCAGGACTAACGGCGACGTCTCTCACGCTCGCGCGATTCAACATCCTCACATTAGGTAAGTTGGTGACCCTCATCAACAGCCACCGCATTGGCGTGGTCCACTGGAATCTCTACCATCCCCTCAATGGATATGCGGTAGCCTTGCGCATCATACGGCCCAGGTTGCGGCATTATCTCACCGATCACAATTCAAGGCCGAAGGCCTATAGTGGCTCTCCCCGCCCCCTCACAACCGCGTACAAGAAACTGATGCTGGGAGGCTACTCAAAAGTTCTTGCCGTCAGCGACTATGTCTTAAAGGAGTTAGAGCGACAAGCCATTTGGTCTAACCTTGGCAGATATCACCACTTCGTCAATACGGGCCGCTTCCAACCCGACACATCCACACGTTCACAAATACGGTGCTCCCAAGGAGTTGAGAAAGTGTTTGTCGTCCTGATCGTGGCACACCTCATCCGGGAAAAAGGTGCGCATATTGCCATCCAGGCCCTCAAGGAACTTCCTGCCAATATTGTTCTCTGGATTGTCGGAGATGGACCGGAACGACTGCCCCTTGAGCGCACCGCCGAATCCCTCGGCATCCGCGAGCGAGTCAAATTCTGCGGTCTGCAGGCTGAAGTAAGCCCATTTATGCAGGCCGCTGACTGTTTCGTGTGCCCATCGTTATGGAAAGAAGCGGCGGGCCTGGTTATTCTTGAAGCGATGGCCTGCGGCCTGCCGGTGATTGGGAGCGCTGTCGGAGGCATCCCTGAATTTATTCAGCCTGGCCAAACCGGGTCACTGGTTCCCGCAGGGGACCCTGCGGCCCTCGCAGCCCATATTAATCAGCTCTATTCATCAGAGACGGAACGGGAAAAGATGCGCGCGAAAGCCAGAGCCCTGGCGGTCTCGCAATTCTCCCATGAATCGCGGGTTTCCGACGCAGTCGCTATTTACAACACAACCTGCCTTGAGGTGCGGTGATGGCGCATGATCTCACGAACCAGCTTGACCGTGACGGCATTGTACTCCTCCCGGGATTTGTCTCAGGCTCTCAACTACTGGGAATGCAACAAGCCTTTGAAGCTCGTTTGCGGCATATGGCCTGGAACGACACGTTAGGGTATGAACGTACCGAGATGTATCGCCACATGATCCAGGATGTGCTGACCCTGGACCAAGGCTTCCTGGATGTCGCACTGCATCCCCTTGCCCTTCAAGTGCTCAGGGAATATATCGGGCCTCAGTTCCAGCTTGTCGAAGCAAAAGGGTGGCTATCTCTCCCGACCAAGAAAAATTTCCACGGGTGGCATGGCGATGCCTGGTACGATCAGAACACGGTGCCTACGATTCCCAGAGAAGTGAAGCTTGCTATCTACCTGACCGATGTCCGCTCAGGGGCATTCACCTACATCAAGGGCAGCCATCGCAAACAACACCCCCGACTTGTACCAAGCCGCGAGCTGTCCGACATTTCCAAGGACCGCATCATAGAAGTGCCAGGGACTGCGGGTTCAGCGGTCCTGTTCGACACCTCTGGAATCCATCGGCAGGCCACACCCGTCTTAGAGCCTCGACAAGCGGTCTTCCTGAATTATCACGACCCCAGCGTCCCGCTCCAGCAAGAGGACATCGAGTATTATCGGTACCATCCGCTTCTCCTCAACGCGGCTTTTCTGGGAAACCTCACGCCGGAGGGACAACGAGTCCTGGGATTTGGCGACAAAAGAACCTATCAGCACGGCTTCGAACGCCGGCGACGCCATGCACTCTTAGAGGGGATCAGCCGATCCCTTCTAGAATCCTCCCTACAGATAAACCAAGCCCTCTATTACCCTCGAAGAGCGCTGGCCAAGGCCAGAAGTATTTTACGGCACTAGGAGAACTGCCGAATATCACACTGTAGCCTAGGCACTCTGAATCTGAACCGTATAGGATGCGTCGTCGGGCAAAGACCGCGCCCTTCACGCACATGTGAAAGGTCTCAATGCGCGCCAGACGGATATTTCTAATAACTTGTTTTTCAGGTCTTCTCCTCGCCGTCACCGCGATAGCTTCTGAACTTGCCTTGAGAGCTTCAGGCCACATCTCTACCGCCAGTATCCACGCCATTTCAAACGCGGACTTCGTGCGTATGCCGGGCATGTTCGAACCGAACCAATCCGTGGAGGAAACACCCCACCCCAAACTGCATTACCGTGCGACCATCAACTCGCTCGGCTATCGCGGGCCTGAATTTCAACGCATCAAGCCCCCTCACGTTGTTCGAATTCTCTGCCTTGGGGATTCTGGAACCTTCGGTCAGTTTGTGAACGATGAAGAAACGCTCTCCGCAAATCTGGAGCAACGACTGCATCAAGAAGGGATTTCCGTCGAAGTCATCAATGGCGGAGTACCCGGCACAACCATCGTGGACCAAGTAGAGATCCTTCAGCGGAGCCTTACCCTCGCGCCGGACATCGTCATTCTCACATTTAGCGAAAACGACATTACCGACCTGGACGCAGAACCCTCTCAATTCGCGGCGCTGGCGGAAAACCGGCGCGTCAAAGGGCAGCCAGGACTGAAAACCGTCTATGAACTTGTTCGAGACACCGCCCTCTTCAACTATCTTTTGAAAATCAGAGCGACTTGGAAAACCTACTCAGCGCCCCCGGTAGCCACCAGTGAAGCCCATGCAAGTCATGAAGACTCGGAAACCCGGCATGAACAACTCTGGGCAACGTACTCCCACCACCTCGAAACAATGCTCCAGGCTTTATCCAGTAAAAGTATCCCCTTGATCTTCAACGGGTATCCAACGCATCAACGGATCGGAGCCGACACATTTACGGACGACCGAAGCCGCATTCAACTCAGCCGGGCGGAAACCTTGGCGAGAAATATGGGAATCCCCACGGTTTCACTCCTCCCTTCTTTCCGGGAAACCGGGCTGACCAAGGAAGAGCTCTATCATTTGCCATATGACGGACATGCCAATAAGATGGGGTACCTGGTTCAAGCTCAAGCGCTCCTTCCCGCCATACGTGAGGCAATCCAAAAAATTCGCAATACCCCTCCAGCCTTTCGGCCCTAGAACCGAAAGAGCCCACGAAAGTGACAACGCCACGACAGACCTCATCGCTTGATAAGACCTATGTCCGGGAACCCGATCCAGCAAAAAACCTGCTCCTTCTGTTTTCTGTTGTCTTTTTACTCTTACTCCTTACAGCACTCGCCCCGTTCACTCCATCCGCATACGCGGACGAATCCGACTTCATTGGCCATTGGAACCTCACTCTGCTCGACGTGAATGGCTACGCTTCCGCCTGGTTGGAAATTACGCCTGCCGTGAGTACGAACACGAGCGGTCGGTTGGTATGGATCTTCGGCGGAGCTGAGCCTCTGGAAGACATTTCAATTGCAGAAGACGTCCTGACATTCTCGCACCCATTCATGGGGAAACGGCTGCGCTTCACCGCACAATATGCCAACGGCGCGCTATCTGGAACGGCAACAGATCACGATTCAACCATCCGATGGATTGGGGCTCGCGCTCCGGATTTGCGAGCACCGGCCTTGCTGCGACAAGAAAACCCTGTGGCCCTTTTCACCGGTCACACGCTCTCAGGATGGACCTTGCGCAACGGGTCTCCCCCCTCTTGCTGGCATGCCGAAGCGGGTATCTTATTCAACGACCGATCCTGCGCCGATTTGAAATCGAACGGCGACTTCATGAATTTTCGCCTCGCACTAGAATTCAGGCTGGATGACGAAGGCGGAAGCGGAGTGTACCTTCGCGGACGATACGAGGTCCAAATCGCCAACGATGAGAACCGGCAACCTAGCACTCGCTCGACTGGAGCCATCTTTGGCCACCTCGCTCCGAATGTGTCGGCGGGAAAGAAACCAGGCGAGTGGCAAACGCTTGAGATCACGCTCATTGGAAGAGCGGTGACGGTATGGCTGAACCACCGCCTGGTGATCGTCAGCGAACAAATTCCTGGCCCCACCGGTGCGGCTCTCGATAGCGATGAGGAACGGCCTGGCCCCATCATGCTGCAGGGGGATCATGGCCGTGTATCCTTCCGCAACATTGTCATCACTCCCTTGCTTGAGGATGCCCCGTAGCGCATCGCTCCAGGCCCAGCCGGCACCGGGCGGCGCCTCGCTTGCAAAGAGGGGATTGACCTCGTAAGCTGCGGCCTTATCTTCTTCCCACGATCACCTAACTCGAAAGCACAACAGCATGGCAACTTCTGAGCGCGACTACTACCAGACTCTCGGCATCTCTCGCACGGCTTCGGCCGATGAGATCAAAAAGGCTTATCGCCGCCTTGCCCGCCAATTCCATCCCGACATGCACAGCGGCGCCAAGAAGGCCGAGATGGAAAAGAAGTTCAAAGAGATGAACGAGGCCCATGAGGTCCTGTCCGACCCCGACAAACGCAAAAAATACGATCAGCACGGCGCCCAATGGGAACAGGCCGAGGCGTACGAACGCGCCCGCCAGGCCGCGGGGGCTCAAGCCCAGAGCCAGGGCCAGGCCCACTCATTCAGCGGCGAGGGATTTTCCGACATCTTTGAAAATCTCTTCGGGGGCCGGGGACGATCGGCTGGCCAGCAGGGATATTCATCCTCCGGAGAGGATCTGGAAACGGAAGTCGATCTGTCGCTCCGGGAGGTGCTGAACGGCGTCACTAAACGGATCAATCTCATGGAACCCACTCCCTGTTCCACCTGTCGCGGGAGCGGGACCGTGAAAAACCGGCCCTGTCCAGCCTGCCTGGGATCGGGGCACCGGATGGAATCCCATTCTATCGAAGTCAAAATTCCCGCGGGCGTTCAGAACGGAACCAGAGTCCGCGTGCCGGGAAAAGGCCAGCTCGGCATCAACGGCGGCCGGCGCGGCGACCTCTATTTGCACGTCACGCTCATGACGGACAAGGTCTTTCGGCAGCAGGGCAGCGATCTGCACGCCACGCTGCCGGTCTGGCCCTGGGAAGCCGCACTAGGCGCCGACGTGATGGCACCCACCTTGGCCGAACCCGTCCGCGTGAAAATTCCAGCCGGCAGCCGGGCCGACAGCAAACTCCGATTGAAGGGGAAAGGGCTCCCGACGGCGGCCGGAAGCCATGGCGACCTGTTCCTCACTCTGCACATTGTCTTGCCCTCCCCTTTGACTGAAGAGGAGCAAAAGCTGTACGAACAACTACGACACTTGCGGACAGGCGATCCACGCGCGGAGCTACTGGCCGCCGCCGCCCGGCAAGGCTGATCTCCTCCATTCTCCCGATACAGGTCTCTGCATGTCGCTCACCGAATATGCGTTGCTGGCCTTCAGTTCTCTCTTTGTGATTGTCGATCCTATTGCGACGGTCCCGGCGTTTCTCGCCATGACCCCGCGCGACACCATACAACAACGCCTGCGCATGGCCCGCGTCGCCTGCCTGGTGATGGTCGGGGTGCTGGCCGGCTTCGCGCTGGTCGGCCAATCGCTCTTTCATTTCCTGGGCATTACACTGCCTGCCGTGCAGGTCGCTGGCGCACTGGTTCTGCTCCTGGTCGCCTTGGACATGCTTCGCGCGCAGCGGTCTCCGGTGATGGAAACCGCCGCGGAAACCGCCGCCGCCAGCGAAAAAGACGATATTGCGGTGACTCCTCTGGCCATCCCCATGCTGGCGGGGCCTGCGGCTATTTCAACCGTCATCTTGCTGGACGCCCAGGCAGCCGGATGGGCCCAGCGAGCCATTTTGCTCGCTTGCCTTGCGGTAGTCGGTCTGGCAAGCTACATTATCCTGGCGCTCGGGGCGAAAGGAGCCAAATGGCTGACCCCGATGGCAGAAAAAATTATGACGCGCCTCATGGGACTGCTGCTGGCCGCCCTCGCCGTTCAATTCTTGTTTAACGGACTCAGGGGAGACGGAGGCCTGTTGCATCCCTAGCGCCATCTGTATCATCAACCGCGCGAGTTTAACCGAAGGAGGACTCATGCAACGATCCCGTACAGCAATTAGAACCTTGGTGATCGCAGCCGCCGTGAGCCTGACGCTGGGCACATCGGGAGCCTGGGCCGACGGGTACGGCAAAGAAGGGCATGCCGGCGGCGGACACAGCGCCATGGGCGGGCACGGCATGGGCGGCATGATGCACAGCAGCACCGGCCATCTCATCCGGCATCTCCTCAAGCACGAAAAAGACATCGGCCTCTCCGCCGATCAGGTCGCCAAACTGAAAGACATCCAGCTCAACCTGGATAAGACCCGGATCAAGGCGGAAGCGGACATCCAGGTTGCGGAGCGCGAGCTGAAGGCATTGACCGACGATGAGAAGTCCGACATCGGCGCCATTGAAGCCAAGCTGAAGCAGAGCGAAGATATGCAAGTGGGCCTGCGAATGACCTCCATTACAACCAAGCGCGAGGTCTTGGGCCTCCTGACGCCGGAGCAGCGCGCCAAGGAAAAGGCCGAGCATGACAAGGTGATGAAAGAACACAAAGCCGGCAGCGGACATGGCAACCCCCATGGCGGCAGCGGAGCCAATCCACACGGCGGAGCCAACCCCCACAAAGGCGCCGGCACCCCGGCAGCCCCTGGCAATATGTCCGCGCAATAACCGGTTTCTTGAAGGAGTCGGCCGATGAAATCGCTCACCCTCGTCCTGACTCTCGCAGTTGGAACAGTGCTGGCTCTCGGAACGCCAGCCTGGAGCGAGAAGAAGAAGTGCGAAGACGGCGATATCGCCGCACTGGCTAAAGAAGCCACGGTCACCATCGAGCAGGCAGTGAAAACCGCCGTGGAGAAAGTGCCTGGGACGGTCGTTGAAGCGGAGCTTGAAAAGAAGCACGGGAAACCCACCTGGGAGGTGGACGTGCTCGGCGCGGATGGCATGGTGACGGAAGTCTGCATCGATGCCGTGACCGGAGCCGTGCTCGGGACGGAAGCCAAAGACAAGCAGGACGAGAAGAAGAAAGAAGGGAAGAAAGGAAAGTAACCCTACCATGCCCAAGGAATTGAAGCTGAAGAGTCACGATCTCCTCGTCGGTCCAGGCCGGGCTCCGGCACGGGCCATGCTCAAAGCAGTCGGATTCACGGACGATGATCTGTCCAAGCCGATTGTCGGGGTGGCCAATACCTGGATCGAAGTGATGCCCTGTAACTTCCACCTGCGGCGGTTGTCGGAGCGGGTGAAAGCCGGCATCCGCGCCGCTGGCGGGACGCCGATCGAATACAACACGATTGCCGTATCCGACGGCATTTCGATGGGCACCGAGGGGATGAAAGCCTCGCTGATCAGCCGCGAGGTCATCGCGGACTCGATTGAGCTGGTGGCGCGTGGCCACTTGTTCGACGCGGTCGTCGCCCTATCAGGATGCGACAAGACCATTCCAGGCACGGTGATGGCGCTCGCCCGACTGAACGTCCCGTCACTGATGCTCTACGGCGGGTCGATCATGCCGGGCCATTTCCAAGGGCATGATGTGACGATTCAGGATGTGTTCGAGGCCGTCGGCAAGCATGCATCGGGCAAGATGACGAACGACGAGCTGAAGGATCTCGAAGATCACGCTTGTCCGGGGCCTGGCGCCTGCGGCGGCCAGTTCACCGCGAACACGATGGCCATCGCGTTCGAGTTCCTGGGCATGTCGGCCATGGGCCGCAACGGGGTCCCCGCCATGGATCAGCACAAAGACGATGTCGCCTTCGAGAGCGGCAGGATGGTGATGGAGCTTCTCAAGAAAGATCTGCGCCCCAAGCAGATCATCACGCGCAAATCGCTGGAAAATGCGATCGCCGCGGTCGCGACGACGGGCGGCTCGACCAATGCCGTCCTCCATTTGCTGGCAATCGCGCGCGAGATCGGCGTGAAGTTGACCATCGACGATTTCGACAAGTTGAACCGGAAAGTTCCGCTGCTGGCGGACCTGAAGCCGGGCGGCCGGTTCACCGCGGCGGATCTCTTTGCCGCGGGCGGCACGACCCTCGTGGCCAAACGGCTGATCGACGCCGGCATTTTGCATCCGAATCAGCCGACCGTATCCGGGCGGACGATCGGCGAGGAGGCCGCAGGCGCGAAGGAAGCGGCGGGACAACAGGTCTTGCGCCCGCTCTCGAATCCCATCAAGCCGACTGGCGGCCTGGTGATCCTGAAAGGGAATCTGGCGCCGGAAGGCTGTGTCATCAAAGTGGCCGGCCATTCGATCATGAAATTCCAAGGGCCGGCAAAAGTGTTCGAGCGGGAAGAAGACGCCTTCAACGCCGTCAAAGCAGGAAAAATTAAAGCCGGCGATGTGGTGGTGATCCGCTATGAAGGCCCGTCAGGCGGACCGGGAATGCGCGAAATGCTGGGCGTGACGGCGGCCATTGTAGGAGCTGGGCTCGGAGACTCCGTCGCGCTGCTCACCGACGGGCGGTTCTCCGGCGCGACGCACGGCCTGATGGCCGGCCATGTGTCGCCGGAAGCGATCAAGGGCGGCCCCATCGGCGCGGTCAAGAATGGCGATACGATCACCTTCGATATCGCCAAGCGGCGGCTGGATGTGGCGCTCACGGACAAAGAAATCAAGGCGCGCCTCAAGAAAGTGAAACATCCCAAGCCGCGTTACACCACCGGCGTCATGGGCAAATACTCGCGGCACGTTTCATCGGCTTCAGAGGGAGCCGTGACAAGCTAGCCACACGACCATTCTGTGCGGGCGATCGGGGAGAGCGCATCCTGCGCTTCTCCCCGATTTTTTTAGTAGTAGGTAATCTGGCGTTCCCGGCCGATCACGGTTTCCACGAGCGCGAGATCGCCGTGTTTCTCGATCCACCGCTGAATCGTTTCCTTCGTCCAATTCCCCATGGGATCGAACTCATCCGTCACGACGGACTTGCGGAAATGCGCGCTCCGGAAGAACTCACTCTGTTGTTCGACCCGCTGACCGGCAGCGTCGTACCGGTACAGATCCCTGCGCATCAAGGCTCCATCCCCTGAATAGAACCGGCCTTCCTTCAACCGGCCCAACGCCCCATAATGAAAGGTCGCCTCCAGGACGAGCTTCCCCTGAAAATATCGGGCGAGATAGACCGCTCTCCCTCCGATGTCGTAGAGGGATTTCTCGATCACCCCATTTCCCGTCATCGCGAGATCTTCCGTGAGGGCTCCGCGCTCGTCGTACAGCGAGAATTCGGCGTACGCGAGCTGACCGGCGTCGGTGGCTGCAATCTCGGCGACTTGCCGGCCATGCTCATCGAACCCATAGCGGTAGATCTTCTTGTATAAGGCATGGCCGTCCGGCTTGATCGTCTGCTCTTCCGCCACTCGGCCGGCGTCATCGTAGGACAAGCGATACTGCACTGAATCGGTTTCTTGTGTGGGAACTAATTCGATCTTTGTCAGGCGCCCGTTACGATCGAAGTGATGGATGGTGCGGAGTTGCGCATGACGAGTCTCCGCCGTCTTCACCGGCCCTGTCAGCTCTTGTTTGGAGAGGTCGCTCGCTGTTGCGCCCAATACCGAACCCGCGGCGGGACACAGGAGCACCCCGACGACGAGCAGAGCGTGAACGAGCGATGACTGATCCATCTGCATGCAGGTGGCGCATCATACACCGCTTGTTTAGATGAAAACACTCCTGAGTCAGGCAGGCGCCTACCGCTCCTTCATGCGGCCGCGCATCTCGGAAATCATTCCATCCAGATCGGCCTCGGCCTTGCTTCGCTCGCTGACCAGTTCATCTAAGTTGTAGGCACGCGGCGCGGGAAGAGTGCGAAGCGGATGAACGGGCATTGCCTGGCTTTCTGGACGAGCTGTCTTAGGTGTCGGAGCCTGGTTGGGGGCGACTGGGCGAGGAGTCGGAATAGGCTGCTGCGCCGGGGCAGGAATCACGAAAGTTTCCGCTGCCGCACGAGTTGGGGCCACCATGGAAGACGCAGGCATCTCCTCACTAGCCACATTCTGTTCGCGCAGCCACTGCCTGGCGACCGTCGACTTCAATGAAAAACTGATGCTGGCGATCGGCATGCCGTCAGACGCCACACGAGCGATTGCCGTGTTGACTCCGATCATATGCCCGCCGCTATCGATGAGCGGGCCGCCGGAATTCCCCCGGTTCAACCCGGCTTCTGTTTGGAACACATGCTTCCCTTTCACGCCGTTGAAATTGTCTACTTCCGCGCTGACCACTCCTGTCGTCAGAGTCCACAACCCTCCCTGCTCCGGATGACCGATTGCGATCACGCGGTCGCCGATCTGTGTTCGATCCGAATCGCTTAGATCGATGACCGGAAGTGGAGCAGCAACGCCTTCAAGTTTGAGCACGGCAAGATCCAGCGGAACAGAATAGGCCACCAGCTGAGCGCGCACCATGCGAGCCAGATCGGCCTTGGTATCGCCGCTCACACGAGCCGGCTTCAAGAATACAGACAGCCTCGGATAGGGCTTTCCCGTTTTCTCTTCGAGAACCACATGTGCGTTCGTCAGTACGACGCCGTCGGCTTGGATGATCGAGCCCGTCCCTCCAGTGCCGCCTTTTCCACTGTCGGGATGTCCCATCACCATCACGACTGCCGGAGACGTCATCTCGTAAATCTCGCGCGGCGAAAGCTCCTTCGCGTCAACACCCATTTGTCCCTGGCTAATCAGAGCCGCAAGGAGGATCAATATATATTTCATCACAGTCTCCTATCTTCTCTTAGTGGCGTCTTGGAGTGAAGATGCGCCCCTTGCCTGCTGCAGCTGCAACAGACTCTCATTGCCTCATCATACATGACTCAACTGGCAGAGACGCCAGGCGTTGGCCAGCCTGACAAAACAGCGGCGAGCGGAAACCCTGGGGGGAGCGGCCTATTGGCGCTTGAAGAAGTCGGCAACCATCTCGACCACGTAGGTCAATTGGGCGTCGCTGAGTTCAGCATAGATGGGAAGAGACATGACTTCTTCGGCAGCCTGTTCGGATACGGGAAAGGCTCCCTTGCGATAGCCAAGGTCCTGATAGCAATTCTGCAAATGCATGGGCAGCGGATAGTAGATCTCGGTCCCGACACCCTTTTCTTTCAGATGGGCTCGAAGTTCATCTCGTTTCGAGACTCGCACGGTGTACTGGTTGTAGACATGAAAATTGCCCGCCGTCGTCGAGGGCAATGTCACGCGATCCAGCACACCCGCCTCTCGAAACAACTGATCGTACCGAGCGGCATTGCGGCGGCGGCCCTCGGCCCATTGATCGAGATACTTAAGCTTGATATCGAGCACAACGGCTTGCAACGCATCCAGCCGGCTGTTAATTCCAATCGCCTCGTGAAGATAACGCACCCGGCTGCCATGCACGCGAAGCATGGACATGGAGTCCGCAAGAGCCTGGTCGTTCGTCGTAATCATCCCGCCGTCGCCGAACCCGCCAAGATTCTTCGAGGGGAAAAAGCTAAAACAGGCCGTATCGCCCAGCACTCCCGCGCGCTTCCCACCCTGCCCAGCTCCGATAGCTTGGCAAGCATCTTCGATGACAGGCAGCCCCTTTGCCTTGGCAATCCGATTGATGGCCGGCATGTCGGCACATTGGCCGAACAGATGGACTGGGATAATCGCCTTGGTGCGAGCGGTCACAGCCTGTTCTAGCTGGGCAGGATCGAGATTGAACGTATCCGGCTGAACGTCGATGAAGACCGGCTTTGCACCCAATCGGGACACGGCGCCGGCTGTGGCGAAAAATGTAAAGGGGACCGTGATCACTTCGTCGCCGTGCCCCACTCCCATCGCCATCAACGAGAGCAGCAACGCGTCGCTGCCCGAGGCACAGCCGATAGCGTAGCGAGCGCCGACATACCGAGCTAACGATTCCTCAAAGGCCACCACGCGCGGACCAAGGATAAACCCCTGTTCGTCGCAAACCGTTTGGACCGCCGCCATGATCTCGGCACGCAGCGGCTGAAATTGGGCTTTAAGGTCGAGGAGAGGAATATTCATGAATTCAACTTGTCTCGAAACACCATGCATTGACCATCGCTATGCATGCTAGATGCGCTCCATCAATACCTTGGACGCATTGTCTTTGCAAGCAGAGAATAGCGCTGGCAGACGAAAACTAGCGAAAATCTCGACGCTGGAAGATAAGACTCGCGGACATCAGCAGAAATGCAACATAGGTCAAGCCATACGCCACAATGAGCCCAAGATCCGTACCGGATACCTCGATATGATGAATAACATTCCCCTTGAGATTAAACCGTTCTAAATTCGGCAGGAGGTAATAGAGTCCGGTGACGACCGCGCGCATTCCTTCATCCATCTTCTCCCCGAAGGTCTTGAGATCGGCCGTGAGATGGCCAATCACATAAGTGGCCAGCGTAAAGATGGCGCTCAGCGTGGCACTGGTGAAAGTGGAGCACAGCAGCGCCACCGCCGTCACCACCATACATTCAAGAAGAATCAACCCAATCGCCTTGAACAACACCGCTTCCACAGGCACATCTTGCACCGCCAAGACAACCAGCAAGCTCGCTGCCATAATGGCAATGTTGACCAACAGGGTGATGGTCAGCCCTGCGAATTTCCCCAAGAGAAACTCATACCGTGCAACCGGCTTGGACACGATCGTATAAATCGTTTTCTTTTCGATTTCTTTGTTTACCAGGCCGATCCCCACAAAGATCGCAATCAAGACGCTGAATATATTGATACTCCCCAACCCCACGTCTAACAGCAATCGGTGAAACTCCCCCAACGTCAGCCGCATCAGCAGCAACGAGCTTCCGATCATGAGCAACGCAAACACCAACAAGTTATAGAGCAACTTGTCTCGCAGATTTTCACGGAATGTATTCAGCGCGATCGATAGAATCTTCATACCCGCGCCTCCACAGGTAACTGCAGGCCTTTGGCTTCACGGATAAACAAATCTTCCAGCGACGCCTTGTGAGGGGTCAGCGAGACCAGCTTGGCATGGGCCACCCGAATAACTTCAAGAGACTCATCGACCTGACGCTGGCTACTCAAGACCACCATGACTCGCTCCCCGCTCAATACCACTTTCGTTGCCAAGACACGCAAATGCTCCAACCCTTCCGGCGAGAGCCGATCGATAACCATCTCCACTTCTTGCGTAGTTCCTTGCTGAATTAGCTCCGATACCTGCCCACAAGCCACCAATCGGCCTTTCATGATCATAGCAACTCGATCGCAGAGCAGCTCCGCATCATGCAAAATGTGCGAACTGAACATGACCGTTTTGCCGGATTCCTTGAGCCTAAAAATAAGGTCGCGCACTTCCTTCCGTCCGATCGGATCAAGCCCAGACATCGGTTCGTCCAACACAACCAGCTCAGGATCGTTGATCAAGGCCTGCGCAATTCCTACCCGCTGCAGCATGCCTTTGGAAAACTTGCGGAGCTGAAGATCTCTCGCATGGGTCATCCCCACCAGCTCAAGCAACTCATCCACGCGCTTATTCAAAGCGGCGCCCCACAGACCGAATAGGTGGCCGTAGAAATTGAGGAACTCACGGCTAGTCAGATAATCATAGAAATAGGGAGACTCAGGAAGAAACCCAAGCTTGGCTTTCGCAGCCGGATCGCCCACCGGATGGCCAAAAATCGTGGCCTGCCCGCTGGTGGGATAGATCAGCCCCATCAGCATCTTGATCGTGGTGGTTTTTCCTGCCCCATTGGGTCCAAGAAAGCCGAAGACTTCTCCGCGTCGAACGTCCAATGACAACTGATCGACCGCCGTGACGCGCCGGCCCAAGAATCCGACACGGAACACTTTGCATATGGCCTTAATTTGAACAACGTGGTCAGTGCCAGGAAGCATATTGGGCCTCTTATCCCTTATCCGGCCTGAATACTTTAAGTCGTTTGGGATGGCTGCTGCTTGAGACCTCTCCCGTCTGAGCGTCTATGTTGTATGCTCCGCCGAACGGCTCATCCGGAATTGCTTGCAGTATGCCGGACACGACCAAGTCAGACAACGTTTTTGGGGATTTTCTTTCTGCTTGATGATAGCGCTGAATCGCCTCTTCAAGGTATCTGAGATCCCGCTCGATCATGATTTCTTTTGCCCGCACCTCCAACTTCTCTCGTGCGGCAATGTCCGGGTTCTCTCTCCACATTGCCTCAAGAAATTGCAGCGCTACATCGGGATTCTTCGATTCTGCATACATCCGGGTCGCCAATCCTGGGAGAAATCCAGGACCGCCAGGAATCTTTGCCGCGCGACTAATGTAATCGGCACCCTTCGCCGGCTTGCTTAAAACGAAGTAGTGGTTGTACCCAAGCAGAAATGGCAAATTCCATTCGTTTGGATTCGCAGCGTGGCCTTTCTCCAGCAGCTGGTTGCTCAAATCAACTCGCCCTGCCAAATCAGTCAGAACCACTCCTCCCACATAATAGACATAAGCATAGAGAGGATCGAGAGTGGTAATTACATCCATCGCATGATAGAGCCACACGTGCTCGTCCACAGAGTTTTTCTTCTTGCCCAGAACCTGAAGCGTGTTGAGCCAAAGAATATCTGCCCCAAGATGATGATAGCCCAGCAAGGCCGGCCGCAGAATCTCACCGCGCGGGAGTTGCGCTAATCCTTCAATTTTTCCTGCCGCGCGGTCAGAACGGCGATCCATATCCTGCTGGAGATATGTCATAAACCAGACAAGGATGGCCATCCCAATAAGAAGCGCCAAGTACATAAGCTTTGCGTAAATACGGGCGGAGAATTGTGTCGATGAGAGGAGAAAAGAGCCAAAACGCATGAGAAACTGCCACCTCTTTAATAAACAAGGTCCCGCCGACTCTCACAAGCCGACGGGACACTTGATTCACGCAGAACCTAGGAGGCCGACGTTAGAACACGCCGGTCGTGCAATCCTGGGCCCCAGTCCCGTCAGCCGATGCCCACACAGACAGGGTAGCATCGCCGTCAAGGTTGGACGAAGCCGTTGCCCGGAATCCACCCGCAACCGTACCCGCATCAACGGCTCCAGATTCATGGGTGATATTAGCCGCAGGGGTCAACACTGGTCCAAGACAGGAGGTGTGCGCAGCGGCGTAACTCCCTGCTGCATAGTTGTACAGCACATTACCCGTTGGCTGAAAACCAAGGTCGGCAAATGTTCCCGTCGTCACACCGGCACCAGCAGCTCCCACACACCATCCAGTAGCACCAGCAGCCGTCACAAGAGGCCCAGCCCCCCCAGGAAACCACGACGAAGGAGAAGATTTTGTAGCAGCCACGGGAACAGCAGCCACCGGCCAACGGGCCACCGTGAGATAGCATCCCCGCTCACCCTGCCAAGACACTTCTGAGGTCTTGATAGCACCCAGATTGGTCTTGGCCTCGGACTGCCGAGACTTCATCTGATACTGCAGGAAGTTCGGAATGGCGATGGCCGCCAAAATGCCGATGATCGCCACAACGATCATCAACTCGATGAGGGTAAAACCCTCTTGTTTACGCAATGCCTTAAACATCGTACTGCCTCCTGGTTGATGGTTCACTGACCGCCCACTCTCACACGCTGCTTCTTCTTGCTACCCGAGGCGCTCTTGTTGGCGCCTACCAGTGCTCTAGCAGGTTTGATGCCGGTCAGCGTTAAAAACGAACGTACCATCACCTCTCTGAAAATCAACAAGTTAGAAGAAATCAGCGACTGGTACATTCCTAGCCCATCGCTGCCTTCCCTTCCGCAATCCGCCCAAAGATGCCGATAATTGGCATCTCTACCACTTCGACTGAGCGGAAAACGGACGCAGGCCTTCGCATCAGCGCCCCCAATCGGAGATCTGCCCACTTCAATACGGCGAAATCTCCATCAACTTCTTAAGGAATTATGCTCTTGAAATTATTAAGGATATCTAACATCTACTAGCAATAACAGGCACAGCAAACTAGCCAGGCGGGTTACTACTTTTTATTGAGTCAATGAGACGAGTGCCTATCGTTCTTGCTATACGAGCGAAGCAGATACGATTACTGAGCAGATTGCTTAGGCTGTATCTTCTCCGATACGCGTCGTTTGGCTTGTTGGATACGATCCTCATCGGAAGGATCGCCAAAACCCTGCTCACGGAACCGCTGAAACAGCTTTTCGTTCGAAGGATCAAGTTCCAATGAGTGGAGCCAGGCTTCCTTTGCCTCAGACAGCTTTTGCTGCTTCGCATAAATTTCGCCGAGATGCTCATAGATCACTGGATCGTCACCCACTAGCGCAGCCGCGCGCTTGATCTCAGTCAGCGCCTCATTGAATTTCCCTAACTTATAGAAGGCCCAGCCAAGACTATCGACGTAATATCCATTGTCCGGTTTAAGCGCTACAGCTTGCTTGGTCAACGACAGGGCCTGTTCCATCTTAATGCCGCGTTCCGCATAGCTATAACCAAGATAATTCAGGGCATCGGCGTGGTGCGGATCCAAGGCTAAGGCCATCTCCATCGATTTCACCACATCGTCGAAACGATTGAGCTTATCGTAGGCCGTTCCAAGATTGAAATGCAGATCTGCGTTCTTCGGATGCTGGCGAATCCCCTCTTCGAACGCGCCTGAAGATTTTTCAAACTGCTCCGTTTGAAGATACGCCAGTCCCAGCACAATAAACGTCTCTGGCTGCTTGGGATTGATCCGCGTCGCCTCAGTCAAATGCGCGATCGCAGCGAGATAGGCTTTGAGACGATATTGCAAGACACCAAGATGCATGTGGCTATCCGCATACGAAGGATCGAGCTGAATATTAAACTGATAGGTCTCCGCCGCCTTAGGAAAGTCCTTGGTTTCTTCATAGAGATACCCAAGATAGTCCCGCACTTTGAGCTCGGCGGGCCGCGCTTTGAGCACCGCCTGAAGAAGCTCAATGGCCTTAGGGAATTCCTTTTTCTCTCCGTAGATCAAGGCCATCCGCAGCTGCGCATCAAGATCGCCAGGCTCCTCGGCCAGCATCTTCTCGAGTTCTGCGAGCCCTCCCGCATAATCCTTCGTATTGACGTAGAGCTGAATCAGATGCTGGCGAATGTCTTTATTATTGGGATTTACCCGTTCAAGATACCGCTTGAGCACCGCAATCGCCTTTTCTCGCTCCTGTCGGATTTCATACAGCGACGCTTGCGCGAGATACGCTGGTTCAAACGCCGCATTGACCGCGATGGCCCGCTCGAAACTTGCCAAGGCCTCGTCCTGCTTGCCCGATTCGAGAAAAATTCTACCGAGGTAGTAGTGGCCAATCGGCGACTCTGGGGAAACTTTCAATCCTTGTTTCGCAGCCTGCTCGGCCTCTGCCAGCCGCTTCTGATTGACGAGGATAATCGCTTTGGGGAAATAGGCGTCGCCCTGCCCTGGATCGCGCTCAATCGCCAGGTCCAACAGGCGAAGCGCTCGATCCGGCTTGCCAGCGCTGGCGAGAATACCAGCCATCTGCGTCAATTGCTGCGCGTCCTGCCCACTCCCTTCTCCGACTTCTTCCGCATAGCGGGCGGCATTGGCCAAGTCGCCTAAGCTGAAATAAATCCCAGCCAATCGCGCCTTGACAGAGCGCGAGTTCGGATCGGTCTTCAGTACCGCACGATATTCCTGAATCGCCCGGTCATGGTCTTGCGCGAGTTCGGCTTGGTATCCCAGCATGAAATGATACGACGCTGACGCATCCGCCACTGAAGCCACAGCTGGCTTTTTCGGTGTTGCACTAGCTGGCGCGGATTCCTGTGGATGCGGTGCAGCCGCACAAGCCACCACCACGAGAGGAATGAGGCCCGCCAAAAATCCACGCCCTGCGCACAGCGGCATGCGATCAGAGAATGACCATGAGGAAGCGACTGAAAACCAGCGTCGTGTATTCACAATAGCCTTGGGGGAAAAGGACTCGGAGTGCGTTACTAACTGGAAGGAATTATACCGACTGAGGAAAAGACCCGTCAAACGACTTCAAGATTCACGATTGTCGAGACTTTCAAACGTCGCAAACCGATCGTGAAAAAGAAGATCTCGTTTCCCGATCGGTCCATTTCGATGCTTGCTGACGATAATATCGGCAATGCCTTTTCGCTCAGAATTCTGGTCGTAGACTTCTTCGC
This sequence comes from Nitrospira sp., assembly GCA_020846195.1. Classification (GTDB taxonomy): domain Bacteria; phylum Nitrospirota; class Nitrospiria; order Nitrospirales; family Nitrospiraceae; genus Nitrospira_D. The sequence continues at coordinate 62,806 of JADLEJ010000050.1, forward strand.
GATAAATAAACATGACCACATCGGCGTCCTGTTCGATCGCGCCGGATTCACGCAAGTCGGCCAGCATGGGAATCGGCGGTTTTCTCGCTTCGACCGCCCGGCTGAGCTGCGAGAGCGCCACGACCGGCACATTCAGCTCTTTCGCCAAGGCCTTGAGCGACCGGGAGATGTCGGAGATCTCCTGCTGGCGCGACTCTGAATCGCTCCGTCCTTGCATGAGCTGCAGGTAGTCGACAATCAGAAGATCCAGCCCCTTTTCCGCTTTGAGCCGGCGGGCTTTCCCGCGCATCTGCTGCACGGTAATTCCGCCGGTGTCGTCGATGTAGATTGAGGCCTGCTCCAGCCGCCCCGCCGCTTCGGCCAGTCTCCACCAATCTTCCTTTTGCAGTTTTCCCGTCCGGAGTCCGTGCGAATCGACGCGCGCTTCCGAGCTCAACATACGCAGCACGATTTGCGGCTTGGACATTTCGAGGCTGAAAATACCGACCACCGCCTTAGCCTGAATCGCGGCATGTGTCGCAAATCCTAAAGCCAGACTGGTCTTTCCCATACTGGGGCGGGCCGCGACGATCACTAAGTCGGAGGGCTGGAGACCTGCGGTCAGGTCGTCGAGATCGTAGTACCCTGTCGGGACTCCCGTGACATGCTCTTTCCGCTTCGACAGTTTATCGACAAGATCAAGACTCTCCTTGATGATGTCGTTGATCGGCGTGAACGCTCGTTCCAGTTTCCCCTGGGCAATACTGAACACCGAGCGCTCAGCAAAATCGAGCAGATCGTCGATGGACGTCGTTCCTTCATACCCCTTCGTCAGCACTTCCGTCGAGGTATGGATCAGCTCCCGCGCGACCGCTTTGTCGCGCACAATCTTGCAGTGATAGCGAATGTTCGCGGAGCTGGACACCGACTGAACCAACTCGGCAAGAAAGGCCGCGCCGCCGATCGCTTCCAGCTCCCCTTTTGATTTTAATCGTTCAGTCAGGGTGATCTGGTCGATGACTTCACCGACATCCGACAGATCGAGCATGGCGCGAAACACTTTGCGATGGGCCGTCCGATAGAAATTCTCTTCAACGAGCAATTCCATCGCCTTCGGCATGGCCAGATTATCCAGCAGAATGGCGCCTAACACGGACTGTTCCGCTTCAAGATTCTGCGGCGGCAATTTCGGCTGAGACAGATCGACGGTCGCAAACGGCTTCATGACGTCCTCTTGGATCCCTTTCGGATCCGGCCGGACGCAGCACCCCTTGCTACGCTTGCAGAAGACTGCACTTGTAACCCGCGGAACAGACGATCGACGTTGAAGGCAAATCCTGCGGAAGGAATATTCCGCCCGAACTGGCCGATGAGGTGGTCATAGCGCCCTCCACCGCCCAATTCGACTCCAACCCCTTCGGCAAACACGTCAAATACGATGCCATCGTAATAATCAAATCCTCGAAACTCGCCAAGATCGAGAAAGAGCACGTCCTGATGCCCCGCTTGACATAACAACCGGTAGACCGTTGCGAGTCGAATCAGCGCCTGCGTGGCGAACTTGTCGCCTTTCGCAAGGATTCGCCCTCGGTCCAATACTTCGACCTGCCCACACAGCTCAGGCGCTTCTAAAATGGAGGCGGCATACCGTGCGGCCACCCGTTCATCGGCCAGAATTTCTTGTAGGCGAGGAAGATCTTTGCGCGCCGCCGCCTGCTCCGCTCGCTTTTGCCCGCTTGGAGACAAACCTGCTCTGACCAGCAACCCTTTAAAGAATCCCACATGCCCGAGCGAGATTTTAAAGGACTTGAGGCCAACCTGCTTCAAGCACTCGATCATCAGGATCAACATCTCGCTGTCGGCAGCGGCATCATCCGCCCCAATATACTCCGCGCCAACTTGAAAAATTTCCCGATCCCGTCCGGCGTGCTCCGGCTCATATCGAAATACGGAAGTGCGATAGGACACGCGCAGCGGCAGCTGAGTCCCCAGCATGCCCATCGCCACGGTTCGAGCGATCTGAGCGGTCGCGTCCGGCCGCAGGAGGAGAACTCGGCCGGTGGTGCGGTCGGCAAACGTATAACACTTCTCGATCAGCTCGGGCTCCAGTCCGGGAGTCAGCACATCGAGATATTCAAATGTCGGCAGAATAATCTCATCATATCCTCGACGGGTCAGGCGTTCGAGCAGTTGCGCCTCAAGCACTCTGACTTGTTTCGCGGCGGCAGGCAAAATGGTCGCCATCCCAGACGGGACCAGCGACCGATCTTGCACAGGCAAGGAATGGGTCTGTCCGAGACCAACGCGCGTCTTCGAAGAAGCAGGAGGCATAGCAGACCGAGCGCGCCTACGACCGTTAGGAGAGATTTGCTACTTTGACCGACAGAATATTGGAGCTGGACTTGATCGTATCCAGCACGGCCGCAGGGAATACGGTATCCGATCCAATGATCAACAAGGCATTTCCGCCGCGCTTTTCGAGCGCGCACTGCATGCGCACGATATTGATGTTGTTCTCGCCGAGCACATGGCCGACGTTCCCAATGACGCCGGGACGATCGACATTGTGGATGAATAACATGTGCCCTTCGGGAACCACCTCGACCTTAAAGTTATCAATCTCGACAACCCGCGCATCTTTCTTGTTGTACAACGTGCCCGCCACCTGATGCGAGGATTTCCCCGCCTCGATCTTGACGCGAATCAGGCTGGTAAAGTCGCCCGCGTCCGAGCTCTTGATCTCTTTCACTTCGATGCCCCGTTCTTTCGCCACGATCGGAGCGTTCACATAATTCACCGGATTTTCCATAATGGGCGTCAGCAGCCCCTTGAGCACCCCGATTGTCAACGGCGCGATAGAGAGCGTGGACACGTCTCCGCTGTATTCCACGGTCACTCGTTCGATCCCGCCCTGGCACAACTGCGACTGCAACGACCCCAGCTTTTCCGCTAACGTGAGATACGGCTGCAACCGCGGCAACAATTCCGGGGCGATGGAGGGAATGTTCACCGCGCCCCTGGCCACACCCTTTGTAAAGTAGTCCACTACCTGTTCGGCGATTCCCACGGCGACGTTTTCCTGCGCTTCCGTCGTCTGGGCGCCGATATGCGGCGTGCAGATGAAATTGTCCAAGGCCAAGAGCGGATTGTCCGCCTTGACCGGCTCTTCTTCAAACACGTCGAACGCCGCAGCCGCCACCTTCTTGCTCTTCAACGCCTCGACCAGATCGGCCTCGTTGATGATGCCACCGCGGGCGCAATTTACGATCATGACCCCAGGTTTCATCGTCGCAATGACCTGCGCGTTGATAATCCCCTTGGTTTCAGGCGTTAACGGCGTATGAACGGAAATGATATCGGCGCTTTTGAACAAGTCCGGCAGGGCCATCATCGTGACGCCCATTTTCTCCGCTCGATCCGCAGCCAGATAGGGATCGTACGCGATGACCCGCATGCCGATTCCTTGCGCCATCTTCGTCAAATGGCTGCCGATCTGGCCGACCCCGACGATGCCGAGCACTTTATTATAGAGCTCGACCCCCATGAACTTATCCTTCTCCCATTTGCCGGCCTTCACGGATGCCGTGGCTTGCGGAATCCGCCGGCTCATCGCGCAAATCATGGACATCGTATGTTCGGCCGTGGTGACGGTGTTCCCGCCTGGGGTATTCATCACGACGATGCCGCGCTTGGTCGCCGCCGGCGTATCGACATTGTCGAGGCCCGAGCCCGCGCGCCCCACGATTTTCAACTTTGGCGCCGCCGCGATCAGCTCCGCCGTGACCTTAGTACCGGACCGAACGATCAGTCCATCGGCGTCCTTGATCTCTTTGAGCAACTCGTCTTTCGGCATCTTGGATTTCACCACAACCGTGAAACCCGCCTTTTCGAGAAGCTCGACACCCTGCGCAGACAGACTATCGCTGATCAGAATCTTCAATCCGGTATTCGCGCTCATCGTTCCCCTCAACCTCTACTTGGCCATCAAAATTTCTTGTGCCTTGCCTACTCCGCTGCCCAACTTCACCGCATGACCGAGGCCTTTTAAGACCATCTCTGTCGCAGCCACCGCCGTAATCACGTCAAACCGATCAGCATAGCCCATATGCGAGAGGCGAAACACCTTCCCCTTCAGCTGATCCTGCCCACCGGCCGCGGTGATCCCGTATTGCACGCGAAGATTCTTATAGATGGCTTGCCCATCCACGCCATCCGGCGCGCACACTGCGGTCAACGCATCGCTCGGTGAATTCTTTGGGAACACCGCCAACCCTGCGGCTTTTAGCCCTTCACGCATGGCATGGGCCAATTGCCCCTGCCGCGCGAACATCTTATCAAGCCCCTCGCCCTTCATGATCTTGAAGACCTCTTGGAGACCGATAATCAGCGACACCGTCGGCGTAAACAGCGTTTGATTTTTGGCCTGGTTCTCGCGCTCTTTCTTAAAATTAAAATAGAACGACGCGTTCTTGGCTTTTTCCGCTACCGCCCAGGCTTTGTCGCTCACACTCACGAACGCCATACCCGGAGGAAGCATGAGCGCCTTCTGCGAGCCGGTAATGACCACATCCAGCCCCCAGGCATCGGTCTTAATATCGAACACGCCGAGCGCGGTAATCGCGTCGACGACCAGAATCGTGTTCTCGTATCCCTTGACGATCTCTCCCAGCGCTTTTACATCGTGAGATACCCCGGTCGAGGTCTCACTCGCCTGCACATACACCGCCTTGATTGAAGGATCGGCTTTCAAGGCATCCGCCACGGCCTTCGGATCGACCGCGTGCCCCCACTCGACCTTGATCTCGGTTACCTGCACTCCGAACGCTTTGCAGATCTTGCCCCACCGTTCACCGAATTTCCCGCCATTGATGCACAAGGCTTTGTCGCCAGGAGACAGGAAATTCGAAACCGACCCTTCCATGCCCCCCGTGCCGGAAGAAGCCAGCATAAGCACGTCATTCCTGGTCTGGAACAGCCACTTGAGCCCCTCACGGACTTCCGCGAAGATCGGATCGAACTCAGGCGCCCGGTGATGAATCATCGGGCGGGCCATCGCCAATAACACTTCCGGAGGCACAGGCGTAGGTCCAGGAGCCAACAAATACCGCTTCAACATTGACCGATCCTCCTTCGATATCAGCCAGTGGAGATGTGACGAGAAAAGAGGCGGTACGCTACCACTAGCGCCACGAGACTGTCAAGAAATGGAGCGCCGCAAGATCTCAAAATCGCTGGAGGTTTCGTCTCCACACCATCAACCCAGCGCACCCCCAAAACACAAGCCTCACAGCAATAACACCTTGCTGGAGACGAAGAACCCTCCTCAAAAGAAGGGCGCCTAACCTATTCAATTTCTTGACAACCCATCGACTGATCGATAGTCTACTCAACAACGCGAGTATTTCACAAAAATTTGAGGTCTATTTTGAACCAGCGCTACCTCCAATTATTGCCATTCTTCACCGCCTGCATGCTTGTGATCGGCACGCTCTCGATCCCCGTCGAGAAAAGCTCCGCCGAAACGCCATCGCCGGATGTAACCGCTGACGCAAATGTTCCGGAAGAAGACAGCGATTCGGATGCCAACCTGGTTCCCCTTGAGCCAGAATTAACGATTCTCCCTCCAGAGTTGACCGAATCTACCCAAAATTCAGAACCCACAATCGAAACCGCTTCGCAAGATCAGCCAAACTCGGTCATGCTGTACCCAAGCCCTATTCAATCCATCAATGATGGAACCACTTACAATATTCCCATCGTGATGGATCCGACAGTGCAGAGCCATATTCGCTTCTTCAATACATCGATCCGGTCCCGCTTTGAACAATGGCTGATCCGACTCAGCCGCTATCAGCCATTGGTTGAAAATATCTTCTCCGAATTCAATATTCCCAGCGATCTGGTCTATCTTTCGTTAGTCGAAAGCGGTTTCAATCCCTACGCCTTCTCCCGCGCGAAAGCGACCGGCCCCTGGCAGTTCATGAAGGGCACGGGAAAGGTCTATGGCCTCCGCATCGACAACTACGTGGATGAACGCCGCGACCCGATCAAGTCAACCGTCGCCGCCGCGCGCTACCTCCGAGACCTCTACGATCTATTTGGAACCTGGCCTCTTGCCATGGCGGCCTACAATGCCGGTGAAGGAAAAGTCATGCGGGCGCTCCATAAGGTCCAAGGGGAAACTTTCTCCGACATCTCAAAAACCAAGCTGATCCGCACTGAAACGAAGCAATACGTACCCCGCATTATGGCCGCCACCGTGATCGCGAGAAATCCGGATCAATACGGATTCCCGCAAAATTCCGTCGCACCCCATCAGTTTGAAGAAGTGCTGGTCAATCGTCCGCTCCATTTCCGTGCGATCGCCAATACCACCGGCATCCCGTACGAAGAGCTTCGACTGCTGAATCCGGAACTCCGGCGCGACGCCACGCCGCCTGGCGAATCGGCCTATCATCTCAAAGTCCCGGTGGGAACCAGTGAAAAAGTGGTTCAGCTCCTGGATCGCGTTCCCTCCTATAAATTTCCTCCACTCCCAGTAGTCAAAACGCAACGCGTCAAAGCCGACAGCAAACGGTGGTATCGCGTACGCGGAGGAGACACCCTCGAGAAAGTCTCAAAGCGATTCAGCATCCCTTTAAAGACGTTGAAAACAAAAAATAACCTGACCAGCCCTGTCATCAAGGCCGGGGAACTCTTAAACATCGCCCGCTAATAATAAAGGCCAGGCCGCGTCGGACCTTGGGTCTGACGCGGCCTGGCCTCGAGAATCTGCTCGTTATGGTTTTTTAGGAGTAGCTGGCGCGGGAGAAGCTGGAGCAGGATCTGGAGCCTTCTTCACTTCCAGTACTTTGAGCCGCACTGCGGCTTCGTTTGCCAGCGGGGAATTGGGATAGTTCTTTATCAAGTCCTGATAATGCGCCAATGCGCCCTCGGGCCTCGACAGACTCTCTTCCAGCCGAGCCAACTCGAACAATGCATGGTCCCGATTCAACGCGCCAGGAATGTCCAAGACCGCTGAGTAGGCCTTAGCCGCCTGGTCTCGATCCCCCTTCAAAAGATACACATAACCCAAACGCTGCTGCACCAGACCGAGCAGCGACGCATTCGATCCATACATCAGAACAAAACGCTTATACGCTTCAACCGCCGCATCCAGCTCATTAGCCTGAACCAGCGCATTCCCAAGATGGAACGCTGCAAGCGGAGCAGTGGCTGTCCGTGGATACTCATCCACGATTCTCTTATAGAGCGTCACTGCCTCTTTGAGATTCGCATCGGCTTTCTTGGGGTCATCCGCAGGGCGCGTAAAATAGTGCAGCGTAGCTTCCCGCTCAAGATCCTGCGCTTTCTGCGTCGTCTGGTTGTCGTACCATAGCACGCCGCCGACAATTCCAGCGGCAAGCAGAAGAATCGCCGCACCTACCAGCAACGGACCGCGATAGACACGCAAATTCTCCAGCCAATGCTCGAGATTGCTGATCAAGTGCGCTTCGTCGACTGGCAAAGTCCGTGGTGGAACTTTAATACGATAGGTCATAAGATGTCCTGAGATGTTCTGGCGAATTGCGATTTCGTTCCGAATGAACCTGGGCCTTATACTAGGGATTGATTTACCTTGTCAATGTAACTCACCCCGACACTCTCAGTAGATTGCGAGATACGCCTCGCGTGCCGCGCGATCAGAGAACATTCTCCATGTTTCAAAGCCGCCTCCAACAACTGGACAACCAATCGCTGACCCGGCGGCTCCACCCGCTCAGCTCTGCGACCGGCCCAACCATTCAACTCGCAGGACGCTCCGTCATCCTGCTAGCCTCCAACGACTACTTGGGGCTCGCCACCCATCCTGCCGTCATTCAGGCCGCTATCCAGGCGACTGAACGCTATGGAACAGGAGCGGGAGCGTCCCGCTTAGTCTGCGGCACGCTCCCGCCTCACGCGGAGCTGGAACAAGCTCTGGCAGCCTTTAAACAGACCCCCTCGGCATTGGTCTATGGATCGGGATACCTGGCGAATCTCGGCGTCATCCCATCCCTCATCGCACGAGGCGGACTAATCTTCGCCGATCGACTCTGTCATGCCAGTCTCATCGATGGGGCACGTCTCAGCCGTGCCGACCTGCGAGTCTACCGGCATCGAGACCTGAATCACCTCGAGTCCCTCCTCAAACGAACAAACCAGAAACGACCAACCCTCATCGTGACAGACGGGTTATTCAGCATGGATGGCGATCTGGCCCCGCTTCCTGACCTGGCAACTCTGGCTGAACGGTTCAGCGCAACGCTCTACGTCGACGACGCCCATGGCACTGGAGTGATGGGCCCATCGGGCCGTGGCACTCTTGAGCATTTCGGGGTCGAAGACCGGATTCCGTTTCACATGGGCACCCTTGGCAAAGCACTCGGCAGCAGCGGCGCCTATCTCGCCGGCCCTGCGGACATGATTCAATATCTGGTCAACACCAGCCGGCCCTTTATGTTTACAACCGCCCCGCCGCCTGCATCAGCAGCAGCGGCATGCGCCGCACTAACCGTGCTCCAACAAGACCCAACGCGCCGCGCTCGGCTATGGCGCAACCGCGACCATTTATTCACTGGCCTCACCCGCCTCGGCTTCCGCCTCACTGATTCCACCAGCCCTATTCTTCCCATTCTGATCGGGCAAGCCGAGAAAGCCCTCGCCTTTGCAGAACAACTTCTCGCTCACGGAGTCTACGCGCCGGCCATCCGCCCACCAACAGTCCCCGATGGTTCCAGCCGCATTCGCGTAACCATCACAGCTGAACATTCCCCCGAGCAGATTGACTTCGCACTATCAACATTTGAACGCGCGGGACAATCTGCAGGCCTTCTCTAACTCCACTCGCGCGACGCATCTTCCCGCGAATTTCTTGCTTTCCCACTTTCCTATGGCATGATGACTCACAAGTCATTCCTTAGAGAAAACGTCCTGCTGATCGTAGGGGCACCGCACGGCCGCGATCTGTCTTATTACGGAGTCATACTCATGGATATTTCCAAACTCCTGACCTTTTCAGTCAAAGAGGGCGCGTCCGACTGCCATATCAGCTCAGGCGAACCCCCGATGATTCGTATTCATGGCGATCTCAAGAAATTGGATCACCCGGCCCTGACGTCGGATGAAACGCATGCGCTGATCTACGACATGATGACGGATACCCAGCGAAAAAACTTCGAAGAACACCGGGAATGCGACTTCTCGTTCGAGCTTGGCGATATCGCCCGCTTCCGCGTCAACGTCTTCGTGCAGCAACGCGGACTCGGGGCGGTCTTCCGAAATATTCCCACGGAAATTCTTCCGCTTGAAAAGCTCGGCATGCCGCCAACCTTGCGCCAGCTGTGCGACAAGGAAAAAGGGCTCATTCTCGTCACCGGACCTACCGGGTCCGGCAAGTCGACGACGCTCGCCGCCATGGTCGACTATCTGAACAATACCTTCGAAGGGCACATCATTACGATCGAAGACCCCATTGAGTTCGTACACAAATCCAAGAAGTGCCTCGTCAACCAGCGCGAACTGGGCGTGCATACACTGTCATTTGCCAACGCCCTCAAGTCCGCGCTCCGCGAAGATCCCGACATCGTGCTCGTGGGCGAAATGCGCGATCTGGATACCATCCAGCTCGCACTGACGGCGGCAGAAACCGGACACTTGGTCTTCGGCACGCTCCACACCTCGAGCGCACCCAAAACCATCGACCGTATCATCGACGCCTTCCCGCCCGCGCAGCAGGCGCAAATCAGGACGCAGCTCTCAGAAGCCCTGGAAGCCGTCATTACTCAGACCCTGCTCAAGAAAAAGACCGGAGGGCGCGTGGCGGCGCTGGAAGTCATGGTCGCCACCACCGCCGTCCGCAATCTGATCCGGGAGGCCAAGCTTCATCAGATTCCCGGCATCATGCAGGCCAGCCAGAAGGACGGCATGCAGACGATGGACATGGCGCTGCTTGACCTGGCAACGCGCGGCGTTGTCACAAAAGCCGAAGCGCAATCGCGCAGCATGAATCCGAACCTCTTTGGATCGGCCTCTTCGCTCAGCGGCGCCGCGTAACCACAGCAGGACACGGAGACAGGCATGGATATCCGCAGCCTCTTAAAAGTGATGGTCGACCAGGAAGCATCCGACCTTTACCTCACGGTCGACGCGCCCCCAATTTATCGAATCCACGGATCCACACAACAAACGGACGCGCCCCCCTTTAGCAATGAACAACTGGAGGCCTTGGCCCTGGCGCTCATGCGCGGGCAGCAGCGGGGAGAGTTCGAAGAAAAAATGGAGATGAACCTGGCGCTCTACTACAAAGAGCTTGGCCGGTTCCGCGTGAATATCTTCCGCCAACGGGGCAACGTCGGTCTCGTCTTCCGTCTCATTAAAGCAGAGATTCAGTCGGTCGATCAGCTGCAACTCCCGCCCATCATCAAAGATATCGCGATGACGAAGCGCGGGCTGGTGCTGGTCGTCGGCGCCACCGGCTCAGGTAAATCGAGCTCGCTCGCAGCCATGATCGACCATCGGAACTCCGTTCACCAAGGACACATCATTACAGTCGAGGATCCGATTGAGTTCGTCCACAGCCACAAGAAATCGTTGATCACTCAGCGCGAGATCGGCTTCGACACGTTGAGCTTTCAGAACGCGCTGAAGAACACGCTCCGGCAAGCCCCCGATGTGATTCTCATCGGCGAAGTCCGGGATACCGAAACCATGGAAGCCGCCATTACGTTTGCGGAAACCGGACATCTCTGCATCGCGACCCTGCACTCGAATAATGCCAACCAGGCCATCGAACGCATCATGAACTTCTTCCCGGTCGAGCGGCATCCGCAAATCTATCTCCAGCTCTCGCTGAACCTGCGCGCAATTATTTCACAACGCCTCATTCCCTCCCTCGATGGGCGGCGTGTGCCGGCGCTGGAAATCATGCTGGATACGCCGCGCGTGAAAGATCTCGTCAAGAAAGCGGAAATCGACACGCTGAAAGAAGCGATGGAGCAAGGGGTCGACGAAGGCTGCCAAACGTTCGACCACGTCCTCTTCCAACTCTACAAGGCTAATAAGATCAGCCTGGAACAGGCCCTGATTAACGCGGACAGCGCCAACAATCTCCGCCTTAAGATCAAGCTGGAAGGGCTCAAAGGCGATGACGCGGTGAATGCCTTGCTGGATAAACACCCCTCGCACCAGCAAAGCGACGCCTTTAAGATTCAGGGAAACGGCAACGTCGTCCCGCTCAAAAAACGCTAACCCACAAGCGGCAGGCCGATGGCGTTCCCTCGCCTACCGTGCCGACGCATCCCCTGTACGATGCTCCAGATAATCCGCGATCTTCTCCAAGGCCAGCGCGCTCAACTTTGCCCCATACCACACCGGCATCGTCCGCTCTGGATACCCCGGCACCACAAACACTGACGGGTCAACAACAGACTCCACGATATACTCATGCACGGTAGCGGCTTTTCCTCGATAAGAAGAGTCAGCCAGCCGTTGTCCCCCCGTCACACCAAGCGTAAGCGCCGGACCAACCTGTCCGCTCGCACCAGGAATCCCTGGAATCGCATGACACACGGGACACCCAGCCTTGGTAAAAATCTCGACGATGGGTTCATCGCCGGACACCAGCGGAATCATCTCGGCAATCAGTGAAGCCGGTCCAACCGTTGAAAGACCTGCTGATTCAATCGATGGACGTTGCGGAGCGCGAAGAGTCCATAGCGCATACAACAGCACGAGCCCCATGACGATCACGATAGCGGCTCGCTCCGGTGGGCGAGAGGCCGGTGAAGATTTCGCAGAGGGTTCAGATGGATCAGCTTGCATGCGCGTTTGAAAATAGAACCGGAACGGGTTGTTAACTTCGGGGGGCTTATGGGTCCGATCTACTTCGACGCATCCATGGCGCATCGAAATCCGACCGTCCGATCTTCAAACTCCGGCTCAGCTGAAAATCGAGCAGTGACGCGCAGCGCCGTCGGGAGATCGGCCCAGGATCCGCCACGAAGCACTCGCTTCTCCCCACTCTTCGGACCAGGCGGATCGGTATCGAGGCTCTGCTGATAATACTCACGATCGTACCAATCGTTGACCCATTCGGCGGCATTCCCTGCCATATGCGCCAGTCCATAGGGGCTCTTCCCCCCTTCTTTCAGGCCGTGCCGGACACTCATCCCTTCCAACCCACTGCCGACCGGCACCAGCGTAATAGTCTCACTTACCCACAATCCACGATTGTAATTAGCGATATCGACGAACGGCTGCATCGCGCCCCATGGATATCGCCGGCCGTCCGTCCCCCGCGCCGCCTTTTCCCAGTCAGCTTCGGACGGCAGCCGTTTCCCTGCCCACGCACAGTAAGCGGAGGCTTCTGTCCAGGTCACGCCAACGACCGGACGGTCATCCAAAGAACGCCCTGCATCTTCGTCTACGGGATCTTGAATCTCGCGTTTACCCAACTCGACAAACTTCTGATAGCGGCCCGCCGTCACTTCGTACTGATCGATATAAAACGCTTTGACCGTCACCGTATGCTCGGGCCGTTCGTTCGGCAACCCATCATTGCTGCCCATAAGAAAATGGCCGGCAGGGACCAGAAGCATCAGAGCCCCATCCTTGCCTTTGATCGTTTCTACTGCCTTGGATGGAGTGCTCTTCGGCGAAGAAAGATCGGCCGCGTCGGCTGCCGACAGCCCCGCCATTGCCATAAGCAGCAGATAGCAGCAGAGTCCTTGTCGCATCGGTCTCCCTCACTTTGCAGGCATGATCGTCGACATATCAAAGCCCGGCGCACGATAGAAAGAAAGTGTACCCGGCAGTATCCGCAAACACAACGGGGACACTTCCGAGAGGCTGAAACGGGATTCGCTTTGAACGGTGGTTGGTGTCCCCAACGGGATTTGAACCCGTGTTACTGCCTTGAAAGGGCAATGTCCTAGGCCAGGCTAGACGATGGGGACAGACACACGATGACATCGGCAAGGAACGCGGGAGTTGTACCATACTCGCGAAGGCCCTGTCACTACGCCTTTGCACCTTCGGCTCAAGGCCATCCCAAGGTGCCAGCACCGCCTTATACCGAATACCGGCTCTGAATTGAATATGGTACACTCTCTCGTCCAACGACCATTCTCCAGGCTTGGCCGTACTGAAAAAGGATGTGCTTATGCTCAGATCGACATTGCATGTTGCCGCCACTGGCATCGGAGTCCTCCTGGCATTCAGCGTTGGATGCACCCACGATACGTATCAACAGCGGGCCGACATTGTAAAAGACCATGTAGAGGCGTTCTACTCGCACCTAAAAACCAATCATGTCGAGGCCGCCGTGCGCGAGAACGAACAGATTGAAGCCATGGCGGGGCAAATGGGAGAGACGGTTCGGAAACGGGCACAACTGCAAGGCACCACGCAAGTTGAACGAGAGTTTGCCTTGATGAAGACAGCCAATGAAGCCGCCGCGCAAAACTGGCTCGCACTGGGCCAGTATTTTTCGATTAAGAAGCAGCCTGCGCAAGCGCGCGCCACGTACCAGAGGGTGATCGACACCTATACCAATCCTACCGACCGTTCATACCGCGAGCAGGCTCAACGAGCGCTGAAAGACCTCGACATCTTGGCTCCTCCCTCTGCCACACAAACGCTGCCTTAACCAGCCAGTCCAACACCGCGACTATGCCCTGGCCCTACCAATTTCCCATGCGTTTTCGCTTTTCAATATCCAGATGGATCGGCATTGCATTGCTTCTTCTCGCGACTCTGCCGGGATGCCTACATCGGATTGAAGTCCATCCGGTCCCGAGCCATCCAGCGAACAGCTCAATTCCCCGCTCACTGCAAGTATCGATCAGCAGCTTGACGATTCAAGGCGCCGACCACATGCCGGGCATCGCATTGCTGGAATGGCGCACGCCGGATCTTTCCCGCGCCACAATAGAATACGTCCGCGCGCGAGGCACCTTCGCCTCTGTATCAGAAAAACCCGCGGATCTGGTCATGAAATTGACCGCCAGGCTATCGATGATCGCACGAGGGCCCTACGTCTATCGTATCCGCCTCCAGGCGGACCTGGCCGCAGGGACAGAGCCGATCAAATCCTATGATGTGGAACGATCCGAGATGGGGTCCTCTGTCCGGTGGGTGACGGAATCGGATCGCGCCCCTATAGAAACAGCCCTCCAGCTAGCGCTGGAAGACCTCCTCACAAGCATCGAATCGGATCGCGCGCTCTATCTTGGCAAAGGGCCAGCCCAAGGCAGTACGCCCTAGCCTGCCGCCTTCACCAGCAACAACTTTTCACGCGGGCTCGCCGCTACGCCGATTTCTCTTGGACAAACTTCTCCCAAGCTTGCTTCGCCACCACGGGCGCCGCCTCAATATAATCCTGACAATCGAGACGCAGTGCATGCTCCGCCAACGACGTATTCAGAAATTGACAGTGGTGCGGAGCCGCGCTGCTGGGGTGTGCATTCGGGCTGAAATGCTGGCACGACACGCACATCCGCGCGACGGGAATTTCGCCTTGCGCCTGCAGCGACCGAATCATCTTCACGAGAATCGCCAGAAGGTCGGCTTGCTCCTGCCCCGATAACTGCTGCGTCGCCGCCGCCAACGCTTCCGGCCATCCGGTTCCCACTTGGCTGGCTTTCATGCCCTTTGCCGTCAAATGAACCGTCACCACGCGATTATCGGTATCCGACCGGCGGCGGCGGACCAGCTGTTTCAACTCCAGCGTACGAATCACCTCGGACGCAGTGGGCAATTTGACCGACAGTTCTTTCGCAATCACCGACACCATGGCACAGCGATTGGGCTGCGTGCGCAAAAACGACAAGACCTGCACTTGCAGCGGCCCAACGCCTTGCCGCCCCTGCCGGCGCCACGGACGGCTCTTCATCGACAGGCCAATTTTCGAAAGACCCGTCACCAATCTTCCCGGCAACTCCTCTCGATCACTCTTCGTCAATTGCATATTATGTCCCTCGCTCAATGTGTGGGAAGCCTACCTATGATGGTCAGTGTATTGGTTGCATTACCGGGGCGTCAAGCCACCCCCCCTCTTTTTTCTCTGACTCGATCTCGCCGAGCAGGAGGAGTTGAGCAAATAGCCGCTTCGTGGGAGCCTTGCGCGATTCTGCCAGCCTCTCCCCAATATCACAATATTCGTTCGAGAAGGATTTGTTCTTGCTGAAATTTGAAGACGCACGTACGGGCGTCCTCGGCGACGTGAATTACTTGCTTGCGTACAAGATGGCGAGGGCGAAACGCGAAGGGGGGCGGGGTCCCTTTCGGAATCCCGCCCCCCCGTGAAGCGCACTGGACTGCGTTTACAGCCAGGTCACGCGCTCGGCCGGCCGAATGTAGATCGGCTCTTCGACCTGAATACGTGC
>JADLEJ010000051.1 GCA_020846195.1 Nitrospira sp.
AAAAGTCCGCCAGCGGCGTTCTCGCATCGCTCAGCGGCTCACCGTACGGCAAGAGTACGATTCGCCACTTCGCTCGCTGCGGCCTTGCTGGACGGCCTTTTTGCGCATCCTGCGGCCGATTCTGATAGCGACACGCCATGTGAGCTGATCGCGGTGTATTGCGCAAAAAACGAGTTTTTCCGCAGCCTGCTGGGATCTATCAGTTGCAACATCAGGCACTCAGTTCAAACAAGCATTGCTGAAGGTGCATCCATGAGGAACCGCACGGGAGAATGCCGGATAAGTAGGGATGGGTATGACGGATGATCATGCAGAGAGACTGCGTAACTGCACGACCCGCCGTTTGCATGCCGGACAACATCACGAGGCACCTACCGTCCCGCTCGCTCCATTTTCCGCCATTCCTGTGTCGATCCTACGTTGGGATTGGCGCTGGGATCGTCCGTCCCCACCACATGTTCTTGCCGATCGACCCAATAGTATTTGTGGGTCGTCGGCAATTCTATCGGCTGACTGGTCCCAAACGGATTCGCATAGGTCTGCACGCCACCCAGATTTTCCCGAAAGGCGGAGTTCTTCCGGTCTTGGCTCGCGTTCCGCTCGTCCGTAACCTGTTGCCACGTCTTGTGCGACCAATCCCGATACTGCCGCGCCGCCTCCGCAAACGCCGTGGAGTTCCTCAAATTTTGCTGCATGATGCCGCGCATGCCGAACGCCGCGCCATTGGTGGCCGAGATCTGATCCGCCACCTGAGGGAGCCAGGTCGAGTATCCCTCCCATTGATCTGCCGCCGCCAAGGCTGCTGTCATCGCCATGGTCGCCGTATCATAGGCCGCCGCAACCGACACCTTCGCAACACCCCGGCTTGCAATGCCTCGCACCGAATACTGTACGTCAAACTCATAGGCCTGCCCGAATCCAGCCACCGGTCGTGCGGGACGCGGCGCACTCAGCTGCAAGTTCTGCGGCTGCAGCGCCATAAGTTTGTCATACGCGAATTGCCCCGGTGGATAATTCGGCGGTAACCCCGCATTCCCCACCATCACCGTGATGGCCTTGGAGTCCGGCGCCACCAGCGTCAGCGCAAACTGGCCGTCTTCGCCCACGCGCCAATCCTGCGGCATGGCAAACGAGAAGAACTGTCCCTGTCCAATGCGTAACTCCCCCGCCGGCCGCGCCTGTTTGGCACCGCTCGAGTTGTCACGGATCACCGGCTGTACCGGTTGAAATGTGGCTGTCGCATCGCCACCGAACGCGGGGGACTCCGACCACCATCCACTGAAGACTACTGCGACCGCCAGTGCCGCCCAACGAAGTTCCATCGTTCCCATGGTATACTCCTCTCTAACCCTCATTATTCATGAACACTTCTGCGGCAATCGCCGATCCTCTGCTACAACGAGCCGTTGGCCGGCGGGCTCGCCCCTCGCCCCCTCACCGTACTGCACGAGTACGTATCGGGTCCTCACGGCTCCACACGCCGGTCTCACGACGCGGCCGAACGCGAACAGCCCCGCTGGGCGAGAGGATCGGACGACGCAACAGGTATTCATGAATAGCCCGGGTTAAGATGCCCACCTCAGATCAAGCTTCTTCTGATTGAGCGCGCAATCTCGCAGATACAAATTGATGAGGTTCTGGTAGGGCATGCCGATTTCGTCGGCCAACCCCTTGAAATAGGCCACGGTCGCTTTATCCAATCGAATCGTGATGGGTTGCTTCAGCCGTCCGCGGTATGGATTGCGCTGCCCCTTCATCTTTGAAAAATCATATTCCGCTTTCATACGTCACCTCCCATAATGCTCGCGCTCTTGTCGTGTCGCTTTTCTAGCTGAAATAATCCGGATGACAGCGTCACGTTCTCGATAGCAGTGGCAGACGACCAGGATGCGTAGCGTGAAACTCAGGCCCAGCATGAGAAATCGATCTTCGTCTTTCGAGTGATCCGGGTCGTAGAATCGCAGCGCATGGTCGTCGAGGAACACAGACTGTGCCTCCTCGAACGAGACACCGTGCTTTCGAATATTCTGTCGGTTCTTCTTCTCATCCCATTCAAACCGAATATCGCCCATGCGTACAGTGTACATATATTTAGCGCATGGTTCAATCCGTGACTAACGGTCTGCCAGCTAACAACTAAGGAACAGAAGCATTCGGGGAGGGCCGGAATCGGCCAGCGGGTTGAAGATTCACACCACCCGCTGGATGGCCATGAATTACATCGGCCTGCTCGTGTGGATCTTTATCTGGATGTTCGATCAGGCCCGCATGCGGGGGAAGAACGTGCTGCTATGGCCGGCGCTGTTCTCACCCCCTCATGCTGTTCGTACTGTTTCTGCAGAAGAAACTGAAGCCTTAACGTGCGCGATTCAGGAGCAGTTCTGCTGCAATCCCCCAAAACAAGACCCCTGACTCGCATCTTTGCCACTTATAAGGGAAAGCGTGGAGATGCGCTTGAATGGTGACACGGATTGGCATTTAATGTGGAGTATGACCCGAGAAAAAGTCGTAGCTTTTGGCGAACCAGGAAATGTCCCCATCTCGCTAAACATAGCGTCTTAAATTATGCCGCATAATCTCCGCAGCACCGAGTTGGGTGTTTTCCAGCGGTCGAAGCATGTGGAGACGGCGGTCAGCACGTCGTCCAAGGTGGCGAAGAACCGGTTGTGCG
>JADLEJ010000052.1 GCA_020846195.1 Nitrospira sp.
ATCTCCGGCGAATCCTGGGCCGGAAGCAGGAGGAGCAGGAGCAGTTCCAGAGCTTCTTGGACGAACACCGGGCGTTAAAAGCCGCCGCGGCCGCAGTGATGAGACAGCTGGCGAGCAAGCGGACCGACGGTCAAGACGCAGCGGCAACAAAGGCATTCGGCGGATTGCGGACGCTGACCGCGGAGCTTCACGCGCTGATTCGTCGCTATCGGGGACACATCGCCTGTGAGGAACGGCTGCTGTACGCCTTGGCCGAGATGCGGTTGACCGCCGTGCAGAGACGGCGAATCAGCCTGCGCATGCTGCAAGTGTGAAGTCGTGTATGAGTGGCAACAGGCGCCGGACCAATGAAGAGCGCGACTCGCTGCGGTGAGACCGGCACGAGCGTCGCCGATGCGTTCGATGATCGAAGCGAGGCTAAGACGAGGAATGTCCATGCTGTTCAGAAGAGTAAACCACATGCTTGCGCTGCTCCTGTCTCAGGCCGGCGAGGACAAGACGCGAAGCCAACCCGGGCGCCAGTCAGGCGCGTCGGTGACACATCAAGGAGGGGACTATGATGCGGGTTCGGAGAGTCGTGCGGAACATTGGAATGTGGGGTGCGGGGGTTGCGATCGCCGCGGTGCTCGGTGTTTCTTATGCGCAGCCGGCATCGGCTGAGGAAGGCACCGGAAACATGGTGTTCTTCAAAGGCGGGTTCATGAATTTAAACCAGGACCGGAGCGGGCAGATTTTTACAGATACGGCCGGGATCGCGGGCGCGAATGGAGGCAATGCCGGGTGGTATGCCGGTGCGGGCTTGGATCTGGTGATGTCGAAGGATGTCTGGGGAGGAATGGACAAGACGTGGGTGGTCGGTGAAATCGGCCTGCAATTCAACAGCATCAATTCAAACCGTGTGAACAATGCCGCCGGGAGTATTGCCACCCGGACATTGACGGATACCCTGGCCACCGATCCGCAGAAGGTGCAACTCACGATGGTGACGATCGACGTGGCGCCGAAGATCAAATTCATGGAAGGCAGCGCGTTCAGGCCCTGGGTCATTCCGATCGGTCTGGACATCCATGTGATCAGTCCCCCGTCGAATCGGACGCAGTATCTCGATCTCGGGGTACAGTTCGGTGGTGGATTCGAATATGCGGTGTTGAAGGCCTTTAAGGTCGGCGTCGACGCCCGCTATCACCTGACGGCGCGACTGACCAACACCAACAACGATTACTTCCAGGTCGGGCCGTATGTCGGGATTTCGTTCTAGGAGGAAATAAAGGCGGTCAGTAAGACGCCCGGTTTCAAGATCGCGAATTCGACTGTAGGCAAGAGGAGTACGACGCTGCCATGCCGGTCGGTGCCGAGAGGTCGGGCCGGCATGGCAGCGGTCCTGCATGCAGGATTCATGAGGTCGAGCCTTGGTGAAGATCGCGGTACATCTTCCGGACAACGGTGCCTTGCCGCACCTGCTGGGCGAAGAGGCGTGGCGGCATACGTTCACTCGCAGAATCGACGTGCATGGGGCCGCGCGCTCACACGTTGTGACCTTTGCGAGCCTGCCTGAGCACATTGATGTCGCCCTGCAAGTGATCGGAGAGTCCGTTCGGATTCAGGGAGCCTGGGCGACGGTGAACGACCAACGGATGTCCAGCTTGGTGGCCCTGTGGAACCGGTTGGACTGTTACCGGCAGAGTCTCGCCGTTGCCGATGCACGGATTTTTTGCGCAAGCAAGGCGGCTAGTCTTCAGGCCATGTCCGGGTGCGAGGCGGTTTTATGCATGTCGCCCTGCCAGTTTCTCTGTCGCCAATGCGCGCAGATCGGGACACACCCTGTTACCGGGCTCGTCCATCCGGAGGCCCAGCTGTTGGCCATGTTGGGCGAAATCGGATGGTGCCCGAATCTGCGTCGTCCCGACTAGGAGTGTGTTCTGAGCCATGCCATTCTGCTGCGGCAAACGAGCTGCCGGCATCTGCGTCGTTCTCGGTGCAAAAAAATCCTCAACGTATTCCAGCGAATACGCCTCCGGTTTTTTCGCGCCTGCAGCCTCGCATCTCCCAGCAGCTCCTTCGCCTCGTAACGAAGAATGACTCGGGCAGACTCCTGCTCTATGCCGCCCCTCCCTTGCCGTTCCGTCCCTCCTCGGTCATAGTACGCCCATCGATGAGAGCGAAAGGATGGTCTTGTGTTTGCATTGGTCTGGATTCACTTGCTGGCGGCCATGGTGTGGATCGGGGGGATGGTATTCCTGTCCGTCGTGCTGGTGCCGGTGCTGAAGCGGGATGGGGCATTTGCTCAGTACGCTCTGCTGTTCCGAACGGTGGCCTATCGGTTTAGAGCCGTGGTTTGGGGGGCGATGGGGATCCTGGTGGCCACCGGACTCACACTGGCTGCAGGTCGATCGATTCCGCTGATGGAACCATCCCGCTGGCCCACGATTTTTGCCGCCAAGATCGGATTGGTGATGCTGCTGTTCACCCTGACGCTGCTGCACGATCTCGTGGTCGGGCCGCGTGTGCGACG
>JADLEJ010000053.1 GCA_020846195.1 Nitrospira sp.
AAGGTAAGCAAGGCAACCAGGCACTCTCCAGTTACCGCGCAGGTCGACGTACAAGCCTGCGAGCGGGTGCGTATATATGACCGCCGTTCGCGCACAATCTAGTGACAGCGATTTGGGCCCGGCAGTACTGGCATGCTTTGAGACATGGGCGCGCCGAAACGAGATTGACGATCCCACCGGCCAGCATGTCGTACGCTTCTGCGCGGAGATGTGGGTGACCGGGAAGTTTCCTGGCGATCTCGGCATTCCAACTGTTTGGGGCATGCTGCGCACCGCTGGCGCCTTCGCCATCAGAACATAGTATGGAAGAGGTTCACGGATGCAAAAGACATTTCGAACGCTCGTCTCCCGACCGTGCGCTCAAAACGCACGAATTCTTCCCGGCGGGACCACAATAGTTGGAGCGCCGAATGAATAAGAACGAAAACCAGGGTCAAGGCTCGTTGGGCGGTAACGCCGAGAGCGATCAGGAGCAAACGGTTCAAGGCCATGATAGCCAGCCGAACCAGCACAATCGCGAGGAGAGCTCGAAGCAGCAGCAAGGCAACTCCGGCAGGACGGCTAAACAGCAATCTGGAGAAAGCGCCTGTCCTCAGTAGAAACAGCTAGGACAGGATGATCGGAGCGCAGAATACCCGCAGGCGACCAACAAATAATTGGCGCAGTTCCCGCACGTCATTTTGCGTGCGGAGGCTCTGTTGCTCAAATCAACGATAATAGGATGATTTAGATGAAATCTATCGAACCCGGAATGCGCCCCAAGACGCTTGGTCCAACCTTAAATTGGATCATGCTTTTTGTTGTGACGGTCGTCGCCGGTGGTGTGTTGATTTTGATCTCGGGGTGACATCCGGCACGGACAGATTGGATTGGCCCATAGCGCGCTGGCGCCAATTCAGTCGCGAGCGAGCAATTACGTCGTTGCCGGTAAGCGTCTAATCCTTGCACCTTATTAGGTGTTGACGACGCCTTTTGGCCCCCAGTTCCAGGGCAGGAGTTCACCCAATTGACTCATGGGATGGCCATTGGCCATACGCTCCAGAATGTCCTTAAGGTAGGCATAGGGTTCGACGCCGTTCAGTTTGGCGGTGGTGATCAGCGAGCAAACGGTGGCCCAACGATCGCCACCACCGTCGGAGCCGGCGAAGAGATGGTTCTTGCGCCCGAGGGTGATGGGCCGGATGGCCCGTTCGACGGAGTTCGTGTCGAGCTCGATGCGGCCGTCGTCGAGGAAACGGCACAAGGCAAGCCAACGTGAGAGCGCATAGCGAATTGCTTCGGCCAGGACGCTGCGGGGCGGTACGCGATCCAGCTCTCGTTCCAGCCAGAGCTTCATGTCATCCACGATGGGCCTGGACTCTGAGGCGCGTGCCCGTTTGCGCGCCGTGGCGTTTTGGCCACGGATTCTTCCTTCTATCTTATATAGGTCGGAAATCCGGCTGAGCGCTTCGGCGGCAATGGGTGAGCCGCTGGCCTGATGAATTTCATAGAACTTGCGCCGGGCATGGGCCCAACACGCCGCAAGCGTTACGGTTCCGTCGGCGGTCAGCCGCTCGAACCCCGCATAGCCATCGACCTGCAGGACGCCCTTAAAGTCTTTGAGATGGGACACCGGTCGCTCGGCCTTGCGGTCGGGACTGTAGAAGTACATCGCCGCGGGCGGGTCCCTGCCGGCCCACGGTCGATCGTCGCGGCTATAGACCCATAATCGACCAGTCTTAGTCCGACCGCGTCCCGGATCCAGAACTGGGATCGGCGTGTCATCGGCAAACAGCTTCGAAGATGCGAAGACGTTCTTTGCGAGGAGCGCATGAAGAGGCTCCAGCCACCAGCAGGCCCCGCCGACCCAGTTGGCCAAGGTGGCACGGCTCAGTTCGACCCCATGGCGGGCAAACATCTCGGATTGGCGGTACAGGGGCAGGTGATCGCAATATTTGCTGACCAGCACCTGGGCGATTAGGCTCGGTGTCGCCATACCCTTGGCAATGACACGTTCAGGCGCCGGGGCCTGGTGGATGGCGCCACAAGCCCGACAGCCATGCTTGGGACGGTGGATACGGATCACCCGTACAGAAGCGGGAACCCAGTCCAGCATTTCGGTGGTAGTCACCCCGATCTTATGAAGGGAGCCGCCGCATTGTGGGCAGGCGCATCCCTCAGTCTCCATCGTCACGTCTTCCCGGTGCAGATGCTCGGCAAAGCCCTGACGCCCTTGGCGTTCAACTGGAAAGGTCTCCTGAATCTCCGGCGTAGGCCGTCTGGATTCAGCACGGCCGATGTCAGCATCGAGATCTTCAAGACTTAGGTGCAGTTGATCCGGATCAAGCCGTTCCGAACGGCGGCCGAACTGGCTCCGTTGAAGCTGACGGATGATGAGCCGTAGCTTCTCGATCTCGCTGTCATTCTGCTCTTTCTGCGCTGCCAGGTCGCGCACCAACCGCTGCAGAAGGTGTGTATCCGTGGGGAGATTGGCGAGATCGAGGCGCATGAGGCATTTTACACGCGAGGCGATTCGCGAACCACGCAGCAGCGCGATTCAATGTTGATGCCTTGATCAACCTGCGACTGCGGGGCGCCACGCTCGTTCGGGCCTTTCCCAGTTGAGACCCTCGATCAACATCGACAATTGCGCGGACGTTATCTCCACCGTCGTCTTCTCCCCAGCCGTGGCCGGCCATGGGAAGTACCCGTCTTCCAGTCTCTTCATGAACAGACAGAGGCCAGTTCCATCCCACCACAGGATCTTGATCATGTCAGCGCGCTGGCCGCGGAAGGCGAACATGTCGCCAGAGAACGGATCGCACTTGAGCGCCTGCTGCACGAGTACGCCGAGGGCGTCAATGTTGCGCCTCAGGTCGGTGACGCCCGGAACCAGATGAACATTGACACCCGGTGGGACCAACATCATGGCCGATCTCCACCGATCCGGCTTACCGATAACGCGCCGCCAAAGGTCTTCCGCCATCGGCGCAGCAGCCGGAGGTCGAGGCCATAACGCCGGGCGATGTCCGACGCCGACGCACCGGGTCGGCAGGTCTCCGCGACGATGCGCTGTTTGGCGTCGTCACTGAACTGCCGCCGGCCGCTCGGCGGCTTCGCTGCTGCTGGGACGAGCGCCTTGGCCCTAGGGTTAGGCACTGCCTTAGCCCTAGGGTTAACCCTAGGGCTAGCCATATGGCCGAGGACCTCCTGCACCTTTCTAAGACGGGGATAATGACCCCACCGCGCGTGGGGACCCGCGAGCGCGATCCGCTTCAGCTGTGCGCGCCAATTGCCGAAGCACTTCAGCGAGATATTGTGCTCTTCGCAATACTCCCGCTGCGTGAGCCCGCTCAGCTTCCAGGCCTCGGAATGACCGCGCCAAAAGGCCAAAATATGCTCTCG
The DNA here is from genome assembly GCA_020846195.1 of Nitrospira sp. GTDB lineage: Bacteria > Nitrospirota > Nitrospiria > Nitrospirales > Nitrospiraceae > Nitrospira_D. The sequence goes on from JADLEJ010000053.1 coordinate 3,385, forward strand.
TAATTCGACGGGAACCCGTCCCATGCAATCCTCCTCGACCATTGAATCCAATCGAGCAAAGATCGCACCAAACCCTTGCGCCGTAAGGCGTGCGAGAAATTGACGCTTACCCGCCCCGGTTGGCATTCGCTGAATGACGCTAAAAATTCCCTGTTTCACCAACTAGGGAATTGCCCCTCAAACCCGCGCAATTCGAGGGAATCGCCTGTTGCTGTGCAACGAGGAAGGCCAAAATTGACGAGATTACCTGTAAATTCCCTGGTAAACAGGGATTTACGGAGCGTTTGCCGCCCCAGACTGCCGACACAGCCATCCAGTCTTACAGCTGAGAGCTTTTCTCCGCCGAGGCGGAGGAAACGCCGGTTTTGCCCGGTCTCCAGAGCATTCCTTCTCCCACCAATTGCGCTCCACCGGATTTTGGGCAGCGTTCGGCCCGGACCTGGCGAATTTTCTCTGAATGGCATTTTCGAGAGCAATTCGTTGCCGCATCTGCTTTACATGGCCTGAAGGGTCACCTGGAGCGGAAGATGTCGTCATCGTCGACTATCATTAGAGCGGAGAATTAAGTCATGGGGCGTAGCATTATTCATCCAGGCGAGCATTTGGCGGATGCCCTTGAAGCCATGGGCACGTCAGCTGCGGAACTAGCCCGTGCCGTCCGGGTTCCCGCCAACCGGATTACGGGGATCCTGCATGGCCAGCGCGCGATTACCGCCGATTCAGCTCTACGCCTTGGCCGTTATTTTGGCACAAGCGCGGCGTTTTGGATGAACCTTCAGCAAATTTATGAATTGCGCACCGCTGAAAAGGAACTCGGCGACGAGATCAAACATATTCCGCGCGGCAAAACACGGGGAGATAGTCCCCGCGCGGCGTGACACTCCGATTACCCGGAAGGGCTTTGATCTTTTCGATCAGGCCCTGTGTGTTGGAAGTCATCCCAGTTACCAATCCGAAATACCCTGCACCAATCAAGAAAATTGCCTGCTCGTAATTTAGAGAATTTATAGCCCGCCCTCTCCCGCGAAGCAGGTTGCCGCTTGTGGGCATCCAATGGGTGCACGGGGACGCCGGCGCCGCGATCGCTCCCTTAGTCCATATTCAGGCGCTTCTTCATGAGGTCGAT
>JADLEJ010000054.1 GCA_020846195.1 Nitrospira sp.
ATCTCCGCGAAACTAGCGCGATCCATTTGCGGTGGCCTCCTTGATGTCGGCTTGAAAACCTGCGACTGCGCCGAGGAAACCGTCCAGATCATCCCACGGTATCATGTGCCCTGCGCCTTCGACGGTCACGACCTCGATGCCGGGCGCCAGTGTCCGAATTTCTTCAATATCTGCCGTTTCGATGACCGGCGAGCCACCGGCCACGACGAGCCGTATCGGCAGGTCAAGGTGCGGCAGGTCGGCATGAACGTCATCCGTATGAAAGCCTTTATAGGCCGCGTCGATCGCACGCAGTTCGCACGTGTGGAGCCATTCAGCACGCAGCGCGCGCTGATCCTGAGTCCAGGTCGGGCAGAATGCCTTCATTTCTTCCGCCGAGCAGCCGCGCTGCGCCAGCAAGATCGAATCCTCATACCATGGCCATGCCGAGGGATAGGGGCGACGGCCCGGCCCGCTTACGGGCGGATCGGCCAAGATCAGCCCGGCAAAAATCCCGGGCGCTTTCCGGGCGGCGCGGATCGCGGTGCGGGCGCCCATGGAATGACCAAGAATCACCGGACGATCGAGATCAAGAACACCCGTCAGCGCGACGACATCATCCGCCATTGCATCCAGGGAATAATCAAGGTCGCCAGCTTGACTTAATCCGCGGCCCCGAACGTCGAGCACATGAACCTCGTACGTCTCGGCCAGGCGAGCGGCAACGAAATCCCACGTGACCGCTGGCGACGTGATGCCAGGCACGAGAAGCATCTGACGCAGCCCAGGCGCGCCATGGCGCACAAGATGGTGCCGGATGCCGTTCGCATGAACGTTGTATCCGAAAGGACTGCCGTCCATTGTTAGAATGCCCCTGATAAAAGCGTCCCGCCACCGGGCACGCGCGTGTCGAGGTCAAGGGCTCGCAACATCGCCCAGGTTGTGGAGATGGCTGCGGTCAACACCGGCTTGCCGACCTGCGCCTCAACGATCGAGACGGCGGGCAGCGACGGCATCTGCACGCATGCAGACAAAATTACAGCATCGACCTCGGCCAAATGCTCCATCGACGCGACGATGCCCGGAAGCCGGGCGGGGTCGTGAGCGGCGACTGCCAAATTATCCGAAATCTCAAGAGCGCGCCATTCGACGACATCGATGCCTTCGGCACGAATATAGTCGACAACAAGCTCGGTTAGCGGCTTCATATATGGCGCCACAATCGCCACTCGCTTCGCGCCAATCGCCTTGATCCCATCCACGAGCGCGCCAGCTGACGATACGACGGGGGCCGGATGGCCATTATCGATTGTTGCCTGATGCAGGCGGGCCTGGGACTCACGATGGTAACCCTTGCCCATCGACATGATAGCCACCAGACATGCATAACCCATCACGTCGACGGCCGCGTCAGATAACTCGATGGCGCACGTGTCGCTGGCGCCGTCCATTTTGGACAGCTCTTCCTTGGTCACGTGCTTCATGCGCATGCGGGCCGAATGGAAGGTAAAGCGCTCGGGCGAGATGGTCTCGCGGGCACGGAGGAGCGCCGGTATTTCAGTCTCCATCGTAACATTCGAACTCGGCACGATCTGCCCTATACGGTAGGCCCTCAATTGCCCTCTCCTTTGCTGCTGTGGCAACATTAATTCGTCCGTTGGATAAATACAAGGTCGAATATCCATGGGATCCAGCTTGGCTTATGCATATCGGAGCCGGTCCTAATTTAGTCAGGTGTCAAACACATGACCGATGGGACGCTGCGCCTGCGACGGCGGCCACTGCCCATGCACATTCTCACTTGATTTCTTTTTCTGTATAATTGATTGTGGAAATATCGGGAAGTTACCTTGCGCGCAGCATGTCTGGCCGATGTGCGATTGCAGGCTGCCCGTGGGTCCTGTCTGTTTGGTTGCGAACCGCCGACCGGATCCAGTTTATAACGAGATTGAAAGATTTTCGTCGCGCGGCCGAACAAGGCGCGCCAGCGAAGATACGAGAGGAATGCACTGGATGCCACCGCAAATAACAAACGTCCAGAAACAGTCCGAAAGTTTGAATCGGCGGCATCTGGTGAGCGCCGCAGGTATCGAAGGCTCGAGCGTTACGCGTGCTTCGTGCATCTCGCGTGATACCTGGAGGAGTTCAGGGGATAAGTCCTCCCACTCCTTTGCCAATTCAAAGCACGCGCGCCCTCGGTGTACGCCGCGTCACGCGCCCACTCATCATCATTGCCAGGAGAACGGTGGTGCTGCTGAAGAGCCCATAACCGCTGCAATGCCAGGCCTATTTCAGTTGCTTTCCGACGAGGGCCATTCTTCGGACGCCTTTTTAATCCGCAGATTGAAGCAGGCGATTCTGAATGGCCCACGCTTCGATGCGGCCGAAGCCGATATTGCGCGGGATTTGGGATTGTCAGCAAGAACCCTGCGCCGACGACTCCATTGTCTAGAGACGTCTTACGCACAAATTATCGCGGAAGTCCGATTCGCATTCGCCAAGCAATGCCTTTCCGATCCACAACTGACGATTGGCGACGTGGCTGATCGGGCGGGCTACACCGAAGTGAGCAACTTCAGGAACGCCTTCAAACGATGGGCGCACGTTTCACCACAGGCTTTCCGCGACTTGATAGGCCTGACTCAGCCAGGAC
>JADLEJ010000055.1 GCA_020846195.1 Nitrospira sp.
ACGTGAACAATGTCCTCCGTGTCACCGCCACCGATGCCAGCTACGCCAGCGGCCGCCCCGGCCTCTCCGTCTATCTCGACGCCGGCGCCGCCCTCAGCCAGGTCCAATTCGACAACTTCAGCGCAGGAGGATTTTAATGATCGCAGCAATGTCTCTGGCGGACCATAGTCGGACTTATTCCTTTCAGGAAGCCGACATATTGCCGCGCATAGATAAGTTATTACCTGGCCATCCTTACATTAGGCACAAACACGAAGCACGTTCGGCAATATGAAAATAGAATCATCGCAGGGGACAACACGAGCACCAGCCGCAGCTGAAAGGCCGACCCCCTTTCGACTGCTACGATATTGGGCATGTAAAGAAATGCACCAGCCCCAAGCAGTCCAAATCCGCTTCTTTTCGTCTGCCAACGAGCGATGGGGCAACTTCATTATACTAAGTACACTCCTTAGCTTCAGCGCTACGGCCTCGTCGACAACCGTGTTAGCAGCTTCACTGTATCGCTGTATGGATCAGACTGGTCAATGGGCTTTCACAGACCGAACGGTTCAAATGTCCCAGTGCATTCTGCTCTCAAAAGAAAGGCTTCCAATATCCCCTCTTCCCGTGCCGGCCGCCATCGTGCCTGACCTCGAGAGCATAGAAGCATCCGCTAAAAATCGTGCGCTGCCCATTGATAATTCCCCGCTTTCCTCGAATCACGGCATCTCGGCTCCAGTGCGCCGCATGGGTCAATTATATGTCGTATCGGTTGAACTTAATGGCTCGCACACTGCACAATTAATCCTGGACACGGGAGCCTCGCACACCATTCTGTCACAGAAGCTCGTTAACGAATTGGCCCTGATGCCATCGGATTATCATCCAGGCCTGGTTCAACTCAAAACCGCGAGCGGGTCAGTGGATGCCCAGATAGTGCGAATCGACTCCATGAAGATCGCGAGTGCAGAAGTACGGAACAGCGCTGCTGCGGTTCATACGATACCGGATTTCCCAGCGGGCGTGGACGGGCTCCTTGGTCTCAGCTTTTTACATCAGTTCGAAATTACCCTGGATTCCAACAAGGGAGAATTACGTCTCACGCAGGTGTCGCCATGACAGCAAGACGCTCACATCTCGTTCCTATCCAAATAGGTCTGGTGCTTAGTCTTAGTTTGTCCGCAGGAGCGAGGAATGTATCCGAAGCCGCACTATTTGAATGCAGCGATAAATTCGGCGGGCGCGTATTTACAGATCGTCCGGCGCAACTACTTCGCTGCATACCCATAGCGCCATCGCCTACAACAACCTCCTCGGCGGCTCGACAAACTCCAATCGCCGTACCAGAGCAGCGGATGAGTCAACCGAACACGACTCCACCTCCACTAAGCTTTCTCTCTCATCAGGCACACCCGCCTCTCATCAATTACTCTTCACCCCCGATTACTCCTCACAACACCATCCTGCCTCAAGAACCATAGATCCCGGAACTCCTCATCAATTGATTCGACATTCCACCCCGGCCTATTGGACAATAACGTCACCCTCACTCTGTCTACCTTACAGGCAAGGAGCGTCGCCTATGAACCGGTCGGATCTCTCAGGAGAGCAGCAGGCGCAAGAACAGTTCGGCACAGCGAACCGAGCCGCCGCGTTTCACGCCAATCAAGTCCTGGATCATTTGAATGGCCCGATGCAGCAGTTCATCGCACGCCAGGAAATGGCCTTCATTGCCACGGCCAGCGCCAACGGCGCCTGCGATTGCTCCTTTCGCGCCGGCACCAGAGGGTTCGTGGCCGTGCTGGACGAGAAGACGCTGGTCTATCCGGAATATCGCGGCAACGGCGTCCTCGCCAGCGTGGGGAACATTTTGGAAAACCCCCACATCGGCATGATCTTTCTCGATTACTACCTGACCACGATGGGTCTTCACGTCAACGGGACGGCACACGTCCTGACGCCGAGCGCGATGGAAGACATGCCGCACCTCCCCACCGGCATTCTCGAAGCCATGCAGGTCAAAGGCGGCCGGCACCCGGAATCTTGGATTCTCGTGAATGTCGAGGAGGCCTATGTCCATTGTTCCAAACATGTGCCGCTCATGAAGCGCCTGGACAAGCATATTGCCTGGGGCAGCGACGACGAGTTCGTCAAAGGAGGCGACTATTTTAGGGTGAAGAAAAAGGCGAAACCCTGAAGAAGCGATGCACTCGCTCGGAGACGACTCGCTACTGGCACACCGCAACCGCATTGACTTCACTGAGCGACGATTGAATATCGCTCAAGATCTGGCTCCGGCTGTCGTCAAACGACAAATATCCCATAAAGCTGTGGCCGCCAGAGTACAACGGCGTAAACGACGTAAGAATCGGGTTCGGCCCCCAATTGGTATTCGCATCAAGCGTTGACGGCAACACCACATTGATCGCGCCGATCAGCAAATCCCCGGTCGATGTCCGATATCGGCCATTGCCCTTCACGGCGGTATCCGGCGTGGCCACTCCGACAATCTTCAGCGCGCCAGCAGCAGGAGCCGGCGCCGGAGACGGCCCCACAGCCGCATCATAGGCTGCATTGGCATAGAGATTCCCCTGAGAATGCGGCACGACAACCACGCGCCGGCACAGCGGCGATGTCATTTGCGCTCGATAGGCCTCCGCGTGACGCTGCACGGCTGCCTGGTCAATCTGGTTCGCCTGCGTCATGGGCCCTTGCAACAGCGACACCATCGTCGGACCAAGTGACGCGAGCGTTTCCAGCTTCCGCCACATATCGGACGGGTTGATACCTAACCGCTGCTGCCCCGCTTCCGTGAAATCTTTGACGGCTCCTGACGTGGGGTTATAGTTGAGAAAAAAAAGATAACAACTGGACTGAAGACTGGCAGGTGTCATCGACGGCAATCGCGTCAAAAACTCCAGCTCCAGCTTTCCGCCGTTCAGCCGCGCTTCATCGAGCGTCGTCGTCACGCCATTCACATAGTAGATAGCCGTGCGCGGAGCCGCCTCACTTTGGCAAGCCGCTTGGGGAGAAAACTGCCCCCAACTCGGCGTTGCCCCCAATACCAACGCCAGGAACAGACTCAGTTTCAGAGATACCCCATTCATAGGCATGCTCCCATCCATTGATCAGCCGGGAGCAATGGAATATTGACCGCCGCAGCATGGCCATCGGCTTTCAAATAGGCTTCTGACCGTGGATTGGTATCTAAGATCCTCGCCCGAAGCTCGACAAAAACGGGATGGAAATCTGCCGGACGGCGGGCCATCAGGCATTCCAATGCGCGAAACCGTTCAGTCACATGGGTGATGGACTTGCCCGCATCGTTGGCGTCGAGGATGGAGGATTGCGCGGCTTTGGCATATTGGCGAAGCGCCTTTTTCGTGTCAGCATCGGCCGCCGAAGAGTCGATATAGGCATCGATATCGTCCCGCACGCCGTTATTATCGGCATCGGCTCCCGCCAGCGACGCTGCCGTGACAGGAGTCGATGACGACGTCTCGCTCCCGCAGCCGCCACAGAGCGCCAGCAGCAAGATCGCACCGACCGTTCTCTCTATCCGCCCAATGAGCATACTTCCCTAGCCTCTTTTCTTCATGCGCGCAACCCTGGCTACCTTACCGCTCGACTATCCGAAAATGCAATCCTACCAAGGTATAGCTGGAATATTGCGCATGATTCCATGGCAGAGGAAAGGATGTGGCAGGGCTTTATCCGTTTACTCGGCCCCAAGCCGGCCGAGACCGGTGCGAGGGCACCCCTCGCACCGGGAGAATCTACTTCTTCTCGACGATATCGCCCTTCATCGGACCCAGCACGCTCAACAGCTCATCCTTCTCCGTCTTGCCGACCTTGTGATGATCCAAGGCCGCGACCAGATCCTCGACCAAGGCGCCAAACGCTGCGTCGGTCACGCCCATTCCAGTATGCGTCTGCTTCATCGTGCGCCCGTTGTACTTGCACGGCCCGCCGCTCGCTTCGCAAATCTGATTGACCAAATGCTCCTTGAGCTTGGTCAGGTCCGTGCTCGCAAAATAGCTATTGATCCGTTTATCGCCGCCGACGTTGCCCACGAACGTCTCCACCACCGCCGTGATCGCGCCTTTGCCCCCCAACCGGTCATAGAGCGGCTTGCCTTGGGCTGGGCTCCCCGCGCAGGCCGCCCCCGCCATCAGGACCACACTCAAGACCGCCATATTCACTACGCGCTGCATCGTCATCGCACTCCTCCTGTATGGATTAATAAACGGGCTCAATGCCCCTCCCCACCACGCACAAACTCCTGCCACCGGCGCGGCTGATCGGCCTCAGACCCAGGAATAAAATCCGGGCAATCCAGCCGCAGTTGCCCCTCGCCCAGCGGCTTGTTCACAAATCCGCAATGGTGCGGCCGCGCCGCATCGGCATGGACATACGGCTGGAAGTACGCGCATCCGGCGCACATCCGCGCCACCGAAATCACCCCTTGCTCTTGCAGGGAATGCATCACTTTGGTCAGCCCCCGCAAAAATACCGTCTGCTCCGCTGGCGTCAGCCCTTTCACGCCGGCCTGCACGACCTCGGTCCATCCGGTGATCTGGCTGGCTTCGCGGCGGCCCGCGGCCGTGAGCGTGAGCACCAGCGCCCGCCGGTCTTCCGCCGAGCGCTCTTTCTTGACCAGCTTCTTCTCGACGAGCGTGATCACCGCATCGCTCACGGTGGCCGCCGTCAGACATAACTCGCCAGCCACATCGTTCAGCCGCACCGCCTTCGCGGCCCGCTCGGCCAGCAATACAAGAATGTGCCCCTGCGTCGGAGTGAGCCGCCGCGCCGTCCCGCCTTCCCAAGCCTGGCTCCGCAAGGCCGTCGCGATCTTTCCCAGTCCGACCGTAATGTGATCGACCACCGTCTTCTCTCCGTGCATCGGCAGGCGTGTCGCCATGGAGATCGCTCCTTTATGCTGACAAGGGCACGATGAATCCGCCCGATTGACGAAACTCCTTCTGCTGGCTCTCCGAAAACATGACCAGCGGCTCCTGATGGCAGAACTGGCATTCCTCCGCCGTCACCGCAATGGCGGCATACCCCTGAGCCGCCATATACTCATTTGCCAGCCGAAGCGCCGTCGCCTGATCTCCGGTCATTACATCGAAGTGCAGCCTCTTCCCCGGCACGTCCACCCACGTATCGAACACCTTCAACGCATCCACAGCACACTCCTTTCGGTGAGCCTCGCGGCACATATATTCAGGACTCCTGAATAAATAGCACGGCCTCGTACCGCCTTGCAAGCCCCTCCTTCGCACATATTCACGCGTGAATCGGAAAAGGACACGACGAGCGGAAACGGGCGAGCCGCGCAATCGCTGGCTAGACACAGCCTCACGATCTGAGGGAACAAGGCGCGGCTGGCCTCGCGCCGGCCGCGCTCAGATTACGACGACTTCTGTTTGGCGCGCGCCAATGCCAGCGCCATGGCCATCGTCCCGCCGGGCGGCGGCTGCCGCTCCTGCCCGCGCGGCGGCGCGGATGGACGCTTGCCCTGCGCCTCACGGGCAGGCCCTGCGCTGGCCTCGCCGGAAGAAGGCCGCGGCGAAGAGGCTCTGCCAGGCGCATCGTCCAGCCGCATCGTCAGGGAAATGCGCTGCCGCGTCAGATCGACATCCCTCACCTTCACCGTGACGATCTGCCCCGGCTTCACCACCTCGTGCTGATCTTTGACAAACTTAGTCGCCAGCGCCGAGACCTGCACGAGACCGTCCTGATGC
>JADLEJ010000056.1 GCA_020846195.1 Nitrospira sp.
AAAAGCCTTTCGCCAGACCCTTTCTCAGATCGAAGTCCGGTGCACCAAGAATTTCGTCCCACGCCGGCTCCTTCAAGCGGGCAATTCCTGGCTCTGGAAACGAGTCATAGAGGATGGAGTCAATCAAAACGAGGCGATCAAGGATTTCGGGATGGTTGATAGCCACGAGCTGGGCAATCCCACCTCCGATGTCGTGGCCCACTATGGTCGCGCGCTTCCACCCCAGGGCCGAAAGCGCCTGAAAGATGATTTCGGATTGCGCCTGGATTCCAAGGTCCGCGTCCGAAGGCTTGTCGGAATCGCCATAGCCGAGAAGGTCGATCGCAAGCACTTCATGGCCTGATGCGGCGAGAAGCGGCATGACGTTACGCCAAAGATGGCGGCTCGTAGGAATGCCGTGAACAAGGGCGATGGCACTCCCGTGGCCCTGGCGGGAGTAGGCAATGCGGTGACCGGCCACGTGAAGAAAGCCATTTTCAAGAATTTCGTCATTCATGGCGCTGCGCCCCATCCGCATGAACCGCAAGAAGTTCGCAGATCACTGAATTTCGCGGAGTGGGCACGCCGAGCCGTCGACCTCTGCTGCTGACGTCGCCGCTGAGCCACTGCACTTCCAGCCGGTTTCCGCGTTCCAGGTCGCGCAACATGGAAGCGGTCATGTCGGCGGGCAGTTGGTCGCAGAAGCGAAGCCGGTCCAGGGCAAAGTCGGCGGCGAGGTTGGCGCCTTCGGCTCGGCCGACGTCCACCACCTCCTGCATGACGCCTTCGAGCAACTTGCGGGAGGCCGGGTTGCCGCGCACCGCGCCTATCGGGCGCCGGGTGGACGCGGTGGTCGCCGACAGGCCAACCAGAAAAACGAATTTCTCCCAGATCACTCTGGTGATGTCGTCGCTGATCTCGGCGTCGATCCCCGACTGGATGCAGGCCCGATGGAAGCGCTCGATACGCGCGCTGCGATGGCCGCCGTACTCGCCAAAGACCAGCTTCTGCAAGTTGTTGGCATGACCGATGACGCCCGGGGCCTCGATGGTTGCCGCGATGTAGCAAACGCCACCTGCTACCGCCTTTTCTCCGAGCGTGGCTCTCAGCAATTCGTCCTTGATCACCCCGTTCTGGAACGAGATCACCATCGTTTCGGGTCCGATCAGCGGCTTGATCGCGTTGGCGGCCGTCTCGGTATCCCAAAGCTTGACGCCGAACAGAACGACATCGACTAGCCCGACGTCCGACGGCGTGTCGGTTGCTCTGGGCGTGGGGACATGCATGTCCCCTACCGGACAGTGCACAGTGAGGCCTTGGGACTCGATGGCAGCCAGGTGCGCCCCTCTGGCAATGAAGCTGACCTCGTTGCCTCCGAGGGCCAGTTTGGCTCCGAAATAGCCACCTACGCCTCCGGTGCCCATGATCGCGATCTTCATCCGCGGCTCCATTCTTGAATATGAATTCAAGAAAATTCTAGCTTCAATAGCCATCCATGGCAATGTATGCTTGAGTCTTGTGATAATTCTTGATTGATGAATCATCAATAAGCCATGGGCCGAATACGAAACTTTGACCGCGATGCGGTGCTTGAGAGCGCGGTAGACGTCTTCTGGGAGCGGGGCTATGACGGGGCAGGCATGCAGGAGATCTGCCGGGTCACCGGGCTCAACCCGGGCAGCGTCTACGCCGCCTTCGGTGACAAGCACGGCCTCTTCATCGAGGCTTTGAAGAGCTACATGGCGTCCATGTCGCGAGAGACGATCGCGCGCCTGAACAGCAATCCGTCCGGTCGGGCCGGGATTGCCGACTACTACGCGGCGCTCATCGAAGCGATGCTCGACGGCAAAAGGCGCTGGGGTTGCCTTGTGACGAACTCGATCGTTGAGTTCGCCATGAATGATCCGCAGATCAGCGAAGCCTTCCAACTCCACCTGGCCAGACTAGAAACGGCCCTATCTGGCGCGATCGAGCGGGCAAAGCAAGCGGGAGAGCTATCGCGGGACGTCGATGCGGCCGAAGCGGCCGTATTTCTCGTCTGCACAACGCAAGGACTCAATGTCCTGGCCAAGACCCGGCCCAGCCGGCGCACGCTGGAGGCGATCACGCGGCATGCGTTCACGGCGGTTGGATTCAAGGCCTGAATAGCCATCGGCCCAAGTCGCAGCAGGTGCGCTGCCGCGAGTTGTTCTAGGACTGGCACACCAAGATCGAGGGATAGGCATGTCCCGGTAGGGCGCTCAATGCGGTGAGGGGGAACCCGGATCCCAGCCCACGCGCAATCCTCCCCAGAACACCTTGCTCATGCTGCTGTCGAGAACATCAAAAACTAATCGCCGCGATTCCTGTCAGTACGATCACCGCTCCGACTATGCGGCGCGCGAGATGACCCTCACGGAAGAGCTTGTACGCGAAGAGAGAGCCGATGATGATGGACGACTCACGCAGAGGGGCGACGAGCGCGAGCGGTGCCGTCAGCATGGCGGTTAGCACGAGGATGTAGGCCATTGGGGAGAATACGGCCACGATGAGTATAGGCACGGCATCAGCACGGATAACTGTGTGGATGTGATGCCATCGGCGCAGTGCGCTTGGCGTCAGGATCAGGGTTTGCAGAAGCAGTGTGCCAGCGTAGTAGCTCACGGGCGCCAAATGCAGCGACGTGACCGCGTAGCTGTCCCAGACGGTATAACTTGCGATGGTGGCCCACGTGGCACCTCCCCAAAACATTCCCTGGAGCGGGCGGCGGCTTCCGCTTCCAAAAGGGTTGCCGGTAACGATGAGGATGCCTGAGACGACGAGGAGCGCGCCGAAAAGCGCGACGAAGGAGAGCCGCTCCCCCAGAAGAAGAATCGCAAACAGCATCGTCAGTACCGGCCCTGTGCCACGGGCGATCGGGTAAACCACCCCGAGTTCGGCACGATCGTAGCCAGCCTGCAAGGTCAGGGAATACGCAA
>JADLEJ010000057.1 GCA_020846195.1 Nitrospira sp.
AAGGCTTGCCGCTCGAGACTCTCCGCATCCAGATTCACCGGCGGCACCGCGGCCGAACGGATCGGCTGCCGCACTTCAAAGTGGACGCCGGGAGACAGACCGATCAAAGAGGCCAGTTGCAATTTGGCCGTGCTCAATTCGCGCATAAGCTTTTGCACCTCGCGCTGAACATTCAACATATCCCTGCGGTAGTTCAGCGGGGTCAGCGGCGCTTGAAGCTTCCGGTCAAAGATAAGCTGGGTCTGCGCCAAGCTCTTATTCACCATGTCGTCAAGCTGCTGGACTTGCGGGAGCAGCCGTTCCGAGGTCACCGCCCTCCAGTAGGCACTCCGCACATCCTGCAAGAGCCGCACGGCGATCTTCCGTTTTTCTTCTTCCGCGATCATGACGTTGTCGCCGGCCTGTTGGGCGCGAATGTAGGACAGCCCGAAATCCAGCACATCCCAACTGAGAGACAGATTACCGCTGAACACGTTCTTATCCGATGAGGTGAAGGGTTCGATTACCGGCCGGCCGTCGAGCAACGACCGCGCGGCGCCGCCGCTGAAATTATTCCGGCCATCGAACCCGGCATTCACCGCCAGTTGCGGCAGCAGCGAGTAGTGCGCAACATTCAATTGCTGATGCGCCAGCGCCTGTTGCATGGCTTTCACTTTGGCGTCCAAGTTGTAGCGGAGCGCCCGGGCGATGGCCTCGTACAAATCCATCGGTTCCTCAATCGGCTCTTGTCCCGCCAGCACCGCCCTAAGATCTTGGCTGATACGCCCCTGAATCTCTTCTTTCGTCACAGGAGACGGCGTGACCATGCACCCGGTCAACATCAGCAGCCCCCCCATGATTCCACACGCTCGCCCCAGCACAATAGATCACGACCTTTCGGTTGAACTTCTACCCCTAATGACAATGCCTCGCTCCAGAAACAGACCGGTCCCCTGGCACAAAAACTCCCTTCGCGAAACATTGTCGGCTGGATTAGAGGAAAGCTTGAGCTAACGGAGAGCCGCCGCGCTAGAGCGAATCTCTGCTCCTCGATCCACTCTCACTGTTTAGCGCCAGAAATGTCGCCCCCCTCTTCCGAGGTAACCCTTCCTGGTCTTACGCTTTCCAACAATCCCGATATCCTCTTACACAAGACAGGCGTGCTTCACACCCAACCCAAGGAGACCGACAATGAGCTGTTCACGTTGCTGCGGATTGATGGTGGCCGACAATTTAATGGATTTCGATGGTACGTCCGGTCATATGTGGGCCTGCGCCCTGCGCTGCATGAACTGCGGGCATCTCCACGACCCTGTCATAGAACAGAATCGCCGCCGCATGCAGGCCTCGCGGCTGGCTCCGGTGCTGGTCGCGGTCGGAGACGACGCCGACTATCACGACGACGAAGTGCATCTGGGAATCGAATCGATCGTGGCGCAAGCCGCCTAGAGGCCGGCACCGCGCCAACGAGAGGAGCGAGAAGCGGCCATGGCATCCATTCTAGTCATCGACGACGACGAGGCCTTGCGGCTCCTGTTGCGCGAAATGCTGGAAACCGATGGCCATCGCGTCCGGGAAGCCGCCAATGGACGCGAAGGACTGGCCCTGTACCGGGCGCAGCCGGCGGATGTGGTGATCACCGATATCCTCATGCCGGAACAGGACGGTATGGAAGTGATTCTGGAACTCACCCGGGAATTCCTCGACGCCCGTGTCATCGCCATGACCGGCGCATCGGGCAAGCAGAACTTTCTGAGCGTCGCCAAACTCTTCGGGGCCCGGCATATTCTAGAGAAACCGTTTAGTGCGGACCAGATTCGCCGGCTGGTCACCTACACGCTCATCCACTAAGTTTATCTTTGCGCGCTTCGCCCTAGACCTAGCCAGCGACGCCCTCCCCTTGATACACTGCCGCCCGATGCATGCACCTGCCAGGTAGAATCCTCTCCAGACGACACCTGACATCTTGACCAAATTCCGAATACCGATCGGCGATCTATGCCCCCCATAATGCTCCTGAGTTGTGAGTCCATCAGCAAGAGCTTTGGCGTCAAGCCGCTCTTCTCAGATTTGTCGATTGGATTGGCCGAGGGCGATCGCGTCGGACTCATCGGCCCGAACGGGTCGGGGAAGTCCACGCTGCTGAAAATTCTCGCCGGCATTGAGGACCCTGACGACGGCACTCGCTCCCTGCGCCGCCACGTCCGTCTGAGTTATGTCCCGCAGGAGTCCACCTTTCCTCCCGACTTCACCGTGGAAGACGTGCTGGCACAGGCCCTGCGCGACGAAGGCCTGGACCCGCACCAGGAAACCGGCCGCATCGCGCGAGCCTTAAGCCTGGGCGAGTTCCCTGACGCGGAGCATCCCATCCACACGCTGTCCGGAGGATGGAAGAAGCGTCTCGCCATCGCCCGGTCTCTGTTGATGGAACCGGACGTGCTGATGATGGACGAACCGACGAACCATTTGGACGTCGAGGGCATTCTCTGGCTCGAGCAACTCTTAAAATCGGAAGCCCGCGCCTATCTCGTAATCAGCCATGACCGGCGCTTCCTTGAATCGGTCGCGGAACGGATGCTCGAACTCAATCGGATTTACCCGCAGGGCGTGTTTGAAGCCACCGGCCGCTACAGCGATTTCCTGGAAGCGCGCGAGGCCCATCTCGACGCCCAGGCAAACGAGCACGCGACGCTGGCGAATAAAGTCCGCCGCGAAGTCGAATGGCTCCGCCGCGGCCCGAAAGCGCGCACGACCAAAGCCAAAGCCCGCATCGACGCGGCCGGCGCACTGATCAACGACCTGGCGGACCGCGACAGCCGCCGCGAGCTGGCCCCGGCGGGAATCGACTTCACCGCGTCCGGGCGCAAATCCAAACAACTGATCGTGGCCCAGCAGCTCGGCAAGAAGCTGGGATCACGGCAGATCGTCAGCGACCTCGAACTCATCCTGGGCCCCGGCCAGCGGCTGGGTCTGCTCGGCCCGAACGGCAGCGGGAAATCGACGCTCATGAAGCTGCTGGCCGGCACATTGAAGCCCGATACCGGCACCGTCATCCGCGCCGACAAACTCCGGATCGTCACCTTCGAGCAGCATCGCGAATCGCTGGATCAGCAGGTATCCCTCCGCCGCTCCCTCGCCCCTGCAGGCGGCGATTCGGTGATCTATCAAGACCGCTCGATCCACCTCGTGTCCTGGGCGAAGCGCTTTCTCTTCCGGCCCGAACAGCTCGATCTCCCCGTATCGCGGCTCTCCGGCGGCGAACAGGCCCGGCTCTTGATCGCGCGGCTCATGTTGCAACCGGCCGATGTGCTCATGCTGGACGAACCGACAAACGATTTGGATATCCCGACCCTCGATGTA
Organism: Nitrospira sp.; assembly: GCA_020846195.1. Lineage (GTDB taxonomy): Bacteria > Nitrospirota > Nitrospiria > Nitrospirales > Nitrospiraceae > Nitrospira_D. The sequence goes on from JADLEJ010000057.1 coordinate 3,340, forward strand.
TTGGAAGACAACCTCCTGGAGTTTCCGGGCGCGTTGATTCTCGTGACGCATGACCGCTGGCTGCTCGATCGCGTCTCGACAATGATGCTGGCGCTGGATGGAACCGGCAAGGCCGAATGGTTTGCCGACTTTGCCCAATGGGAAGCGGCCCAGAAACGAGGAACCTCTAGCTCTTCAGGCCCCATGCCCACTCGCGCCGCAAGCAACAGCGGCCCCAAACAGAAGCAGACCCGCAAAGGGCTGTCCCATTCGGAACAAAAAGAATGGGACAAGATCGAAGGATTGATCGTGAAGGCCGAAGCGGCTCTCGCCGCCAGCCAAGCCGCAACGGAAGACCCTGCCGTCATGTCCGACGCCACCGCGCTGCAAGCCCGTTACACAGCGCTTGCAGCGGCACAGACGGAAGTTGAACGCCTCTACGCACGCTGGACCGAGTTGGAGGAGAAACGCGCCCTCGTCTAGTCGAAGAGATAGACCTGGCCACCCTCGCCACCGCGCCTCATCACCTCAACCCCCGCCTTGCACCGGGAGAGAATTACTGCTAATCAAGGGCGCCGTGCCGCACCGTCACCTATGCGCTTTACTTACATGGAGGTTCGTATGGAAATGAATCTGTCGTCTGTTCAAAGCTTCGCGACGACCCATATCATTCCGTTTATCTGGACCCTGCTCGGCGCTATCGCCATCTGGGTCATCGGAAGTTGGACGATCACACTCATCCGCGCCGCGCTCGGCCGCGCCATGGCCGCGCGAGGCATGGACAATACCCTCGTGGGCTATCTCGATACGGCGACCAGCGTGATGCTGAAAGTCCTGCTGCTCGTCGCCGTCCTCGGCACACTGGGAGTCGCTACGACGTCGTTTGCCGCCATCCTCGCCGCCGCCGGTGTCGCCATAGGCATGGCCTGGTCGGGGTTGCTGGCCAACTTTGCCGCCGGCGTGTTTTTGATCGTGCTGCGCCCGTTCCGCGTCGGCGACATGATCCACGCCGGTGGCGTGACCGGCGAAGTCAAAGAGATCGGCGTGTTCGCCACCACCCTCCATACCAACGACAATCTGCGCGTAGTGGTCGGCAACAATAAAGTCTTCTCCGATAATATCGTGAACTATTCGAGCAATGCCTTTCGAGGCGTGGACTTGCGGGCCCAACTCGCCCATGGGGTCGAGCCGAAAGCGGCCATGGCCAAGTTCAAACAAGCCGTCAGCCAAATCCCCAATGTGCTCGCGGAGCCCGCGCCGCTCGTCGAGATCTTCGAATTCAACGCCTACGGCACGCTGCTCGTGGTCCGCCCGTTTTGCCACAATAACCACTACTGGCAAGTCTACTTCGACACCAACCGCGCCATCCAAAACGTCTGCGCGGAAGCAGGCTATCCGACGCCCGAATCCCGCCAGGCCGTTCGAACGGTCTAAGCCCTGCGCGCGCCGAGTGCCGCCGGACCATCAGAGATTCCGGCGGACCAGCCCCCCCCGGGCCTCGGGAACCCACGACCCTACAAGCATCCCGCCCGCCGCAGCGAGCAACCCCACCAACTGCGGCGGCCACACGGCGTTGGCAGGACTGAACAGTTCGAATCCCACCCAGCTGGCAAACCCGCTCGCGATGGCCACGAGCGCCCCTTGCGTCGTGGCTTTCGGCCAATAGAGCCCGGCTAGGAGCGGAATGAACGCGACCACGAGCGTCACCTTATACGTACTCACCACCAGCACATAAATGCTGGCATCCGACCAGAGCGCAATCGCCAGCACCACCGCCGCGAACGCGACCAGCACCGCCCGCATCATCCGCAGCAACTCCGCGTCGTTCAATCGCGCGGCCATCGGCTTAAAGATGTTTTCACTGAGCGCCACGGAAGGCGCCAGCAGCGTCGCGCTGGCGCAACTCATCACCGCCGACAAAACCGCGCCGAAAAACACGATCTGCGCCGCGATTGGCGTATGCTCCAAAATCAGCGTCGGGAGCACCAGCTGCGAATCGCTCTCCAACAGCGCCAGAAAACGCGCCGGGTCGATCAGCGTGGCCGCATAGGCGAGAAACATCGGGATAAAACAGAAGGCAAAATACAGCGTCCCGCCCAGGAGAGACCCGCGCACCGCCGTCGCTTCGTTTTTCGCCGACGTGATCCGCTGAAACACATCTTGTTGCGGGATCGACCCGAACATCATCGTGACCCAGGCGCCGAGAAACGGAATCCACGCATTGAAGTTCGCCGGGGGAAAGAAGTCGAGCTTGCCGGCCTGTGCCGCGTGCGCGATGACGGTCTCAACGCCGCCCGCCAGCCCGCTGACGATGGCGCCGATATACAGCAGTCCGCCCATAATGACTGTGATTTGCACAAAATCCAGAATCGCCACGGAAAACATGCCGCCGAAGGTCGTGTACGTCAATACGATAAGCGCCCCGGCGATCATGCCTAGCGACGGACTGATCTCCCCCGCCGTCACCACATTCAGCACCAGCCCCAACACCTTGAACTGCGCCGCCATCCAGCCGAGATACGACGCCACAACCGCGAGCGTGCAGAGCACTTCGACCCTGCGGCCATACCGAACGCGGTAGAAGTCTCCGACCGTCAGGAGATTCATGCGATAGAATCGTGGCGCGAAAAAGAGTCCGGCGAGGATGAGGCAGAGGCTGGATCCGAAGGGATCGGCGACGACGCCTCGAAGCCCGTCTTTCACAAATGTCGCGGAAATGCCGAGCACTGCCTCGGCGCCGAACCAGGTGGCGAAGACTGTCGCCGTCACCACCGGCAGCGGCAGGCTCCGGCCGGCCACCGCAAAATCCTTTGTATTCTGCACGCGCGCGGCCGCGTAGAGTCCAATCCCGACGGAACAGAGCAGATAGAGCGCGACAAATCCGGCCAGCATGCGCGCAGGATAAATCGATCGTCCGTGGCAATCAATCGTTATTGACGGCGTTGCGAGGAGAAAGTCGCTGAGGAAGATTCGACCGGCGGCGCTACAAGGGCACGCTTGCGGCCAACCGGCAACCCACTAAGAACAAGTCGCCTTGAGGCCCAATTTGAATCGACTGCGTCCATCGTACATCGTAAATCATCGTGGAACGCCACCACCCAAGCGTGGTGCTATGCACTTCAATTCGTTGGTTCAGCCGTGGGGCTTGCCCCATCAGCAGCAACCTGCCATGCGCACTGCGATTGAGCGTAAAGGCCTGGCTCTGTTGAGCGCCTTCTGCACTCAATTCACCTGGCCCGAGGATTTCATAGGAACAGGCGTGGCAATCTTCCACTCTGATTTCCTCCCGACGATTGCTCGCCGAGGCCAAGCCTTCTTGTTCATCGACAGGCATTCTTAAAGAAGCGCGATTTTTCATGACCGGATCTTCTCTCCTTACATTTACACCCAATAACGCCTCTTCCATGGTGAAGCGGATAGAGCAAGAGCCATACCGACGAAATCCTATCGGTGCATTCTCCAACACTTCCCTGATTTTCTCGCTTCTCTAGAGAATCCCTTCGATATAATTCCATCCAAACTCGAAGGGAAAGACAGACGGTCCACACTGGGATAATTACGTATCCCATTAAGACTGTAGAGAAAATTCTATTGTAGCCATTTCCCTACAGTCGCTCGATCTCCTTATACTTAGAGCCGCGCAGGCTTCCCGGATTCAGAATGAGCCGGATGGCAATCTTTCCTCGCTGACTCAGCCTATGAGACAATCCCGCCACATTCATTCACTCCCTCCTTCATTCGCACCACAAGGAGCGCACGAATTATGATGAGCCCTCGTTGTATTGTCGGCCGCCCTCTTCACGTAGCAGGCATCGCCCTCTTGCTCGGATCGGCCATCGCCGCGGGCCTTCCGGGCATCGCCGATGCGCGCAAGGAATTGCTCACCATCGAAGAAAAAGATCTCTTGCAGCAGGCCGAGCAAATCCACTTGGAGACACTGGCCCTCAGCAGCCATGGCCCTCTCGATGCCAGCAATATTACAAAGGCGGTCGCGGCGCGGTTCGAACGATTGGGGTACCGCATCGTCATCGACAGCGGCCAGCCGCACGCGATCACAGTCAAAGTGAAGTGTGAAGAATTAAAAACCTGGGAAGGCACGGGACGATCGGGCGGCGATGCCGACATGGTCGATGCCGCGGCGCGACTCTGGAAAGGGCCGGCTTGCCAGCTGACCTATCGCTTCGGCACCCGTTGGGCCGACTGGCGGCACGAAGTCCGCGCTCCGTTCAGCAATCCTCAAGAAGCGGCGCGCCAAGCGGGGCAGACCGACAGTGCGGCGTACTCAATCGCCGCGCTCATCCAGCAATTGCAAACCGATTCCTTCCCCTATTTGCTCACAGCCGATTGGGGGCAGTCCGCGCGGCTGATCGCCGCCCTGAGTGAGTCCAGCGCGACAGCGGCACAACAGCAGGCCGTAATCGGACTCCTGGGGCAGATGCTCGCAGTAGACGCTATTCCTCGACTCACCGCCTTCTTGAAAGATTCCGACCCGGCCGTGGTCCAATCTGCGGCGACCGCGTTGGGAACCATCGGTCATGAAGACGGCATCCCTGCACTGCTCGCGCTCTTCAATACCGGCACGCCCGAGCAACATCGCGCCGCCGCCGCCGGCCTTGGCCGCCTCGCCCCGTTGCACCCCAACAGCGGCATCGTGCCCGCCTTCATCGCCGCGCTCCCCAATGAACCGCTCCAGACTCAGATCATTCTCGTGCGCGCCCTGGGGAAAACGACCGATCGCCGCGTGCTGCCTCCGCTCCGCGCGCTCCACCGTTCCGTGCTGAAGCACACGCGCTCCGACAGCAGCCCGGAAGCGAAGGAACTGCTGGCCTCGCTGGGCATCGCCCTCGACGGCTTCGACGGCGTGCACACGGAAGAGTAGACACTCTCCGACGGATCGGGCCATGCAGCATCGCGCGTGCGAGTTCAGCAGGGCATGACCGGAACTGCGCGAAACGCATTCCGTCAACGCTCGTCTTGTTCAATGGCTTCGAAGAGGCTGTTGACGGGTATGCCCACCGACTTGGGATAGAAGACCCATTTGAGAAGGTGCCGCGTGCGATAGCCGGAATGCCCTTTGGCGCCTAGCGTCGTGGCGCGGCGGTTCCACTCGACGATGCGCTCGGAGCTGGCCGCAGGAAGCGACAGGAACCACTCTGCCAGCGCCGCATTGCCCTCCGAGGTTTGAACCGCCGCAAGAAACTGGGGCAGCGTGAGATTGAAATGCCGAAGAAACGCGCCATCGATGCCGAGCTGGCTGCCGAAAGCTACTCGATAGATGAATGGAAGCCGCCCTGCGAGAAATACCCTCGCCTTCTCCGCGAACCGCGGCAGCCATACGCAGCCGGCCAGTTGATCCTGAGGACGAGGGAGTCGCATTGCAGCGCGACTCTATCATGATGCGTAGGACGATGCCATGAGCCGGGGCGGCTCGCCCGCCACACAAGGCGAACGAGCCACCCCGGCAACATCTCACTAGAACTGCACGTAGGCGTTAATGGCCGCCAGCACTTGATTGGAATTGTTCCCGTCGTTGTAGGGACTGCGGCTCCCCACCAACCAGTCGTACCGCACTTCTGGACGAATAGTCAGATTCGGGTGCGGGTAGTAGTTCACTCCAGCCGTCAGCGAATAGAAGCTCCCGGCAAACGGGGCCAGATTCGGATTCCCCCGGTCCGGAGATCCGCCGACACGGGTGCCCGCCTCGTCCCGGAACCATTCGAATCGCAACCCGGCTTTCACCTGTTCGTGCAGGCGATAGTACAGATATTGATCGATGCCATACCAGCGCGCGATGCCGCCGCCGATCTTGCCGTCTTCCTGATAGGCATAGTAGTGATGGAACACGTATTCGAGATCCTTGGTCGGATTCAACGCGACAATCGCGCTGTACCGCGTCCGCTGCTCGAACCGCGTCGGCACCGCCGACGGCTCTTCGCCCGTGATCACTGCGAACGATGCCGTCACGAATTTCTCGCTCGACGTATACTTGGCCTTCATCACATAGGCCGGTTTGTTGCTTTCGCGGTCGAGCGAATCCCATCCGTTGACGATGCCGCCCTGCACCATCCATTGCGGAGAAATATTCCAGGTCGCCAGGCCGCCCCAATGCGTGAAGGGGCCGGCAAACTGATAGGAATAGCTCTTCGAGTAAAAGAAATTCGCCGGCGCCGGCACGCCCTCGTACCCGATAATCGTGTAGAAATGTCCCGCCTTTACCGAGAAGGTCTGATTGCCGGCCTCGGCATACATCTGCGGAAGCGCCACGCCATGGTGTTCGCGATTCCACTTGGGAGAGCCGGACTGGTCGCGTTCAAGCCCATTGCTCTGCGTCAAAAAATAATCGTATCCGTACATCGCATCGACTCGCCCGCCCACATCGAACCCACTCGTGCCGCGCAGCGTTTTTTCCACAACCAGGTACAGTTGATTTAACTGCGGCCGGTCGCGGTCCACCGCATTGTACGGTCCGTTGAAATGAGTGGTCGGGCTCGATCCATTGAATGTATACCCGCCGTCTACCCAGCCGCGGATGGAGACCGGCCAGCTCTCAGGAAAGAGCCGATGAATAGCCGGCGGGGTCGTTTCTGTACCCTGCGCCTCTTCCGCCCAAGCCGATGCGCCCACGCCACTCACACAGCCCATCAGGGCACAGCCCCCCACCAGAGACTTCCACACGGACATGCCCACCTCCTTGTTCCAGAACAACATCCTTAGTGCGGCCACTCTGGCCCACACGCATCGTTCCCGATCAATCACGGGAAACCCTTGGCAGGCGTGGCTCAGCAAGATCAGTACCGTTCAAATCCTTGTCTCTCAATAGCGCGGTGGCCTTGTCCATTCGCGTGTTTGCCGACATGGGTGCAGGCCAAAGAATGCACCGCTCTAGGTCATACACTGTGAGCTAAAACAGATAGGTGTGCTGCCGCCTGTGGCATGAATGAAACACTGCCGGCACTGCGCACAGCCTTGATAGGCTGCCGCCAGAAGACTTGCAGATCGAATATTTTTCAGTAAGGATATTCCTGGCGAGCGTCTCGATCAACGAAAGGGACAGGTCTCAAGGTGGTCGTTCACCATCCCGATGGCTTGCATGTAGGCGTAGACGATTGTGCTGCCGACAAACCGGAACCCGCGCTTCTTCAGATCTTTCGACAAAGTATCGCTCACCGCATTCGTGGCGGGCACATCCTTCATCCGTTTCCACCGGTTAACGATCGGCTCCCCCCCAACGAATGACCACACGTAGGCATCGAACGAGCCGAACTCTTTCTGCACCGCCAAAAACGCCTCGGCATTGGTAACGGCCGCATCGATCTTGAGGCGATTACGGATAATGTCGGGATTCTTCATCAGCGACGCTTTCATGCTCACCGTGAAACGCGCCACTTTCTTCGGATCGAACCCCGCGAAAGCCTTGCGATAGCCCGCGCGCTTCCGCAACACCGTGTCCCACGTCAGCCCCGCCTGCGCGCCCTCGAGCACCAGCATCTCGAAGTGCTTCCGGTCGCGATGCACCGGCTTGCCCCACTCCTGATCGTGATAGCGAACCATGTGCGGCTTGTCGCCGGCCCACTCGCAACGGATGTTGTCTTTCATCTCGACGGCTCCTTTCCTCCAAGCCCGGTCACCGGCCTCGTCCGACCGTCTCACGTTCGACCCTGATCCACCACTTCGGCTTCATCCGGCCAAAGTCCGTACGAATATGGCGGCGCAATGTCCGCTTGGAATCCAGCACCACCGGCCCGTGAGGGCTTCGCCAAAACACCACCCAATGCCAGAACGGGCGTCCCCTCTCACGATGCCATTTGACCGCCAGCAACGCAATCTCCGGTAGCGCGGCCCAGGAGACAAACGGATACTCGCGACGACTCGTCTGGATCCGGTACTCAGCCAGCAACCGGCGCACCGGCTGCGTGTCGGACCACAAACGGCGGTCCTCCGCGAAAATGCCAAGCCGATTCGCCTCGCGCTTCGCTTGAACATAGCGCACCCCCGCCAACACTGCGACGCTCGCAATTCCGCAACCGGTCCGTTCAAGCTGCACCACCGGTTTCATGCCAGCTCCAGCTTTAGCTTCCGGCCTCCGGAAACGCTGAATCCCTCGCGCCGATAGAACGCCAGCGTCCGGTCGAATTCCGGCAAGGGTGGCGTCGTGACTTCAAGCCTCCGCCATCCTCGCGATCGTCCAAACAACCTGGCCCGGTTCACCAACGCCGCACCCACGCCCTGTGAACGATACGACGGCCGGACATAGAACTCGGGCATCGTCCCGTACAGGCCCTCCGTATAGAGCGCATAGCTCTGATACAGGGCCAGGAAACCGATCGGCAAATCACCGCGTCGCACGCCAGAAAGACCGAGTAGAGACCATCCCGCAACCACACGCGAGCCCGCGCTTCCGTATCGGCATAATGAAAGTTGCACGCCTTGTCGTGAACGGCCGCCATAATCTCGTGGAGCAATTCCCCCACCAGCGTGGCAACGGCGGCGGCATCGTCGGGACCAGCCTCGGTAAGTTGAATCGACATCGGTCACCCCACAAATTTCTCGAAGAGCGCATACCCCTGGGCCCAATCGCCCAGCCCGCTGTCGGCATTGATGTGCCCGGCCTTGCCGACATCGACGAACCGGCTGCCCCAGGCAGTCGCACACCGTTGCGCATGCTCGAACGAGCCAAACACATCATTGCGGCTGGCGATCACCATGCTGGGAAACGGCAGCCGAGACATCGGCACCGGGCTGAAACCTTGGGCGGTGGCTGGAAAGCTGGGGCTGGCTGGCTCAGGAACCGCCACAAGGAACACGCCGCGAATCGCGACCGTTGACTGTCGCGCCCAATGCGCCACCAACAAACAGGCGAGGCTATGCGCCACCAGGATCGGCGGCGTCTCAGAGCGGATAAGAACCGCGTCCAGCACACGCACCCAGTCCTCGCACCGTGGCGCCTCCCATTGCCCAAGGTCCACGCGCCGCCACTCGGGATGCTGCGCCTCCCACAATGTCTGCCAATGGCCAGGACCGGAATTGCCGAACCCTGGCAGGACCAATACAGGAGTCTCCATCACCACTCACTTAGCCTTCTTCTTCCCGATGACTGCCACCGTCGCATAATAGACCGCCCGGCTTTGAGGATCTTCGGCCATGCGGCAATAGTCTCGCACATCTTCCTCGCGCGCGACGCCCGTCGCCACATACTTCTCTCGCAGCTGCTCGGCGGACATCGCCATCATCATGGCCATCCCGGAGCCACCGGCAGACACCGGCGCGTCATGTTCCATGGACAAATCGCAAAGCCCTCGCGCCTGCAACAACGGCAGGAGTGTGAGTCCGAGCGCGCGATCCATGCCCCGGCTTTCGTACATGCGGCGAATCGCCTGATTGATGCGCTGCATTGCCGCAAGTTGCGCCGCCGTTCCGGCAATGCCCCGTGACGCGGAGAAATCCGGCTCTTCCAGGACGATCCACCCGCCCGGCTTCAGCGCGGCCAGCATCCGGGACAGCGCGATCTCATAGTCGGGCAGATGAATGAGCACATAGCGCGCATGGACCAGATCGAAGGAGCCCTCCGGCAGCGAGGCCGTGCGAATGTCGTCTTGCCGAATCTCGATCTGCGCCGGAAATTGTGCTGTTAGAAATTTGATTGAAAGATCGAGGGCAACAACGTGCCCCGCTGGCCCAACCTGCTCGCCCATCCACTGCATCAGCGACCCGGCGCCTGGTCCGACTTCCAAACAGCGCCACCCGGTTGTGAGCCCAGCCGCGTACAACCGGCGGCGGCTGGCCGGATCGAACTCCCGCTCGATCGCCTGGAGCCGCGCCCATTCGCGCCGCTCTTCGCCCGAAGCGAACACATACTCACGGTCGCTCATGCGCCGTCACTCCAGCTTCTTGAAACAATCCGCCCCCGCCACCATTCGCAGGCGGCGACAGGTCATCACGCGTGTCGACCCAGACACATCGTTCTTGATCACCACCACGTAGGATTCGCCGCCGGCGCATTCCACATTCCAGAATACGTTCCCCTTCGCGTCCCCTCCCTGAAAAAATGTGCGCGCTACCGTCTGGCAAGCATGTCCACCGCTTTCGACAAACATCGCCAGCGTCTCGCTTCGCTCCAGTTCAGACATCCCGGCGAGACGATCCTGCGCCGGATTGGCCCAGAGAGGCAGCGGCGCCACGCCCCACACCAGCATGAGCGACAGTGCGAGCATACAGCCGGCCCAGCACCGGGATATCCGCCCCATGACTAGTTTCCCCTCCAGAATGATTTTCCACACTGCACACAGATTTCCGCGCTCGTATCGGAACCGAGATAGAATTCTTTCTCCCGGACATCATGCGGGCAGGGTGGATCGCCTTTTTTTGCCCAGGCCTCCCGCAACGCATCTGCATCGTCCGCTTCCATTGATCGACTCACAACCTTACACTCTTGCCACACGGTTATGGCTGCGTTTCACTGCTCCCTATCAGAAACTCTATGATGGTGGTTGCGTCGCCGATAGGATCCATCGTAAAGGGAGCTGTCTGCTTCTTGGTCACGGCCGTCGCCAATCGTTCGGCGGCTTGCCGGACAGAGGATGGAAACGACCTCTCTTGTTGGATTCTTCGCAGATGAGCCATGGCATCGCCTGCCCCTAGCAGAGACGCCTGCTGCTGTGCCAGCCACGCTTCGCTGGCTAACGCGACCGCCCGCCGCGCACATACCCTGGCTTTGCCATCGTTGCCGGATGTCCAGGCCGCTCCGGCCTGGACAAGTTCTCGTGCGATCGAGGTCGGCCACGCCATAGAAGAATACCCCTGCGCGGACAGCAAGAGAGAAGGAGGACGCCATTGCAGGCTGGCCATCGATCGCTCATGTCCAGCACCTTCGCCGCGCTACCCCATATCGCGAAGCGTATGGCCGGGATTGCGATCGCGCGCGATCGTCTTCATGACCTGGTCGCCGAACAACACTACGATACGGCCGCGCTGATCCTTCACCACCATGGAAGCGGACGGCGCCTTGAACGTCGCGGGATCTCCGCCCAGCCAGGCGCTGCATGAAAATGGGAGCGCATCAAGGATGGTCTCCACCCGGTACTCATGGCGCAACCGGTATTGCAGCACATCGAATTGCAACCGCCCCACCGCCGCGACCAGCGAGTCCTGGTCGTTGAGGCTCCGCATAATCTGCACGGTGCCTTCCTGCGCCATCTGCTCCATCCCCTTGTCGAAGGATTTTCGCTTTCCGACATCGGTCGGACGCAGGCGCGCGAAGATCTCCGGCTGGAATTGCGGCAACGGCTTGAAATTGAATCCGCCCGCCACGGAAATCGTATCGCCGATGGCGAAGAGCCCGGGATTGATAATGCCGATGATATCGCCGGCATAGGCTTCCTCTACCGTACTGCGTTCCTGCGCCACCAAACTGTGCGGACGAGACAGCCGCACCTCGCGATCCAGCCGATGGTGCTTGACCATCATGTCCCGCTCGAACCGCCCCGAACAGACGCGCAGGAACGCCGTGCTGTCGCGGTGTTTCGGATTCATGTTGGCTTGCAGCTTGAACACATAGGCGCTGAACGGCGCCTCCACCGGATCGATGGCGCACTCGCTCCCGTCGGCCAGGTCGGCGAGCCGGGCGCTGGGGCAGGGCGCAAGCGACACAAAGGCGTCGAGAAAACTCTCGATGCCGAAATTCGTGAGCGCCGACGCAAAGAACACCGGCGTGACATCGCCGTTCAGAAACTGTTCGCGCGAAAACGGATTGCCGGCGATCTCGAGCAGCTCCAGGTCGTGCCGCACTGGCTCCATGACGTCCGGATGGACACGGCCGCTGCGCTCAAGATCGGCCAAGAGCATATTGGCCACATCGACCTTCGTCGCGCCGCCATGCGCCGTCTTGCTGAACAGCTGGACACGAGAGTCTGCTCGCGTCACGATCCCGGCAAAATCGCTCCCGGAGCCGATTGGCCAGTTGATCGGGCTCGCGTGAATATTGAGCGCCTGCTCCACTTCGGTCATCAGATCGAGCGGCGGACGGCCCGGCAAGTCCATTTTATTGATTAAGGTCAGAACGGGAATCCGCCGCAGACGGCACACTTCGAACAACTTGCGCGTCTGCGTTTCCACGCCTTTCGCCGCGTCGATCACCATGATCGCGCTGTCGGCGGCCGTCAGCGTCCGATAGGTGTCTTCGGAAAAGTCCTGGTGTCCCGGCGTGTCGAGCAGATTGACAATCGCGTCCTTATACGGAAACTGCATGGCCGAGGCGGTGATGGAAATGCCGCGCTCCTGCTCCATGCCCATCCAGTCGGATGCCGCCGTCTTGCCGCCCTTGCGTCCACGGACCATGCCGGCCGTCCGGATGAGTCCAGAATAGAGCAGCAGCTTTTCCGTGAGCGTCGTCTTCCCCGCATCGGGGTGGCTGATGATCGCAAACGTCCGGCGGCGCGCCGTCGCCGCCGCTAATTCGCCCTGAGTGGTGGTATCGATAGCCATAATGGGTGCGCAGCATACCATACCGCCACCGGCAGCCGACAGCGGGTGACGCGAAGCAGCGGCACTCGCACAGGCAGGGCCAACCTTGTATGATGCCGCCCATGGCCGCTCCCACCCTGCGCATCGCGTTCCTGCACCTGGCACCGGTTCCCGGCGACCTCGCCGGCAATCGGCGGCTGATCGAGAATGCCGCGATGCAGGCCGCCGCCGCCGGAGCGAACTGGATTCTCACCCCGGAACTTGCCGTCTGCGGCTATAGCTTTGCCGGACGGATCGGCACCGACTGGATCGCGCCCCAACCGGATGAGTGGATGACGCAGATGAGCCGGCTCGCCGCTCGACTGCGCGTTACGCTATTTCTCTCTCTACCCGAACAGGATCGTCGCACGAAGCAGCTCTATAACGCCCTCTTCGTCATCGCCCCGGACGGCGCCCTCTCCGGCGCTCACCGGAAGATCAACGCGCTCCGCGTGGGATCAGAAGCCTGGTCGACGCCCGGCACAGAGGCCATCCCCGTCGAGGCCACCCCGTTCGACAAGGTCGGGCTCCTCATTTGCGCCGATGCCTATTCGCCAGGCATTGCCGAAACCCTGCGCAAGCAAGGGGCTCGCCTGCTGGTGTCCGCCGCCGCCTGGGGGCCAGGACTCCACGGCCCCAACGGCGAATGGGAACGCTGCACCAGCGACACGGGCTTGCCGCTGCTCGTGTGCAACCGGACCGGGCCGGATCTCACCATGGATTTCACCAAAGCTGAGAGCGTCGTGGCAAAAGACGGCGAACGCCGCCTCTCAATGAGCGCGCCGCGCTCGACGATCTTTCTGATCGAATGGGATCTGCTCCGGCAAGACCTGGCCACACCGGCGTATCGGCGCATCGAATTATAAGCGCTACACGCCGCCGCGAGCGCGAATTCCCCGCTGGACGCGGCGCGCGCCGATTCCCATGCGCAGCGCTTCGACATCGAGTTCATGTTCCAGCCGGTGCAAAACCTCATCGCTGATCGTTCCATCGTTGCGCAACTGAATCAACCGCAGCCGTTCGGCGGTCAGCGTTTCATACCGCAATTGCCGAAACTGTTCGTCGGCTTCCAGCGAGGAGCCGGCATCCGCCGAACCGGATCCGGCAAACCGCTGGAGCTGCTGGCTGTACTGGCCTCGCAACTGCTCAAGGTGCTCCATCCGCGCGCTGCCTTCTCCGGCCAATCCATCCAGCCGCCCCAAGGCCGCCGAAGCCGCCTGTTCGCGCGCAAGCCGTTCTTCCCGCGCGAGCGGCCCGTGATCCTCTTCAAGATGCAATGCGCGGATGATCGGCGTGAGGGAAAGCCCCTGCAGCACAAGCGTGGCAAGAATCACGGCGAAACTGATCAGGATGATCTCCGCGCGAAACGGAAACGGCGCGCCCGACGCCGTCGCCATCGGCAGAGCCAGCGCGCCTGCCAGCGTGACGATTCCCCGCATGCCGGTCCAAGACGTCACGAAAATATGCGACCAGGGAGGCAGGGGATCGCGGGCCCGCAACTTGGCGCTCATCAGGCGCGGCAGCGCCGCCGCCGCCGGCACCCATAACAGGCGCGCGACAATCGCGGCGAGACTGACCGCCGCGCCGGCGAGCACCACCGCCGAAAACCGGCCGGCAGGGACGGCGTCGCGCAACGCGCCGAGCTGGAGCCCGATGAGAATGAAAATGAACCCGTTCAGAATAAAGATCAGCAGATCCCAGACTGCGCGCGCTTGCAGTCTGGTCGTCGGCGCCATTTCCGCGCTGAAATACTTCCGCGCATACAGCCCCACGGTCACGCAGGCCAGCACCGACGACACCTCCACCACTTCGCCCAGCACCCAGGCGATATAAGGCGCGAGCAAGGTGAGGGCCAGCTCGGTAAAGTTGTCGGTCGCCAGGCAGAGCGCCCACCGCAAAACCATTCCCACCGCGACCCCGATGGCAACTCCCCCAGCCGCGGCCAGCACAAAGTGCAGCAACGCGTCGCCCAGCACGAAACTGCCGCCGACCGCCGCCCCCACCGCCGCGCGATACAGCACCAAGGCAGTGGCATCGTTCACCAAACTTTCGCCTTCCAGAATCGTCACCACACGGCGGGGAATACGCAGCCGCTTCCCAATCGCAGTCGCCGAGACGGCATCCGGAGGAGACACGATGGCGCCCAAGGCAATGGCTTCCGCCCATCCGAGGCCCGGCAGCACCGCGCGCGCGACCACGGCAACCACCGCGGTCGTGACGAGCACCAGGCCGACCGCCAGCAAGGAGATCGGCCGGAGATTGCCGCGAAATTCGCGCCAGGAGGTGAAGTAGGCCGCCGAACAGAGGATCGGCGGGAGAAACACGAGAAAGACCAAATCGGGGCTGAGCGTGACGGTGGGAAGCCCGGGAATCAGGCCAACCACCCCTCCCCCGATGACCAGCAGAATCGGATAGGGAATGACGAGCTTTTCCGCGAGCGTGGTCAAGAGCAGGACCACGGCCAGCAATAAGATGACTATCTCGAGTTGATGCAGGCCCTCCATCGCCACCCCCTTCTCTACACCTAGAACAGAACGTATGAATGCGCACAGGCTACTGAGGGCTGGAATGGGAGTCAACCGGGCAAACTGGTCCGCACCCTGCCCTATGGCCGGACGATGCCGCAACGCAGTCTGTGGAGGAACGAGTGGAAGAGATGGGGGTTATATGGCCGGCTGGCCTTGCAGCGAGAGGAACCGCTTGAGCCGCGTGGCGGCGGTGGAGGTCAAATGCATAAACTCCAGTCCGAATGTCTGGTTTTTCGCCCATCGAACCGTGGCGCGCTCCACCGCCAGCGGAGACATCTGCTTCGGCAGGCGCAACAGCACTGTTACTTGATCGCCCGGAGTCATCGGCGCTTCGCTCGTGACTCGCGCGCCTTTGAGCGACACATCGTAGACCACGCCGAAGCCGGCCCGTTTCTTCGCAAACCAGCGCGGCCGCGCCTTCTCGGCCAGCGCGCAGGAAAATGGAACCGGCACGCGCATCCGGGTGTGTTCGCGGATATCGAGAAATACCTCATCCGGCATCGTGGCCGTCTTCATCGTACATCCTTTCTTCTTAATCCTTGTGCCGACTGTACACAATTGCTCTCCATTCGTGAACGAATTTGTGTATTTGTGCAGAATTCTACTTATGCACATCGCATTTTCATCTCCGGACCACATACTTGACCGATCGTTCCATAATACGTTATAGGTATCCGTCCCCAGCAACAGAACTTTTGAAATGCCGCGCCCAAAAGCTTTTGATCCGGACAACGCGCTTGAGAAAGCCATGCATGTCTTCTGGCATAAGGGCTACGAAGCCACGTCCATGGAAGACCTGCTCACAGCGATGAACCTCAATCGCGGCAGCCTCTACGCGACGTTTGGCGACAAGCGTGAGTTGTTCCTGAAGGCGATGGATCGGTACTGCACTGGCGTCGGGATCGGCAGCCGGATCTCCATCTTGAGTCAACCGGGCCCGGCGCTTCCGCTGATTCGCCAGTTCATCAACGTCATGTTGGAATTCGGCCTCTCTGACCCCCTGCGGCGCGGCTGCATGATTACCAATACAGTCATGGAATTGGCCTCGCACGAGAAAGATATCGCGCGGAAATTGGCGGGCCGGCTGCAGATGGCGGAAGAGGCGTTCTTCACATTGCTGACCCGCGCGAAGCACGAAGGCGAGTTGTCGAAGGATAAAAACCCGCGGGCACTGGCGCGAGTTCTGGTCACGATGATGCAGGGCACGATCGTCATGATCAAAGCCGGCACACCGGCCACGGTAGTCAGAGAGACCTCCGCAGCCGCGCTGGCGATTCTGGACTGATGTTGCGCTCTCATTGAAAGGAGCCTGCACCATGAAGTTTGCCGACCACCCCACCGTCCAACGGTATCGGGAAAAGAGCGCCGCCGAACCGCAGCCGGCTTCCCCAACCATCCTAGACGCTGACTGGCTACGCCAACTCTGTCTCGACGCCGGCGCGGACGACGCAGGGTTTGTCGACATTGACCGTCCAACACTTGCGGCAGACCGCCCGGACATCGACAGAACATTCCCGCATGCAAAGTCGTTCATCAGCTTGATCTGCCGCATGAACCGCGAACCCATCCGAAGCCCTGCCCGGTCTGTCGCGAATGTCGAGTTCCATCGCACCGGCGATCACGTCAACGATGTGGCCAGAACCATCGTCACGGCACTTGAACGGCATGGAGTTCGCGCGCTGAACCCGGCTATGGGATTTCCCATGGAGATGGACCGCTTTCCAGGAAAAATCTGGGTCGTCTCTCACAAGCTCGTCGCCGTCGCAGCGGGCCTTGGCCAGATGGGCATCCACCGCAATGTGATCCATCCACGGTTTGGAAACTTCATTTTGCTGGGCACTATCCTGATTGACACTGCCGTCAGCCGTTACGACCACCCCATCACCTACAACCCATGCCTTGAGTGCAAACTCTGCGTCGCTGCCTGCCCGACCGGCGCCATCGGTACCGATGGCCACTTTAACTTCTCTGCCTGCTACACCCACAACTACCGCGAGTTCATGGGCGGGTTCACGAATTGGGTCGAACAGATCGCCAGCAGCCGCACGGCGCTGGCCTATCGCCATAAGGTCTCGGACAGCGAGTCGGCTTCCATGTGGCAGAGCCTCTCATTCGGCGCGAACTACAAAGCCGCCTATTGCCTGGCGGTCTGTCCGGCCGGTGAGGACGTGATCGAGCCCTTCCTCCTCAACCGTAAAGCCTTCACCGCAGATGTCGTCGCACCACTTCAAGAGAAGGCCGAGACCATCTATGCGGTCCCCGGCTCCGACGCGGAGACCTACGTCACCCGGCACTTCCCCAAGAAAGAAGTCAAAGCGGTGGGCAACGGCCTGCGCCCTCGTTCCATTCAGGGCTTTCTGGCTGGCTTGTCCAACGTCTTTCAGCGCGAACAATCGGCAGAGCTGGACACCACCTACCATTTCACCTTCACCGGCGAGGAGGCTGGTACGGCGACCATCGTCATCAAGAATAAAGCGCTCGCGATTCAATCTGGACTGGTCGGCACGTGCGATCTGCACATCATCGCCGACAGTCGGACCTGGCTGGGGTTCATCAGAAAAGAACGGAGCCTGATCTGGGCATTGCTGAGAAGGACGATTCGGCTTCAAGGCCCGCCGCGTTTGCTGCGGGCCTTCGGACGGTGCTTCCCCTCGTAACATGGAAGCTATGAGCTGTCGCCACACAGAACTTTTGGCGGTGGCCTGGCGCGAGGAGGCTGTCGATTTCAGACTCCCGCAACGACTATCGCATGGAAGCAGGCGTCGGATATGGCGCCGAGCAGTTCAACTATTTTAATTGGGAGTTCACCATGAAGTACCTGTGCCTGGTCTATGTCGAAGAAAAGATCCTCCATGCCCTGCCGAACCATGAGCGGGGCGCGCTCTCGGACGAATCGATGGCGTACTGCGATCGATTGCAGAAAATCGGCCAGCTGCTGGCGGCTTCGCCCCTTCATCCGGTGGAGACCGCCACGACCGTCAGAGTCCGCGAGGGAAAAGCCTCGACAACCGACGGGCCGTTTGCCGAAACCAAGGAACAGCTGGGCGGTTTTCTCCTGCTCGACGTGCCGGATCTGAACGATGCGATCCGCATCGCCACGCATTTCCCGGCCGCCCGCATCGGCAGCGTGGAGGTCCGCCCGATGAAGGAAAGCGGCTGCGCGTAGGAGATCCGGCGATGAGCACCGATGTCGAGACCCAGGTCCGTGCAAAAACCGACACGATCTATCGATCCGAATCGCGCCGCGTCCTCGCAACATTGATTCGCCTGCTCAAGGACTTCGACCTGGCCGAGGAAGCGTTGCACGAAGCCTTTGCCGCAGCCATGGAACAATGGTCTCGCGACGGCATCCCTGCCAATCCGCGAGCCTGGCTCGTCTCCACCGGCCGTTTCAAGGCCATCGACGGCATGAGGCGGCGCGCCCGCTATGATGCATCGCTGAGCGAGCTCGCCAGAACCCTCGAAACGGGTATCGACGACCCGGCTGAGCAGAGCGAAGAACCTATTGAAGACGACCGACTGCGGTTGATCTTTACCTGCTGCCATCCGGCACTCAAGCCCGAGGCGCAACTTGCGCTGACATTGCGGGAAGTCTGCGGCCTCACCACCGAAGAAGTCGCCCGCGCGTTTCTCTCTTCCCCCGCCACTCTGGCCCAGCGCATCGTCCGCGCGAAAGCGAAGATCCGGGACGCGCGGATCCCGTATGAAGTGCCGCCGCCCTCTGACATCCCGGACCGGCTGGACTCCGTACTGCACGTCATTTATCTGGTCTTCAACGAAGGCTATTCGGCCTCGTCGGGCGCCTCGCTCACGCGAGCCGATTTCTCAGGCGAGGCGATCCGTTTAGGGTGGCTGTTGCTCGAACTGTTGCCGGAACCGGAAGTCATGGGCCTGCTGGCGTTGATGCTGCTGCACGAATCACGCAGGCCGGCGCGCACGACGGAGACCGGTGAGATCGTCCTGCTGGAACAGCAAGACCGGTCGCGCTGGGATCGAGCCCTGATTACGGAAGGCATCGCGCTCGTTGAACGGGCGCTCCACTCACGGCGGTTCGGCCCCTACACATTGCAAGCGGCCATTGCCGCCGTCCATGCCGAAGGCTCGAACGGAGCCGCAACCGATTGGGCTCAAATTGTCGCCCTCTACGATTTGTTGGTACACGCGGCTCCCTCTCCGATCATCGACCTCAATCGGGCCGTGGCTGTGGCAATGCGGGACGGCCCCGCGGCAGGGCTCGTTTTGGTGGACGCCATCCTGGCGAACGGGGAGCTGACCGACTACCATTTGATCCATTCGGCACGCGCGGATCTCTACCGGCGGATGGGAGACAAGGCAGGCGCCCGTGTCTCGTATAAGCGGGCGCTCGCCCTGACGAAGCAAGAGCCCGAACGGCGGTTTCTGGAACGACGCCTGACTGAGTTACAGTGACCGGCGCCCCCCTTGTCGATTTCGGAGACCGAGAATGACGAGAAAGTAAGAGAGAGGAGCGACCATGAAATATCTGCTACTGGTTCACCACAATGAAGAATCGTTCGGCAAGATGAGCGAGGAAACCAGGGAAAGCATGTTGGCCAAGTCGATCCGGCTCTGCCACCGACTCGACGGCAAGGGGGAGTATGTCCATGCCTCGCCGCTTCGACCGGTTGCCACGGCCGCCGTCGTGCGGATGCGCGACGGAAACCGGTCCGTTACCGACGGTCCGTTCATCGAGACTCGCGAGCACCTCGTCGGCTATTTTCTGATCGATGCCCGGAGCCGTGGCGAGGCCATCGAGGTCGCCGGCCGGATTCCCGGCGCCAGACTCAGCGCGGTGGAGGTTCGTCCCGTGAGAGCAACCGAGGGGTTACCGGGAGAATACGAGCCGATCGATTTGAACGCATCCGTTCGACTAACGAATACCGCGCGCCGCGAGACGACAACAGCCGTCAGAAAAGAATCGTCGGCCATGCAACGAATCACCCCCTGTCTCTGGTTCGACGACAAGGCCGAGGAAGCGGCGAGATTCTACGTGTCGGTCTTTCAGCAGTCGAAACTCGGCGCCATCACTCGCTACGGGGAAGCCGGCGCGACGGCCTCCGGAAGACCCGAGGGTTCGGTCATGACGGTGACGTCGAGATCGAAGGACAGGCATTCATGGCGCTCAACGGCGGGCCGCTCTTCCCATTCACCGAGGCGGTCTCGTTCATGGTGCAGTGCAAAACGCAACACGACATCGACGAGATGTGGCGCAAGCTCTCCGACGGCGGAGCGGAAGGTCCCTGCGGGTGGCTGAAAGACCAGTTTGGGCTGTCCTGGCAGATCGTCTCCCCCGAGTGGGAAACGATGATGCAGGACCCGGATCCCCGGAAGCGCGAACGAGTGATGGCGGCGATCCTGCAGATGACCAAACCCGATATCGAACGGATCGCGCGAGTCTACGCGGGGCATTGAATACAAGGAGGTCCGTGATGCGATTCATGATTCTTATCAAAGCCACGAGGGATTCGGAAGCCGGCGCGATGCCGAGCGAGCACTTGCTGACGGAGATGGGCCGGTTCAACGAAGAGTTGGTCAAGGCGGGGGTGATGCTCGCGGGCGAAGGGCTCCAGCCGAGTTCGAAGGGGCCCGCGTCAGATTCTCCGGAACCAGGCGAACGGTCATCGACGGACCCTTCGCCGAAACGAGCGAGTTGATCGCCGGATTCTGGATCTGGCAGGTGGCGTCGAAGGGAGGCGCCATCGAATGGGTCAAGCGCTGCCCCAACCCCATGCCGGGCGAACCGGAGATCGAAATCCGCCAGGTGTTCGAGGCCGAGGATTTCGGCGCTGAGTTCACGCCGGAGCTCAGGGAGCAAGAAGAACAACTACGGAGTGCAGTGGCCCGAAAACAATAGCAGCGGCCGCGCACGACCTGAACAAGAGGAAAAGAAAGGAGCCTGTCCATGCGATACATCGACGGTTTCGTGCTGCCCGTTCCGAAGAAGAAGCTGACCGCCTATCGCCGCCTGGCGGAGCAATCGGGCAAGATCTGGCGCGAGCACGGCGCGCTGGAATATCGGGAATGCGTAGGCGACGATCTGCACGTGGCGATGGGCCTGCCGTTTCCCCGTCTGGCCAAGGTCAAGAAAAACGAAACGGTCGTGTTCGCCTGGATCGTCTACCGGTCCCGGGCTCATCGCGACCGCGTGAACGCCAACGTCATGAAGGATCCGCGCATCCATGCCCTGTGCGACCCAAAGGACATGCCCTTCGATTGCACGCGAGTGACCTACGGCGGATTTAAGGTGATGGTCGAAGCCTAATGCGGACAATCGTACAAACAAGGAGGCCACTATGCGAGTGATGCCAATCATGAGCGCGGCATTGAGTGTGCTATTGAGCGTGTCGCCGGTCTTGGCCAAAGACAAGAAGCACGAGAAGCCGATGGACCAGCAGGCGATGATGGAACTCTGGCAAAAGCTGGCCCAGCCAGGAGAACCGCACAAATTGTTTGCCGGTCTCGCCGGCAGCTGGACGACCACGACAAAAGAATGGATGGAACCGGGCAAGCCCCCGACAGAATCGGCCGGAACAGCGGAGATGAAGATGGTGCTCGACGGGCGCTTTCTGTACCAGGAGTACCACGCCCAGATGATGGGACATCCCTTCTCCGGGATCGGGATCGACGGCTACGACAATGTGACGAAGAAATACGTGACGGCCTGGATCGACACGATGGGCACGGGGATTTTCATGATGGAAGGCACGGCCAGCGCCGACGGCAAGACCATCACGTTGAAAGGGTCGCACCCCGAACCGGGCGGCGGCACGATGTCGCATCGCGCGGTCTGGAAGATCGTGGACAGCAATTCCACGACGTTCGACATGTACGCGACGCATCACGGCGGCAAGGAAATGAAAATGCTGGAGATCCTCTACACAAGGAAACCGTGACGATCCGTATTGATCTCGCCCGATTAACGTGATTGACTGGAGGTTCACATCAATCCCGAGGGAGGTCGTTATGCAACGGACTATTGGCATGCTGGCACTGGCTTTGACACTGACGAGTCTCAGCGGGTGCAGCTATCTGTTTTATCCGCGGGCCGGAGACTATGCCGCACAAGCGAAAGGCGCGAACGGCGTGGAGACCCTGATCAACCTGACGACGATGATGGAAGCCACCGCCGCGAAAGCCAAGGGTGGCAAGGGGAAGGACAATGCCCTGGACGACTACCACAACCAGCTCCATGCGCTGCTGGACTCGTACTGCGACGTGACCAAGGAACAGGCCAAAACCCCGGCCTATGACCTGGCGGTGACGCACAAGAAGGAATTGACCGCGATTTTCTGGCGGCTGTGGAAATTCAAAGACGACCAGCCGCAACGCGACCAGCATCTGGATCTCTCGATCGCGGAGCTGAAAGAGCTGCGGGACACTTTACAGACGTTGAAATAGGGATCGGGACGGAGGCCGGCTATGACCGCTGCGCGTAGTGAAACGGGTGCCGTCACACTGTTGATCGGCACCAGAAAAGGCGCCTTCACACTCAAGAGCGATGCGGGCCGGCGGGCATGGGCACTGTCGGCGCCGATCTTCCTCGGGCACATCATTCATCACGTCGTGGCCGACCCGCGCGACCGGCGCACGGTCTTGATGGCGGCCAGCACCGGCCATCTCGGCCCGACGATCTTTCGCTCGACGGATCGCGGCAAGAGCTGGAAAGAATCCTCCGCGCCACCGGCTTTTTCCAAAGCACCCGCCGGACAAACAGGCCGTTCCGTCGGCCATACCTTCTGGCTGACGCCCTGCCATCCCAACGAACCGAAAGCCTGGTACGCCGGCACCTCCCCGCAAGGACTGTTTCGGTCGGACGACGGCGGGACCACCTGGAAGCCGTTCTCCTACATCAACGACGACCCGCAATACCGCGAGTGGATGGGCTCGGTCCAGGACGGCACCCCCGACGGACCGAAGCTCCATTCAATCATCGTGGACCCGCGCGATCCGCGGCATCTCTACTTCGGCATGTCCGGCGGCGGCATTCATGAATCGACCGACGGCGGCCGCACCTTCGTGCCGCTCATCAAGGGCATGGAGACGGTCGAGGGATTCGAGGCCTCGGTCGTCACGTATCACGACCCGCACTGCGTCCGGCAATGCCCGAGCAACCCGGACCGCCTCTATCAACAGAACCACTGCGGCATCTACCGGATCGACCGGCCGTCCAACGAGTGGGTCCGCATCGGCAAGAACATGCCAAAGACAATCGGCGACGTCGGCTTTCCGATGGTCGTCCACCCGCGCAACGCCGACATCGCCTGGGTGTTCCCGATGGACGGCACGACGGTCTGGCCGCGCGTCAGCCCAGGCGGCAAACCCGCCGTGTATATGACCAAGAATGCCGGGAAGCGCTGGGTGCGCCTCGACAAGGGCTTCCCTCGCGCACAGGCCTGGTGGACGGTCAAACGTCAGGCCATGACCCGCGATGCCCACGACACCATCGGCCTCTACGTCGGCACGACGCAAGGAGAGATCTGGGCCAGCCGCAACGACGGAGCGAGCTGGGCCTGCATCGCCCGGCATCTGCCGGAAATTTATTCCGTGGAGGCGGCCTGTTTCGGAACATGACGGTGCATATTCCCAGCGCGTTGCGTTCCTACAGCGCGCAACAGCGCGACGTCGAGGTAGAGGCCTCGACCGTCGCCGATGCGCTGGCGGAATTGGATCGCCGGTTTCCCGGCATCCGATTCCGCATCGTTACCGAGCAGGATGCGGTCAGGCCGCACATTCGATTGTTTGTGAACGAGCGACAAGTTTTTAATTTACACACTCCGCTGCGACACGACGACGAACTCTATATCGTCTGCGCGTTGAGCGGTGGATGAAGGGAAAGGACATTCCATGGCACAACCCAACGCGTCGCAGATCATCGAGGGACAAAAGCAGGACTGGAACCGCGTCGCGGGCGGGTGGGAAAAATGGGACCGCGCGTTCGACGAGCAGATGGCGTTTCTGAATCATCGGCTTGTCGCCGACGCCCGCCTTCATGCAGGAATGAACGTCCTGGATCTTGGCTCTGGCACCGGCTACCCGGCCCTGTTGGGCGCGCAGGTCGTCGAACAAAGCGGCCGCGTCACCGGAATGGATCTGGCCGAGCAGATGCTCGCCGCCGCGGAGCGCAAGGCCACGCGGCTCGGGCTCGGCAATGTCTCATTCAGAACCGGCGACGTGACGGATCTGCCCTTCGACGCGAATGCCTTCGACGCCGTCACCAGCCGCTTCTGCCTGATGTTCCTCCCGGAGATCCCGAAGGCCGCCGCGGAGATCGCGCGCGTTCTCAAACCCGGCAGCTGGGTCGCGGCGGCAGTCTGGTCCGCGCCGGAAAAGAATCCTTCGATCGGGCTTTCCATGGCGGCGATCAAACAAGTGATCGAACTCCCGGCGCCGGATCCGACCGCGCCAGGCATTTTCCGGCTGGCCAAGCCGGGCGAACTGGCAAGCTTCTTCCAGCAAGCCGGACTCGTCGATGTCACAGATCAGGAATTCCTCGCCGAATGGGTCTACGCCTCGGCGGAGGAGTACTACACCAGCCTGATGGAGATCGCCGCGCCGGTCCAAAACCTCATGGCGAAGCTGACCGACGCGCAGAAGCAAGACGTCAAGCAGCGCATCCTCCAAGCCGCATCCAATTACACCCGCGCCGGACGCATTGTCTTCCCGATGGCGGTGCGGATGGTTGCAGGACGCAAGCCGGTCTGAGCGCCGAGACTCCGCTCATGACCGCAAGGCACGATGGCTTTAAGGATTTCGTCCTAGACCAGCTGGCCGATCTTCGCGGACTCACGTGCCGGGCGATGTTCGGCGGATACGGACTGCGGCATCGCGGGATATTCTTTGGGATCGTTCACAAGGGGCGAGTGTATTTCAAAGTTACACCGGAGACGGTCGCCAACTACACAGAACAGCGCATGAAACCCTTCCGCATCTCCTCGGCAATGACACTCCAGACCTACTACGAAGTGCCCACCGATGTGCTTGAAGATGCCGAACAGCTGGCCATCTGGGCAGAGACCGCCAGCGCCGCACAACTCTCTCGTCCGGCGAGAACGCGAACGGCGGCAACTGCCCGCCGTTCGCGCGCCGCTCAGAAATCCAGTCCCCGTTCATAACTATCTGCCACCGCCCCATAGCAGCTGCCTCAATAGGAACTTATAATGGCCTCATGCTACATCACCATCGGGCATCCATACCAATACACCGAACAGGGGAAATCCCGCGAACCATCACAATCCATCGTTCGTTGCCGATGATGGCCCTCACGGCTCTCCTGCTTATCGGCGCCGCCTTCGGAGCGGAGCCGACTTCCGCGCCTCTGCTCTGGCGTGCAATTTCGCCGTCCAGCATTGCTGACCAGCCCCTGCCTCCCAAGAAACCCTGGATGCTCCGCGAGCAGTACATTACATTCGATGAGACGTTGCTACGCATTTTGAAAGATGCCGCGGCCAGACCGCATCCGCCGGTCGCCGTCGAACTCTTCGATGCCGGGCGGTATGAGCTGGACATCCTGTCCACCCTCGCGCGCAGCAACGACACCAGCTTCATCCGGGGACAGTTCAAACCGCCTGCCCAGGGCGACTTCTTACTCGTGCTCAACGGCGCCGCCGTCACCGGCACCTTCCACCCAGGCCCGCGCGTCTTCAAAATCGAACCGCTCGGCAACGGCCGGCACCGCGTAATCGAAATCGATCCAGAGCAAGAGCCGAAAGAATAGCGAGGCCTGTGGACTTTACGGGCTTCGCTTGAGTTTGGATGCCCCGCCGCACTGAGAATTTCTGATTCATCCGCCTTCCGACACTCTTTGCTAAAAAGCAATCCATCGACACATCCGCTTGTTTCATTTCGCCGTAAGACAAGGCGACAGAACAGCGAATTGCTCAGACCCCCTACTTTTTCAACTACGGAGGAGACCTGCCATGAGACCATCGACCGCATCCTATCTCGCCATCGGCGGATTGCTGCTGACGCTCAGCGGTTGCAATACCGTGACCTCGCCGGGCGGCACAATGGCAACCGATAAGTCGCTGTACGACCGGCTGGGCGGGAAAGCCGCGATCGCCGCCGTTGTGGAGGATTTTGTCGGACGAGTGGCCGCCGATAACCGGATTAACGGCAAGTTTGCGAACGCCAACATTCCCCGCTTAAAGTCCATGCTCGTTGAACAGATCTGCCAGGCCTCCGGCGGACCCTGCACGTACACCGGTCGCGACATGAAAACCACCCATGCCGGCATGGGCATCGCCGGAGACGAATTCGATGCGCTGGTCGGCGACCTCGTCGCCACACTCAATAAATTCAACGTCGGGGAACGGGAAAAAACTGAATTGCTGGGCGCGCTCGGCCCGATGAAGAAAGATATCGTCACGTCTCCCATGGCCGGCCCTGACGGCACGCTGCCGCTGCCGGCCGATTACAAATCCTGGCCGAAGTTTCTGACGGACATTCCCAAAGGCGAGGCGAAACAGGTGCGCGACATCTACATCAATCCCGCCGGCGCACGGACGTCGGCCGGGCAGAACTTCCCCAACGGCACGGTCATGGTGATGGAAATCTATAAGGCCAAGATGGACGGCGACAAACTGATGACCGGCATGGACGGCAAACCGATGAAAGGCGACCTCGCCAAGGTCTTTGTGATGGGCAAGGAGCAGGGCTGGGGAGACAAACTGCCGGAGAATCTTAAGAACGGCGATTGGGCCTATGCCGCCTACGATGCCTCCAGCAAACCGCTGATGGAAGATTTCACCAAATGCCGCGCCTGCCATACGCCGCTGGCACAGAAAGATTTCGTCCACCGCTACGATGAGTATTTCCAGACGAGAGGGCGGATGTAGGCTTCATTGGCGGGAGCTGCTCCACGCAGCTCCCGCTGCGAGACATACCCCCCTCGGCCCATGACTCACGTTGCCTAAGGACCGTACGGACCCAGAAAACGCGCGCCATTGAAGTGAATCAGGTGAGACGGCGCATCTGCGACCCATACCTCCGCTTCCCATGCAAGGTCCCCAAGATAGCGGCTCATGATGGCCCGATTCGGAAACGCGGTGACATACACCAGTCCAGCGGTTGACTTGGCAAAGAGCTTGGCAAGCTCCGCGTGCCGCTTCCCATCGACCGGTCCATGGCTGGTAACCGACTCAACCAATAGCAACCAGTTCTTCTCCGTGTAGTGCAGCACCACATCTGGCATCTTGCCGTGTACCTCCACATCAACACCCAACTCGGCCAGCAAATGGGCATCAAAGTATCCCCACTTGTCACCCGTATCTCCTGCATAAACCAACACGCTATCCGGGGCAAAGCGTGGAGCGAAGTCCTCGATGACGGCCCGGATCAGCTCACTATGTTCACCTGGGCTGAGAGTAATCGCTTTCCCCTGTGCGATTCTCACCGGAATGCGATGTTGCTCGCGCGCCTTGGCATAGCGCGAGACCAGCGTCTCGCGTTCGGCCAGATAACTCGTTAAGGCGTCATGCCACGCTGGTGTACCAAAGGTGCGCAGCAAAGAAAGAGCATCCGGCCCGATCTGATAAACCGCTTTGGGGCTATTCACAGGGCGGTTGGGTTGGTCCGGGTTATACAGCGCGATGCCAGCCTCGCAGAACTGATGCATGGTCTGGCGGCGGACCGTCTCTCGCGTATTCGGTGCATAGTCCTTGTCGTAGTGCTGACGGACCCACTCCATGATAGGGGTAATGCCAATGAGTGGGTTCGCCGATTTCGACCACGGCTTTCCTGGTGTAAGGTTGAGTAACGCCAGCAGGCAGATCGCCGAACGCTCGTTCTGTTGGGCACGAGGCAGCCCGAGCGACGCAAGAATCTGATGCGCAGCTTTGAGGTGGCGGTCCTGTTTACTTGCGGTCATGCAGCCACGACTCCAAACTGATCGTCGATCATGCGTTGCGTGAGATCTTTCCGTTGCATAGCCCATTCGCCCAACTCTATGAGGACATCGCGATTGGGGTATTTCATGCGTATCAGATCGGTCGCATTGACCTGGGTATGGCCATTGAAACGGCGGAAGGCCTCGTCAACGGCGGTCGTATTCAGGAACACCGCCAACCCATGCACCAATGCCTTGGGCAAGCCACGCCTGTTGTCGTGAAACACGTTGAGATGATTCTCGAAACCGAGAACGGACATGCCGCCAAAGGTGCTGGGCTCGATGACGCTGGCCACGATCCGGCGCGTTTCTTCTTTGGATGAAAAGCGCCGCACCACACAGTAGTAGCCCATCGGGTACAACCACTTTTCAGTGTCAGGATTGCGTTCGATTGCGTTTGGCTTCTTCATGCCCTCAATAGGCCATGTCATCTCGCCTCTAGAGAAATGACCGGGATAGAGCAACGGGACGGTACCTAACCCGGGCATGGTCCGCAGATGCTCCTTGAGCCTGAAATCGACCACTGGCCCGGTCGATACCTTAATGCCAAGATCGGCCAACATATAGCGAATTGAAGGAGACCGCTCAATCACACTCGGCTCAGGCGACATGGGCACATGAATAAACCGCTCTGAGTCTCCTGAGGATACAATCCGCTCGAACGCATATTCATAACTAGCAAAGTCTGAAAATGTATCGTCGGTCGAAGTCGAGACAATGACCGGTCCCTGCAGCCCACCCCGCTCAAGGCGGACAATGATATTTTCCTGAAGGACTGCATCGTCCTTGAATGCCTTGCTGCGGGACTCAAACAGATGCATGTGTCGAATGGCAGCACGCTCAAGTAGAAAGTCACGGAATGGCCGGTAATACGGTCCATTGCAAAAGCTGCGCGGGATGATCGCCACGATTTGCCCGCCAGGCGCGGCTTGCGCCACAGTCAGTGCCACAAAGGCCGAATAGAGGTTGACGGTCTCGATACCAATCCGACGCAGGGCCAGCCGGTGCGCTGAATCGCTGTTTATCTTCTTGTACGGTGGGTTAAGAATGGCATGGCTATACTGCGGATGCGATTTTGCAAACAAACCCTCAGACAGGGCATCGACGGCGGTGTGGATAAAATCGTCACCGCATATCTTGGCGGAAAACTCGCCGCGGCGATACTTCGACAATGTCTGACTCAACTGCGCATGCAAAGAGCCGTCGATTTCAAACGCATCAAGCTCTACGCGTTGAAAGCGAAAGCCCCCAGAATGCCACCGCTCTAGAAAGGCCGCCGTCAGCGAGCCAATACCAGCACCGGCATCAAGCAAGCGGCAATGACCGCCTGCAGGAGGAAAAAGACCAGCCATAAAGGCCGCAATCCTTGCAGGCGTCAAGAACTGACCGAATTGCGATTTTTTATTCGCAGCTGTGGCCTTGGATAGCCGCAACCTAGCTTGTTCGACCTCTGCCAGCACTCATCGTCTCCCGTGATAAGCGTGAGCACCGTTGGGGATGATCCACATGAGAGCCAAATCGTCGATTTTATCCGTTCAATAGGCCCACCGGTCTGTGAACCATACGCCATGACCATCGCCCTTTCAATACGGTGGAACGATCAGGCTGCCACACCAACGGCAAGGCTACCCTTCCCCCTTCCTAGCCGGGCCTCTTGCACGCTTTCAACCAAGCCCCAACAACCATCTAATCCTCCGACAATATGCCGATTGACCGGACGCACGAAGGGTTGGTACATACAACCCTATCGATAGGTAACCAGCTCATCATGAGGCCGTTATGCCGATAGACGAAATCGAGAAAAAAGTCAGCGACCGTTATGCCAAAGCCGCCAGCACGGGCGAGCAGATGTGCTGCCCGACCAGCTATGACATGGCAAATCTCAAATCTTTCATCCCCGAAGAGGTCCTCAAGATTTCGTATGGGTGCGGGACGCCGGCCGGCCTGAATACGGTGAGCGCCGGCGAGACAGTCCTGGACATCGGATCGGGCGGCGGGATCGACTGTTTCGAGGCTTCGCGTCTCGTCGGTCCGACAGGGCAGGTCATCGGCATCGACATGACCGATACGATGCTGGAGATCGCGCGGAAGAATGCCATGGTCGTCGCGACCAATCTGGGCTATCCCGCGTCGAATGTGGAGTTTCGCAAAGGGATGGCCGACGCGATGCCGGTCGCCGACAACCAGATCGATCTAATCATCTCCAACTGCGTGATCAACCTGGCTCCCGACAAGCGGAAGGTCTTTCGCGAGATGTTCCGCGTGGCAAAACCAGGAGGCCGATTTACCATCTCTGACATTGTGGCGGATCACGCGGTGCCGCAGTACCTAGTTCACGATGCTGAGAAATGGGGCGACTGTTTATCCGGCGCCCTGACGCTGACCGACTACATGGCCGGAATGACCGACGCCGGCTTTGTCGGCCTGCATCTGATCAAGTCGTCCCCCTGGCAACAGATCGACGGCATCCACTTCTTCTCCGTCACCCTCACCGGTTACAAACTTCCAGCTGACGCCCCAGCACGCCCCGCACGCTACGCCACCTTGCGCGGCCCTTTCAGCCGAGTGATCGATGAACGCGGCACCACGTATATGCGCGGCATTCCGCAACCGCTTACGCCGGACCTCGCGCTGTTGCTGAGACAACCGCCCTTTGCGCCGCTGTTTGTTTTATCCGATGCCCCCTTGTGGCTGAACCGTGAGGATCCTCGATGGACAGCGGTATTTCCTGAGCAGGTCCCTTGCACATGGAAAGGCGATTACGCGCTGCTGGCTGGCCCGTTTCTGGAAGCCCACGATGACGACTCCCACATCTATCGGCGCGGCGAGCCGCTGGAAGTGTGCTCCAAGACGCTGGCCGTCCTCCAAGCAGAAGGCTATGCGCCGCACTTTGCGATACTCAATCGCGCCAGCCAGCCTGTAGGCGGCGATGCGGTGAATTGCGCGCCGACAGGCGGGTGCTGCTGAAAACACCCATGCCCCTCACGCTCTTAGGCCGTCATAACCCGCTCGCGTCAGCAACGGAACAGCTTCGCATTCTCGATGAGACCGCCCAGCTTGTCCCCTTCGACACCCGTCTTGCTCGCGCTGGCTTGTCTCCGCTCCAAGCCTCCGGAATCACGGTCTTCCAAATCAACGTCGGCAAGCTGTGCAACCAAACCTGCCGCCATTGCCACGTGGACGCCGGGCCGGACCGAACCGAGAGCATGTCGCGGGAAACGGCGGAGCTCTGCATCGCCGCCTTGGCGCGGACCGACATCCCCACTGTCGATATCACCGGCGGGGCGCCAGAGCTGAATCCGAATTTCCGCTGGCTGGTCGCGCAGGCACGCGCGCTAGGACGACATGTCATGGATCGGTGCAATCTGTCGGTCTTGCACCTCCCCTCGCAGTCGGATCTCGCAGAGTTTCTCGCCGCGCACCGCGTCGAGGTTGTCGCTTCGCTGCCCTATTACCGGGCCAGCCAGACCGACGCGCAACGCGGCGACGGCATTTTCGACAAATCCATCGAGGCGCTCCAGCTCTTGAACCGGCTTGGCTATGGGCGCGAGGGAAGCGGGTTGTTGCTCGATCTTGTGTATAATCCGGTCGGCGCGTTTCTCCCGCCGAAGCAGGAGGCAATTGAGGCTCAGTTCAGGAAAGAACTTCGCGGGCGGCATGGCGTGGAGTTCAACAGTCTCTACACTATCACCAATATGCCGATAAGCCGGTTTCTGCAATTTCTGGTGGAGAGCGGCAATTATGACGGCTACATGGAACGGCTGGCCAATGCCTTTAACCCGGCGGCGGCAGCCGGTGTCATGTGCCGCTATACCCTCTCGGTCAGCTGGGACGGCGGGCTCTACGACTGCGATTTCAACCAGATGCTGGAGCTGCCAGTAGATCGCGGCGCCCCCACGCACATTCGAGACTTCGATCCGGCGCGGCTCTATCACCGCCAGATCGTCACCCGCAACCATTGCTATGGCTGCACTGCCGGAGCGGGCTCGTCATGCGGCGGCGCCGTCGCAGAATAGCGGCGATAATAGCGGGAACAATCCGCCAGCGCCGCGACGCAACCGCCTGCCCGGCGGTTGCGTCGCACGATCCACTCTGCTAGTGTGATTCATGTTCACGACGGTTCACAATTCTCCAAAGTAGACATGGTCTGGAACCCCAACGATCCCTGGAATAAGAAGAACGATAAGCTCGACGATGCGTTGAAACAGGCGCAGTCGCAGCTGACCGGGCTGCTTCCGTCTGGCGGCATGAAAAGCCTGCTGCTTGTCGGACTCCTGGTCTTCGTCGCCTGGCAAAGCGCGTTTATTGTTGCGCCGGACGAAGAAGGCGTCGTCAAGCGCTTCGGCATTCCCGTTCGCACGGTGGGACCCGGCCCTCACGGGAAGATCCCCCTGATCGAATCGGTCATGCAGCCGAAGGTCGAAAAGCTCCATCGCGTGGAAGTCGGCTTCCGAACCGACCGGCAGGGGCGCCAGCAGATGCTCGCGCAGGAAGCGCTGATGCTGACTGGCGATATGAATATCCTCGCGATCGAATTTATCGTGCAATACAAGATTAAAGACTCTGCGAACTATCTCTTCAATGTCGCGGACATTCACGACACGATCGGCAAAGCGGCCGAAGCCTCGATGCGGGAAATCGTCGGCAAGAGCAAGATCGATGAGGTCCTCACCACCGGCAAGGCCCAGATCCAGCAGGACACCTTGACGTTGCTGCAAGCCATTCTGGATCAATATCAGGCCGGCGTGCAGATCGCGGCGATTCAACTCCAGGATGTGGATCCGCCGGAAGCGGTGGCCGCCGCCTTTAAAGATGTAACGAATGCCAAGGAAGACCGCGAGAAACTGATCAACCAGTCTCAAAGCTATCGCAACGACATTCTCCCCAAGGCAAAAGGCGAAGCGGCTCAGATGGTGAATCAGGCGAAAGGCTATGCGCAGGCACGATTGAATCGCGCGCAGGGAGAGGCCAACCGCTTCGTCGCCACGCTCAAAGAGTACAACCAAGCGAAAGATATCATCAGCAAGCGGCTCTACATTGAAACGATGGAAGAGATCCTGCCCAACATCGATAAAGTCATTATCGACGGCAAAGGCGGCGAGCGCGTCCTGCCCTATCTTCCACTTGATCGTTTGAAGGCTAGAACCGGTGCCGCGGCCGAGGAGCAAAAACCGTGAGCATGCAAGGGCTAATCATCGCCGTGATCGCCGTGATCGTCGGCCTTTTCGTGCTGGGCGCCTCGCCGCTCTTCGTCGTCGATATTACTCAGAATGCGATCGTCGTGCAGCTCGGCAAGCCGGTCCGCAATCTCACGGAACCCGGCCTCTATACAAAAATCCCGTTCTTCGAAGAAGTGACCTACTTCGACAAGCGTCTGCTGGATTACGACTCCAATGCGCAGGATGTGATTACCCAGGACAAGAAAACGCTGCTGCTCGACAATTTCGCGAAATGGCGCATCACGGACCCGCTGAAGGTCTATCAAAACTTTCAGAGCCAGCGCGGGGCACTCCAGCGGCTGCACGACATTATTTATTCCGAGCTCCGTGTTGAATTGGGCCGGCACGAGCTGGCTGAGATTGTCTCGACCACACGGGCTGAGCTCATGCGAGTCGTCACCCAGCGATCCAATGAAAAAGCCTCTGCCTATGGCATCGAGATTCAGGACGTCAGAATCAAGCGGGCCGACCTCCCCGAGCAAAATGAAAAAGCGGTGTTTGCGCGCATGCAAGCCGAACGCGAACGGCAAGCCAAGCAATACCGTGCCGAGGGCGCGGAGGAAGCGCAGAAGATCCGCTCGGATGCGGAAAAAGACCGGGAGATCATTCTGGCGCAGGCGTACAAAGAAGCTGAAGAGCTGCGCGGCGCAGGGGATGCGAAAGCGTTTAAAGTCTATGCTGAGGCCTATCGGCAGGACCCGAAGTTCTTTGAGTTCACTCGTTCGATGGAAGCCTACAAGAAAACGTTTGCCGACAAGTCGACGCTGGTGATGAGCCCGGATTCAGAATTCTTCCGCTATCTGAAGCAACGCTAACGCCTGCCTACGAAAGCCCCACGATCTCTCCGCTTACCGGATCCACATCGACTCGCTCCCCAGCCGGTTTTTTCGGCAACCCCGGCATCAACTGAATTCCAGAACAGACGGCCGTCACAAATCCGGCTCCTGCGAGAATGCGCAATTCCTTGATCGGAACCGTAAAGCCAGTGGGTCTCCCCTTCAGCGCTGGATCATGCGATAGGGACAGTGGCGTCTTGGCCATGCAGACAGGAAGATGGCCAAACCCCAGCGCCTCGGCTGCATCAATCTGACGTTCTGCCTCCGGCTCGAAACTCACCCCTGCGGCCCCATACATTCTCGTGGCAATGGTCTCAATCTTCTTCCTGATTGGCCAATTCACATCGTAGAGATGAGTAAAGTTGGCGGGCTGTTCCACGGCACGGACTACCGCATGAGCCAATTGTTCGGCCCCCCTCCCTCCATCGGCCCAATGGGTCGAGACTGCGGCATCGATGGCACCGGCCTCTCGGGACCGATCTCGAACCCACTCCAATTCAGCAGGCGCATCGTCTTTAAACGCGTTCACGGCAACAACGACCGGAATGCCGTGGGCTCGCGCATTGGCAATATGTTGAGCCAGATTCGCAAAGCCCTTCTCTAGCGCTGCCATATTGGGGCCAGTGAGTCCAGCGGGTAACGGCGTGCCAACTTTGGCGGCTCCTCCATCACCGTGCAACTTCAACGCTCGCAACGTCGCCACCACAACAGCCACCGCCGGCTTAAATCCTGACGCTCGGCACTTAATATTGAAAAATTTTTCTGCGCCCAGATCGCTCCCAAAACCGGCCTCTGTCACAACGTAATCCGCGCAGCGAAGCGCCACGGCATCCGAAAGGATGGAGCAATTTCCATGGGCAATATTGCCAAACGGCCCGGCATGGACAAAAGCAGGCGTTCCTTCTACCGTCTGCACCAGGTTCGGCAACAATGCATCCTTCAACACAGCAGCCATCGCTCCCGCACAGCCTAGCTCTTCAGCCGTCCCAACGGCACCGGACTGTTTCAATCCCACCATGATCCGGCCCAGCCGTTGGCGGAGATCCGCTTGACTCGATGCCAAGGCAAGGATGGCCATGACTTCGGAAGCTTCGGTGATCACAAATCGACCATTATGCCGGCACGCCTCTTCTCCTATCAGGACCTGACGAAGCGCACGATCACTGACTCCCACCGTCCTAGGCCAGGTAATTCGCTCTACATCCAAACCACGTTCGTTGCCCTGAAAAAGATGATTGTCCAGAAAAGCGGAGAGAAGATTGTGGCTAGCAGCAACCGCATGGGCATCGCCCGTAAAATGCAGATTGATCTCCTCCATGGGTAGGACCTGAGCGCGACCGCCTCCAGTGCCGCCTCCCTTGATTCCAAATACCGGACCGAGAGACGGCTGCCTGAGCGTCACCGCTGCGCGCTTGCCTAACCGGGAAAGCCCCATGGCCAATCCAATCGATGTCGTTGTCTTTCCTTCACCAAGAGGGGTTGGATTAATCGCTGTCACCAAAACATACCGCCCGAGTGGGCGCGCCTTGAGACGGTTTAGTACATGCAATGATACTTTTGCCTTGCTTGCGCCGAAGGCCGTAATTTCGTCAGCACGGAGGCCTAGCTGTTCAGCAATATCGAGAATGGGTCGAGACCGAATGGATCGGGCGATTTGGAGATCAGTCACAATGCCCCTATTAGAACGTGATGTGAATGAAGGTTATACCGTAAACCTTCATCATACTTCTGCCATGAGCTAGAGGGAAAGAAGCAGAAAAAAACCGGGCTCAAGGTTTCCCATCGAGCCCGGCATAGAAAAAACTTACCGATCTAGGAATAGGCTACTCAAGAATGTACTTATTGGGGTCAAGCGCCTGGCCATTGACTTTAACCATGTAGTGAAGGTGAGGGCCCGTTGCTAACCCTGTACTTCCCACTAACCCGACTACATCGCCACGCTTCACCCGCTGCCCTTCTTTTACAAGGGACTTTGCCAAGTGACCATATATTGTTTCAATCCCAAATCCATGGTCGAGTCGCACTAAATTCCCGAGCTTCGGATCAAATCCAACTGATGTGACTCGGCCTTGCGCTGGAGCCTGCACCGGAGCGTTGGCAGCAGCCCCGATATCCAGGCCATCGTGCCACGCGGGCTTCTCCGTAAAGGGAGAAATACGAGGCCCAAACCCTGACGTCACCCAGCCCTTTACTGGCCAGATTGACGGAGTAGCAGCCCATCGTGACGACCGCTGCTCAGCAGCTTGAGACAATTCGTTTAGAATCTGCTCCTGGCTAGTCGCCTCCTTAGACAACCACTCAAGCTTCTCTTTAACGGAGAGAACTGCGGCTTCTGTATCTTTTTCACTGGCACCGTGTGTTGCTACTGAATCAGCTCCGGCGGCATATATTGCTCCATCGGCATTGGATGACGATGCCGTCCCATCTGATTCTTTTTCATTCATCGAACTAGGAACCAGACTTCCCTCTGGCAAAGGAGTCTCTTCTCCTCCTCGACCATTGGTCACATCGCCAGACTTCTGAACTTCAATGCCCAACATGACCCGGAGCCGCTGATTGACCTCTTTCATGACTCCGATTCGTTTTTTCAAATCATCAACCGCAGAAGAAAACGCTGCGGTTTGTTCGCGGGCACTCATAGCTTCTGAACGGAATGCGGAAAGCTCCCAAACTTCTCCAGTTCTGATGACATAGTGAGAGACGACAAGAAGGTCAGCAGCAACAACAATACAGCCAACTATCAGTAGTTTACGTACAAATTTTCGAGGAAAACTAAACCGGAGTGGCTTTGCAGTAGAACCACGGAAGATTACAACCGTATAGGCGTCACTACTTTCCTGGTTTTGTGTTTGCCCCATGACATTCACTCCCTCAAGATTTTTGAAACCCCTATACCAGCCAGTACTGCAACACTCTACCCATCTCTTCGCGAAGGGTCAACCATTTTGATCGTATTGAGCTAAACGCATGTCACCTCATCCATCAATACCACTACTTATTGGCTACCTCTCTCTCTACCCACTCTATATATTGTGGCAACCCACGTATCAACGGAATGGCAATTACTTCTGGCACCTCGTAGGGATGTAGCTGTTTTATCTTCTGCTCAAGCTTCCGGTACCGACGCCTTGTGGTCTTCATAATTAACATAACTTCTTTTTCCTGAACGATCTTGCCATTCCACCGGTACAGAGACTGAACTCCAGAAATGATATTTACACAGGCAGCCAAACGAGAAGTCACAATCTCTTTCGATATCCGACTTCCCTCCCTCAGTCCAGGGGCTGTTACTAAAACTATGATGGGCTCGCTCTTGGTAACCGGCATATTAACATCAGCCTTTTAACCTTGTGACAGCCTACCGCATCATAACAATCCACCAATTATCTTGGGTTGAACCGTCATACTTTACAGAACAGCAACTTCTATGCCTTCCAGGATGCCAACGATCAACCTTCACATCAAATAAAATCAATATATTGCGACATTCCAGACTACTTATTTCAAGGTCCCGTAATTGATCGCGCGTAATAACTGGCACGCGTTGTCCGTATTTTTGACAGGGCTGTCAAAAAATTGTCGCGCACCATGCTATTCAGCACCTTAACCAATTCTCAGCCAGATAATCAAAAATCCGCTATCGTTGCTCGCCAGAACTCTTAGTCCATGAATTTGACAGTCATTTCTAGAGTCACTTATGATGCACCCCTATAGTTTCATGAGTTTCATGAGGAGGATTTGA
Source organism: Nitrospira sp. (assembly GCA_020846195.1). Classification (GTDB taxonomy): domain Bacteria; phylum Nitrospirota; class Nitrospiria; order Nitrospirales; family Nitrospiraceae; genus Nitrospira_D. Next base: position 41,043 of record JADLEJ010000057.1, read on the forward strand.
TGAGTTATTCCATTGGGGTAAAAGAATTGAAAGCAAGGCTCGATAAAGGCGATAAACTCGTACTCCTGGATGTGAGGGAGCCATGGGAGCATGCCTTGGCGAAGTTGGAGGGATCAGTACTTATTCCACTGGGTACATTGCCTCAGACTCTGACAAAGCTGGACAAGAATACGGAAATTATCGCTTACTGCCATCATGGCATGCGAAGCGCTGATGCCACAAACTTTTTGGTTCAGCAGGGATTTGCGAACGTCAAAAACCTGGTAGGCGGAATAGATGCCTGGTCAACTCAAGTGGATAACGCAGTTCCACGCTACTGAAAACACCCATCGTACTGGCCGAAAATCCCCATCGCTTTTATGCAATGCGGCCGCTCTATGCGGGAAGCGGAACGATCGGCGCTTCCCGCCTAACCTAGCTTTTCTCTAAAAAATGCTACGGTCCGCTTCAACCCATCAGGCAAATCAACCTTCATCTCCCAGCCAAGCGCTTGTCGAATCTTAGCCGGATCGACGAGACTCCTTAGCTGTTCTCCCTTCTTAGCGGGCCCATGCACTTCCTTTGAAGTAGCACCTGTCAAATTGGCTAGCAGCCTAAACAGCTCATTGATGGATGTCTCGACGCCTGTCCCGACGTTATATACCCCCTGAGTCTCTTGCCCCATTGCGGCAAGGTTCGCCTCAGCGACGTCATCCACAAACACGAAATCTCTCGTCTGACGTCCATTCCCATTAATGATGGGCTGCTCGTTGTTCAACATCTTTTGGATAAAGATAGCCACGACTCCCGCCTCGCCCTCTGGGTCCTGCCTTGGCCCATATACATTGGCGTACCGCAGGCTGACCGCTTGAATCCCGCTAGTACGCTGGAAGTACGACAAGTAGTGCTCTCCGCACAATTTACTGATGCCATAAGGCGAGAGCGGATTCGTGGGATGGCTCTCTGGGGCGGGAAACATATCCTGCTCCCCGTAAATAGCCCCACCTGATGAGGAAAACACCACTTTCCTCGCTCCATGCTGAACCGCCTGATGCACGACATTCATCGTACCGAGGATATTCACTTGAGCGTCAAAAACAGGATCCGCAACAGAATTTCTCACACTCACCTGCGCGGCCAAGTGAATGACAACGTTGGGCCGCTCATTTCGAAAGATCCGCTCCAACCGTGAGCTCTGAATGTCTAACTTATAAAGATTCGCAGCGCGATTCACATTCTTTCGCTTGCCCGTGGAAAGATTGTCCACGACGACAACATCGTGCCCTTCTTCTACCAGACGATCCACCACATGCGAACCAATAAATCCTGCCCCACCTGTCACTAGAACCTTCATGCGATCCTCCACCTCTTCACACACCACTCCTCAAATCTGCCTCTTTCTTAGCATAAATATTTTTATTAGACTCGAAAATACTCAGAAACTCGAGGTTTCCCTTTTTCCCACGGATCGGAGAATCAAGCGTCGCCTTCTGAGCCAGTCCAAGCCCATCAGCACAGGCCAGAATACGTTGCAACACAGCCTGCCGCTGCGCTTCATCTCGAACAATTCCACCCCGGCCAACCTGCCCCTTCCCCACTTCGAATTGCGGTTTCACCAATGCGATAACGATAGCACCGGGCTGTAGAAACTGCATGAGAGGTGGCAATACCATTGTGAGTGAAATAAACGACACGTCGATGACCACGAGAGAGACTGGCTCAGGGATGAGCGCTCGATCTACATAACGAATGTTCGTCCTCTCATGCAAAATAACCCGGGGATCCTGACGAAGACGCCAGTCAAATTGTCCATATCCGACATCCACGGCATACACCCGCGCGGCGCCGCGTTGCAGCAGACAATCGGTGAATCCTCCAGTAGAACACCCGACATCAAGACAAACTGCGCCTTGCGGGTCAATGGCACCAGCCTCAAGCGCGCGAATGAGCTTTTCTCCGCCTCGGCTCACAAACCGAGTCCCATGCGAAACGACATCAATCGCCGCATCGAGCGGAACCACCTTCGCAGGCTTGTCGGACAGAGCGCCATCGAGTCGAACTTCTCCGGCGAGGATCATCCGAACCGCCACATCCCGGCTTTGGGCAAGACCTCGCGCAACCAGCACTCGGTCGAGCCGATCTTTTACCGGACGTACGTGATTCACCATGGTTGAATACGCAAGCAGACTACGCGAGAGCCCCCTGGACAGATGCGGAACACCTACGGCTCAAGAGACGCGTCATCCTCAGCATCATCGATAGAAAATGCCTGTAACTGTTTTTTGCCGTTGGCATCCTGCACCAGCACTTCCACTTTCCGCTCAGCTTCTTCCAGCACTTTCAGACAGTTTTTCGAGAGGCGTATGCCTTCTTCAAAAATCTTGAGCGATTCATCCAGCGAAAGATCGCCGTGCTCTAATTGTCCTACAATCGCTTCCAACCGAGCCATCGCTTGTTCGAACTTCACTGCCGCCACAATCGACTCCTCATCATCCGGTATGAATAAAGTATATCGGCCCCTTGCCCGATTTTAAATCCGAGCATCCGGCAGGTCTGCTTTCACGACGCACAACAACCGCCCATCGACCAACTTCGCCTGAAGCTCTTCTCCAACACTCACCTCACGCACTCCCCGAATCACCTCTCCAGTGCGCGCATGCTGAAGCACGCTATAGCCGCGCCCTAATGTCGCCAACGGACTCAGCGCGTGAAGCCGCGCCGCGCCCGATTGAACTCGCTGCATGCGAGTCTCTACCAGCCCGCGAGTGCCCTGGTGGAGCCGCGCCGCCAATTGCGGAACAACGGCCAGGCCATGACGCACCCGCGCATGAGGGCTCCCTGCTATCAATCGCTGATTCGCGCGCACCATTCTCTCCTGCCCGACCTGCAACACCAGCCGAACGGCCGACGACAACTCATAGACCGTCGCATCCACCCGCTGAATCTCTTCCTGCACTCGCACACGCACCGCGGCAATTTGATGCGTCGCCAACCGCACCCGCTGACGCTCTTCCTCCATCCGCCGTCCAACTACCTGTTGAAGCCTGGCCGACAGTTCAGCCAGCCGGCTCACAATCTGAGCCAGGACCGGCGCAACCGCTTCCGCCGCCGCCGAGGGTGTCGGTGCGCGAAGGTCCGCGGCAAAGTCCGCCAACGTCACATCCGTTTCATGCCCGACAGCGGAGACCACGGGGATGCGCGATGCCACGATCGCCCGCACCACAACCTCTTCATTGAAACTCCAGAGATCTTCAAGCGAACCGCCCCCACGCCCAACAATCATCACCTCCACCAAGCCGGACTCGCTGAGCATCCGGATGGCTGCCGCAATCTGTTCGGCTGAACCCTCGCCCTGCACCTGGACAGGGACAATGATGATGTGCAGCGTGGGGCAGCGGCGATGCAGCACCGTCAGCATATCCCGAATCACGGCACCGCTCAGCGATGTGACCAATCCAACCCTGCGGGGAAGTTCTGGAAGCTCCCTCTTGCGGGCCTCGTCGAATAGCCCTTCTTCAGCGAGCCTTGCTCTGAGCTGCTCAAAGGCCAGCTGCAGCGCTCCACGCCCCTTGGGCTCAACGTAGTCCAGAATGATCTGGTATTCGCCGCGCGGCTCATACACCGTCACCCGCCCGCGGGCAACGACATGCAGTCCATCCTCAAGCGCAAACCGCAGCCGCGTCGCGGCCGCCCTGAAAAGGACGGCGCGAATCTGGCTCGACTCGTCTTTGAGCGTGCAATAGAGATGGCCCGATGCCGGAGCGCGGAGGTTCGACACTTCGCCTTCCAGCCACACCTCGGGAAAACCGGACTCAAGCGTGGACCGCACAAGGCTGGTCAATTCCGAGACAGTATGAACCTGCCTGACCGAAGAGGCGGACAAGGAACTCGGCGTAGGTATTCTGAAGCCCGTGGCGAGATCTCCCTTAGTCGATGACCCGGATTCGTTCGATCGACATCGCCTTGCCGAGTTGCGCATCGACCTCAATCAGCACCGCGCAAAAAACCGTGGGCCCGGAAGCCACTTCAAATCGTTTCGGCATCCCCGTCAGAAACTTTTCAATCGCGAGCTCTTTTTTGACTCCGATGACACCATGCAACGGGCCGGTCATGCCGATATCCGTCAAATACGCCGTGCCTTTCGGCAGAATCTGCTCGTCGGCGGTTTGGACATGCGTATGCGTCCCCACCACCGCACTAACGTCTCCGTCGAGATAATGTCCCATCGCCATCTTTTCCGATGTCGCCTCGGCATGCATATCGACGAGCACCACCGCGGCCTCTCGCTTCAGCTTCGCCACTTCACGCTTGGCCACTTGGAACGGACAGTCGAGCGTCGGCATATAGGCACGGCCCATTAGTTGGAGCACCGCCAGCTTTTCTCCGCCTGGAGTCTCAACGACATAACTGCCGTGGCCCGGCACGCCGGCCGGATAATTGGCGGGACGCAACAAGCGCGGCTCACGAGGGAAATAGTCGAGGATTTCTTTTTTGTCCCAGGCATGATTCCCCGTCGTGATGACGGACAAGCCCATCTCGAACAGCTCTTCCGCCAGCTCCGGCGTAATCCCGAATCCGCCCGCCGCATTCTCTCCGTTCCCGATGACGACATCCACCTGCCGCTGGGAGACCACGCGCGGAATCATGCGCCCCACGGCCCGGCGGCCTGGCTCGCCCATGATGTCGCCGATATAAAGAATCTTCACTTCGCGTACTCCACATACCGGCTTTCCCTGATCACAGTCACCCGGATCTGGCCTGGATAGGTCAGCTCCTGCTCAATCTTCTTCGCCAAATCCCGTGACAGCTGGAACGATTCCGTGTCGGTAATATCTTCCTGCCGCACAATCACGCGAATCTCCCGTCCCGCTTGGATCGCATAGGCCTTCTGCACGCCTTTATAGGCGGTGGCCAGCGCCTCCAGCTTCTCCAACCGCTTCACATACGATTCCAACGCCTCGCGTCGTGCGCCAGGCCGCGCGGCGGACAAGGCTTCTGCAGCCGCCACCAAGACGCTCTCCGGACAGATCGGCTCCACCTGTTCATGGTGACCCGCAATTGCATTCACAATCTTCGCAGACTCGCCGTACTTCTTGGCGATCTCGGCGCCAAGCATCGCATGCGGCCCTTCCTCTTCATGGCTGACCGCCTTGCCGATGTCATGAAGCAATGCGCCGCGGCGCGCCAGCTTGACGTCGAGACCCAGCTCGGAGGCCATGATCCCGCAGATGTAGGCCGCTTCGCGCGCATGATACAAATTGTTCTGTCCGTAGCTCGTCCGGTACTTCAACCGGCCCAATACTTTGATCAGCTCCGGATGGAAATCAGAAAGACCCAGCTCGAAAATAATCTTCTCGGCTTCCTCATACATCAACTTATCGATATCGACCTTCACTTTTTCCACGATTTCTTCGATGCGCGTTGGATGGATTCGCCCATCGTGCATCAGCCGCTCAAGCGAGACCTTGGCGATTTCGCGCCGCAACGGATCGAACCCTGAAATGATCACCGCCTCGGGCGTTTCATCGATAATCAGATCGATGCCGGTCGCCGCTTCAATCGCCCGAATATTCCGCCCTTCCCGGCCAATGATCCGGCCCTTCATTGCATCGTTGGGAATTTGCACCACGGAGATCGTGGATTCAGCGACGTAGTCGCGCACGACCCGTTGAATCGAGCTGGTAATAATTTCCCGCGCTTCCCGTTCGGAATTTTCCCGCGCTTCTTCCAGCGTGCGCTTGGCAAATCCGGCCGCATCGAGGCGGGCCTGGCTTTCCATTTCGACCATCAATTGTTTCTTGGCCTCATCGCCCGTCATCCCGGCTACGCGTTCGAGCGCTTCGCGATGTTCGCGCTCAACCTTCGTGCAGGCCGCTTCCTTCTTGGTGAGACCTTCTTCACGCCGCGCAAACTCCTGATCCCTTTTCTGCGCATCCGCCTCTCGCTTCTCGATTGTTCCAAGCTTCCGGTCCAGATTCTCTTCCCGTTGAACCAGGCGTTTTTCCGTCACCGTCAATTCAGCAAGCCGGGCCTTCTGCTCTTTTTCAGAATCCGTCTTGGCTTGAAAGATCAGATCCTTCGACTCAAGCTTGGCTTCTTTAATCAGTGTCTCAGCCTCGCGCTGAGCATTTTGGGTAATTTGCTTCGCTTGCTCTTCCGCTTCCGTCCGCTTGGCGGTGGCGAGTTGACGGCGCACCACTTCAAGCAGTCCGGCACCGATTAGAGCCCCAATGAGTCCGCAGAGTACGTAGGCAACAAGTGAGGTAGAAATGGAAGCACCCCCTTCATGGAGAAAACAGGCCAGCGCCCATTCTCTGCAATCTGTTAACAATGCAGCGCTATGCGAGGGTGGAGAGAAAACGAGGAAGGCTTAAACCGGGAACCGTGTCATCCCAAACGCGTTCGCACATGGGAACCAGAAGATCCGCTGCCTGTGTATCTGTATCCATTCCCATCGGGCCGAGACGCTCGAACTCCTACCAGCATGCTCCGCCGACGAGGGATAACTGCAAGCACGGGCTGAACGTGCAACTCACGGCCGACCGCGCGCGACATATCCACACCCATGTCTGCGCACCGATCTACGATCGTCCACACGAACCGCCGAACGGGGATCACCCAGACGGTAAGTATCCACCGTACCAACACGGCATACACAGATACACTGCTGTTCTCTTGTGCGTTGATCATTCGACTATCTCGATCACACATTCTGTTCTGGATGACGTTCCTGGAAACCGATTCCTCTTCACTCGACACACCCATACCGTAAACACACTAGATCCACGATAACAAAGGCTTTTTCCGAAAGCAAGGCGAAACTCACCTGAAGAACGAGATCGGCATCTGCTCTTCGATGGATTCCATCAGCGTCTCCATCCGGCGATCGACATCGGCCTCGCCTTGAGTCCGCTTCTTTTCCGATTCAAAGAATTGATGGGCGAGATTAATAGCCGTCAAGACCGCCAGCTTGGAGGGCGTTGCGGTTTTCATCCCCTCGGCCAGCGTCCGCATATGCCCATCTACGAAGCTTGCAAGTCGGCGAATATACGCATCGTCCGCTTCCCCACGGATTGAGTATCGCTGGCCATAAATTTCCACATCAATGGTCTTAGTCAAGAGCCACCTCCTTGGAATCGTCCAGGCACTCCAACAAATCGATCTCGCTCATCACTCTTTCAATACGCGCCTTGATATCCACCCGCTCCTGTTCCCACTGCCGATTCATGTCGTCTTGCGAGGAGAGGCGCTGGCGCGTCGCCTTTAGTTCATCCTCCAACAACGCATTCTTTTTCTTGAATTCCTGAACCAATTTCACCAGCTCACGAATCCGGCCTTCCAGCGCATCGAGACGATCCAACGCCATGCTCAAAATCTCCCAATAAACCCAATAGATTGTGGGGCACTATAAAAACTTCACTACATCTTGTCAAGAAACCGGAAGCGCAGTCCCAGCCAGGCGAAGATATTCCTTGAAGCTCCGCAAAACCCGCTTCACATACTGGCGCGTCTCCTGAAACGGAATCAGCTCGACGAACTCATCCTGGCTGCGCCCCTTGTGCAGCCCAGCCCAATTCCCCACCGCAATCGGCCCAGCATTGTAGGCGGCAATCGTTTGAATCACATCGCCGGAGAACTGGCCCAGCAACTGCTCGACATAGCGCGCGCCGATCCGAATATTCGTCTCTTGATCGAACAGATCTTCCCGCGTCACCGCGGGCAAATGATGCCGCTGCGCCACCTGATTGGCCGTCGCCGGCATCACCTGCATCAACCCGATCGCTCCCACCCGCGACACGGCCCGCACATCGTACTGACTCTCTTCCCGAATGATCGCCGCAACCAGATAGGGATTCACGCCGTTCAAATTCTGTGTCTTGATGGTTGGAATCAAACCCGTGGGATAGGCCACCGCCCAAAGACCGGGCGCCACTAGCCCACCGGTCCGCTCTAATTTTTCGCGAAACTTGGCGCGGGCCAGCCGCAGAGCGTGATTATAGGCCCCCACCTCGTTCAACCGCATTGAAAGCGTCATCAAGATCTCTGGGTCTTGCGTATAGCGCTCCGTGAGGGCCGCCAATTCACGCGCGGCATCGCCTTCGAGCCCCAAAATCTTCAGCTCCAGCGCCCTCCGATAGGTCGGTTGCTGCTCCACTTCTGCAAATTTCATCGACGCAGGAGCCATGACCTCTGATGTCGGCGTTTCCACCACGGACGCTGGCGCAGCCGAGCTGCCGATTTCAATCACCGCGTCCGGCGCCTGCTCCCTCGCCAATTGGCAATAATACGTGAAGGGATATTGCCGGCAGAGCTGCGCATAGACATCGCGCGCCCGCCCATTTTGCGTCTGCGTCAGGGAGCGAGCGATCCAGTAGAGGGCTTGAGGCTCATAGTCGCTATCGCGCTGATCGAGAATATGCTGCCAGACCTCAGCAGCCTCTTTGTACCGAGCCATGCGGTAGAGAGCCCATCCAACGCGCCAGGACGCTTCTGCCCGCTGAGTCGCCGGTTCTCCAGACTTTGCCACCACTCGATACTTGGCAACCGCCTCATTGAGCTGCTTCTGATCTTCCAGCCAAATCCCGGCAAAAATATTGATCTGCCCCTTCTGCTCCGCCGACAACGACAGCTTGTCCAGCGACCGGCTCAATTCCAGCAGCTTTGCGCCCATAGCCTGGCGCAGATACACTCGCGCCAGCCAGACCGTGGCGTCATTGGACTCTGCAATATGCTCGGCCACCAGCGCCCGAAACGTCTCCCGCGCGTGATCGTATTGCTTCAGCCGCACCTGCGCGACCCCAAGCTTCAGCTTCGCGCTCCCACGTTGCGGCGAGCCCGGCTCCATCGTTAAAAATTTTTTTAGCTCCTCGATCACCTCCGCCTGCAACGCCTGGCTGGCAAACGACTGCGCCCGTCCAAACCGATCTTCTGACGTCGCGGCCCAAGGCTCTCCGCCAAGATTTGACAGTAAGAGCCCTTCAGCTTCTTTCGCTTCCGGCGCATAGGGAAATTTGACCCAGAGCTGCTTCAGCGTCGTCCGTCCCTCGGCGATCTGGCCGCCACGAAGCTGACAAGCCGCCTGACGCAACCACGCTTGCGGCACAAGGCGCTCTTTATCTTTATCGCTGTACGTCACCGCCTTCGCCAGCCAGCCCAACGCCTCTGGGCAACTGGCCGCTTGATACCAGGCCTCTCCGGCCCGCAGCGCCACCAGGCCGGTCAAGTTCGAATCGGGCACGGTCTGGACAATGCTTTCGAACAGACCGGCTGCCTCCCTGGCTTCGCCGAGCCGCAACTTCGCCTCGCCCAACCAGAGCCGCAGATAATCGTCGAGCACGGGAAGATCGCGCTGGCCAGTCTGTAAAAACGGGATCGCGGAAGACGGATTGCTTTCGACCAGCAACACTCCGGATAACACGCCGGCGCGCTGAGCCCAGACCGAACCGGGGAATCGCTCGGCGACTAACCGTAATCGCTCCAGCTTCAGCGCCGACACTTGCTCTTTGGTGAGTTGATTGCCCAATCGCTCTTTAGGCTGGGCCGCGGCCAAAAAGCACTCTTCGGCAGATTCGCAGGAACCGGCAGCAGGTGTCTCAGTATTACTGACTTGCGAGGCCGACACGTGGGTAGCCGAAAGCCCTGACAAAGCGAGAAGCAGCGTTGAAATGAGGAAGGGGTGAGATGCAGGCGTCATATTCAACTGTAGTAACACATTACAGACCGGAGGGGTAGGAGCGATCACCCCTGCCCGCACGTCATTAGCCGAACGGATGCTGCCGATTGCCTTATTCCTGTGATACTCTGCCACTCTCATTTTTGAAATGGACCAGCTCCGATGACCGAACCCGCTCTCCCACAGGCGAATTTACTGAGTTTGACCGACGCACAACTGACTACGCTTGTCCGGGAATTCGGCTGGCCCGGTTATCGAACCGGGCAGATCTTGCGCTGGCTCTATCAGCGCCGGGCCCGCACGATCAGCCAGATGACCGATCTCTCGCAGGGCGATCGTGAAAAGCTGGCAACCGTCGCAACGATTCAGCGCACGCAGAACTGCACCGTGCTCCAATCCTCCGACGGCACACGCAAGCTGCTCCTGACCTTAGACGATGGTCTGCGCATTGAAACGGTGCTGATCCCGGACGAAGATCGCCTGACGCTCTGCGTCTCGACCCAAGTCGGCTGCATGCTGGATTGCGGCTTTTGCCTGACCGGCACGATGGGGTTGAAGCGTAATCTCAAGGCGCATGAAATTGTCGACCAGGTGCTCACGGCTCAGGATCATCTCACCGGCGAAGAACGCCTGACCAATCTGGTCTTCATGGGCATGGGGGAGCCGCTGGCCAACATCGAGGCCCTGTCCGCGGCGATTCGCTGTCTGACAAACAAATCCTGGGGGCTGGGCTGGTCGCCGCGACGCATTACGGTTTCGACCGCGGGGCTCGCCACCCGGCTGAAAGACGTGGCTGCGCTCGGGGTGAACTTGGCGATTTCGCTGAACGGCACCACGGAAGAACAGCGGCAACGTTTGATGCCCGCAGCCAGCCAGATCGCCTCGCTTAAAACGCTCATGGCGGCCTGCCGTCGATATCCACTCCCGCCCATGCGGCGGCTGACGTTTGAGTACGTGATGCTCGCCGGGGTGAACGACAGCGATGACGATGCCCGCCGCCTCATCAAGCTCCTCCAGGGCATCAAATGCAAAGTGAACCTGATTCCCTTCAACGAATTTCCCGGCAATGCTTTCCGCAGGCCGGCCGACACTCGCGTGTTCACCTTCCAGGCCATCCTCACCCGCGCCAGCATCGATGCATTCATTCGCAAAAGCCGTGGACGCGATGTGTTGGGAGCTTGTGGCCAATTGGGCAACGTCCCTGCAGGCCAGGCTTCCGCCGCCTTGACACATATCGAATCTCGTTGTTAGCATGCCTCGTGCGACTCACCCAATGATAAAGTCACGATACCATCGCCGCCTCACCGCCCTCTTGAGCTTGCTCAGCCTCTGCCTATGGGCAGGGACAAGCCGCGCGGCCGAGCCGCACGAATACCTCTTATCCAACGGGATGAAGGTCCTGCTCGTGGAAGTCCCGAAGGCGCCGGTGGCGACCGTCCAAGTCTGGTACAAAGTGGGCTCGCGAAACGAAGTCATGGGACGGGCTGGTCTCTCCCATATGCTCGAACACATGATGTTCAAAGGCACCGCCAAGTATCCGAAGGGGTCGTTCTCGCGAATCATCCGCAAGAACGGGGGCGTCGATAACGCCTTTACCAGCCAGGACTTCACCGCCTATTTTGAAAATCTCGCAGCGGATCGCGTCGAGCTCGCCCTGGAGATGGAAGCCGACCGGATGCAGGGGTTGATCCTCGACAACAATGAATTTCAAACCGAGCGCGAAGTCGTGAAAGAAGAGCGCCGGCTGCGCACAGAAGATGATCCTCAAGGAGCGCTGGTAGAAACCCTTTTCGCCCAAACATACCTTAGCCATCCCTACCATTGGCCGGTGATCGGATGGTTCGCCGATTTGGATGCCATGTCGCTGGACGACCTGCAGCGCCATTACGACACCTACTATTCGCCGAACAATGCCACACTGATTGTGGTGGGCGACATTAAGGCTGAGGCCTTGCTCCCGACCATCAAGCATCTCTTTGAACCGATTCCCAAGGGCCCGAGCCCGAAGGCGACGCTGGTGGCCGAACCGGAACAGCGCGGCGAGCGCCGCTTTCTCTTGAAGCGCGAGGCGCAGGTCCCGTTTGTCATGCTGGGCTTTCGCGTCCCGAATTACTCCAGCGACGATTCGTATGCTCTGGATATTCTGGAATCGATCCTCTCGCATGGAAAAAGTTCGCGCCTCTATCAAAGTCTCGTCTACGATCAAAAGAACTCCCTGGCCGTCGGCGCCGAGTACAGTCTGATGCAGACCGACCCCAGCCTGTTTTACTTCTATGCGCTGGTGAATCCTGGCTCTAAAGTGGATGCGGTCGAAGATGCGTTGTATCGGGAAATCGCCCGGCTCCAGAACGAGCCGCCGACTGACCTGGAATTACAGCGGGCCAAAAACCAGGTGGAAGCCGCCCACATATTCGAGCAGGATTCGAACTTCCGCCACGCCATGTTGTTAGGGGAATCGGAGTCGATCGGGGCGGGCTGGCGGCGGGTCGATCAATTTCTGGAACGCATCCGCACAGTCACGGCCAAAGACATTCAACGCGTGGCGAAGCACTATCTGAATCCAGACAACCGGACCGTCGGCATTCTGATTCCTCAACCGCCCAAAGCAGCAGAGCCTCAACCGACTGCCGCGCATGCCGGAAAGCCCTGATCGCGATGCCCATCACCATAGCAAGAACGCGGTTCACATGGGCCACTGGCTGGCAGACCACCTGCGCTGCACTGGCCGCTACCGTCGCGGTCTCTCTCGCAACAACCTCGTACGCCGCCGATATCGCGCCGGCCAAATTCACCGCACCGAACGGCATGACGGTGCTGGTCCTGGAGCAGCACTTTCTCCCGATCGTGGAAATTCACGCCCTGGTCAAGACCGGATCGGCCTACGATCCTCCCGACAAAGCCGGCGTCGCCAATCTCGTCGCCAGCCTGTTGGATGAGGGCACCGCCAGCCGATCCTCGAAACAATTGGCCGAACAGATCGATTTCGTCGGCGGCTCGCTGGAAGCGAAAGCGGGAGAAGACTTCACCACCGCCTCGGCGCGTGTCTTGAAAAAAGATGTCGACCTGGGTTTCACGCTGCTAGCCGACATCTTGATGCGCCCCGCGTTTCCCAAACATGAATTTGAACGGGTGCGCTCCCAAATCCAGGGGGAAATTGCCAGCGATAGCGACGACCCCGGCCATGTGGCGATGAAGGCCTTTAACCAGCTGGTCTTTCACAACCATCCCTATCGATGGCCCGTCCAAGGCACCGAAGAGACGGTGGGGAAAGTCACCCTGGCGGATGTGCAGAACTTCTACGCAAAAGAATATCTCCCCAATCAGGTCATCCTGACCATCGTCGGAGATCTATCCGTTGAACAAGCGACAGCCCTCGTGCAGACCCATTTCGGAAGCTGGAAGAAAGGCGCACCGCAGAGCCGCACCGCGAAGAAACCCGCGGCGGTCGATAAAAAGGCCGTCCAGCTCATCGAAAAAGACCTGACCCAGTCCACGATCGTCCTCGGCCATGGCGGGATCAGCCGGAATAATCCGGACTACTATGCCGTCACGGTGATGAACCATATTCTCGGCGCCGGCGGATTTTCGTCGCGGCTCATGGACTCGATTCGCGACAAACAAGGGCTCGCTTACGGCATCATGAGCCACTATGATGCGCGGCTGCTGCCCGGCTCGTTCTGGGTGAATCTGCAAACCAGGACCGAAGCCACCAACCAGGCCATCGCCGGCGTGCTGACAGAGATCAAAGGGATCCGCGACAGCCCGGTCAGCGATCAGGAATTGTCGGAAGCCAAATCGTTTCTCATGGGCAGCTTCCCGCTCCGCCTCGATTCAACCGCCAAGCTGGCCCAAGTGCTGGCTCAAGTCGAGTATTACGGATTGGGATTCGAGTATTTCAGCCAGTACCCAAAGTGGATCGAGCGCGTCACGAAGGAAGATGTCCAGCGCGTCGCCAAGCAGTACCTCGATCCGCAACACTATGCACTCGTCGTCGTCGGCAACGTCGCCAAAGCCAAGGTTCGCCAGTAGCACGCCGCCGGCAACAGCGCCGCCATGCAACCGCCCTCTCTTGAAGACAAGCTTCACCGCCTGCGCGAAATCGTCGCGGCGATGGATTCCGTCCTGGTCGCCTATTCCGGCGGCATCGACAGCACGGTTGTCCTCAAAATCGCCTACGATCAATTGCAGGACCGCGCCGTTGGCGTGACCGCAATCTCACCGACATTTCCCGCAATCGAGTTAGAAACCGCAACCCGCGTCGCGAAAGAAATCGGGGCGCGCCACGAACTGGTCCAGACAGACCAGTTGCAAATCCCCGCCTTCACTGACAACGATGCGACCCGCTGTTTTCACTGCAAGACCGATCTCTATCGATTGCTGGACACGCTGAAAGAGACCCGCACCACCGCCGTGATCGTAGACGGAACCAATCTCGACGATCTGGGCGATGATCGCCCCGGCATCACCGCCGCACGGGAATGGGGCGTCCGCAGTCCGCTGGTTGAAGCCGAACTGTCGAAAGCTGAAATCCGCTCGCTTGCAAAAGAACTCGGACTGTCGAACTGGGACAAGCCCGCGGCCGCCTGCCTGTCTTCACGCATTCCTCGCGGCATCGCGATCACCAGGGAAAAGCTCAGCCGAGTGGAACAAGCCGAGGAGATCTTGCTGGCGGAAGGATTCCGGCACTGCCGGGTGCGGGACCACGGCGAGATCGCCAGAATCGAAGCCGGCCAAAGCGAACTGGCTCGAATATTCGAAGAGGGCCGAGGCACGCGAATCGGCCGGCGGCTAAAAGAACTCGGTTTCAGGTTTGTGACGATTGACTTGGAAGGATACCGGCCTGGCGGGGTGAGCATAGACCCACCGCGCCAGGCCAAGTAGAAGACGATTACGAATGCGACTTCGAGAGGGCGCTGAGGGCTTCGTCGGCAAACTTCCGGTGGTCCGCATCGGCAAGACTGCGCTGCACCACCTTTTCCGCCACCAACAACGCCAGCTCCGTGGTCTGATTGCGGATGTCCTGCACGGCCTTCCGGCGCTCGTGATCGATCTCGCGCGTCGCGTCGCCCTTGATGCGTTCCGCTTCCGTGCTCATCCGCTGCTCGTTCTCATCGAGTAATCGCTGCGCCCGCTCTTGCGCTGCGGCGAGAATGGTCTCGGCTTCCTTCGCCGCCGCACTCAGCTTGGCTTCATAGGTCTTCAGCGCCCGCTCGGACTCTGCGCGGTGGCGTTCGGCCTGGTCGAGGCTGTCCTTGATCTTCTTCTCCCGCTCTTCGAGGATGCCCAGGATGCCGGGGAAGGCAAACTTATAGAGCACGAAAAAGAGAATTCCGAAGGAGAGGATCTCCCAGAAAATCAGCGACGTGAAAAAACTCGATTCAAACTGCGGCATGGTTGTACCTACGTGCTGTGTGCTGAGGCCTGAGTGCCGAGCGCAGGCTCAGCACTAAGCACTCACTGCTCAGCACGATTATTTGCGAAGACCCATGATGATGAACGCGATCACGAGCCCGTACAGCGCGATGGCTTCCACGAGCGCGAACCCGATCCACATATACTTGCCAACGCGGGCTTCGGCTTCGGGCTGGCGGGCCACGGCTTCAATCATCTTGCCGAAAATGTACCCGATTCCCACACCGGCTCCGGCAAAACCCGCCGCCGCCAATCCCATACCTAACAATGCTGCTGCTGCTGAATCCATTGTGTCCTACTCCTCCCTTGTCTGGCTGACACGCGATCAATGCGCGTGGTCATCATGGCCGTGCAGATGGAATGCGTCTCCCAAATAGACGCAGGTCAACACGGTAAAAATATAGGCTTGAATAAACGCAAT
>JADLEJ010000058.1 GCA_020846195.1 Nitrospira sp.
CGCTGGATTTTCAGAAACGGGTGGGGTTCCTTCAGCCTCTCCAAGGACGGTCGCATCAGATCAAACAGCAGCTGACATCCGGCCAGAAAGCCTTTCTGCGCGGCTGGCTCACTACCCATTCCGTTCAGGCGTGGGACGCGTCCGACGATCATTTTCGAGATTTGTTCGAAGCCGAATGACGAGGCGGTGCTTGCCAGCCTTCTATCGACTTTCCATTCGATGCGTTCTTTGCGTGGCCTGTGCAATCGGCGCCCTGGCTGGCTCAGCAGATGCCACGAGCATCGAGGTCTATTACGCGCCCGAAGACGAGCCGCTGACGAAGCTGTCGAAGATCTACGAACAGGCGGCGCGCTCTATTTATGTAGCCGTGTACGGGCTGACGTCGCCGCTGGCGGTGAAGGGGCTCGTGGATGCAAAGAAACGCGGCGTGGACGTGCGCGTCATTACCGACCGCGAGCGGCTGGAGGATCGGAAGCAAAAAACGGCCGTCGAGACGCTGCATCTGGCCGGCATTCCCATCCTCGTGAATCGCCATGATGGATTGATGCATCTCAAGCAAGTGGTCATTGATGACGAGATTAACGCTTCCGGGTCGATGAACCATACCGGCAGCGGGAATCGGTACAATGATGAGCGGCTGGACGTGATCCACGATCACGCGATCACGGCCAAGGCGCGCGAGAAGTTTCTGGCGATGTGGCAAGACGAGCAGCGGTTTCATCGGTGGACACCGTAGGCGGGGCGCAGATGGCAGGAACCATCGTCGATACAGATATTGCCGTGGTTGGAGCCGGGGGCGGCGGCGCTGTGCTGGCGCTTGCGCTGGCGCAGAAGGGAATCAAGACCGTTGTCCTGGAGCAGGCCTCAGGGCCGCCGCAGGGATTGCGCGGAGAAATTCTCCAGCCGAACGGACAGCAAGTGTTGGATCGTCTGGGGTTGCTGAATAAGCTGCCGGTGGAATCCACGAGGCCGGTCCGCACATTTCATTTCTGCCGGGTGGGTGGCGAGCGGTTATGCACGATCGATTACGGCGCGCTGCCCGCGCCCTATAACCAGGCTGTAGTGACTTTGCCGAATGTGGCGCATCACGCCATCCTTACAGCCGTTCAAACTGAGCCGTCGGTTTCGCTCTGGTATGGCGCTAGCTTTGTGAGTCTGGTGAAGGAGGGGGCGCAGGTGACTGGCCTGACCGCGAAGCGTGGCGGAGAAGACATTACCATCCGTGCGAAGGTCGTGGTCGGCGCCGACGGCGCATTTTCAAAAGTGCGCGACGCCCTGGCGATTCCAGCGGAGGTGCATCTGTATCCGCAAGGCTATTTGATCGCCATCATCGATTCGCCAATGCCTGTGACCGAAGCGAAATATTATGTCGGGAAGAAAACGATTCTTGGCCTGTTCCCGGCAGCCGGCGGCAAAGTCTATTGCTTCTATATGATCCCGAGGGGGTCGTACGACCAGGTCAAGGCGCAGGGCTTGCCGGCCTTGCAGCAGGCTTGGACGGCCATCGATCCCGCGTTCGCGCCACTATTTGAGCAATTGAAGGATTGGAACCAGACGGCGTTTATGCCGACTGGCCGCGTGCGGACTCCAACCTGGGTGGCGGACGGGGCGGTGTTGATCGGCGACGCGGCGCATGCCATGAACCCGCACGCATCGCAGGGTCGCATGCAGGCGATGGTGGACGCCATGACGCTGGCGGATCTGCTGCCGGAGTGTCTGGCTGAAAAGAATTTCTCCGCGGCGAAACTGAAAGCCTATGAGCAGGCCCGGCGGCCGCAGGTCACGATGCTTCAACGATTGGCGGATGAACAAGTCCTGTTTTGGAATAGCGCGAATCCCGTGATCGGATTTCTCCGAGACCGGGTGTTCCGCACACTGGACCGGAATGCCCGGTTGCGGTATCGGGTGTTATCCACGACCGCGGGGCTGCGGCAATCGCCGCCGTTTTCATTAATCGATCGCGTGATGGCGGCGGGGTTTCTGCCCGATCCCTGCGCCAAGAATGCATGACAGACAGAGCGAGGTTGTACGATGGCGGGTCATGATTGGGCGATCGACGGATTGCCGGACGAGTATCAGCAGCACTTGCGGGCCTATGTGAAGGATGTGCAGCGGGTCTACGGCGACGCGCTGGAGGGGCTGCTGCTGTATGGCAGCGCGGCGCGCGGCGAGTTTCTACCGGGGCGTTCGAACCTGAATATCGTCCTGGTTGTGAAATCCACTCAGGTGGATCAACTGAAAAAATATGGCGCGCTTCATCGCCGGTGGGCCAAGGAGCAGATCGTCGTGCCGCTGTTTGTGACGCTGGCGGATTTGCCGGCGATGTCGCTGGTGTTTCCGCTCGAATATCTGGAGTTGCAGGAATACCACCGGCTCCTTGCCGGGCAGGATCCATTCGTTGGATTCAAAGTCGATCAGCGGCATCTGCTGGCCGAGGTGCTGCAAAGTCTGCGTGGGAATCTCTTGCGTGTGCGCCAGCGGTTCATTGAAGGCGGAGGGGCGGAAGAAGCCATTACCATTCTTCTGCCGTTATCGCTGACGGCGGCGTTGCCCGCGCTGCGCGGTGTGCAGCGATTAGTCGGGCGGCCGGTGCTGTCCCAGGGCGAGCCGTTGCTGGCGGATCTTGAAGCGCTGCTGTCCATCGATCTTTCCGGCTTGCGCGATGCCTGGCTTCTGAAGCGTGGGCAGATCTCGCCGGGGCAAAAAGAAATCCCGAGATTGATGGAACGGTATCTAGAGAGCTTTGAACGGCTGGTGCAATCCGTGGAAGCTCGATTGATGCAGGGGCAGGCGTGATCGGCAAACTGAAGACGGTTGTGTTCGCGATGGCGTCGGTATGCCTGGCGTTGCTCATCGCAATCGGCGCGGCGCAGGCGGCCCTCTATGATCGCCCGAAAGAGCGGGCGCCGCTGCCTAGTCCAATGGGCTATGTCAGCGATCACGCCGGGGTCCTCGATGCGGAGTGGAAGGAACGGATTCGTTCGGTCTGTCAGGACCTCGAGCGGAAGACTGGTGTGGAGATGGTCGTGGTCACGGTGCCGTCGATCAAGCCGTTCCTCTCGGCGAACGAATATGCGGCGGCGCTCTATGGAAAATGGGGAATCGGATCGGCGCAACAGGAACATGGCGTGATGGTGCTGGTCTCCGTGGAAGAGCGGCAGGCGGCTATGACACTCGGGCGTCAGATGCTGCCCATCATCACCCCGACGATCATGACCGATGTCGGTGGCGGCACATTGCTTCCCGCCATTCAGCTCGGACACTTCGGTGAAGGTTTGTACCGCACCGTAGTCGCGCTCGCGACACCGGCTCAGGAAGTGCGGGTGGGGACGCTGCCCAAACACCATTTCAAAGGTGTCGGGTTTTGGATCACGCTCTTCACCAGCCTCGGGGCGATGTCCTTCTTCTGGTGGATCAGCCGCCCGGACCTCCGGCATCCCTATCGCCGCATTCAACGCGGCGAATATTGGGGCACCGGGCAAGGCGGGTTCGGCGGCAACTGGGGCGGCTTCGGCGGCGGCACAAGCGGGGAAGGATATAAATAGGCGGCGGCACTGTGTCTAACCGAATGTGAAAGACGACGCCTGCATGTTTGAACAAGCCTTCAGAAATATCGATGATGTGCTCCGGAAGGAAGCCGGTTGCACCACCGAGCTGGACTATACCGAGCAAACGTCCTGGCTCTTGTTCCTGAAATACCTCGATGGGCTGGAGCAGGACAAGGCTGCCGAAGCTGGGCTGGATGGCAAACGCTATCGCGGTATTCTCGACAAACCCTATCGCTGGGAAAGCTGGGCCGCGCCGAAGGGCAAAGACGGCACGCTGGATCACAATGTCGCCCTGACGGGCAGCGATCTGACTGAGTTTGTCACGCTGAAGCTCTTTCCCTACCTTCATGGGTTCAAGCAGCGAGCCACCGGGCCGGACACCATCGAATACAAGATCGGCGAAATCTTCGGCGAGATCAAAAACAAGATCCAGAGCGGATACAACCTGCGCGAGATCATCGACCACATCGACGCACTGCGCTTCCGCTCACAGAAAGAGAAGCACGAGCTCTCCCACCTCTACGAAGCCAAGATCAAGAACATGGGCAACGCCGGGCGCAACGGCGGCGAGTACTACACCCCGCGCCCGCTCATCCGCGCCATGGTGCAGGTGGTCAAGCCGAAGATCGGCGATCGCATTTATGACGGCGCCTGCGGGTCGGCCGGGTTCTTGTGCGAGTCGTACGACTATCTGACCGCCAAGGGTGGCCTCTCGACGAAAGACCTCAAGACGCTGCAAGGCAAGACCTTCTACGGCAAGGAGAAGAAGTCGCTCGCCTATGTCATCGCGATCATGAACATGATCCTGCATGGCATCGAGGCGCCGAACATCATCCACACCAACACGCTCACGGAAAATCTGGCCGACATTCAGGAGAAAGACCGCTACGACGTGGTACTGGCCAATCCGCCCTTCGGTGGGAAAGAGCGAAAGGAAGTGCAGCAGAACTTTCCCATCCGCACCGGCGAGACGGCCTTTCTGTTCTTACAGCATTTCATCAAGAGTCTGAAGGCGGGTGGGCGTGGCGGCGTGGTCATCAAGAATACCTTCCTTTCCAATACCGACAACGCCTCGGTGAGTTTGCGGAAGTTGCTGCTGGAAAGCTGCAACCTGCACACGGTCTTGGATTGTCCCGGCGGCACGTTCCAAGGGGCGGGCGTCAAGACGGTGGTGCTCTTCTTCGAGAAAGGTTCACCCACGCGCAAGATCTGGTTCTACCAGCTCGACCCAGGCCGCAGCCTCGGCAAGACCAACCCGCTCAACGACGACGACCTCAAAGAGTTCGTGAAGCTTCAGAAGACTTCAGCCGATTCGCCCAAGAGTTGGAGCGTCAACGCGAAGGAGATCGACCAGGCCACATTCGATCTGTCGGTGAAAAATCCCAACGGCGGCGAAGTCGTGTTGCACCGCAGCCCAAAGGAAATCATGGACGAGATCGCCGCGCAGGATGAGGAGAGCACAGAGATACTGCAAACCATCCGTGGGATGCTATGAAAACGGGATGGGAAATAAGGCCTTTCGAAGATTGCATTGAGAAGGTGACTTACTCTCAGAAGGTTCAACGCAAGGACTTTTTAGCTGATGGCAAGTACCCGATTATTTCTCAAGAGGAAGACTTCATCAATGGCTACTGGGACGATGAGGCTGACCTATTCAAGGTTTCGACGCCGATCGTCTTGTTTGGCGACCACACAAAAGTGCTGAAGTATGTGGACTTTGACTTCGTGTTGGGCGCAGACGGTGTGAAGATTTTGTGGCCACGAGACTTTCTGTTGCCAAAATTCTTCTATTACCATCTGCAAGTAGCAAATCTTGATTCTCTGGGTTATGCGCGACACTACAAACTCCTCAAGGAGCTGGAGATTTCTTACCCTTCTCGACCAGAGCAGCAGCGCATCGTCGGTATTCTCGACGAAGCGTTTGATGGCCTTGCTATCGCCACAGCCAATGCCGAGCAGAACCTCCGCAACGTCCGCGCCCTCTTCGAAAGCCACCTGCAATCTGTCTTTACGCAGCGGGGTAAGGGGTGGGTGGAGAAGCCTCTCTGGAAACTTTGCACCTTCAGTAGCGGAGGGACGCCGTCAAAAACGAACCGTAGCTATTGGGCAGGGACAATTCCGTGGGTTTCGGGACGTGACATGAAGACGACTCGATTGTCGGATACAGCATTGCACATCTCTCAAAGGGCTGTTGATGAATCATCAACGCGCATGGCACCTGCTGGCTCCCTGTTAACTCTTGTTCGTGGGATGGGACTCGCGCACGGCGCTCAAATATCTGAACTAATGGTTTCGTGTGCTTTCAATCAGGATATCCGGGCGATCCAACCCGAACAAAACGTTGTCCCGCGATTTCTACTTTTTGCGTTGCGTACCAGGATTAACCATGGCGAGAACGTTTTGAGCAACGCTGCTCATGGAACTCTTAAGATTGACATGGATGAATTGAGGAATGTGGAAGTTCCTATTCCCATTCCCGAAGAGCAGCGACGGATTGTCCGGACCATTGACGATCTCTCTTCCGAAACCCAACGCCTCGAATCCATCTATCAGCAAAAGCTCGCCGCGCTGAGTGAACTGAAGAAGTCGCTGCTGCGCCAGGCGTTTAGTGGGCAGCTGTGATGGCTTGACGCAAAACTTGACTTATACTTGACTCTTTATTAGCCTCTCTCATGGCCTATGTTCCGCACTTCACCATCACGCCGGCCCTGCTTGGAGAAGTCGAGCAGGTGGCGGCGCTGCGCGAACGCATTCACAGCGCCGTGGTGGATCTCGCATGGATTCCCGCCCTCCAGAAAGACACCCGCAGCCGCACCGTCCATGCTTCGACGGCCATCGAGGGGAACCCGCTGACGCTCGCGCAGGTGCGCGCGTTGGAGGAAGGGCGCGAACTCTCTTCGTCCGGCGCGCGACATACGCGAGAGGTGCTCAATTATTTTGCCGGGCTTCGTTACGTGGAGAAGCATGCGGGCAAAAAGACGATCCGCCATGCAGACATTCTGGCTCTGCATCGGATTCTTGCCGGAGAGGTGATGGATCAGGGCGAGGCGGGGGCGTATCGCACGATCGCGGTTCGAGTCGGACAGTACCTCCCCCCTCCGCCCGATGCCGTGTCGGGACTGATGTTCGAGCTGCTGGAATGGTGGAACCAGCCTGCCAAGACGCTTTCACCGGTGCTCAGTTCAGCCATTCTGCATTATCGCTTCGAGGCCATCCATCCGTTTGCCGACGGCAATGGCCGCACGGGCCGGGCGCTTGCGCTGTGGGAACTGTACCGGCGCGGCTTCGATACGCAGCATATTTTTTCGGTGGATGAATATTACTGGGAGGATCGGCCGAGATATTATGCCGCGTTGGATGCGGTGCGGAAGGCGGGAGACGATCTGACCGCTTGGTTGGAATATTGTGCGGCGGGGCTACGCCACACACTCGAACGGGTGTGGTTGCGGATTCACACGCTTCAGGCGAAACCGATGGAAAAACTGGTTTTGCGTCCGAAGCAGGAACAGCTGCTGCACCTGCTTCGCGATCACGGCAGCATGACGCCCGGTGAAATCTGGACGGCGCTGGGCCTGTCCCGGCAGGGGGCGATGGATGTGTTGCGCCCGCTGCTCAATGCCGGGCTTGTGGAAAAAGTCGGTGGGAAAAAGACCGGACATTACGTTTTACGCAGCCTATGAACGAAGCCGAGACCAGAGCCGAGCATATCGATCCCGCCCTCAAGGCGGCGGGCTGGGGCGTGGTCGAAGGCTCAAGAATTCTGCGCGAGTATCCCATCACACCGGGCCGCATTGAAGGCCTTGGGCGACGAGCGAAGCCGCTGATCGCCGATTACGTGTTGGTCTATCGCAATACCAAGCTCGCCGTCATTGAAGCCAAGGCTTGGGATGAAGCGTTGACTGAAGGGGTGGCGCAAGCGAAGAACTACGCCGGGAAGCTGGCCATTCGCTATACCTATTCCACGAACGGTCAGGGCATCTATGGCATCGACATGGAGACTGGCAAGGAAGGGGAGACGCCGTCTTACCCGACACCGGATACGCTCTGGCAACTCACCTTCTCCACGCAGAACGCCTGGCATGACCGCTTCTCCGCCATCCCTTTTGAAGACAAGGGCGGGTCGCATCCGAGCCGGTACTACCAGGACATTGCTGTCGAGCGAGTGATGGAAGCGATTGCTTTCAAGAAACCACGCATCTTACTCACCTTGGCAACCGGCACAGGCAAAACCTTCATTGCGTTTCAAATTGCATGGAAAATTTTTCACAGCCGCTGGAACTTGAGCCGCGAGCTTGATCGAGATAAGCAGCGCCGTCCGCGTGTCTTGTTTCTCGCCGACCGCAACATTCTCGCCGATCAGGCGTACAACGCCTTCTCGGCCTTTCCCGAAGACGCGCTGGTTCGAATTGCGCCAGAGGAGATCAGCAAGAAGGGCAAAGTACCGAAGAACGGCAGCCTGTTCTTCACGATCTTTCAGACCTTCATGAGCGGGCCGCCGAAAGACGACAAGCCCTCGCCGTACTTTGGGGAATATCCGCCGGACTTCTTTGACTTCATCGTGATCGACGAGTGTCATCGCGGTGGCGCGAACGACGAGAGTAACTGGCGCGGCATTCTTGAATACTTTGCTCCCGCCGTGCAGCTTGGCCTGACCGCTACGCCCAAACGCAAGGACAACGTCGATACCTACGCTTATTTCGGCGAGCCGGTGTACGTGTATTCGTTGAAGGAAGGGATCAATGACGGCTTCTTGACGCCGTTCAAGGTGAAGCAGATTTCCACGACGCTCGACGAGTATGTGTACACGCCGGACGATCAGCTGATCGAAGGCGAGATTGAGGTCAAGAAGCGCTATACGGAACGCGACTTCAATAAGATCATCGAGATCAAGGAGCGGGAGAAGAAGCGGGTCGAAATCTTCATGGAGCAGATCAATCAGCAGGAGAAGACGCTGGTCTTCTGTGCCACGCAGGACCACGCGCTGGCCGTACGCGACCTCATTAACCAGATGAAGACCAGCACAGATTCGAACTATTGTCAGAGAGTCACGGCGAACGATGGCGAACTCGGCGAGCAGCACTTGCGCGACTTTCAGGATAACGAGAAGATCATCCCTACGATCCTGACTACCTCGCAAAAACTCTCGACAGGTGTGGATGCCCGGAACATCCGCAATATCGTGCTCATGCGTCCGATCAACTCGATGATCGAGTTTAAGCAGATCATCGGACGCGGCACGCGACTCTATGACGGCAAGGATTATTTTACGATCTACGATTTTGTGAAAGCCCATCACCACTTCAGCGATTCGGAGTGGGACGGGGAACCGATTGAACCGGAACCGAAAGCGGAGGATACAGCTGTTCCTTCTTCAATTCCTCCGATTGATGGGGTGCATGAGGGGCCTGCCGACTATGTGAAGCGGAAGCGAATCAAGGTGAAGCTGGCCGACGGCAAATCCCGCACGATCCAGCACATGATGGTGACAACGTTCTGGCATCCCGATGGCACACCCATGTCGGCGCAGCAGTTCTTAGAAATGCTCTTTGGCAAGTTGCCGGAGTTTTTCAAGAATGAGGCTCAACTCCGCACTCTCTGGAGTGCGCCCGATACACGCGCCAAACTGTTGCAGGGGCTTGCAGAGAAGGGATTCGGCTGTGAGCAGATGGCAGAGATGCAACGGATCATCGACGCGGAGAAGAGCGACTTGTTCGATGTACTGGCCCATGTGGCCTACGCGATGGTGCCGCTCACGCGCGAAGAACGGGCCGTCAGGGCAAGAGCGGAGATCAGCGTGCATTTCACCGGCAAACAGCAGGCCTTCTTGGAGTTCGTGCTCGCGCAGTATGTCAGCGTCGGCGTGGAAGAACTGGCGCAGGATAAACTCTCACCTTTACTGAAGCTTAGGTACCATAACGCCATCGCCGATGCTGTGGCCGATTTGGGCAAGCCGGAAGAAATTGGAAGAGTTTTCTCGGGCTTTCAAAAGTATTTGTATCAACCGCAGATTTAGGCAGGCGATACGCTTGTGAGCGTGGCGCGGACCTTCTTGCTCCAATTTCTCTCCGATGACTGTTGTTGGAGAGGGAGGAAGGCAAGGTAGAAGTGAAGGTCTGTTCGGTTAGCGGGGAGTCTGAGGTTTCAGCTGGGCCGGGCCCGATTCTTTGCGGGACCAATTGGTGGCGGTGACGCACAGGCCTATGTTCCGCGCGGGGAGATGAATGTCGTTGACTGTCACGGATGCTCCGCCGTGTGCATCGTTTGTCCAGACGCGAATGGCGGTTGCCGGAGTTTCTGCGGCGCTGATATAGATCGTTGTAAAGGCCAGGTCGGTCAGCGGCGCGCCTTTTTGATCGACGGCTGGTTCCTGGTAGGAGATGGTGAATGTGGGTTGACCGGCGGGAAAGGAAGCTGTCTGAGTCGGGCAGCCGGATGGCAAGTGTGCGCCTACTGTCGTTTCATTCCGAAGGTCTTGCTCCTGAGCGCTTTTCTGAAGCAGCGCTTGATCCGTCTCACAGCCTGCCAGTGCCAGTATAGCGGCTAAGCAGAAGCCCGGTGCTGTCGTACGAGTCATCTCATTGCCTCCTCTGTGCCCATCCAGTCAGCTATGCGGGCGGTTGCCGTTTCTGCACAGCTCGGCCTTCTTCCAAATCTTGCAGGTCGGACCAAGCGGTCAGGTCGGTTCGTGAGGGATCGATGGCGTCGCGATATTGTTTGAACCGCGCCAGGCTCTCAGGGGAACTGGGGCCGCGCGCTAATAGCTGCTCGTTCCAGGTGTCCAGCTCAGCCGGCGAATGCGGGCTGGCGGTCTGCTGAAACCAGGTTGCCACGCTTGCATCGGTGGGATTCGCTTTCACTGCCGACGTGAATTGAGCGCTGGCGATTCCCGCGAAGTCCAATAGCCGTTCATCCATCGGGCAGGGATAAATATATTCGCCTTCGGTTCCAGCGAGGACGGCGCGGCATTTGTCGATCATGCGCGCCAGATGGACGTAGCCGTTCAGCTTGGCACGCATGCTTCGCGGGAATGACGTTCTGAGGTCCATGAAGATATCCCTGTCTCTTGTCCGCCCGCTCCCCGAGCGGGGAACGGGCGGAAGGATGCAGTTAGAGTAACTTGTGATTGGCGAAGGTCAGGTTCTTCACGACGACCTGGCCGTTCTCGAACGCAATGATGCGGCGGGTGGCAGGCAGATCGGCCGCTCCGACGCGCACATGTGTGTCGGTGAAGCTCTCGACGTTGTTCAGTTTGCCGTCGGTCGGGGAGTAATAGTAGACGGTGTATTTGGTGGTCAGATTTTTCTGATCCTGCGTCACGCTGCTTTCTTCGACATTGATCGAGAATGCGAACGGGGTCATGCCGGGGTGGGCCATTTTCCGGTTGATTTGGGTGATACGGTTGTCCTTGATCCGGTAGAAGGAGTTCGATCCGTGAATGTCCAGTTTGGTGCCGAAGGGGTGGCCGTCTTCTTCCATCGTGAGGGAGTACTTGCCGTCCGATTCCTCGAAGCTCCGGGGGCCGCGATGGACGGCGATCATGCCAAGCTGTTCCTGAGCCCACTTTTGCACTTCGGCATCGCTCAATTGAACGGATACTTCGCGGGGGCCTTTGACCATAATCGGGCCGGTCGTGACCTTGCCGTTAATGTTGACGGTGAGATCGGCGGTGAAGCCGTTAAACTCTTTCGGCCAGCGGGCGGTCTTTTCGAAGGCTTGCCGCATGACCTCCCGGGCTTTAGGATCGTCGGCGACGGTGGATTGCGGGGCTGTATGCATAGACATGGTTCAATCTCCTGTGAATGTATGGGGCGCATTATACCGAGGGGCTTCGGCGGGGCTCAACGGCTCACTAGGGAAGAGCCGTATTGTGCGCAAAATGGACCCTCGACAGGGTGAAGACGTAGCCTGAGGCGGGAAGAGATACCGGCTTCACCATTGGCTTCGATTCTGATATAGTCCACCCGGATTTTTCAACTTTGGCAGGCTTTGAGCCTGTCTAAAGAGTTGTTAGAAGGGGACTATGTAGCATGGAACGACGCGCCGCTTCCCACACCGAAGAAGAAGAAATGAACCAACGCCGCAAGCTGTTGAATGCGGCGAAGCGGGGCGATCAGAAAGCCATTGGGAAACTGTTCGAGCTGTATCAAGTGCGGGTCATGAACCCGGATCAGCTGACGAAGATCAATAAAGTGTATGCCGCCATGCCGATCCCGGTGAAGGCAGGATCGTCACGATCCAGCCGGCAGTCGGCTAAAGCGGGCAAGCAGCCTCCCGCAAAGGCGGGCGCATCGGCGAAGCCGGCACCGTCCGCCAAGCCGGAAAAACCGGCGAAGTCAGCGAAACCCGCAAAGCCGGTGAAAGCAGAGAAACCTGCAAAGGCTGCGGTTCCTGTTGCTAAGAAAGTTGCAAAGCAACCGGCAAAACGGAAAGCCAAGTAACGGCATCTCGCTGCCTGCCGAGGTGCGCGATCTACTGGACGGCTACGCGCAGTCCTCCGCTTGCAAGCCCCGAGGCAATCTGCTCGGCTTGTCGAGCCTCTCCCTCAAAGACCATCGCTTCCCCTTCATGATCGATTCGATAGGCGAGTTCAAAGGCATGCGATGAAGTCATGCTGGGCACGTACTTGCACAGCAGGGTAATGACCTGCTGGTAGGTATGGCAGTCGCAATTATAGACAATCACCCGGGCTTCGAGGCCGTCACCGGTGCCCGTGCCGGTCTCTTCAGTGACGTCAGGGGTGGTCAGCGGAAAAGATGGTTTTGCCATGGGAGAAAAGTGTAGCAGAGTCTTGGAAAGAGGTTAATAGCCGGTTCTGATGACGAGGTGATTGGGAAGCCGTTCCTGTTCTCGTTCGAGCGCGCGGCCGAATAGCTGAAAATGCGCGGACGAATCGGTGGCTGGTGCGATGCGGAGGCGATGCGCTAGTTGAATCGTATAGTGCTGGGCCGCCGCCGTTTTCACCAGCGCCAGGCCATATTCAAACCGATAGGCGTCATTGCCCGTGAGCCCTTGGCGGCTGAGTTGCTGGATGGCCTCCATGGTGAAAGGCTCGTGGAGAAAGTCTTCGCGCATGAGGCGAAGCAGTGCCGCGGGGCCGGGCACGACATCGCGTCCAACTGTCATGGCGTGGGCCGGATCGAACAGCCCTCGCTGAAAGCGGCGGTTTTCCCGCAGGGCCTCATGAAAGAGCCTGCGCCACTGCTGGTCGGCCAGGTCGCGGTCGACGGAGGCCCGGCCGGTGCCGGTCAATGGACCGCTGACGTGATGGCCTTGAACAATCCGTCCGGCGGCGACCAGATCAGGAAACGTTCCACCCATGCGGTCGGCGAAGGCGGTCGTTCCTGAGAAAGGGCTGAGCTGGATCGCCATATAGTCGCGAAAGTGGACGCGGTGAAACCGTGCCAGGAGGCGGCGCAACGTCTCTTCATGGCAGAGGTGAAACGGGTAGAACAATGTGTCTGTGGTTTGCGTGGGATTCATCGACAAGTGTATGGACTCATGTTAGGTTTCGGCCATGAAACGGATTTTTACGTCCTGGCTCGATGTGCTCCTCGTCTTTATTCCCGCCGCGCTGGTTCTTGAGCTGGTGAAAGCCGATCCGCTCTTCATTTTTGCCGCTTCCGCCTTCGCGATCATTCCGCTTGCCGGCATACTGGGCCGCGCGACCGAGCACCTGACGTCGCATGTCGGCGCCGGGATCGGCAGCCTGCTGAATGCGTCGTTAGGGAACGCGGCAGAGCTGATCATTGCCCTTGCTGCGCTTCGCGAAGGTCTCCACGATGTGGTGAAAGCGTCGCTGACGGGTTCCATCCTCGGTAATATTCTACTGGTGTTGGGAGTCTCCATGGTAGCCGGTGGGTTGAAATATGAACGGCAGTCGTTCAACCAAACGGCGGCTGGCATGGGGTCCAGTCTCTTGCTCTTATCGGCAGTCGGCCTGATCATTCCCGCGCTCTTCCATTTCACCGCGGCCGATAGGGGCGTGGCAATTGAGCGGGAAATGAGTTTGGAAATTGCGATCGTCCTCTTCGTGATGTATGGCTTGAATTTGCTGTTTTCGTTGAAGACGCACCGCCACTTATATGCGGGAGAGGCGCACGATGCGGAGGATCTCGGGGAACAGCCCTGGAGTGTCCGTCTGTCCGTCGCCGTGTTGACGGTAGTGACGATTTTAATCGCGGTCATGAGCGAACTATTAGTCGGCGCTATCGAGCCGACGGCGCACAAGCTGGGTTTAACGCAGGTTTTCGTTGGCGTGATTCTGGTGGCGCTGGTTGGAAATGCGGCGGAACATTCGACGGCGGTGCTCATGGCAATGAAAAATAAGATGGATTTAGCCTATGGAATCGCGGTGGGGTCGAGCCTGCAAATTGCCCTGTTGGTAGCCCCGTTGCTGGTTTTTGCGAGCTATCTCTTCGGTACGCCGCTGGACCTGATTTTTACACCGTTTGAAGTGGCGGCGGTGACGATCTCCGTATTTACTGTGGGCTTTGTCGCGATCGACGGGGAATCGAACTGGATGGAGGGCGCCATGTTGGTTGGAGTCTATGCGATGCTGGCGGTCGCCTTCTATTTTCTTCCCGCCTGACAGAATGCTGAAAAATCCCGCCAGTTGAGCCGCTGCCCGGTTACACCTTATCCATATCGATCACTTCTGTCGCATCCCATAAATTCTTCCATTCGGCATCGGCCAGATCTTTTTCACGATCGGCGGGAGTTTCCGTTCCAAACGCGTGCGGGGCGGTTTCCTCTGGTTGCTCCACTGGCGTAGGAGACGGAGGCTGTGCGGCCTGACTGCCGCGGCGTTTTTTAGCTGGATCCATATTAACGGGCATGGGCCACCTCGTGTGAATGACGAATAGTGTCTCTTTCCGATGCGCCGGTTGTCAATGCCGGGTTGGGCCGCAGAAACAGATATGCCGGCGCAGGGGTGATTAGAATAGCTCCCCGGCCACGCTATCGGCAAAGCGCCGGCCCAGAGGGGTGAGTCTGATCCGGTCATCCTCGCGCATGACCAGGCCTCGTGTCGCGAGTTGCGTCAGAATTTCTCGCTGTCCCGCATCTTCGCCGGTAAGAGTATTCGAGACTCCCTTCAATAATCGAAGGCCGAAGATGAGGGCGTCGCGTTGTTGTTCTTCCTTGGTCAGCTGGCGGCGATCCGCGATGGGAAGTTGACCGGTTTGCAGTTGGCCGGTGTAGGCGTTGAGATCGGCAATGTTGCCGAAGCGGTTTCCATCGACATAGGACTGTGCGCTGGGGCCGAGGCCGAGGTAGTCGCCGCCGGTCCAGTAGAGCAGATTATGGCGGCAAGCATAACCAGGTTTGGCGTAGTTTGAAATTTCATAGCGAGTAAACCCTGCCGAGGCCAGGACCGTTTCCGTGGTCTCTTCCATCTCAATTTGGAGCGATTCATCTGGCGGCGGGACAAATCCTTTGGCGATATCGTGCGCCAGCTTGGTGTGGTCTTCGATGGTGAGGGCATAGCATGAAATGTGCGTTGGATTCAGATTGAGAAGCGATGTCAACGTAGCCGTCCATGACGCAAGGCTTTGTCCCGGCAGTCCGTACATGAGATCTAGGTTGATGTTTGAAAATCCTGCCGTTCGGGCATTGACGACGGCTTGCTCGGTTTCAGATACGGTGCCTGGGCGGCCGATCGGAATGAAATCTTGGGGCGCCATGGATTCCGCTCCCAGACTGATCCGAGTCACACCAGCGTTGGCGAGGATCGTCAAGTCTGAACGTGTGACTGTTGAGGGGTGAGCTTCGACGGTGACTTCGACATCCGGCGCGACCGCATAGGTCTGTCGAATATGGTCGAGGAGCGCCGCCAGTTGCCGCGCTGGAATCACCGTGGGCGTGCCCCCTCCGAAATAGATGCTCTGGAGCGCGCGGTTGTCGAGCAAGTTTTGCTGCCGATAGAGCGCCAGTTCACGTCCAAGCGCTGAAAGATAGGCGTCGATGCGAGCCGGTGTGGCGATCTCCAAGTAGAAGGCGCAGAAGTGGCAGCGCTGCCGGCAGAGCGGGACGTGGAGATAGAGCCCGATGTCTCGTTGTGGCAGCATGGTTAATGGTTAGATGCTGAACGGTTGAGGTTTCCCGAAATCCTTTTCGACGACGACTTCAATTTCATCCAGGGTCGATATCCCTCGATTCCGAATGTGCGCCGACCAGCCTGGATGGCGGCGCAATGCCTCAAAGACCGTTTTGAGGATGTCCGGCTTCATGCGCGCTTCCCATTCGCCGGTCCACGCGCGCTGATCCTCCTCTCCCTCGTAGTCGTCCGGGAAGCTAGCCTCCAGGCTGAATCGGAGGGTGAAGGACTGTTCTTCACGGTACATAGCGCCTCGCATTGCGATCTGGTCCGGGTGATTTTATAATGGCCCCAACAAGGAGCGTGTCATATGCCTATCTTCGAATATGTGTGCGGCGAATGTAAACACCGGTTTGAACTCTTGATTCATCGAGCGGATGAAGCGGCTTGTCCTCAATGCAAGGGGACGAGGCTGGACAAGCAGATTTCCTCATTTGGGGTCGGCGCGACCGGTGGGTGGGCGTCGCCTGGCTCAGGCAGCGGTGGGTCTTGCGGAAGCTGCGGCGATCCGCGCGGGCCTGGCTCCTGTTCGACCAACTAGGCGGCCTCAATGGAATCTGAAGAACGGCTGCAGCGCGCGATTACGACTATTGCGCAGTCCGATCCGATCATCAAGCTGCTTCAACAAGTGAGGATGGGCAAGATGAAGGCGGGTGATGCCGGATTGCGTGTGGTGGTTGAGGCCTGGTTCGGGACCTATGAGAAAGCGGTGAAGACTGAGGGGCTGACTCAAGCCGCCCTTCGTCGGCTCGATCCGGCTCCGCGCATAGCGGTGTTATTGGATGCCGGAGTTTCGCAGGCCGATCACCCTTCCGTGCAAGGACTTGAAAGGGCTTTTTCACAGGCCCTATCCCAGGCTCCCGTCGGATAGCCTTCGTGCCATGCCCATACGTGTCGCGTTGCTCATCCTTTCCTGCGTTTTTCTAGTTTCCGTAGCGGCAGCTCAGGACGATGTGGGGATCAACCGCATTCGATTCGAATCCCTTTCTCAATTCGCATCCGCGTTACCTCAAGACGTACAGCTGCTCGACGATGCAATGGCTATCGAAGGGTTTCTTGAAGCCCTGGATGGCAATCCTCCTGATTGGCCCGCCATCTATGGCCAGGGCCATCATGATCCAGGACATGACGACCGCCTCTTTCAACTGAATCGAGCGCGAGATGAACGTCGTGCTGGAAATCTTGCGCTCGCTCGGCAAATCGCGTTTCGATGGTCGGGAGAGTTATCTCGTTTCGATCCCGAGAAAAAAGGATTTTTCGTGGCTCTCGGTCCGGTGTTTACCGCTACCCGGTGGGGGCAGGTTCGTTTCAAGGCGGACAATCTTCCCGGTGAGCTTATAGCGATCCCGCCAGCGGACTCCTTGGATCGATTGCAGCGTGAGATGGCCGCGGGAAAGATTGTCGAACTTGCCGTCATCATGGTGGGCCGCCTTATCCCGGATGAGTCGATGGTGTACGACTTCTCTCACGACCAAGAAGGGCTTGGCCTCATCATGCCGTTTGTTCATGTTGAGGACGTGCAGTACGTACTTTCTCCGTAGTGCCTAACGCTCCCGCCTTCATTTCCACGTACCCACTAAACGCATCGATTACCAATTGTAATCAGAAGTACGTAGCGCATCGAGTGCAAGGGCATCTTCTCTTTGTATGAAAGGCCAACCAGGGTGCGTCACATTATGGACGTGACCTGAGGACGCCAAGGGTACACCAGCTGTAGGGAATATCCCTCAGTGGGGCCGAAGTGGACGGATAACCTCTCGATTCATAACGGGTTACAGGTGAGTATCGACAAACGAGACGCAGGGTATTGGTTTTGCTCAGCCAAT
The DNA here is from genome assembly GCA_020846195.1 of Nitrospira sp. Taxonomy (GTDB): domain Bacteria; phylum Nitrospirota; class Nitrospiria; order Nitrospirales; family Nitrospiraceae; genus Nitrospira_D. The sequence continues at coordinate 17,469 of JADLEJ010000058.1, forward strand.
GCCATCACGGGATGGGACCTCGGTTGTATGAAGGAGGTCAGGCATGGCGTTCGGTGTAGATGGGTTGAACGGTATGAAGTCGAATCTTGCTGAATCCATGTGGCGGCAACCCCATCGGATTGCTGTCTTTGCGAGTCTCTCGCTGTGGGCTGTGCAGGGGCTCTCTATTTCTGTTCCGGCCTACGCGCATGAGAGTGAAGGACATTCGGTTTCAGCCGCTCCTTCCGGAGCGACTCACTCGCTGCTCAGGCCTATTCGGCCGGTCGATCCGACTCTGCGGGAGGTCAAGGAGGAGGGAGCATCCGTACTCAACGCTGAGCCTGGCCAGAAACCTTCCAAGAAGAAGAAACTCAAAGCCGCCAGTACCCCTCCAGCTACTGTGCCTCAGCGCGCATCGGCAATAGTGCCCACGGTGGCCGCACAAATTACTGGAGAAGCCATTGAACCAGAAAGTTCTGGCGGGATGAAACCGGCGAGTTCCCCTTCATCTGGATCGGCTGCGATGGCCAGAACCAACCTGGCAGTCATAGGGATGACGCCAGCCCTAGCTGCTGCCGCATCAAGTCCTCAATCTGCCATAGCAGCGGCGGCTCCAAGTGCGTTGGCTAGTTCCGTAGTCGGCGGACCTTCAACACCATCCAACAAGAGCATTCAGCGATTGTCAGCGGGGATTCCAGGGCTTACCCGCGTCATCTCCACGCCGCTTCCGCCTGAAACAATTGCGATGCCGGCCCCTCCACTGGACCCTCCTCCATCGGGGCTTCCGGCCGCGCCGGCAAACTGGTTCGGGTATCACGTCTTGAATCGTCTGACCTTTGGAGGCACGCCCAATCAACTCAATGCCGTGTCCCATATGGCCGCGGCTCAAGCGAGAGAGTGGGCGACCGGCTATATGAAGGAACAGCTTGGCCTCGATCCCGCACAGCCCTGGCCAACAAACCTCCATTCAACTTCCCCGTTGCCTGCTGCGAATCCGATCGTGGATACGGATACGGATTTGCGCTTGATGGCCGCTCAAAGTGCCTGGAAAAAAGATGACCCCGAGCCGACTGTCTTGAAGCCGGAACTTCAGCAAGTGCAGAACCATGACCTCATCAGGAAGCTGCATAGCCGGCGTCAGTTGCTCGAGAAGATGGTCTATTTCTGGGACAACCATTTCAATACCGATTTCCGTTCGCATTTCCGCGGTCAATACGAAGTTTATGAGAATGAGGCCTTCCGGGCGCTGGCCTATGGGCGGTTTGTAGATTTGTTGATTGCGAGTGGGAAGAGCCCTGCCATGATGGTGTACCTGAATACCGATGTGAATAAGAAAGAGAATCCGAATGAGAACTATGCGCGCGAGGTTTTGGAGCTCCATACTCTTGGCGTGGATGAGCAAGGCCATCCTGCGGGGTATACGCAAGCGGATATCAACGAGGCTGCTAAGGCGTTTACCGGATGGACGGTGCCGGAGGGCTCGGCGCCTGGCTTTCGATTCGTGTCTGGTCGGCATAGTCCGGGAGCGAAAACGGTCTTAGGGCAGTCGGTCGCATTTGACGGAAGCGGGCCGACGGAGGGTGAGCGAGTGTTGCAAATCGCCGCCAGCCACTCGTCAACGGCTCGGCATTTGTCGAAGAAACTCTGCGAGTACTTTGTCAGTGAAACGCCGTCGTCTGCACTGATTACGGAAGTGGCGTCGGTATTTAGCGATTCAGGCGGCGATATACGCAAAGTGTTGATTGCCATTGTCACGTCGCCGGATTTCAACAATGTGGTGAACTATCGAAGTCTGGTAAAGACACCGTTGGAGTATGTCGTCGGGCTCTATCGCAATCTCGGGGTTTGGTCGTCGCACGAACCCATCCGCCGGCGGTTAACGGCGGCCGGGCAGGGATTGTTCGAAATGCCTCCACCCACCGGATACAAAGAAAAATCCGAGCATTGGTTGAACACCTATGTCTTGTTCCACGAGACGGCGATGGCGTATGAGGCCACAATACCAGGGTTTGGCTCGACCATCCGATTCGGATCGGATACGAACGGCGGGTTGACTCGTCTGTGGTTAAAGGGCCTTGGTTTGAGGACAGAGGCAGACGTCTTGGGATTTCTTCTGAACCTCACGAATGACCGCGTGGCCACGGCCACGGAATATCAAATTTATCTGACGACGTTGCGCAGTGGCGGAGGAACCTTCAATTTGGACAACTCCAGCACAGAAGCGGCGCTCGACCGGACGCTGGCGAGCATGCTCACGAACCCGCGCTATCTCTATCAATAGTAGGACGATCATTGAGAGGAACCACTATGGGCCACTGTCATTGCTGCTCGTCGGCCTTCCAACAGGTCTCGCGTCGGACGGTCCTGAAGCGAGCCGTGGGATTGGCCGCCACCGCGCTGGCTGCCAATATGTTTTCTCTGGAGATGCTCTTCAAGAGCCGGGCGCATGCCGCGAGCAATGCGGGCAAAACGTTAGTGGTTGTGTTTCAACGCGGCGGCAATGATGGACTGAATACTATCGTGCCCTATTCGGATCCTCAGTATTATGTTCTGCGCCCTCGATCCACCAACGGGGGGATCGGCATTCTTCCGCCGGGATCCGGCGACGGATCGGGGCTCGATTTGGCAGGGACAGGGTTTGCGATGCATCCGTCTATTCTTCCTTTGCACGGGCTCTATACCAGCAACCGCTTGGCGATTTTGCCGGCGGCGGGGTTTGCGGGAAGTACGCAGTCGCATTTTACGGATCAAGACACCATTGAGCATGGCTTTCCAGAGCAACGAGACGGGTGGTTGAATCGATATCTGGCGGCCGTGCCAGCCGCCGGCGTTTCCACGATTCGTGCAGCCTCGATCGGCGACGATGTCGCGAAGTCTCTGCGTGGGACGGTGCTAGTGCCTTCATTGACTGATGTGGCTTCGTTTAGCTTTGCCCGCCTCGGGTCTTCCAAAGCTGCCTTGGAAGCGAATCTTCGCTCCATGTACGCGCAAGATCCGGCATCGAGTACGACGAATCCGGCTCGTTCGGCGGTGCATGCATTGGGGCCGGAGCTTATGAGCCGGGTTGCGGCAATCGAAGGAATCGGCGCGGCTGCTCCACAAAACGGTGCGGCGTATCCCAACAGCACGTTTGGGCGTGAAATGCGGGATCTTGCCCATATCATTCGCTCGGGTCTTGGGCTTGAGGTAGCCACCGTGGATATCGGTGGGTGGGATACGCATGACGATCAAGGGGCGGGTGGCGCGGCAGCTAACCGCCAAGCTGGGCGGCTCGCGGATTTTGCCGGAGGCATTCGGGCCTTTGTCGATGATCTGGGGCCGCTCATGAATAATGTGGTGGTGATGACCTGCACCGAATTCGGTCGTACGGCCAGGCAAAATGCGAGCGGGGGAACGGACCATGGAAAGGCTTCGGCCTGGTTTCTGGTCGGTGGGTCTGTGAGGGGTGGGGTATACAAGGGCGCCGCAGGCTGGCCTAGCTCATTAACGGATGTGAACCTCGATGAAGGGCGGTACATCAGACCGACGGTCGAGTTCAGGGATGTTTTTGCCGATGTGCTGGTCAGGCACTTTGGCGCGAGCGCCTCGGAGCTTAGCGCTGTTTTGCCAGGCCATGTTCATACGCCCGTTGGGCTATTTGTGTAGCGGCGCAATTGGAAGTGGCGACGCGGTCGTTAGAAGCTGTCTTTCGCACATCGAAATCCAGTGCCGCTTGGGCGGCTGTCCATGATCCCCCAGTCTCGATCTGTGGTCCGTAAGCTGATTGCCGGTTTCAGCCAGGACCCGCCTCGCATGGAGTTAATAGCGCCTCGCTCAGGTCCGCTCGGATCGTTGAGGGGAGCCGACCGGTAGTAGTTCGGATCGTACCAATCCTGCACCCATTCGGCGGCGTTCCCGGCGAGATCATGGATACCGTATGGACTGGCTCCGCCAGGGAAGCTTCCTACGGGCAGGGTCAACACTTCTCCCTTGATGCCGTTTTCTTTAGCCAGTTGTGCGCCGTCGCCTTTGATCCAAAAGGCTTCCCAATCGGCGCCGCTTTGAAACTCAATCGTTCGCCTGGCCCAGTAGCTGGCGCTGTTGGCTTTCTCCCAACTCCAGTCGTTGCCCCAGGGATAACGGCGTCCGTCGGTTCCTCGTGCGGCCTTTTCCCATTCGGCTTCGGTGGGCAGGCGCTTACCGGACCACCGGCAATAGGCCACGGCATCGTCCCAGCTCACGTTCACCACGGGGTGTGTGGCAATGGTGGATGGATACATGGCGCCATCCCAAATCGTCGAAGCCGGATTATTATTTGTCGGCGGTCGATGGCCGGTCGATTGGACAAAGGCGGCATAGTCCTGATTGGTCACTTCAAATCGATCAAGGAAGAATGCGTGGAGGAAGACAAGCCGTTCGGGATGTTCGTCGGCCAGGCCGTCGCTGCCTTCCGCCGTGCCCATGCGATACTCACCGGCGGGGATCAACGCCATATCGATGGCAGATCCGGCCCCAAAAGATGGAAGAATCACGCTGACGATTAGGAGTGCATGGAGAACTCCTCTCAGCCGCAGCGCCATTACGGTTTTGTGATGCCGCAGGCCTTGGCGACCGCATCGCGATAGGTCAGCCAGAGCCGCAGGCTGCGCTTGACGGCGCTGAGAACCGCCTGTTGCGTCGTTGCGGATGGCGCGTTTTGAGTAACCATGTCATAGGCATCGTGCCGATGGCCGGACTCGACGAGCTGATGGGCTCGAATGAGATCCATGCAATCCGGTGAGGTGCCGTGATATCGAACAAGGGGATGGTTTTTAATGGTCGTTTCGATTTCCTCCGCCGTCTTCGGCTTGGAGGGCTCGCGCAGTTCCTTCCGGTCCTTGACGCTGCCTTCTACAAAAACAGTGAGGGCCGCGGCGCCTAAAACCCAGGTCGGTTGTGTGGAAACCCGATCCAACCATGCGCGATAGGCCCGGCTTGCGGGCAAGGGGCGGATCCGTTCAAAATCTTTTGCGGAGAATCCCAGTCCGTCCATCATCGTGAGAAAGAGTTCTGGATGAGATTTGCCGAGCGAGAGTCCCCCGGTATCTTCTTCATAGATATTTTCCGCCAGCATGCGGCGAACGGATGGCGGTGGGTTGTGCCCATGAATTCTGGCAAGGAAGACGGGAAAGTCGCGGACATACACGAAGTATTCTTGCTGGAAATGAATCTTAAGCTGCTCTTTGGTCAATTGCCCGGTGGCGAAGTGATCCCAAGCCCAATGGTGTTTCCCATCCATGACTTTGAGCAATGCGTCGAGGAAGCGGGCGTGTGTCAGTCGTGATGCCATCGTACCTTGCTTTCTTGAAGGCCGTCTCGCGAGAACCGTCAGATTCTGTGAGGACGGCGTAAAGCCAATTGTTATCCAAAACCCTGAGAAGTTCTCTGACCCTCTTGTCGAAAATTACGTTTCGGCAGGCGATGATGCCATGGCTTTCTACGGAGGCCACACACATGGCTGAGCGGCATCGTTCAGGTCTGCGAGTGGCACAGTTGCTGGCGGTGTCTGGCGGCCGAGATCATATGGTGACAAAAGCAGCAGCATCTTCACTCATGTGTGAGTGTAAAGAGGAGGGCTGGAAAGTGCAAATCCTTGTGTGATTCGTTTTGGAGGCGATGGGCTCAAGACGAGAAATCATCTATACCGAAGAGGGGGGAGGGTGAGAGCCTTGCCTTCTTGAAGGCCGCCTCGTTAGAATCTGGAGACTCTGAGAGGGCAGCGATGAATCCAATTACTATTCAAAATCCTGATGAGATTCTGACGCTTCTAGCCGATGTCGCGTTGCAGGGGCCTGGGTTTTCAACGGAATGCCTGTTGGACTATGTGCTTGAGGAAGGGTTTACAGAACCGATCTTTCTCAATGCTACGGGTGAGGATGCGACCGCCTTTTACAAAGGGCAGCCGAATGCGTGGGCAGTCTATCAGATTCGTGAGTGGAAGCGCGTGCTGACGGTTTCTGGCGGTGGTCGAGAACGCCGCGTCCAAATCAGGGAGACGCCCTAACGGATGTTCTATCTGAAAAGGATTGGGCGGGCAGTGTCGGTATTCTCTTAGAAAAGGAACGGTAATTTTTCTATGAGCATGCGGTACCTAACCACAGCGCAGGACGTCGGAGAGCTTGGGTTCATCAAGAGCCTGTGTGAGGCCAACGGGATTGACTGTTTGTTTCAAGATGAACACGTGAGCAGCCTCTATCCCGGTGTTTTCGACTTGTGTTGCCAGGTGATGGTGGATGAATCCGAATGGGAGCGGGCCACGACGCTGATTAGCCGCTTGCGGCTGCCGATTCGAGAAGTTTCATCATCGTCCTAGCGAGATGCACGGTGACTGGTGTGGTGCGCGCCTTGGTTATCGTGGAATCTTTGGATGAGGAGAGTCGACGGGCAAATCGGTCGGCTTGCGTTCCCCGGACCCTTCATACCACCCACCGATCAGCAGGCCTTCTTCGAAGTAGAGATAGCGGTGTTTTACCTCGGCTGTACTGATCCAGTCTTCGAAAATCCATTCTTCACGCCGTAGGCCTTCTTTCGTGAAAGAGGTATTGATCGTTTGCGGCCCTCCCCAGGATTTGAGGACCTGGTCTTTCGACATGCCTGCCATCACCCGGCGCTGCTCAATGTGTTTCTGAAAGTCGGGGTCTCTTAGCTGAACGGCAAGAGGGACGACGACCATCATCAGAAATGCAAGCGTCAACCCTGCATAGATAATTTTTCGGACGAGAGGGCGTCGAATAAACGATTGCTCGTCCTGGTCGACAGGGATTTGTTCGGGGGTAGAAGGCGTTTGTTCCATAGTCGTAATTGCTTTCTGAATGAGATCGCGCATGCTAACTAAGGGGGGTAGGGCGAGTCAAGCTAACAGGGCAGGATCTCAGGATAATTCAGCACGTAGCGCTGACCTGGATCGTGACAGTCTTAGCGTAAGACCACAAGCGCATGGATGAGGTCAACGATGAAATGCACCGTCTCTCGGTTTAGACCAATTAGACTGCTGTTGGGATGGATCATGTTGGCCGGATTGTTGTTGGCAGGGCCAGCGTTGCTGCCGCCTCAGGCTCAGGCGACAACAATTTATTCTTATATCGATGAGCAAGGCAATCCGCGATTTAGCGATTCGATGGAAAATATTCCGGAGAAGTATCGGGGAAAAGTGAAGACTCATGAGCAGGCCGCGCCTCAAGAGCGTCCTGCGTCAGCCTTGGATTCGGTGCGGTCTGTGATCGCGCCGTTCAAGCAGAAAGCGGTGGAGTGGCTGGAGGGTTTCAGGGTGACGCTTCCCTCCACTTCTCCAAAGCCGTCGGCGGCGCCATTACAAGCGGCCGATATGCATACATCGCAGTCAAAAATCTTGAACTATGCGGGAGTGGCGGCGGTTGTCCTGTTGATCATGATGTATTTCAGCAAGAGCCAGCTGATGCGTCTCTTAGGGCTCTGTCTGCTCATTACGCTAGGATTCGCCACGCCAATTCTCCTCTATATCAGCGACGATGGGCCGATGACCAGTATGAAGGGGAAAACGATTGCCGCGGGGCAAGCGCAGCAGGATCGCCTCAAACAGGCGGCGCCTTAGCAGCGCCTTACTCAGCGTAGTGGGGCACCGGAATCTTTTTCGGTTGCGTCGTGGGCGAGGGTGTCACTCGCTCTGCGAATTCTGGCGAGTAGGGATTCATGATGGCCTCGTGGGTGTGACGCTGACGCTGTCTCACCAGCTGGAGGCTTTGGGTGCCGATTTCCATCCGGTCGATCGTTGCGCTTGCCGTCAGGCGGTCTGGCAAACCCTGAAGTGAAAATAACTGATACGTCAGCGTCCAATCCAGCTGCTCTTTCCCCTTTTCTTTAATTAAGAACCGCGCGGCGTCCGATGGAAGCCCTTTAAAAATGAGCACCCAGATATTGGAACGGAATGCCGGGGCCTTGGCGTCTCGGGAGGGGATAAATTCAGGAACCAGCGAGGGGACTTGGGCAATAGGAACCGGCGGTGAAAATTCAATATCCACCAGTTTCACAAAGAGGGGACGAGTCTCGCTCATATCGTTGGGGTCAATGGCGTAGGCGAAGGAGTAACGGATCTCGATGCCGTTTCGGGTGAAGGTGTAGACGTCTTCGCCGTTTTCCGGTGAAACCAGCTTGCTGAAGTATTTCTGCCAGTCTGTAATGGGGTAGTAGGTGAAGACCCGGAGGGCGGATTTTCTATCGCGCACCGCCTGAGGCATGCCCAGGCGTTCGTGGAGTTCTTTTTGCGTCAGGCCAAGGAAACCGTCTTCAAAATACGGTGCGGCCACAAGGCGGTGAGGGATACAGAGCAGAAACCCCAGGAGGAGCAGCCACGCGAGGTTGTGCTGAGCTCGTCGAGTCGGCAATGGCGTCCTCCGTACGATCGTCGGCATCGTATCGGCAGGGCGGAAGGTCTGTCAAGAAAGCGGTCTCCTTGCCGGTTGGAAACCCTTCCAGTATAATGGCCTTCTTGAAAAATTCGTGACAGGAGATGCTTGCCAGTGAGTAATTCTTCACAGTTGCCGATTGAACAGCTGCTCAAGAGCCGGATTCTCATCCTCGATGGGGCGATGGGGACCATGATTCAGCAGCGAAAGCTGGATGAGGCGGCGTTCCGCGGCGAGCGATTCAAGGATTGGACGCAGGACCTCAAGGGGCACAACGATCTGTTGAATATTACGCAGCCGGCCATCATTGAAGATATTCACCGGCAGTACCTCGAAGCCGGGGCCGATATTGTCGAAACGAATACGTTCAACTCGCAGGCAATCTCTCTGGCCGACTATCACATGGAGACCCTGGGCTATGAGTTGTCGAAGGCCGGGGCGGAGTGCGCCAAGCGGGCGGTTCTCACCGTGCAAGCGGCTCAACCGGGGCGGCAATGTTTTGTGGCTGGCGCGATCGGACCGACGACGAAGACATCGTCAATTTCGACGGATGTCAACAACTCGGCCGCCCGGGGAACGACGTATGAAGAATTGGTTGCCGCCTATAGCGACCAGGTTCGAGGTTTGCTTGACGGCGGGGCCGATCTCCTGCTTGTCGAAACCATTTTTGACACCCTCAATGCCAAGGCTGCGTTCTTTGCCATCCAACAGGTCTTCGACCAGGGTGGCCGCCGCGTGCCGGTCATGGCTTCTGTGACATTCATCCAAGCCGGCAGTAACCGTGGCGTGACGGGGCAAACTGTCGAAGCGTTCTGGAATTCGATCTCGCATGTGCCGTTGCTGAGCGTCGGGATGAACTGTGCGCTGGGGCCGAAGGAAATGCGCCCGCTGATTGAGGAGCTGTCGAAGATTGCGCCGATCTTTATCAGTTCGCATCCGAACGCCGGATTGCCCAATCCGTTATTGCCCACGGGATTTCCAGAAACGCCCGAGACGCTTGCCCCGCAGTTGCGGGACTGGGCGCAGAGCGGCTGGCTCAATATTGTAGGCGGCTGCTGCGGGACCACGCCGGACCATATCAGAAAGATTGCCGAAGCTGTTAGGAGCATCAGGCCACGGCCGGTTCCAACGGTCGAGCCCTATACCCGGTTGAGCGGGCTTGAAGCAGTCATCCTTCGACCTAATTCGAACTTTGTCAATATCGGTGAGCGGACCAACGTGACCGGCTCGCCGGCCTTTTCAAAGCTGATCCTGGCCGGCGACTATGAAGCCGCATTATCGGTGGCGCGGCAACAAGTTGAAGGCGGCGCGCAGATTATCGATATCAACATGGACGAAGGCATGTTGGATTCCAAGGCGGCGATGGAGAAGTTTCTCCGTCTCATCGCCTCGGAGCCGGATATTTGCAAAGTGCCGATCATGGTCGACAGCTCCAAGTGGGAGGTGCTGGAGACCGGTCTGAAAAATATTCAAGGCAAGGCCATCGTCAACAGCATCAGCCTTAAAGAGGGCGAACAGAAGTTTGTCGATCAGGCGACGCTGGTCCACCGATACGGAGCCGCTGTTGTCGTCATGGCCTTCGATGAGCAGGGGCAGGCCGACACCTTGGAGCGAAAGAAAGAAATCTGCGCGCGTTCCTATAAGATTCTGACGGAGCGGGTGGGCCTGCCAGCGACCGATATTATCTTCGACCCGAACATTTTAACCGTTGCGACCGGCATCGAGGAGCATAACGACTATGCGGTGAATTTCATTGAGGCGACTCGCTGGATTAAACAGAATTTGCCTGGCGCCAAGGTCAGCGGCGGCATCAGTAACATCTCGTTCTCGTTCCGCGGGAACAACGTGGTCCGAGAAGCGATGCACGCGGCGTTTCTCTATCATGCCATCAAGGCCGGTCTCGATATGGGGATCGTCAATGCTGGTCAGTTGGCGGTGTACGAAGAGATTCCCAAGGACCTGCTCGAACTGGTTGAGGATGTGTTGCTGAATCGGCGGCCTGACGCCACCGAGCGGCTGGTGAGCTTTGCCGAGACGGTGAAGCAAAAGGGGAAGGCCGTTGTCAAAGACGATGAGTGGCGCAAGGGGACGGTCGAAGAGCGTCTCTCGCATGCGTTGGTCAAAGGCATTACGGATTATATCGATCAGGATACGGAGGAGGCGCGGCAGAAATATCCGAAGCCGCTGTCCGTCATCGAGGGGCCGTTGATGGCCGGGATGAACATCGTCGGCGATCTCTTCGGATCCGGCAAGATGTTTTTGCCGCAAGTGGTGAAGAGCGCCCGGGTCATGAAAAAGTCTGTCGCCTATCTCATGCCCTTCATGGAAGAGGAGAAGAAGCGAGTGGGGGGGTATCAGGCGCAGGGGAAGGTGTTGCTCGCTACCGTGAAAGGCGACGTGCATGACATTGGCAAGAACATCGTCGGCGTGGTGCTGGGTTGCAATAACTATGAGGTGATTGATCTCGGCGTGATGGTGCCCTGTGAAAAGATTTTGGCAGCCGCGAAGGATCTCAATGTTGACGTAATCGGATTGAGCGGCCTTATCACGCCGTCACTCGATGAAATGGTGCATGTGGCCAAGGAAATGACCCGCGAAGGATTGACCGTGCCGCTGCTCATTGGCGGAGCGACGACCAGCAAGGCCCATACAGCGGTGAAGATTGCCCCATCCTATGCGCCGTCGGTTGTCCATGTGTTGGATGCCTCGCGCGCGGTGGGTGTGGTGGGAAGCCTCATCAGTCCGTCGCAGAAGCCAGGGTTTGTGCAGCAGGTGCGGGACGATTACGAGCGGATGAGGCAGGCGCATCAAGCTCGTGGCGCCAAACCGGTGTTGCCGATCGCAAAGGCGCGCGCGAACCGGCTCGCGACGGACTGGGCAACCACCGAGATTCCTGTGCCGTCATTCCTGGGTGTGCGGACAATCGACGAGCAGCCATTAGGCGAACTGGTGCCTTTCATCGATTGGTCGCCGTTTTTCCATACCTGGGAACTCAAAGGTCGGTATCCCACGATTTTTGACGACGGCACAGTTGGCCCGAGGGCGAAGGAGCTGTACGACGATGCGCGCCGGTTGCTGGATGAGATCATCCAGAAGAAATTATTGACGGCGAAGGGAGTGTACGGGTTCTTTGCCGCTGCAAGTGCGGGCGACGATATTGAACTCTTTCGCGATGGTGCTTGTACGGAGAAAGCCACGACGATTCATACGCTCCGACAGCAATCTGAAAAACCTCAAGGCCAGCCGAATCTCGCGTTGGCCGACTATGTGGCGCCGTATGATTCAGGCCGAAAAGATCATCTTGGGGCCTTCGCGGTGACGGCAGGCATTGGCCTAGATGAACTTTGCCGGCGCTTCGACCAGGATCATGACGACTACAATTCTATTATGGCGAAAGCCTTGGCCGATCGTCTGGCAGAAGCCTTCGCGGAATTTCTCCACAAACGAGTCCGCGATGAATGGGGCTATGGAAAGCAGGAGACATTGTCACTCGAAGAGCTGATTCATGAAAAGTATCGTGGCATTCGCCCGGCGCCAGGCTATCCGGCTTGCCCTGACCATACTGAAAAGCGGCTTCTGTTCGATCTCTTGCAAGTCGAACGGAGCGCCGGCATTACTTTGACGGAAAGCTTCGCGATGTTGCCGGCGGCGGCGGTGAGTGGCTTCTACTTCGCTCATCCAGAAGCGAAATACTTTGCCGTGGGAAAAATCGGGAAGGATCAAGTCGAAGACTACGCCCGCCGGAAAGAGATGGACCTGCATACAGTTGAGCGATGGCTGTCGCCAAACCTCAACTATGAGCCTGCCTAGCGGTCGCTTGTGGCTAAATTCTAAAACCCTGTCGAAGTGTGTTCACCGCGTACGCTCGCTGACGAGATTTGAGCTAGACGGCAGTCACGAGCCTATCGTCTGCCGCACACTGGCGGACGGTTTGGAGTGCCTGAAAAATCGACCGATAGCGGGCTTCAGACCAGGCGTTGAAAGACTCCGCTTCGGCAAACACGAGATCCCACGCTTTTACGGGATCGAGTAACAAGAGGCGTTGGGTTTGATCGTCCGTAGAGAGATGGACGACCAGGACCCCAGAGTTTCCGGTCAGGCTAATGTCGGTGAAGACATGGATTTTCTCCGAGGCCGGAAGATGGCTGTCTCGCAATGCCGCTTCCGCGATGGGTTCGTAGAGGCGATGCAGAAACTGTGCAGTGATTTCATGAGCGTTAGAGGGGCCTAAGAGTCGTGGATTGGGTTTTTCGCCAAATAGATTTTCGGTCAAGTACGTCGCGGCTTCCCACGTTGGCATCATGCCGGAGGCAACTAGAGCTTCGCAAAGATAGGCGATCCAATTCCGGCTTGTAGTACGTGGGTGGATCGCAGTCGGTTTCTTGGCCATGGATGGCAACCCTTTCATCGTCGTGGTCGGTCTGAGGCCGTGCGGGCAAACGCGGCGGCGGTATGCGCTGAAGTAAAAAAAGTATATCGGCGAGGGAAAATCTGGTCAACGAATTGCGAAGAACGCGCTAAGCGGCAGTGGCGTCTTGCCGGGAGTGGTCGGCATATTGTTCGTGGATGCGGCGAAGATCTTCGGGATTCGAGAGAAATAGATCGAGCAAGTTAGGGTCGAAATGTTTGCCGCGCTCTTGAACCATCAAGTCGCGGGCGTGCTCAAAGTCGAAAGCCGGTTTATAGACCCGTGCTGTGGTCAGGGCATCGAAGTTGTCGGCGATAGAGGCAATACGCCCTTCGATGGGGATCTCTTCGCCTTTCAATTTGCGGGGGTATCCGGTTCCGTCATACCGTTCGTGATGGGTCCAGGCAATGATCGCGGCGACTTTGAGAAGCTCGGAGTCCGATCCAGTGAGGATCTTATAGCCGATTTCGGCGTGTTGGGAGATGACGTCGAACTCAGCGGCGGTAAATTTCCCTGGCTTGAGCAGCACATGATCGGGGGTGCCGATTTTTCCGATGTCATGCATCGGGCTTGCGGTGCGAATCAGATCGACTCGCTCTGGAGCCAGGCCAACCTTGCGCGCCAGTAATTCGCAATAGTGGCTCATTCGCTGGATATGCTGGGCGGTAGAGCAGTCACGAAACTCAGCGGCAATAGCCAATCGTTGGATGGTTTCTTCCCGGGAGAGACGGAGTTCTTTCTCGCTGCGCTCTAACCACTCAAGGGCTTGCTGCAACGCCATCGTTCTGGTTCTGACAATTTCTTCAAGATTATCCCGATGTAAGCGGTTTTCCATTTCCAGCCGGCGGCGGCGCAAGGCATTGGCGACATCGATCAGTACCTCGTTCGATTCGAAGGGCTTGACGATATAGCCGAACGCTCCCATGTCGAGAGCCGCGTTCGCCAGCACGGAGCTATCGAGGCCGGTAACCATGATGGCGGCAATATGTGGGCGGTCCACGAGTAGATTTCTGACGAGATCCATCCCGGATTCCCCTGGCATATTTACGTCGCACAGCATTAAGGCAAAGGGTTGTTCATCTATCCGCTGCCGGGCTTCGCGTGCGTCGGCTGCGAGTGTGACCGCATAGCCATGGGTTTGGAGCATATAGCCAAGTAGGCGGCGAATGGGTTCTTCATCGTCGACGACCAGAATATTCCGGTTTTCAAGGAGGGCTTGTTGCGCGTCTCGATCAGGCAAAGTAGGCATGGAGTAATTGTGAGATCTCAGTTGAAAGACTGGTGTTGTGTCGAATCATTATCGGTTTGTTCGGTGGACTCTTGAGAGTCGCATGAACTACCAGCAGGTCTGCACCTCTTGTGCCAATCAATAGCGGCGGTGCACCAAAGGGTTCCGCGCTCTGCAATCTATGACTTTCAGGACTGAGCGTCGCATGAAAAACCTTTGCCAGCAAGCCGTTCGTGTCTTTTAGTCAGAGTCGTTCCTTTGTGGTGCGATGAAGAAACAGTGGTTGAGTCAACTGTAATTTGTACAGAATGTGTCTATGGCATAGGCGTATTTCGTACAATTTAGAGAGTCTTTAGAGAGCCGTGCGGAGTAGCGATTGATCCTGAAGGTCGCTGTCTGCTGGTTTGCGCTTTGAGCAGGGCTTCACTATAATTCCATCCTCACTTTTTGATGACGGAAGGGGAGTATGCGATGAGTGCGGTAGCCGGACTAGTTCGATTTGACGGGCGACGAAAAGACCAGCATCGGCCGGTCAAAGTCACGAGAAATTTCACCAAACATGCTGAAGGCTCTGTTCTCATTGAAATGGGGGAGACCAAGGTCATTTGTACGGCCTCGATTGAGGAGAAAGTGCCGCCGTTTCTGAAGGGCAAAGGAAGCGGATGGGTCACCGCCGAATATTCCATGCTCCCGCGCGCGACTCATGAGCGGACTTCCCGGGAAGCCGTCAAGGGAAAGCAGGGCGGGCGAACGCTGGAGATCCAGCGGCTGGTTGGGCGGGCGTTGCGATCCGTGACCGATATGACACAGATGGGCGAGCGGAGCATTTGGATCGATTGCGATGTGATTCAGGCCGACGGGGGAACGAGAACCGCGTCGATTACCGGGGCGTTCATTGCGCTGGCCGATGCGTTCGCCGTGTTGAAGAAGAAGGATTTGATCAAGCGTCTTCCGCTGACCGACTATCTGGCGGCGATTAGTGTGGGAAAAGTGGGCGGAGAAGTGATGGTCGATTTAGCCTATACCGAAGATTCAATGGCTGAAGTCGATATGAATTTGGTCATGACTGGCCGCGGTCAGTATGTTGAAGTTCAAGGAACTGCGGAAAAGACGCCGTTTGCCAAGCATGATATGGACGAGTTCTTGAATCTCGGCTGGCAGGCGATTCAACGGCTCACCGCGATTCAAAAAGAGTTGATCGGTTCGCTGGATTAATAGGACTATTGTGATAACGGAGATTGTCTTAGCGACTCGAAATCGGCATAAGGGGGAAGAACTGGCGGCTTTGCTCGGTGATCTGGGCATCCGCATTCGCACCCTGGACGATTTCCCTGGGGCGCCGGAAGTGGAAGAAGACGGGTTGACCTGCGAAGCCAATGCCGTGAAGAAGGCCACAGAGATTTCGCGAGTGACCGGTCTTACAGCTGTGGCCGACGATACCGGGTTGGAGGTCGATGCGTTGGATGGGCGTCCTGGCGTGCATGCTGCCCGTTATGCCGGCGAAGACGCTACGTACGAGGATAATTGCAGGAAACTGATTCGAGAACTTTCCGGAGTGCCTCGCGAGCGGCGTACCGCGCGATTTATCACCATTGCAGCCATTGTCGTGCCAGGCGAACCGGCTCAAGTGGCGTCTGGTTCGCTAACAGGATATATTACGGAAGTTCCGGCCGGATCCCGAGGATTTGGCTATGACCCTGTTTTTTATGTGCCGGAACTTGGAGCGACGTTAGCTGAAATTTCTGCTGAACAGAAGAACCGTGTTAGTCATCGCGCCAAGGCCTTTCTGCAAGCCAAGGAACTTCTTCGTGTGCGGCAGTCTGAGAGTATCGTCGGGGCGTAGCGCAGCCCGGTAGCGCGCCTGCTTTGGGAGCAGGATGTCGGAGGTTCAAATCCTCTCGCCCCGACCACCTACCGCGATCTGGCAAACCGATCGCGCATCTATACTGCTGAGGCTTCAGCGGTCTTCGTTTTTTTCCCCTTACCTAGACTAATTTCTAAATCGGCTCTCAGTCTGCAACGTCAGTTTCTGATGGGATAGTACCGTCTTCCCTCGGCACGCGAAGGGGAGTCTGTCTCTCGCGCGAGTACCTGCGCATCCTCATTTAGCTCCATAAGTTCGAGCCTGTTTCGTTCAAGTCGATCGCTTTTATCCGTATTTACATGTTGTTAGGTGGAGTCGATGTAGTGAAGAGGGATTCATTCACTCAAGTGAAACGAATAGATACCGACATTATACAAAGAGCGGCAATGAATACAGACGGTACTCGATAGACCCAAACAAGCCTTCGGTCAGGGCTATTAGGATCAGACTGCCAAAGGAAATGAGTGTATTGGTGAGGCGCGATCATTTTATTCGACGATTCGTCATTGCTATGGCGGCGCTTCCGGTAGGACTGGGTACGTTCGCGTTGATGGAGTCGACTTCATTGGGGCAAACGGTTCCAGATGCTGGTGTGCTTCAGCAGCGAGAACGACGTCAAATCGAACAAGAGCGGCGAGAGGCTATACCGGGGCAAGTGCCAACCCCTGCGCCTGGGACGCCGCCCGATGAGCCGACCGAGGGTGCGGTGACGGTTTTTGTCTCCGGCTACCGGTTTGAAGGAAATACATTGGTGCCGGAAGAGGAGTTGCGGCGAGTCGTGGCTCCTTATGCCGACCGACAGGTCGATCTTGCGTTATTGCAAAGAGCCGCTGCAGCTGTTGCTGAATACTATCGTCAGCGAGGGTGGATTGTGCGGACCTATCTTCCGCAGCAGGACGTGACCGGCGGGTCCATCCTTATCAACATTATTGAAGCGACAGTCGGAGAGGTGTTGCTTGAAGGAACCCCTCCAACGAGAGTGAAGCCGGAACATGTTCTCGGCATGGTCCGAGAACAACTTCATCCTGACGAGCCCTTGAGTACCAAGGCCCTGGATCGTGGCTTGCTGTTAGCCGACGACTTAGTCGGGGTGCAGTCGTCCGGGGCATTGGCGTCCGGCGAACGATTGGGACAGACCAACGTCCTGGTCACTGCTAGCGACGATCCGCCGTTTCAAGGAGATGCGATCGTCAACAATGGCGGGCAGCGCGCGACAGGGGCCATGCAGGGTATTGCGGAAGTGCGGGTGGAAAGTCCATTCAAGCGAGGCGATCGACTGAGCCTGACCGGCGTGTTTTCCGAAGGGAGCCAATACGGCAGAGTAGGGTACACACGTCCCGTTGGGTACGATGGGTGGCAAATCGGAGTCAACGCCTCATGGTTGTCGTACCGGCTGATTACGCCGGAGTTCGAAGCATTGCATGTCAACGGCGAGGCGCAAAGCGTAGGAATTAGCGCGCTGTACCCGTTGCTTCGGGCGCGGAACTACAATCTGCAATGGCTCATGAATTACGACTACCGGCGTTTCAACAATCAGGCGCTGAGCGTAACCAGGTCGAATTACCGCATCAACGAAGGCACTGTCGGATTCGCGGGAAACTGGTTCGAGGAATGGCTTGGAACATCCGGTGCTACCTTCGGCAGTCTCAATCTTATTGTCGGCGAAGTCGGCCAAGGCACGCACGATGTGGGTGAAAACCCTAATGTCGGAGGGACGTTTTCAAAAATACGGTGGTATGTCAGCCGTCAACAGCAGATGGTTTCAGGGCTCTCGGTTTTTGGGGCGTTTACTGGGCAGAAGGCGTTCAGCACGATGGATTCGGCGGAAAAGTTTTATCTGGGCGGCCCACAAAGTCTTCGGGCCTATCCAGTAAACGAAGCCAGCGGATCGACCGGGTGGCTGGCTACCGGTGAGCTGCGCGGTACTCTTCCCTGGGGAGTGGGACTCACTGGATTTTTCGACGCGGGGTGGGTCTCCAATCCTGCCAATAATGGACAGTCGTATTCCTTGAAAGGCGGCGGTCTCACCATGAGCTGGCGTGCGCCTCTTGGAATTACCCTAGACGCCACTTGGGCGCATCGGTTAGGAGACAATCCCAATCCAACCGCCACCGGGCATGATCAGGACGGTTCGCTGACGAAAAACCGATTCTGGTTTTCGGTTCATTACGCATTCTAATTGCAGATTTCCGATCAGCTCCGCAGTGACAGGGCACTGCCTGGTTTCATAACAGGAGGCGGCGCTCTGTGTCGCCGCGTCTTCAGTTTTGCTCAATCGCAACCGAAATATCATAGGTAGCCATTGCCAGGATCATGTTTCCCCCTCGATCCGGCACAGCATGACCGAGTTCGGTCATCACAACAACGCGTTCAGGAACGGCGGCACGGCAAGAGCGAATGCTATGAATCAGATTCGATCACGTCATATCGTTCGACCGCGCCCTGTCTGCCTGAAGAAGGGACGAGCTATGGGGCTGGTGAGAACGGCGCTGTACCTGCTGAGCGCGCTGGCGGCGGGTCTGATGCTGGGTCATCCGGTTGGATTCGCGGAACCGCCGGCGCCGTCGCAATTGCCGGTGGGAGAGCGAGTTGTGGGCGGCGCGGCGACGATTACTCGCCAGCCTGCCACGATGACCATCGACCAGCATACCTCCCGCGCGGCCATTGAGTGGCAGAGTTTCGATATCGGCAGCCAGGCGCGCGTCGATATTCGCCAACCGTCAGCGGACAGCGTGCTGCTCAATCGCATTCTTGGCGACCAGGCCACGCAAATCTTCGGCCGTCTTTCCGCCAACGGACAGGTCTACTTGACCAATCCCAACGGGTTTTATTTCTCGCCCAGCGCGTCGGTCAATGTCGGTGGGCTGGTGGCCACTACGCATCAGCTCAGCATCGAGGATTTCCTTGCGGGACGCGAACGGTTCACGCGTGCCGGCGCGACGGGCCGTATTCTGAATGAAGGCGAATTGAAAGCCGCCATGGGAGGCTATATCGCCTTGCTCGCGCCGGAAGTTCGCAACCACGGTGTCATCGTCGCTGAACTCGGAACCGTGGCGCTGGCGGCGGGCGAAGCCTATGAACTGCGGTTCGATCCGCTTCGCCGACTCGAAGGCTTGCGCGTCGAGCCGGCGACCATTGCGACGCTGGTTGAAAATCGCCAGGCGGTCTTGGCGCCTGGCGGACTCATCGTCCTCTCCGCGCTCGGCGCGAACCAGCTGCAAGGCAGCGTCGTCAAAACCGACGGCTTGTTGGAGGCGTCCAGTCTGGTCAGCAAGGGCGGACGCATCATATTGGAAGGCGGTGCCATTACGCTGGGCGCGCAGTCGACTACCGCCGCGACTGGCGCCACCGGCGGTGGCGAGGTCTTCATTGGAGGCGGCTGGCAAGGTTCGGGTGCCATGCATCAGGCGGCGGCAGTGACGATGGAGCCGGGCGCGGTGGTGGATGCCTCCGCCACGACGAAAGGCGATGGCGGCACGGTCGTGCTGTGGTCAGATGTGCGGAACCCTGATTCGATGACACAGGCGCAGGGAGTTTTGCAGGCGCGCGGCGGTGCCGAGGGCGGCAACGGCGGACGCATCGAAACATCGGGGGCTCACGTCGAGATCGATGGCGCCACGGTCGATGCCGGAGCGCCGCAGGGATCGGGCGGCCTGTGGTTGATCGATCCGTACAACTATACGATCAATGCCGGCGCGGCGGGCACGATTGCGACATCGCTGGGCAACGATACCTCCGTCACCATCGATACGACTAACAATACTGGGCCTGGCGCAGGGAGCAGTAGTAGCGATCCCGGTAATATTACAGTTTCCAGCGCCATCACCAAATCGAGCGGGACGGGTGACGCCACCCTGACACTCCAGGCTCATAATGACATTACGGTGTCAGCGCCGCTCACGGCCACTTCAGGCAAGATGAATGTGGTGCTGTTGGCGGATCAAGACGGGGGCGGGGCCGGGCGGATCGATGTCGGGGCGAATATCAGCACCAACGGCGGCGGCCTCTGGATGGGTGGGAACTATCTGACGAATACAAACGGCGGCACCTTGTGGGTGCCCTTTACTGGGGCAGGCGCCTTGACGGTCGGCGATGGGTATGCCGCCGCGTCCGCATCCCTGGGGACGGGAGTCCAGATTGGGTATGGAGTCACGCTTGGTACCGGCGGTGGAAACGTGGCTGCCTACGGGTACTCGACCGGAGTGGAAGGAAATACCTCTACCGGTGTCTTGCTCAACCGCGCCACAGTGACGACCGGCGGAGGCAATCTTTTCTTTGATGGGATTAGTAACTATTCAAGCGGGAGCGTTGCGACCGCGAAAGGAGTTGCAATTCATAACAGCAGCATTGTGTCTACCGATGCGGGTCAATTGTCCATCCGTGGTGAGTTGAAGTCCACGTCGAATTTCACGAACGGTGTGGGCCTATGGATCGGTCACAATTTTCAGACAACGACTTCGACCAACAACGGCAGTGCGACGTTGAGTACGACCAGCGGCGCCATCAATCTTTCCGGCATCGGGGCTGATAGCGGTGGATCGAGTTGGCGAAATGGACTGATGGTGACGACGTCAGGCGGTGGTGATCAGATCAGCATTCGCAGTGTCAGTGGCGCCATTACCCTGGATGGGCAGGCCAACTTTAGCGCCAGTACGACGGATACCGCAGGGTTGCTGCTCCAGACGGATGGGGTGGCGGTGACGTCGCAGACGGGTGCGATCACCCTGCGTGGATCCAACTCGCAGGAAACCGTGTCGACTGAAAGCGCGATCCGCTTCACGGCGGGGGATACTGCGGGGACGATGAAGATCGGCGCCGACGGGACCAATCCGTATTCCGGCAATATTCTGATCGAAGGCGACTCCATTCATCAGCGGAATACCAATCCCGGGAGCGGGTCGATTTCGATGCAGAGCACCGGGGGGCTTACGATCCAGTCCAAGGGTACGACGTTTACTCGCCTGAGTGCGGGAAGCGGTACGCTGACCTTCGACGACGACTGGAATTTCGGCACGAGCCTCAGCGGTTTTACGTTTGGGAAGAATACCAATACTCTGCCGCTGACCCTGTCGAATGCTTTGAGCGTGGCCGGGCCGATCAGTCTCTACACCGGCGGGCTCATGCTCAACGGCGAGCTGACCAGTTCGGCCGACGGTGGGATGCTGCTCAAAGCCATCGGGGCGTCCGGCGCCGGGGATATCACGGTCGCCAGCGCGATCACGAAATCGGGCGGGACGGGTGCATCGACCGTGGAACTGCAGGCCAACAACAATATTACGGTTTCGTCGCCGCTGACCGCCACCTCCGGCAATATGAATGTGGTGCTGCTGGCGGATCAAGACGGGAGCGGGTCCGGGCGGGTCGATGTCGGGGCGAACATCAGTACGAACGGCGGCGGCCTCTGGATGGGTGGGAACTATCTGACGAATACAAACGGCATCACCCCATGGGTTCCCTTTGCCGGAGCGACGGCTCTGACCGTCGGCGATGGGTATGCCGCTGCGTCGACGGGATTAGGGAGCGGACTCCGAGTACAGAATGGTGTCAGTCTCACGACCCTGGGCGGCCACCTGGCGGGCTATGGCTATTCGTCCGTGTCGTCGTCGGGTACCAGTTATTCGTATTCCACCGGGCTGTTAGTGGGGGCGGCGACCGTGACGACCGGAGGCGGAAACCTGACCTTCGATGGGATCGGCAATTACACCGCCGGGACCGTCGGCTTTGCCAGCGGGACCGAACTGCGCGCCGGGAGCACGGTGACCACCGGTGCTGGGAATCTGTCCATTCGCGGTGAGCTGAAAAATACGTCGAATTTCAACAGGGGTGCGGGCGTGTGGTCGGGCGCGGAGTATAACGACCTAGCGGCAGGCGCAGGGTTGGGCGATGTGAGCATCGGAACGACCAGCGGCCATCTCACCATGACCGGCATCGGGGCCAGCGCGAGCGGAGTCGGTACAGGCTGGCGGCATGGGCTGATTGCGCTGCCCAAAGGAACTGGCGATGATGTTCGCATCAGCACGGTCAGCGGCAACCTGACGCTGGACGGGAGTGCCACCTACGCCAGTTCCTCCACAGGCGGCGATTCGTCGGGCCTGCAATTCCAAACGACCAGTACGACCAATGTCGTTGCCGTCACGTCGCAGACCGGCGCCATTACCCTGCGTGGCAGCAACTCGCAGACGAGCAGCCAGCATGACAATGCTATCCGTCTCACGACAGTGGACACAGCGGGAAACATCCGTATCGGGTATGACGCAACCAACGCCTACTCCGGCAATATCCTCATCGAGGGCGATTCGATTCAACAGCGCAACGACACCAATACAGGAAGCGGGTCGATCGCGGTCCAGAGCACAGGCGGTCTCACGATTCAGTCTCAGGGCGCCGCCTTTACGCAGCTTCGAGCCGGCAATTCCGGCGCACTCACCTTCGACGACGATTGGAATTTCGGCACGAACCTCGGCAGTTTTACCTTGGGCAAGAGCACCAATACTCTGCCGCTGACGCTGTCGAATGCCTTGAGCGTGGCCGGTCCGATCAGTCTGTACGGTGGCAATCTAACTGTGAACGCCAATCTGACCAGCACCGCGAATGGGACAGGAAGTCTCCTGCTCAAGTCACGGGGGAATATTACCGTGGCGGCCAGCAAGACGCTGCAAACCAACAATAGTGCCTTGACGCTCTGGAGCGATTCGGATGCCAATTCCGACGGGCACATCCTGCTCGGTAATTCGGTGATCCTCAACAGTGCGAACGGGCTGACCAGTCAAGCCACCGGTGGGGGGCATCTCACGCTGGGCGGCGGCACGGATGCCGATGCCGATGGCCGCCCCGATGGACCGGCGTTCAGCACCACGGTGCATGGGATTCAGATCGGTACGACCAACACGAGCGCGAGTGCGCTGTATTCCGGAGGCGGCGACATCCGGCTCAAGGGGCAGACCAGTACGACATCCGGCGCGGATGCCTATCATGGAATTGGAGTTTTTGGTGCGTTGACGGCCCATAGTGGGGATGGGGCTGTCGCCATCGACGGCCAGAGCGCCGATTCCTACGGGGTGGAATTGAGCCGAGGATTGGGGACTGGAACGGGGCTCTCTATTACGTCGAGCAAGTCGAGCGGTACCGCGATTTCGGTGAACGGGACGACGAGTGCGGCGGCGCATGGCCTGGTCTTCGATGAAAACTCGACCAAGCTTCTTCAGGCCACGGGTGGCGGCGATATTGCGATCACTGGAGCGGCGACTGGATCGAACTATGGCGTGTGGCTGCAGAATACGAACGTGCTGGCCAATACGGGAGACATACTCGTCAATGGCCAATCCGGAGGAGTCACTATCAATGGGTCAACTCTTGGGAAGAAAACCGCTACGGCGGTCACCAGCAGCTCGAGCGACATCATCCTCACCGGGAACACCGTGGCCACGAGTTCTGCGAGTGCCATTGATACCACTGGAACCCTGACCGTCCAACCGTTCGGCACCAGTTTTTCTTCAGCGCTGACCTGGCCGCTCTCTGGCTGGACGGTTGCGAACACGATCAGCGGATTGACGCTCGGCAAGAGCGGCAATACGGCCGACCTCACGATCGGCAGTGCCACGAGCGTGGCCGGGCCTATTACCCTGTACGGCGGAAATATCGCGGTGAACGCCAATCTGACCAGCTCGAATACCGGCGATATCTTCATCAAATCGAATGCCGCAGCGAATACGAGCATTGCTCTCGACAGTGCGGCCTCCATCCTCAAGACCGGCGGCGCACGTTCGACGCTGACACTGCAAGCCGATGGCCGGATCCAGGCGCATGGGCAGATCGCGGCCAGCGGCAGCACGCCGATGGATATGGTGCTGTGGTCCGACTATCGGAATACCGGGTTTGGTGGAGTGTCGTTCTTCAACAACGTGACAACCAATGGCGGGCACCTTTGGGCGGGTGGCAGCAATAGCAACGGTGGCAGCACGACCTGGAACGGCCTAACGGTCGGCGACGGTCCTTCGGTGGGTAACGTTTGCTGTAACTATAATGCGATGGATCTCAGCGGCACGATGGCGACCGGCGGTGGCGATGTGCTGCTGTGGGCGGGCAATGGACACAGCTCGGGCATCCGAGGGGTCGGATTGATAGGCGCTGCGACCATCAACGCCGGAAGTGGCCAGGTCACCATAATTGGCGACCAGATTACAGGTGGATCCAATAAACTTACGCTGAATACGACAGGGCGGTTCACCTGGGCGCCTGACGGCGGCGATTTCGGTAACGCCTTCACCTGGAGCGGCACTACGTCGGGTGGCAACTTTACGGGCACGGGCACGGCCGCGAATCTAGTGATCAACGGCATTGCCAATCTAGGCGGGCTGACGATTGGCCGGTACACCGGGACCGGACTCACGGGCGATACAGTGCTCACAGGCATTACCAATAGCAACGACATCTCGATTGGCTCCGCCACGACGATTGCCGGGCCGATTAGCCTCTATGGAGGGGCCCTCGCCATCGATGCGCCCCTCACCGCGACCGGCACGAATACGATCACGCTCCAGGGGACCGGCGCCGTCACCGATGGGACCGGTGGGTATGTCGTGGCCGATAAGCTCGCGCTCTTGGGCGGCGCCGTCACGCTGGATCACGCTAGCAACAATGTCGGGACGCTGGCAGCCAGCGGCGTTGGCGCGGTGACCTACGCCGATAGCAATGCCTTGACCATCGGCACGGTTGGAGCAACGTCCGGGGTCAGCGCCACGGGGGCCGTCCGTATCGAAACCCTGAGCGGCGACTTAACGGTCGCGGGCAATCTCGCCACGACTGATACGAGCGCCTCCGCTCTCATGCTCAATGCCGGGAAGACGGCCGCTGCGGGCACGCCAACCGGTGGCAATCTCCTGCTCTCCGGCAGTCCGGCGGTCACAGTGGGCGCTGGTGGACGGGCGACGCTCTATTCCGGCAGCGTTAGTGGCAGCACCGACCTGGCCACGCTGATCGGTAACGGAAGCGGCCGCTTCCGTTACAACAGCGATGAAGCGGCCACCAATTATACGCTGGCTCTTGGCACTGGATTGTATGGAATCTATCGGGAACAGCCCGCGGCGACTATCACGGCCGATAGCCAGACCATCACCTACGGTGATGCGTTCACGCTGTCGACCACGCTTGGCGGGGTCAATGGGGATACGGTCGCCCAAGCCTTCGGCACGGCTCCAACGGTCGCTGTCGGAGGGAGTCTGTCGACCAGCAACAATCCTACGGCAGGATCTCATACTCTGACTGCCAGCGGCGCGGTTGGACGACTCGGTTATGCGGTTGCAAGTTATGTCAATGGCACGTTGACAGTGAATCAGCAGGCGTTGACCTATAGCGGGACGGCAGCGAATAAAGTGTACGACGGGACTCTGGCGGCGAGTCTAACGCATGCGCTGAGTGGCGTGGTGGCAGGCGATACGGTGACGACGGCGAGCGGCATCGGCGTGTTTGCGGATAAGAACGTGGGCATGGGCAAAACGGTGGCGGTAAGCGGTCTGACCATCAGCGGCAGCGACAGCGGCAACTACAGTCTGGGCAGTGCGGCGAGCACGACGGCGAATATCACGGCGAAGGCGCTGACCTATAGCGGGACGGCGGCGAACAAAATCTACGACGGGACTCTGGCGGCGAGTCTGACGCATGCGCTGAGTGGCGTGGTGGCGGGCGAGACGGTGACGACGGCGAGCGGCACCGGGGCGTTTACGGATAAGAACGTGGGGACAGGCAAAACGGTGGCGGTAAGCGGCCTGACCATCAGCGGCGGCGACAGCGGCAACTACAGCCTGGGGAGTACGGCGAGCACGACAGCAAACATCACGGCGAAGGCGGCGACGGTGAGCGGGCTGACGGCGGCGAATAAAGAGTACGACGGGACGACCGACGCGACGGTGAGTCACAGCGGCGTGAGCTTCAGCGGCGTGGTGGCGGGCGATGCGGTGACGGCGAGCGGAACGAGCGGCCTGTTTATCAATAAGAACGTGGGGACAGGCAAGGCTGTGACGTTGAGCGGGACGACCTACGGCGGGCTCGACGTGGGGAACTATACGTTCACGGACCAAACCAGCACGACGGCGAATATTACAGCGAAGGCGCTGACCTATAGCGGGACGGCGGCGAACAAAGTGTACGACGGGACTCTGGCGGCGAGTCTGACGCATGCGCTGAGTGGCGTGGTGGCGGGCGAGACGGTGACGACGGCGAGCGGCACCGGGGCGTTTGCAGATAAGAACGTGGGGACAGGCAAAACGGTGGCGGTAAGTGGCCTGACCATCAGCGGCAGCGACAGCGGCAACTACAGCCTGGGCAGTACCGCGAGCACGACGGCAAACATCACAGCGAAGGCGCTGACCTATACTGGGACAGCGGCGAATAAAGTGTATGACGGGAACACGGCGGCGAGCCTGACGCATGCGTTGAATGGTGTAGTGGCGGGGGATACGGTGACGACGGCGAGCGGCACCGGGGCGTTTGCAGATAAGAACGTGGGGACGGGCAAAACGGTGGCGGTAAGCGGCCTGACCATCAGCGGCGGCGACAGCGGCAACTACAGTCTGGGCAGTACCGCAAGCACGACGGCAACAATTACGACGAAGGCGGCGACGGTGAGCGGGCTGACGGCGGCGAACAAAGTGTACGATGGGACGACCAGCGCGACCGTGAGCCACAGCGGCGTGAGCTTCAGCGGCGTGGTGGCGGGCGATGCGGTGACGGCGAGCGGAACGAGCGGCCTGTTTATCAA
>JADLEJ010000059.1 GCA_020846195.1 Nitrospira sp.
CGCACCGAGGTCTGCAGTGCCGCAAGCCCGTCTTCCGGCCCTTGCATCGGTATCTTGAGTTGGCTGATTTCCCTGCCAGTGACGAGGCCGATGCTGTCGCCATTTCGCTGCCGATTTATCCATCGTTGAGTGACGATGATGTGAAGCTGGCAGCGCAGATTCTGCAGGAAGAGCTCCGGTAACGCCGCCTTCGTACTGATCGATCTCTCGACCCACCCGCGTGGTCTCGCACCGCGTATGGTTGAGTATCCTGCCATCATACCCTTGACCCGTGCCTTGCTGATCGTCATGATGGCACGATTTTTCGGCCGTCCTGAGATGACGGCCGATTCCTTCCCCTTACGCAACCGGAGGACATGCCTATGGTGCCCACCGTCGAATGGAAAGACGGAGCGGTTCGTCTGCTGGATCAAAGCCGCCTTCCCATGCACGTCGAATTCATCGACTGTCGGGACTATCGCGAGGTGGCGCAGGCGATCCGGGACTTGAAAGTCCGTGGCGCGCCGGCCATCGGTGTCACGGCCGCCATGGGTGTGGCGTTGGGCGCGCGTGCGCTGAAGACGACTGACTATGATGAGCTTATCAGGGCAATCGGAGATATCTGCGACCATCTGGCTGCGTCCAGGCCCACCGCCGTGAACCTGTTTTGGGCCATTGCCAGAATGAAACAGAAACTGACGGCACTGAAGGGGCAACCAGTGGGGAGCATTCAAGAGGAACTCATCACAGAATCGCAGACGATCCTGGATGAAGATATCGCCCTCTGCAAGGCCATGGGGCAGCATGGGGCCGCGTTGATCCGGAGTGGTCAGACGATTCTGACGCACTGCAATGCCGGGGCCCTTGCGACCGCCGGGTATGGAACGGCCCTGGGTGTTATTCGGGCGGCGTGGGAGCAGGGGAAGCAGATCCAGGTCATTGCCGATGAAACCAGGCCGGTCTTGCAGGGCGCGCGCCTCACGGCATGGGAACTGATGCAAGATCGGATCCCGGTCACGCTCATCACGGACAATATGGCCGGTGCTCTCATGCGCCAGGGGAAGATTCAGCTCTGCGTGGTGGGAGCGGATCGGATCGCCGCCAACGGTGATGTGGCCAACAAGATCGGCACGTATTCCGTGGCCGTCCTCGCGCGAGCGCATAACATTCCCTTCTATGTGGCGGCGCCGTATTCCACCATCGACCTCAAGACGCAATCGGGCGCCGATATTCCCATCGAAGAACGTGACCCGCTCGAAGTCACTGCCATTCACGGCAGCCATCCGGTTGCTCCGCCGGGTGTTGCGGTGTTCAATCCTGCCTTCGACGTTACCCCTGCGGCATTGATTACCGGCATCATCACCGAGCGGGGCGTGTTCAAGCCGGGGGAACTGGCCGCGCATTTCCGATCGTAAGAGGCAGGCTACGCCTGTATCTTGTGTCGCTGAACGTGAGTGGGTGGTCGGATCTGCGAATGGCCATCCGGCACTTCTGGTCGTCCTTTACCTTGCCAGTCATTCCGCCGCTTCTTTATAATGTCGCGAGACTGTGTGTGAATTGTCACTGAATGTCGATTTTTAGCTGAAGGAGCCTGACGACCCATGAGTGAACGAACGCTTGCCATTGTGAAACCGGATGCCGTGAAAAAGAACGCGATCGGCGACATTATCAATCGGTATGAGAAAGCCGGATTGCGTCCTGTGGCGATGCGTCTGATGCACATGTCGAAAGCTACGGCGCAGGGATTTTACGCCGTGCACAAAGCGCGTCCCTTCTTCGACAGCCTCTGTACGTTCATGTCGTCCGGCCCCTGCGTGGTGTTGGTACTGCAAGGCGACAATGCCATTAAGAAGAATCGCGAGCTGATGGGCGCCACCGATCCGGCCAAGGCCGAGCAGGGGACGATCCGTGCGGCGCATGGGGCCAACATTGAATTCAACGCGGTGCACGGCTCGGACGCGCCGGAGACAGCCAAGTTCGAGATCGGGTATTTCTTTGCCGAAATGGAGTTGGTCGGGTAGGCGCACATTGAGCGCGGCCAATGCTTATGTGATCCATGCTCGACGGTCCTTGCCGGGCCGTCGGGCCGGCTCGCTACTGTTCTCTCTCCTCCTGCTCATGGTCTTCGTGGCTGGTTGTGCCGGGTCGCCGCCGGCCTCGATGCCTGCTGTCGTGCCTCCGACGGAAACCCCGGCGGTCGCGGCCGAGACCAGCCTCTGGTATCAAGCCTCCACCGCGTTTTCTGATGGACGGTATGCCGCCGCCATTCATCTCTACGAACGATATCTCACGACCTATCCGAAATCCCGTCGCGCGCTGGAGGCCCATTGGGACTTGGGGCAGGCGTATGAACAAATGGGTGAAGTCACGGCGGCGATAAAAGAGTACGGGACGTTGGCCGGTCCGGAGGGCGCACCCCTCTCCGCGCAAAACTCCTACGCCGAACGAGCCCAGCATCGAATCGATGCCCTGCGCAACCAGCCGGCTTCATCGGCCGGCGCGAGATCGGGCCATACAGCGCTGTATGTCTCCTTCAGCAATCTGCCGCCGATGTCCCAGGTTGAAGCCTGGATCAGACAATTGAGCGCGCAGGGCATCAGTGCCATCCTGATGGATGCCAGTCTGGAGTCATCCTTTACGAGGCCGCTGATTCCCACCAGCCCCCCGACGAGTAACCCGCTACCGAATCTGCCCGGTGGGGCGTTGTTTGCCACGTCGCGTGGGCCTGTGCTCACGGATTGGTATGCGGTCATGGTTCCGCAGGCCCATGAGCTGGGGATTTCCGTCTATGCCGTGCTCGATCTGTATCATGCGCCGCTGTCCGATCATCGCCCGGAATCCAAGATGTTGCTCTACGATCCGACGAGACGCAAGGTGCATCCCTGGACGCAGTTCGATCTCCTCGCACCGCCCGTCCAGCAAGAAATGGCGCAGCTGTTAGCTGATCTGCTGAAGACCGGCGTGGATGGCCTGGTGTTCCGCAGCCGCGCCGAGAATAGTTTTGCCTATGAAGTGAGCGACGGCGTGTTGCGCCAGTTCGAAACGCAGGTCCATCAGCCTTCGTCTGAAGTAGCCCAGGCGCTGCGCGAGCGCATGGCACTTCGCCCGAACGACACGGCTCCGGCTTCCGACAAGACCCTCTGGCGGTGGGTCGGATGGAAGGCCCGCCAGGAGCTCGATACGCTGGCTCGGTTCAAGAAATACTTACAGAAGGCTGTCCCGCGTTTGCGGATGGTGATCGAAATTCATCCGGAAGCCTTGTCGAATCCGACGTCCGCGCTGGTGAACTACGGGGAAGATGCGGCGGAAGCGCGTCGCCGCGGCTTCGATCTCTTACTGGGCGGGGCGTCCCGCGAGGCGTCGGACGTCCGGTCGTTTGGCGGTGCGTTCAAGGGATGGAGTCGCGATGTCATTCAATCGGAGAAGGGCGAGCCACAAACCCTTCCGCAGGGATGGGTGTTGCTCCGCACCCCGGCGGAGCACGGGGGGGGCATGTTCACAGGGCTCGCGCAGCAGGCGGATGAACTCCGCACGCCCGACATTCGCCACCTCGTGTTCGTGCCGGATGCGCCCATGGTGATTCCTTGACAAAGTTTTTCGCAGCTTTTACGATCGCGCAACCCGTTTCCTGTGCGCTTTTATTCACGTAGGCTGCTTGTGCAGCGGCCGTCACGAGGAGAGTCATGATACCGTCCAATCTTCGCTACCACCAGGAACATGAATGGGTCCGTGCCGAAGGAACGCAGGCGACCGTCGGCATCAGTCATTTTGCCCAGGATGCGCTAGGCGACATTGTGTTTATCGACCTTCCGAAGGTAGGCGCCAAAGTCACCGCCGGCCAACAGATCGGCGAAGTGGAATC
>JADLEJ010000060.1 GCA_020846195.1 Nitrospira sp.
AACGGGTTCCCGACTTCGATGACCGGCTGCAACGCCGTCAACGCCAGGACCTTGTCGGCCACCGCCACCGCGGCCACCGTTCCCGCAGAGACTTTCAAAAACTGTCTGCGTGACAAAAACATTGTGCACACCTCCTAAGTTGAGGGCTCATCGAGCCCACAGAACCCCTCTCCTACTGCACCACCGAACTCCACCACCCCCCTCTTTTGATAAATTCCATCCGCAGGCAAAACGAACACAACCCCTCGAATGGTTCACGCTGAACAATTACAAGGCCCATGCCAATACAGCGGCAGAACGCCTTACAAACAAAATCAATTTATAGGCGTGAAAACAATGTGTTATGAGGCAGCGATGGAATCGTGGCGCAGCGGGGATTTGAGCGGGAAAACCAGGCGTCAGTTATTACTGACTACCATTACGGCTGGCATAAATAACATGGCGTGAAATAAGAACTTTATAGTGTCAGCAGAAGATGACAAGGTGGGGTTTATCTCAAAAACTCCTCCAATTCACGGTTTTCGGCTGATCGTGCAGGAAACTGTCAGTGAAAAGTGACATCTCTGCCTGGATTCAGTCCTTCAGATATCGCCGCATGATTTCGTGGAAATAGGACCTCGGCAACCCCGCTTCGACCGCCGCATGCGTGACATTTCCTTGATGATGATCGAGCTTGGCCTTGATATACCGGCGGCTAAATTCCTCCAACACTTTCTCCTTGGCTTTGGCGTAGGGCAACGAGAGATAATCGTCCTGCGATCGATCGGCGGCATCAACGACCTGGAGAAGGCCAACAACGTCCGTACGGCTGATCCGGTCTCCTTTTGCCAGCATCACCGCCCGCTCGATCACATTACGCAATTCGCGCACATTGCCGGGCCAGGAATAGGCAACGAGCTCTGTCACTGCTGAAGGATGCAGTCCGTCCACATACTTTCCAAACTCTTTGGTATACCGCGCAATGAAATGCCGGGCGATAAGGGGAATGTCCTCTGTTCGCTCGCGCAACGGCGGCACTTTGATGGCCATGACATTGAGCCTGAAAAACAGATCCTTTCGGAATTCGTTCCGCTTGACCTTTTCAGTCAGCTCCTGATTCGTCGCGGCGATGAACCGCACACTGACCTTCTTCGGCGACACACTGCCCACGGCGCGAACTTCCCCGACCTCCAGCACACGCAGCAACTTCGTCTGCAACGCCAGCGGCAGATCGCCGATCTCATCCAAGAAAACCGTCCCCCCGCCGCCATGCTCTATGAGCCCCAATTTATTCGTCACCGCGCCGGTAAAGGCGCCTCGCACATGACCGAACAATTCACTATCGGCGGTCCCTTCGGTGAAACTGGTGCAATCCACGACCTGAAAAGGCCCGTTACGATCCTCACTGCGTTCATGGATCGCCCTGGCGATCATTTCCTGTCCCGTTCCCGTCTCCCCGATAATCAGCGTGGTCGATTGCACCCGGGCGGCTCCCTCAATCATCGCCGCCACGTTCCTAAAGGCCGGGCTGATGCCGATCAAATCGGTAACTGGCAGCGCCTCTTCCTGCTGCGCGGGCTCGTAGCGGTACAGAATTTCCGATATGCGCATGGCACGATGAATGCGCGCCACAAGGTCCAGCTTTTCAAACGGCTTCATCACGTAGTCGAACGCACCGCATCGCATGGCTTCGACCGCCACATCGACCGTATCGACCCAGCTCACCATAATGACCGGGATGCGGCGGTCCATGGCCTGAACCCGCTGCAACAGCTCAATCCCGCTCATCCCGGGAAGGCGCACATCGGAAATAACGAGATCCACCCGGCGCTCGCTGAGAATCTGCAGGCCGCCTTCCGCGCGCGCGGCGATGACCAATTCGACATCCTCGTCCTCCCGCCTGGGCAAATCCTCCTCGACGGTGCGAAGGAACAGCTCCACATCCCCGCCGTTATCCTCGACCAGCAAAATAGTAAAGACCTTGTCGGTGATACCGTACATCGCATTCACTCCTGGTTCAGTAATACCTGCGCTCCTTGACGCCGGTCACAATGCCGGAACAGGCGGGCTCTGAGAATCGGGGGTCAGCCGGGCCGGGGACAGCACAGGAAGACGGATGAAGAATGTGCTCCCGGCGCCGGGAACCGACTCCACACTGACCGTTCCCTCGTACTGCTCAACGACGGTTTTCACAATCGACAGGCCGATTCCCGACCCGGGAATGCCTTCGGCCGCCAGCCGCTGGAAGGGAAGAAAGATACGATCGAACATCGCGGCATCGATGCCCACTCCATTGTCGCGCACGTAGAGCAGCACGCCGCGCTCGTTTTCGGTCGTGCCGATTTCCACGTGCGGAGCCGGCTGACCGCCCATGTACTTGATGGCATTTTCAATCAGGTTATCGAACACCTGCTTGACATGGATGCGCCGGCATCCCAAGCGGGGCAGATTCGGAGCGATCGTCACCCTGACCCGCTTTTTCGCGCACTCGTCCTCCAGCACGAGAAGGACTTCGCGAATCACTGAATCGACGTCAACGCTTTCCATCGGAGACGGCTCGTGCTTAATCCGTGCAAGATTCAGCGTTCGCTCGGCAAGCGAGGCCAGGTCTTTTCCTTCCCCCTTAATCCACGCGAGATATTGCAACCCTTTGCCTTCGAGGTGCTGCCCGTAATCGCGCTCGATCCAGGACGCGAATTCAGCCACTCTTCCGGCCGGCGCTTTGACCTCGTGGATCAATTCGGCGACCTTCCGCTCAACCGCCTCGAGTTTCACGCGCAACGTGTTCGACTCGGACTCGACCGCCTCGAACAACCGCGCGTTTTCCATCGTCACCGCCGCATACGATGCGAATTGCTGGGCCAAATGGATATCCCACTCCGTAAACGTGCGCACCCGTGTCAGGCTTAATAAGACCAGCACCCCGCAGCATTCATGCGGCCCCACCAGCGGAACCGCCATGTAGCTTTTGGCCCCGAATTGATCGCGAAATCGAACGGCCCTATCCGCGTATTCGGACAGATTGGTGACAACGACCGTCCGCTTGGTTTCAAACGCCTGGTTGGAAAATGGCGTCTCCTCGAAGAGCATGATCTGCTCCCGGATCCGGTCGAACGCGGTGCCGGATGCCGCCTCCACCAGCCAGCACTCCATCGTCGGATGCGGCACCATCACGAGCGTGAGATCGGCATCCAGGGATTCCGACGCCCGGTCGGCGATCCGGCGCAACACGCCCTCAAGCCCCCCCGGCTCCAGCATGCCGATTTCTTCCCCGGTCGCATGCAACGCTTTGATCTCCTCAATACGGCTCTGAATAGTCTCCGCCATGCGCTCAAACGTCCGTGCGAGCTGCCCCAGCTCATCCTGCGTATCCACTTTGATTTTTGTATGGAGTTCGCCGGCCGCCATGCGTTCGGCTCCCTCTGTCAATTGTTTGAGCGGTGCGCGTATGACTTTGTGCAAAAACATCAACGCCACACCCGTCAATCCAAACGATACTGCGAGAAACCCGATTTGCAGGCGGTATAGCCAATTCAGACGAGCGGACGACTCCTGCTCGACAGACTGCACGATGCCGTCCATGTCGGCAATGAAGTCGTCGGTTAGAGCTAGATACTCTTGCTGTTGCCGGACCAAATCTTCGCCGCTTGCAGCTAGCGACCGCTCTAACACGGGGCGCAGCTGAATCGACCAGCGATCCTGCACATGCTGCATCTGGCTTGACAGTTTTGGGTTAATATCCGCAACCGCCCCATGCTCCAGCGTCCCAAACCGAAGCCCTTCCAAAACGCGCTCCAGCTGCACCACTTCGGCTCGGATCAACTCCGCTTCTTTGCCTGCCCCGGCGCCCGGCAGTCGTTGAATCAGGGAAGCCAGCTTATATAACCCCATCCGCTCAGCTCCCGCCTGTTCAATCGCTTTTCCCATCCCCATCAACTGCTGCGTCAAGTTGGATGTGGTCAAGAGTATCAGGCCGAACGCCAGCGACAGTCCACCAAACACCAATCCCACTTTTAGAAGAATCGGCATTGACCGGCCACGCCACGAGCGCTGGGGCGTCTGCACAGGATCTACTCTCGATGGTCCAGATCCATATTGACCAAGCTGGGGCGTCGACGGTCGACTCACGTATAAACCTCTCCGACTGGCTGAGAAGAGCACTTATCCGGCGTTTTCTTTCTCATCGCAGCCTCATAGCCTTCGGCCCCATCCCGCCACCCACTCCACATCGTTCGCCTCGCGTGCTTTGCGGCAACCTATTCGCGCCCGTCTCCGCCTACAATCAGCCAGCAATGCCACACGGCAATACATTCGGCCTGCCTGCGCTCCCAACAACTAGCCTAGCAGACAAAAAATACGCCGTTGACATCGTCTCGATAAAAACTTTTTCCAAATAGAACAGACCGCCTGCTTCAGAGTCAAGGCAACTGGGCCGAGCACACTTCCATAGCGTGCGACGCGCGCGACAATCTCGACAGAACGAGGTTCGGAAAATGGCCTGCCTATCGTCTAGCCTGGGCATCTATCAGCCGGTGGGAAAGGGGAGCCAACGCTGCGAGCTGGGCGTTCGAACGCGCCAGAGGGGAAGATGACGTACGCGCGGCCGGCGGCTAATCAATGCATTCTCGCCAGACAGCCACCGGCGCTCGTCGTTTACTGAATAGTGGTGAGTCGGCTGGGACTCGAACCCAGGGCCCTCGCCTTAAAAGGGCGATGCTCTACCGACTGAGCTACCGACTCACGACATGAAATCTGTCACTCAGCTCGACGGATTGTCAACTTCGAACGC
>JADLEJ010000061.1 GCA_020846195.1 Nitrospira sp.
CCGGGGCGTTTGCAGATAAGAACGTGGGGACAGGCAAAACGGTGGCGGTAAGCGGCCTGACCATCAGCGGCAGCGACAGCGGCAACTATACGCTGGGGAGTACGGCGAGCACGACGGCGAATATCACGGCGAAGGCGTTGACCTATAGCGGGACGGCGGCGAACAAAATCTACGACGGGAACACCACAGCGAGTTTGACGCATGCGCTGAGCGGGGTGGTGGCAGGCGAGACGGTGACGACGGCGAGCGGCACCGGGGCGTTTGCAGATAAGAACGTGGGGACAGGCAAAACGGTGGCGGTAAGCGGCCTGACCATCAGCGGCAGCGACAGCGGCAACTATACGCTGGGGAGCACGGCGAGCACGACGGCGAATATCACGGCGAAGGCGGTGACGGTGAGCGGGCTGACGGCGGCGAATAAAGAGTACGATGGGACGACCAACGCGGCGGTGAGCCACAGCGGCGTGAGCTTCAGCGGGCTGGTGGCTGGGGATACGGTGACGGCAAGTAATACCACGGGAGTCTTTGCGAGTACGCAGGTGGGCATCGGCAAGACGGTGACGTTAAACGGCACGACGTACGGAGGGCTCGACGCGGGGAACTATATGTTTACAGACCAGACCAGCACGACCGCGAATATCACCCCGAAGAGTTTGATGATCGATCTGCAAGGGCAGGGAAGCCGTCTATACGATGGCGGAACGACTATCACCCTGAGCGGTGTGACGCCGACGCTCACGGGCGTGCTTGGCGGCGATTCGGTCACGGTTGCCAGTGGCAATGTTACCGGGTTTCTCGATAAGAATGCGGGGGCGAATAAGGCGGTGACCTATAGCGGTTTCGGCCTCAGCGGTTTGGACTCTGGGAACTACGTGCTCGCTTCCAGCGGAGCTGCTTCGACGGCGTCGATTACGCCCCGGCCGGTCACGGTCAGTGGCTTGACGGCGCGGGATAAATATTACGATGGAACGACGGTCGCGACCATCGATCACGGCGGGGCGGTGTTTACCGGGATGATCGCGGGCGATAGTCTTGCCGCAAGCGGCACGGTGGGGACATTTGCAGATCCGGCTGTCGGCGCAGGGAAATCCGTTACCTTGAGCGGCACGCTGTACGGCGGCGCGGACGCTGGGAATTATGCGTATACGAATCAGACGTCGGCGTTGGCGGCGATTCTGAATCTCAGCGCTTCTCCAGTCGTTCAAGCGCAATTGAGTAATCCGCTGGGAGGCGCTACGCAGCTGAGCTTGGGGCTTCGACTCATTCCCGGTTCACCATCGACGATGCCGCCGCTCAATGCGACGCCGATCATCGATAGGACGGCGCTTGCGAGTGTTGCACAACTGACGTCGCTGGTTTCCACTAAGGCGCCAGCCGCGGTGATTGTGGCAGTTATGCGGGAGGGCTCTGCTTTCGAGCCGCGCCTGATCACCGTATCGATTCCGCAGACGATGATCGATCAGGGACAGTCGATCGATTTTTCTCTTTCGAAAGACGATGCCGAGACATGGAGCGACTACCCGCAGCGCTTGACGCAAAGTAATGGAGAGGGCTTGCCGGCATGGGTCACCTATGAGCGGAAAACCGGGACGTTCAGGATCGTGGACTCCGCGTCAGCCACGTTTCCTGTGGAGCTGTTTGGAACAGTGAAGGACCAACGCATTCTGATTCACTTGCTCGCCACAGCCGATTGATCGGGCTGACCATGATGCTCCGATGGAGTGTCAGGGGAGGCCGCAACCGATTCTCGCCGCGAAGCGGATACAGGCGAAGGACTTGACGCAGGCGGCGCAAAAGATTAACACATACCTCATATTAGCGCTGTCCGAACGCCCGGCTCGAGTGGGTGCCGGAGCGGTGCTCGTAACTCATTAAACAAGCACATGCGCCCGTAGCTCAGTCGGATAGAGCATCAGCCTTCTAAGCTGAGGGTCGTTGGTTCGATTCCAACCGGGCGCACCATGTTGGTCGGTTATTCATGCGTAAATTTTTGCGTCCTCTTCCTCTCGCGATCGGTTGCGGCGGCGCGCTGGTGCTGTATGCGCTGTTCGGGTTTTTCCTGCTCCCATACCTCATCACGACCTACGCGGTGCCGAAAGTCGCCGAGACGATCCGCCATCCGGTGGTGGTGAGAGAGGTGGCCGTCAATCCCTTTGAATTGTCTGTGCGGATCGCGGGGTTGGAAATTCGCGAAGCCGATCAGACCCCAATGGTCGGGTTTGAGGAGTTCTTTGTGAATTTCCAGGCGGTCTCGTTGTTCCGCCTGGCCTATGTATTCGATGTCATCCGTCTCACGATGCCCTATGTGGCGGTGAAGGTGGCGCCGAATGGCCATCTGAATTTGCTCGACTTGGTTCCTCCGGATGCGCCGGGAGACCAGCCGGATCCTGCCACGCCGCCGGAGCCGCCGGGAGCGATTCCCGCCGTGCAGATTGGGGTATTCGAGATCGCTCAGGGCATCGTGGAGTTTCGAGACGAGTCCAAACCCAGGCCGGTGGCTGTCGATATTGTGCCCATTGGGATCGTCCTGAAGAACTTTCACACCAAGCCGGGCGGAGACAATCTCTATTCGTTCGTTGCGGAATTGGGCAAAGGGGAAGTGCTGGACTGGAAGGGCACCATTGCATTGGAGCCGATTCGTTCCGAGGGCATTCTCGCTTTGCGCGGAGTGAAGATTCCTACGGTCTTTCAGGCGGTGCAGGGCCAGTTCAATTTCGACATCCCGGGCGGCACGATCGATCTGAAGGTGCCGTATCGACTCGATATGGGGGCGACCCCGATGGAGGTCACCGTTTCGGATGCCTTTCTGCACCTCGCGGATGTCGGCATTGTTGAAAAGGGCGATGTGAATCCGGTGATCTCCGTCCCTTCATTTGCCATCGATGGCATTCAGGTGGATTTGCGGCAGCATCAGGTGTCGATTGCATCGATCAGCGTGGAGAATGCCTCGGACCGGGTTTGGCTGAATCCCGATAAGAGCTTGAATCTGCAGGCGCTCTTTGCGCCTGTCGAGCGTGGCCCGGTGGCTGAGACGCCGATTCCAACGGTCTCGACGAACGAGCCGGCCAAAGAACCGGCGCCTTGGTCGGTGGCGGTGAAGGACGTGCAGATCAAGAATCATACGATTCGATTTGAGGATCGTTCTCTGCCCTCCGTTATGCAGGCCAAGGTTGTGGTGAACTCTGCGCACTCGCATGACCTGGCTTGGCCGATTACAGGGCCGATCCCACTTGCGGTCGATCAGACCATCAACGATACCGGCAGGTTTACGTTGGATGGTCAGATGGCGGTGTCGCCTTTTCAGGCGGACTTTACGCTGGCGCTGAAGAGCCTGGGTTTGGCGCCGTTCGAACCCTATCTGGAGCAGGCGACTCGCGTCGGTATCGATGACGGCTCGCTGGATATCGATGGCGCCTTCCATCTGGCGGTCGAACATCCGAAGGCTCCGTTCATGACGTTCCGTGGAAACGTGGGCGTGAAGTCGCTGGCGCTGGTGAATCGGGAAGAGGGGCTGCCGGTTGCTTCCTGGAAGCATCTTCTGCTGAAGCAGATCGCGTTGACGGTCGATCCCACCACGGTGGCGCTGGACGAAGTCGGCCTCGACCAGCTTCGTGTGCAAGTCGCGGTGCGGCCCGATGGCACGATGAATCTGGCGCAGTTGGTCAAAGCGCCGAAGGAGACGGAGGCGCCGCCGCCGCCCAGCCAGCCTGCGGGCAAGCCTGGGCCTGCACCGGAGATCACCATTAAAATGGTGAAGCTGATGAAGGGCGCGGTGATGTTTCAAGACGACTCTATTGCGCCGACGGTGCGGACGGGGCTTGAAGAGTTGACGGGGACGGTGAAGGGGCTGTCTTCGAAGCAGGTGGCGAAGGCCGATGTCGATCTATCGGGCAAGCTTGGTCGTGTGGCGCCGTTGCGGATTGTGGGCAAGATCAATCCGCTCACGGAAAACGCATTTACGGATCTCTCGGTCAAGTTCGACAATATCGATTTGACCACGGCCGGCCCGTATAGCGGGAAGTATGTGGGCTATCCTATTCGGAAGGGGAAGCTGTTCCTGGGTTTGGCCTATAAGGTATCGCAGCACGAGCTGGAAGCGGAAAACAAGGTGCTCATCGATCAGCTGGGTTTTGGAGAGAAGGTCGAGAGTCCCGATGCCACCTCGCTGCCAGTGCCTCTGGTGGTCGCGCTGCTCAAGGATCGGAAAGGACAGATTGCGATCGATCTGCCGGTGCGCGGGAATTTGAAAGATCCGGATTTTAAGTATGGCCGGGTGCTGCTCAACACTGTGCTGACACTCTTGGGAAAAGCGGTGACTTCACCGTTTGCCCTAATCGGTTCGCTTGTCGGAGGCAGTGGGGAAGAGTTGCAGGCCATCGAGTTTCCACCGGGCCGGAGCGAATTGACCGAGAGCGAGGCGAAGAAGCTGGCGACGCTGGTGACCGTGTTGACAGAACGGCCGGCCTTGTCCTTGGATGTGGCCGGCATGGCCGATACGCAGGTAGATGCGCGGGTGCTCGCGGAAGATCGGTTTCTTGAGCGATTGCGCCAGCTCAAGCTGGAGGAGACCGGCCGGCCGTCGGGCAAGGAGCCGCTTCCGGTTCTCTCACCGGAGGACGAGTCTCGGCTGACGGCGGCTTGGCATGCCAAGCAATTCCCTCCGGCGCCGAAGCAGCCGGATGCCCCGCCACCTTCGGTCGCCGAGATGAAGGCGCGCTTGCTTCAGACGATCGCAATTGAAGAGGGGGCGCTTCGTCTTTTGGCGCAACGTCGCGCGGAGCGGGTTAGGGAAGGGCTGACACAGCAGGGGCAGGTTGAAGAGGCTCGAGTCTTTATGTTGGAAACAGGGCTTAAGGACGGGAGCGGGGACACTGTGCCGACGGCGCTCACGATGGCGGCGCGCTAGCGTTGGTGCGGGATCACTCTTACTTCACGCTGTATCGCATGCGGGTCCCTTGCAGGAGCGAGAGCTCAATTTCTGAGGCAGTGAGTTCAGCCGGAAAGAGGGCGCCGGAGACCTTGCACGCGTTAATGGAGGCTCCTTTCAAGATCGATTGGCTAAAGTCGATTCCGCGCAGGTCGGATTGCCGAAAGTAGCAATCGCTGAAATCCAGTCCGACAGCATCCAGCCCGCGGAGATCCAGCCCTCGCAGGTCGCAGCTCTTCAACTCGCATTTGTCGCCCGCTGACTTCTTAACATTGAACTCCTTGATGCAGCCTTCGCGGAGCAATTTATACATCGGATCGTTCGAGATTCGCAGCGCGATTGGACTTGTCTTGGTCTGTTCCATAGATCCTCCTATGCCGGTGGGCTCTAGGCTGTATCGGCGGCACATGAGGAAGGCTTGAGGGGGTAACGCTATTGCCGGTCTGACTGGGGAGGGGTTGAACTCTCCAGCCTGAACTCAGTAATGTAGCGCAGTGGGTCCAATGTTCAAGAAACGAACGCATGGTTCTTGGCTAAATGAAAGGAGTCTCATATGGCAATCCGGTTAGGGGATGAAGCCCCAAATTTTACGGCCGACACGACCGAAGGTCCGATCAATTTTCATGAATGGCTTGGCGGCGGATGGGGGATTCTGTTCTCGCATCCGAAAGACTATACCCCGGTCTGCACGACTGAGTTAGGGACTGTGGCCAAGATCACGCCTGAGTTCAAGAAGCGGGGAGTGAAAGTCATTGCGGTCAGCGTCGATCCATTGGACTCCCATAAGGGCTGGATCAACGACATCAACGAAACTCAGCACACCACGATGAATTACCCGATCATTGCCGATCCGGATAAGAAAGTCGCGACTCTGTATGACATGATCCATCCGAATGCGATCGACAATATGACTGTCCGCTCGGTCTTTATTGTCGGACCTGACAAGAAGGTGAAGCTGACATTAACCTATCCCGCTTCATGTGGCCGGAATTTCGATGAATTGCTGCGAGTCGTCGATTCGCTTCAACTGACTTCCAAGTTCAAGGTCGCCACTCCGGCAAACTGGAAAGACGGAGAGGATTGCATCATTACTCCGGCTGTGAACGACGCAGAAGCCAAGACGCTCTTCCCGAAGGGGTTTAAGACCGTGAAGCCGTACCTGCGCTATACGCCGCAGCCTAATAAGTAATAAGCGGTCACAGGTTTAAAGAGGGCGGGAGATGCTGAGCATCTCCCGCCTTTGTCGTTTAGAGCGATAGGGTGGTGAGTGGCTAGACCAGTAACAATCCCGCGGCGCGGGCTTCTTTCCAGGCAGGGCTCTGCAAAAACGCAACGAAATGTTCTGGTGCGCCTGGAAAGCTGGCTTGGATGTCTCGAATCCATGGATAGGGCGTTGTTTTGTGTTTGCGCGGAGCTGCTTGCGTGAGGATGTGGTGCAACCATTGCCCCTGTGCGTGAGGGAGGCGGATAACGGTGTCGGCAAATCGTCCTTGCAGCGTCAGTGTGATATGGCTAGCGTGCGCCGCTAAGACTGGTCGATTGCCGAGCCAGACCAGCCGGCGCTCAAGTGGCAGGGCGTCCGTTATCGCTCGCTTGCGGAGAAGTGTCCGCACCCAGTTCGTAGGGACATTGGGGGTGGGAACCTCATGGTCGAACCACTGCCGGACATCCAGCGTCAAGCCCCGTCCTTCCAGAAAGTTCAACATAGATCGCCGCAAGCCTTCGCCTAGCCAAGCAGGGGATTTCCCAATGCGGTCTCGGTGAATGAGATCATTGTCGGCAAAGCCTTCAAACTCCGGTCCGAGAATGCGCAGTCCATTGGCTTTGGGATCAAGGCCGACCGGGCTGTGGGCCGTCGTGGTAAAGCGATGCCAGAAGGCCGATTGCATCAGATCTGCCTTGAAAAGCTGCCGCACGCGCTCGAGGGCGTCCACAGCCTCTTGAATGGTTTCAGAGGGAAATCCATACATGAGGTACGCATGAATCATAATGCCGGCATCTTTGAAAGCGGCCGCCACGAGCGCGGTCTGATCGACGGTGATCCCTTTTTTCATCTTGTCGAGCAGGCGATCCGAGGCCGCTTCCAGTCCTGCCGTAACGGCGATACAGCCGGAGGCGGCTAAGAGTTTGCACAGATCCGGTGAAAACGCTTCTTCAAACCGGATGTTCCCCCACCAGGTGATGTCGATTTCCCGTTCCAGTAATCCCAGCGCCAGCGCCTTCAGTGCCGCAGGCGGAGCGGCTTCGTCTACAAAGTGGAAGCCACATTGCCCGGTTTCGGCAATCAATTGCTCAATCTGTTGGATCAACCGTTCCGTCGGCGTCGTTTCGTATCGGCCGATGTAGTCGAGCCCGACGTCGCAAAAGGTGCATTGTTTCCAATAGCAGCCATGCGCGACGGTCAGTTTATTCCAATGCCCTTCGGACCAGAGGCGATGCATTGGATTGGTGCTGTCGAGGATGGTGAGATAACGATCCAACGGCAAGCCTCGATAGGTCGGACAACCGACCTCGCTCATGCTGAAATTGGGCGATGACTGGTCGTCGGCAAAGAGTACGCGATCATTCTTGCGGTAAAATGTCCGGCAGAGATTTCTGTGCCGGCGTTGGCCGCTGAGATGTTCAAGGAGCGAGAGGATCGGCCGTTCTCCGTCGTCCAGCGTGATGAAATCTAGGTAGTCGAATACTCGGGGGTCGCTGACCCGCCGCAATTCAGTATTGGCATAGCCGCCGCCAAGTACTATGGGGAGGTTTGGCCTGTTCTGTTTGATTGCCTGGGCAATTCGAAATGCGCCATAGAGATTGCCGGGGAAGGGAACCGACAGTCCTACGAGTGTTGGCTGCACGCGGTCGAGGTGTGGCCACAGGGCCTCCAGCAGGAACTCATCCGTCACGCTGAGCGGCTCGTTAAGGGCCGAGGCTAATCGGTCGAACGACGACGCGGAGTGCGCCAGATGTTCGGCGTAACGGCTGAGGGCGAACGATGGACTGACGGTCGCTTGGACAAGATCGGCAAGGTCTTCGAGATAGAGGGTGCCCCAGTGTTT
Organism: Nitrospira sp.; assembly: GCA_020846195.1. GTDB lineage: Bacteria > Nitrospirota > Nitrospiria > Nitrospirales > Nitrospiraceae > Nitrospira_D. The sequence continues at coordinate 7,975 of JADLEJ010000061.1, forward strand.
CGCTCGATCTTCAATCGAAACGGATTTTTCAAATCTTGTCTTGCCGTGGAATCGAAATCCCTGTGGAAGAAACCCAGGATGGATGATTTGTCCAGCAGCAGCTGGATTCTTTCCCTGCAGAAACGACACGACCGTTTCGATGGTGCTCAAATAGGCTTCTTCGTCAGCCAGCATGGCGAGGGCCTGCTCTGGAAGGCGGTCTTGCCGGTGCCTCACAAGGTGAAAGATTTTCCGTAGTCCATCGTGGCTGAATAGGCGCAAGACCATTTCAATCCCAAGATCGGCCTGCTCACAGGCGATCTCTTGAGACTGTAAGAATCCGGTGAGATAGGCAGTGGATGGGTATGGGGTATTCAGCTGGGTGAGCGGGGGAATCAGTAACAGAACTCGAGGCGCGGTCATGACCTCGACATAGCATACTGTCAGGCGGGAATGCTATGTCGCCGTGCCCGCTGGCACGTATAGCCGGTTCTGAACCTTACCGCTTTGTGTCGATAATGCTGCCCAGCATATCGTCGGCGGTTTTCAGCGTGTGGAGATTGGCTTCGAATCCTCGCTGAGCGACGATCTGGCTGACAGCTTCTTCTCCGAGATCGACATTCGACAACTCGACCTGAGCCGCACCGTACCCACGATCCTTCAGCACGCTCGGCCCGGCCGAATCGTCTTTCTGGACCACCGGCAGCACGCCGCCGGTTCCCACCTCAACGGACTCCACTCTCGATTTATGGAACCCGTCGGTGTTGATGTTCGCCACGTTGTGCGCGGACACCTCGAGCTTTTTGGCGAAGTTGGTCAGGCCCGATAAGGCGGTATCGATAGCGGACATCATACAGCACCTCCCAGTTCCGTTCCGAGATGACGCACAGCGGATTCATTCGGAGGAAGCAGTTCCGGGAAATGCCTGGCACGCCGGTGGCGCTTGAGGAGGATTGCGTTGTGGCGGCTAGGCTGACCCTGGAACATCTGTCCCTCGTTAGGTCCCTTGGCTTTGCGTCCCACCCTCTCAGGTGGTTTGCCTTTGTCACGTGCCGGCCTTGATCGGGATTGATCAACCCAGCTCTATTTGCACTGGTCTAAGTGTAGCAGATTCTGCGGAGCCGCAGTGCAGCCGACCTGTGAGGAATCGGCAACAACTGATGTCAACTAACAGCGAAAAGTTTAGAGAGATGCCTCATGAAATACTCACAAGGTGCAGCGATGCTGAGCCGAGCAGGGAATGCCTTCTCTGTATGAATGAATGGCCGAATAGTTCTGTGGGAAGCGGCCATAAGAAATAGTTTTCCCTGCGCCGCCGTTTTTTTAGAGGTTCCTTGGCTGTAGGGTGGAATCGTGTATTGTTAGGTGTACGTAATTAAGTCGTAAATATATGAATCTGACAGAACGAGCGGATTTCTTCATGGATGGATACAAATGTACATGAACCCTAAATGAAAGGGCTCAAGTTCCAGACTCAATCAACCGATTCATAAAGGCTGAATGTCTGTTTTGTTTGTGAAGGGTCAGCGAGGATATGGCGCATCGCACAATTCCGCTTTCGAATCTTAAAGTCGGGATGTATCTGATCGGGGTGGACCGCTCGTGGCTTCACACACCATTTCTTCGGCATAAATTTGTCATCAGCGCGCAATCGGAAATCGATGCATTGCGGGCATCAGGCATTGCGCAGGTGACAATCGATACGGCTCGGGGACTCGATGTTGCGGATTCTCAGGTGAAGCCAGCCGATCCCAGCCCTGTGCCTGAGGTTCAGGTGGAGCCATCTCTTTCGCCAACTCTAAATAGTGCTTCTCCGGAACCTACAGCGGTGATGCTGGCGGATAATCTTGCGCTGGCGAAGCAGCGGCGGACGGAATGGATTAATCGAATCAATCGCATTTTTGACGGCACTCGGTCGACAGGGCTAGTGTCGTACGCAGAAGCCAGCCAGTTAGTCGACGAGATGATCGGATTCATCTTCGAGCGCCAGGCGGCCTGTTATGCTGTCATGGGCTTGCGGGAGCAAGATCCGACCTTGCAGGAACATGGCCTGACGGTATGTACGTTGTCTGTCATTATCGGCCAAGCGCTGGCCTATCCGCGAGAGGTGTTGCAACGCGTGGGTGTGGCCGCGCTGCTTCATGATGTGGGCCTTGCCCGTTTGCCCAAGAACATTCTGAAGCGCACCAAGTCCATGCCGCCAGCGCAGCAGGCTCTCTACGATAGCCATCCGGCACAGGGGCTTGCGGTGCTGGAGAAAAGCGGGGTGTGCGACGCGGAGGTTTTGTTTATCGTCAAGCATCATCATGGGGTGCAGACGCTGTTGGCTAATGCTGAAGGCCAGCCAGGAGAAGACAGGGCGTATTCCGCGCTGGTTGGAATTGTGGATCAGTACGATGAGCTGTTGACCGGCCAAACGGGCGGGCCCCCCATGTCGTCCAACCAAGCGATGACACAGTTGTATCAGCGTTATCGCGATCATCCGTATTTGCGCGACCAGGTGTCCTATCTGATCAGAGCGATCGGGGTGTTTCCGCTCTATAGTCTTGTGGCCTTGAAATCCGGAGAGGTTGGGGTTGTGGGGGCGATTACACCAGGGAAGGCCCATCTGCCTATATTGTATCTCTGTCGAGATGCACGGGGGGCGTCTTGTGCGCCGCCTCTGGAGCTCGATCTTGGCCAAGAGCCAGAAGGCGGACGAAGCATTCACGATATCCGGGACCCGCGGCGGGAAGGAATCGATGTGGAGTCGGTGTTGAGGCAGGTAGCCGCATGAGCGCGCAGCCGCAACCGGAATCGAATGTACGCGGACCGAAGCCGATGTCTTGGCTGCCGACTCGAGAAGATGCGTTTCTTCTCATGGAATCGTCTGGCGATGGGGTGTTTGTTACCGATCGGAGCGGGCATATTGTGTCCTTGAATCCAATGGCGCAACAGCTAGTTGGCCGCATACGCGATGTGATTGGCCAGCCGTTTCAGGAGCTGATGGATTGCCGGTTGCCGGAGCTTAATGGGACGGGCGGTTCTCCATTCTTGCAGATGATGAAAACCGGTGAAGTCACAAGGGTATCGTCCCATAAGTGGACGCGAGGGGATGGGACTCGGTTTGAGCTTTCGACCACATTCTGGCCAAGAGTGCAGTTGGCCGAACGCGTAGGTGCCGTCATCGTCACGCGGGATTTGACCGCGGATATCGAAGTGCAGCGAGATGTACAACGAGTGGCACGATTGGCCGAAGACTCGCCGAATCCAATCGTCGAGTTCGATGGCGCCGGGGGAATGCTGTACGCCAACACGGCGATGATAGAGCTTGTGACCGCCTGCGACGCACTTGAGAAGGGGGTCGAGGCCATGCTCCCTCCCGATCTCGAGGCGATTTTAAAGAATTGTCTGCGCACCCGATCCGCGACCTGCCGCATTGAGCATACGATTGCCGATCGGGTCCTAGCCTGGTCGTTTTTTCCCTTGGGCGATCTCGATCAGATCCGGGCCTATGGGTTTGATGTCACGGCCGATGTGGCGTTGCGCCGGGCGAAGGAAGTGGCTGAAGAGTCGGCCCGCGCCAAGGGGATTTTCTTGGCCACGATGAGCCATGAACTCCGGACCCCGATGAACGGTGTGCTCGGATGCACGCAACTGTTGCAGGACACGACCCTCACCGACGCGCAGCGGCAATTGCTTCAAAGCATGCATCGGTCCGCGGAGGCGCTGTTGGCTCTGGTGAACGATATCTTAGATTTCTCCAAGATCGAAGCCGGCAAAATGTCTCTGGAAACAGCGGACGTGCATCTTCGTTTGCTGATTGAGGATGTGTTGACCCTTGTTTCAGGGATGGCGATCAAGAAGGCGCTGGAATTAACGGTCGCGGTCGCGCCGGATGTGCCGGATCGTCTGCGCGGAGATCCGGTGCGCCTTCGCCAGATTCTCCTCAATCTGGCCGGCAATGCGATCAAATTCACAGAAAAGGGCCGCGTGACAATCGCCGTCGCATTGCGGCCATCGCCGTCCCATCTGCCGGATAGCCTCCTGCTCGAATGGAAGATTTCGGATACCGGGATCGGTATGACGGATGAACAGCAGGCCCGATTGTTTCAGGCGTACTCGCAAGCGGAAACGTCGACGGCAAGAAAGTTTGGGGGGACAGGTCTCGGGTTGATGATCTGCCGCCAGCTGGTCGAACTGATGGGGGGAGAAATCGCGGTCGAAAGCCAGGCTGGATCGGGATCCACATTTTCCTATACGACTCTCTTATTGCCGGCGATTCAGCGCGAGTCTGTCGATTCTGCGGCATCAGAGCTGGGCAAGCCGGAGTTCCGAACGGGTGTTCCGAAGCGCGTCCTGGTCGCCGACGACAATGAGATCAACCAAGTGGTTGCGTGCAAGTTTCTTCAGAAGCTGGGCTACGAAGTGGAAATCGCTCGGAACGGCCGCGAAGCAGTCGAGGCGGTGTCGAGAACACCCTACGATGCAATCTTAATGGACTGTGAAATGCCTGAGATGGATGGCTATGACGCCACCCGTGCAATCCGGCAACGAGAGGCGGGGACTACAGCTCACATTCCTGTCATTGCGCTGACCGGCCATGCTTCCACAGAGGACGAGCAAGTTTGCTTGCATGCCGGGATGGATGCCGTCCTTACCAAACCCGTAACGCTTCCGGCCCTGCGCGGAACCCTCGACCGCATTCTTCGTCCTGCGTAAGGGGCGCTTGCCCATCACGTCTCCACGAACTCGCGATTTCCCAAGCCGCTGGACGCATCCTGGTTTCGTCGGGTAGAGTCGCCCATTGGCTGCTGGAGGCGGCCGTCGATGCCAGACTATCTGCTGTATAGCGACTTCAATTGCCCCTTTTGTTACGCCCTGCATGAGCGGCTGCACGAATTGCGGTTGATCGATCGCTGTGAGTGGCGAGGGGTGCAGCATGCGCCGCACTTGCCGCGTCCGATGAAGGCGTGGGAGGGTTCGCGAGGGGCGGAATTGCGTCATGAGGTGGCGGTCGTTCAACGGCTGGCGCCTGCCCTTCCGATCGCGCTCCCTCCCGGCAAACCGAACACCGGACCGGCGATTGCTCTGGCCGCCTCGCTGTTCCAGCGCGATTATAAAGCTGGAATGCAGATGGTGCGCGACCTGTACCATGCATTCTGGGTGAAGGGACAAGACATCTCGAACCCTCTCGTTCTCGATGAGTTTGGGATTTCAGACGGGAGCGATCTCGATCAAGCGATGGGGGAGTGGGAAGCGGCCTGGCACGAAACCGGCCAGGCCGGAGTTCCCCTGTTGGTCTCACCGAGCGGCGTTGTGCTGGCTGGCTGTGTGTCGGCCGAGCAGATTCACGCATTCTTTCGATTAGAGGACTGATCTTAGGCGATGTCGAGCGCCATGACGTAGGTGTGCAATTCCTGCCGCCGCTCCTCCTCCGCAGTTTTAAGTGATTCAATCTCTTTCCTCAGTTTTTCCAGTTCCGTTTCCTGCTGATCTAACTTCTTCACATAGCGAGTATACAAATCAGAGTTTTGCTGGAGCCGCTGCATGTTCTCGCGAATGCGGCTATGTTCCGTCGTGATCTCGCCGATGCGTTGTTCGAGCTTGGTGCGTTGTGCGCGGGTGTTGTCGAGCTTGCTGCGCAGATGCGCGACTCGCTGCAGAGCCTCTTTAACTTGTGGGCTGACCTCTTTGGCCTGTTGGAAGAAGGCGATATGGTCGAGGCCGCTGTCCATCAAGAGAATCGATTCCTGGAGGGGGAGCGTTTCTTTCACACGCAGAGTGGCGGTTTTCCCGGCATCCACCGTGAGGCTGAAGCGATACTGATCTCTTGTTCGTTCCGCAGCCTCTTTTGGCTCGATCAGCTTCCAGTCGGCGCGATAGGGCTGCTCGATCAAAACGGTCTTGGGCTTCAGGCCTCGATTTCTGACGAGGTAGGTTCGATCCTCGACCAGGCGGCGTGAGACCAGCATTGTGCCTTTCTTGAGCGAGACGGATGCGAGTTCTTGTGTGCCGCCTTCGATTTTGGGCTCGACTTCAGTGTTCAAGTCGAGCGCATAACTGATGAGGCGATCATGCCCCGGCGCCAGGTCTTGGATCTGCGCATCGCCGGCGTAGGCGCCGCCATCGAATACGGTGATAGGGCCCTGCATCAGATGAAGGGCTGAACTGTTCTTGAGACGGTAGCCGTTGAGCGGATGTTTCGCGTGGACGGATTGGTTATAGACGGCGAGTTTTTGGCCTTGGAGGGATTGGCCGATGATAGGCAGCAACGCGCTTTGATGTTTGCCCAGCGTCACCGGTTGTTCCAGGCGATACTCGAACAACTCTCCTTTATCTTCGGCCATGGCCATCGTGGCGACACCCTGGTCGATGCGCCCCATCTCCATATCCGCTGACATGGCCATCTCAGCCGGTGCGCTGGCCCGGCCACCGGCAAAGCCCTCAGACGATTTTCCGAGCAACCGTTCCTTCTTCATCTCGCTTCGAGACGGAGAGGCAGCTGCCGGTGAAGCGGGCTTCGCCGCATCCATGGCGTCTCCGTAGGTTTGAGGGGTGAGATTTGCGTAGAGTTCCGGTTGCACGACCGGGCGGGGGTTGTACAGCGGTTGATAGAGATCCATGGTGAAGGATATGGGACGGCCGGAAATGAGCGAGAGCGTCACCTTCTGCCAGTCCTGCTGCGTCTGATTCTCCACAATGGCCCAGCCTTGCAGGTAGGGCGCCTTGTCATCGTCCAGGACCAGGCGGTAGGTCGTTTTCCAGACCGGTGTCTCCGTCAGATAGGCCACGCGGGCTTGACGGTTTCCTGTCCCGTTGAACAGAACGGAGATCGTCTTGTGTGTCGCATCGTGATGGCCGGCTAATGTGGCGAGCGCTTGCTGCAGTTCCGCGTTCAAGCCGGCATTCAATAATTTGATCTGCTGGATCTGCGCGAAGGGGAATGAACGAAACCCCTCGTCGGTCAGGAGGTTGAGGTATTCCTGTTCGACTGTTCGGCGAGTTTGTCCGTCGATGATCGACTCGGTTTTCTTTTCGATTCCGAGGATCGTGCCTAGCAAGGAGTTGGGGGCCATGATCTCGACTCGCTCCCCTCGGATTTGTGTCAATATCTGACCCATGGTCGGGTTTCCGTTTAAATTGATGCCGAAGCTGCCAAGGGTTTTGGTTACAGGATCGCGCGACCCATAGGTGACGGTGGAAATCGTTCCGCCACCGAAATCCTGGACCACGAGACTCTTCAAAAGATCGTTGATCTGATGGGTCTGAAGCCGCAGATCCCACTGCGCTCGGCCGGTCACCGTGCCGTCATGTTGAAAGTAGCCGACGCCGCTGGAGTAGAGAATGATCGTGGATAAGGGGAGTGAAGAGCCCGCGGTCTCTGTCGCCTGGCTTGGCGGAGAGGCCAGCAGGGAGAACAGACCGGCACAAGAAAACAGGACCGGAGAGATTGTCGCACGCCAGCCACGTTGCATGAGAGCCTCCATTCTGTAAATCCTGCGGCCGTGGATTGATGCAATCCAGAGCGCGAGGTGATATGACCTATCCGGGATATGTCGTCAAGGGGCTAATCCTTTCACCTGTTTTCCACGGACGATGACTCATGATAGGGTGGGGTCATGAATAAGTCTGAACGCGAGACCATTCAACAGATTTTGGCGGATTGCCGGACGATTGCCGTGGTCGGCGCGTCCTCCAACCCCGCGCGCGCGTCCAATCATGTGGCGGCCTACATGAAGGCTCAAGGCTACCGGGTCATTCCGGTGAATCCCAATGAACAGACCGTCATCGGCGAGCCGGCGCATCCATCGCTGACCGCTGTGCCTGGCGCCATCGATCTAGTCGATATTTTTCGGAAATCGGAAGACGTGCTGCCGATTGTCGAAGAAGCGATTGCGCGTGGCGCGAAAGCGGTCTGGATGCAAGAAGGCGTCGTCAACGAGGCCGCGGCACAGCGCGCGCGTGACGCCGGTCTCGCGGTAGTGATGGATCGCTGTTGGTTGAAGGCGCATGTGGCCTGGCAGTCGCATGAATGATCCATCGATCCATTCTTCGCAACAATCTTCAGACGAGACGGTCCGCCGCCAAGCGCTGGTTGGAGCAGCAGAGTTGCTGGCGAAGGCGCTGGATGCCACGGTGAAGATCCCCGGCACATCCCTGTATCTCGGCTTGGATCCGCTGATCGGACTCATTCCGGGCATCGGCGATGTGCTGGCGAATTTCATCGGGACGGCCATTCTGGGCATGGCCGCGCGCCTGGGCGTTCCGCGCATCGTCATCACCCGCATGAGTCTCAATCTGCTGATCAACGGGACGATCGGAGCCGTGCCGATCCTTGGTGATCTCTTCTCCGTCTGGTTTCGGAGCAACAGCCGGAATGCGGAACTACTTCGCCAGGCCGCGACGCAAACCGCCAGAAGCACGCACAACGATTGGGCCTATGTCGCGGGCATCGTCGGCGGGACGGTTGTGGCGCTGCTGGGGCTCGTCGCCTTGGTGCTGTGGATGGCGATCAGCCTCTGGAGCTGGTTTGCTGGGATGCCGTAGCGCCTGTTGAAACCCGTCTTGTCCTTGGCCGAGCGTAACTTCCATGGTACATCTGGAGCGGTTTATTCAAGGAGGGGGCATGAACGGTTCGGATGCGATGCAATCGGGTGTGGCGGGAGCTCCCACAGAGCATGGAAAAGTTTTAGTCGTCGATGACGATCCCGCGGTCTGCCATGTGACCGGCCAGATGTTAGAGCTTCACGGCTTTCAAGTGCTGTACGCGGAGAATGGAGAACAGGCGCTGGCGCTGTTCGACAAATACGACGATCAAGTGTCGATTCTGGTGGCGGATATCGTCATGCCGAAGATGTCCGGACCGCAGCTGGCGCATCTGTTACGCATTCAGCGGCCGGAGTTGCCGGTGTTGTTTGTGTCCGGCCTGGTCTCGTACGCGAATTTTGAAGGAGTGATGGGCGGGTGGATGCTGAAGAAGCCCTATTCGCCTTCCATTCTGGCGTCCAAAGTCCGCGACGTGCTCGCGGCGTTTGAACCGAAGTCCGGGGTCGTCTCCTAGCCCTGCCGGTCTTTAAATGTGAGTTCGGCGATGGCCGACTTATCCAGCTCGCCTTTTCCACGTTCCACCAATCGCCGATATTGCGCCAGCGTGGCGCCAGCCACTGGGAGGGTGAGTCCAGCCGCCTGCCCCAGCGCCACCGCGATGCCGGAATCTTTCGCGGCGTGAGCCGCGGAAAAATAACATTCGTGCGCGCGCTGTTGCATGTCCTCGCCATCGGTTTCCAGCACACGAGAGTTCGCGCCGGTTTGACTGAACACCTCGCGAAGCATCGTTAGATCCAATCCGAGCGCCTGGCCTAATCCCAATCCTTCCGCCAGCGCCGCGGTATTGCAGTTCATCACCATATTTACCAGCGCCTTGACCTCTGCCGCGCTGCCGCTGGCTCCGACATAGCGGACAGTGCTTCCCAGTGTGTGGAGCATGGGCTTGGCCCGTTCGAATGCCATGCGCCGTCCGGCGCACATCAGATAGAGGGTGCCCTGGCGCGCTTGCGTGATGCTGCTGGCCATGCAGGCTTCGAGTGACGCACCGCCAAGCGCGGTGACCCGCTGTTCCATCTCGCGATGAATCGAGGGCGAGACCGTCGCGCAATTGATGAAGAGCCGGCCCTTCGCATGGGCGAGGAGGCTGGCAGGATGATCGATGGCAAAGATCTGATCCATCGCGGCATCGTCGGTGACGACGGTGATCACCGTCTGCGAGGCCTGGGCCACGGCCGCCGGGTCCGCAGCAGCCTGACAGCCGAGTTCTTTCGCCAAGGCTTCGGCAGCGGAGGTTTGTCGGTCGTAGACGGCTGAGACCGGAAAACCGAAGTCTTTCAGGCGGCGCGCCATGTTTGCGCCCATGCGGCCGACGCCGACGAATCCGATAGTCTCATGTGTGTTGGACATGGCGATGCTCCCTGCCTGGGCACGAGGACCGTGTGTGCCCGGTATGACTAGAGTGGTTGTGGCGTTTCCGGTGGCGGCTGGTGGCGAGTCCAGCGAAGGCTGGATTTTCCGTCGCTGGTCGTGAAGCCGCCTTCCTGCGCGGCGACGATGCCTAAACTGCGCTGCCGTTTTTGCGTCGGCTGTAACTGTGCGAGCCCGCTCTTTGTTATCACCGTGCCGCGAGTCTGATCCATGATGAACAGATCCGTGGCTGCAGAGGGCTTGATTGTCCAGACAAAGGTGGCCGGCCCGCCGGCATAGGTGCCGGTGCTTTCCCAGGTTCCCACCAAGGCGCGATCCACGCTCTTGAGTTGAAAAACCGGGACGCTGGAGGTGTTGTTCCGCAGAGTCCAGAGTTCAGCGGGAATTTTTTTAGGAGGCTGATCGCCGTCCAGCCTGGTCCAGGTGCTGTGGAGACTGCCGGTGGTCACAAACGAATCGGGTTGTCCCGTTACATAGGTGCCTTTCCACGATTGCCCTTTGAAGGTATTAGCGCGGTCGAGCGACCAGCGGCCAGACTCGGCGTCCAGCACTCCGTCGAATTGTGTCAGGGACGAAAGCGTCCAGGAACGATTCGGTTCGATCACCAACAGGTAGTGATGCTTCGTCGTGCCTTGAAGGGCGTAGGTCTGCCAGGTGCCCACCAGTGCGCTGGCGTCAATGGCCGAGGATTTGGCCGGGCCGGTCGAGTCTGTTTCGCTCACCGGTCTCGTCTGCGTGGCCGCCACCGAGGAGGCGCGCAGGAGCGACGGAGCTCCGGCCTGACGATTGGATGTGGAGGAAGCAGTTTCTGCGATGGGAGACGAAGACGCGGGTGGAATCTGAGCGATCGCGACAGTGGCGCCGTAGCGCTCCGCCGCGCTCTTGCCAATGGCCATCACTGAGGCCGGGAGATTGCTGGCATGAATGGATGAGACCATGACGGTGACGAGGTTCTCGCCGCGCAAGAACGTCAGCCTTGATAAGGAAGGCGGGGAGTCGATCCGGATCGCCCCGTCTCCCAAGCCGGCTACGAGCACGCTATCGCGTCTGAGCCGGTCCTTATTGAATCCAGACCGCCGGTCTTTGCCGGGGGTTTCATCCACCTGCACGGTGACGGCATTGGCACTGTCGCGAGCCGACTTGAAGACGCAGGTCGTCGCATCGGCACGCTGGCCTTCTTGGGCCGGTTCGCCCAGCGCGCGTTCCGCTTCCGCCGGCGTGAGTAAGGAGCAGGGGTCGGTGTTTGAGGCAAACGGCGAAAGGCCATTCCCGCAAGAGATAAGCGTCAAGCTTGAGAGGCACAAGCTGCTGAGCGAGAACCAACGAGACATACAGACACAGGCTCCAGAAGATAGAAAAGGATTGTACCTGGATCGCGGTCCAGGCGCTACCCGCTCGATTGGGGGGAGCGGATTTGTACTGAGTTGAACAACCTAGGGAGGTTCATCTCACTGATGGACAATGATGAACAAGAAGGCCGGCGATCAACCCGCGACAAATTTCAGCGAGACGCCGTTGATGCAGTAACGAAGCCCGGTCGGCTTCGGGCCGTCATCGAAGAGATGCCCCTGGTGGCCGCCGCAGCGGGCGCAGTGAACTTCCGTGCGAGTCATGAAGAATTTTGAATCGGTGCGCGTCTCGACTACCGTCGGATCGATCGGCTGCCAGAAGCTGGGCCATCCGGTGCCGCTGTCGAACTTCTGTTCCGACGAATAGGCGGGGAGATCGCAGCCCGCGCAGTAGTAGGTGCCGGATTGATGATTCTCGTGCAGCGGGCTCGTAAACGCCCGCTCCGTGTCTTCATGGCGCAACACTTGATAGGCCGCAGACGACAGCTGTTTCTTCCACTCGTCGTCGGCTTTCGTCACTTTCACAATAGCGGGGATCTCAATCTTGGGATCCATAGGGCATCTCCTTTTATTGTTTCAGGGGCGAAATGGGATGGTCAGTCGAAGGACTGAACTTATCCTTACATAAGCCTATACGGAAGGGCAAGGCGAGTGGATGGGGAGGGCGGCGAAAATGATATCGCACGGCGTCAGTGCGTGAACGTGATTGTACAGTGGCAGGCGGGAGGAGTCGCGAAGCCTCAGAGCACAAACACATGATCGACGAGGTAGCGGGAGCCTTGCTGAACTAAAACCATTTCTGCCACGTAGTCGCCAGGAGAGTTGGTGAACTGCTGCTTCCAGACGATGGCAATGGAGTGGGGGCGGCGAAAAATGGCGACGAGAGTTCTGGGTCCGAAGAACCCCTTCTCATTCTGATACTGCCGGCAGACCTTCTCCAGGTAGTCTTTTGTCACGATTGCTTTCAAACGATCCGTGAAGTCTCGAGCATGACGGGCATGGTCGATGGCGGTTGAAGCCTCCATGAGATTGTCCATGATCGGGTCGGCAATCGCCAGAATTTCCGCGTCAGACTTCTCAGCGAGTTCCATCGTATGACCTCGTAGGCATGTAAGGGCTCGTACATGGCAGTGTGTTCGATTCAACGATACTGAGAGGAATGAAAGGAATCAATAGTGCGATAAGCTAGGTGTTGGTAGAAAGATATCAATGGAATGACTAATGAGATTAGTGAATGGTTCCGCAAAGGAATAAGCACTGACTACCTGTTTGGGCAGAAGTTCGCCGAGTAGACATCTCGGGGGCGTCGGTGGATGCTATGACCTAGCGCGATTGATGGGAGAGGGCTGTTCAGAGAAAAGTGGTTCTGGGCACCTTCCCCTTATCCCTTCATTTTTACCCTAAACCCTGAACCGTCGGCTCATCCATTCCGGTCGGAGAAACGTCAGGACTTCTCCGGCGAAATAGGTGCCATAGTAGACATATCCGATCAAGAGTATAGGAGTTATCTCCCATGGCCGTAACCCGAGATCTGCTCGGCGGGTCCAGGGATTGATCGTCGTTCGTGCAAAGTTGAGCATCAATCGAAGCAGGGTTCCGAAAGCGCTGCTTTCGAGTGTACGGCCTTGATCGCGCGCAAGAAAGATAGCATCGCGTCCGTGAGTCAAGGCACGAACGAAAAAATGAGTTCCGCCGTTCGGAGGCGGATGGGCTGTTCTCGCCAGCGGGTTTTGGACTACCGCGAGATTCGCTTCGGACATGCGTTCGCGCCAGCGGACGCATGCGCCGCGATTCGTGCCGGGGAGAGGTTGAAAGGGAAGCTTGGCGAAGATGTCACGACGGACCGCAAAATTATTCGCAAAGATTTCTTTCGCAGGTTCAAGCCGTGCATTCTTCGCCCGTGAAGGGAAAAACCAGAACGCCCCGAATGCTTTGCCGAGCAGCGTCGAGGGTTCGATGTACGAACTGCCTGCCACGGCGGCGATGCGAAGATCGGAGAACGGATCGACGAGTTGTCGCAGCCATCCTTCCTCCACATGGGTATCGCTGTCAGAGAAGACGACGATATCGCCAGTGGCGGCTTTTGCTCCCGCATTCTTCAATTCATAATAGTCCCCGGAATCATAGGCCAACAATCGAGCCATCCCTTGGGGAAACGCGTCACTCACCAATCGCTCCAATGGGACAGGGTCGACATCGCCGGGATAGTAGACCACGATGACTTCGATTCTTCGGTGTTTTTCGAGTGTGCGAACTTCGTGAGCGAGTCTGCGGAGCGCGCCCCGTCCTCTCTCATCGCCGGCAAGCACCGCATTCTCCCATTCGACAACAATGGAGAGATGTGTCGATGGCTGTGCATCGCGTGTTGGAAGCGAGCTGTCCGGCAGGACTGGCAGCGGCCCTGCTTCGAGTCTCCGCCGCCAGGCTCCTGATTTGTACGAGACCCACCCGATCAAGAGACCCGTTCCAAGCCAAAGAGTCCGCCAGAGGGAATAGTGGTTGTGGTGGGCACAGCGGAGCAGAATCCTTATCTGGTCGTCCACTGTGAGCGGGAGGACCGGGATGACCCGGCTATAGGTCAGAATACTCGATCCATACAGTGACACCTTCCGAAAGTAGTCCAGGCTTGTGCATAGTTCCAGATGGCGATCGGCCATGCGTTCACAATAGCGCACACAGCCATGCGGCTCACAATCGACGATGCGTCGAACGAAAACGGTATCAGCGCCGCGTTGCAGTTCCACAAACGGACCGTATCTTTCCCAGGCCCTGCGCCGCACCGCCATGTTGCCGGTATAGGCATATTGTTGGCGCGACGTACCGAGTTGGCAGACATAAGCGGCTTTCTCGTTCTCATAATCAGCCAGCAGCGCAACCAAGCCGGAATCGTCGGCAGGCCTCGACCGTCCCAATAATACGTCGGCATCACTTGTCGAGAAACCGTCGAGTATCGACCGCAGCCATCCCTTGTCCAAAACTCGGTCTGCATCGGTGAACGCCAGGATATCGCCTGTGGCCTCTACGGCGGCTCGGTTGCGGGCCGCGTAGGCTCCGCGCCGGGCTTCATGCAGGAGGCGCACCTTTTTATATCGGTTTATAACAGTGACCGATTCGTCGCTTGAACCGTTGTCAACGAGAAGTATTTCATACTCATTGGGGGGGAAGTCTTGTGCTTCGAGGGCATCGAGGACCTGGGGAAGAAACCGCGCGGCGTTCCAGACGGGAACAATAACGCTAATCATTGGTGTGAAAGGAGATGAAGGGCGGGTTTCAGCAAAATGCACTCACAGATCATGAGGCTGTGCCATGTTCAGTCGAAATTGATGAATCAGCGTAGCACAGATTTATCGAGATAGCATGATCCACGTAGTCGGTGTCGTGGCAGCTGGATTGGAGATCGTGTCATTCGGGCAAGTAAAACCGACCGCCAATTCGATGAAGTCAGACTCATCACCTTCTTTGGCGATGTCTGGAATCTATCGGTTCACGCACAATCTGATGTATAGCGGTTTCTTGTTGGCCTTGGTCGGGTGGGCGCTGCATTCTGTCGAACGTCTTGTAAGTCAATACGCATGCCTGACCCCATTAGAGTGACCCTTTGCAGGCTGAAGGGGTGGGGCCCTCGACGAGTAACACGGGCGCACTCGACCTGACGCGTCTCACGCCGGTGCTGGAGGCTTCACGGATGAATTGGCTCGGCGTAATAGAAGCGCCAGATGGGGTCGCCGGGATCGCGCCGAGGGACATCGGAGTTCCGACATCGAATTTCGCTACCAGGATCACCGGGTCGAGTGCCAGCGAAGACTGGGATGCAAGAAGCCGTGAGGGTCGCCTCGACGTTCAGAGGCAGTTTGCGAACTACAGTGCCGTCTTTTCCTCGAACCCCAGAGTGAGCCAGCAGGCAGGAAGCATGGGAGTCGGCTTTGTCGGAGCCATCCCAGGCGCAGATCAACTTGGGCGCGATGGTGAAGAAGCGCTTCCCCCCACCGCCATGCCGTTGAGCCCCAAGAGGATTCCAGGTTGGCCCACCAGGCTGAGGGCACCAGTTTCTCCCAGGCTGTTGTGAATAAAGACGCTGCCATCCATGCCCCAGTAAGCCAGCACAGGGCCTTGGTAGGCGAGGGAGCCATCACCGACATAGCGAATGATGACATCGGCGGTGATCTTGCGTCCCCAGGCCGCGACCGGTCCGTTCCCGATCTTGAGATCCTCGATATGAAGGAACTCGCGTTTCAATCGCTCCCGTTCTTCTCTGAACTTGGAGTCGAGAGTGACGGGCTTGTATCCACCGACTTCTTCGTTGAATTCGGTCGTGCAACTAGTCAGGCCCAGCGTGAGAATCAAGAAAATCCAAGTGTATTTCAGCATCATCTCTCCTTTGGTACCCAAACCTTACCGCTGGATCGGAATGGGGTCAATCGCTCCGACGCTCTCAGCGGAAATGGTCTGCCTGGTCTATCTGGTGGGGACTCGGCCTCAGCACCCAGCACCCATGGCGGCGCAACTCTCGTTGCTCAGCCGTGCCACCATCATGATCGAGGATTTGGCCGATGGGTACCTCGCGCTGACATCCGGGACGACGATCACGCTGTGGAAAGAAAAGTGGCGTCAGGAACCATTCATTGAATTGAGTGGGGGCGTCCCAGGTGTGAAGCGCTTGCGAGGCAGTCGAAGTGGCTGACGGCTCATTCCTATTGAGGACTTTTTCGGCCTGCTCTATTGGATTGATCATGAGCTGGTTGCAGGCTTTGCTCTTCATAACATTTCTTTAAAACCAGCGCCCCTTACACTTGGTTCGATGACCGTGCTATGGTGCGCGTATGACTACTAATTCTCCCATCGCGTCACAAACCGTCAATTGTGCGAACGGCCAGTGCGGAAGGCCGCTCGACACTCAGATTAACCAAGGCTATCCCGACTCGACGGTGCCGCCTAGTTACATCCACAAGCTCTACGACCCATCCCTCCCGCCATTCCAAGTCGTCTGCATGAAGTGCGGGCACTACTCGCTCCGGTATCAGAAGAACCGGCCTGACTAATGACTGAGGTTTAGGGCGGCGGTGTCAGGCGGCGGCTTTTTTCACTCGGACTTCCGCGCGATATCCGGTTGCCGCTAAGACCCGAATGAGCACATCGGTCGAAACGCCGTGGGTATTCCCGTTCGCAATGGCCGTCACTCGTGTTCTCGATGTGCCGGCACCCTTGGCAATCTCGGCATGGGTGAGTTCTCCGGCTTGAATCAGTTTGGCGAGTAACACGGTGAGGTCGGAGCGAAATTCCATTTCAGCCGTGTCGGCTTTGGACAACCCCAAAGCTTTTCCCAGTTCTTCAGCGGTTTTGACGGTGAGTCTTTTGCGGGGCTTAGATCCGGCCATATAACACCTCCTGGAGTCGTTGTTTGCTGACTGTAATCTCATGCATGGGCGTTTTCTGCGTCTTCTTCTGGAATCCGTGGAACACGACAATCGCGTCAGCTAATTTGATCAAATAGAACTTCGTATCGCTCCTGCAGCGTTGTTTACTCTGATCTCATGCGCTCCAGGGGCCACGGTGGGCATTGGCCTGCTGAGCGGGAAACCCAGTGTGAGCCCTTTTTGCAGGTCGCGGAGCGCTTCGCCGATCTCCTGTTTGATCGCTGGCGATTGGGCTCGGATAAAGCTCAGCGCTTTAGGGTGAAATGTGATCGGTTTCACGATGCCAGCATGTCCTAAATTCAGGACAGTGGCAAGAGGCGGTTTGTCCGAATGGACAGGTTGTGACGTAGTATCGGTATTATTGGGATAGACCATGCATCTATGGCGAGAGTGGGACGTGGGGACTATCTCCCATAGGCTCTTTTTAACTATTTGCGCTACGCCCTCGCCATGCTCGTAATTTTGCTTGTCGGTGGTCCTCCCTCAATTACAGACGTATCAACACCAGACAGCTCCATACTCTTGACTTAGTTCACTTTCTAGCTTACTTTGACGCTATGATTAAACTGAATATCCATGAAGCGAAGACGCATCTATCCAAGTATCTGGCGAAGCTGAAGGGTGGGGAGCGGATTGTGTTATGTAATCGCAATCATCCTGTCGCGGAGATTACGGCCTTGCCGACGCCTCCGGTTCAGCCTCGTCCTATCGGTCTGGCAAAAGGCCGATTCTCAGTCCCGCCATCTTTTTTCGAGCCGTTGCCTGATGACATGCTCGATGCCTTTGATGGTCCACGAGGGTGAAGTGTCTTCTCGATACCTGTACCTTCTTGTGGATCATTGCTGGGGCGAAAGAGTTGTCTCCAACTGCGAAGGAGATCTTCGCGAATCCCGCCAACGAGGTGCTGCTGAGCGCAGTGTCCGTTTGGGAGCTTTCTGTGAAGCATTCTCTTGGGAAGCTGCCTCTGCCGAGTGTGGTTGAGCGGTTCGTCGTTGAGCAGCGGGAACGGCATGGGATCGCGGTGCTTTCGCTCGATGAACGGGCTGTCCTCCACCTTCACAAACTTCCGGCATTGCATCGAGACCCGTTTGACCGGATGCTGATCTGTCAGGCCATCGAACATGACTGTGTCCTGCTGACACCGGACCCTCTGATTGCCCAATATCCAGTCCGGGTGCAGTGGTAGGACCTTCCCTCATCGAATAGCTGGCGGATTGCCGATCTGGTACAGTTGCCACCCATGATGTCCCGAGGCCGATTGTTCTTCTCTCCTATTCTGCTTCTCACTCTTTGCCTGCTGTTTCTCCCGGCTGCGACCGCTGGTGCTCTTGATCGCGAGGGGCCCGCCGTTGTTCCCGCTCCGCAGCCGGATGATTGGTGGAGGCTCCGCCATGAGCAGGTGCTGTCACGTGTGCGGGAGGGGGCTGTCGACCTTCTGATGATCGGCGATTCCATCACGCAGGGATGGGGCGGTGAGGGGCGGCGGGTGTGGGAACGCTACTATGCCCATCGCCGGGCGGTGAATTTGGGATTCAACAGTGACCGGACTGAGCAGGTGCTGTGGCGATTGCAGCAGGGTGAGATTAACGGCATCCGTCCCAAGGTGGCTGTGGTCATGGTCGGGACAAATAATTCAGGAAGCAGGAATGATCCGCCGGAGGAGACGGTCGCCGGTGTGCAGGCGATTGTGACGCTGCTGCGCGCTCAACTCCCAGAGACCAAGATTCTTCTGCTCGGCATCTTTCCACGAGGCGCTACTGCCAACGATGCACTGCGGCGTTTGAATCGCACGATCAATGATCGCCTGCGTGGATTCGCCGATGGCCGGCATCTGTTCTATCTCGATCTCGGTTCTATATTTCTCGATCACGAGGGCAGGCTGAAGCGGGATCTCATGCCGGATCTGTTGCATCCCAATGAACAGGGCTATCAAGCCTGGGCTGACAGCATGGAACCGCAACTCAAGGCGTTGCTGGGAGACTGAGACGCGCTGTGGGTGTGCCGGCCCTGGGTCGCCCCGGGGCCGGGAAGGTTGTGATGTTATGAGACGGTCGAGGTGGCGAGCGGTTCATCCCGTTCAGCCGATGGGGCTGAGGGGAGATCCTGATTGAAGGCCGCCGGCAGGACTTCTTCGATCCGCTCCACCGGAATCACGGTGAGCTCGTCGCGCACTTCCTGCGGGACTTCTTTCAGGTCCTTCTCGTTGGCCTTCGGCAGAATGATCCGCCGGATGCCCGCGCGATGGGCCGCCAGGACTTTCTCCTTGATCCCGCCGACCGGCAGGACCAATCCACTCAAACTGATCTCTCCCGTCATGGCCGTATCGCTTCGGACCGCCTTGCCCACGTAAGACGAGGCGAGAGCCGTGGCCATCGTGATGCCGGCTGACGGACCGTCTTTCGGAATCGCACCGGACGGCACGTGAATGTGGAGGCCGTTGCGCTTGAACTTGGAGATATCGAGCCCCATGCTTTCTGCATGCGACCAGAGATAACTCCGCGCCGCGCGCGCCGACTCTTGCATCACGTCGCCTAACTGTCCCGTCAGCGTCAGTTCATGGCTGCCGGGCAGCAGCGTCGTTTCGATGTACAGCACGTCGCCGCCGGCCGGTGTCCAGGCCAGTCCGGTCGCCACACCGGGAGGCAGATTCTTTCTGGCCTCTTCCGGCATGAATCGCTCGGAGCCCAGCCATTCATCCAGCATCTCCTGGCGAATGGTGACCGGCTGCCGCTCCTGGCCTTCCGGGAGCTCGGCGAACGCCAGCGCCACTTTTCTCGTCAACCGCCCGAGCATCCGCTCCAGCTGGCGCACGCCGGCTTCCCGAGTGTACCGGCCGATGACCAGGCTCAACACGTCGCCGGGCAGCAAGACCTGCTCGGCATTCAATCCCGCTTCTTTCAAGCGTCTCGGCCAGAGATAGCGAGCGGCGATTTCCGCCTTCTCGTGTTCGCTGTAGCCTTGCAGCCGGATGATTTCCATCCGGTCCAACAGGGGCTGGCTGATCGTGTCCAGCGTATTGGCCGTCGTGATGAAGAACACCTTCGACAGATCGAAGGGGAGATCCAGATAGTGGTCGCGGAACGTGTGGTTCTGCGCCGGATCGAGAATCTCCAACAGGGCCGCCGCGGGATCGCCGCGGAAGTCGCGCCCCATCTTGTCGACCTCGTCGAGCAGGAGCACGGGATTATTCACCCCGGCCCGCCGCACGGCTTGAATGATATGGCCCGGCAACGCGCCGACATAGGTGCGGCGGTGGCCGCGCAACTCGGCTTCATCATGGACGCCGCCCAGGCTGAGCCGTTCGAATGTCCGGCCCATGGCCTTGGCGATCGATTGCCCCAGGCTCGTCTTGCCGACCCCCGGAGGGCCGACTAAGCAGAGGATGGGCGCCTTGGCGGTCGGATTCAGTTTCAGAACCGCGAGATGCTCCACGATCCGGTCTTTGACCTCCTTGATGCCGTAGTGATCCGCTTCCAGCACCTGCCGGACGTTCGTCAGATCGAGGCGATCTTCCGAAGCCTTCTTCCAGGGCAGTTCGAGCACCAGTTCCAGATAGGTGCGGAGCACCTGATGCTCGGCTGAAGACGGCGACACTTTGGCCAGCCGTCCAAGCTCGCGCTCGGCCTCCTTCCGCACTGCATCGGGGAGGTCCGCTTCTGCGACCTTCTTCTTGAGCAGCGCGAGGTCGTTGTCGTCGCCATCGCCTTCGCCCAGTTCCTGCTGAATCGTCTTCAATTGCTCGCGCAGCATGTATTCGCGCTGGCTCTTGCCGATCTTGGCCTGCGCATCGCTCGTGATCTTGTCGCGGAGCTGGAGAATTTGAATCTCCTTGGACAAGGCCACATAGAGGGCGCGCAAAAGATCCAGCGTCGCGGTGCTTTCGAGCAGCTTTTGCTCTTCCGCCACACTGAGATTGACCAAAGAGGCCACGCGATACGCGAGCGCCACCGGATCGTCCTCATGGCTCAAGGCTTCGCTGGCCTCTTGCATGCCGGGGGCTTGGATGACGCGAGGCAGCTCCGTCACCAGCTCCTGAATGGCCCGATGCATCGCCTGCACTTCCGTGCCGGTTTCCGACGGTCGGTCCAGCGACCGGACCCGCGCGATGGCGTAGGGGGCCGACTGGGTTTCTTCAATGATCGCCACACGGTCCACGCCTTGGACGAATACATGAATGGCGCCTTCCGAGGATTGGCCGATCTGTTTAATGATGGCCTTGGTGCCGATCGTGTAGAGGTCGCTCAGGCCCGGCGCTTCGGTCTGCGCGTCGCGCTGTGCCACGACCAGGATCATTTTTTCTTCTGTCTTCATGGCCGCTTGCACGGCCGCCATCGAGCGCTCGCGACCGACCGTGAGCGGCATCATGACGCCGGGGAATAAGACGGTCCGCTTGATCGGCAGTACGGGGAGAGTCAACACTTTGGTCTCGCTGTTCATAATGAGTCCTTTCTCTCTCTCATCCCTGAGAAGAGACACGGTGAGTGAACGCGTAGGGACAGAGATAGGTCGAGGATCGGGCAAGTCAAGGGCAGAAGGGGATGCCGCCGGAATCGCGGCGCGACGAGGCCGGACGGGCGTCAATGGTCGATCAGCGATCTTGGAACAGGCTGCCGGTACTGCGGATGGTCCGTTCGTTTCCGCGACCTGAGGTGGAAGGCGGCGGAGTTCCGGATGGGCCGTCATAGGCATCCACTCCGGCAAGGTCGAAGAAGAGGCCGAGGCTGTTTGCTGTGCCAGCACCCAACCCGGTCAGCCCCTGATAGCGGTCGGCTCCTCCTTCGTCGATGAAGAGGGCCCAGGATTCGCCGCCGGCCTCTCCCAGTCCGGCGCCGTGGGTGAGGTCGTAGGCATCCGGCTTGGCTCCGGCGTCAATGGCGAGGCTCACGCTGCGTTCGTTCGCGGCGCCCACGGTGTGCTTGGGGCCGGAGGGCGCATAGCGATCGGCGCCCTGCGCATCCACGAACAGCCCGGTGCCATATTGGTCGGCGGCGCCGACCGTGGATCGCCCTCCGGCGCGGCTGTCGTCTCCGTCGAGATCGAGCGCCACGCCGACGCCGAAGTAGTAACCCGATCCTTGGGCCACGTCGCCGCTGCGATACTGATCCTGGCCGTCGAGATCGATGAGATAGCCGAGCCCGCCGGCCAGGGTTGAAAGCTGCGCGTCCGTTTTGCCATTGCCGCCATCCAGGCCTGCGCCGCTTCCCATGCCGAAGCAGAGAGAGGGCAAGGCCGGCTCGCCGGGTTTGCCCGCCGCTGTATTCGGCTGATGGTAGGGGCTGGGATATTTGTCGCCACAGTGATAGACGTCGTCGCCGGCATGATCGATGACGGCGCCCATCCCCAGCGGCCCGCCGAATCCAATGGCGAAGGCGTGGCTGGTATAGCGATCGTTCCCGGCCAGATCGATGAGGAGCCCGAGTCCGCCGAAGGCCGCGCCTTGCGTGAACCGGCTTCCCATATAGACGTCATTGCCTTTGCGGTCGAAGAGGATGCCGACGCCGGCGAAGCCGGTTCCGCCGGAGCCTTGATCGAGTTGATAGACGTCGTCGCCAGCCAGGTCGGCGAGTAATCCGACGCCAAGCCGGCCGGTGGCTAGTCCAAGCGGGTCGCTGGTGTACGTATCGTTCCCGGCCAGGTCGATCACCGCGCCGATGCCATGGTCGAGATCGCCGGAGGACGCGATGGTTCCATGATAGGTGTCGTCCCCGCCGAGGTCGATGACGAGCAGCGTTCGGCGATCCAGGTCGTAGGTGTTGACGCCCGGTCCGCCGATGACGATCAGCCCGGCGCGAGTCTGTTGCGTGAAGAGCACGTCGCCAGTGATGCCGGGCGGCGGCTGCTGGATTGGAGGACGCTGCTGAAAGGCCTGAGCCAGGCTCTGAAGAAAGCGCTCGTTGCCCAGCCTCGCCAGGGTCTGCGCCGCCGCGATGAGCGCGGCATAGTCGAGCTGTTCATCTACGAGCCGGGCGAATTCGGCGTCGAGCTTGCGGTGCGCCGCGCGGTCCTGGGCCGGCTCGGTTGAATGGGGGGCAAACTGATCGACCAGGGTTCGGCCATGCTTAAAGAGAAACCGGCGTTCATCCTCGGAGAGATTAGCCAGCGCTTTCTCTCGCTGGATGGCCGCATCTTCTAACGTGTCGATCAGAAATGTCGCGATGTCTTTCTGAGCGGTCGTGCCTGGAAAAGGAATCGGCTTGAAATATTCAGAGGTGCGGTCGACGGCGGCTTCCATCACATCCAGGAGCGCCGGCACATTGTCTATGCCGACGGAGGACAGGTCCGCCATCAGCAGGCCCTGATGTTCCAGTGAGGAAAATCCGGCCCAGGGATCGGTGAGGGCGTGGAGCGCAATGCGCCGCTTGTACCGCGCCGGCACATCGCGGCCGATGGCATGCGTGGCGAGGACACGGGTCTGTTGAGGGCCTTGCTGCTTCTCGATGTCCGGTTGTACTGCCGGAGCAAGCCGGTCCACGGCGGAATGATAAAGGCGGCTTTTCGATGTGATACCCGGCACAGGCGATTTGGGAGTGAAGGCCTGACAGCCGGCCAGCCAGAATGACAGGAGGGCTGCGCAGAGTACGGCGAGGTTCAGCCCTGTGAGGCGCGGTCTGCGATAGGCCGAGAGCGGTCGTGCGGTCATGGGCAGCACCCTAACACAGCCACGATTGTGGATGCCGGGTTTTTTCCGTGAGCGGGGCGCGATGCGTGTGAATGGAAACAAGAGACGGTGGGATTCCTGTTACGATGTCAATTGAAGACAGGCTTGATTATACTGTTCGGTACGGGCGCGTTCCCGCGACGGGTTTTCGGTCGCCGGATAAGGCCGGTTCCCGAGTTTAGATGAGAAGGATCTTATGTCGGAATCGATCGGTTTTGCCTCCACACTCAAACGTTGGGTCATCGGCCTTGTGGCGGCCTGTCTGCTGGCGTTCGGCGGGTATGCCCTGCTGGCGAAGTCTGGTGAGGAACCGTCGCGGGCCGGGCAGCCGCCGGCCGCCGGGGCGCGCACGTTTCCGGTCGCGGTGGCCAGGGCGAAAACGGGCGACATCGGAGTCTATCTAAACGGGCTCGGGTCAGTGGTGCCGTTGAATACGGTGAACGTCAAGAGCCGGGTCGACGGACAACTCATGAAAGTGTTGTTTCAGGAGGGCCAGCTCGTCCGTCGCGGCGATCTGTTGGCGGAGATCGATCCGCGGCCCTTCAATGTGCAATTGACGCAGGCCGAGGGGCAGATGGCGCGCGATCAGGCGCAATTCAAGAATGCGCAGCTGGACTTGGAGCGGTATAAGGGTTTGCTGGAGCAGGGGTTCATTCCCAAACAGCAGCTGGATACGCAGCATGCGCTTGTCCGCCAGCTGGAAGGGGTTGTTAAAGCCGACCAGGGCCAGATCGACAATGCCAAGCTGCAGCTGGCGTACAGCCGCATTGCATCTCCCATCGACGGGCGGGTCGGGTTGCGGCTGGTGGATGCCGGCAACATGGTGCGGGCGAACGATGCGAACGGCCTCCTGGTCATCACGCAGCTCATGCCGATTACGGTCGTCTTCACGATTCCGGAGGACAATCTGCCGGCGGTCATGGAGCGGTTGAAGTCCGGGGAAAAGTTATCGGTGGAGGCGTTCGACCGGGAGCAAAAGAAGAAACTGGCGGCGGGCACATTGCTCACGGTCGATAATCAGATCGATGCCAATACTGGCACGGTGCGGCTGAAAGCGGTATTCCCGAATGAGGACGGGCAATTGTTTCCCAACCAGTTCGTCAACGCGCGGCTCTTGCTGGACGTGAAGCGCGGCGTGACGATTGTGCCATCCGCGGCCGTGCAGCGGGGCGCGAAGGGCACGTTCGTCTATGTGGTGAAAGAAGACCAGACGGTGGCGGTCCGGACCGTGGCCGTGGGAGCGTCGCAAGGCGAGGAGATGTCGATCGATACCGGGCTGGTTCCCGATGACGTCGTGGTTGTGGACGGGACGGAAAAGCTGCGTGAAGGCAGCAAAGTCGAAGTTCGGAGTCAGAAAGGCGCCCCGGCAGCCGGCGCGGTGGAAAAACCGGCGAATGGCCCGCCTGCCGATGCGGAAAAGCCCGCGCGAGGGGCCTCTTCGTGAATCCCTCCCGCCTGTTCATCCTGCGGCCGGTGGCAACGGCCTTGCTCATGGTCGCCATCGTGCTTGCGGGAGGGCTGGCCTATCGTTTGCTGCCAGTGTCGGCGCTGCCTCAAGTCGATTATCCGACCATTCAGGTCTTGACGTTTTATCCCGGCGCCAGCCCGGATGTCATGGCTTCTTCCGTGACGGCTCCGCTGGAGCGCCAGTTCGGCCAGATGCCTGGGTTGAACCAGATGACCTCGACGAGTTCCGGCGGCAGTTCGGTCGTGACGCTGCAATTCAGCCTCGACTTGAATCTCGATATCGCCGAACAGCAAGTGCAGGCGGCGATCAATGCCGCCTCCACCTTCATTCCCCGGGACCTTCCCAATCCGCCGGTCTATAACAAGGTCAATCCGGCGGATGCGCCGATCCTGACGCTTGCGCTGACCTCCAACACCGTGCCGCTGTCGCAAGTCGAAGACCTGGCCGAGACCCGGTTCGCCCAAAAGATCTCTCAACTGGCCGGTGTCGGGCTGGTGAGTCTCAGCGGGGGCCAGCGTCCGGCGGTGCGGATTCAGGCCAATCCGCGCGCGCTGTCCGCCTATGGGTTGACGCTGGAGGATCTGCGGCTCGCCGTGGCGGCGGCTAATGTGAATCAGGCCAAGGGCGTCTTCGATGGCCCTCGCCGGGCCTCGATCATCAATGCCACCGATCAATTGCTGTCGAGCCAGGATTACCGGCCGCTGATCCTCGCGTACCGCAACGGCGCGCCCGTTCACCTGTCCGATGTGGCGGATGTCATCGACGATGTGGAAAACGCCAAGCAGGCGGCTTGGATGAACGAACAGCCGGCGATTCTCGTCAACATTCAGCGGCAGCCCGGCGCCAATGTGATCGACGTGGCCGACCGGATCAAAGCGCTCCTGCCGCAGCTCCAAAGCGCCTTGCCGTCCGCGATCCAGGTCGCGATCCTCACCGACCGCACCACCTCGATCCGGGCGTCGGTGCGCGATGTGCAGTTCGAGCTGATGCTGGCGGTCGCGCTCGTGATCCTGGTGATCTTTCTCTTTTTACGAACCCTGTCCGCTACCGTCATTCCCGCGGCGGCGGTTCCCCTGTCGCTGGTGGGGACCTTCGGGGCGATGTATCTCATGGGATTTAGCCTGAATAATCTGACGTTGATGGCGCTGACGATTTCCACGGGCTTCGTGGTGGACGACGCCATTGTCATGATCGAAAATATCTCGCGGTATATCGAACGGGGAGAACCGCCGTTGCAGGCCGCGCTGAAGGGGGCGAAGCAGATCGCCTTCACCATCCTCTCCTTGACGATCTCGCTCATCGCCGTGCTGATTCCGCTCCTCTTTATGGGCGATGTGGTGGGCCGGCTCTTCCGCGAGTTTGCCATCACGCTGAGTGCCACGATTCTCATCTCGGCGGTGGTCTCGCTGACGCTGACGCCGATGATGTGCGCCCGGCTGCTCCGCCATCGGCCGGCGATGGAGCAGGGCGCGCTGTATCGCGCGTCGCAACAGCTGTTGGACCGGACGATTGCGGCCTATGGCCGTTCGTTGCGCCGGGTGCTGCGGCATCAACCGGCCACGCTGGCCGTCGCGGCCGGCACGCTGGTCTTGACCATTGTGCTCTACCTCGTCATTCCGAAGGGCTTCTTTCCGGTGCAGGATACCGGCGCGATCCTGGGCATTTCAGAAGCGGAACAGTCGATCTCGTTCAGCGGCATGGTCGAACGGCAACAGGCGTTGACCCGCATGATTCTCGCCGATCCCGCGGTCGCCAGCTTGTCGTCGTTCATCGGTGTGGATGGGACCAACACGACTTTGAACAGCGGGCGCATCCAGATCAATCTCAAGCCGGTTGCGGAACGCGGGCTGAGCGTTCAGGACGTCATCCACCGGCTCCAGGCGCAGGTGGCCGGCGTGGAAGGCCTGTCGCTGTTTTTGCAGCCGATGCAGGATTTGACCGTGGAAGACCGGGTCAGCCGCACCCAGTATCAATACACGCTGGAAGACGCGGACCCCGAAGAGCTTCGCCGCTGGGCGCCGGAGTTTGTGGCTGCGTTGCAGGCCCTGCCGGAATTGCGCGATGTCAGCAGCGATCAGCTGGATCGCGGACTAGCGTCGATGCTGGTCATCGACCGCAGCACGGCATCACGGCTGGGCATTTCCCCCCAGCTCATCGTCGATACGCTGTACGACGCATTCGGCCAGCGGCAGGTCTCCACGATGTTCACCCAGCTGAACCAGTATCGCGTCGTGCTCGAAGTGATGCCGGAGTTTCAGACCGGGCCGCAGGCGCTGCAATTTCTCGATATCCGCTCGGCCACCGGCGGGCAAGTGCCGCTCAATGTATTCACCCAGGTTTCCGAGACGACGACTCCGCTGGCCATCAGCCGTCAGGGACAGTTTCCCGTAGTGACGGTGTCGTTCAATCTGGCGCCGGGGCAATCGCTCGGCGATGCGGTCGCCGCCATCGGCAGGGTGTCGCGGGAGATCGCGCTGCCGGCGAGTATTCGCGGGGACTTTCAGGGCACGGCGCAGGCGTTTCAGGCGTCGCTGGCGAATGAGACCTGGCTGATCCTCGCCGCGCTGGTCACGGTCTACATTGTGCTGGGGATTCTCTATGAGAGTTACATCCATCCCTTGACGATCTTGTCGACGCTGCCGTCCGCCGGAGTAGGCGCGCTGCTGGCCTTGATGCTGTTCCGCATCGAATTCAGCGTCATCGCGCTGATTGGGATCATTTTGCTTATCGGCATCGTGAAGAAGAACGCCATCATGATGATCGATTTCGCGCTCGATGCGGAGCGCAAGGAAGGGAAGCCGCCGGAGGAGGCGATTTACGAAGCCTGCCTGTTGCGCTTCCGGCCGATCATGATGACGACGATGGCGGCGCTGCTTGGCGCGCTGCCGCTGGCGATCGGATCGGGCGTGGGATCGGAACTGCGGCATCCGCTCGGAGTCGCCATCATCGGCGGGTTGATCGTGAGCCAGATGCTGACGCTGTATACGACGCCGGTGGTCTATCTGGCGTTCGACCGGCTGGCGCGGCGCCTCCGGTCCGGACGGCCGTCGGCTGCGACCCCAGAGGCGTTTGCCCCAGAAATGCCATGAACATTTCGGCGCCGTTCATCCAGCGTCCGGTCGCCACCACGCTATTGACGGTCGGCGTGACTCTTGTCGGTCTGATCGCCTTCCGTTTTCTTCCCGTCGCCGCGCTGCCGCAAGTGGAATTCCCCACGATCAATGTGTCGGCCACGCTGCCGGGCGGCAGCCCGGAAACCATGGCGACGTCGGTGGCGGCTCCGCTGGAGCATCAGTTCACCCGCATTGCCGGCGTGACGGAGATGACGTCCACGAGCATGCTGGGGTCCGCGAACATCACCCTGCAATTCGATCTGAGCCGCAATATCGACGGCGCCGCGCGCGATGTGCAAGCCGCCATCATGGCGGCGCGAAGCGAACTGCCGACGACCCTTCCGAACAGCCCCACCTACCGGAAGATCAATCCGGCCGATGCGCCCATTCTCATTCTCTCGCTGACATCCGACCTCGTCAGCCGGGGCCGCATGTACGACGTCGCGTCCAGCATTCTTCAGCAGAAACTGTCGCAAATCGACGGGGTCGGGCAGGTGACGGTCGGGGGCGGCTCGCTTCCGGCGATCCGCGTCGATCTGAATCCCACGGCGTTGAACAGTTACGGAATCGGGCTCGGCGACGTCCGCCGGATGCTGAGCAGCACCAATGTCAATCGCCCCAAGGGGCAGTTGTCCGATGGGAACCGGACCTGGGAGGTGCGGACGAACGATCAGCTCCATACGGCGGAAGAGTATTTGCCGCTGATCGTGAGTTACCGGGAGGGGCGGGCCGTGCGGCTCTCGGACATCGCGACCGTCGAACAGTCGGTCGAAGATCTGCGGACCAGCGGTGTGGCGAACGGCACTCCGGCGGTGCTCATTATTATCAACCGCCAGCCGGGCGCCAACATCATCGAGACGGTCGATCGGGTGCGGGCCATTCTTCCCCAATTAGAAGCGTCGATCCCGGGGAGCATGACGTTGAAGGTCGTGGTGGATCGCACGCCGGTGATTCGTGCCTCGTTGCACGATGTCGAGCGGACGCTGGCGATCTCCGTCTGCCTCGTGATCCTCGTGGTGTTTCTCTTTCTGCGGGATATCCGGGCCACGCTGATTCCCTGTGTGGCGGTGCCGGTATCGCTGATTAGCACGTTCGGCGTGATGTATCTCTTCGATTATAGCTTGGACAATCTCTCTCTCATGGCCCTCACGATTGCGACCGGATTCGTCGTGGACGATGCCATCGTCGTGCTGGAGAATATCAGCCGGCATCGGGAGCAGGGCATGGCGCCGATGGAGGCGGCGCTGCGCGGCGCTCGCGAAATTACGTTTACGGTGCTGTCGATGACCGTCTCGCTCGTTGCGGTCTTTCTTCCGATCCTCTTCATGGGCGGCATGCTGGGGCGGCTTTTCCGCGAATTCGCCGTCACGCTCTCCGTGGCGATTGTCGTGTCGCTGGTGGTGTCGCTGACCACCACGCCAATGATGTGTGCCCGCGTCCTCAAGACGGAAACCGGCAGGACCCACGGGCGCTGGTACCGGATGAGCGAACGGGTGTTTGAAGGCCTGCGTGGCGGCTACGCCGGAAGTCTCGGCTGGGTGCTCCGCCACCCGCGCAGCATGCTCGCCGTGACGCTGGCGACGATGGCTTTCAGCATTTATCTGTACACCATCGTCCCCAAAGGCTTTTTCCCGCAGCAGGATACAGGCCGCATGTTTGGGAATATCCAGGCTGCGCAGGATATTTCCTTCCAGGCCATGCGGCAGAAGCTGGTCGAAGTCGTGGACATTATCAAGAGCGATCCGGCCGTCGATACGGTCACGGGATTCAGCGGCGGCGGTGTTAGCGGAAATACCAATGCCGGCCGCATGTTCATCTCGCTGAAGCCGCTCGAAGAACGGCGGATCAGCGTGGATCAGGTGATTGCAAGACTGCGTCCCAAGCTGGCGAAAGTGACCGGCGCTCCAACGGTGTTGCAGGCGATTCAAGATCTGCGCATCGGCGGCCGCGCCAGCAGCGCGCAATATCAATATACGCTGCAAAGCGTGGATCTTGCCGAGCTGAACGCCTGGGCGCCGAAGGTCGAGCGGCAGTTGCGCACGCTGCCGGAAATTGCGGACGTGAACAGCGATCAGCAGGACAAGGGATTGCAATCGCTCGTGGTGTTCGACCGCAGCACGGCCTCCCGGCTGGGAATCAGTCCGCAACTGATCGACGATACGCTGTACGACGCATTCGGCCAGCGGCAGGTCTCCATCATGTATACGCCGCTCAATCAGTATCACGTCGTGATGGAGCTGGCGCCGCAATACTGGCAGCACCCTTCGACCTTGCAGGAAATCTACGTTCGGTCGCCGTCAGGCGCACAGGTGCCGCTCAGTGCGATGACGCGCTATGAACCGACGAACACGCTGTTGCTCGTCAACCATCAGGGACAGTTTCCCGGCGTGACGCTGTCGTTCAATCTGGCGCCGGGGAAATCGCTCGGCGATGCGGTGCCGGCGATTGAAAAGACGATGCGGGAGATGGGCCTCCCGGCCGGTGTCCGGGGCACATTTCAGGGGGCAGCCAAAGCCTTTCAATCGTCCGTCGATAACCAGTTGGTTCTCATCCTCGCCGCGCTGGTCACGGTCTATATTGTGTTGGGGATTCTCTACGAGAGTTACATTCATCCGGTGACGATCTTATCGACGCTGCCGTCCGCCGGAGTGGGCGCGCTGCTCGCGTTGCTCCTGTTCAAGACGGAGTTGAGCATGATCGCGCTGATCGGGATTATTTTATTGATCGGCATCGTGAAGAAGAACGCCATCATGATGATCGATTTCGCGCTGGATGCGGAGCGCAAGGAAGGGAAGCCGCCGGAGGAGGCGATTTACGAAGCCTGCCTGTTGCGCTTCCGGCCGATCATGATGACGACGATGGCGGCGTTATTCGGCGCGCTGCCCCTGGCGTTGGGGACGGGGGTCGGGTCTGAATTACGCCAGCCGCTCGGCATTGCCATTGTCGGCGGGCTCCTCGTGAGCCAGGTCCTGACGCTCTATACGACGCCGGTCATCTATCTCGATCTCGACCGGTTGCGATTGCGGTTCGCGCGGATGCGCAAGGGACAAGACGCGGACAGGCTGCTGTCTCCCGATACTCAATTGCCGGATGTCCAAAAAGGCTAGGGCATACTGGATTAGCCTTGCGCTGGTTGGGTTAGCCGACGGCGCGCGCCGCCTTGGACGATGAGGAATTCGTAGAGGCGGCACTCGATGGCGCCGTTGAAGAGAGGCGTGCGTTTAGTGGGAGCGAGGCCGATGAGTTTCGGCGCGCGCAGGTCGCCGGTGAACAGATAGACGCGCCAGCCGACGCAGCGGGTTTTCAGCCAGGAGCCGAGTTTTGGGTAAAACACATCCAGGTCGCCCTGGGTGCCGAGGCGGACGCCGTACGGGGGGTTCATGACGATGATGCCCGGCTCTTGCGGCGGCGTGAGATCGAAGAGGTCGGTGTGTGTCAGCGCGATGTCGCTGGCGACTCCGGCGCGGAGAAATTGATCGGTGGCGGTACGCACGGCCTGGGCATCTTGATCGGACGCATAGATGGGGGCCGGGCTGGCAGGCAATTGTTTGGCCTGGGCTTGAGCTTGGACGGTTTTCCAGAGGGCTGGATTGAAATTCGCGAATAGTTCGAAGGCGAAGCGACGGCCCAGGCCTGGAGGGATGTTTCTGGCCATCATGGCGGCTTCGAGTGGAATAGTCCCGCCGCCGCAGAGGGGATCGAGCAAGGGCGTGGTTCCGTTCCAGCCAGCCAGTTGTATGAGCCCAGCCGCCAGATTTTCGCGCAAGGGCGCCTCGACGGTCGACTGGCGAAAGCCGCGCTTGAAGAGCGAGTCCCCAGTGGTTCCGAGATAGAGCGTGAGATGCGTGGCATCGAGAAAAGCGTCGATGCGAATGTCCGGCCGATTGGAGTTCACGCTGGGGCGGGTGCCGGTTAGTTTGGTGAAAGTGTCGCAGACGGCGTCTTTAATGCGCAAGGTCACGAAGTCGAGGCTTTTGAGCGGGCAGTGCTGCGCGCTGGTTTTGACTTTGATGGTGCGCGCGGGAGTGAACCATCGAGGCCAGGAGACGGCGCTGGCCGCGGCATAGATATCTTGTTCGTTGCGGTAGGGAACTTGCGCGACTTCCAGCAGGATGCGGCTGGCGATGCGGCTTTCCAAATTGGCCCGGTAGATGGCGGCGAGAGGGCCGGAGAAACCGACGCCGCCTTCGGTCTGGCGCAGGTCGGTGGCGCCGAGCGCGGTCAGTTCCCGCAGCAGCAGCGCTTCGAGGCCGCGCGGGCAGGGTGCAAAGCAGCGGTAGTTTGTGTTATCCATCGTGCTCACCTAATGAGAAAGAGCCCACCGTGAAATTCTGCAGTACCTGCGGAGCCCCGGTCAGCCAAAAGATCCCAGCCGGCGACAATATGTTGCGCTATGTGTGCGACCAGTGCCGGACTATTCATTACCACAATCCCAAGATTGTCGCAGGTTGTATTCCTGAATGGGAAGGGCAGATTTTGCTGTGCCGGCGCGCGATCGAACCGCGATTGGGGTTGTGGACGTTTCCGGCCGGCTTTATGGAGATCGGGGAGACGACGGAAGAAGCGGCGGCCCGGGAGACGAAGGAAGAAGCGCTGGCCGAGGTGGAGATCTCGGCGCTCTATGCCGTGCTCAGTATGCCGCATATCGGGCAGGTGTATATGGTGTTCCGCGGCCAGATGCTCAGGCCTGAATTTGGGGTCGGCACTGAAAGTCTAGAGGTCCGGTTGTTCCCTCACCATGCGATTCCCTGGGACGGCATGGCCTTTCCTGTGGTGACAGAGGCGCTTCGCCGCTATGTCACGGATGCGGCCGCGGGGGAATTCTCCCTGCATCTGGCGAGTGTGGACGATCGGATGCCGCCGGAGGCGGTGCTCGATTTGTAACCGGCTGCTACCGGAGTTGCGCGCGGGGCACGATGGCGTGGATGTCCACCAGCGAATCGTCGCGATCGATCGAGTAAAAAATCCGCCAATCCCCGACAGCATATTTCGACAGGCCCGGCAGATCCGAATCGACCGGTTCATGCCGCAGGTTGTCCACGTTGGACGCGATCCATTTGGTTTTATCGAAGAGCCGTTGAGTCATGCCGGGATCGACCTGCGCCAGGTCCTGGATGACAGCCGGTCTGAAGGCGAGGCGAAACCAGGCCATGGTCGATTACCAGCGCAGCCCGAGCCGGTCGGCCACATCGTCGCCGGAGAACCGTTCGCTGTTTGTGAGGGATTCTTTTAAGCGAGTCCGCAGGGCGTCCCCCAATGCCAGGCCAAGGTCTGGATCGCCGATGAGCTCGCGTAAGCGGTCGTCGACGAGGCCTTGGACGAGTTCTTTTAACTGCTGGGGTGTGAGTTGAGACAGATCCATAGCGCGAGAGCATACGGATCCAATGCGGGAAATTGCAACTGTCGCGATAGGGCGGGTGAGAAGTCGTTAGGCCACGCGTGAGGCGGACGACAGCTTGCCGATCAATTGAGTGAGGCGTTCGAGTTGCGGAGGAGCGATGGCGAGGAATTCGATGCCGATGCCATGCGAGCCAGTCCAGCGGACAGCGGCATTGGTGATGACGATGGGAGTGGCTTCGCCGGGAAGCTGGAGCGAGACTTCCAGTTGCATGCCGGTAAACGGTCGAATAACGCTTTCGACCCGGCAGCCTTTGACGGAGACGTCGCGGATGGCCGCATTATATTTCAAGCGATCCCGCTGCATGAGAATGCTGGAGATTTGGGCGGGATATCGGGGAAACTTTCGGGTGACCATCGTCAAGACTCCTCTGCAAGCTGTTCAAGCCATTGCACTAACCGGTCCCGCTCTGATTCCTGCATGCCGAGGAAGTCGACGCCGAAGTCATCTTCCATGGTCCATCGGACGGTAGCCGCATAGACATGGATCGGCGCGAGCTGGGGCGGGCGGAGTTCCAGTTTGAGGATGGCGCCTATTTCCATGGCGACGCGCGCGGCGCTCATGATCTTGCATCCACCCAGGCCGAGGTTGTACACGGTACCGGTGGTGATGCAGTCGCCAGTGCATGAGATTGGAAATTCGACGCGATAGCGGGTTTGCTGGCGCAACTCGGCTTTCTCCCGCTCCCGCTTGGATTGTGTTGCCGGTGGCCGCATCGTAGGCAAATAGTTCCGGTGTGCTGTTTCTCTCAGATTCTTTATGAAGGCTATGTGTCAAAAGCGGGAAAGTCAATGAAAACGCCGATCTGTGCGGGCATTTCTCATCTGCGCGGTTGAGGAATTATGATGATGAAGCGAAAGCCGGGAGAGCCGATTTATCTAGGGCGTCATATGGTGGCGCTGGGATTGGCGGTGGTCTGTCCTGGAGCGCTTCCTCAACTCTACCATCTGTTGGTGGCTCCGATTTCGATGGAGGCAAGACTGGTGGCTGGATTGCTCATTGCCGTCGGCGCTGGCCTGGCGCTTGTGCGGCTATACTCAGTATCGGCGAAAAATGAGCCGTAGCAGCTAGCCTCGCAGGTTCGCTTAGCGGCGGCCCCAGTGCCGATAGTATCGCGGCCCCCAATAAATGTGCGGGCGATAGTAGGGAGCGTATCCATAAAATCCAGGTCTGCCTAGATAGAGGCCGAGCCCCACGGCCGGTGGGTACACATACGTGTATGCGTTGTAGGGCACGGCGGGAATGACAGCCGGTGGCGCGGCGATTTGCCGTTGCATCTCCGCCGTGGCGGCTGCCTGCCGATCGCTTTGCTGCTTGAGTTGCTCTACGGCGCTTTGTTGCGCTTGAAGCTGTCCCTTCAGTTTTCCAATTTCTTCCCGTTGCAATTCGATAAATGTGTTTAAGCAGCGGGTTTGCGCCTCACCGTCATACGTGGAGCATTCCCAGGGCACCGATTGGGTTTCTGCGCGAGCCCAGCCGGCTGCCAGCAGCAAGGCTGCGGCGGCGGCTCCTGCGATGAGGAGGGAAGGTGCAAAGTGCTGAGGGTTGATGGGCGCCATCGCGGTTGTCCGACGGGTCATATTGCTCCTCCTTCTCGGTGAACTCTCCTACACGCTACCATGCGATGGTACCATTGAATAGCCCCGCATGATTTTACTGAACGCATGAGGGCTGCATCGGTTGACGGCGGTGCTGCCTCCAGCTGTCGCGAGTCGTTTGATTTTGAGGGAGCGACGCCCCTAGAATGTCCCATCATTCACGCGGGAAGAGCATGCGACCTCCCTCATCGAAGCCATCGCGCCGAAAGCCTCGATCCAAGCCGAAGAATCCCTCGCTGACACCGTCTCAGAAGCGCCGCTTCGGGCAGCGGTTGCTCACGTGGTACGGCGAACATGGACGCGATTTGCCTTGGCGCAAGACGTCCGACCCCTATCACATCCTGGTGTCTGAAGTGATGCTGCAGCAGACTCAGGTAGACCGGGTGATTCCCAAATACCATGAGTTTCTTGGTCGTTATCCGAGCTTTGAGGATCTGGCTGAGGCGCCGGTCGCCGATGTGAAGAAAACCTGGTATCCGCTCGGGTATAACATCCGCCCGGAACGGCTCCATAGCATCGCGTGCGAAACGGTAGAGCGGTATGGCGGGCAGCTGCCCAATGATGCCGACGAACTGTTGTCGTTTAAGGGGATCGGACGCTATACCGCCGGTGCGATTCGCTCGTTTGCCTTCAATGAGGACGCGCCTATTCTCGATACGAATGTGATTCGGGTGCTGCATCGCGTGTTTATTGCCGAAGGCGATCCTAAAGGGCAAAAAGCGCAGTTATGGGAGTTGTCCGAGGCCTTGATCCCGCGCGGGAAGGGCTATGACTTCAATCAAGCCATTATGGATTTCGGCGCAATGGTCTGCGTCGCGCGCGACCCCTATTGTTTGCTCTGTCCGATGAAGTCGATCTGCAAGACCTATCCCTTCGATGTAGCCTCTACTAGGAAGTAGGCGGATATGACGGTGATCGAAGTCGCGGCCGGCCTGATTCATCGCGATGGCCGGTATCTGATTGCCCGCCGGAAAGCCGGAGTGCATCTCGCCGGATATTGGGAATTCCCAGGAGGGAAGCGTGAAGATGGGGAATCTCTAGAAGAATGTCTTCGGCGGGAGCTGCGTGAAGAGTTAAATGTGCTGATCGGCGTTACTGTACCCTATCGGATTGTGCGGCATGAGTACCCGGAAAAGATTGTGGAGCTGCATTTCTTTCGTTGCGCAATTGAAAGCGGCGAGGCTGAGGCGCTGGATTGCGCCGAACTGCGGTGGGTGTCGCCGGAAGAATTCAATCAATTCACATTTCCACCTGCTGACGGAGTCATCCTCGAGTCTCTGCAGCGTGACGCAGTCATGGAGTCGCAATGAAAGTCGTATTGGATATCGAGACGATTCAAGCGCCTCGTGCAGAATGGGCGCACCTGGTCGGGAAAGAGCATCCACCGGAAGAATCTTTGTCCGAGCATGAGGCGCTGGACCTTTTTGAAGCCGGTGCCGCTGAAGCCGCGCGCCATGCGGACGATGAGCAGTATGCTAAATCGGCGTTCGATGGGACGTTCAGCAAGATCGTCTGTATCGGCTTGCTCGAATTCTCCGATCAGATGGAAGCGCGCAGCGCGGTGGCCTGGTATGGAAGCAATGAAAAGGAATTACTCCGTCAGTTCTGGGCGAGGATTGCGCAGGACCGGCCGAGCTTGTTCATTACCCATAACGGCCTGGGATTCGACCTCCCGTTTATTAAAAAGCGGTCGATGATCCATCAAGTCAAACCGAGCTACGACATCAATCTGGCGAGGTTTCGAGCCGAACCGGTCTATGACACGATGGCTATTTGGAGTAACTGGGATACGCGCGGCTGGGTCAAGCTCGATGTGCTGGCGCGCGCGCTTCACGTGGAGACCAAGTCGGGAAGTGGATCGCAGGTGGCAGAGATGTGGGAGAAGGGGCGGGGACAGGAGCTGGCTCGGTATTGCCTGCAAGATACGTATGTGACGTATGCTTGTTATTGCCGGATGAATTTCCGGCAGCCCCTGTCCAGTGAGGTGGTCTTGCTCCAGCCGGAATTGCTGGAGCTATTGTAGTTCTTGTTTTATCCTACCGAGTCGGCTGAAGTTCAGCGGACTTTTTCTTCGGTGCCGGCTTCGATGATACGTTCTTCGCTTTCATCGCATCGCGTTCGGCGGTGCGTTCCCGGAGTTCCTTTTTCATCCATTCTGTTTCCTTGCGAAGGATGCTGATCTCCGATTCCTTGAGGGCATTGGCTTCTTGTGCTTGGCGCAGCTCATCCAACTTCATATTGAGGATATCTTCGGTGGTCATATCGTTCGTCGATTTATCCTCAGATGCGGATGGATTCTTGATCGCGACAGTGGAAGCCGATGCGGGAGAACTTTGCCTGGCGGCCTTCACCGAAACTCCACTTGGAGCTTGTGCAATGGGTGTCGAGGGCATCACCGTCGCGACGGGCATTGCAGCCGGCATCGATGCTCTGGCCAGCGCCGCATAGTCAATGACCATCGATAGGGCGCCTGCAGCGCCGTTGGCGGCAAACGAGGGCGCCGACTCAATATGGGCTGCCGATTTTGGCGCGAATCCGACGGTCTTTATCCCCTTGATGGAGGAGATAGTGAAATAGGCCGCGCCATGTTGCACATAAAGGGTGCCCGCGGTGGGTGCAGCGCCTGACCCTGCCGATGAAGATACACGGAAACCGACGATCTGTTCCGGTTTCGCTCGCGATAATCCTTGGGCTAGCAGGGGAGCGAGAAACTCGGCATCTCCATCGCTGAATACTCTCATCGGCTTACTGCCACTCGCGGGCATTCTGCTCGAGGCCGAGACGGCCTCTTCGGTCGTAATACCTTTTACAATTTTCAGCATCGTATTCTGATCGATGATTGTCGGGTGATTGGCTTCGAAGGACCATTCAGAGACCTCTTCGAGATAGACCGAACCTTTGGCGCTCTGATGCATGGATTGGGACCCTGAGAACATGGAACAGCCGCTCACGAGGGCGGCTGTCAGGAACAGACCTGTTGCCGTGTATCGGATTCGATTGTTGCGAATAGAGTGCATGGCTGCTCCTTTTTCCTTATGGATGGAACGTTATCGGTATATGGAAGGGGATGGTCTCGATGCGAACCGGCGTTCGGAGAGTTACCAGACGCCGAGGCCCATGAGGACCATGCCGATAGCCATCCATCCAAAAACGCCGAGTGAAATAATGGTTTCGAGTGTCATGCGCTAGTCCGATTTGGTTTGATGATTAATGTAGGTGGTTATCGGTTATCTCTTGTGTTCATTTTCTGTCAGCAATTAGCATGCCATTGAGAAGTAAGGAGAAAGGTATAGCAATTTTGGTAAGGAGAGGATCATTTGTGGATAGCGTGGGGGTTTTCTTCACAATCGACTAACGAGGATGAGAGGTACTGCTATCTCTTAACTCATCAAATAAATCAGCTTGTTGTAGACGTAATCCGTGAAAGATTTTTGTATGACCAGGCTGAACTATACGGGTATGACTATCACGGAGGAAGTGAGATGGCTGCTAAAGGGATGTACGATCTTGGCGAGGTATTCTTGACGGGATTGTGTCAGAAAATGTTCAGCGCCTGGAATGAATGTGCAAGATTGTTCTTGCGCAAATTAGTGGTTCCAGATGAAAGAACGAAAAGATAGTTAATAGTTTGGAAAACACGCAGGGCGGTTTCTGCGAGCTTATTCGGCGAACAGTGCGGCGACTGATGCGTCGGTAATGCGACGTTGAGTCAGCATGCCTGGCTGGAGCGGTTCGATAGCCTTATCCCAAATGACCGCAATATTGCCGTCTGTTTTGCCCATCCAGCGGTCGGGTGATCGGGTGGCTTCACGGTCCACGAGGATGGGCAGGGTTTGCCCAAGATACTCACGGTTTCTTGCTCCCCCGATTTCGCGTTGAAGTTCCACGAGCCGTTTGACGCGGTCGCCTTTTACATTCTCAGGAACATCATCCTGATATTTTCTAGCGGCGATGGTGTTCTTCCGTTCGGAATAAGCAAAGACGAAGGCTGAATGGAATTGGGTTTGCTCGACGAGCTGACAGGTGCTCACGAAGTCTTGCTCGGTTTCTGTGCTAAAGCCACAGATGATGTCGGTGGTCAGGACGATGTCTGGTATCATTCCCTTGATCTGCTCAACTAGCCTGGAGTAATCCTCGGCGGTGTACTCGCGTCCCATGAGATCGAGAATCCGGTCGCTGCCAGATTGGAGCGGCAGGTGGATATGTTTGCAAATCTTTGGATGAGTGGCGATGGCTTCCAGCAGCGGAAGCGGGTAGTCCTTGGGATGGGGCGACGTAAAGCGGACTCGTTCGATGCCGGGGGTATCGGCGACGGCTGTGATGAGTCTGGCAAAATCCCAGCTTTCGGATCGATAGGAGTTTACGTTCTGCCCGAGCAGGGTAATTTGCTTGTATCCAAGAGACGCGGCCTGTCGCGCTTCGGCCAGCACGCTTTGGGGATCCCGTGAACGTTCTCGTCCACGGGTATAGGGAACCACGCAAAAACTGCAGAAGTTGTCGCAGCCGCGCATGACCGTAATCCAGGCATTGACCCCGCCATCGCGATCCGGCAGTACCCCTTCGTAGGTTTCGTATTCGGAAAGATCAAGGGCAAAGGCCTTTTTGGCAAAGCCCTGCTCTTGCGCCTGCAAAGCATTGGTTATCAGCATTGGGAGTTGGCGGTAGGCATCGGGACCGGCGAGCACGTCGATCAGCGGCACCTTTTTCGTCAACTCATCCTTCAGGCTTTGCGCCATGCATCCCAGCACGCCGACGACAAGCGGGCGCTCTTTCTTAACCGCCTGCAATTCTCCAAGATGGCCGTAGACCTTATTGTGCGCATTCTCCCGGATCGCGCAGGTATTCATCAGCATCACATCGGCTCGTTCACGGTCGTCGGTGAAGGCGAACCCGTCCTGCTTGAGCAACGAGCGGACCAGCTCACTGTCGGATTCATTCATCTGACAACCGAAGGTTTCAATATGGACGAGGTGCGGGGACGTTTTGTGCGTCATAGTATTGGCAATGCGGTTGTGGCAGCCGGTTGAACTGTTGGATGTCCGACAGCCCAGCGTTCACTCGCGGCTGTGATTGTGATGGTGTGCATCTGGTTTGTGAGCTCAGCCTGAGAGGGCACCGCGACTTTCAGGAAATTGGCCGTCGTGCCGACCGAAAAACCGTCATGATGGCCAGCTTCAAATAAGACGGGGATCGTCGTGCCGATATGCCGGTTATGGAATGCGAGGCGTTTAGCATGCGACAGATCCGTTAAGACGGCCGTCCGTTTTTTTACTTGTGCGGGGTTGACCTGGTTGGCCAGTTTCACTGCTGCGGTGCCTGGTCTTGGTGAAAATGGAAAGACGTGAAAATAGGCGAAGGGAAGTTCGGTTGCGAGTTGCAGCGTGTTGGCAAAGGCCGCCTCATCTTCACCGGGGAAACCCACCATGATATCTGTGCCGAGTCCGAGTCGCGGCACGGTTTGCAACGCCCGCTCAATGAGCCGCACATACTCTTGTGCCGAATAGGACCGGTTCATCGCGGTCAGGATGCCGTCGTCTCCGCTCTGGAGAGGAATGTGAAGATAGGGACAGAGTTTTGACGAGGAGGCCATCAGATCAAGCAGGTGATCGGTGACGGTTGTCGGTTCGATGGAAGAAATTCTGATGCGCTCCAAGCCGGAGATGGTTTCCAATCGCATAATTACGGCACAGAGATCCGCACCGGCCTGGTTGTATTGTCCGATGTTCACACCGGTCAACACGATTTCACGAACGCCTTGTGCGGCCAGTCCTTCAGCTTCGCGCAGGAGATCGTCAAGCAGGCGGCTGCGCTCACGGCCCCGCGCAAAGGGGATGAGGCAAAAACTGCACATAGTGCTGCAGCCGTCTTGAATTTTGAGCGGCGCGCGCGTCGAGTCCGGCGCACCGTATTCGGGAAGTTCAAAATCTTCCGGCGCGATAGTTTTCGTGCGATGCACGACCGGTGAAGCCTGCTTGTGAAGGCGGTCGCTAGGTGGCAGATAGGTCGGGAGATCCAGTTTGTATTGATTGCCCACAATGAGGTCGATGCCAGCCTGTTTTTTCAATCCCTCCGGTCCCGTCTGTGCATAACAGCCGGTCACGGCAATGAAAGCTTTGGGAGAATGTTTGAGCGTCTTGCGAATCAGATAGCGAGAGGTCCGTTCCGCATCCTCCGTCACCGAACAGGTATTAAGCACGAGTAAATCGGTTGGTTGGCCGAATGGCACAAGGCAATAGCCATCTCGTCGCAGCCGTTCTCCGAGTACAGCGGTCTCAGCTTGATTAAGGCGGCAACCCAGCGTATGGAGCGATGCGCGCGGTGGTGTATGTGGTGTGGTCATGCCGGTGGCATTATAGGGGAGGATTTACGAGAGGGGCAAGGTGGTGGCGGCTCAATTGTCTGTGGTGAAGATGCGATTCTTGGCGAATTGACAGCGATTTTGCGGCTCGATAGAGTATGCGGACTTGCCGGGAGGTATCGAGATGGCCATACGCGCGACCTGG
This sequence comes from Nitrospira sp., assembly GCA_020846195.1. Classification (GTDB taxonomy): domain Bacteria; phylum Nitrospirota; class Nitrospiria; order Nitrospirales; family Nitrospiraceae; genus Nitrospira_D. Next base: position 49,412 of record JADLEJ010000061.1, read on the forward strand.
ATGCTTGCATTGCTGATCGCCTCCCTCTTGATGGTGCCCGCGCGCACCGCTTCTCACGGGGCCTTGCCGGTTGAGCCGGATCTCGCGACGCGGCTCGATGAGCTTTACGACCATGAAGCCCGTCTTTTCCTCATGCTGTATTCGTTGAAAGGCAATGGCCAGGTGGATTATGTGACGGGCCGGCTCGTGCAGGAATATGCGCGGAGCAACTACGGCAATCCGATGTATCAGACCGAGGAGCAACCGCTGTTTTATTGGTGGGATCACACGATGTGGAACGACCCTGAGCAGGACGGGGTGAACGGCAATGAGCGGGTGTATCAGGAGAATGTGGACTTCGATATCTTGCGGTACAAACCTTGTGCGTTCAACGGCCAGCCCTGTTAGGTTCATTCCTATTGTGCGGTCTGGTTCAGCGCCGCCGGCCTGGGCGCGATTCGAGATTCTGCTGCAACTGTCTTCCTGGTGAGTGGTATTCTGCGTGCTGATGAACCTTTCTCAGTTCATACCGCGTGCCTTGCTGAATCGCCGTCTGGCGGCGATGTTCCCGCTTGGATTTTTATCTGGGCTTCCGCTGGCGCTTACGGCTGGGACGTTGCAAGCATGGTTGACGGTGGAGGGAGTGGATCTCAAAACCATCGGCATCTTCACGCTGGTCGGATTGCCCTATACGCTGAAGTTCCTCTGGGCGCCGGTGATCGACCGGCTTGTCCCTCCGTGGCTTGGCCGCCGGCGCGGATGGATGGTGCTGACGCAGCTGTGTGTGGCGTTGGGCGTGGTGCTCATGGCAATGACGAGCCCGCGGCATCACCCGGAATTGCTGGCGGCGTTCGCTCTGCTCGTGGCCTTTTTTGCGGCGTCGCTCGATATTGTGTTCGACGCCTATCGGACGGAGACCTTGGAAACGCAGGAGCGAGGATTCGGCGCCGCCGTGTGGGTGAACGGGTACCGGATTGCGTTGCTCGTGGCCGGAGCGGGGGCGCTGATCAGTGCGGATTTCGTCGGCTGGCAGGCGACCTATCTCCTATTGGCCGGACTCATGGTGATCGGGATAGTCGTTATTCTCTTGAGTCCAGAACCGAGTCTAGTGGCCGCTGCTCCGAAAACGATGGGCGAAGCGATCGGTGCGCCGCTGGTTGAGTTCTTTACTCGCTCCCATGCGGTGGGATTTTTGGCCGTGATCGTACTGTATAAACTCGGCGATGCCTTCGCGTCTTCTCTCCAGACGGCGTTTCTCATTGGCGGGGTGGGGTTCACTGCCGCGGAAGTGGGGTATGTGAAGGGGATTGGGATCTTCGCGACGCTGCTGGGCGCGTTGTTCGGTGGGCTCTTGATGGCGCGGACAGGGCTGGTGCAATCGCTCTTATGGTTCGGTCTCTTGCAGGCGCTGTCCAACCTCGGGTTTGTGGTGCTGGCCTGGGCAGGGAAGAGCACGGTGCTGCTCGCAGCGGTGGTGGTGGTGGAAAATATCACCGGGGGAATGGGCACCGCGGCGTTTGTGGCGCTGGTGATGTCGCTCTGCGATCCGCGCTACACGGCGACGCAGTTTGCGCTGTTATCCTCGCTTGAAGCGCTTGGGCGAGTCTTTGCCGGCCGCCCTTCCGCCGATGTTGTGGCGGCGGTCGGGTGGAGCCAATTCTTTTTCCTGACGTTTGTCGTGGCGCTGCCCGGTCTCTGGGCCGTCTGGCTGGTGCGAGAGCGGATTTCGTTTGGCCCGGCCAGTCACGTTGCACCGGCGCTATCGGCCGCTGCGCCAATTCAGCCGGCTCGCATCCGTTAGGACGACAGTTTGCGCTGGAGGAAGAGAACAAAGAGCATGAGCGTTACCAGCGGGGCAAAGAGGAACGGTACGAGCCAAAGCCAGACGTTCTTTCCGCGGACGCGGGCCTGATCGATCATCCAGACGAAGATCCAGACCATGAGGCCGACATAGTTAAGGACGATCCACCGGGTGGTATGAATCTTCAGCCCGCTGCCGCTGTCAGGTGAGCCTTGGAGCAGGAAGATCATGAGCAACAGCATGAAGCTTCCCAGCAGTGCGGCAACCAGGCGTTTACTCCAGACAAACATGAGATCCTCCTGTGAGATGTGGCCGCTCGGTCGTGATCGGGAGCGGTGGTGCGGGGCTAGGCTAATCAGCCGGTCCCGGTTTGTCAAACCGTCGGGAAGCGTAAGTATGAATGGTTTGGCGTCTTTTGTGAGGGTGAGATGAGTCTTCTCAGGCTCTTGGTTCTCGTCGCTGTGTTAGCTGGAGCGGTGGGGCTTGCCCTGACCAATCCAACGATGGATGGATATCTTCAGTTTGTGGAGAGAGAGCTTGGGAAGGCGATCGACCGAATGGATCGCAGTGCTCCCAGCCGCGAACAGCAATTTATCCGGCAAGTCTTCCAAAGCCAGAGTAAGAAGATTCTCCAAGAGGTGGTGCTCCCGCATACAAAACGGCAGAATTGGGGGATTGCGAGCCGGTATGTTACGCAGGCGGTCAGTACGAAGATAGTGGTGATTGGGGTGGCTGGTTACTTCATTCCCATCGAAGGAGTTGAGGAGGCCACTATTAAAATTGGCCGATTGGCTTTTTAAGCGAGTCTCTACCGATCAATTTCCTGCCATTTTTGCACCTCGTTTCTGTGGATAAGTACCTCGAAATCTCCGCAAGTCAGTGATCGGACTAGCAGATTGACTGTCCCCATGTTTTCCCCTTTCTTCAAGGCAGAACCACAATACTTGGTGTTGACAAAATATCGTAATAGCTATATGTAGTCTTTCTGCGATAGATTGCTGACGTCGCGGTCGTTCCATACCAGAGAAAAGACCCTCAATGATGCCCCCATTTGTATGCAGCTACAGAATCCCTCTTGAAGGAGGACTATTGTGAGAATTGAGCGGAGATTTACCCGTCGCGGCCAGGGCCCCTACGAAGGTCTCACGTTCGTCAAGCGGTCGTCGGAGATTCGTAATCCAGACGGATCCACGGTGTTCAAACTTGAGAACATTGATGTGCCTGAGCAGTGGTCTCAATTGGCCATTGATATTCTCGCCCAGAAGTATTTCCGGAAAGCGGGTGTGCCGCAGAAGGATCTCGCGGGCAATGCCCTGATGGGCTCCGATGGGAAGCCGGTCTTGGGGAGTGAGCGAGATGCCCGCCAGGTGTTCGAACGGCTTGCCGGTTGCTGGACGCATTGGGGCAAAGAGTACGGCTATTTTAAGACGCCGGAGGATAGCGAGGCGTTTCAGGATGAGATCGGTTACATGCTGGCCAGGCAAATGGCCGCTCCCAATTCACCGCAGTGGTTCAACACGGGGTTGCATTATGCCTACGGACTCTCCGGTCCGGCGCAGGGCCATTTTTATGTCGATCCCAAGAGCCGCGAAGTTGTGAAATCGACCAATGCGTTCGAGCATCCACAACCGCATGCCTGTTTTATCCAGTCCGTCGATGATGACCTCGTCAACGAGAATGGGATTATGGATTTGTGGGTGCGGGAAGCCCGGTTGTTTAAGTATGGATCCGGTACCGGGACGAATTTTTCCCGATTGCGGGGAGATGGCGAAGGGTTATCCGGCGGTGGGCGGTCGTCCGGCCTGATGTCTTTCCTCAAAATAGGGGATCGCGCGGCCGGCGCCATTAAGTCCGGCGGCACTACTAGGCGCGCCGCTAAGATGGTCTGTTTGGATCTCGATCATCCCGACATCGAAGAGTTTATCGACTGGAAAGTCATTGAAGAGCAGAAGGTGGCCGCCATGGTCACCGGTTCGAAGATCTGCGCCCAACGGTTGAATGCGGTTTTGAAGGCCTGTCATGTTGTCGATGGCATGGGCCAGATGCGGGCAGAGATCGACCCGAAGAAGAATCCGGTTTTGCGGGAAGCTCTGGCCTCGGCTCGCCGGGACATGGTGCCGGAAGCCTATGTTCAACGCATGTATTCGTATGCCCAGCAGGGATTTACCCATTTTGCGTTTCATGAGTACGATACAAACTGGGACGGAAAAGCCTATCAGACGGTTTCAGGGCAGAACTCCAATAACAGCGTCAGAATTCCCAATGAATTCTTTAAGACACTGGAGAAGGACGGCGATTGGCAATTAAAGCGTCGGATCGACGGCAAGGTCTGTAAAACGATCAAGGCCAGCGATCTCTGGGATCGGATTGCCTGGGCCGCCTGGATCTGCGCCGACCCCGGCACGCAGTACGACACCACGATCAACGAATGGCATACCTGTCCGGAAGACGGCCGGATCAACGCCTCCAATCCCTGTTCCGAATACATGTTCCTCGACGATACGGCCTGCAATCTGGCGTCGCTCAATCTGGCGCTGTTTTATACGCCGGACGGGCAGTTTGAGTTGGAGAATTTCCGCCATGCGGTGCGTCTCTGGACGATTGTGCTGGAGATCAGCGTGCTGATGGCGTCGTTCCCCAGCAAGTCGATTGCGGAGAGAAGTTATCAGTTCCGTACGTTGGGGTTGGGCTACGCCAATCTTGGGACGGTATTGATGCGGCAGGGGATTCCCTACGACTCTCCCAAAGCGATGGCGATCTGCGGCTCGATCACGTCGATTATGACTGGAGAGTCGTATAGCACGTCGGCGGAAATGGCTGCGGAGCTCTGGCCGTTTCCCGGGTATACGAAAAATCGAGACCAGATGCTGCGAGTGATTCGCAACCACCGGCGAGCAGCCTATAACACCGCGGCGGACGAGTATGAAGGGCTGTCGATTGTCCCCCTGGGCATTCAGCCTGAGCATTGCCCTCCCGACCTGCTTATCGCGGCCCGCCGGGCCTGGGACCGGGCCTTGGAACTCGGGACGGCCTACGGGTATCGCAATGCACAGGTAACGGTGATTGCGCCGACCGGCACGATCGGGCTCGTGATGGATTGCGACACGACCGGGATCGAGCCGGACTTCGCCTTGGTGAAGTTCAAGAAACTCGCCGGTGGCGGATATTTCAAAATCATCAATCAGAGCATTCCCCTGGCTCTTTCGACCATGGGGTATTCCGAGAGCCAGATTCAGGACATCATCCGCTATTGCGTCGGCGCTCAGACACTCAAGGGTGCGCCGTTTATCAATCACGAGACCTTGCGCAATAAAGGGTTTGACGATGCCGCGCTGGAACGACTTGAAAGCAACCTGGTTCAAGCGTTTGAAATCGCGTTTATGTTTAACAAGTTTACTCTGGGCGAGACGTTTTGCATCGAGAAGCTCGGGTTGACCGATGCGCAGCTGGCCGAAACGAACTTCAATATGCTCAAGGCACTGGGCTTCACCCAGGAAGAAATTGCCGCGGCCAATGAGTATTGCTGCGGCACGATGACCGTCGAAGGGGCGCCGCATTTGAAAGCCGAGCATTTGCCGGTGTTCGATTGCGCCAATCGCTGTGGCCGGATCGGCCAGCGCTTTATTCACGTCGATGCCCATATCCGGATGATGGCGGCGGCGCAGCCCTTTATCAGTGGCGCGATCAGCAAGACGATCAACATGCCGGCGGAGGCAACGCTTGACGAAGTGAAGTCCGCCTATCAGTTCGCGTGGAAGAGCATGGTGAAGGCGGTGGCGCTCTATCGAGACGGGTCAAAGTTGAGCCAGCCGCTGAGCGCATCGAGCGATGGGGAGAAGGCCATCGAGGCGTCAGTCGATCCTATATCGGTTGCCGCAGAGAAAATCACGGAGCGTGTGCTGGTTCGTTATCTGGCCAAGCGGCGGCCGTTGCCTGGAAGACGGAACGGGTATACCCAAAAAGCCATTGTCGGCGGGCATAAGCTGTATCTGCGAACCGGGGAGTATGAAGACGGGACGGTCGGCGAGATCTTCTTGGATATGCACAAAGAAGGCGCCGCGTTTCGGAGCCTGATGAATTGTTTCGCGATCGCGATTTCCTTGGGCTTGCAACATGGCGTGCCCCTGGAAGAGTTTGTCGAAGCGTTTGTGTTCACCCGCTTTGAGCCGAATGGACCGGTCAAGCTGAACGATCGCATTAAGATGTCGACCTCGATCATCGATTATATTTTCCGCGAGTTGGCGGTAACCTACCTGGACCGGTACGATTTGGCGCAGGTAAAAGAAGAAGACTTGCGAATGGACTCGATGAAGATGGACGAGCAGGACCCTGAATGCATGGACGAGGAAGCGGACGTTGCTGCACTGGCGAAGTCCTCGGTGAGCATGGAGCATTTGCCGATTCGCCGGAACGGAACAAAAGAGAATGGAAACGGTCATGGAAATGGCCATGCGCTGGCGGCGCGTAAAGTCGAGCTGATCCGCGAGACGCTGACATTGACCGAGGTGCAGAGCGCCAAAGTCAAGGGCTATGAAGGCGATCCCTGCCCGGAGTGCAAACAGTTTACGATGGTGCGAAACGGCACCTGCCTGAAGTGTGTGAGCTGCGGCGCAACGAATGGGTGCTCGTGAAGTAAGGGAGGTCATCCATGAGTACGGTCTTGCGTGAAAAGGGAATTGAGACGGTTCACGATCAGGTTGTCAGCGAGGCGGCGCAGCGGTGGGCACGAGCGTTCCAATGCAAAGTCACGATTAAGACAACGTCAGACCATAGTCCATGGGCCGATCCTGGCCAGCAATCCGACATTGCCGGATGGTCGTTCAGTCCACGCGGCAATCGTATGCAGTGGATGGCCGAAGTCGAAACCGAGGACTCGCTCCAGAACCCCGAGATCCAGTATAAGTGGAAGCGCGCCGCCGTCGCGGGCGTGCCGATCTATTTGCTTATTCCACGAGGGAGCCGGACACAGGCCGAAAAGATTGCCGCATCGGCGGAGCTCCGGTTCAGCAGCATCTATGAGTATGGGTTTGTGAATGGTGTGGTGCAGATTCTATAGTGGACGCCTTATGCAGCCAGACGCTGGCGTAGTCAGGTCTGCGTGTCGGTAAGGTCGTCCGCTGCGAATCGATTGAAAATGCGAATTGAGAGCAGGCAAGAGGAGTTGGTCTGAATGAGCAGGTGGAAGCCGTGGTGTGTGTGCAGTCCTGTAAGGCGAGGGGCGTTGCGGCCATCGATTTCGGCCATCCGGCGCGTATCACGGTATGGCCGCGTGGGAAGAGATCACGAAAAGATCGTACCCTGTTCGCGTATCAAACATCTCTATAGGTCTTGGTCTCCCTTGAAAGACTCTCGGTTGGATGAGCGCGAAAACTGATTTCTTGGAGCATGCAAAGACAGCTAAGCTGTCTCTATTCTTTGAATTCGATCGTAATGAGGAGCAATCCCAATGCCGACAACAACTCAAGTAGTTATTAGCGGACAGAGCAAGCCCGGCGTGATGGCAAAGGTGGCGTCTGTTTTAGGAGAGGCCGGGGTCAATATCAAGGCGTTCTCCGCGCCGGAGGTGACGGGAACCGGAAAGCTTCGCCTGCTTGTGGCGGACATTGATGGTGCCCGGGCGGCATTGAAAGCCGCGAAGATTAAGTTCAAGGAAGAGACTGCGTTGTTGTTGAGTTTGAAAAATAAGCCTGGCGCGCTTATGGATGTGGCGGAACTGTTGACGCACAATCGCATCAACATCAAATGTGGGTACTGCACACCTTCGCGCGAGGGAAAGCGCGCCATCGTCGTTTTGACCGTCTCGAACACGAATAAGGCGTTGGCGCTGCTTCAAGATCGGTCACTGGATGAATTCTAAGTCATGAAGGGCTCTAGGCCCGTTTCCGTCCGTCATGGGTTTATCGTTGCCGCCGCGCTCTTCATCTGTACGGTTTTTGCGTCTTGCCAATCTCAACCGCCTCCGATTCACCGGTTCCCTGGATATCCTGTCGGATTCCATGAGCGAGGAGTCGCATCCTGGTATGGTCCAGGATTCCACGGAAACAAAACCGCGAATGGCGAACGGTATGACATGTATAAGCTGACCGCGGCTCATCGAACACTGCCGTTGGGTTCTATTGCCGTTGTGCGATCGGTTTCTACCGGAAGACAGATTACCGTGCGGATCAACGATCGTGGACCCTTTGCCAAAGGGCGGGTGCTCGATCTTTCGCTGGCTGGGGCAGAAGCCATTGGGATGGTCGGAACTGGGACTGATCAGGTTGAGCTTCAGGTGGTGGGCTATCAAGCCAGACCGGAGGGGATGGGCGTGTTGCGTGTTCAAGTAGGAGCCTTTGCCGATCCGCTGAATGCGCGCGGGCTATTCGAGCAAATCGGGGCTCAATACCCTGGTGGCCGGGTGATGCAGGTGGAGTTGTCCGAAGGCACAAGATATCGCGTGCAGGTGGGGCAATTCTTGACGGAAGCCGATGCTCAGATGGCTTCATCCAGGTTGGACGCTCAGTATAAAGTGCAGTCTTTTGTGGTGAGAGACGATGGCTAGATCATACGTAATGGCGCGTAGATTTCTTTCAAGCGCAGGCCTGTCTGGCGACCGCGTAGCGCATTCGAACTGATTGATATTTATCTTGGTTTCTTCAGATCTCTTGCCCCTTCTCGGTTGGTGTGATAGATCTATCATCCGATGATCCTCCTATCTCCCACATGGTTTGTTGAGTCTGCTCAGGCAGGGGAGAGTCTTTGCTCTTCCTGCTGCGGAATGCACGCGACTTATCTTGTCAGGATGGCCTTCGTGGCCCGTCGTCCCTAATCAAGAGCCCTCATGGATATTCTAATCCTGCTAGCGTTGATAGGGTTATCTGCCGTTATTTCAACGGCCGAGATCGGGTTCTTTTCAGTCAATGAGACCCGGCTGCGCGCCCTTGCCAAGAATGGCAACAAGCGTGCTGCCATGGCGCTGATGCTCCGAAGCGACCCGCAACGGCTCCTTTCAACCATTCTGGTCGGAGACCGGCTGGTCGGAACGGCCATTCCGATGTATGCCACCTTCATCACCTTGAACGCCTATGGCGGGAAAACCATCTTCGACGAGGCGGTTGCGGTGATGGTGGGTGTCTTGACCTTTGTTTTGCTGGTGTCGGTCGACGTCATTCCAAAAACTCTGGCAGCCAAGTTTGCGGTGCCGGTGACTCTCAACATGGCCTATCCGGTCTATGGCGTGCAGCTGTTGCTCAAGCCGCTCTTGTTTCTCATGGTGCCGCTCATTCAGAGGCTGACCGGAGGCAAAGGATTGACCTTGCCACTGGTGACCGAGGAAGAGCTGAAGATCATGCTGGACGAGGGGGGCAAGGCCGGCGAGTTGGAGTCGGAAGAAGTGAAGATGATCAAAAATGTCTTTCAACTGAAAGACATTACCGCTGAAGACGCGATGACGCCGCGCATCTATGTGTTCTCGTTGGATGGAAACTTGCGGCTTAAGGAAGCGCAGGAGTTGCTGTATAACTCGAAATACTCCCGTATCCCGGTCTATGACGGCACGTTGGATAACATTACCGGTGTGCTGTACAAAACCAAGGCCCTGACCGAGCTAGCCAAGGGCCGCTCAGATGCCCGGCTGAGGGATATCGCGCATCCGGCGCTGTTTGTGCCGACTGGGAAGACGGCCGACGACCTCATGAAACAGTTTCAACAGGAAAAGCGCCATATGGGGATTGTCGTCAACGAGTATGGCGGCGTCATGGGGCTTGTCACACTGGAGGATCTGCTAGAGGAAGTGGTCGGCGAGATTGTCGATGAGACCGATATCACCGAAGAGCTGATCAAGCGCATCGGGAAAAATCAGATTCTCGTCCATGGCAGGACCGAAGTGCGGAAGGTCAACGATTTCTTGAAGGTCGATTTGGGGGATGAAGCGCTGACCATCGGCGGGCTCATTCAGGGTGAGCTTGGCCGTATTCCCAAAGTCGGAGAAGAATTGCACATCGCCCATTGCCGCTTGGTCGTTCACGAGGCGGACCCGCGATCGATCCGCAGTGTGAATATCTACAAAGAAGAAAAAACTCACGCCCCTGTGGAAGTTGCGTCGCTCAATCCTGTCAGTTAGCCAGCCGTTTCTTTTTTGACCAGTTCTGAAAACGCTTCTTCGGTCAACACGGCAATCCCCAGCTTCTGCGCCTGGTCGAGTTTCGATCCCGGATCGTGGCCGGCGACGACAAACGATGTCCGTTTGCTCACGCTTGAGGAAATGGTTCCTCCCAAGCGCTCAACCAGCGCTTTGGCGTCATCGCGGCTAAAGAGGTCCAGTCCGCCAGTGAAGACAAAGATTTTTCCGGCAAGAGGAAGCGATTCGGGCGGGGCTGGCCCGGCTTGTTCAACAATCGCCATGCCGAGTTCACGCAGCTGGGCGATGGCCCGGCGGTTGGCTGCTTCGCGGAAGTAGGAGACCAGGCTGGATGAAATCTCCGGGCCGATTTCTTTGACTGTCAAAAGTCGCGCGTCATCCGCGTTCATGATCGCGTCCAGCGTTCCAAATTCTTTCGTGAGCACCTTGGCGATATGCTGGCCGACTTGCCGGATGCCCAGTCCCAGTAAGAAGCGATCCAGCGACACGGTCTTGCTCTGTGCGATGGCATCGAGCAGCAACGCAGTCGACTTTTCCGCGAATCCTTCAAGCGGCAACAGGCGGTCGCGGGTCAGGCGATAGAGGTCGGCCAAACTCCCGACCAGGTGATGCTCCACAAGCTGCGCGATCGTCTTTTTCCCAAGCCCATCAATGTTGAGCGCCTGCTTGGAAGCAAAATGCTCGATGGCGCCTTTTAATTGCGCGCTGCATCCCAATTGGCCCGTGCAGTAGTAATAGGCGCCTTCTCGTCCGACCGCCGATCCGCAGACCGGGCACTGACCCGGCATGGCAAACGGGGCCGGCCGGGCTTCTCCCGGAACCGGAATGCGTTCGGCGATTGCCGGAATAACATCGCCGGCCCGCTCGACCTTGACCGTATCGCCGGCGCGAATATCCTTGCGCGCCACTTCATCGGCATTGTGCAGCGTAGCCCGGCTGATCGTGACACCGCCGACTTCGACCGGCCGCAAGAGCGCAACGGGTGTGAGCGTGCCGGTGCGTCCGACCGAGACGACGATATTCTGCACCACCGTGATTTCCTTGCGTGGGACGAATTTGAAGGCGATGGCCCAGCGGGGGCTGCGGGATTTGAAGCCCAGCTGCTCCTGCAAGTCTCGCCGATTCACTTTCACCACCAGTCCATCGATTTCGTAAGGGAGGTTGTCGCGCACCTGTTCGATTTCGCGGTGGAATGCGATGACCTCTTCAATGGTCTGACAGCGGCGGCGATGGCTGGGAATAGGAATGGGAAGCCCCCATTCGGCGAGCGCGTCGAGCTCGCTCCAATGAGAATCCGGCGGCTCCGTGGATAGGGCCATGATCTCGTAGCAGGTGACGACCAGCGGGCGGGCCGCCGCGATGTTCGAGTCGAGTTGACGAAGGGAGCCGGCGGCGGCGTTCCGTGGATTGGCAAACGCCTCGTCTCCTCGTTCCGTCATGGCTCGGTTCAACCCCTGAAAGTCGTCCAGCTTCATATAGACTTCGCCGCGCACGGCCAGACGCTCCGGCGGAAAGGCATCGTTGCGCAAGTGAAGGGGCAGAGAGCGGATGGTTCTCAAATTGATGGTCACATCCTCGCCGGTCGTTCCGTCGCCTCGGGTGGACCCGCGAACCAGCCGGCCGCGCTCGTAGACCAGTTCGATGGAAAGGCCGTCGAATTTTGGTTCGACCGTGTATTCTATCTGCTGATGTTCCAGTTCCCGTTTCATCCGCTGATCGAATGCCAGGACATCGGCTTGGTTGACGATGGAATCGAGGCTGAGCATCGGCCGTTCATGCGTGACCTTGCCCAGCGCCGCCAGGGGCGGCGCGCCGACTCGCTGGGTTGGAGAATCGTCCGTTATCAATTCCGGGTGGGCAGCTTCCAGGTCGCTCAAGCATTTGAACAGCCGGTCGTATTCGCCGTCGGAGATTGCCGGGCGGTCTTTGACGTAATACAGGTAGTCGTGTTTGCGGATTTCCTGGCGGAGCCAGTCGAGCTGTTCTTGGACCGGCGCGGAGGCGTCCGGTTGCTTGAGCGGTGAAAGATTATCGAATAAATCTGGCGGCATAGCTTCTGATCTCATGTCCGTTGAGCACGTGAAATCGACGGAGCCGGTCAAGCGTCTGGCTTGAAAACCTGGAGAGCGGGATCGGCACAAGTGTCTTGCCGAATTGTTTGGCGATCCTCCGCCAGCGGGCGCGGGGCGGAATGGGCGTGACAAGCGCGATGTGGCTCTCTCTGGTGTGCGCCGCTGCCGCCGCGATCAGCCGTTCTTCCAGCGTCGTTGCAAAGGCCAGCAGAGGATCGCTCCAGATGTCAGGGATAGGCTTGGGCGGAAACAGAAAGAAGGCGCCTCCGTAGCGCGACTGGGCAATGCCGGGCCCCACCATGTCATCGGCGAAAGGGGTGGCGTAAAAACAGAGCGTGGATTCTTCCTGATGCTCGGCAAACCAAGTGGCTTGCCAGGAATAGATCAGCGGATCAGCGGGAGTGTCGAAGAGGAAAATCACCGCTTCCACATTCCCGCGCGCGGGGGGGATTTCCCGCACATAGAGATCCATGCGCGGCAGGGCGCTCACGCCGCTGGCGGTCGATGCGCCGGCCGGTCGGTTCCCGCCCAGCCACCGACGCAGGCTTTCGCGCAGATCCAACCCATCTTTCATCGACGTCGTAAACTTTTCCGTCTTGGCCAAGTCTGCTCCAATGAGCGCGGACGCTTGGGCGCGCACATGGGTGGTGAAGCTTTCGATCTTCTGATCCTCGGGAGGCCAGGAACATTGTCGTTGCGGATTCCAGAGATGAGACCAGCGGCGGCTGGTTTTCCGGTCCGGCTTCGGCTTCAACGATAACTCGCGCCAGATGAGCGGTGGCCCCTGCAAGCGGTTCGTGGCGGCGGCGATGATGCCGTCGGGCAATTCCACTTCACCAAGCCCCATGGTGACTGAGTCGAACCGCGACGGCTCGCGTTCTTCCTGATAGTCATAGCTCTTGGCTGTTTTGAGGAGCGTCACGGCAAAGTCGTCTCCGGCCGTTTGCTTGGCGGCGACGATGAGCGAATAGAGCGACGGCGTCAACCGGCGTTCGAGCAAGGTGAGGTTCCGCACATACTGCAAGAGAGCCTGAAGGATCTGCGGCGTCACCCAGTCGGGGATGGAGGCGCCTTCTGACCGGTGGTGCTCGATCCATCGCGCTCGCGTCTCAATGAGCAGTTCTTTCACCCCGTCGATGGCGAGGTTCCAATCGGAGTGCACTGTTTCACGGCGGCGTTCGTACAAGGTGGTGAGAAACGGGAGCTCGCCCAACGCAAAGTAGAGAGAGTCGCGGTTGACGCGGCAACGAACCGGCCGTCCTGTCGTTGACTCCGGTCTGTCATAGGGAACGTTGCCCTGATACGCAGCGCGGAGCCAGGGCCAGTCCGTCATATGGCAGAGGCAGAGAATAGAGGTGTGATCCAGCTCTAGCTCATGGAGGCGAAAGGCCATCCAGTTGACCCGCTGGTCTTGTTGCGAGCCGGGAGCCGGCTTGGCGAGAGATGGCAGCGTGGCCGCCGCCAGCATCGGCAGCGAAACGGATTTCACCGCATAGGGATCGGGTCCGGCGAAAGGAATCGATTCAAATCGAGCCACCTCGCGGTCGATGTAGGCGCGAGGGATCGATTCGCCCATGGCGACACGGATGCCCATGATGATGGCCTGGCAGGGATCGATGGGGATGATGCTGACATGGGTCTTTTCGTTTTGCGCCGGTTCCGGCAAAACGATCAGACTGATCTCGGGAAGTCGATCGACAGCTTGTTCGACGCAAGCCTCTACGGAGGGCGGCAAGGGGAGGGCAAGACAGTCGTATCGTTTGGCGATCAAAGTTTCGCGCACTTCTTGCGCGATGTCGCCGCTGCCGTGGAGAATGGGAAGAAGATCGATGCGCGGCGACAGGCGGAGGATCTGTGCGTCGGTCGGCGTCAAGCGAGACATTCAGCGTCCCGGGTGTAGAGGGTCGTCTTCCCCGAAAAAGAAATCGCCGAAGCCTTTGGGGAGTGTGTGGTCTCCCATCGCGCGCGTTCTCCGCTTCGACTGTTCTTCCAAATCCAACGACTCGGCGCCAAGGACCTTCAGCAGCGCTTCCTGCCAGATTCGGTCGAGCGCGACGGGGTGGGCTGCGTCCTGGGCCAGCCGCTTGACGGCGTATTGGATGAGATGCAATCCGTCGCGAATCGAGTAGTCCAAATTCAACTGATGCGCGTCCTGGAGGAAGCCGACGGCGATGTTGAGAATCTCGTCCTTCGCAAAGGGCAGATGGTAGCGGAGAATCGCCATTTCATCCTGGCGCGATGGAAAGCCGAGGCCAAGCGTCGGTTGCAGCCGGGAGAGCATATAGTCCGGCACTTCGTAGGTGGAGGCGTCTTCGTTCATCGTGACGCAACAGCGGAAATCTTCGTGGGCTTCGATCAGAATGCCGGCAATGATCGACTCGACGCAGCGGCGGTGGTCGAGCAGCGAGGCGAGGGAAGCCCAGCTCTTCTCGTTCATCCGGTTGCCTTCATCCAAGACGCAAATGCTCCCGGTGAGCACGGCCGTCACCAGCGGAGAGGCGTGGTAGGCGATGGCGCCCGATTCAGCCAGCACTGGCGTAATCAGCAGATCTTCGGGGCGCGTAGCGGCGGTGCATTGAAACACATAGAGATCCTGCTTGCGTTCCGTGGCTCCCGACATCGCTAATGTCGTTTTGCCGATGCCTGGAGGACCGGTGATGCGAGGCGACAGCGGGAGATCGCGCGGATCGACTTTGAGCCAGCAGGCGAGGAGCTGTTGCAGCGGTTCTTTGCTCCCGATCCATTCTTGGAGCGCCGTCATCGGCTGCGCCAGGTGCAGCGTGATGCCTTGCACAGAGACGGTTCTCGCAGCGGCGGTTCGTGAGCGGGTATCCATGGAGGGGACGGTAACATTAGGCCTATGAGCCGGTCAAACCCCGAAGCCGGCCAATTTGCAGGCAAGGCTGAATGGATGGATCACAAGCTTCTACTGCTAGTGATGGCCTGATAGCGCAATTTCAAATACGTGCATTCTACTTCTGTAAATATAGGTCCGTCCTTCATCTGCATCTAATGAATGGATTTCGAACGATCAACGCGTTCGTGTATACATTCGCTAGATCAAACTATTCGGAATAAAATTTATTCGCATTTAATTCGTTAGCAGCTAAATGGCGTCCATGTAATGGGCCAGGTGGTGGTGTTGACGGGGCAGATGTAATGAATGGAGTAACGAGTGTCGTGCAGAGATCGATGCACACGGTATCGGGAGAGCGTAGAGGTTTAAGCAATTGCACTAGGCAGAAGGCTTGGCTGAGTCGCGTGGTCGTTGGACTGATGGTGCTGCTGATCGAGGTTGCCGGAGGAAGCCCACTCGATGCCGGCGCCGTGAGTTACGTCTACGACAACCTCGGTCGGCTGATGGCAGTGATCGATCCGGCCACCGATACAGCGGTGTATTCTTACGATGCTGTGGGCAATCTCACCGGCATTACCAGACAGAATTCCTCGACCCTCGCCATGTTCCAGTTTACGCCGTCCAGTGGCCCCGTCGGTACGACCGTCACTATTTATGGCACCGGCTTCAGTGCGACGCCCGCATCGAATGCCGTGAAGTTCAACGGCCTCACGGCGAGCGTGTTGACGGCGACGACCACGGTCCTCACAGCCACGGTGCCGGCCGGAGCAACCACCGGCACGATCAGTGTCACCGTAGCAGGGGTGACGGCGACGAGTTCCGCAACCTTTATGGTTGGGACGGGGGCTGCGCCGACGCTCGCCAGTTTCAGCCCGGCGGTGGCCAATGCCGGCGCCACGGTGACGATCACGGGGACAAATTACGAGACGGCGCCGATCGACAATCGGGTGGCCTTTACGGCGGCCATGGGCACGGTGACAACCGCGACCTCGACGACGCTCACGGTCCCGGTGCCCGGCAGCGCGCAGACCGGCAAACTCTCCGTTTCAACCCCTCAGGGTCAGGCATCCAGCGCCACCGAATTCTATGTCGCGCCATCCGGTGTGGTCTCGGCGGATGTGCTGTACACCGGGCGCATTACCGTCAATGGATCGACCGTCACAGCTGCGATTCCCACCGCGAACAAAAATGGGTTGATTGTGTTCGACGGCCTCGCGGGGCAGCGGATCAATCTGGGTTTCAGTAGCGTCTCCGTGACGCAGTTCAAAGCGACCGTCTATCGGCCGGACGGAGTCGCTCTAAATACCTCTCCGACTTTCACCACGGTTGGGGGCAGTATTGATCTCCCGGTATTGCCCATGACCGGGACCTATACGATCTTTCTCGACCCAGTCAGCACCTACACCGGCAACGCAACTGTGACGGTCTCAACCGAACTGACAGGGACAATCACGCCAGGTGGCGCGGCTGTGCCAATCACTATTAGCCGGGTCGGCCAGAACGCACGGTATACCTTCTCGGGCACGGCCGGCCAAACTATCAGTGCACAACTCAGCGGCGTGACGATTACGAGTGGCTTTGTGTCCATCCTTAAGCCGGATGGGAGCGCGCTCGTCGCGCCGACTTCGTTTGGGACAGGCGGAGCGGTTGTGGACAGCCAAGTTCTGCCAACAACCGGCACCTATGCCATCCTTATTGATCCATCCGTGACCTACACTGGCAACGTCACGGTGACTCTGTACAACGTGGCGGATCTCACCGGCACGATTGCCCTGGATGGGGCCACGGTCACGCCCACGCTGACGGTCCCAGGTCAGCGAGCTCGCTATACCTTCACAGGCACGGCGGGACAGTGGGTGACGGCGGGTTTCTCGAGCGTCTCCATCACATCGAGTAGTGTCTCGCTGCTCAAGCCGGATGGGACGACGTTTGTGTCCACAGCAATTGGGACCAGCGGAGGGAGCCTTGATCCCACGACCGTTCTGCCCTCGACGGGGATCTACACTGTGCTCGTTGATCCGGTCAGCACCTATGCCGGAAGCATGACACTTAGCCTGTCGTCAGCCCTCACTGGTTCCGTGACGCTGGATGGTGCCTCGGTCCCGATGAGTCTGACCCGCATCGGTCAGACTGCACGTTATACGTTCAGTGGCACGAGTGGCCAGTGGGTGAGTCTGGGGCTGACCTCTGTGTCGATCGCGTCGGCCACTGTGACGATTCTGAAGCCAGATGGAACCAGCCTCGCGTCGACATCCGTGGGGACCGGTGGTGGGGGACTTGAACTGCCTGGCACGTTGCCTACGACCGGCACGTACATGATCGTGGTCGATCCTGCCGGCATTAATACCGGCAATATCACGCTGACCCTGATGTCGTATCTCATGGGCTCGTTGAATCTGGACGGGACGCCGACGACCTCGACGATCTCAACGGTGGGTCAAAACGCGCTCTATACATTCAGTGGGACAGCTGATCAATGGGTCAGTTTTGGATTCACAGGCGTGACGATCCCATTCTCGACCGTCACCTTGTACAAGCCGGACGGGACGTACTTGACCTCGACGACGATCGGTACGGCCGGTGGCTATCTGGATTTGGCAGCGGCCTTGCCGACCAGCGGGACCTATACCTTCACGGTCAATCCCTCCGGGGCCAACACCGGCACTATGACGATCACGCTGTCGTCAGAGGTCACGGGGTCCGTCACGATCAATGCGGCGGCGACTCCGGTCTCGATCAGTCGAACCGGCCAGAACGCCCGCTATACGTTTACAGGAACAGCCAGTCAACAGGTCACCGTCCGCGTGACGGGAAACACGCTCGGCAACGTGACCGTATACCTCTACGCCCCGAGTGGTGGATTGCAAGTTGTTGGCAGTGGTGCAGGGGCCAGCTTCAATCTGACCACAGTAACGCTCGGCACCACCGGGACCTATACGATCACGATTAATCCCACCACGACTGTCACCGGCAGTCTCAACCTCCAGGTGACCAACCCATGAACTACCTTTTTCGACGAATCCAATATACCGCTAGAATTGTGGTTGTGTGTCTCAGTCTGGTGCAGGCACTCCTCCCCAACGCCCGTGAGGCCTCCGGCTTCACCCCCTCAGTGGGAGGGAGTGTGAACGGCATGCCGATCCAGTCCGGCTATGTTCTCACAGGAGGAATGACGACAACGGTGTATGCTGCCGGGCATGCAATACCATCCTCGTTTAATGCTTCCGGCTACTACGATGCCGTGATTTGGGCGCGTGCAGGGACGGTACTGTCATCCGAATGGGGCGGGCCATGGATGGGGGGTATTATAGTACAGTGCGCACCAGGTGCTGGTGATGCAGGCGGATACCAAGCACGGAATCCACTTACTGACGGCCCTATTACCTCAATATCGTGGGGGACAACCTGCTGGTCCTATGATCCTTCGATCGTCACCTTTTTTCATTATGCAAATCAGCCTAACGGGCCTGTCTTTCCTGACCCTCAACCGAATGAAGCGGCGAATCCTGGGAACACCTGTCGTGCGGGCGATCCCTGTGATACCAAAACCGGACTCTACTACCAAGAAGATATCGACATTGTGTTGCCGGATGTGATGCCGATCCAGTTGACGCGTACCTATCGCACGAAGGATACAGGAAAGCGGGTGTTCGGGATCGGGTCCAGCCATCCCTACGACCAGTCAATGTTGCGCGACGATCTGTGTACCGAGGTACGGGTAATCTTGCCCGACGGGGCGTATATTGCCTTTCTCCGCACCAGCGGGACCAATTGTTTGGACTCCACGCTGCAACACACCACGACACAAACGTCGTTCTATGCTGCGACGCTCGCCTGGGACCCTGTGGTTCAGCGCTATCGCTTGAAATTCAAAGACGGCACGGAGTGGCGGTTCAGTGAGTATGGCTCACTCGTGGCCATGATCGACCGCAACGGCAATACGACGACGCTCACGAGAGCAGCCGGAAGCGGGCTAGCGGGGAATCTGACCAAGATCACGACACCGAACGGCCGTTTTCTCACGTTTACCTACGATGCTGCGAATCGCATCACGCAGGTG
This sequence comes from Nitrospira sp., assembly GCA_020846195.1. Classification (GTDB taxonomy): domain Bacteria; phylum Nitrospirota; class Nitrospiria; order Nitrospirales; family Nitrospiraceae; genus Nitrospira_D. Next base: position 68,300 of record JADLEJ010000061.1, read on the forward strand.
ACGGACATTCTCGGTCGGACCATTACCTATACCTATGATGGTAGCGGCCGCTTGTGGAAGGTCACAAATCCGATGGCCGGTGTGAGCGAGTATACCTACGATACCTCTCATCGGTTGCTTACGGCGAAGGAGCCCAACGGCAATATCCACGTCACCAATACCTACGACGCCAATGGCCGAGTTGCGACGCAAACCCAGGCTGACGGCACCACCTATCAGTTCGCCTATACGCTGGATGGTAATGGAAACGTCATTCAGACCGACGTGACAGATCCGAGGGGGATTCTTAAACGCTTTATCTTCAATAGTACTGGACTGATCACAACTGTTACCGATGCCTTTGGCCAGCCGGAGGCGCAGACCACCACCTACGAATGGCAGACGAATACCAACCTATTGCTCAGTGTGACCGATGCGCTCAATCGCAAGACGGCCTATACGTATGACAGCAAGGGCAATACGCTGACGGTCACGAAGCTGGCGACGACTGCGAATGCGGTCACGACGACGTTTACCTATGAGCCGGTCTATAACCAAGTGGCGACGGTTACGGATCCACTCAACCACACGACGACGTTCGGATACGATGCCAAAGGCAATCTCACCACGATCACCAATGCCTTGAACAAGACCACCACGATCACGGTGAATGTGCAAGGCCAGCCGCTGACCGTCGCCGATCCGCTGAGCAATGTCACCACGTTCACCTATGAGCTGGGCGATTTGGTGAAAATCAAAGATCCGTTGAACCGCGAAACGCAGCGGATGCTCGATGCGGCCGGGCGTCTCAGGACCGTGACGAATCCGCTGGGGCAGAAGACGCGCTACACGCCCGATGCGCTCGACCGCATCACCCAGTTGACCGATGCCATCAACGGCACGACCGCCTTCACCTATGACGCCAACAGCAATCTCTTGACCGTCACCGATGCGAAATCCCAGCAGACGGTGTATACCTATTCCAATATGAATCGGCCGGCCACCCGTAAAGACCCGCTGATTCACACCGAGACCTACACCTACGATAATAACGGCAATGTGGCGACCGTGACGGATCGGAAGAGCCAGGTCACGACTTACACCTATGATCCGTTGAACCGGCGAACCAAAGCCACGTTCCAGGATGGGACGAGTACCAACTACACTTATGATGTGGGGAACAGGGTCACCCAAGTCCAGGAAAAGAATGCAGGTGGCACCGTCACGGCCACGATCGCAAGAACCTACGATGGCTTGGATCGCCTCACGCAAGAAGTCACGGCGCAGGGTACGGTGAGCTATGCCTATGATGCGGGGAGTCGAAGGACGAGTATGACGGTGGCGGGTCAGCCGACGGTGACGTACACCTACGACAATGCGAATCGGCTCACGCAGATTCAGCAGGGGACGAGCACGGTGACGCTTGGGTACGACAACGCTGACCGTCGCACCAGTGTGAGCTATCCCAACGGCAACAGTGTCACGTATGCCTACAATGCGGCGTCCGAACTTATGAGCCTCACCTATAAGTCCGGTGCCACAGCAATCGGCGATTTGACCTACACCTATGATTTGGCGGGCAACCGGATCAAAACCGGCGGGATGTTCGCCCGCACCAGCATTTCTCCGGCGCTTGCGGCGACAACCTATAACGCCAACAACCAGCAGATCGCTTTTGGTGCCAATACCCTCGGCTACGATTTCAACGGCAATCTCACCAGCGTGACCGATTCGAGCGGGACAGCGACGTATACGTGGAACGCGAGAAACCAGCTGACGGGGATGAGTGCCACCGGCTTCTCCGCCAGCTTTACCTACGACCCCTTTGGGCGACGAACCGGCAAAACCATCAACGGCACTACCACGAACTTTGTCTACGATGGGCTCAATCCAGTCCAAGAGAAGAACGGCGCCACCATTACGGCCAACTTACTTGCCGGCCTCGGCCTCGATGAATTCTTCACCAGAACCGACGGAGTCGGCAGCCGAGCACTCCTGACCGACGCCCTGGGCTCGACCGTGGCCTTAGGCGACAGCACCGGTACGCTCCAGACGCAGTACACCTATGAGCCATTTGGCTATGTGACGACCAGCGGTGCAGCTTCAACAAGCAGCTACAAGTACACAAGCCGAGAAGATGATGGCACCGGGTTGTACTACTATCGGGCGCGCTACTATCATCCACGGCTGCAGCGGTTTATCAGTGAAGATCCGATTGGGTTTGGTGGTGGAGATGCCAATCTATATGGATATGTAGGAGGGAATCCTCTTACTTGGCGTGACCCGACGGGCTATTTTGCAATGGCTCTCCCACTTGTTCCTCCATTGATCGATGTAGGGATTGCGGTAGGGGGGATAATTGCTGGAGGAATTGCCGGACAGATTATTGCCGATCTGATAGATAGTATCCACTCAAGAAATGACTGGACAGGTGAGCCTGGTTCAGAATCTGATTGCCTCACGAAGGGTGGGCAAAAGAAGCAGACAAGGCGCTACGGATCAGATGGATTCCCTGATGTTGACACTGACTGGGATCATAGTCATGGGCAGGGGAAGCCGCACGTTCATGATTGGAATCGGCCTCCAGGCGGAGGTCCGCCTACAAAAGACAACCGTAGTCCAGGCCGACCGCCGGTACCGGGGGATCCTGGTTTTCCGAAAGTGAGGTAAAGTTCAATGGAACAACCGAGATTGCATGATGGTCTCCTAGAGGGACTTCATGTCAAGGCGGACAAGTCTGCAACTCTTTGTTTAAAAGATGTAGGTGGGGTGCAATATGAATTGAAGCTGGATTCGGTTGAATATCTTCTTGCAAACGAATTTCGAGAAGGAAATATTATTCTTGATCTCACGATCGAGCGGGGCAAGGATTGCAACGGCTCCCTTCTTCGGGCGCTTTTTGACAGCAACTATCTAAAAAATCATCCTGAATTTTTAGATGCTCTGCAACGGAGAATAGAAACCGAAGATCTAGCATTAGTATCTATTGATCCCTCTTACGGATGCTCCTTTCTTGCGCTATGCAGGACTATTAACTGGAGGGTGATGACATCAGGTTGATAGCAGAAATGGGGTGCCGCAACTGTCTTGAAAGTCAAGCTGACTGACAGGTTGCCACCCGCTATGGCGTCCCATTCTTCAGCATCGCATTCAAGATGGTAAGTAGCCTGCGCCTATAGTCCGTCAACGCCAGTTTCTTCGCTTTCCGCGTCTGACAAAGGCTCTGATAGAACCCTCGGACCTAAGATGGGTTTAGACCGGACAACGCGAGCCGCCGCACGAGCATGACTTTGGCTGGACAGGCCGCCGTGGCCTACGGTTATGACAATGCCAATCGGCTGACGACGATCACGCAAGGATCGAGTTCGGTCACCATCGGCTATGATGATGCTGACAGAAGAGCTAGTCTGACGCTGCCAACGAGAACAGCGTCGAAAGGGAAATAAAAGGGGTCGGGAGTCTTTTCTTGACAGGGCCATACCGCTTTCGGTAGAAACTTCTGCATGCCACGCCGTCCACGCCTCGCTGCTGGTGACCTCGCCTATCACGTCTTGAACCGTCGCGTGGGGCGACTCCCCCTCTTTGAGAAGCCCGCTGACTATGCTGCCTTTGCAAAGATCCTCGCCGAAGCTCACGTTCAGACCAAGATTCGCATTGCCGCCTATTGCTTGATGCCCAATCACTGGCATCTCTTCCTCTGGCCTCGACATGACGGAGAACTCTCCGAAGTCCTCCGCTGGATCACCGTGACCCATACGCAACGCTGGCATGCCCATCATCACACTTCCGGAACTGGCCCCGTCTATCAAGGCCGCTTTAAGTCGTTTCCGGTGCAGACCGATGAACATTTCCTGGCCGTCGCGCGCTACGTGGAGCGCAATGCCCTGCGAGCCAAGCTGGTGAATCGTGCAGAAGACTGGCAATGGTCGAGCCTCTGGCGGCGGGATCAACGAGACGACAACCTCAGGACGTGGCTCAGTGACTGGCCTGTGGAGCGCCCACGGGATTGGCTGGTGCGCGTGAATCGTCCGCAGACGGCATCGGAGTTGGCCGCTCTCCGGGTAAGCGTTCAGCGAGGTCGCCCGTTCGGTGACGAGGGCTGGGTCCGGCGAATGGCCAAGCGGTTTGGGATGGAAACAACGCTCCGACCGCGTGGGCGACCGAAAGGGTCGTGAAACAAAGACTCCCGACCCCTTTTCGTCCCTTTCGTCCATTGATGTAGGATCGGCGAGGTATCAGCTATCTGGATTTTTGGGAGGTTTTTCTAATCAAGGTGACAATGCGATGGTGACTGCGAGCTTTCTGGATAGCTCAGCTGCTCCGATTGGACTTGGGACTATCGGTCCAGTCACGAGCGGGGATCGGAATAATGTCACTGGACTGTTAGAGCGAACGGCAGACGGCATTGTTCCGGTTGGGACTCGTGCCATAGCCATCCGCATGGCATTAACTCGCATTGGAGGATCGTACAATGATGGGTATGCCGATAATTTGTCTCTGAAATTGTCCCCAGTACCCATCCCAGCAGCCGTATGGCTCTTTGGAAGCGGCCTGGTTGCTGTGGGTACGCTAGTCCGACGTAAGCGAAAGGCAGTGTTTCATACCATAGTTTCCTAGCTTAGCTAGGTCCAAAAGAAAGGCGTCGGGAGTCTTTGTTTTTTTCTATGAGTCGGTCAAATTCCGACCGTGCGCTACAGCACTTCTTTGCCGGTGACGGTTTCGCCTTTGAGGCATTGCTTTAGCACGTCGCGTGCGGCAAGGCCTGAATGCCATTCGAGTTCGAACACCTTCGTGCCTGCATAATCGATCTTGAAATTCAGCTTGTCTTCCATTCCGGCGAGTGCGGCTTCAATCGTGGGCACTGCAAATAGGAGCTGATCGGAATTCTCCGCGATGGTGGAATTGAAGACCGTCACCGTCTCTGGCGCATCGGTGCCCTGTTTCAAGGTGACCTTAACTTTCTGCGTATCCTTAGGGTTGTCCGGCCGCGGGAATGAAGGAATGGGGTTCACCGCAATAAATCCAAGCAAGGCGCCTTTATAGCCGCCGCCTGGGCCAACAATGCTAATCATCTGATCCTTTTGCCAATACACAGCGGTACAAGCCTCGCCGGGCTTTGCCCCTTGCTTGCCTTGAAAGAATTGCCAGAACCCGTGTTCCATTTTCTCTCGTCTCGGGTCGTTGAGTACTTTGTTCTTGGACGTGTCGATGGCATCCTTTGCGTTGATCTCCTTTTTGGCAGTCGAGACCAAATCGTCCATGGGATCATAGGAACCAGCTTGTGCAAGACCGGTGGCCACGCACAATGGGAGTACTAGTAACGGGAGCATCTTCATCTTTGACCTCTTATTTAGGAACTTCCAACAATCCATCGCAGGCAAACCGCACTTTGCCGATCTGATTTGAGCTTGCCCATATCCGCACATCGACGACCCGAGGTGTGTTGTTGCTATCGGGGTGCATCACGAATTGTACGTTGCAATGCTCATACAACCCTTCTTCCCACACTGCACCCTGTCGATTGCCGACGATCACGCGATTGTCGAACTCGTTGCCATAGCTGAGGAAGCTCAGTTTGCCGGCAGTGGATGTAATGGGTGCCCCCATGGTTGCCCCCACATCGGTTTCCGTTTTGCCTTCCCACACCGTCAACATGTGGAACTCGTTTCGCGACAGCCGTCTTCCCTCTCGAATATCTGCGGCAAGTTTTTTAAACGCGGATTCCCCATCCATTTTCTTGATGTTCGCCTCGAGTTCCGATTTGATTCCTGAAGCTACTTGGTCGTATTGCTTTTTGAGCTGCTCCATCTTGGCGTTATATTCTTCCGTCTCTTTTTTAGTCGGGCGGCGCGACCATTTCCCCGTGGGGTCTGGGCGTTTGGCCTCAAGCCATAAGATGGTCCAGGCAAAGGTCAGATAGTCCGGAGGCCTCTGCTGGCTAATCAATTGGAAATCGCTCGGGAGCCCGATGGTTTCGATATCTTTCTTGAAGAGATCCACATTCTTAGCCGTGGCGGCTTTGATTATGGCATTGCGCAGCACATCTTCGTTGCACGCGACTTTGTGCAGCTTGAGCAGGACCGGTGAGGAAGAGGTGCGCCATTCGCCAGCCGGCAAATTCTCGCTTTTAATGTCTTCTCGCCGCAGCTTCCAACTGCCTTCTCCTACCCGCACCCTGACCGGCGCATCGAACGCCGGCTGTGGAATACTCTTGCCGTCGTAGGTCTGTTTGGCAACGCATTCGAATTGGAGCCGCAAGTCGCTGAATTCAGGTTTGTCGGGGTGTTCGTAGACGATCGTGGTATCCAGCTCTCGCACCTGAACTGGACCAAGGATTTTGTCCATAGGGGTTCTATCGAACACCACGTTGAAGTTGGCGAAATAGGCCTCGCGGTTTCCTTGGTCGCCTTGAATATGGACAAGTGCCGATTGCGCACACACTTGTCCAGCAAAGAGGCAGCTCCCAATCAGGCAGCCGACAAGAGTAACAATCGTCTTCATCGTTCATTCCCCTTGGTTCCGTCTGTAGTCACTGAAGAGTCGTGGGGTCGGTACGAGTCCAACGGCTATGGAGTTGGAGTTCGATGGCCATTGCCTCAAGGTATTCGACTATACAGCGTAGGTTGTTCTTCTCATAGTTTTTTATGACCAGGACTTGAACGATGGAAATGGCGAGTAGGGGAGCGTAGAGCGGACTGTCGATATGCGATGAGGTGATCTAGTGTGATGGTATTGCCGTGCATCGCCGGTTTATCCTTGCAGCGAAAGATTGTCGCGCGGCCTTTAAGTCCGCCCCAATTCGCTTTGACTTTCACAGCGTTGGACCGTATTCTTAGTGGCTCGCCGGTTATGCGGAAGATTGTACGGAAAACAGATATCGGCGGGAGATGGACAACGAAGATGGAGGATCGTCGAGTGATGAATCAAACTTGCAAAATGGTGGGTTCGAGTGTCCTTGTGCTGTGCGGCGCAATGCTGCTCAGCGGCTGCATGGTGCTGGAAGAAAAGTACAATGCAGAGAAAGCGCGGAGCTTGAATTTCCAGCGTTTGCTGGCCCAGGAAGAAAAGCGGACGGCGGAGCTCGATAGCGAAGCCAAGCGGACGAAGAAGGAATTGGTTGAGTTCGAGGCGAGGAATCGCGAATTGACGGCCCAGGTGCAATCGGCGCGCGAGCAGATGGGGCGGCTCCAGGAAGAAACAGAGGCCATTAAAGAGTCGGCGATGCTGGAGCGGAAGGCGATGCAGGATATGCGGAAAGGGTCGGCGGCCAAGCCCAAGAAGGTCGATGAGCTGGCGTCGTTGTCGCGTGAGGCGGATGCGCTCTTGCGGGATTCGGCGAAAGACATGTCCAGCCTGGCTGTCCCCATGGAAGCCGCCAAGCCCGCCGCCAAGGCCGGGAGCACCATTCACCTGGTCAAGCCTGGAGAAACGTTGTTTCGCGTTAGCCGGACGTATGGCGTCTCGATCGACAAATTGAAAAAGTGGAACAAGTTGTCCGACGACATTATTGAAGTCGGTCAGAAACTCATTGTTGGGATGGAATAGTTTCTCGGCATGGCCACGCCAACGTATTCACTCAGCCTGGACGAGTTTCGCCGGTATGCCAAGGACGGCAATCTCATTCCATTGTACCGGGAGATTCTGGCCGACTATGAGACGCCGGTCTCGGCGTTTGCCAAGATCGACCATGGTCCGTCGGCCTATCTGCTGGAGAGCGTGCAGGGCGGAGAGAAGTGGGCCCGCTATTCCTTCTTGGGCAGCGGGTCGCCGATTCTCATGCTGGAGGATCGCGGCGATCTGGTCATCAAGCAGGGGAAACGCAGCCGACGCATCCCCTGTCATGGCGATCCGCTTGCCCGGCTTCGGGAATTCATGGAGACGTATCGTCCGGTGACCGTTCCAGGCCTGCCTCGGTTTGTGGGCGGCGCGGTCGGCTATCTCGGATACGACATGGTGGGCACGTTTGAGCAGATCGCGTTTCGCCGGAAGGAGAGTTTGGATCTTCCGGAGTTTGCGTTTCTTCTGACCGACACGCTGCTGATTTTCGACAATGTCGCGCAAAAGATCAAAGTCGTCGCCAATGCCCATGTCGCGTCGCAATCGGAGCGGGCGATCCGCCAGGCCTATCGCCAAGCGACGGCGCGCATCGAGCGGATGATTGCCCGGTTGCGCCGGCCTCTGCGGCGGACGCCATCCAAGCGCCGGCGGACGCCGATCACCTTCACGCCGAACATGAGCCAGGCCGATTTCGAGAAGATGGTCAGCCAGACGCAGGAATACATCAAGGCCGGCGACATCTTTCAGTGCGTACTCTCGCAGCGCTGGGACACGAAACTCCATACGACGCCGTTTCAGCTCTATCGCGCGCTTCGAGTCGTGAATCCGTCGCCGTACATGTATTACCTCAGGATTGCGGGCGTTGAACTGGTCGGCGCGTCTCCTGAGGTTCTCGTGCGGTGCGAAGACGGAACGGTATCGGTCCGGCCGATTGCCGGGACACGCCGCCGCGGCGCCACCGCTGAGGAGGACGAGCAATTGGAGCGCCGCCTGCTGGCAGACCAGAAGGAACGGGCCGAGCATATTATGCTGGTGGACCTGGGCCGGAACGATGTCGGACGCGTGGCAGAAGCCGGTTCTGTTGCCGTCGAATCGCTGATGAAGGTCGAGCGGTACTCGCATGTGATGCATATTGTGTCCAACGTCAACGGCCGGCTGGCTTCCGGAAAGACGGTCTACGATGTCTTGAAGGCCTGTTTCCCGGCCGGCACGGTGTCCGGCGCGCCCAAAATTCGCGCCATGGAAATCATCGAGGAATTGGAGCCGACCCGGCGCGGACCCTATGCCGGCGCCGTCGGCTATGTCGGCTTCTCCGGCAATATGGATATGTGCATCAATATCCGCACGGTCGTGGTCTCCAAGCGGCGCGCGTTCATTCAGGCCGGCGCTGGGATTGTGGCGGACTCGAACTCGGAATACGAATACGAAGAGACCTGTAATAAAGCCCGCGCCATGATGAAAGCCATCGAGCTGGCCGAGCAGGGGTTGGAGTAGTGCCATGCTCTTGATGATCGACAATTACGACTCCTTTACCTACAACCTGGTGCAGTATCTCGGCGAGCTGGGCGAGGATGTCCGCGTCTATCGGAACGATAAAATCACAGTGCAACAGATCGACGATCTTCGGCCCGACCGGATTGTCATTTCGCCGGGCCCCTGCACGCCGAACGAAGCCGGCGTGTCCGTCGAGACCATCCGTCAATTCGCCGGACGCATGCCGATCCTCGGTGTCTGTCTGGGCCATCAATCGCTGGGGGTGGCGTTCGGCGGCGAGGTGATTCGCGCGCAACGGCTGATGCATGGCAAGACGTCGATGATTGCCCACGATGGAAAAACCATCTTCCATGGGCTGTCGAATCCGTTCGAGGCCACGCGGTATCACTCGCTGCTGGTGAACCCCACGAATCTTCCCGACTGCCTGGAGATCTCCGCCCGGACGGCCGAAGGCGAAATCATGGGATTGCGCCACCGGACGCTTGCGGTCGAAGGCGTGCAATTTCATCCAGAATCGATTTTGACAAAGGCCGGGAAAGACCTGCTCCGAAATTTCTTAAAACTCTAAGCCTTGCCGGATTATCCGTGTCCCATGATTAAAGACGCCATCGCGAAATTGGCCGACCGCATCGACCTTTCCGAACAGGAAGCGGAAGAAGTGCTGTCTGAGATCATGGAGGGCGCGGCTACGCCGGCGCAGATGGGCGCGTATCTGATGGGGCTTCGGCAGAAAGGCGAGACGGTGAACGAGATCGCCGGGTCGGCCCGCGCGATGCGGGCCCGCGCCACGCGCATCCAAGTGGGCAGTTCAGTTGTGCTCGATACCTGCGGCACCGGCGGCGACGGCGGGCACACGTTCAATATTTCGACGACGGCGGCGTTTGTGGTGGCGGGCGCCGGACTCACCGTGGCCAAGCACGGGAACCGGTCGGTGTCGTCCAAGTCGGGCAGCGCGGACGTGTTGAGCGCGCTCGGGGTGAAAATAGATCTTCAGCCGGAGCGCGTGGCGGATTGCATCGATGAAGTCGGCATCGGCTTTCTGTTTGCCCCGCTGTTTCATGGCGCCATGAAGGCCTGCGCGGGATCGAGGCAGGAGATGGGGATTCGCACGCTCCTGAATGTGCTCGGCCCCTTGACGAATCCCGCCGGGGCGACGCACCAAGTGCTTGGCGTCTACGATGCGAAATTGACCGAGGTGATGGCGAAAGTGCTGGTGCAATTGGGGTCCCAACATTGCTTTGTCTTGCACGGGATGGACGGCCTCGATGAGCTGACGGTCTGCGACCGTACGAAAGTGTCCGAAGGGAAAAGTGGAGTGGTGTCGAATTATTTTGTCACGCCCGAGGAAGTCGATCTGCCCCGCGTCCACAAAAAGGAAATCGCCGGGGGCACGCCGGAGGAGAATGCCAGGATCGCGCGAGATGTTCTGCAAGGAAAGAAAGGGCCGAAACGCGACATCGTCTGTCTGAATGCCGCGGCGGCGATTGTCGCGGGGCAGCAGGCCAAGACGTTGCAAGACGGACTGCGGATTGCCCGGCAGGCGCTCGACTCGGGCGCCGCGGCGGACAAGCTCGACCGGCTCGTGGCCTGGACGAACAAGGTGGCATGAGCATGATCCTGGATCAAATTCTTGAGCATAAAAAAGCGGAACTCCGGCACAAGCAAAGCCGTGGCTATCTGGCTGATTTGAAGTCGGCCATCCGGGATGCGCCACCGGCCATGGGATTTGCCGTGACGCTTGATGCGACCAGGACGGCAACGAGTCCGGCGCTGATTGCCGAAGTGAAGAAAGCCTCACCGAGCCTTGGCCTGTTGCGGCCCGAGTTTTCGGAACACTTCGACTATCTTGGCATCGCCCGCTCGTACCATGAGCATGGGGCCTCCGCCTTGTCGGTCTTGACCGATAAAGATTTCTTCCAGGGCGACTTGCGGTATCTGGCGGAGATCAAAAAGGCCCTTCCCATGCCGGCGCTGGACAAAGAGTTTATGGTGGGGGACATTCAGTTTTATGAAGCCCGGGCGCATGGCGCCGATGCGGTGCTCCTGATCGTCGCGGCGCTGGAGAAGCGCCAGCTCATCGACTTTCACGCCCTCGCCACCGAATTGAAAATGGACACGCTGTTCGAGACGCACCACGAGCGTGAACTGGATACGGTCTTGGAGTGGATTCCGACGGCCCGCATGATCGGGATCAACAACCGCGACCTGAAGACGTTTACGACAGATCTCGGGGTGACGTTTCGTTTAGCGGCACGCATTCCCTCCGACAAGATCATCATCAGTGAAAGCGGCATTCATACGCGCGACCATGTCGTCAAACTCGTCGAAGCGGGCGTGCATGCCATGCTGGTCGGAGAGTCGCTGATTAAGTCCGAGAGCATCGAGAAGAAGATCGCGGATCTGCGTGGAGCAACGGTGTGATGCAGTCTCTCACGAAAGCGATGCCGTCCAAGTGAAAGTCAAAATCTGCGGGATCACCAACGAAGACGATGCGCGGGTTGCTGTCGAGGCTGGCGCCGACGCGCTCGGGTTCATCATGTATCGCAAGAGCCCGCGGTTTGTCGAAGCGGCAGCCGCCAAGCGGATTATCGATGGCTTGCCGCCATTTGTGGCGGCGGTCGGCGTGTTTGTGAACGAAGAGGCCGCCGTCGTCCGGCGCCTCATGGATGAGTGCGGGTTGTCCTTGGCGCAGCTGCACGGCGACGAGTCTGCGTCTTACTGCGAAGGACTCGGACGTCCCTCGATGAAAGCCCTGCGGCTCAAAGACCGTGGGTCGTTTTTGGCGCTGGCCGAGTTTCAAGGGCGCGCGAACGTCCGCGCATTCGTGCTGGATGCTTTTTCCGATCAAGCCTATGGCGGCACCGGGCAGACGATCGATTGGACGTTGGCGGCTGAAGCCGCCCGCGCTTCTCGGATTCTGCTTGCCGGGGGGCTGACCCCTGAGAATGTGGGAGAGGCCATTCGGCAAGTCCGCCCCTATGGCGTCGATGTGAGCAGCGGCGTTGAGCTGCGGCCAGGCCAGAAAGATCACGCCAAGGTGCAGGCCTTCATCAGGGCCGCCCGGCTTGTGTCAGTCTGACGCGCCTGTTTATATTTCGTCATCTTCTGAAAGGATTGAACCGCGCCATGAAGAAGGTCCCTGACAGCCAAGGACGATTCGGCCCGTACGGCGGCCGGTATGTGCCGGAAACGCTCATGCCGGCGCTACTTGAATTAGAACAGGAATATGCGACGGCCAGGAAAGACCGCGGCTTCCGCGCAGAGCTGGCCTACTATCTGAAGCAATATGTCGGGCGGCCAACATCGCTCTATCACGCCGCCAGGCTCACGAAGAAGCTCGGCGGGGCGAAGATCTATCTGAAACGGGAAGATCTCTGCCATACCGGCGCGCATAAAATTAATAATGCGATCGGCCAGGTGTTGCTGGCCATGCGGATGAAGAAACCTCGGATCATTGCCGAAACCGGCGCGGGGCAGCATGGCGTTGCGACCGCCACGGCGGCCGCGATGTTCGGGCTCGAATGCGAAATCTACATGGGCACGGAGGACATGCAGCGGCAGGCGCTGAACGTTTTCCGAATGCGCTTGCTGGGAGCGAAAGTCACCGGCGTCGATGCTGGGAGCCGGACGCTCAAGGACGCCATCAGCGAGGCCATGCGCGATTGGACGACGAATGTGCGCACGACGCACTACATTCTCGGATCGGTGCTGGGGGCGCATCCCTATCCGATGATGATCCGCGATTTTCAGGCGATCATCGGGCAGGAAGCCCGCAAGCAGATCCTGGCCGCGGAAGGGAAGCTGCCGGACTATCTGGTGGCCTGTGTCGGCGGCGGAAGCAATTCGATTGGGTTGTTCCATGCGTTTCTCGGCGATAAGAAAGTAAAAATGATCGGCGTCGAGGCGGGCGGCACCGGCATTGAGAGTGGGAAGCATGCGGCGCGATTCTTCGGGGGAAAGCCCGGTGTGCTGCAAGGCACGATGACCTATCTCTTGCAGGACGAGGACGGCCAGATCAATTTGACGCACTCGGTATCGGCTGGGCTGGACTATGCCGCCGTGGGACCGGAGCACAGCCTGTATCACGATTTGAAGCGCATTCAATATACCTATGCCACCGACGATGAAGCGATGGCGGCGTTCGATTTGCTGGCCACGGCGGAAGGGATTGTGCCGGCGCTGGAAAGCTCCCATGCCATCGCCGAGGTTGTGAAACTGGCTCCGACACTCAAGAAATCCAATATCATCATTGCCAATCTTTCCGGTCGTGGAGACAAAGATGTGCAGCAAGTGGCGCGGATGCGAGGGGTGACGCTATGACCGGACGGATTGAGTCGACGTTTCAGCGATTGCGCCAGGCGAATAAGAAAGCGTTGATCGCCTATCTGATGGCCGGAGACCCCACGCTGGCCGATACTGAGCGGCTGGTGCTGGAAATTGAGCAGGCGGGGGCGGACATCATTGAATTGGGCGTGCCTTTTTCAGACCCCATCGCCGATGGCCCGGTCATTCAGCTGGCGGCCGAACGGGGTTTGCGAAGCGGCACGTCGCTCAGGAAGATCCTGGTCATGATGAAGTCGCTCCGCGCCAGGACGCAGGTGCCGGTCGTTCTGATGGTCTACTACAACTCGATCCATGCCATGGGGCTGGAGACGTTTTGCCGCGCGGCGGGGGAGGCGGGAGTCGATGGGTTGATCGTGCCCGACATGCCTCCCGACGAAGCGGGGCCGCTCAAAGGTCCGGCGGCGGCGGCTGGGTTGCGGCTGATTTTCCTCTTGGCGCCCACGAGCACGACAGAGCGGCGCGAATATGTCGCGAAGGAATCGCAAGGCTTTCTCTACTATGTGTCGCTCACCGGCACGACCGGGGCCAAGATTCAAAATATGGCGGAAGTCGGCAAGAATGTCGGCAAGATCAAGAAAGCCACGAAGACTCCAGTGGCGGTCGGATTCGGAGTCTCAACCCCGGACGATGCCGCGCAGGTCTCGGCGATGGCGGATGGCGTGATTGTCGGGAGCGCGATTGTGAAGCAGATTGCGGCGCACCAGCAATCGTCGGATATGCCTGGGCACGTCGGCCGTTTCGTTGCATCATTGAAATCGGCGATGAACGGACGCGCCTAGGGAAGAGAGTCTGGGGTTTCAGTAAGACTGGCGGGGAGGGCAGGGCAGGTCTGAACTACCGCCTGCCAGAACTTGCCGATGGCGGCATGTACTTGATCATCTCATCGGTCAATTCAGCCGCCACATCCTTCAAATTCGGTTTGAAGAACATATAGCTGCTGGCTTTCTCGTGCCTGGCTTTCCACACGGTCGTGCCGGTCGTGGCGTCGATGAGGCGCATGCTCAGGCCGACTCTTCCGACGTTGTCGCCTTCTTTTCTCGAATATTCCCACGCATTGATGCGGATCACGAGAAACGATTCGACATTGAGCGATTTGCCCAGCTTGATGGCGGCGTCTTTATCGGATTGCCCGGTCATTTCCAATCGCGAGAAATAGAACACCAGCGAATCGAACGCTTCTTTCGAGGCCTGGAAAATATCGGTGACTTGTTCGGCTGGAAGGACTCGTTCGATGCGCCCCGTCTTGCTGAGCGAGCTCGCCAGCACCTCTTGAATATCCTCGCGCGCGCTGTCGTATTGGCTGGCCATCGGAGGCAGCACCGCGATGGACTGGGGGCGAAACACCTTGGCGCCGGGGCCTTCCCAGGTTTCTTGAAGACCGCCGCAACCGGTGAGGGTGAGAAGGACTGCGCAGGCCAGCAGAATATGGCGAAAGGGTCTATTCAGCAACATCATACTGGTCAGTATACCATTAGAACGTCAAAGAGACAGAGCCCGATGCCAATGCGCCGCGCTCGCGGAAGTCGTACCCGCCTCCGATATCGACTCTGAAGGCGAAGACCCGCAGGCCAACTCCAGCAGTGGGGGTAATCGTCGAGGCCGCATCCTGAACATTCTTATAGGCGCCGGCGCGGAGCGAGAGGAACTCATTCAACATCGTTTGCTCGACGCCGACGCTCAGCACCTGGCTCTTGATTCCAGGAACAAAGGTCTTGTTCGAGGTCACATCCATATCGGCGGTTAACGTCAGAGACGAGTAGGGGTTGACGGCGACGCCGCCACGCACTTGCGGCAGCATTTTCATCTTTGTGCCATCGGGTGCATCGAACTGCGGCTGTGTCAGGTCTTTGGCGACGATGCCGATCCGCAACCAGGACGCGGGACGGTAGATGGCGCCGACATCGACGCTGAAGGCGGTCGAGAGTTTCGATTTGCCGAAGCTCTCGGAGAGCGTGATGTCCTGGCCGTTCACGGTCGCCGAGCCGGAATAGGCGGCGCCTTGAATCGCTTTGGCCGTGACGCCGATGGCAAAGGTCTTGTCGGCAAAGGCGTAGGCATAGGAGAAGGCCGCCTGTCTGGCTTCAAGGCCACGCAGCGCCATTTGTCCATCGATGGTAATCGGTCCGCCGCCGGTTGCGGTGATTGGCCTGGAGACGAAGCTTCCGGCGGTGGCCACGTCCGACAGGTTGAATCCGAATGCATGCTCGCCAAAATGCCCTTTGAAATACAGTCCAGCGGCCCCGCTCGCCGACAACGACGCGCCTGGCCGGTTGAGTCGGTTCGCCAAGTCTTGCGCGCGGCCGGCATTGGCTGCGTTGGCGGTGTCCAAATCCTCAATGTCCTGCAACGCCTGACGGACTCCGTGGCGGTCGACGCCTTGCGCGGTCGCTTGCAGCCGAATGTCCACCGTCTGGGTCATCGCGAGCCCTGCCGGATTCCAATAGGTGGCGAGCGCATCCGTGGTGACGGCGACTCCGGCTCCGCCCATGCCGGCGGCACGGGGACCGACGGTGACAAACTCCACGGCGAAGGCGTGATGCGGAATAGACAGGAGGACTGTCAATCCAAGTGTCCGAACAAATGCATGTTTCATGGCCTGACCTCGCATGACGCTCGAAAGGACTCCATAATATTTCGCAGTCTAGGGATCTCGGCCATATCCGTCAAGGCTTAGACAATCATGCCGTCTTGCATCTGAATGATGCGGTCTGATTGGGAGGAGAGCTTGTCGTTGTGCGTGACAATAATAAAGGTGGTCTTGCGGGTCCGGTTCAAATCCCGCAGCAGGCCGAAGAGCGATTCACCCGTATGGGTGTCGAGATTTCCGGTCGGTTCATCGGCGAGGACCAGATCGGGCTTCTGCAGCAACGCCCGGGCGACGGCAACCCGCTGTTGCTCGCCGCCGGAGAGTTCTCCAGGCTTATGATGGAGCCGCTGTCCCAATCCGACTTCTTGCAGCAGGACGGTTGCTTCCTGCTCGATTTCTTCGAGTGGACGCCGCTGAATGAGCGCCGGCATACAGGCGTTTTCCAGCGCCGTGAATTCCGGCAGGAGGTGATGGAATTGAAACACGAAGCCAATGCGGCGGTTGCGGAATTCGGCCTGCTGGGCTTCGGACATCTGAAAGAGATCCTGATTGTCGAAGTACACGGTGCCCTTGGTTGGGCGGTCGAGCATGCCCATAATATGGAGCATCGTGCTTTTCCCGGCGCCGGAGGCTCCGACAATGGCCACCATCTGCCCGCGGGGAATGTCCAGATCGATCCCTTTGAGGACCGTCAGTTCTTGCGATCCCATCGTGAAGGACTTGTGAAGGCCCGTGATACGGATCATCGGATGTTGTTCGCTGTCGTGTGGCGTGGATGTCGTCATAGTGCTCATTCGTATCGCAGCGCCGCCACTGGTTCGAGTTTGGCCGCCTGAAGGGACGGATAGACGGTCGCGGCGAAGCTGATGAAAATAGCGGAGCTGGCGACGAGCAGGACGTCGAGCGCCTGGACATGGACCGGAATTCGAGAAATATAGTAGACCGTCGGGTCGAAGCTCCAAAAGGTCTGAATCAGCCAGAGAAAGGCATAGCCCAGGGGAATGCCGATGGCGGTGCCGCTGAACCCGATGATCAGGCCGTTTAGCATGAAGATGCGCCGGATGCTTTTCCGCGTGGCGCCCATGGCTTTCAGAATCGCGATCTCTTTTTGCTTTTCCGTCACGATCATCGTGAGGGTGCTGACGATATTGAACGAGGCGACGATGGTGATCAGCACGAGCAGGAGGAACATCATGGTCTTTTCCAGCTTAAGCGCTGAAAAAAGATTGCGGTTCATCTGCATCCAATCCCGGGCGCTGTACACGAATCCCAGCGAGCCCTCGATGTCGTGGGCGATGTCGTTGGCGCGGAACACGTCGGTGACTTTGACTTCGATGCCCGACACGGTCTCGCCCATGTTGAAGAACTTCTGCGCTTCGGCGAGGTCGATGTAGGCGAGGGAGGAATCGTATTCATACATGCCGGAGTGAAAGAGCCCGACGACGACGAAGGTGCGAATCTTCGGCACCATGCCCATGGCGCTGATCGGCCCGACCGGCGACACCACGTTGACTGTATCGCCCACGAACGCGCCGAGGCGCATGGCGAGTTCTTTGCCGAGAATGATGCCGGGTTTTTCCGTTTCCACGGGAGGGCCGTTCGGGTCGTCGGCCGGCGGCTGCTTTATTTTGACGGGCTTGCTCAGGTCGGACAGTTCGCCGGTTCCCAGGTTCTTGACCAGCTCGGTGACTTGGCCTTCCCGCTGAGGGTCGATCCCGCGGAGCACGATGCCTTGCACACCATTGGGCGTCGTCAAGAGCACTTGCTTGAGGACGAACGGCGTGGCCGCGACGACATCTTGGACGGCTTCGATCTGCTTCGTTGTCGGTTCGTAGTCGGCCATGCCGTCCTTCATCCGGTCCTGCACGATAATATGCGCTGTCGTGCCGAGGATCTTGGCCTGAATGTCTTCCTTGAATCCGGTCATGATGCCGACGGTGCCGATCAGCGCGGCCACGCCGAGCGTAATGCCGGCGATCGAGACGAAGGTATTGAGCGAGATCGTGCGGTTGCGCCGCTTCGCGCGCAGATAGCGCAGTCCGACAAAGATTTCATAAGGCATCGCCATGGTCGGTTATTTCTCCGGCCGGAGTTGGGGGAAGAGGACGACGTCGCGAATCGAAGCCTGGTTCGTGAACAGCATGATGAGGCGGTCGATGCCGATGCCTTCGCCGGCGGTCGGGGGCATGCCGTATTCCAGGGCGCGCAGGAAATCCTCGTCCACGAGATGGGCTTCTTCGTCGCCGGCTTCGCGTTGCGCGGCCTGGCCTTCGAACCGTTCCCGTTGGTCGAGGGGGTCGTTCAACTCGGAGAACGCATTCGCGATTTCGCGCCCGGCGATGTACAGCTCAAACCGGTCGGTGAGCGACGGGTTGGAGTCTTTCCGCCGCGCGAGGGGGGAAATCTCAATCGGGTAGTCGGTGATGAAGGTCGGTTGAATGAGGTTCGGCTCGACCGTTTCCTCGAAGATCTCGTTCACAATATTGAAGAGCGTGGCCTTGGGATCGACATGAATGCCAAGCGATGTCGCGGCGGCGGCGGCCTTCTCCCGGTCTTGGAGGACAGACGGATCCAGTTTGTTCACTTCCAGAATCGACTGGTGGTAAGACCAGCGGCGCCAGGGCGGTGTCAGGGTGATCTCTTTGCCCTGATACTCGATGACGGTTTTGCCGAGCAACTGTTGAGCTAGGCTGGAGACCATGTCCTCGGTCAGCGCGATCAAGTCCTGGTAGTCCGCGTAGGAGACGTAAAACTCCAGCATCGTAAATTCAGGATTATGAATCGTCGAGATGCCCTCGTTGCGGAAGTTGCGATTGATTTCAAAGACGCGAGGAAATCCGCCGACGATGAGCCGCTTGAGATACAGCTCCGGGGCGATGCGCAAATAGAGATCGACGCCGAGCGCGTTATGATGGGTGACAAAGGGTTTTGCGGCCGCGCCGCCTGGGATCGGATGCATCATCGGGGTTTCGACTTCCAGGAACCCGCGCTCGATCAGATAGGCGCGGATGCCGGCGATGATCCGGCTGCGGATGGCGAAGATGCTGTGGACGTCCGGATTGGCGATCAGATCCACATAGCGCTGCCGGTAGCGCGTTTCCACATCGGTGAGCCCGTGCCATTTTTCAGGCAGCGGCCGCAGGGCTTTGCTCAAGAAGGTGAGCTCGCGCACTTCCACGGTGAATTCATTGGTTTTCGTTCTGAACAGCGTCCCAGTCACGCCGATCCAGTCGCCTAGATCCAGCTGCTCTGTCACCATATAGGCTTGTTCAGTGAGAAGGTCTTTCTTGAGGTAGACCTGCAAGCGGTCCGCGCCGTCCTGCAAGACGGCAAAGCCGGCTTTGCCGAACCGGCGCAAGGCGACCACACGGCCAGCGAAGGTGCAGCCGATCTTTTCGGCTTCCAGGACTTCTTTGGTCTTGTCCCCATGCAGTTTGATGAGCTGTCCCGCGCGGTCTTTGATGTCGAAGCGAGTGCCGTAGGGAGCCACGCCGCCGGCGCGCAGTTGGTCGAGCTTCTTGATGCGTTGCTGCCGCTGTTCGTTGAGTTCATCCATGATCGTTCCGTGTCCTGTTAATCCTCATCCGTGCCAGCCGAGGTGGGCGCTAACAGCGCTCCGGCCATCTTCTTCTTTAGATACGCTTCAATAAATGCGTCGAGGTCGCCGTCCATGACGGCGGCGACGTTGCCGGTTTCATGGGCGGTCCGGTGATCCTTCACCATTTGGTAGGGCTGAAAGACATAGGAGCGAATCTGACTGCCCCAGCCGATCTCTTTCTTTTCGCCGACGATGGCGTTGAATTCCGCTTCTTTCTTTTTCTGCTCCACCTCGAAGAGGCGGGCTTTCAAAATCTTCATCGCGCCATTGCGGTTCTGAAGTTGCGAGCGTTCGTTCTGGCATTGGACCACGATGTTGGTGGGAAGGTGCGTAATCCGGATCGCGGTTTCCACCTTGTTCACGTTCTGGCCGCCGGCGCCGCCGGCGCGAAAGGTGTCGATGCGCAGATCTTTGTCGTCGATCACCACATCGATGTCGTCATTGAGTTCCGGGTAGACAAAGACCGAGGCGAAGGAGGTGTGGCGGCGTTTATTGGCGTCGAAGGGAGAAATCCGCACCAGGCGGTGCACACCGGCTTCAGCCTTCAGATACCCGTAGGCATAGGGACCGGTGACGGAGATCGTCACGCTTTTAATGCCGGCTTCGTCGCCATGGAGCAAGTCCAGCGTTTCGATTTTGAATTTTTTGGTTTCAGCCCATCGGACGTACATGCGCAAGAGCATCTGCGCCCAATCCTGCGACTCCGTGCCTCCGGCGCCGGGGTGAATGGCCATGATCGCATTGTTCGAATCGAGTTCCCCGGAGAGGAGCATTTCGACGCGGATCGTGGCCAGCGTGGCTTCAAGCCGGTGGAGCTCGGTCGCCAGTTCTTGTTCAAGCGCGGCATCCTGGCTTTCCTCCGCCAGTTCCAGCATGGCCTGAAGGTCGCCAAGCTTCGTCTCGATCTCACGCCATTGGATGAGCTCGCGCTCAAGCGTGACTTTTTTTCTGCTGGTCGATGCGGCCGACTTGGTGTCGTTCCAGAATGTCGGGACGCCCATCTTGGCTTCGAGCTCTTCAAGCTCGGCGGTCATGCGAGCGAGGTCAAAGATGCCCCCGTAGTTCCGAGACCTGGGCTCCGACCGTCTGCACGCGGCTCCGCACCTCTTCTAACATGACAAGCGTCCTTTCGACTTACACTGGGGTGATAGCTGTTGTGTCATAAGCCGACTCCTTCGGACGGAGCAGGCGATCAGGCACGAACGAGCGCACCGTACCACACAGCGGCAGACAAGCACAGGCTTGCTTATACCGGAGTGATGGCGGTCGTGCCGTGCACCGGCTCCTTCGGACGGAGCAGGCTGATCAGGCACAACAACGCACAGATTATCACACAGCTGTAAGCAAACACATCCCCGTGCCGGCTGTAGAACGTGCGTGGCTGCCAGACGGGGATCGTTGCCTGAATGGCGCCTTCCGTGAAGAGTCCGGTGGCATGCAGGATGCGCCCGTAGGGGTCGATGGCGCCGGTGATGCCGGTGTTGGCGGAACGCGCGAAGGCCAGATGGTTTTCAACTGAGCGGAAGACCACCATGGAAAAATGTTGGGCGGGCGCCGAGGAATTGCCGAACCATCCGTCGTTGGTAATGGTCACCAGAAATTCAGCGCCGTTGTTCGCGAGCTGCCGGATCAGATCGGGAAAGATTACTTCATAGCAAATGGCGATGCCGAACTTCAGGGGGCGGGACGGAACGGACGTGCCGTCTTCCCGCATCGTGGCTTTCGGCGTGAGCGATAAGGTTGTTCCGCCGGGACCGGCCTCGAAGTCGCCGATGCCTTCGACCAGCTTATCCAGAAAAAACAGCAGCGAGGACTTCAGCGGAATGTATTCCCCAAACGGGACCAAGTGATGCTTGTCGTACCGGCCGAGGATGGTTCCGTCGCCCGACAGGAGATAGGCGCTGTTCAATAAATAGGGGCGTCGGTCAGGATAAAAGCGCAGCGCCGGGCTGCCGAATAGGATTGGGGTGTTGACCCGGCCGGCCAGGGCGATGAGCTGGAGTTGATAGTCTTTCTCGCGCTCGAAGATGAATGGCGTGGCGGCTTCGGGCCAGACGATCATGTCGGTCGTTGCGCCCAATTGAGTGGTCAGGCGGTCGAATCGCTGCATGGTTTCGTCTCGATAGGCGCTGTCCCATTTCACCGCCTGATCGATATTGGGTTGCACGAGTCCGATGGTCACGAGCCCTTTCGTCGCGGGCAGCGCCGATCCGTCAAGGAGCGATGCGCCGTACCCGCACGTTAGGAACATGAGGAGACTGGTGACGGTGACTAGTTCCCACGGCAGTTTCTTCGGGCGGAATCCGCGGAAGAACGGCATCAGCCACAGCAGCAGTTCGGCCAGCGTGAGATTCACGAGGATAATCAGAAAGGAGATGCCATAGACCCCGAGATGGTCGGCGACCTGGATGATTTCCAGCTCGCGGTATTGCGAGTAGCCCAGCAAGCCCCAGGGAAATCCGGAGAACGCGTAGGTTCTGAGCAGTTCGAGCGAGACCCACACACAGGGAGAGAAAATTATCCCGTATCGTGGTAAAAACTCGCGCAGCCAGACCACGCTCCAGCTATAGATTCCGACATAGAGTCCAAGGTAGGCTGTGAGCAGAAGCAAGATAGCGTAGCTGACGGGAAGAGGGACCTTCCCATAAGTGGTCATCGACGTGACGACCCAAGCCATAATTCCGGTGAATCCAATGGTCCCTGCCAGGCAGCCGATCCAAAAGGCGCGCCGTCTTGTAGACGAGTCGAGTGCAACATGGAGGGGGATCATGACTATCCATGCGAGAAGACCCAGATCGAATTTCGGGAAGCACAGAGGAAGCAGAAAGCCGCTGATGCAGGCAAGAATGAGCTGGCGCGCACGCATTCGATCCATCGTGCGGTACCATAACGAAAGCGATTTCGACTTGCAAGGAATCGATAGAAGGAGCAGATTGCTGACTCAGATGAGTCTGACGATGTGGGTCTTGCCGGCCATGCTTGCCGCAAGTCTCCTGGTGGGCGCTCCGGTGCATGCAGATGAGCCGCAGGCTGTCGGCGACCGGATCTCCGGGAAGCTCATTCGAGGTGTGGTGAATCTTTCGACCGGATGGATCGAGGTCCCGCGGCAGATTTATGAAGTCGGGACCAATGAAGGCTGGGTGCGCGGCCTGTTGCGCGGTCCGTTCGACGGCATCGGAATGTTTTTCGCGCGTACGGTTGCCGGGGTTGTGGAGACGGCGACGTTTCCCATTCCGCTGCCAACGTATGAACCGATGGTGACGCCGGCCTATGCCTGGGAATCCGAGGACTCATCGGATGCGACGGCGACCGGCAGCCAGTAAGTCTAGTACTTATTTCGAGGGAGTCTTATGGATGAGTTGAAGCATACCCGCAGGATACGGCTCTCGCCATTCTCACAGTCGGCCTCCTCGCCAGTGGATGACGCGGCGATTTGGATGGGCGGAGAAGCCTCGGTGGGCACTCAGGCAGGGCGGTATGTCCGCGAGGCTGAACGGAACACGCCGGGTCTCGCGCGCGCGATTCTCGGTCTCACTTTTCTGGGCGGCCTGGCTTTGGGAGCGGTTGTCTCCTCCCTTCTGCGAAAGCCGCGCGGATAGTCTTTCCTGCCCGCTTCGTATTTTTTATTTCTTTCGCTCCGGTTGCTGATGGGTCCAGAGTTCTGGAGAAACGGCTGTCGCCTGATAGGCCTGGCCGAACCCCAGCACCAGATGGGCGTCCTGCAGATGTAGTTCCCAGAGCGCGAAATCGCTGAACCCGAACATCATGGCGGATTTTGGAAACCGCGCGAGATAGCGCTCCTTGATCGCGGTGTATGCGGGCGCTTCCGCCTGCAGGATGGCGGCGGTCCCTTGCAGATTCATCCTGCGCAGGGCCAGCGGATTTTTTTCGGGATGGTCGAGCTCGGAGAGAAAGAGCGATACGTGCGAATCCTGAAGCAGGTGCTGGGTGTGCAGGGCCAGCCGGCTCAGATGCAGATAGGCCCTGGTCCAATTCTCGCCCAACACATACGGCACATGCGAGCCGAAGGGCTTTCCGTTACGCATTGTGAGGAGCACGCCGGTGCGCACCTCCTGCGCCAGCGTCATCCACGCTTCGCAGACGGCGTCATTGGTCATGGACTCAGACATCATCTCATCCTTTCTCTGTATAGGCTCGTGGCTCGATCATAGCGCTATCGGTATTGAACCGTCATCTCTTGATGCTGAGCCCTGCGGAACTCAGTGCAATGGCGTTCGGATGCTGGTGGAAATGTTGTCGGCAGAAGGAGGGAGGCCGAGCTTCGTCGATTGACAGATGCGCGGTCACGGCGTAGAGCAAAGGAATGTCGCAGGGACGTCATGCCTGCGATGGATATATTTTTTTGAGAGGAGGACCCATGAAAAATGTTGAAATGACCGTTGAGGGAACGATGCTGACAATCAAGGTGGATTTGTCCAAGGAGTTCGGTCCATCTGCTTCCGGGAAGACCATTATCATCGCCTCAACGGAAGGCAATGTGACGATTCCTGGGCGCGAAGAAAAAGTCGGATTGAACGTCTATCGCAAGAAGGAGCGATGACTGCCAATTTCGGCAAAAAAGCCAAACATATTCACGAAATTCCGGCTGTTTCTCCACAGAGAGAGCCGGTTGCTGTGCATAAGTGGGGCTGATTTGGGGCTATTAGGCTCTAGACAAATAGGCTGCGGTCAGCCGGTCGTTCTCGAATCCATCCCAGCCCAGGGATTGTGGAAAAGAAAAAGAATCATCCGTCAAGCCGCTAAATATAGGGGGTCAATCGATTGAGGCACAATGCCTATTTATTAGGCAATCAGCTCATGAGACTGTTCAAATCAGCCATTTCAACGACAACAGGGCATTCATGCACAGTGTTATCCACAGAAGCTGGGGAGTTATCTCTCGATAGGGTGCTGAATGAAAGATGTGCGTGGAAGTGGTTGGTTTTTGAGGGGTCCGGCAGGCTCATTCCCGTAGCGACTTCAAATAGCGCGCAGTGAAATATTTTTTTCTGTTCGAGTCAAAAATATTTTTTAAATGTCACTGAAATATTCGCTTCTGTCCGCTTCGGCTCTTGCTATTTCTGAAACAGGTTTCCATCGGCGGTGATACGGAGTGCCTTGAAGCGATCGCCGCATGTCGCCGTCAAGTGATCGCGCCGGTTATCCTGGTGGAGTCAGCGTGAGTTTCATGCTTGTATCGGGAGCGCGCTCTTGACTCACTCCGGCCATGGGCCTAGTCTAGTCTTGTGGGGGGAGTTAACGCCCCGGGGGAATATGGTTCATAAGGGGGTTGAGTGTGAGAGCGGTGTGCATGACCAGCTTGTACTGGGAAGCCTGATGCTCTCCCGAGATCTCCGCCGTACCTGCTGATCCTCGGTAGGTGCGTGCTCCTCCCACCCTAACAGGAGGCTGAAAAAGTCCGCCAGCATCGTTCTCGCCGCGCTCAGAGACTCAACGTACCGAAGCGTATGCCTCGTCTCTTCGCTTGCTGGGCAGCCTTTTTGAGCATCCTGTGAAACAGTAGTGACAGATTGTCCCGCCTGCGAATCTCCTCTTTGCCGTCAGGTCGTTCTCGATCTTGCTACGAGGGTTTTTTCGGTCTGGCAATCTGTGTACAATGCCGCCCACTTTTCCACCATGCTGCCGCGAGAGGGTGAATGGCCATCGTGCGTTCGGTTGCGAAGTCTGCGTCTGTCGCTCAATCCGCTCCTGAATCGACCAGTTCGAAGAAGGCTGCCGCCAAACCGGTTCAGCAAGTGACCGCCGCCGAAATGGGGGCGCGCCAGCGGGAAATTTCCGTGTCCGAGTTCTTTACCAAGAACCGGCATTTGCTCGGGTTCGATAATCCGCGCAAGGCGTTGCTGACTTGTGTAAAGGAAGCGGTCGATAACGCGCTCGACGCTTGTGAAGAAGCCGGGATTCTTCCGGAAGTCACCGTCAAACTGGAGGTGGTTTCCACCGGCGCGCCGGTCGCTCCAAGTCAGGCGTCCAGGTTTCGCATTACGGTCACGGACAACGGGCCAGGCATCGTCCGCCAGCATATCCCACGGATTTTCGCGAAGCTGCTCTACGGCTCCAAGTTCCATCGCATGCGGATGAGCCGGGGCCAGCAGGGCATCGGCATTTCAGCGGCCGGCATGTACGGGCAATTGACGACTGGCAAGCCGGTCAAGATTATTTCCCGCACCGGGCCGAAGGCGGCCGCCCATTATTTTGAAGTGCACATCGATACGAAGAAGAACGAGCCGCTCGTTCATGACAATAAGCAGATTGAATGGAGCCAACCGCAGGGTACGCAGGTCTCCATCGAGGTCGAGGGGAAATATCAAAAGGGCCGGGCCTCAGTCGATGAATGGCTGGAGCAGACCTCCATCGCCAATCCGCATGTGCGCCTGATTTACGCTCCCCCGGAAGGCGAGGCGAGAGAATATCCCCGCACGTACCACGAGCTGCCGCCGTCCCCGCGGGAGATCAAGCCGCATCCCTACGGCATCGAGTTCGGCATGCTGCTGAAGATGCTGCAGGACACCAAAGGCCCTTCGGTCTCCGGTTTCCTCTCTGGCGATTTCTGCCGGGTCTCGCCGCAACTGGCGGATGAGATCTGCAAAGCCGCCAAGGTGTCTCCCAGCATGAAGCCGCGCGACCTGAAGGGGCCGGCTGCGGAGATGCTCTATCGGACCGTTCAAAACACCAAGATCATGGCGCCGCCGACGAACTGTATTTCGCCGATCGGCGAGCGAGCCATTCTCTCGGGGCTCTATAAGCAGATCAAAGGCGAGTTTTATACAGCCGTGAGCCGTCCGCCGGCGGTCTACCGGGGCAATCCCTTTATCATCGAAGCCGGGCTGGCGTTCGGCCATCGGCCGGAAGATCAGGCCAAACCAAAACAGCCCGCCATGCCGAAAGCGGAAGGCGAGGACGATGAAACCGACTCGGAGCTTGCCCGCGTGATCCGTTACGCGAACCGGGTTCCGCTGCTCTATCAGCAGTCTGCCTGTTCCACGTTCAAGGCCGTGCTCAGCACTTCCTGGAAAAACTACGGCGTGACGCAGTCGCGCGGCGCCTTGCCGGGCGGGCCGATGGTGATCTTTGTGCATATGGCCTCGGTCTGGGTCCCATTCACAAGCGAATCCAAGGAAGCCATTGCGGACTACGATGAGATTCAGAAAGAAATTACGCTCGCGCTGCGCGAGTGCGGCCGGAGGCTGGGATTGTTTCTGCGGCGGCGGGAGCGTGCGGCCAGCGAATTTCGGCGGCGCAACATTTTCGAGCTGTACATCGAAGAAGTGGTGGAGGCCTGCAATCGCCTCAAGGGCGGGACGCTACCGAAAGAAAAATTAAAAGCCCAGCTCCACAAAATTGCCACGTCACGCACAGGCGGGCTCAAAACGGACGAAGCGCTGGGGAAAACCGGCGCGGGACCGGAAGGCTTGCCCCATTCGATCATTGTGACCGCCGAAGGCGTGGAAGGCGACATCGAACTGGCCACGCAGGTGCAGGCATCGGTTGCGTCGGCGGCGCAGACCGCAGGGACCACACCGCACCAAGCGGATTCCTCTGCTCCAAAAGACAAGAAGGGGAAGGCGTCGCAACCGGTTGTCTCTGCAGAGAGGGGAGCCGCAGACAAGAAGCCGAAGGGGAAACCGGCGAAACCGGGTAAAAAAGCTGCGCCTAGAGGAAAGAAATAACCGAGATGGCGACCAAACAGAAGAAAACGACCGCCGTTGAGAAAAAACTCATCAGCCTGGCGGATATTGTCATTGCGGCGGCTGACCGGTCGAAAGATCCGACATTTGCGATTCCCATTCGAGCCCTGTCGAACGTCTCTTTCAATGAGCGCAAAGGTCTCATTGAAATGGGGAGTAAGAAGCAGGCGCGCTCTTTCTTCAACGTCGGCATGGCCAAGAAGTTCATGCAGACCGTGCTGGTCGCCGATGCCTTGTCCGAGTTGCAACGCGCGGATCTAACGACGTCGCTGCGGGAAATTTATTACCGCACCAAGCATACGATCCAAGATTCCCATGAGAACACCTTCGACACGCAGGATGAATCGGATCCGGTCATCGAGGATCTGGAAGTGTCGCTTGCGGCGTTACGCGAAGAGCTGCATGTGCGCGCGGAAAATAGCGGCAGCATTGTCGGGCCAGTCGTGTTCGGCGATGACGGCGACCGGGTGGATTGCGCCAAGCTCGGCAAAGGCGGCTATTCAGTCCCCTCAATCGTCGAACCGGAGTATCTGGAGATCCGCCGTTGCACCGCCGACTTCCTGCTGCTCGTCGAAAAAGGCACGCAGTGGAACCGCCTGTCGGAGGACAAGTTCTGGCGCCGCTATAATTGCATCCTCCTGACCGGCAACGGCCAGCCGCCGCGCGGCGTCCGCCGCCTGGCGCGGCGCCTTCACGAAGAGCACAAGTTGCCGGTGTATGTGCTGGTCGATAACGACCCCTGGGGGTACTACATCTATTCCGTCATCAAGCAGGGCTCGATCAATCTCGCGTTCGAGAGCCAGCGCATGGCGATTCCCAAAGCCAAGTTCATCGGCCTGTCGAGCGCCGATCCAGAACGATACGAGCTGCCTCGCAACGTCGGCATCAAGTTGAACGAGAAGGATATCGCGCGGGCGAAGGAGCTGCTGAACTATCAATGGTTCCAGAAGCCGGCCTGGCAGGCAGAGATCAAGCGCATGCTGACCAGCGGGCTCAAATACGAGCTGGACTCGCTGGCGAATAAAGATTTTCAGTATTTGACCAAGAAGTATCTGCCGAGAAAACTCAAAGAAAAAGATTGGATCGATTAGCCATCGTCCTCGGTTCGCCGTTCGAACATCGAAGACGGGCAGATCGGGGAGTGCGTGTCATGGCTGCCGGCTGTCGTGCCGCCTCAGACTCACAACTATCATGAAGACGTTACCTTCCTGGACGGCTCCGCTACGAGACTGGCAGCGGCGCGCGCTCGCTGTCATCCAAAGCCATCAGACGGCGGACTTTCTTGCCATGGCGACGCCGGCGGCCGGGAAAACCCGCTTCGCCCTGCGCGTCGCGCATGAGTTCCTCGCCAAGGGCGCCGCGCGCCGCATCCTGGTCGTTTGCCCGACGAATCACCTGCGCACGCAATGGTCGGAGGCCGCCGGGAAAATCGGCCTGCAGCTCGATCCGGCGCTCACGAACGATCAAGCCAGCGAAGCCTCCGATTACCACGGCGCCGTGGTGACCTATCAGCAAGTCAGCCTCGCTCCGGAGATCTTTCAACGGGCCTGCACCAGCAAGCCGACGCTGCTCATTCTGGACGAGCTGCACCATGCGGGAGACGGCAAGCATTGGGGGAAAGCGCTGCGCGTGGCGTTCGACCCGGCGGTGTTTCGCCTGATTTTGTCGGGCACGCCGTTTCGTTCCGACAATAATCCGATTCCCTTCATCCGGTATGAACAGGGCGAGAGCCGCGCGGACTTTGCGTACGGCTACACCGAGGCGATCAAGGACAGCGTGTGCCGGCCGATTGTCTTTCCCAGCTATGAAGGCGAATTGACCTGGCTCTCCGATGGACGCGAACATACGGCGACGTTCGAGGATGGATTAAAGTTCGATCTTCAACGCGAGCGGCTCAAGACGGCGCTGTTGCAAGAGTCCTGGCTGGGTCCGGTCATTACCGACGCGCACAAGCAACTGACCCGGTTGCGCAAGGAAGAGCAGGCCGATGCTGGCGGGCTGATTGTCGCCATGGATCAGGACCATGCCCGGTGGGTGGCGGAGTTGATTGGGAAAATCACCGGCACCAAGGCGGCCGTCGCCGTCTCGGACGATCCGGGAGCCTCACGGACCATCGCCGCTTACTCCGATCATAAGACGCAAGCCTGGCTGGTCGCGGTGAACATGGTGAGCGAAGGCGTGGACATTCCCCGGTTGCGGGTCGGAGTCTACGGAACCAACGTGTTGACGGAGATGTATTTCCGGCAGGTGGTAGGCCGGTTTGTGCGGATGCAGGAGGGGATGCCTTCACCGCAACGCGCCTGGCTCTACCTGCCGAAAGATCCGATCCTGGTCCACTATGCGCGGCAAATCAAAGCCGAACGCGATCATGTTCTGGAAGACATCATGCCGGCGGGGCAGCGGGACTTGTTTGGACGGGTCACCGTGTCGAGCGTGAAAGAGTATATGCCCTTGAATGCCGTAGCCAAGCTCGACTCGCTCATCGGCGAAGAAGACCCGCGCGGCGAGGAGGGCGGTGCGCCAGCGGCGGATATCGCGGTGTCGCTCCATGAACGGAAGTTGGATCTGCGTGAGACGCATCGTCTTTTGGTCGCATCGGTGGCGCGAAAAACCGGTGTGGACCATCGGCGGCTCAACGCGGAGTTGATCGCGCGAACCGGAGGGCGCGTCGATCAGGCGACGACCGATCAGTTGCAAAAGCGCATTCAACTGCTGGAGCGCTGGCAGGATAAAGGGTATGACGGAAAACGATAACGGGTTGCAGAAAATCAGTGCCGGTTCTCGGCTTGCCCCCTCATTCCGCTGAGTGTTAAGATTCCCCACCGATTTTCTTGGAGATCAGCTATGCCGAGTATCATGTTGTTGGTGTCGCCAAGCTGTGGGGCCTGCCCGTCAGCCAAGAGCCTGTGGAAGCAGCTGCGGGTGAAATACAGTTTTTCCTATCGCGAAGTCGATATCACTACGCCGGACGGCCAGGAATTGGCCAACCGCCATTCGGTGCGGGCCGTGCCGGCCACGATTATCGACGGACGGCTGACGTTCGTCGGCGTGCCCAGCCGGGAAAGCGCCGAAAAGGCGTTGTTGCTGAAAATGAAACCGCGCGAGTAAGGCGTGGGAAAAGGACAGATACACCGATGGTTGAAGACGACGACGACAATTTTGAATTGCCTGACTTGCCGATTTACGACAAGGGGCCGCCGCCGGATTGTCCGATCTGCGGTGATCCGATGAAGTTTATCGACGGCGATTGGGCCTGCATCGACTGCAACGGAGAGTTGCTGGGCCCTGAGACAGGATAACGACTTCAGTGACGAGCGATGAGTGTGAGGCTTGAAGAAAACATGCGCGGTTGCGTTCCGGTTTTCCCCCGTCCCTCATTCCTGATGACCCGTCACTGCTTCTGATGCTCCGCGTCATTGCCGGCCGTTTTCACCCCTCTCTTGAGATGGCGCTTGTCGAGCAAGTCCGTCTCGCCAAGGAGCAGGATCCGTTTGCGCCGCTCGCGATTCTAGTGCCTTCGACCCCGCTTCTTGTCCGCCTGCGCCAGGTGGTGGCTGTCGAGCTGCAGGCCACCCTCAATATCCACTTCATGACCTTCCATCAATTGGTGCTCCGCCTGGCGGATGAGCGGCGGAGCCGCCTCGCGCAATTGCCGTTGCATGTCGTCGGCGATATCTTTTTTGAGCAGTTGATCCGGCAGCTGGTGCAGGTTCGGCTCTCTGGCTTGGCGCCGCTGCAACAGCTCGGGCAGTCGTCCGGCCTGTGGGGCGCGCTGTGGTCGACGATTCGAGACTTGAAAGATGCCGGTGTCGATCCTGCGGTCGCTTTGCGGGGGCTTGAAGAGGGCTGTTTCGACCTGGAGGATCGCGCCTGGCTGACGGCGCTGTTCTCGCTGCACGCCGCCGTTGATGGCGCAGGAAAGGCGCTGGGCATCGGCACGCCCGACGATTTGGCCGAGTCGCTGATCCCGGAGGTCGGCCATTCGCCCTTCTTGGGCTCCCTGCGCCAGGCGTTCTATTATGGGTTCTACGATCTGACGCAAGTGCAGCTGTCTTTGTTCGAGGCCGTCAGCGCGGCCATTCCCACAACGCTGTTCTTTCCCATTGAACAGGGGACAGCTTGGGGGTTTGCCAAGCGCTTCTTCGACCGGTGCATTCAACCGCGCGCGGCCAATTCGGACAGAATGACACGATTGCCGGATCCTGGCGAACCGCCGGCCGAGGCGCGCGCCGCGGTGTCGGTGCGCAGCGTCATCGGAGCGGAGGAAGAGCTCGCCTCGACCTGCAGGACGATTCTCGACCTCATCGAGACCAATGGGTACCAGTTTGAGGATATCGGAGTGGTCGCCCGCACGCTGGATCCCTATCGGACTCTCTTGCCGAGCGTATTCAATCGCTATCGCGTTCCGTTTTCGTCGACGGCCGGCCGGCCGTTGATGCAGGAGCCCCTATGCAAGGTTCTGCTGCAACTGCTCACCTTGCCGCTCAACGATTTTTACCGCGCGTCGATGCTGGATGTGGTGACTTCCCCGCTCTTTGCCTCGGATCTGCTCGCGCACGATGCCGCTGGATATCGGCCGGAACAATGGAAAATGATCGTGCCGAATTTGCAGATTACCCGTGGAGTTGAAGAGTGGAAGCGCTTGGAGCAGGCCTCGACGATGACGCTGGAGTTCCCAGATGGCGGGGAGCAGGGCCCGGCGGTCGATGGGCTGGACATTGCCGCCGATGTCGTGACGCTGCTGTGGCGAGTGGTCGCCCAATTGCTGGCCAATTGTTTAGCCTTGCCGCAACGGGGGACCGCCGGTCAATTGATTGCCGCCTCTCGCCGATTGGCGCAGCTTCATCTGGCGCATCCGAGTGACGCCGAAGCGGCCGATCCGGATCCGCTCCAGGCCCGGTTGATGGCCGTCTGGAGCGCCATCGATGGCGCCTGGGCGACGCTGGAGACCTTGGAGTTGCTCGGAGAGGAAATGGCCTGGGCCGACTTTGTCGATCTTCTGGCGCGCACGTTTGAACGGACCATGATTCCGCTGGAACCTGTGGCGCATCGTGGTGTGAGCGTCGTCGATGCCATGGCGGCGCGCGGCCTGCCTTTTAAGGCGGTGATTGTTCTGGGGCTGAATGAAAAACTGTTTCCACGGTATATCCGTGAAGATGCGTTTCTTCGCGACCGGCATCGGCGGGTGCTCGATGCGACGCTTGGATTCAAGATCGATGAAAAGCTCGGCGGCTATGAGGAAGAAGCCCTGCTGTTTGAATTGATCGTCCAAGGGGCGGCTCGGCGACGCTATCTCTCTTATCAGCGTGCCGACGAGTCCGGCCGCACGCTCGCCGCCTCTCCCTTTCTCAGCGAGGCCATCGAACGGTTCGGTCTCGACGGGCGGATGGCTGAGGCGGTGCCGCGGCGGTTGACGGATCGCATCGCGCAACGTCCAGCGTTGCAGCGATTGCTTCCGCCAGCCGAACTCGCCCAATGGATGGCGATGTGCGGACAAGACCCGGCGGCACTGTTGCAGGCGGTCGGCCGCGATGGGGAGGGGTTTCGGCAGGCCATGGGTGCGCTGGCAGACATAGAGCGTGATGCGCCGCAACTGAATGAGTACGACGGGTTGACTGGCCCGCTTGACGCGTACTGGTCCCGTCTGTGCCAGCGCGGACTGGCCCCGACGCCGCTGGAGCGCTATGCCCGTTGTCCGTTCCAGTATTTTGCGGCTGACGTCTTACGGCTGGAGCCGGTGCGCTGGACAGTCTCGCAGGAACCGGATGCGGCCTTGTTGGGCGCGCTCTGCCATGCCGCGTTGAAACGCTGTTACGAGCAGCTCCTGCCGGCTGGATGGCCAGCTGAGCCGGTGACCGACGATACGATGGAGTGGTGCATTCGTTCGGCTGTGGATCTGGCGGCACAAGATTGCGAGGCGCGTCATCGCACCGGCCATTATCTGTTGTGGGAGCTGGCGAAGGAGCATGTCGTCACGCTGATCACCGCCGCGGTCGATGCGGATACAGAGGCGTATACCGAGATGCCGTTTGTGCCGGTTGCCTTCGAGCTGGATGCCGAAGGCACGATTGCCGACGTCTTGTCCGATCCGTCCAGGACGGTGAAAATTCGTGGGCGCGTCGATCGAGTCGACCGGCATCGGGATACCGGAGCGATTCGCATTATCGATTATAAATTCAAGACCGGCGGATCGATGAAATCGGAGGATCGCAATTTGCTGCAATCCGCCATTCGAGGGTATCGTCTTCAGCCGCCGCTCTATGCCCGCTTGCTCATGCCCGGCATGCCTCAGCCGGACGATGTGCAATTCATGTTTCTGGCGCCGCAGTGGGAGCCGTCCATTGCGCGGTCGACCTTCGAGGCTGCCACGCTGTCTGGCGAGCCGGGGCGGCAGATGCAACAAACGCTGCGCCTGCTCATCGGCGGCCTTCAGGCCGGCCGGTTTTTTATTCTGCCCGATACCTATTGTGAACAGTGTGAATTCCGTGTCGTCTGCCGCCGGGAGCATCAGCCGTCCTGGTGGCGGTCCTATCGATCGGACGAGGTGAAGACGCGCAAAAGTCTTCGTCTGCAACGAGTGTCGGAGGAGCCGCGTGGAACTGATTCCTGATCGCCAGGCCCGCCATTTCGCGGAGACGACGTTCGACCGGAATGTCGTCGTCGTAGCCGGCGCCGGCACCGGCAAAACGACTTTGCTCGTCAATCGACTGGTGCATCTGCTCATCAAGGAGCCTCACCCGGTGACGGTGACTCAGATCGTCGCGCTGACCTTTACAAATAAGGCGGCGACGGAGATGAAAGTCCGGCTGCGGGAACGGTTGACGGTTTTGGCCCACCCTGAGTCTGACGCGGCGCGGACGGCGGATGGCGGGGCGGTCTCACTCGCAGATCTACGCCAGCGCTATGGGTTATCCACGGATGAAATTGCTTCCCGGGCCGCGGATGCGCTTCGGGATCTTGAAAAGGGGCAGATCGGCACGCTGCACAGTTTTGCGGCCCATGTCCTGCGGCTCTATCCCCTTGAGGGCGGGGTGGATCCAGCCTTTCAGGAAGACGATGGGCTCCGATTCGAAGAGCACTTTGGAACGGCCTGGGAGATATGGATCGATCGGGAATTGGGCCGGCTGGGTTGTCATCATCATCTGTGGCGCAAGGTCTTGAGTCTTGCCACATTGGACGAGGTGCGGGCATTGGCGCGCGCGCTCTGCAGCGAGTTGGTCGATGTGAATGCCGTACGGGCGCAGATCGATGACGCGACGCTGAGTCCGGCGCTGGTTGAGTGGGTGAGGCAATCGCATGAACGAGGGCAGCGGCTCCTCGATGCGCACGACCGGCCAAAGCGGCGGAAGATCGAGCACATGCTGGCTGCCGCTGTGAACATGATGCAAGCCATTGTCGAGCATGGTGTCGTCGGTATCCAGAATCTATCTGTTGCCGATCAGGAATGGCTCAAAAAAGACCTGGGTAATCCTGTTGCTGGGTGGGAGAAGGATGAGTTTGAAGAAGCCACTTCAACAATTAACACGGCTCAGCAATATCAATCTGTTAATTGCGAGTTCTTCAAGAATGCGTTGACTCTTCTTGAGCCGCTGATTTCTGATGTGCGCCTTTCGTTCAGGCTTAAAGGGTGGGTGTCGTTCGATGGGTTGCTCGCCAGGGCGCGCACGCTGTTGCGGGATCATCGAGCCATCCGTGAACGGATTAAGCAGGACTATCGCGCGGTGCTGGTGGATGAGTTTCAAGACACCGATCCCGTTCAGTATGAGTTAATGCTTGCGATTTCTGAGCGCGCGGGCGCTCAAGCCTCGACCTGGCAAGAGATGGCCTTGGAGCCGGGGAAGCTGTTCATCGTGGGCGATCCCAAACAATCGATCTATGCGTTCCGGCGGGCCGATATCGAAGCGTTCGATCGCGTCGTGCAGAAAATTGAAGAGGATGGAGGCGCCGTTCAGACGCTGACCACAAACTTTCGGAGCGACGCGGCGGTGTTAGGCCCAGTGAACGATGTGTTCGACCGTCTGTTCGAGCGGCAGCCTCTTGTGCAACCGGCGAATGTCAGGCTGGAAGTGCAGCCGCAGCGGCGTCCCTCAAGCTTCGATGCCGGAGTGCGCATGCAAGTGACGCTTCCGGCGCCGGACGAGCGGGCATTCGACGCCGCCGGCGCGACGAGAGCGGAAGGGGAAACCTTGGCGCGATGGCTTTCTGAGGAGGTCTTGAGCCGTCCGCAGGTCAAGCCGGGGCATATTGCCTTGCTTTTTCGGAAGCTGACGCAAGCCGACACCTATGTGGATGCCTTGCGCCGGTACGGGCTTCCCTATGTGATCGAGGGCGAAAAGCATTTTTACCGGCGCCAAGAAGTCATCGACCTGATGAATGTGATCCGCGTGCTGGACCATCCGCATGACCACGTGGCGCTGGCGGGCCTGCTGCGCAGTCCGTTGGGAGGGTTGTCGGATCGTGCGCTCTATGAGCTGCGCCAGTTCAACGGCTTCGAGTATCTGCGAAGCGACTCGCTGTCGGGATGGGAGCATCCGAAGGCATCGGCCGTCCGGCGTTTGTATGAGCATTTCGCCTGGCTGCATCGGCAGGTTGCGGCGCTGCCGCTGGCGGAAGTGCTGGACCTCATATTCGACCGGCTTCCCATGCTTGAAATTGCCGCAGCCTCCGCGCATGGGGAGCAGGCCGTCGCCAACCTGCTGAAGGTCAAACAGACGGCGGCGTCATTGTCCGATCGCCCGCATCTGACGTTGAGCGGCTTTGTGGATCTGATGGTGGCCAGGTTGGATGAACAGCCGGATGAGGCCGAGAGCCCCCTGTCCGAGGAATCGTCCAATGCCATTCAGGTGTTGACGATTCATAAAGCCAAAGGGCTGGAGTTTCCGATTGTCGTCTTGCCCGGTTTGCATCAGGGGAGCGGCAGGGATCGCGGCGCGCCCCTCGTGACCTTCGACTGGTCCAGCGGGGCGTACGGCCTCTCGCTGG
Organism: Nitrospira sp.; assembly: GCA_020846195.1. Lineage (GTDB taxonomy): Bacteria > Nitrospirota > Nitrospiria > Nitrospirales > Nitrospiraceae > Nitrospira_D. The sequence goes on from JADLEJ010000061.1 coordinate 104,547, forward strand.
GAGGCGTGCATAATTTCGGCGCGGTGCTCGTGCAGGAGAAACAGAAACGCAGAGAAGAAGCCGAACGGCGGCGCGTGCTCTATGTCGGCATGACCAGAGCCAAGGATATGTTGGTGCTGTCAGGAGGGATGACGGGTCGCGCCGCCGGAGAAACTGTCTTGGGGATGCTGCAAGAGATCGGGAATGGCACGGTGGGGGCTTCTGAGACAGAGGCGTTGACGATCGGCGCATCGGTCATACCCCATCGAACGGCGTTGGCGCCGCCCCGCAGACATTCGCGCCCGCCTACTGGAACGGGGCCGGCTGCTGGCGCGCTCGATTCCCATGCCATCGCTGAATTATGGCGTGCGCGGAAGGATCGCTGGGAGGCGGCCTGCCGGACGCCTCGGTATCTGACGCCAAGCACGATAGGGCAAGGCGAGCGGCCTAGCCAGGTCCGATCCGCTGGGAGTGGAGCGGATCAAGAGGCAGGCAAGCTTGTTGGAATAGTGGCGCACCGCATTCTTGAGCAGTGGGATTTTCACGCGCCGCCTCAGGAGCTGCTTCATCGGATCGAGCCCGCCGCGCAGCAGGTGCTGACGACGGAACAAGCCGGGCTGATGCCAGCCATCGCCGAGTCGTTGCAGGAGATCTTCGTCAATTTCGCAGGATCCGACTTGTACCGGCAACTGGCCTCGGCCACGATTTTGGGTCGTGAAGTGCCCTTTGCCATGCCGTGGGGCGAGGGCCAGATCGCGCATGGCGTGATGGATGTCGTCTACCGCCTCGACGGCCGAATCTGGATTGGGGACTATAAGACCGATCTGGTCGCCGCAAAGGAGGTGCCTGAGCGGGCGGCGCGGTATCGAGATCAGATGGCGCTTTATAAAGCCGCGGCCCAGAGCAGCTTAGGGCTCTCAACGATATCCACGCAACTCTTGTTTCTTCGCTGCGCGGTCGGCTATGAACTGTAAGAGGAGGCGGGTTATGCGCCGCTCTTTCACGTTCTGGCTCCGGCAGAATTCGTATCTAGATCCTACGCAAGGACAGCGGTTCTACGCATGACTGGTTCACAGTACCGCATGTCGGTGGAGTCTTTTTCAGAGGTTGTTCAGCAGGCGATCGCGGCATTGCCCGCCGAGTATGCCCGGCTGCTCGATACCGTGGCGGTGGTGGTGGAAGATGAGCCTCCTGCGTCGGTGCGGCAAGACCTGGAGATGGAGGACGGGGAGGAGTTGCTCGGTTTGTACCATGGCCTCCCGCTGAGCGAGGACTCGTTCTTTCGCACGGGAGGCCAGGCGCCGGCGGAGATCTCGCTCTATCGTGGGCCGATTCTCCGGCAATGCGACAGCGAGGCGGAGATGGTGCAAGAAATCGCCGACACCTTAGTTCATGAGCTGGGACACCACGTCGGTCTGAGTGACGACGAGATGCCCTATTGAGGATGCGGCAGCGAACGCGCGCGCTCCAGCGACCGTTTATGATAGCCCCACACCAGCATGAACAGGCCTAGCATGACCATGGGGGCGGATAGCATCTGGCCCATGGTGATCGGCCCTAATACAAAGCCGATATGCTGATCGGGCTCCCGAACTAATTCGACGATCATGCGGCTGACGCCGTAGCCGGCGATGAACGTCCAGCACAGCGACCCTGGCGGCGGCGACGTGCGCGCGAGCAGCCAGAGAATTGTGAACAACAGAACCCCTTCCAATCCAGCTTCATAGAGTTGCGAGGGATGGCGGCAAGCCGGTCCTCCCGCCGGGAAGACCATGCACCACTCCACATCGGTGGCGCGTCCGTACAGCTCGCCATTAATAAAATTGCCGAGCCGGCCACATCCGAGCCCGATAGGGGTCACCCCGGCAGCTAAGTCCGCAATGGTGTACACTGGCAATCCTTGTCGTTTGCTGAACCAGACCAGCGCGATGATCGTGCCGATCAGGCCGCCGTGAAACGACATGCCGCCTTCCCATACCGCGAAAATTTTCAAGGGATTCTGGGCGTAGTAGGAAAAATTATAAAACAAGGTGTATCCAATGCGGCCGCCGATAAACACGCCAAACGCCGCGAACACGACCATGTCGTAGATCTGATCTGGAGTGAGCGGAATCTGCTGTTCACGAACTCTGCGGCGAATCAGGAAATAGGCCGCAGTCAGTCCGATCAAATACATCAAGCCATACCAGCGGAACTGGATTGGGCCGAGATCGAGAAAGACTGGATCGATATGTGGATAGGGGAGTGCCGCAAACGAACCCATGAGACCTCCAATAATTGACTGGCCGGGATCATAGGGAAGACGCCGTTTCAAAGCAAGACGAGCGTTGCCGGCAGTGTAGAGCAGGCCGTTCGGTCAATGCTGGGGGCCGGTTTCTCGCGCGGGGTCGCGGACTGTGAGATTTCTGTAACGGGTGTGTTGCCGCCTGTAGAGAAAACGGCACCCTTCATGAGACGGTCCTAATCGTCGAGAGTGTACCTGATAAAATTCAGGCTGAATCGAGGCAAATCGGCTCTGGCACGGTACCTGCTGTATCTCTCGTACAGGAGGGGATGACAAGGACCCCTCACAAACGTTCACCAAGAACCAGGAGGCACGCGATGTCGGAACAAGGAAAGCAAGCAGCCAAGGTCGCCGCGATGATTGCCGGTGGCGCTGTGATCGGAGCCGGATTGGGATTGTTGTTCGCGCCGAAGTCCGGGGTGGAGACGCGCCGCGATATCGGCCGGTATGCGAAGAAGGCGCAGATTCAAGCGACACGCTGGGGCCGCAATGTGCAGTCCGGCGTGCAGGATGTCATGAGTCGCGGCCGGCAGTTGGTGCAGCGCCGGGAAACCAGGCCAGTTGTTGAAGCGGCCTAATGAGCCGGTCGAATGAGGCGATGGTCGAGGCTGTAGGTTGAGCGACGAGTCTGCGGCTCTCGCTCAGCCTAGGCCTTCGTCTCGACCGCGCGAACCGTTTCTGTGTTGCGGCCTGGCCAACATTCCCGCTACACTGCGCGGCATGCGCGAGTGGCGGAATCGGCAGACGCACAGGACTTAAAATCCTGGGTCAGCAATGGCGTGCGGGTTCAATTCCCGCCTCGCGCACCACGAGCGCTGTTGCATGAGGGCTCGACCGGTGGCAGATGCACATAAGAGCGGGATGCCTCAATGATCAGAATCCTTCTGCTTGCCCTTCCGATCCTGCTGCCGTGCGGCGTTTCTTCAGCACTCGCGCAAAACAGCTCCGGTGCGGCAAATCCGCAAAATCCATCGTCGCTCAGCTTGCAAAATAGCCTCGATCCATCCGGTGGCGCTAGCAGCGCTTCCTCGACTCTGTCGCCTCAATCAGCGACCGTGCAGGGGATTGGGACTATCCCGAGTTCCACGAAACCCGGTTCATTGAATTCTGCTGGAAGGGGTTTGCCAGGAATGCCAGGAGGCCCATCCATCAAGGGGGCGCTAGGCTCTCAGGATCCTGCCTCCACCTACATGCGCCCTCAGACAATCGGTTCTCTCGTCTGCGACCCGTTGATCGATGGTGTCTGCGAGTAGTCTTGCTATTTTAGTTAGGCTCAATGGTCAGCGTACTGTCTTGTCTAGCGATGATGCCTACAGTCGGATTTCCCATGTGCGCCAGCTAGATGCCGCTGACCATAAGTCAATCCTCATACTGCCCCCAGTACTTACGACCGGCGCAACTTGATCTACGATCCAATCAGCGGGGACTTTGGAATCGGGTCCGAGGACGGTCCAAACGTGCTCTAAGGACAGGAGTGTCGCATGGGTTCTCGTCTCATCGGAGATATGGTCATTCGGACTGGTCCACGAATCAGGGGGTTTGGCTTAAAGTTATTATCGTCTGGAGCCAACTCCGGCTTCCCTTTCTGGTCCTTGGGGTTCAAACATATCGCGCGTCAACTGCACGGCAGGCTAAAGGAGAGGTGTATCATAATATACAGCGGCACAGATTATGTTGGTGTATTCCATGAACCTGACCTGACGCTCCACAAGACGATGACG
>JADLEJ010000062.1 GCA_020846195.1 Nitrospira sp.
CGTGGCTGATGGCGATGGTCATGATCTTGGTGGCATCGCGCCGCCCCTGGCTCTCGCTCGCCTTCGCCACTTCGTCATAAGGAATGTACTTCGCCATCCCGCGATCGGCGCACACCTTCGTCAACGCTGCCGTCAACGTCGTCTTGCCATGGTCCACGTGCCCAATCGTCCCGATGTTTACGTGCGGCTTCTTCCGCTCAAATTTCGCCTTCGCCATAACCTCAATCTCCTTACAATCAAATCACACAACAATCGCGCGAGGGCACCCCTCGCAATCCATCAACTGCGAGAGCACCGAACCGCAGCAACAGGATACGTGGAGCCCACGACGCGGATCGAACGCGTGACCTCGTCCTTACCAAGGACGTGCTCTACCAACTGAGCTACGTGGGCTTTTCGGTCCGTCATCTGCATTCCACCCGTGAACACGCCTCAATATCTATCCGTATGGAGCGGGCGATGGGATTTGAACCCACGACAGCCAGCTTGGAAGGCTGGAACTCTACCACTGAGCTACGCCCGCCCGAATATCGTCGCCACCCCTGTCGCAATCGCACCCTGCACGGCCTGCTATACTTCGCGTCATACACATCAACCCAACAGACCGACGCTGGTGGGCAGGCAAGGATTCGAACCTTGGAAGACATAAGCCAGCAGATTTACAGTCTGCCCCCTTTGGCCACTTGGGTACCTGCCCATTTCAACTCGTCTGCGTCAACGCGTTACAAAATCAGACTCAAATTCAGCGAATTTCTTCGCCGCATTCACACTAAAAAACTAGAGTAAGCCTGTCCGCACACAGCTCTCTCCCCTCATCGAGGAGGAGAAACAGCTGATCGAGCGAACCAGGCTATTTCAAGAAACGCTGGATTCTATTGGCGAAGTTGCGCCATGTCAAGAGGGGAAATAGCCTCTCCGTCATTTTTTTCGCCCTATGGAGCCACAGCCGGGCAAGGCTGGTCTACAGAAATATTTTTGATCTGCCCAAGAGCGCTCTCTGCGGTCTCAATAAATTTTTCTGGCAAACCAAGCACTTGCTTCATAAGACGGCGACTTTCCTCCTTTGAAATCCGTGAGCCTGGGGCAAGAAACCGCTTCTGCGTCACCCGCCGTTCCTCTGGATCTTGAGGGACGTAATACCCCCTCAACTCCCCAGCCTCAATTGCCCGGCGAAACCGAGACACCCACTCTCCGGAAAGCTGAGCGACCTCCTTCATAGATCGCCCCCCCTTTCGTTCGATCTCTAACTGATTCCAAACAGCCCATCCAACAAACACCGCCCAAGTTTCATTGAGCGCTTCCCAGGCTTCAGGATCGGACAGATAGCGCACCTCTGCTTCATGAATCCGTTGAACCACCGGTGTGATCGACACCTCTCGATACCGGCAAACCTGCATCTCACGCGCAAACGCGATCAGCTCCCGCTCAGAATCCGGCAACGCCCCGCTAGCCTCCCGTGATTCAAGATAGTCGATATAGGCATGGAACAACTCGTGATACAGCACTTCCAACTCTTTGGGCGTCATCGTCGTGAGCGACCGCACATCGCGGCCAGCAGCATGGAAGGAGAGCGTCCGATTCAACACCATCCGATGCTCCCCGGGATGGTACTCAGCGGCATAGGTGCGGAGATCGTCGAATTCGAAGCGGACAAAGTCCGGAGGCATGGCCTTCAGAAAGCCAGTGGGCAATCGAAGCGCCGTGGCCCCTGAAATGAGCTGCTCCCACATCCTGGCAGCGCCCGAAGCCCTCTGCTCTGCAGCAGCCGACGATGATACCGCCCCCACGGCGCAGAGAAGAACCAGCCCTATACAGAATCGTTGAATCAGGGAGCCGCGCATGCGACCTCACAAAGGATAGAGAACGGGATCGTCGTCCCAGTGCCTAATAATCCGAATCGCGATAGCTATCCCAGTTGCCTCGCCCACCCTCTTCGACCAATGCCACCGTGTCGAACAGGTCAGAAGAAACATGATCCAAAAACCGAGAAGGCTTCGACAGCAGCATTCCACTGCTCTTGTCGTAGACATTGATGGGATAGGTCAGGAACAGATGGCGTTTGGCGCGCGTCACCGACACATAAAATAACCGCCGCTCCTCCTCCAAATCCTCATCGGCAACAAACGAATAGACCGACGGAAACCGGCCATCCACAATCCAGATCACAAACACCGCCTGCCACTCCAGCCCCTTGGCTGAGTGGATAGTCGAGAGCACCATCCGCTCATCGTCCCGGTCGGGCCCATCTACCCCTGAAGCGCTCCCGTCCGGCGGCTCCAGCGCGAGATCAGCCAGGAACTCATTCACACCGGGATATCCTTCGGCAATGGTGTGGAGATGATCGAGATCCCGCGTGCGCTTGGGATAGTCGTCGTACTGTTCCTTAAGAATCGGCAGATAGTACTCGTAGATGTGGTTCACTTGCTCGGATGGAGAACGATCCTCGGTGCCCGTGAGGCTTTCTAGCGTGTTCGCCAAACTCTTGAGTCCCTGCCCGGAACGGCCACTCACCCCGCGCAACACATCGAACGGCTGCCCGCTCTTCACAATCGCCGCCAGTAGGTCGTGCGCCTTCTTTGGCCCAACCCCTTCCACCAGCATCAACACCCGATTCCAGCTGACCGTATCCAGCGGATTCGCGATCACCCGGACATGCGCGAGCAAATCCTTCACATGCGCCGTCTCGATAAACTTTACCCCGCCACGCTTAATGAAGGGCAACCCTTTGCGCGACAGCTCGATTTCCAGATCGAAGGAGTGAAAGCTGGACCGAAACAGCACCGCCACTTCGCTCAGCGGAACCCCTTCCTCGCGCAGCTCCAAAATCTTCTGCGCGATAAAACGGGACTGCGCATTTTCACCCGCCGCCTCCACCAGGGACGGCAACGGCCCATCGAGCTTCCGCGTAAAGAGCCGCTTCGTATACTTCTCCGCCGCTTCGTCGATAATGCAATTCGCCAGATTCAGGATCGGTTGCGTGCTGCGATAGTTCTCTTCCAGCTTATAGATCTGCGCCCCCGGGAAGAGCTGCGGAAACTCCATGATGTTTTTGAACGTCGCCCCACGGAACGCGTAGATCGATTGCGAATCGTCGCCCACCACCATCACATTATTATGGGTAGCCGCCAGCTTCCTGACGACCTCAGCCTGCAAGCGATTCGTATCCTGATACTCATCCACCAGGATGTAGCGAAACTGCCGCGAGATCGTCATCCGCGCCGCTTCATCCATCAACAGCAGCTGCCGCAGCATCACCAGCAGATCGTCATAGTCGAGCAACTGCTTCTGCCGCTTCGCCGCCTGATACGCCGTCTTCAACCGGCTCAAGTCTTCGATGTGATCGGCAAAATGCCCGAACTCGTCCAGGACAATCTCTTCCAGCGAGCGCAGCGTATTCTCGCTCTTACTGATCATCTCCATGATCGTTCCCTTGCGAGGGAAACGCTTGTCCTTTTCGTTCAGTCCAAGCTGCGACCGCACCAGCGCAATCAAGTCTTCCGCATCGCCGCGATCGAGAATCGTGAAACCCGGCTCCACGCCAATCGACCGGCCATAGCGGCGCAGTAACAAATTCGCCACCGAATGGAACGTGCCGCCGCACACGCGCTCACTGCGCGCGCCAATCAATTCACCGGCCCGCTGCACCATTTCCTGCGCCGACTTGCGCGTGAACGTGAGGAGCAGAATATTCGAGGGATCGACACCTGAGTCGATCAGATACGCCACGCGGTACACCAGCGTGCGCGTCTTGCCACTGCCAGCCCCGGCGATCACCAGCGACGGCCCTTCACCCGCCGTCACCGCCGCCAACTGTTGCTGATTCAACGCTGCCGCATAATCGATCGACAGCTTGCGCGGCGCAGCGTCATCGTCAGAGCGTTTGAGAACGTAGGTTTTAACTTCTCGTTCCATGGATTACCAAAGGAAGGCCGAACGGCATGATACCAATCAGCAGGATTGGCTGTATAACATACCGCCGAAGCCCTTCTCAACGAATCATCCTCTGCGCAAATCTCCGAAACCACCCCTTTCATCCCCAAACAGTCCTCCGCTATAATCGCGCCTCTTGAACAGGAGCACTTATGGGAACCGCTAACAAAGAATACCAAGCGCAACTTCGCCAGCTCGCCGAGCTCATGCTCGCCGTCTCGGGCGAGTCGGTCACGATGATGAAACGCAACGCCCCGGAGCAGGCGCTGAAACTGAAGCGGCAGGATGAGTGGGGCATCTATCTTGAATTCTTGAAAATCATGTTTAATCTGACCGATCGGCTCACGGCGCTGCATATCCCGATCAAAGATCAGATGGAATTCATGAACGGCTTGGAAGACGCGGTGACTACTCAATTAAAGGCCGTCCTGGAGCCAGCGTTCGGCAACAATGCCGATCAGATGGAAATCGTCCTCACCGTCGGCAATGCCGTGGCGGAGAGCCGCGACCTGTACGAGAAATACAAATTCCTCATCACCGAAGATTCAAAAGCGAAGAACGAACTGTTTCAATCCTTTTCCGAACGTGTCGCCGAGGCGCTGGGCGCCCCGCAGAATGGCCAGGTGATTGCCGCCGCAACGCTCTGCGCCAGCGCCATCATTCCCGCCGTGAGCGCCGTGCTCAAGGGGGAGGCGCCGCCTTCCGCTGTGCCTTCGACACCTGGGCAGCAGCCCGTATCGGCTTCCAGCAATGACCAGGCCCCCAAAGGCCCGACGGGGCAAGACATTAAGCTCGTAAGCCTCATGTCGAATGTGAGCGGCGAAGAAGTTGAAACCCGCTGGGGCCTCCATCCGCGTTTTCGCGGGGATCTCACGCCCGCTGAGTTGCAGCAACTCACCAAGCACTTGAACCGAGTTGCAAAAATCCTTGGCGAACGCTACGCCGCCGTGGCATTCTCGGAGGAATGGAACTCGTGGCACAAGACCGGACACGCCTGATCACGGCTCGACCGATCCGCCCGTCTTCAGCCGATCGCCTCTAACCGCTACAACGCGCCTCACACAAAGGAGCCAGTGTGGATACTGTCGAAAATGCGAATCCTATTCCCAAGCACCTCCCTCAGAGCTTGATCCGTCTGGCCGAGCTCTCGCAAAATCTTTGGTGGAGCTGGACGCTGGAAGCCCGGCAGCTGTTCGAACTGATCGATCCGACCCTCTGGTACTTCACCCATCACAACCCGGTTCGCCTGCTCCAAGAAGTGAAACCCGAACGGTTCCAGCACCTCGTGCATGATCCAATGTTTCTCCGGCACTACTCGGCGGTGATGAAGCGCTTCGACGAATACCGCCAGGGCAACGGCACCTGGTACGGCAAAAAGTACGGCCAGCCGAAGAGCCCATCCATTGCCTATTTCTCGGCAGAGTTTGGCCTGCATAATTCCATCCCCATCTATAGCGGCGGCCTCGGCATCCTCGCCGGCGACCATTGCAAGGAAGCCAGCGACCTGGGCCTGCCGTTCGTCGGCATCGGCTTCATGTATCCGCAGGGTTATTTTCGTCAACGGATCACGCCGGAAGGCTGGCAGGAAGCCGCCTATTCGCCGTTCAACCGCGACGAATCCCCGATCCGCCCGGCCCTCACCCCATCAGGCGCGCCTTGCAAAATCACCGTTGTCATGGGCCATCGCACGGTGGCCGCGCAGGTCTGGCGCGTCGACGTCGGACGCATCGTGCTCTATTTAATCGACACGGACGTCCCGGAAAACAATCCTGAAAATCGAGCGCTCTCGGCCCGCCTCTACGGCGGCGACCAGGAGATTCGCCTCTGCCAGGAAATTCTTCTCGGCATCGGCGGCGTGCGCATGCTGCGAGAACTCGGCATCAATCCAACCGTCTTCCATGCCAATGAAGGACACTCGGCGTTTCTGACGTTGGAGCGCATCCGTGAGTTCGTCCAGAAGGGATCGACCCTCGCCGAGGCCAGCGAGCTGGTTCGCCAAAGCACCGTCTTCACGACCCATACCCCGGTTCCGGCCGGCCACGATGTCTTCCCACACTATCTCATGGACCGCTACTTCGCCGGCTATTGGGAGCAACTCGGATTGAGCCGCGATGAATTCCTCCGGCTGGGTGAAACGCCGGAATCGCGCGGGCAGGGTTTTAATATGACAGCGCTCGCGATGAACCAGGCGGCGCACGTAAACGGCGTCAGCCGCGAACATGGCCGCGTCTCCCGCGAGATGTGGCAGCATCATTGGCCCGGCCTTACGACAGACCTGATCCCGATCAAGAGCGTGACCAACGGCATTCATACTCCGACATGGATCGGCCCTGAGATGGACCAGCTCTACGGAAAATTTCTCGGGCCGGACTGGGCCGAGCGCTGCGACGAGCAAGCCATGTGGCAACGCGTGAGCGATATTCCAGACAGCCAGCTCTGGGCCGTGCGGCAGCTCATGAAACGAAAACTCATGGGCTTTATTCGCGAGCGCGCCAGAACCGGCTGGATCAACGGCCACCTGCAATCCTCGCAAGTCATCGCCCGCGGGACCTTGCTCGACCCCGAAGCCTTGACCTTGGGATTCGCCCGCCGTTTCGCCACTTACAAGCGAGCCACCTTGCTCTTCCGCGACCTCGAACGGCTGAAGCGGCTATTGCAAAACCATTGGCGGCCGGTGCAGCTCGTGTTCGCCGGCAAAGCCCATCCGGCCGATGAGCCGGGGCGCTACTTCATCCATGAAGTGGTCAATTTCTGCAACGATCATAAGCTCGGCGGCCACGTCGCGTTTCTCGAAGACTACGACATGCACATGGCCAAGTTTCTCGTGCAGGGCGTGGATATATGGCTCAACACGCCGCGCTTCCCGCTTGAAGCCAGCGGCACCAGCGGCATGAAGGCCGCGCTGAACGGCGTCATCAACTGCAGCGTGCTCGACGGCTGGTGGAAAGAAAGCTACAACGGCGCAAACGGCTGGGGCATCGAACCGCTGCCGCCGTCGGCCGACCAGCAGGAGCAGGATGCCCATGACTCGGAAGAGCTTTATCGCCTGCTTGAAGAAGAAGTCGTCCCCCTTTACTATCAGCGCGACCTCGACGGCACGCCGCGAGGCTGGCTCCAAATGGTGAAGGAATGCATCCGGACCGTCGCCCCGCAGTTCTGCACAAAACGCATGGTAAAGGACTACGTCGAGACGATGTACAGCGGAGCCTCTGCCCGCACGCCCTCGTCATGGTAACAGCCTCCGCGGCGGGGCTTCCCTCTCGCGCGCAACGGAGTGCCAGAACAGCGGCACTCTGTTGCGCCATGATGACCGGCTTCTCCTTCCTTCTTGCCGTGCCCTCTGAACCTCTGGCGGCAACTTCCCCGATGTCCGCCCAAGACAAAGAGCTCTCCGCTCTCTTTAAGGCCGGCGACTACCCCGCCATCGTACAGCGGTTTCACGCGCTCCCCAAAGACGCCACGCCATCGAAAGACCTGCTCCGGCTGGCCTTCCACAGCTTTGTGAAACTCGGGCGCGGTGAAGAAGCGCTGCCGTTGTATCCTCGGATTAAAGCGGAGGGCCAGCCGGACGATCTGGCGTTGCTCAACCCTCTCGCGCTCAGCCTTGTAACCAGCCGCGTGCGCGATCAGAAAGAGCATGTGCGCATCGCCGCCTACACGGTCCTGGCCGAACTGGGCCTCCCTGAAACCGGCCCACTGCTGGAAGACGGCTTGCTGAATAGCTCCGTGTTGGTGCGCGCGCGCGCCGCGGAAGCGATCGGGCGCGCCGGTCTCGCCGCCAAGTCGGGCGCGCTGAAGCGGGCGATTCACGACGAGGCGCCGAGCGTCCGCATCGCCGCCATGAATGCGCTGGGCGATGCCCATGTCCTAGAGATAAAACCACGGCTGATCGAAGTCGGCCGGACTGAAGACGGGCCCGAAGCCATCTTTGCCTATGCCGCGCTCTTCAAGATGGGCCAGACCGACATGCTGGCCGATATCACGAACGCCGCCACCTTGCCCGACGCTGAAATTCGCATGGCTGCGATCGGTGTGTTGGGGCGGCTGAAACGGCCGGCCAGCCTGGCCGTGCTCAGTCAAGCGGTGTATGATCCCAATCCATCCGTGCGGGCCTTTGCCGCCGGAGCGCTGGGCGAGTTCGGCTCCCCCGGAGGCGTCGCCCCGCTGACTCATGCGCTGGGCGATGAAATGGCGATGGTGCGCGGCGTGGCGGCGGGCAGCCTCGGCCGGTTGGGGCTGAAAGAAAACCGTCCCCTGCTCCAAGCCCTTACCAGAGACCCCAGCTTGCAAGTGCGCGCCAGCGCCGCGGAAAGCCTGCTGCGCTTGGGCGACTCCTCGGTCTTGCTCATGGCGGCCGACCTGGCCAGAAACCCGGACCCGTCGATTCGCGGAAGCGCGGCTCAGGCCTTGAGCGCAACCTCCGACAAGGAAGCGTTGTCGCTGCTGCAGGCCTTGCTTCAAGATCAGCAGCCGCTGCCGCGGCTCATGGCCGCGAAGGCCTTAGGAAAGGTGTCAGGCCCCGTCATCCCCATTCTGCTGAAAGGCTTGCAGGACTCGGATGAGGCAGTGCGCATCGCCGCAGCCGGCAGCCTCTTGCAACAGACCACACGCGCCGCACGCAGCACCCGTCGGCCCTAATTACTCGGAGGCCCATGCTCAAATTTCTCGGAATGCTCATTCTGATCGCCGCGGCATTCGGAGCCGGCTACTTTGTCGGCCAGCGGCCGGTCGGCACTCTCCAGCACACTGTAACCGACCTGCAGGAATCGATCACGAAGCTGTCGCGCAACGTCTTGGATACCACGCAGGGCATCGAGCGGGATTTGCGGCGGCGCCAGGGACTCGTGGACGCGAAGTCGCGAGTCGTGCAAGCGAAAGCCAACCTATTCGAGCGCAATTTTGGGGACGCCGCGAAAGAACTGGGAGAAGCCGTCACGGTCTTGGAGCTCGCGGCGAAGGGGGCAAAGGCCGACTCCACACTCGACGCGGTGCGGGAGCTGGCCAGCGCATTGCGAGAGGTACGCCTAGAAGTGGCGATGGGGAAATCGATGCCGATGAAGCGGCTCGACGAGATCCAACTGAGACTGGACAAAGAACTGAGCCGGTAGACTACGCATTCGCCGGTTGAGAGACCGGCGTTTTCTTCCACTTGGCCAGAATCCGCTCGACACGCATCTTCACCACCATATCGGGATCCTTGAGCAAGGGCTTGATCGCCTCGCGCCCACGGTCATCCCCGATCGACTCCAATGCGGCCGCCGCAATCAGTCTGGTAAACCAATCTTTATCCTGCAACATGGCGATGAGCGGATCGATCGACTCGCTGTCCTTGATCCTGCCCAAGCCCAACACGGCGCTCTGACGAACGCTCTCTTCCCTGTCCTTCAGCGCGGCGATAAACTTCGGCACCGCCGGCGCGCCGAGTTCCACGAGCGCGTTGATCGCGTCATCTTTGAACTCGTCGTTCCGCAGCTGCACCATCAAAGGATCCAGCACGCGTTCATCGCGAATCTTTCCGAGCGCCAAAATGGCGTACTTCCGCACATCCCAGTCGCGAAGCAGCTTCAAGAGGATTTCGACAGCCGGAGACCCAACCTGCCCGAGCGCTTCGATGGCCACTTCACGCACTTGCCAGTCGCCGTCGCGCAACGCGCGGGCCAGCGGCTCGACACAACGCTCATCGGCCATCTCGCCGAGCGTAATAACGGCTTCGCGGCGCACCACCCAGTCCGGGTCGCTGAGCAGATCGATCTGGATCTCGATCTCGTCTTTGACTTTCTCTTCTTCGAGAGGGACGGTCTCGGCGGCTTCCGCAACCACCTCCTGCGATACCGCAGGGGTCAGCGCCAGGTCTTCAGCGACCTTGTCGGTCAGCTCATCGCTGGCAGGAAGCGCGTCGGAAGGCTCAGCGGACGAGGATGCTTGACGGGGATGTTCCATAGTTCAATCCTACAACATTACGCGCACATCAGAATAAGCGGACTACTTCGCAGGTGTCGCGGCCTTCTTTCCTGCGGCATGTTTCTGTCTAAGCGCCAAGGACCGGCGGCGGCGTTGTTCCCGCTTCAACCGTTTCCGCAATGACCGCACCGCTGTGCCACCGTCATCGGATTTCTTCGTGCTGAGCTTCTTCTTCAACTTGGCTTCTTCGGATTCTCCTGCCGTCTTCTTCGCCATGCCGTCTGACTCCTCTTTCTCAAATCGATAATGGGCGTGACCTGCCCTTGAATTTTGACAGCTCAGTGTAGAGGAGACCTTCCGGCACTGTCAACCGCGCCGATGTCCGCCGCTAGGCGATAACCAGCGCGATGTTTTCGGTATGGGCCGTATGGTCGACTGCCAGGAAAGACGGCACGCGACGAATACGCCGCTGCATCAACACATCGGTCGGCAGAATGCGAGGCCGGTGCGCCGACGAAGAGACCGGCAATCCTAATGTGGACAGAGGAGGAACCCGGATAGCCAATGGATCGAGGTGATGCACGCTAAGGAGCGCGGATTGCGCCGACGGGGCCTCTTCTTCTGCCAGGACAAAGTCCGGACGATGATCGCCGATGACTTCCAATTGAATGATAGACAGTCCATTCTGGACCATGCCGAGCTTCACAGCCGCGGCTTGGGAAAGATCGAGGATCCGGCCATTCACATAAGGGCCGCGATCATTGATCCGGACACGGACATGTTTCCCGTTGGTCAAATTCACCACCCGCACCATGCTCCCAAGCGGAAGGGTCCGGTGCGCGGCGGTTAGGGCCTGCATGTCGAACAACTCACCGTTGGCAGCCTGTTTGCCATGAAACCGCTCTCCGTACCAAGACGCGATGCCCCGGTCTTTAATCCCAACATCCAATCCTGTTTCGCCCTTCGGCACCCATGAGCAGGCCCCAAACGATAGGCAGAGGATGGCCAAGAAAATCGAGGACAGGCCGGTACGCGGATAGGTGTTATAGATTGGATGTGTCATCTTTCGTTCGATCCTCCACTTGTAGGCTAGGACGTTTGGCTCACAGGTGTCAGCCTACGGGAGGTTGCCGACCTCAACAATACCGACTGCGTACCCCTCCCCCCTACGTTTGCATGAGGGACATCTCGAGCACATTCACAATCGGGTGGTACAAGAACGAACAACACGGCATGTCTTCGAAGAAACGCGGTGACGCTATATATAGGGAGGAAGGGAGGAGAGTCAACCGGCAGCCGGGGCTCGCATCGCTCACACAGCCGCCAAACATCCGGGAAGCCAGCCTGAGAGCCGGCTTCCCGGAACAACTAGCCGCTAGCGGAAACGCAATGCCGCTCCATCGAACTTGGTCGAGCTCATGAATTTTTCAAAGTTCCGTTCCAGCACTTCGCTCAAAATCTCTTCTCCATCTTCCGGGGCATACCAGAACACGTTGTAGTTCCCCGTGTGGCTATTGGTGCTGGTAATCGAACTGCCGTCCCCCTGGTTGGACGCCTGCACCGTTACTTTACTCTTCGCGGTGATATTCGTGGAGCCGATCATGCTATGGGCGTCTGTCGACAACTCGAGCACTTTCCCCGAGATCACCACATCCGCGCCCCCGGTCTGGCTGGCAGACGACACATACTGCGCCCGCCATCCCTTGCGGGTCAGATAATCGGCGAACGCTTTGGCCGTGGCTTCTCCGACCGTCCCACTCTTAACGGTCAGGATCTGATCAGCCCCCATGCGCGTGTGACGAGTCCCCAGCTTCATCCGGTCGGACCGGTCGTCCTGAAAAGGAATCACCACCACTTTCACCGAGCTGACGGGAGCCACTGCGGCCGGCGTAGCCGCGGGCGCGATCCCCACATTCATCGGCACCTCTTCACTCTTCCCGGCGCATCCGCCTAACCACACCAGGCTCCCTAAGAGAATTGCGCCCCAAGCCATCTGTTTCACACCAACCTCCTCTGCGAGAAAAGTGAAATGCCCATATTCGAGCCGACGAAAATCGTATTCGAATGCGCGGGGAAAAACTCTAGCAGGTCACTCTTCAACTGTAAAGATTGCTTCTGCCGGAATCGCAAAACTGCGGGGCCGTCAGGCGCCGTATTGACTGATCCCGGCGGACTCAGTAAGATCCGGCACGCAATGACGATATGCCCGCTCAGTGCGAATGTACGGCGAACTCCTTCACAGTTGATTACCCCGATACCATAGTCATGATCGACGTTCAGAACATTACCAAGCGGTATGGGAATCTCACGGCCATCGACCGGGTCACCTTTTCCGTGGCCAAAGGCGAGGTGCTGGCGTTTCTTGGCCCGAACGGCGCCGGGAAAACGACGACCATGCGCATTCTCACCTGCTTCATGCCGGCCACCGAAGGCACGGCTACAGTGGCGGGGTTCGATTGCGCCGACCAGCCTCTCGAAGTGAAACGCCGCATCGGGTATCTCCCTGAAACGCCGCCGGTCTACCAAGAGTTCACCGTCTCGGAATATCTGACCTTCGTGGGCCGGATGCGCGGCATGGTCGGCAAAAACCTCACGACGGCCATCGATCAATCCATTGAGAAGCTCGCCCTGGGGACCGTCCGCCAGCGCTTGATCGGCAACCTCTCCCGAGGCTACCGTCAGCGCGTCGGGCTGGCGCAAGCCGTCCTCCACGATCCGCCCGTCCTGATCCTCGATGAGCCGACCGTCGGGCTCGACCCGAAGCAGATCATCGAAATTCGCGACTTGATTAAGAGCCTGGCCGGATCGCACTCGGTGATTCTCAGCACCCACATTCTCCCCGAAGCCACAGCGGTCTGTCAGCGGGTCGTCATCATCAGCGGCGGTCGAATCGTAGCCGAAGACACGCCCGATCAACTTTCGGCCCGGCTCAGGCATTCGGAAAAAATTTCCGTCACAATTAAAAACCCGCCGGACAACAGCCTGGCCGCACTCCGGACTATCCCTGGCATTCTGAATGTGTTTCAAGGCCAGTCCGCCGGAACATTCCTCCTTGAATGCGCGCTGGGCCAGGACAAGCGCGATGAGGTCGCCCGGTTCGTCATCGCCAACCAGTGGGGCCTCCTCGAATTGCGGACGATCTCCATGACGCTCGAAGACGTGTTCCTGCAACTGACCCGTCATGAAGAGGGCATCACGCCCCATGCCGACACAGTGACCGAACTCCCCACGACCACCCAGGAGACCGCCTCATGACGCCGGTGCAGGCCATCATCGCCAAAGAGCTGCGCGGCTACTTCGTCTCCCCAGTCGTTTACGTGGTCGGCGCGATCTTTCTACTGATCTTTGGTTTCTTGTCTTATCTGTACATCGTCTACGCGGGCTACCAGGCCATTCAGATCATGCAGATGCAAGGCGGCCAAGCCCAGCTGAACTTGAACGACCTGGTATTCCGAAATCTCTTCGCCAGCATGCGATTTGTGCTCCTCATTATTCTGCCCATCCTGACGATGCGGCTCTTTGCGGAAGAGCGCAAACTGCGCACCTTTGAATTTCTGATGACCTCGCCCATCGGCATCAATGAGATCGTGGCCGGCAAATTCGTCAGCGTGTTCCTCGTTTTCCTCGGCCTCCTCGGCCTGACCGGCCTTGTGCCGGCGGTCCTGATGCTCTTCAGCGACTTCGACTGGAACCCGATTTGGACCGGCTACCTCGGCATGACTCTGCTGGGTGCGCTGTTCATCTCGGTCGGTCTGCTCGCCTCCGCGATCACGGAAAATCAGATCGTCGCGGCGTTTCTCAGTTTCGGCATCTTGCTGCTTATCTGGTTGATCTCAGGGCTGGGCACGCTGCTGGGCGACACGACGTTGGGACAAGTCATTTCGTATGTCTCCTTCATGGACCATTACGACCGCCTGGTCCGCGGCATGATCGACACCAAAGACCTGGTGTATTTCTTCAGCGGCCTCGTCTTCATGCTCTTTCTCACCCACCGCGCGGTGGAATCGACCAGGTGGAAATGAGCCTGAAAACCCTCCCGCTCGGCATCATCGGAACCCTGCTGGCCGTCGCCGGCCTGATCGCCTATAGCCTCAGCCCGGATCTGCTCTGGGCTGTGACCATCGCGGAAGGTTTGGCGCTCCTGTGCTTGAGCCTCTTTTTCATTCTGCATTTCGATGCCGTCAAAGCCTTCTCCAGCCGTCGCTCGACCCATATGGGGGCGAACAGCCTGCTCATGATCCTGCTGGTCGCGGCTATTCTCGTGATCGTGAACTTTCTTGCCTCGCGCCATTCGATCCGGTGGGATCTCTCGGAGAATCAGAACTTCACTCTGGCGCCACAGACCTATCGCGTGCTTCGCAGTCTTCCGCAAGATGTGAAAATTACCGTCTTCACCCGCGAGAAAGACCCCGGCTATACCGGCTACAAAGAACGGCTGGAGAGTTACCGCCAAGCCTCGAATAAGCTCAGCGTCGAATTCGTCGATCCGGAACGGCAGCCGAAGATCGCGCAGAACTATGGCATCTTCCGAACCGACACCGCCATTTTCGAAAGCAACGGACAGACCATCCGTATCACCAGCCCATCGGAAGTCGAACTCACCGGCGCGCTGATCCGTATTTCTAAGCCCGCCAAGAAACGCATCGTCTTTTTGGAAGGCCACAGCGAACGCAGCCTGGAAGACAAAGAGCGCAACGGCCTGTCCCTGGCGAAGGAGGCACTCAGCAAGCAAGGCTACGACATCGGCACTCTGTCGCTGCTGAAAGACGCCGCCGTGCCAGACGATACCGCCGTGCTCGTGCTGGCTGGACCACGCAATCAAGTGACACCGGAAGAACAGAGCCGCATCCAAGCCTACGTAGACAAGGGCGGACACCTGCTCGCACTGATCGACCCGGATACCAAAACTGAACTAGACCCACTGCTCGCCCACTACGGCCTGAGTCTGGGACCGGGCGTGCTGGTCGATCTCCAAGACCGGCTGGCGCAAGGAGACCTGACCTCGCTCTTGATTCGCACCTTCACGGAACATGACATTACCCAGGACCTGACCGCGGCAGTGCTCTTCCCGCTCGCCCGCCACCTCACCTTCGACGAACAAACAGGGAAAGACTGGGACTACGTGCCGCTGGCCCGCACATCGCCGAACAGTTGGGCCGAAACCAACATGCAAGGGCGCGTCGTCAGCCTCAACGAACAAGAAGACGTGAAGGGCCCCTTGCCGCTCGCCGCCGCGCTGTCGCCGAAGAAGGCGCCGGAGGAAGGAACGCCCAGGCCGGCCATCGTGGTCGTGGGCAATTCGACGTTTGCCACCAATGCGTTTTTCAACTTCCCCGGCAACACCGACTTCTTCTTGCACACTGCCGGCTGGCTTGCTGAGGAACGAGACCTGATCTCCATCGTCCCCAAAGAACCGGCGCTCCGCCCGTTCATTCCCAATCCCACGCAAGAGCGGGCGCTGCTCTACATTCAGGTTCTCTTCCTCCCCATCGCGACCATGCTGACCGGTGTGATGGTCTGGAGAAAACGCCGTCGTCTGTAACTCTATGCGCTACTGGCCAACACTATTGCTGCTGCTGGTTTTGGCAGGATTGGGGGGCTACCTCTATTTCGTCGAGTTGCCGGCAAAGCACAGCGAAGAAACGCAGGCCGCCGCGCAACAGAACCTCCTGCCATTTCCTGAGACGGATATCACCGGCCTGACTGTCTCCACAGCGCAAGGCTCAGTAGAGATGAAGCGGCAGCAGAAGGGCTGGGCGATTACCGCGCCGCTCCAGACCGACGCCGACACGCGGGAAGTGCAGTCCATGATTCGGGCGCTCGTGACCGGCAAGGTGCTCCGCAGCGTCGAAGAGAACCCAAGCGCGCTGGCCCCGTTCGGACTCGAGCAGCCGATTACGACAATTACCGTTATCGCAGGCGCGCAGCAAGAAACCCTGTCGATCGGCGACAACGGCCCGCTCTCCTCGACCCTGTACGTCCATCGCCATTCCTCTCATAGCGTCCTCCTGACAGACCTGACCACAAAAAGTTTCGTCAACAAAACCTTGCTGACGTTCCGTCGAAAGGACTTGTTACAGTTTGTGCAAGCCGACCTCGACCGGGTGCGGCTCACCTACCCGACCACCGAAATCGTCCTCTACAACCTGTCGAAGGATAAGCCGAAGCCCAACTGGAAAATTCGCTATCCGATCGACGCCGAGGCGGATCAGACCGAAGTGCGCTCGCTCCTATTCAAGTTGGAAGATTTGAAAGCGCTCGGCATCATCGATCCCGGTCCTGAGCGGACCGCGATTGCAAAAACCCTGACCGCCCCGAAACTGAAAATCACTCTGCACACCGCCGACGGGGACCAGACCGTCAAGCTCTATCAGCCAGACCAGAACAGTGGGGAAGCCTTTGCCGAAACCAGGCTGGATGCTCCGCTCTACCGCATCAACCCGCTGGTCATCAAAGATCTGTCCCGTGAGCTGTTTACTCTTCAAGACAAGCGGCTGCTGGGAATCGACTACACCGACATCGCCATGCTCTCCGTGAAGACGAGAGATAAACAGTACGTCTTGATTAACGACCATGGCCAGTGGGTTCTCGAAGACCAGCCGACCGAGAAACTGAGCCAGGAAGCCGTCGATCTGCTCATCAGCCGCGTGGCCAATCTCCCCGCCGAAGAACGGGTCACCAAGCAAGCGGCCGCTCTGGCGCCCTACGGGCTGGTGGCGCCGGCCGCGGAGTTTGTCGCGACCGGGAGAGACGGCAAGATCGCCGGACGCCTCACACTCGGCAGCCAGGCCGGCAGCCTCATCTATGCCACTGGCGAGCGCCTCCAAGGCGTCTTCCAAGCCCGCCCCGATCTTCTCAATCAGATTCCAGCCGAGACCGAACTCCTGGCCAAGCCCCCCGACAAGAACACATCTGGCCATTAGTCGCACGTCATCCGTTCGTGCATCGAAACATCTCAGCGCGCTGATTCAGTCACAACTTTATTGCGGGACAATCGCCGGCGGGAGAATCTGCGTTAGGGGATCTCTCGATCGATCACAATAGCGACACCGCTGGCCCCCGGCTTGAGCGGTTCACTCATGCCCTGGAGATCCCCGCTCTTGGGCATGGCCTCGCCGGACTTGGACAGACGCGCAACGATCACGACCGTTCCCATGCTGGACAGCTTTCTCGATGGCATTGGGCTGGTCGAATCGTCGAGCCGGAAAGTGAACGGCAAATCTTTCTTCGTTGCGCGGACGATCGACACCGGCATCGGTGGACCGTTTATATCCTTGGCGAATACGAAGAGCGTGTCGGTCGGCGATCCCTTGGCCGCAAGATCGGGAGAAATCGTCACCTGCCCGCTGATCGCGAGAGACGGTCCGTCCGGCGCATTCACTTGCGCCGTTGCTGATGGCGATGGCGCGGCACCCTGCGGCGCCTGGCGCCCGCCCGCAAGGGCTCGCGCTTCGGCAATACCCGCCACAATTTCTTGGACCACTTCAGGATCCGTATCGGGAGGCAGATTGAGCCGCGCGTCATCCCAATACGAAGCCGCGCGGTCGAACTCTTTGCGATTGTAGGCGACGGTTCCAGCCAGCATCAGCGCTTTGACGTTCCGAGGGTTGGCGGCGAGGGCTTGCTGAATCAACTGCTCCGGCTTCCCATCCAACTTCCGCCCATTGAGAGTCCCTAACGCATCGGCATAGTCCGCGAGCAACTGGGCATCGTTCGGGATCAACTGCATCGCCTTCTCGTAGACCTGCACCGCTTCCGGCTGGCGCCCTAGTTCGACATAGGCGCGAGCCAGCAACGCCCATCCCACCCCGTCGGTGGGATTCTGTTCGAGTCTTACCCGCAATCGTTCGGTCAGCGCATTCATCTCATCGAGCGAGATCGATTCACGGCCTCCATTCCCTGGCTCAGCCGCCGCCGAAGAGCCAGCGGAGGAGATGGCCGAAGGACTGCCCAGCTTGGCATATAACAAGACGCTGACCGTGGGAATGATCACTGCGAGCACTGCCGCCAAGGCCCTGCTGTTTATCTGGCCTCCGGATACCGCAGCCGGAAGCTCCGCGCTGCCGGTCTCTTCGAGCACACGACGCTCCAGCTCTCTCCGTGCAATGTGATACTGCTCATCCGTCAGCACGCTGTTCCGGCGATCCTGCTCCAATTCGACGAACTGCTGCCGGTACACCGACAACCGTTTCTCTTCTTCCCCCGAGGCAACCGTCGTTGTACGGCGCAGCAGGGGCCAGAGTACGAGCGCGAGGATCGCGGCCATCAAGCCGGAGGCGATGAGCCAAAAGGTCACGGTCATGGGCGTTTGGCTCCATCGGAAAGCAGTTGTTCTACGCGTTCATGGTCGGCTTCAGAGACAATCGCATCGGGAAGCGTCTTCTGCCTGCGACGGAGGGCCAGAATCAACGCCGTCCCTCCGACGATGAGCAGAAGGAATGGTCCAATCCAGAGCAATGTAGTCGCGGCACGCAACGGCGGCCGGTACAAGACGAAATCGCCATAGCGTTCGACGAGGAAATCGATGATCTCCCGGTCGCTCATGTTCTTGGCGATCATCTCGCGCACTTCCCGGCGCAGATCTTCTGCCAATGGTGCATTGGAGTCCGCCAGCGTTTGGTTTTGGCAGACCAGGCACCGCAATTCGACCGCCAGCGCCTTGAGCCGCGCCTCGGCTTGCGGATTCTCGGCCAGCGGCCGCGCTTCTTGAGCCGCCGCCAGCGCGGGAATCGTCATCGCAAATATCCAGATCCAGATCCGGCTCATTGGCTCTGCAACTCCCGCACAAGAGGAAGAATCTTTTGGTCGAGCACATCCTGATCCACCGGCCCGATTTGCTTATAGCGAATCTTCCCGGCCTTATCGATCACGTAGGTCTCCGGCACTCCGTAGACGCCATAATTGATGCCGATCCGGCCAGCGCCGTCAACGGCAACCAATCGATAGGGATTCCCCCACTGCTGCAACCAGGCCAGGGCTTCTTCCCTGGTGTCTTTGTAATCCACGCCGTAAATCGGCGCCGCGCCGGACTTCGCCAACTGCATCAGGACTGGATGTTCCTCTTTACAGCCGTTGCACCAGGAGGCCCAAAAATTCAACAACCACACCTGCCCGGCCATCTCCTTCGGCGAAAATACTTTGTCGGACTCGTGCAGCTGGGGGAGCGAAAAGTCTGGCGCCGCTTTGCCCACCAGCGGAGACGGCACTTCACGCGGGTTCAAGGTCAGTCCCACCGCGAGAAACCCCACCATCACCACAAAGATCGCCAGCGGGAGTAAGAAGCGCTTCATAGAATCGGCGCCTCAACCGGCTGCGCGGCGGCAGCCTCGCTCTCAGACGCTCGGCGCCAGGCGAGGCGGTAGCGGCGGTCGGTGATCGCCAGCACGCCCCCCATGGCCATAATCAAGCAGCCGCCCCAGATCCAGTCGATAAACGGTTTGTGATAGAGCCGTACGCTCCAGGCGCCGGCTTCCAGCGGCTCTCCCAACGACACGTACAAGTCTCGAAACATTCCGGAATCGATGGCCGCCTCCGTCATCGTCTGGCGCTGCGCCAGATACCGGCGCTTTTCCGGATACATCGTCGTAACCTCGCGGCCGTCCTTCGTCACGCGAAACACGCCGCGCGCCGCAATATAGTTCGGCCCCACAAAATCCTGCGCGCCCTCGAACTGAAACGCATAGCCGCCGATGGTGGCGGACTCGCCCACATTCATCCGCAGATCCTGTTCCGTCTCAAACCCCTTCACCATCGTCACCCCGACGATGAACACCGCAATCCCGCAATGCGCGAGAATCATGCCCCAATACGAGCGCGGCACCGATGCCAGCCGCGCCATCAGGCCCGCGCCTTCAAGATGGGCGATCCGTTCACGGACCGCGACCGCCGCCGTTGTCGCAATCCACAGAGCCAGCAGGAATCCGAGGCTCAGCAGCGGCGTCCATTTCCCCAACACCAACGGCAGCAGCAAGGCCGTCGCAACGCTGGTGCCAAAGGCCCAGCGCAACCGCACCGCCAAATTCGGGACGCTCGCTTTCTTCCATTGCGCCAGTGGGCCGATGCCCATCAAGAAAATCGCCGGCGTCATGAGCGGGACGAAGACCGTATCGAAATAGGGCGGCCCGACTGAAATCTTCCCGAGCCCTAATGCATCCAGAAAAAGCGGATAGAGCGTCCCCAACAACACCGACGCCATCGCCACGACCAACAGCACATTGTTCGCCAGCAACATCGCTTCCCGCGAGACCATGTCGAACCCGCCGCCTAATCCAACGCGCGGCGCGCGCCAGGCATAGAGCAAGAGCGATCCGCCGATCACTATCGCCAGAAAGATCAGAATGAACAATCCGCGCTTCGGGTCCGTCGCAAACGCATGCACCGACGTCAGCACGCCGGACCGCACGAGGAATGTGCCGAGCAGACTGAGCGAGAACGCGAGGATCGCCAGCAGCACCGTCCAGACCTTGAACCCGCCTCGTTTATCCGTCACCGCCAGCGAATGGATGAGCGCAGTCCCCGCCAGCCAGGGCATGAAGGACGCGTTCTCGACCGGATCCCAGAACCACCAGCCGCCCCAACCCAATTCGTAATAGGCCCAGCCGCTGCCCAAGGCAATGCCGACCGTGAGGAAACACCAGGCCACCGTCGTCCAGGGACGGGACCAGCGGGCCCAGGCCGCATCCAAGTTGCCGCCCAACAGCGCCGCGATAGCAAAGGCAAACGCGACCGAAAATCCCACGTATCCCATATAGAGCATGGGCGGATGCATGACCATGCCGGGGTCCTGAAGCAAGGGATTCAGATCGCGGCCGTCGGGCGCGGCGGGAATCAACCGCTCGAACGGATTCGACACCGTCAGCATGAACAGAAGAAACCCAAGGCTGACCAAGCCCATCACCCCGAGAATGCGCGCGCGCATCGCTTCCGGAAGATGTTTCGAGAACAGGGTCACCGCCATCATCCAGAGCGTGAGAATGAACGTCCATAATAAGAGCGAGCCTTCGTGGGCGCCCCAAATAGCCGCTAGACGATAATGCAGCGGCAGTTTTGAATTGGCGTTCGCCGCCACATAGAGCACGGAGAAATCTTTCTGGGCAAAGGCATAGCCCAGACAGCAGAAGGCAATGAGCACCAGAAAAAACTGCCCGCGCGCCGCGGGCTTGGCGACCGCCATCAACGAGGCGTTGCCGGAGACCGCCCCGTAAATCGGAACGGTGCCCTGCACGGCGGCGACGCAGAGCGCCAGGATCAATGCAAACTGGCCGATTTCAGGAATCATGCGGGTCTATCCTCGCTCTCTCTTATGGAGTCACGACAAGCGTGTCGCTACTCTGCTTCCCGGCGGCTTTCGCCTTGGCCATCGCCTCGGCGGCCTCCGGCGGCATATAGTTCTCATCGTGTTTGGCCAGCACTTCACTCGCCACAAAGGTTCCCTCGGATGAGAGCCGCCCCTGCGCGACCGCGCCCTTCCCTTCCTTAAACAGATCCGGAAGGATGCCCTTATAGGTGACGGGAACGCGCTTCACCGTATCGCTCATCACAAAATGAACCGTTAACCCATCGTTCTCGCGCGTCAACGTCCCGGCTTCGACCATGCCGCCGATGCGAAAACTTTGCCCTTTCGGCACTTCGCCGTTCGCCACCTGGGTCGGCGTGAAGAAGAAGACGAGATTGCTGTTGAACGCGTTCAGCACTAAGGCGGCCGCAATCCCCAGCGCCGCCAAGCCGAGCCCAATCATGGAAAATCGTTTTTGCCGCGGCGTCACGATGCCACCTCCACGGAAGCGGCGGATTGATGCAATGCGGCGCGGATCGCCGCATGCCGGCGGCGGAGAAGCAGCACTTCCCAGATCATGCAGAGCGCCGTCGCCCCGAACGACGGCCAGACATAGGCCCCATAGCCGCCCATCGCAAGAAACTCATTGAGACTGCCCCACTGCATCAAGCACCCCTCTCTATCTGTGCCCACGACGCCTGCCGTTCGCGTTCGAGAATAATGCATCGGACGCGCATCAACGCGACGGCCGCGCTATACATCCAAAAGCCCAGCGCCATGATCCCCATCGCCGACAACATCGTGGCCGCCATCTTCGGCGCAGCGGTCATACTAACCGAGGCGCCCTGATGCAGGGTGTTCCACCAGCGCACAGAAAAGTAAATAATCGGCACATTGACCACACCGACCAACGCCAGCACGGCGCTCGCGCGGTCGGCGCGGCGGAGATCGTCGATCGAGGCATGGAGGAGCATGACCCCGGCATACTGAAACAGCAAAATCAGTTCGGAGGTAAGGCGCGCATCCCACACCCACCAGGCCCCCCACGTTGGTTTCCCCCAGAATGCTCCGGTAAACAGGGCGAGGAAGGTGAACAGCGCCCCGGTCGGCGCAATGGCCTGCGCCATCATAAAGGATGGCCGCGCCTTCAACCCCAGCCCCACCGCCGCCCATCCGGCCATGACGACGTAAAGAAACATGGACATCCAGGCCGCCGGCACATGGACGAAAATAATACGATACGAATCGCCTTGCTGAAAATCGGTCGGGGCGACGAGAAACCCTATATAGAGCCCTGCGGCCAGGCAAATCATCGCCAGGCCGGCGAACCAGGGAATCAGCTTGCCGGCGAGCGGGTAGAACGCCTGTGGCGAGGAGTACTTTGTCCATGTCGCACGCGATTCGCTCATATCGCTCCTGCCTACTCTACCGCGATCCGCACGGCTGCCGCCGCAGCCCAAGGAGCCAGCGGGAGCGCCAACACCAACGCGGCTCCGAGCAACGAGAGATTCGCCTCGGCCCCGATGCCCGAGACCGTGCTGCTCACCGCGCCCGAGCCAAAAATCAACACTGGAATAAACAACGGCAGCACCAGCAACGCCACCAGCATCCCGCCGCCACGAACCCCCAGCGTCAAGGCTGCGCCGATCGATCCGATCAAACTCAACGCCGGCGTCCCAAGAAGAAGGGACAACGCAAGAACGCCAAGCGCCTCGCCCTCTAACCCGAACTGCACCCCGAGCAACAGCGACAGCACCACGATCGGCAGCCCAGACACGACCCAATGGGCAAAGACCTTGGCTGAGACGAGTACGGCCAGCGGATGCGGAATCAGCACCATCTGTTCTAGCACACCATCCTGATAGTCCGCTGTAAAGACTCGCCCGAGAGAGAGCAAGCAGGAGAGCAAGGCCGCCACCCAGAGCACGCCAGGGGCAATCATCCTCAACACGGCCGGCTCGGGGCTGACACCAAGAGGAAACAGGCTCGCCACGATGACAAAAAAGAACACCGCCGTCATCACATCGGCCTGCCGCCGAAAGGCCAACAGCACATCCCGCCGGACAATCGCCCGCACCACCGCACTCAACCCCGCCTGGCTCATCCGGACAGCCTCAGTGAACGAAGCGATTCGCTACGAACGCCAATGGCTTGGTGTGTCGCCACGACGGCCATCCCACCGGCATCCAAATGCCGCGACAAGCGTTCCGTCAGCAACGCAGTTCCCACATCGTCAAGCGCAGCGAATGGCTCATCCAAAATCCACAGCGGCCGCCTCGACAACCAGAGCCGGGCCAGCGCCACCCGGCGTTTTTGCCCCTGGGAGAGCACCCGCGTTGGCAACGATTCCGTGTGCCTGCCAAGCCCCACCGCCTGCAAGGCTCCGCGGGCGGATGCCGACGATCGATCGTCCCCGAATAACTCGGCGGAGATCTGCAGATTCTCAATCGGAGTTAAATCGTCCTTGATGCCATTGAGATGGCCGAGATACGTCAGGTGCCGCCTGTAGTCATCGTCTAACGCATCGATATCCGTCCCATTCCACCGGATGCGGCCTTGCTCTCTGGGAAGCAGGCCGGACAACAGGCGAAGAAGGCTCGATTTCCCGCTGCCATTTTCACCGACAATCGCCACCAGAACGCCCGGCGGCACGGTCAGGTTGAGAGCCGAGAACAGCACGCGGTTTCCACGCATGCACGCCACATCAATGATTTCCAGCATAGCGACGACGATCCAACGAACCACGGTGCCATCTGAGACGGCCCGCACCACCCCTGCCACTCACGGCAGATATTGCCTGTGCCAGGGTGCGCTTGCAAGGTCCAAAACAAGACTGCGATTACCCTGCCCTCTTCTCCATCGCCCGCCTTTTATCGCAGACGTGAGCGCAGAGCGGCTTGCGACTGAGATCCCCATCAGGTACCGTACCAAGCAGCTCCGCCGAACCTGGCGCCCAGTGGACGCATTCATCTGTCGATAAGGAACC
>JADLEJ010000063.1 GCA_020846195.1 Nitrospira sp.
CGCGATGTTATTACCATTTCTGACCAGCCGGCCGACGATCCCAAACTCGCCGCGCTCATTGAAAAACTGGTAGGCCAGGCGCTCCAAGACCTGGTGAAAATGAGGAAGAAGGAGGGCGCCCTCCTGGCGGCGGATATTCGGGCTCGCATCGAAACCTTGCGCGGACTGAAAGCGCACGTAGCCGCCAAGGCCCCATCCGTCGCACAAGAAGCCTTCGATCGCATGAAACAGCGGCTAGAGAAACTTCTGACGGCAGAGATCCCGGATCCGGCGAAATTACATCAAGAACTGGCGCTCTTTGCCGACCGCAGCGACATCACAGAAGAATTGGTCAGACTCGATGCACATATGATACAGTTCGACCACACACTTCAGAGCTCGGAGTCCGTGGGCAAAACGCTGGACTTCCTTCTGCAAGAAATGGGGCGAGAGGTCAATACCATCGGCTCCAAGGCCAACGATGCCACGATCACCGCATCGGTCGTCCAAATGAAAGCCGAGCTAGAGCGGATCAGAGAACAAATTCAGAACGTGGAATGACCAGCACCATGAGCACCAGTACGACGTCACCGGCAGCCGATCCGCGCCCCTATATCCCAGAACGGCGGGGCATTTTGTTTATTATTTCGGCGCCGTCCGGAACGGGCAAGACGACTCTCTGCAAACAAATTACCGCCTCAGTCCCAGGGATTTGGCATTCCATCTCCTATACCACCAGGCAGCCGCGGCCAGGCGAAGAACACGGACGGGAATACTTCTTTATCGAAGAAAAAAAATTCCAAGACATGGTGGCAAAAAATGAGTTCGTGGAATATGCCCATGTCTACGGCAACTGGTACGGCACCCCTCGCAAAGCCCTCATGGATAAGATGGAGCAGGGGATCGACGTCCTGCTTGAAATCGACGTTCAGGGCGCGTTGCAAATCAAGAAAAAGGTGCAGGACGCCGTCTATATCTTCATCCTGCCTCCCTCAATGGAAACCCTGCGCACCAGGCTCCAGAGCCGGGCCTCCGATACGCCTGAGGAGATTCAACGGCGGCTGCAAAAAGTGAAAGAAGAAGTCTGGAGCTACCGGGAATACTACTACATCGTCCGCAACGATAATCTGGTGCAATCCCTCAAAGAGCTTCAGAGCGTGTTTCTTGCGGAACGCCTCAAGACCAAACGACTCGATATGCATTGGCTCGAACAGAATTTTATCCTTGAGAAAGAACCTAAACCGGGAGACCGCGACCTGTCTTCCATTGCCAAAGGGAGTACTACAGAACCATGATCGACATGCTCAATCTCTTGCCCCAGTACAAACTCGGCCAGTTCGACTCGCGCCACCGCTTGGTGATCGTGGCTGCACAGCGAGCCAAGCATCTGATCCAAGGAGCGAAGCATTCCGGCGCCTCGCGTTTCACCAAGGAAACCACCGGCGCGCTCGACGAAGTGCTGCGCGGAGAGGTCAAGTATCTCGTCGGCGAAGAAGCCCGCAACGCGATGAAGGAAGCCAAGCGCGGAAAAGAGGGCGAGACCGAGCGATTGGCCATGATGACCGGCGAGGACGCCAAGGAAATCAAGAAAGAGCTGAGCGTCTATGTCGACGACGCCGCCGCCACCAAGCCTGCTCCAGCAGAGGAGTAATCGTTGGATTCAGAGATGACGCCAGGAGCGTTGACCGGCAAGCGAGTGGTGCTTGGCGTCACAGGGAGTATCGCGGCCTATAAGGCCGTGAGTCTTCTGCGCGCCTTGACCAAGCAGGGAGCCAGCGTCTCCGTCGTCATGACGAAGGCTGCCACGAAGTTTGTCACGCCGATGACCTTTGAAGTGTTATCGGGCCAGCCGGTGACGACCGATCTCTTCGAAGCCCACCAGGAGATGAAGCATCTCTCCATCCCTGAAGGGGCCAATGCCATCGTTATCGCGCCAGCAACAGCCAATTTCCTAGCCAAATCCGCTGTCGGACTGGCCGATGACGTGCTATCGACCATGCTGCTCACAAGCCGCTGCCCGCTGATTGTGGCGCCGGCGATGGACGGCGATATGTGGACTCACCCCACCGTTCAAGATCATGTCCAGACACTGCGGTCGCGAGGCGCGATTGTGCTCGATCCGGAGGAAGGACCGCTCGCCTCGGGACAGATCGCCCAGGGACGGCTCGCCGCGGAAACTCGAATTCTGGAAAGCATCGAGAACCTGCTTCTTCCGCTCTCCGATTTACGAGGGCAGCGCATCCTCGTCTCAGCCGGTCCGACCCAGGAAGCGCTCGATCCGGTTCGCTACCTCTCCAATCGTTCATCGGGGAAAATGGGCTATGCCATCGCGGAAGCGGCGAGAGCCCGCGGCGCTGACGTCGTCCTTGTCAGCGGCCCCACCGCCCTGACGCCTCCGCCGGGCGTGCGCGTCATTCCAATTATCACGGCCAGCGACATGGCCGAAGCCTTGTCGGCGCATTTCGACTGGTCCTCTATCGTCGTCATGGCGGCGGCTGTGGCAGACTTTCGACCCAAAGCTCCCGCGGCACAGAAACTCAAAAAGGGAACAGGAGCCGCTCCGGCACTTGAACTCGAACGAGTGCCCGACATTTTGGCCATGCTCTCGGCCAAGCGGGCATCTCAAATCCTCGTCGGCTTCGCCGCCGAAACCCAGCACCTCGTCGAACAGGCGGCCCAAAAGCTGGCCGCAAAGGGCCTCGATCTGATTGTCGCCAATGACGTGACCCAAGCAGGGGCGGGATTCGGCAGCGACCGAAATGCCGCCATCATCCTGTCCCGCACCGGAATCCGGCAGACCTTCAGCCTCCGCCCAAAAACGCAATTAGCTCACGATATCCTCACAACCATTGTAGAATTTGCGAAGAAAGAACCTCGCAAACCGACTCCGGCTTCCGCGCGATAGGAGCCTCAATGGCATCAGGATCCAAGGCCACTGCCGCTGCAATCGACCGCCTTGCCACGACCGTGGCGAAGGACCCCGCCTCCAAGGCGTTTATTCCATTGGCTGAAGAATACGGCAAAGCCGGCATGTGGCCCGAAGCGGCGGGAGTCCTCGAAGACGGGCTGAAATACTATCCTGGATTTATCACGGCGATGGTCGCACTTGGACGGGCCTATGACCAGCTGGACCAGCCGACCAAAGCCAAAGCGATTCTGGAAGAAGCGATCAAGATCAGCCCGGAAAACCTTCGGGCGCATCGAACCCTCGCAAAGATTTACACCACCGAAGGGGCCACCGCCGAGGCGCTCCGTTCATGCGACGTGATCCTCGCGCTCAACCCATTGGATCAAGAATCGCTCTCGCTACGCGCGTCCCTCGGCGCTGCCGCTCCGAATGCATCCGACAACGCATCGGCCACGCTCTCCGAAAAAACAACGCCCGCCCAGCCTCACGCTGCAGTTGAACCGCCGCCGCCACTTCCATCGACAGTTGCAGAGCTCTCCGCCGATGTCCAAGAAACAACGGCCAGCGAAGCGGCTGTAGAATCGGCCCTGCCGGACATCGTGGGCGATGCGACGGCCGCCATGGCGTCCGCCCTTGAAGCCAATCGGGCTCTAGCCCAAGAACCGGCAACCCAAGAGCCATCGGCCATTGATGCGACCGTAATGCAAGAACTTGTCTCCGAGCAGACTCCATCGCCAGCTCCATCGCGAAACCAGGCCGCTATCCATCGACTGGAGCAGGTGCTGCAATCCATCCACACGCGCCGCCGTGACCGGCCGTCTCCAGAATCCGCTGCCGCCTCTCGATCCTAACCAAAGGTTTGACCCTCTCCGACGGGGCTGCTAAAATGCCGCCGCTGAACGTCAGGTTCATTCCATCAATTTCTTTCGCGGCTTCGAAGGCAGGGCGTATCTGAAATGGTTCGGATTCTTGTGCTACATGGGCCCAATCTCAATCTGCTCGGAACTCGTGAACAATCGATTTACGGCACGACCACGCTGGATGAGATCGATGCGGCTATTGCGCAGGCCGCCGAGAGCCTGAACATTGAAGTCGATACCCGCCAGTCGAATATGGAAGGCGAGCTGGTCACCTGGATCCAGAAGGCAAGGACGGGTTACCACGGGATCATTATCAACCCGGCAGCCTACACCCATACCAGCGTGGCTATTCGAGATGCCCTGGCTGCGGTCGCGCTGCCGACCGTGGAAGTGCATCTTTCCAATATTTACCAGCGAGAAGAGTTTCGGCATCGGTCATACATTGCAGGAGTCGCGCTGGCACAACTCTCCGGCTTCGGGCCAGCCGGTTATCTCCTCGCGCTCCAAGGGCTCCTCGAGCATCTCCTGGAGCAGGGCCTGACAACAGGCGCGGCTGCAAAAAAACCGGCGCGCCGCACCCGTCGACGAACCGCATAACCGCATGATTGATTCACGTGTGAGGACGAAGGGAGTGTGCAGTGATTTCGACCGTTGATTTTCGTAATGGCGTGCGCCTCATGGTCGAAGGCGACCCATTTTACATTGTTGAGTTTCAGCACGTAAAACCAGGGAAGGGCGGCGCGTTCGTCCGAACCAAGTTGAAGAGTTATCTGACCGGCAATATCCTCGATCGCACGTTCCGATCCGGCGAACGGTTCGATGAGCCGGATCTGGAAGAGCGGGAGATGCAATTCCTCTACGCCACCGGCGACGACTATACCTTCATGGATACCGAAGCCTACGACCAGCTGACCTTTCCCAAAAACCAGCTGGGCGACAATGCCGACCTGATCAAAGAAAACATGATCGTGAATATCCTGGTCTATGAACACCGGCCAATCGATGTGGTACTGCCGAATTTCATCGAACTCAAAGTCGTCGACGGCGAACCGGGCGTGCGTGGCGACACCGCCTCCGGCGGCACGAAACCGGTCATCGTTGAAACGGGAGCAACGATCAAAGTTCCCCTCTATCTGGAGGTAGGCACCGTGATTAAAATCGACACCCGCACCAGGTCCTATGTGGAGCGCGTCCGGTGAAGAAGCGGCCATCGGCGCGCCCGAAGAAAAAGCAGCCTCGTCCGATCGTGCTGCCCCAGTCTTTCCCAGGTGCGCAGGCGCCGGCAGACACGATCTTGACCGGCACCCAGACCAAGCAAATCCAAGACTTGATCGACCTGCTCCGCCGGAACAATTTGACTGAACTTGAACTCGAACGGCAGGGCGTCCGCATTCGCGTGCGGCATGAAGTCGGGATGAAGACCGTCACCGCCTCCGTGCAGGAAGCGGCACCGGCGTCGATGCAGACGGGCAGTCTGCCGGCCGTGTCCTCCGGTCCCACAGCTGAAGAAACCGCGGGAATGGTCACCATCACCTCGCCAATCGTCGGCACCTTCTACCGGTCGCCGTCGCCTGACGCCGATCCCTATGTGGAAGACGGGGACTATGTGAAAAAAGGCCAGGTGCTCTGCATCGTCGAAGCCATGAAGCTCATGAATGAAATCGAATCCGAAACCGATGGGCGTATCGTGAAGATCCTGGCGGAGAGCACGAAGTCCGTCGAATACGGACAGGCGCTGTTCCTGATCGATCCCAAAGCGACGCAATAGTCCGCCGTCGATACACCTCGGAGTGACTGCGTGTTCAAGAAAGTCCTGATCGCGAATCGTGGAGAGATCGCCCTCCGGGTCATCCGCGCCTGCAAAGAACTCGGCATCAAGACCGTCGCCATCCATTCGGAAGCGGACACGGCAAGTCTGCATGTCCGCGCCGCCGATGAAAAAGTCTGCGTCGGTCCGGCCGAGGCCGCCCTCAGCTATCGCAATATTCCCAACGTTCTCAGTGCGGCGGAAATCTCCGGCGCCGACGCCATTCACCCCGGCTACGGCTTCCTCTCGGAGAATGCCCACTTCGCCGAAGTGTGCGAATCCATCGGCATTAAATTTATCGGTCCGGCATCTGAACATATCGCCATGCTAGGCGACAAAGCCAAGGCGCGCGAGATCGTCATGAAGCGCGGCCTTCCCGTCACCCCCGGCAGTCCCGGCGAACTTCGAAGCGAAGAAGAAGCCCTGCAGGCCGCGCAAAAGATCGGCTTTCCCGTCATCATCAAAGCCACCGCCGGCGGCGGGGGACGCGGTATGCGCGTCGTCAACAAGGCTGAGGACCTAGCCCGCGCCTTCCAAGCGGCGCAGGCTGAAGCCAAATCGACATTTGGAAACGAAAGTGTCTACCTCGAACGCTATTTCCTCGAACCGCGCCATATCGAAGTGCAGGTTCTGGCCGATCATCGCGGCCATGTCATCCACCTGGGCGAACGCGATTGCTCGATCCAACGCCGGCATCAGAAACTGCTAGAGGAAACTCCGTCACCGGCAATCGACGAAAAGCTGCGCAAGGAAATCGGACGGGTGGCCGTTGAGGCCGTCAAAGCCGCGCATTATCGGAACGTCGGCACCGTGGAGTTTCTTCTCGATAAAGACCGCAACTTCTTTTTCATGGAAGTGAACACCCGCATCCAAGTCGAGCATCCGATCACTGAAATGGTGACCGGCGTCGATTTGATCAAAGAACAGATCCGCCTGGCCGCCGGTCTTCCTTTAACGATGCGGCAGCAAGACGTCGTCATGAACGGCCACAGCATGGAATGCCGGATCAACGCCGAAGACCCGGAGAAGTTCACCCCGTCTCCCGGCATCATCACTAAATACAGCCCGCCCGGAGGATTCGGCGTGCGCGTCGATTCCGTGATGGAGTCCGGCGCGGTCGTGTCGCCGTATTACGATTCGATGATCGCGAAACTGATTACCCACGGCCGCGACCGGCAAGAATGCATGGCCCGCATGCGCCGCGCTCTCGACGAATTCGTCATCGAAGGCATCAAGACCACCATCCCGCTCCACCGCCGCATCCTCGACGATCCCGACTTCCAAAAAGGCCACGTCTCCACGACCTTCCTCGAGCGGTTCCTGGCCAGCTAGCTAAGGAACAGTCGCGCCCACACCCTCAGTTGACAGCCTCATTCCAGGCCTATATCATTTCGTATATACGTCAGTATCTACGGGAGACTGTTTATGTCATCAAAAAAGACCAGGCTGTTCATGAGCGGAAACAGTCAGGCGGTCAGAATTCCACGTGAGTTCCAACTGGAAGGCGATGAGGTCGAGATTCAACGCCGCGGCAACACTCTCGTCATCAGGCCAAAGAAACTCTCCTGGACTCCACTCATTGACAGTCTCAAAGAATTCTCTCCTGACTTCATGAAGCAGGGTCGCCGACAATCGGTTGCCCAAAAAAGAAAGCGGCCGTTTGCATGAAGTTGATGCTGGATACCAATATCTGCATCTACCTCATCAAACAGCAGCCACCTTCTGTGCTCGAACGATTTCTCTCCCATCCGGTCGGGGATATCGGCATCTCCAGTATCACTGTAGCAGAACTCGATTACGGAGCGAGTAAGAGTCGCCAGGCCTCAAAGAATCGCGCTGCGCTCGAACAATTTATTGCTCCATTGGATGTCGCATCGTTTGATCGGGAAGCCGCATCGGCCTATGGAAAACTTCGTGCAGTTTTAGAACAGAAGGGGACACCGATTGGAAACATGGACTTGCTGATCGCCGCCCATGCATTGAGCCTGGGAGTGCGGCTGATAACGAATAACGGAAGGGAATTCAAGCGAGTGCCAGGCCTCAAAGTCGAGAATT
The DNA here is from genome assembly GCA_020846195.1 of Nitrospira sp. Classification (GTDB taxonomy): domain Bacteria; phylum Nitrospirota; class Nitrospiria; order Nitrospirales; family Nitrospiraceae; genus Nitrospira_D. The sequence goes on from JADLEJ010000063.1 coordinate 7,610, forward strand.
GGGTGTAATCGAAATACCGCCGCATCCTCGACGATCCCGACTTCCAAAAAGGCCACGTCCCCACGACATTCCTGGAACGGTTCCTCGCTGGCTTAGATTTTTACTTGGCACTTCACCTTGGCCTCGGCTAGCTTGAGAAGCAACCTAAACAGATAAAGAACCGCTGTAGCGCTTACCCAAAGTAAGTCGCTGACGTTTTTTGTTAACCGTGAGAAAGCAAAGTAAAAGTTGTCTGAGTTAGGACCTCTTCAATGCAGATAAACTGATCACTTTGTTTAATAGGTAGAGAGATAGCAAAATGAGCGCATCATCGAGAGTCGCAAATTCAACGCAGTTAGTGTTCTGTAGAGAAAATGTCAACCCGGACTTGGTAACTCGCCTTCTCGGCCTCATCCCCTCAATATCCGTGAAAGTTGGGGATCTCGCCGAGCACGAGAATGGTCATCAGTACTCCTCCCATCTTGGTATCTGGAAGCTCGATCTACCCACTGCGAGTTCAGATGACCCCGTCGAAGATCAAATCGGTCAATGGATTGAGCTACTCCAACCAAGATTGAAAGCACTGTGCCAGCTAAAAGAGCTGGGGTATAGCCCGTATTTGGACTGCATGGCTAAAACAAAATCACTATCTCTGTGTATTGAACCTGAGCTACTTGGACAGCTTAGCAAACTCAACATCAGTCTGAGCATTTGGCTTTATGAGCCATCTGGGGCGTCATCCGCCCCCTAACTCATTCCTAGAAAGGGCCACTACGTCAGCAAATCGGACGATGAGGGGGTTATTCCTTCACCTAACCCCTCTCGCAACCCATGCCACCTTCTTCTAGAATCTTTTTCATCGTTCGGCCTAGAATGTATTCCCATGACAGCTCCACTTGACCCGCATTCGCTTTCAGGCCTCTACGTGATCCTCGATCCATCGGTCTGTTCCGCTCAGTCGCTCGCTGGCCTGTTCAGACAAGCAGCAGGGGCGGGCGTGACGCTATTTCAGTATCGCAACAAGACTGGCTCAATGAAGGAGGCCTATGCTGAAGCATTGCCGCTCAGAAAGATTGCGGTGGAGTTGGGCGTGACGTTCATTGTAAATGACCGGTGCGATCTGGCGCTGGCCGTGGAGGCCGATGGCGTCCACCTTGGGCAGACGGACTTACTTTATGCCTATGCGCGCAAGGTGATGGGACCGGATAAAATTATCGGCCTATCCACTCACAACGCCGGGCAAGTGAAAGAGGCCGAGCAGCTCAAGCCGGACTACATCGGCTTCGGGCCGATCTTCAAACCAGCCTCAAAGCAGGATCACGATCCAGTCGTGGGGATTGAAGGACTCCGTCAGATTCGAGCGCTCACATCGCTGCCGCTGTTCGCGATTGGCGGAATACAGCTCGATCGGGTTGGAGAGGTGATGCGGGCTGGCGCGGATGGAATCGCGGTGATCTCTGCCGTGCTGAACGCGCCGGATGTGGCGAAAGCCGTGAAAGATCTTATCGCACAGATGAAGTAATCAGGCCTGCCAGTTGCTTGATCGCAGCGGTTTTCGCCATCTTCTTCACCGCACTCATCCATTCACACTCTTGCGTGCGCGCGTAGGGGAGGGGGCCGATCACCGGAACCTGGACGAATTCTCTGAGCAACGCCACGGTCGAACGAGCTTGTTGCACCGCTATCGCTCCTGACACGCGAACGGTCTGATTCAGCACGAGCGCCAGCACAGGAATCTTCCGTTGCTTCAACGACTCCATCGTCAATCGCGCGTGATTAATCCCGCCAAGGCCTACGCGCCCGACAACAATCACTGGCAACTTCATCCGCTGCATGAGCGCCAACACATCGGCCGACTTCGTGAGCGGCACATGCACTCCGCCGGCTCCTTCGACAAGCATCACTTCATGGCACGTACGAATCCTCCGATAGGCGGAAAGGATTCCGGCTACCCGTATCGGCGTCCGCTCCAGCCGCGAGGCAGTCAACGGAGCCACCGGCGTGCGAAAGCAATAGGGACGAATCAGCGCCAACTCATCCTGAGTCGCCGCCGCTGCTTTCAATCGAACCGCATCGCTGGCCGTCGCAGTCGGGGAGGGCACCCCAGTCTCGACCGGCTTCATCACGCCGACATCGATTCCACGGTGAGTCAGATACTGCGCGAGCGCGGCAGTGACCACCGTCTTTCCCACACCGGTATCGGTGCCAGTGATGAAGACGCCAGAAAACCGCGGCATGCCAGTCGGTTTACTCATACATCCCGGCTATCGCAATTCCACACCTGGCCCGACACATCGTTGAGCTGCGCCAGATACACAATCGTCCTCGCCACTTCCTCAATGGCCGGTGGACGGCGGAGCGCGTGATCCGGCCACTCATTGCCTTCCGGTATCGCGCCTTTTGAAAGTCCGGTCTGCTGCCAGCCTGGCAAAATCATATTCACACGAATATTCCGCGGCCCCCATTCTTTCGCCGCCGTCTTAACCAACCCTGCCAATCCCGCTTTCGATGCCGCGTAGGCCGCCTGTCCCAGCTCACCGTGGAAGCCCGCGTGCGATCCGATCACGACAATGGAGCCACCTCCTCGATCCATGAGCGACGGTGCCATCGCTTGCAGGCACTGAAACGCGCCCGTCAGATTCGTCTCAACCACATCGGCCCAGTGATCTTCGCGATGGCGCAACAAAAGACTGCTCGCGGCGATCCCAGCGTTGCAGACATAGGCCTGAGGCTTCGGAGCCTGCTGGCAGAACACCTCCACCATACGCTGAACAGCCTCGGCGTCCCGAATGTCCGCTTCATATAAATCTCCCTGGCCCCCCGTCACTCGCACAGCCCGCAGCGTCTTCTCGGCTTCCGTCTTGTTCGTATAGAAATGCACCCCGACATACCAGCCTGCTGCAGCAAAGGCACGGCAGCAGGCCTGTCCGATGCCACCAGACGCTCCTGTCACTAAGACCGAGCGTTGCTCCGATGTTCTCGTCGTCGACCGTTTCGCCGATCCGGCTTTGGGTGGAGATGCCATGGCGGAAGGATTATGTCGGCAGTCATTCGACAACGCAAGCCTATGGAATCCCTATCGACCCATGCCTTGCTGCCTCCTCAATGCCTATGATACGGTCTTTCCAACAGAGGAGGGTTCCGATGCCGCACGTTCTGCAAACCTTGCCCCAAGCTTTGTCGTCACTCGCGCTAACCGCCGCGCTGCTCGCCATGGGGCCATTCGTGACCGCGCCGCTGGCGGCAGAAGAACCTTCCCAAATCGTTCAATCCGCCGACTACTTTCCCGACCGAATCGGGACGCGCTGGCAATACCGCGGGCAGGTTTCCGAAGGCCCGGTCCAGGTGATCGACAATAAGTTTTTCACCAACACCTCGTCGGTGACCGGAACGAAGAAGCTCAACGGCGTGACCGTGACCGTGTTCCACGATACCAATCCAGGAAACCACGGCGAATCCGACAGCTACTACCGCCGCGACATCGTGGGCATGGTGTATTACGGGTCCGATCCCGGCACACCGCTCGAAAAACAAATCGTGCCGTACCAGATCGTCCGCTTCCCAATAACGGTCCCATCCTCATTCCAGCAATTCGACCGGAAGGATCTCGACTTCGGCAGCGACATGGATCGCGACGGCGTCAATGAGAAGGTCGATATGGTCGGCACCACCAGTGTGATCGGCCGCGAAGCGGTAACCGTGCCGGCTGGCACATACCCGGATGCGGTGAAAGTGGAAGCCCGCATGACCATGGCCATTCATCTGTCCACGGGAGGCAAACCGGCCCGCGGAACGGACGTCATGACTGCGTGGTTCGTGAAGGGCATGGGGCTGGTTAAATATTTCGAGAAGCAGGAGCTGTCGTCTTCCAAGGAAGATCGCGGCCTGATGACTGAGATCACCGAAGAGTTGGAAGAGTTTACTCCGGCTCCAACGCACTAATCAGTCCGTCGCTTCAAATCCCCGGCGCAGCGTATTTTCGCTGATGACTCGCGCAATCGTAAATTGCGTCAGATAGTCGCTGCCACCGGCCTTTGCGCCGACTCCGGACAACCGGTGGCCGCCAAACGGCTGGCGCCCGACCATCGCGCCGGTGATCGCGCGATTCACGTAAAGATTTCCCACATCGAACTGCTCGCGAGCCAGCGCCAGACTCGCGGGGCTGCGCGAATAGATCCCGCCAGTCAGGGCATAGCTCGTCGCATTGGCCATCTCCAATGCGTCCGTTGTCGAAGCTGCTTTCATCACGGCCAGCACGGGCCCGAAAATCTCCTCCTGCGCCAGGCGATGGTGCGGCATCACATCGGCAAAGACGGCGGGGCCGACAAAATGCCCCGGCCCATCCACAGACCGGCGAACCACGAGTCGGCCCTCCCGCTCGCCCAGCGCAATGTAGCCGTCAATGCGTTCCTTCGCCCTGGCATCGATCACTGGGCCGACTTGCATGCCCGGATCGAGCGGATCGCCGACAGTGAGACTCATCACCGCATCGCGCAGCCGCGAAAGGAACTGGTCATAAACTCCCTCGTGCACAATCGCTCTCGAACAGGCCGAGCACTTCTGCCCGGCATACCCTGTAAAGGACGCCACCACGCCAGCAATGGCTTCATCGAGATCCGCCGTCTCATCCACGACGATGGTATTCTTGCCGCCCATCTCCGCGATCACACGCTGCACAAGCCGCCGGCCTGGGCGGATCGTTGCCGCGCCAGCCAGCAGCTGCAAGCCGGCATCTTTCGAGCCGGTAAACGCAATCGTCGATACCTCGGAATGCTCGGCCAGCGCCCGTCCGATTTCAGGCCCTCCCGGTAAACAGATCAACGCTCCTGGCGGCACCCCAGCCTCACGCAGAATATCCGTGAGCAGCCGGCCCATCAGCGGCGAACGTTCCGATGGCTTTAGCAATACGGTATTGCCGGTGACCAACGCGGCGCTCACCATGCCGGCGGGAATCGCGAGAGGGAAATTCCAGGGCGCGATCACCGCGGCCACACCACGCGGTCCATAGACGAGGTGATTGCGCTCTCCGGGATAGTGACCCAACTGGAGCGGGGAGGCGAACCGGTCCATTTGCCCGGCATAAAATTCGAGGAAGTCGATGGCTTCCGCGACGTCCGCATCCGCTTCCCGCCAAGGCTTGCCAACCTCGACGACTTCCCAAGCGGCCAGCTCATACCGGCGTGCGCGCATAAGCGCCGCCGCGCGTGTTATCACCGCAATCCGTTCCGATGGCGACCGCCGCCATGCCTCCGCAGTCGCTGACGCCAATTCAGCTGCTGCCGCCACATCCGCGACAGCGGCGCTCTGCACCAGCGCCACCACCTCATCGGGACGCGCTGGATTGCGCGATTCCATCACCGGCCCGGTCAACTGAAATTCGCGATGCGGCGATGGCCAGCGATGCCCCCTCTGCGCCCGGACTTTTTCAATGGCTTCTCCCATCGCGGCCCGGCTGGCTTGCTGAGAAAAATCGCTGTGCGGCTCATTGACAAAGCCGTCCGGCGCGCGAGGAACGACCGCCTGGGATGCGGATGGAACAGCCGGAGGAGCCAACAGCGCACTCAGGGATTGAGACTCGACATATTCTTTGCGCAGGAACGATTCATTCGAGGTATTTTCCAGCAACCGCCTCACGAGATAGGCCATGCCTGGCAACAGACGCCCCACCGGCGCATACAGTCTCACCCGCCGGCCATGCGCCGTCATCGCCTGCTGAAACGGTTCGGCCATGCCGTAGATCATCTGATATTCGAGCGCATCAGGCGGCACGCCCAGAGACTCAGCCGTGGCTTCAATCACCGCCAGACTCCTGAGATTATGCGTCCCGAACGCCGGGCGGATCGCCTCGCGATGCCGGAGCAGCAGCGGCGCCAACGCTTCATAATTCGCATCGGTTTCAGCCTTGTGCTCGAACAAGGGCACCGGCCATCCCGCCTGACGATAGTGAACGGTATCCGAATCCCAATAGGCTCCCTTCACGAGACGGACAGTGATCGGCACGCCACGCCGCTCCACCCATGCGATGAGATCGCGAATATCCTGCCCGGTCTCGCGATGGTACGCCTGCATCGCAACACCGGCATGCGCAAACGCACGGTAGGCGTCTTCGGCAAACAGCCGCCGAAAAATATCCAGCAGCAGATTCTTGGTCTCGGCCTGCTCCATGTCGAAGATCAGTCCGCACGATTCGGCTGCCGCGAGGTCCACAATCGGCCGCAGCCGCGCCGCCACCGCGCGATAGGTGCCATCGGGATCGATGGGATCCAACCGCGATGTGAGCGCGGAGATCTTAAGCGAGAGCTGCACGCGCGGAAGAGCCCCCAGATGATCCCGCTCTAGAAGAACGGACGGTGCCCAATGGCTGGCGGCCAGGCTCAGTTGGGAGATGGCCTCCAGGCAGCGATCGCGGTACTGATCCGCTTCGAGATCGCTGATGGTTGCCTCACCCAGCAAATCCACGGACCAGGCGCGCCCGTCCTTCCACAATCCGGCCAGGACAGGCACCGCTTCGGCAATCGACCCGCCCGCAATGAACGTCCGCGCCATTTGCTCCACTTGATGCCGGATCGATTTGCCGGTGATGGCAGCGCCCACACTTGTCGCGGCCAGCGCTTTGAGCCCCCACTGCAATCCGAACACATCGCCGTGCATGGCGCCAAAATATTCCTCCGCCAGCGTCACCACCGCGCGATCCGACGCCAGAGCAGGGAGCACATCGATGAAACGAAATAACTGCACCTTGAACGCAGGATCTTTCATCGCCAGATTGATCGCATTCTGCGACCACCAGCGCCCTTCGAAAATCGTCGGCGCGCGCCCGGCAGACAATTGCGCGAGATGCCTTCCGATACGAACGACCGCGGATTCAAACGGTGGCGTACCCAGCGTCATACGGCCTCCAATCCAGCGAATTTTTCGACTTGTCTAGTATACGCGGAACGCGCCCGCGCTGCGCTCCATGGCAGCCTCTCACCCCATCTCGCACACCGGAAGATATAACGAAGAAGTAGTTGTAAACACTCAGACTTTTCGCTAACATCGGGCGGATATGAGATGTTCGTCATGTGAGCTGCACGCCAGTCCTGCTGGGCTGGATGAATCCACGCTTCAGGAGGATGAATGACCGCACCTGCTCAAGCCGTCTCGGCCCATCACGCCGGATTTTCGTACGTCAACGTTGCACTGTTTTGCATCGTCGTCGCCGTGACCGTCATTGGCATTCCGCTCTACGGATACTTTGTCGGGTTCACCCTCTTCGACTGGGTCCTCGCCTTTATTATGTACATTGTCACCGGCATGGGGATCACCGTCGGGTACCATCGCCTGATCGCCCATCAGAGCTTCGAATGCCCCGACTGGGTCAAACGCTGCGCGCTGGTGGCCGGGGGGTGGGCGCTGCAAAATTCGGCGCTCATTTGGTGCGCCGACCACATTCGCCACCATGCCCGCACGGACACGGATGAAGATCCCTACAATGCCAGCAGAGGATTCTGGCACAGCCACTGCGGCTGGCTCTTTTACGAAACGCCTCATCGTACCGACAAGTATGAAATCCGGCTGCGCCGCGATCCGGTGATCCTCTGGCAACACCGCTACTATTGGGCCATCGTGGCCTCCGGATTGGCCTTGCCCTTTGTCCTCGGCGTATTGTGGCATCAAAGCTGGATCGGCGGCGTCAGCTCACTGCTTCTCGGCGGGCTCTTTCGCATGTTCATGGTGCTGAACTCCACATTCACGATCAATTCGCTCTGCCACATGGTCGGCAGCCAGCCGCACGGCACGCAGGACAGCAGCCGCGACAGCTGGCTCATCTCCTTCGTGAGCTTCGGCGAGGGGTATCACAACTACCATCACACCTACGCGCGCGACTACCGCAACGGACCCAAGTGGTATAATTTCGATCCCTCCAAGTGGATTATCTATACGCTGTCCCTCTTCGGCCTGGCGACAAACCTGCGCCGTCTCGACCCTACAGTCTTTTAGATTTTCTTCACGGCTTCCCCGGTCGGTCCATAGCAGCCTATGGTCCGACCGGCCCATTTCCTTTCGCCCGGCGCATCGCTTATGATGACTGTAGTAGTGTGAACTCTTGTCGTTCGGCTGGCGCCGCACGGTGCGCCGATACGACGATATCGCGGAGGAACAACTCATGGCAGATACACATACCCACGGAGCGCCACAGGCTCCAGAAAAAGAAAACCTCATTCCCGGCGTAAAGCACGTCATTGCCGTCAGCAGCGGCAAGGGCGGGGTCGGCAAATCGACGGTCGCATCCAACCTGGCCTGCGCGCTGGCGCTCACCGGCGCAAAAGTCGGGCTGATGGATGCGGACCTGTACGGCCCCAATATTCCCATGATGATGGGCAGCACGAAAGGGCCGGAGCAACAAGACGGCAAGATCGTCCCGGTTGATAACTACGGCGTCAAACTGATTTCAATGGCGTACTTGGTGCCGGAAGACGCGCCGCTGGTCTGGCGCGGTCCGATGGTCCATCAATATCTGCAATCGTTTTTCCGCGACGTGTTGTGGGGCAATCTGGATTATTTGCTGCTCGACTTGCCTCCAGGCACCGGCGATGTGCAGTTGTCCATCTCGCAAATGGTGCCGCTGGCTGGCGCCATCACCGTGACGACGCCGCAGGAAGTGGCGCTCTACGATGTCCGAAAGGGCATGGCGATGTTCCAGAAAGTGAATGTGCCGCTGCTCGGCATTGTCGAGAACATGAGCACGTTTGTATGCGGCCATTGCGGCGAACAGACCGACATCTTCTCGCAAGGCGGCGGGAAGCGGGCCGCGGAGAAATTAAACATCCCCTTTCTCGGGCGCATTCCCATCGACCCGGCCATTCGCGAAGGGGGCGACTCCGGCCATCCGATCGTCGTCGGCCATCCGGACTCTCCCCAAGCCGCGGCCTTTCGCGACATTGCTCAAAAGATCATCGGGGCCTTGGGCGGAACGGAACAGAGCGGCTCGTCCATCGACAGCCTGCTAAAAAAAATCAAGCAGCCATTTACCAACAGCTAACCGAACGGCTTACAGCGGAGGAACAGTAATGGGAGACTATGTGCGGGTTGCGAGCACGGCGGAGGTGAAACCGGGGCATGCGCTCGTGGTTGAAGTGAACGGCAAGACCCTCGCGGTTTTCAACGTCGACGGCGCCTTTCACGCCATCGACAATACGTGCGTCCATCGTGGTGGACCGTTGGGCGAGGGCGATGTCCACGGCAATATCGTCTCCTGCCCATGGCACGGCTGGCAATTCGATGTGACCACCGGCGAATGCGTGAAGAACCCTTCGGCCAAAGTCGAGGTGTATCCGGTCAAAGTCGATGGCGATGACATCACGGTCCTCGCATAACTCATTTACACAGAAAGAGGGCACCATGGCAACCACCGCAAAAGAGCAGACTGAAATCACCGCAGCCCTCGTGCGGCTCTACGTGTTCTTGGCCCAATATCTCGACCGCTGCTTCGACGAAGCCGCCCGCAAAAGCTATCCGGACGCCGAGCTGCAGGCGCATCTGACCGAGACGCGCCGCCAGCTCATGGATATTCTCTCCGTCAATCCGGTGGTCAAAAAGAAACTGGGGGAAGAATGCGACCGCATTCTCGCGCTGGGCGCGACCTGCCTGAAGTCCGGAGGAGCGGACCCCAAAACCCGCGAGGCCGTGCACGCTGAGCGGACGATTCTCAAAAGCAAAACGCTGGCTCTCAGCGATCTCGTCGCCGTGTTTCGCGCGCTGGACTGAGCCAGGCACGGCATGGGAGCGGGCGAACTCGATCGGTATCAACTTGCGGGGCTGGACTATCGAGAACGGGGATTCAGCCGCCCTGTCGAGTTCGAGCGGACAGGGGAAGGGATTTCCGCGATTTTGCGATACGAGACCGTCCGCATCGGCGCCGAGCCGCACCTCACGCAAGACGCGGCGCTGGCCGAACTGATTCAGACGCTGCACCAGCAAGGCTATCGGCAGCTCAGAACCCAGGTCAGTTTCCGCAACGGCCTGTATCTCGGCTCGCAGGAACTGTGGGCCGAATATCCAGACCCAGCCCCGCCGCCCAAACCAGAGGGGCTCATTGCCAAAATCGCCGGATGGTTTCGGCCACGCCGGGCGGACAACGCCAACTCATGAGCCTGATCTCCATCGACCAGCTTCGTTCAGCCGAACGGCCGCGCTTGCCGGCTTGGTTCAAAGTCACGGCGCAGACCGGTCCCGATTATCTCGACATCAAGCAGACGATGGACCGGCTCAAGCTCCATACGATTTGCGAAGAAGCGCGCTGCCCCAATCGATGGGAATGCTGGAACGCCCGCACGGCCACCTTTCTGATCCTCGGAGACATCTGCACCAGGCGCTGCCACTACTGCTCGGTCGAAACGGGGAGGCCCTTCGCAGTCGATCACGGCGAGCCGCGACGAGTTGCGGAGGCCGTGCAGGCACTCGGGTTGCGCCACGCCGTGATTACTTCGGTGAATCGCGATGAGTTGCCAGACGGCGGCGCCGCGATCTTTGCGGAAACGATTCGACACACAAAATCGCTGAGTCCCGGCTGTACCATTGAAGTGTTGATTCCGGATTTCGAAGGGAACGATGCGGCGCTCGCAACGGTCTGCGCCGAGAAGCCGGAGATCGTGAATCACAACATTGAAACAGTCCGCAGACTCTTTCCATCGCTCAGGCCGCAGGGCAAGTATCAGCGATCCATCGAACTACTCGGCCAGGCCAAGCAGCAGGGGATGACGACCAAGTCCGGCTTGATCCTGGGCATGGGGGAGACCCTCGAAGAAGCTCATACCGTCATGCGCGATCTGCGAGCCGTCCGGTGCGACATCATGACGATCGGGCAATATTTGCAACCGACCAGAGAGCATCTGCCGGTCGTCCGCTACTACGATCCCGCCGAATTCGCCGCGCTCAAAGAAGAAGGCTTGGCCCTAGGCTTTACTCATGTCGAATCGGGCCCGCTTGTGAGAAGCTCTTACCACGCAGAACAGCACACTCGTCACGCAACCAGGGCCTAGCACCGCACGCAATCCTCCCGTCGTGCCAGACGATGCCATTGTCCGGCACAACCGTCTAAATTCATAGACAGATCAATCTCTTAAGTTCTGAACGAATATTCCGAACAATAATTGAAACGGATGGCCGGTCCGGTTTGGGCGATGGGATGTGCTCGCGCGCGCCCAAACACAATCCCATCGAGCACAGCCGGAGACGCACAACGTCTCGTGGAAGGAGCGGTCATGTCCCTCGCGGAGGTCAAGGAAAGTTACAGTCGTTGTTGCGTGAACCCAAAATTTTTCGACGTGTTTTACGCGAACTTTTTAGCCAGCCATCCAACGATTGCCCCCATGTTCGCCAAGACCGAGATGACGAAACAAAAGTCTCTCCTTCGGCAGGGAATCTCCATGCTGTTCATGCATCTGGGAGGCAACGGAGTCGGTACCACCGGTCTCAATCGAATCGGAGAAAGCCACAACAAGAAGAACATGAACATCGATCCCAATCTTTACGATTTCTGGATCAATTCTCTCGTAAAGAGCGTGAAGCAATGCGATGAGAAATTAACACCTGAGCTTGAGATGGAATGGCGCAAAACCCTGCGAAGCGGCGTCGATCACATTGTGTCGTTCTATAGCGCATAAGCGCCGCTTCCTCGCGATCTGCCATCTTGGGCCGCTATCGGTTGCGATAGCGGCCCACTCGGCAAACGCCTCTCACTCCATAAATGCCAGAACAGCAGCTTCTCTCACCGGCTTGAAGCCAGAGCCGCAGCAATCAGCGCCTGGGCTTCATCCTGAATCCGCTTCAGATGCTCATTGCCGCGAAAACTCTCCGCATACAATTTGTAAACATCCTCGGTGCCCGATGGCCTGGCGGCGAACCAGCCGTGGCCGGTCGCGACTTTCAATCCGCCGATTGCCGCGCCGTTGCCTGGGGCCGTCGTCATCATGGCGACAATTTTGTCGCCGGCCAGTTCCGTCGCGTGCACTTGCGCAGGAGAGAGTTTCGATAGAATCGCCTTCTGCTCAGGCGTGGCAACGGCATCGATCCGCTGATACACCGGTTCGCCTAGCTCCTGCGTCAATTCCCGATAGCGCTGCGCCGGATCTTTGCCGGTCCTGGCCATCATCTCGGCAGCGAGCAAATCCATAATGATACCGTCTTTGTCCGTGGACCACACGGTTCCATCCCGCCGTAAGAAAGAGGCGCCGGCGCTTTCTTCACCGCCAAAGCCAAGCGAGCCATCCTGCAATCCACTCACGAACCACTTGAATCCCACCGGCACCTCAACGAGCTTCCGCTTGAGCTTGTTAGCCACGCGATCGATGAGGCTGCTGCTGACCAGCGTCTTGCCAATGCCGGCATCAGATTTCCAGCCGGGACGATTGGCAAAAAGATAGGCAATCGAGACAGCCAGGTAGTGATTGGGATTCATCAAGCCTGAAGTTTTGGTCACGATCCCATGACGATCGTTGTCGGCATCGTTGCCGAAGGCGACGTCGAAACGATCTTTTAGCGCAATCAAGTTCGCCATGGCATAGGGCGAGGAGCAATCCATCCTAATCTTGCCGTCCCAATCTAATGGCATGAAGCGGAAGGTGGGATCGACGGCGGGATTCACATTTTCAATGTTCAGCCCATACCGCTCGGCAATCGGCTGCCAATAGGCGACGCCGGATCCGCCTAATGGGTCGATCCCGAGCTTGAGTCCGGCCGACTTAATCGCGTCCATATCGATGAGGCGACCCAGATCGCTCACATAGGCATCGATGTAATTGTGCAGATGCGTGGTGGCCGCGGTTTTCGCCTGTTCATAGGGAAGACGCTTCACTCCTTGGAGGTCGTCTGCCAGAAGGGCATTGGCCCGGTCTTCAATCCACTTGGTCACCTGGGTATCGGCAGGCCCACCGTGAGGCGGGTTGTACTTGATGCCGCCGTCTTCAGGCGGATTGTGCGACGGCGTAATCACGATGCCGTCGGCCAAACCGGATGCGCGGCCACGGTTGTAGGTGAGAATCGCATGGGAAATGACCGGCGTCGGCGTATAGCCGCCAGCTTGATCGATCATGACGTGAACGCCGTTGGCCGCGAGCACTTCAAGCGCCGTGACAAATGCCGGCGCCGAGAGCGCATGCGTGTCTTTCCCAAGATAGAGCGGTCCACTGGTCTGCTGAGAAGCCCGGTATTCGCAGACCGCCTGGGTGACTGCAAGAATGTGCTGCTCATTGAAGCTTCGCTTGAAGGAGGAACCGCGATGGCCTGACGTTCCGAAGGTTACGCGCTGATCGCGAACGGCAACATCCGGCGTTTCAGCGGCATATGCGTGAAGAAGCCGGGAGACATCAACCAGCATAGCCGGCGGAGCCGGCCGACCGGCCAGAGCATGAATCGACATAACAGACTCCTTCCTTATGACCTGTCCTGCTCACATCATTGCGTTCCATGCTGGACCTCTGGGAAACGCAGTGTCAATCCAGCATGCCCTCCGCGGCAGCCGGTACCGCTGAAAAAGCACGAGCCAGCCCCATCTTGCCCCAGCGTCAGAGAGTTGCTACACTGCAAACTCCGTTATCATCATGCAAGGAGAGTTGCATGTCTCGTCGAGACGAGGAAACGATTCTCATCGTCGAATCCGATTCCGCCGTTCGCAAAACACTGGCCGGTTATCTGAAAAACGACTACCGCGTACTCGGCGCCTCGACCGGCCAGGAGGCCTGGACAACACTCGCCAAAGAAAAAGTCGACCTGATCTTATTCGACGAAACCGTCACCGATGTGCAGGGCGTCGAGTTCTTTCGAAATGCCCGTGTCCGCTATCCCGATATCGTCCGCATCCTTCTGACCGCGTCGCGCGAGCAGGCGCAGGTCATGAATATTATTCGGCAGGCCGCCGTGTATCACGTCATTCCGACCCCTTGCCCCTCGTGGCATCTTCGCTTGCTCATCGACCGGGCGCTCGAAAGCCGGGAGCTGTCGCGCCGCCACCGGATGCTCAGCCGGGACCTGAAGCTCTCCGACGGCGCCTTTCACAACCAGACCGGAGCGCTCACCAAACTCATTCGCGACAGCTACGAGTTCGATCAGCTGGTCTTCGCCAGCGACACCATGCTGGAGGTGTGCAACCTGGCCAGAAAATCCGCCGCCACCGACCTGCCGGTGTTGATCGAAGGGGAGACCGGCACCGGCAAAGAGCTGATGGCACGGGCCGTCCATGGGTTCAGCGAACGCCATGAGTTCCCCTTTCTCGCGCAGAATTGCGGCGCCTTGCCGGATGAGCTGCTGCAATCGGAGTTGTTCGGACATAAGCGCGGCGCGTTTACAGGGGCCATCAGCGACCGACTGGGCTTATTCGTCGCGGCCGACGGAGGCACCGTGTTCCTCGATGAAGTCTCGGAGGTCTCGCCGTCGTTTCAAGTCAGTCTGTTGCGGTTCCTGCAAGAGGGGGAGGTCAAACCGCTCGGCGCGGAACGAACCAAGCGGGCAAATGTCCGGATTATCGCCGCCTCCAACCGGCCGATCAAAGACCTCGTGGCGCAAGGCTCGTTCAGGAAAGACCTCTACTACCGCCTCAGAGGATTTGAGCTGACGATCCCGCCCTTGCGCAACCGGATCGACGATATTCCCGTCCTCGCCGAGCACTTTTCAAGAAAGTACGCGGAGCGGTTGAACCGCCGGATCGCAGGAATCACCGTGCAAGTCATGCGGCAGCTGCAAGCCTATCCGTTTCACGGAAATGTGCGCGAACTCGAAACCGAAATCCGGCGCATGGTCGCGCTCGCCGGCGATGGCGAGTTCCTGTCGACCGAACACCTCTCTGACGATTTGGCGAACGTCCTGCCTTTGGACCTGCGGCGGAAAGAATTGAATTTGATTCATGCCGGCGGAACACTCAAGCAAAAAGTTGAGCGCCTCGAAGCGCAAGTCGTCTCGGAAATGCTGGTGCGGTACCGGTGGAATCAAAGCAAAGTCGCCAAAGAGCTGGGCCTCTCGCGCGTCGGCCTCGCCAACAAAATTCGCCGCTACAAACTCGCGGCGGCCCCGGACGCCACACTCTCCCGCACCCAACCTGGATGACTGGGACGAGCGCAAACTCCTTAATCCGCGAAGCACACCGCCAGAAAAAAGACTCACACGCTGCACACTCGCTTTGCACCGCAGAAGAATATGCAAAGTTACTTGCCACTTTTCCCATGCGCACGCACAACGCCTTTCGCGTGAACCAGCCGTTTCACACAACGTTTTCTGCGGAGAATCCTCAATTGCGCCGGTGAATGCGCCGCTTATCCGTTCGTGGTTCGATTATTGCGAAAGACCTGCTCCATAGAGCGATTGCATTGCCAATGACTCATATGGAGGACTTTCATCATGGCCAATTTGCTGTGGCTTCAAGGCGGCGCTTGTTCCGGCAACACAATGTCCTTCCTGAACGCGGAAGAACCAAGCGCCTGCGATCTCGTCACTGACTTCGGCATCAATGTGCTCTGGCATCCATCCTTAGGCGTCGAGCTTGGCGATAACCTGCAACGCTTGCTGAACGATTGCGTCTCCGGCAAAACACCCCTGGATATCTTCGTCTTCGAGGGCAGCGTCGTGAATGCGCCGAACGGCACCGGAGAATGGAATCGCTTTGCCGGCAAGCCCATGAAGCAATGGGTCAAGGCCCTCAGCGGAGTCGCAACATTTGTCGTCGCCATCGGAGACTGCGCAACCTGGGGCGGCATTCCGGCGACGGCGCCGAATCCGAGCGAATCGCAGGGGCTCCAGTTTCTCAAGCGGAATCACGGTGGATTTTTAGGCAAGGAATTCCGTTCCAAAGCAGGTCTGCCCGTCATCAACATTCCCGGCTGCCCCGCGCACCCCGACTGGATCACGCAAATTGTCGTCGCGGTCGCCACAGGGCGGGGCGGCGAAATCGGGCTCGACGAGCTGCAACGCCCCAAAACATTCTTCCAAAGCTTCACGCAAACCGGCTGCACGCGCAACATGCACTTTGCCTATAAAGTCTCCGCAACGGAGTTCGGGCAGCGCAAAGGCTGCCTCTACTACGATCTCGGCTGCCGGGGGCCGATGACCCACTCGCCCTGCAATCGCATCTTATGGAACCGGCAATCCTCAAAAACCCGATCCGGCATGCCGTGCCTCGGTTGCACAGAGCCGGAATTTCCCTTTTTCGATCTCGCTCCCGGCACGGTGTTCAAGACACAAACGGTCATGGGCATCCCCAAGGATTTGCCCACGGGAGTCGATAAGAAGGGGTACATCGCGCTCACCGGCGCCGCGAAAAACGCAGCGCCAGCATGGGCCGAGCAGGATATGTTCATCGTCTAATCGGCACACATTGGCCGTCGCGCGTCGCATTACAAAAGGAGACTCTCCATGGCTGTTCAAACACTGGACATTTCACCCGTCGGCCGCGTAGAAGGCGATCTCGACGTCCGAGTGGAAATCGACAATGGCGTCGTCACCAACGCCTGGACACAAGCGGAACTCTTCCGCGGATTCGAGATTATTTTGCGCGATAAAGATCCACAGGCCGGCCTCGTGGTCACGCCCCGGGCCTGCGGCATCTGCGGCGCGTCCCATCTGACCTGTGCCGCATGGGCGCTGGATACCGCCTGGCAAACCACCGTTCCGAGAAATGCCATTCTGGCAAGAAACCTCGGGCAGCTCGTCGAAAGCTTGCAGAGCCAGCCGCGGTACTTCTATGGACTCTACGCCATCGACCTCACCAATAAAAAATATCGCGGCAGCCGCTTTTACGATGAAGCCTGCAAGCGATTCGCTCCGTTCACCGGCACCTCCTACGAAGCCGGCGTCACCATTTCTGGAAAACCGGTGGAAATCTATGCGTTGCTTGGCGGCCAATGGCCGCACTCCAGCTACATGGTGCCTGGCGGCGTCATGTGCGCGCCGACGCTGGCCGACATCACCCGGTCGGTGTCGCTCTTGGAATACTTCAAGAAGAACTGGCTGGAACCCATCTGGCTCGGCTGCTCACTGGAGCGGTATGAACAAATCAAAACCTACGCCGACTTCAATGCCTGGCTGGAGGAAAGCCCCTCTCATCTGAACTCGGATTTAGGCCTCTATTGGCGAATGGGCTTGGACATCGGGCTCGATAAATATGGAGCGGGGCTCGGCAAATATGTGTCCTGGGGCTACTTGCCGCACGAAGACAAATATCAAAAGCCCACCATCGAAGGCCGCAATAGCGCGGTCATTATGAAAAGCGGCATTTACGACGGCGCCACCGGCATGCACAAGCTCATGAGCCAGGAATTCGCGCGGGAGAACACGTCGCATGCCTGGTATGAAGAAGGCACTGGAGACACGCACCCCTTCGACCGCACCACCACGCCAAAGTCGAAGAATCACATCGATTTTAACGGCGCCTACTCCTGGGCCACCGCAGTCAGCCATATGGACATCGGCCGGCTAGAGGCCGGCCCATTCGCCCGGCAGATGGTGGCGGGAGGAACCCACGGGGAAGCCTGGCAGCATGCGGACGGATTCATTCTGGACGTCTATAAAAAAATGGGCGGCGCAAGCCTTCACCTTCGCCAGCTCGCGCGCATGCACGAGACCGTGAAGTTGTACCGCCAGGCCGAGCGCTGCCTGCGGGAATTCCGGCTCAATGAGCCCTGGTACATCAAGCCGCAAGAGCGCGACGGCCGTGGGTGGGGCGCCACGGAAGCCGCCCGTGGCGCGCTCTGCCACTGGATCGAAGTGAAAGGCGGAAAAATAAAAAATTACCAGATCGTCGCCCCAACGACGTGGAATGTGGGCCCCCGAGACAATCAAGGCCGCCGGGGACCGATTGAAGAAGCGCTGATCGGCGCGCCGATTGCGGACCCGACCGACCCGGTTGAAGTGGGCCATGTCGCCCGGTCATTCGATTCCTGTTTAGTCTGCACCGTGCATGCGCACGACGCAAAAACAGGAAAAGACCTCGCTCGTTTTAAGATCGGTTAGGGGATTCGCCGCGGCATCGCTGCATGAGCGCGATGCCGCGGCGCCCAGACTCAATCTTGGCGTGGACCTGTCCAGGAGGGATTCACGAGGCCTCGGCCACAGAAGGGGGATCGAATGCGTCCCGAAGAAGAAGACCGTCTCCTGGAGAAGATCAGACACCTCCTGGAAAGCGGACTCAAGACTCAGACCGAACCGTTTCCGGAAACACATATCGAGTTCGCGCGAATTTTAGACGAGCTACGAGCGCTTCCCCAGGAAGACTTGCGCGCCAAGCTTGTGATTGGAGGATTCACTCACACGCCGTATGGCCCAGATCAGATGCGATGCTTGGAGTGCATGTATTACTTGGTGCATAGAAAGTGGTGCGATCTTCCCGAGCTCGCTGTGCCCGTGGAGCCCGATTGGTGGTGCCGGCTCTGGAGAATTTAACCGCGTCCTTTCGCTGAGGGAGCGCAATCGATGGCGACCGGCGACGACAGTCTTCGGACAATGCTGCGGGTCATGTTGCAGAGCGGCCTCAAAACCAAGAGTGAGCCACGGGCCTACACCAGCGAGGAGGGCCTCCGCATCGCCGCACGCCTCCGAAGCCTTTCCGCCACCGCCTTCGCCGAAAAACTGACCGTCGCGGGATTTACATTGTCCCCCTATGCGCCGCCGCACTCGGAAGACGATCTGTCGCAGTCGTGCGAGACCTGCATGTACTACGTCACGCATCGGCGGTTCTGCGAACTGCCTGAGCTGAACGTGCCGGTTGAAAAGGAGTGGTCCTGCCGATTATGGAGAATCTAGCGGCACCCGCCGGGCTCATTGCCGTCATCGGATGCGGCAACCTGAATCGTCGCGACGATGGGATTGGCGTCGTCGTCGCTCAAGCACTCCAGCAATGGGTGCAGGACGAGCACCTGCAAGGAGTCTCCGTCTACGATGCCGGCACCGGCGGAATGGACGTGATGTTCAAAGCGCGAGGCGCGACCGCGTTGATTATGATCGACGCCAGCCTCAGCAGTTCCACGCCAGGGTCCATCTTCAAACTCCCAGGCGAAGAAGTGATCGACCGGCCTGAGCCGGGCTACAGCCTCCATGATTTTCGCTGGCAGCATGCCCTCTATGCGGGACGCCATATTTTCGGCAAGGCCTTTCCTCACGATATCACGGTCTATTTGATCGAAGCCGAAACCGTCACGCTTGGGCTAGGACTGAGCCCCCGTGTCTCTCAGGCTGCCAGCCAAGTTGCCGACATGATCAAGCAACTCATTCGAGAAAAGACGAACTCACCGGCGTCCGCGCTGTCGCATTCAGCTCCATCGGATACGCCGCACGCTGCATCCTCTCCAGACGGTGCGCGCATGACAGTGCGGCAGGGAAGCATCTTCATCGATGCATCGACCTATGCCCGGTACTTTCTCGGACTGGAGTGCATTGTCTTGCTCCGGCAAGAGCACACCCTCATGCTGTTGCCTGTGCGCCATGCGGCCGCCGGTGGCTTGCTGATGAAGGTGCGGAACGCTCAAGGCGACCGCGTGATCCACGCGCAGGAGTTTTTTCGAGGGCAGGGAATAGACGACGACCGCGAATGGACCGGCTCTCTTCAATGGAATGAACAGCGCGCGGCCCTCGTAACAAGCTGGCCCGCTCCTTCTTAGTCATCCCATTGCGACCTTCACAAATCTAATGCAATTCGATAATGCAAACAATGTTTACATATAGAAAATGCTATTGACATCGTCTCTCATCCGCTCGTACAGTGCGCTTGTTTTTGACATCGGCATCTCCCATCACTTGGAGCCGATCGCATGAACACCTTATCCGACGAACAAGTCAACGCCGCCCTCGCCGCCGCCGCCGATCCCAGTCTATCCAGCCGGGACAAAATCGATCTCTTCATCGAAATCGCCATGGGGCTTCAGCGCAAGCCGCGCTCCGTTGACGATCTGCACCATGCGATCGCTCTCTACGATCGCGCGCTCGAACTGGCTTCCCATGAAACCGACTCGCTGCTGACCGGACGGATCCAAGCGCGCAAGGGCACCGCGCTGAATGCCATTCCGCACGATGGCGCAGAGCATGTCGAGCAAGCCCGCCAGTTATTTATCCAGGCGCTGGCGAACACGCGGAACGGAGGAGCCCCGGAGGAGATCGCTGAAATCGAACTCAATCTCGGATTGGCGCTGCACGCCCTCGCGGCGTCAGGCCGCGTGCGCATGGCTGATGCCATCGGCGCCTATTTGCGGGCGCTCCGCACCTTTACGCGAGAACGCCATCCCACGGAATTCGCCATCCTGCACAACAATCTGGCGACGGCCTATCTCTCGCTGCCGGCCACCGACCCCAGCGGCCATATGCGCGAAGCGCTCGCGGTGCAATCCTTCGAGGAAGCCCTCAAGGTCGTCACGATCATCGACCAGCCGAACGAGTACGCCATGCTGCAAAACAATTTGGGGAATGCCCTGCAATATGCGTCGAGCAGCCACAGCGTGGAAAACAATCTTCGTGCGCTCGGCGCCTACGATGAAGCGCTCCGAGTCCGCACAGCCTCGACGACGCCGCTGGAATACGCCAACACCGTCTCGAATAAAGCCAACGCGCTGAGAAACTTGCCCGATGAGCCGGCCCAGCCAGAACTGGGCAACCGGCGCAACCTGGAAACGGCAATGCAGTATCTCGACGCGGCGGCGCAAATTTTCCGCCGTTTCGGCGACACCGGCAAAACGCGCGTCGCCGAAGAGACTCTGGCTGAAATTCGGCATGACATGCTGGCGCAACCGGCCAGTGCGCCATCGCCGGCCACCCACAACGATCCCACACACAGCGGCACGGCTGCCCCGCAGGCCGGCGGCAGCGCAGAGGAGGGGAGACATGGCACTACTCGGCACACCGAACAATGAATTGAGCTTGCTCAGCGGCATACTGCTGCTGCTGTTGGGATTGGTCACCGGCGCGCTCGGCGGGGCTGTCGGCGGCATGATTGTCGGCGGCCGCGCGCTGGGCAATGAGCTGGCCGCGATGATGGGCGCCTTCTTCGGTCCCGTGGCATCGCTGCCAGGCGTCCTGATCGGGCTCGTCATTCTCGCGTTTCTCTTATAAACGGAGGCTCGCATGTTCGATATGTTTTGCAATTCCGTTCAGCTGTTTTTAAAGGGCAAGCTGTTTCACGATTTTCCCAAGGTCGCGATGCTCGCCGGAGTGGGAATCGGACTGGCGGCGGCGATGGTGATCGCGCTCGCCAAGATGGGATGCGCGCTGTGGGCCGCCGTCGCCATCGCCGGATTCTGCGCGGGAGCCGTGCAGCCCAGGCTGTTTCGCGACTTGAAATACCGATGAGGTGACCGCCATGCCGGAGCCACTCGCTCAGCGCTCGACCGTCGTACCGACGCTGCCTTCTCTCCTGGCGCCCTTCGAGCCGCTTGAGACCGCTGTGGAATCATGGGACGATTCCCACCGGGCGACGGTGGCCGCGTTACGGCAGGCCACCGACCAGCTGCATAAGGAAGCGTTCGCCCGGCTCATCCGCGCGTTTAAAGCCGATCCGGCCGGCCTTGAGATCTTGAAACATCTCGCCGGCGATGAAGTCGTCTACGCGGTGCTCCGGCATCTTGAACTCATCAAACCGTCGCTCCAGGAACGAATCGAATCGGCACTGGCATCTGTGCGCCCCTTGCTGCAGGGACATGGAGGCAACGTTGAACTCATCTCGATCGAGCTTCCGGATACAGTGCATATTCGCTTGCTCGGCGCCTGCGATGGGTGCCCGTCTTCGAACCTCACGCTGACGGAAGGCATCGAAACCGCCATCCGATCCCACTGCCCCGAGATTCTGACGATTAAAAAAATAGCCGGCGCGCACCCCCCCTCGAACGGTCACCATCAGCCAGCTGCACTCATCAGTCCATTTTCCCTGAGCCGAGAGCAGGGGTGGGAAGCCGCCGCCGAACTTGCCGACATTCCGGACCGCGGCCTCAAGGCCGTGGAGCTTCAGGGGCATTCGCTGCTGCTCAGCCGCCAGGCGCACCAGGTGACGTGCTTCCACAATGCCTGCGCGCACATGGGCATGCCGCTCGATATGGGACAGATTGCCGAAGGGATCGTGACCTGCCCCTATCATGGTTTTCAATACGATCTCACGTCGGGGGAATGCTTGACCGCGCCGGAGGTGCAACTGGTGCCGCTTCCGGTTCGAGTGACGGGCACCACGGTGGAAGTGCAGATACCACGGTAGGGACCATGGCCATCTCTGTGCGCCTTCAGCAACCGCGTCAACCGCTGTTGCAAGAACAGCATACGCAGCAACCGCTGCCGTTGTGGGAAGACACCGGCTTCGGCATCGTGCTGGGCGACAGCCTGGACGAGCGAGGCTTTCCGATTCCCGTCGCGCCCACCGCGCAGACGCTGTTTGGCCCGCGCGGCTGCTGCCTCTTTCTCAATAATGGGCTGCTGTGGGTCGCCGATACCGGCCATCATCGCCTCGTCGGCTGGCGCACCTGCCCGCAGGCACCCAATACTCCAGCGGATTGGGTCATCGGACAGCCCGATTTCTGCTCAGAGGGACGGAACGCAAAACGCGCTCCCAGCGCCGCCACACTGAACGTCCCAACCGGAATGACCGCTTATGGCCAGGGGCTCGCAGTGGCCGATGCGTGGAATCATCGCGTGCTGATCTGGCGGCAGGCCCCCATGGCCAGCCATTGCCCACCCGACGTCGTCTTAGGCCAGGACACATTCGATGCGGTGGACATCAACCGAGGGCAGGCCACTGCATCGGCACACACGCTCTACTGGCCATACGGCGTGGCAAGCTGGGACGACCGCTTGATCGTCGCGGATACGGGCAACCGGCGCGTGTTGATCTGGAACAGCCCGCCCACGCGCAATGGACAACCAGCTGATCTGGTCCTTGGTCAGCCCGATTTTCAACAACGCGATGAAAACGCGGGAGGCGCGCCATCGCGCGCCAGCATGCGATGGCCCCACGGGATTGCAAGGTGGGGCGAACGCCTGTGCATCGCCGACGCGGGTAATAACCGCATCATGGTGTGGCAGACATGGCCCGCGCACTCCGGAGCCGATTGCGACGTAATTCTCGGACAGACCGATGCCGCACAGGTAGATCATAACGGAGGCCGCTATTGGCCCCACGCCGGCACGCTGAATATGCCCTACGGCATCGCCTCGGCCAATGCCTGGCTGCTGGCCGCCGACACAGCCAACTCACGACTGCTCGGATGGCATGCGCGCGATCTCGCCACCGGGGCGCCAGCCAGGCTGCTGGCCGGCCAGGCTCAGTTCGGCATGAAAGGGGACAACCAATGGGCCTTTCCTTCGCCCAACACGCTCTGCTGGCCCTATGGCCTCTCACTCGCCGACGGAATCATCGCGGTCGCCGACAGCGGCAATAACCGGATCATGATCCGGCCATTGCATCCGGGGGCAGTGGAATGACCATCGCAGGACTCTCCAGCGCGCCGGATATGGTCGCCCTCCAAATTCGCGTGCAAGGTCTTGTGCAAGGCGTTGGGTTCCGCCCGATGGTCTGGCGGGAAGCGCACCGGATGCAGATCCGCGGCCACATCCGAAACGATGGCGCCGGCGTCCTGATCGTCGCGGTTGGGGCAGCGGCGCAGCTGGAGGCCTTCATCGACCGGATCACCGCGCATCCTCCGGTTCTCGCGCGGGTCGATGCCGTGCAGTGCGACCCGCTGCCGCTGGAACGCATCCCTTCTGATTTCTCGATTCTCGACAGCGCGCCCGGCAACGTGCAGACCGGCATCGTGCCGGACGCCGCGAGCTGCCCCGATTGCCTGCGGGAAATCTTCGATCCTTTCGCCCGCCGCTATCGCTATCCGTTCACGAACTGCACCCACTGCGGGCCGCGATTGACGATCCAGCAAGAAATTCCCTACGACCGGTCCGGCACCACCATGGCGGATTTTACGATGTGCGCCGAGTGCGCGGCGGAATATCGCGACCCGGCCGACCGCCGGTTCCATGCGCAGCCGATCGCCTGCCACCGCTGCGGCCCAAAAGCCTGGCTCGAACGGGCCGATGGCAAACCGCTTGCCTTCGATTTATTCTCGATGCTGGACGCGGTGGATGCCGCCTGCACCCTTCTTCAGCGCGGCCACATTCTCGCGATTAAAGGCCTTGGAGGATTCCAGCTGGCCTGCGATGCCACGCAGGAAGACGCCGTGGCCCGATTGCGCCGCCTCAAAGCCAGGGAAGGCAAACCCTTCGCGCTCATGGCGCGAGATCTCGCCATCGCCCGGCGTTACTGCCAGATCGCCGACATCGAACAAGCGCTGCTGCAAAGCCCCGCCGCTCCGATTGTCCTGTTGCAGGCGCAGGCCGGCGCGGCGGTGGCTCCATCCGTTGCGCCTGGCGTGCGGACATTAGGCCTGATGCTGCCAAACACGCCGCTGCACCATCTGATGCTCCGCCGCATGGATCGTCCCATCGTGCTGACCAGCGGCAATCGCGCCAATGAGCCGCAATGGACCGGCAATGACGACGCCAAAACCGGGTTGGGACACATCGCGGAATACTTTCTGCTTCACAATCGCGCCATCGTGCAGCGAGTCGACGATTCCATTGCCGTCGTGGCCAGCGGCCTGCCGCGCATCGTCCGCCGCAGCCGCGGCTATGCCCCAGCGCCGATCTTGATGCCGGACGGGTTCCACCACGCGCCCAGCGTGCTCGCGATGGGCAGCGAATTGAAAAACACGTTTTGCCTCCTGCGCCAGGGCCGCGCGATGCTCTCGCATCATATCGGCGATCTCGACGAGGCCCTGACGCATGCGGATTACCTGCGCGCCATCCGGCACTATGCCGGACTCTTCGCCCAGGCGCCGGACATCGTTGCAGTGGACCGGCACCCCGAGTACCGGTCGAGCAAAGCCGGGCACGCGCTGGCCGCCGAGCAGTCGCTTCCGGTGCGCGCGATCCAACATCATCACGCGCACATTGCCGCCTGCCTGATCGACAATG
Organism: Nitrospira sp.; assembly: GCA_020846195.1. Taxonomy (GTDB): domain Bacteria; phylum Nitrospirota; class Nitrospiria; order Nitrospirales; family Nitrospiraceae; genus Nitrospira_D. Next base: position 32,546 of record JADLEJ010000063.1, read on the forward strand.
GCATTGGCCTCGCTCATCCACCGGTCTTAGGCATCGCGCTGGATGGCTTGGGCTACGGCGACAACGGCCAGCTCTGGGGCGGGGAGTTCCTGCTGGCCGATTATCGCACCGCCACCCGCGCAGGCACGTTCAAACCGGTGTCCCTGCTCGGAGGCGAGCAGGCCATGCGGGAACCTTGGCGGAACACCTACGCGCATCTCATGGCGGAGATCGGATGGGCGCGTTTCGCCATGAACTATGCCGAATTGGACCTCTATCGGTTTCTGGATGCAAAGCCGCGCCGCACCCTCGATAGCATGCTCGCCCATGGTCTCAACAGCCCGCCTGCCTCCTCCTGCGGACGGCTCTTCGATGCCGTAGCCGCGGCAATCGGGCTGTGCCGGGATCGCGCCGGCTACGAAGGACAGGCGGCCATCGAAATCGAACAGTTGGTCGATCGAGACACGCTCGAGCGGGAAAACGATTCACTGGCCTATCCCTTCACCATTCCCATGCTCAAGGGAGCCGGCATTCCCTATATCGAACCGCTCGCCATGTGGCAGGCCCTGCTCGGCGATCTGCAGCTTCAGACTCCGCCGCCGGTCATCGCCGCCAGGTTTCATAAGGGACTGGCGCTGGCCATTTCCGCGATGGCGGCAAAGATCGCCAGCGCAGGCGAGGCCGAGTGGACGGTTCGGCACGCCGTGCTGTCGGGAGGCGTGTTCCAAAATCGCGTGTTAGCGGAATTGGTTTCACGGCGGTTAGAGCAGCTCGGCTTCATGGTGTGGTCCCACCACCGTGTGCCGGCGAACGATGGAGGGCTGTCGCTCGGCCAGGCGGCGATTGCGGCGGCCCAGGCCCTCTCACACCATGAATGAGGATTACGATGTGCCTTGGAATTCCTGGACAGATTGTCGCGCTGCACGATGAACAACAGAAACTGGCGGTCGTCGACGTCGGCGGCGTGCGGCGCACGGTGAATATCGCCTGCATTGTCGACGAGCAGCATCCGCCCAGCGCCTGCCTGGGTGAATGGGTGCTGGTGCATGTCGGGTTCGCCATGAGCCGGATTGACCCTGAAGAAGCCCGGCGCACAATCGCGCTTTTGACCGAAATTGGCGAGGTCCAGGCCGAAGTGCAGGCCATGCGAACATCCGGCGACGCCTGAGGACACCATGTCATCCAAACGAATTCTTGAAGGGCTCTATCCGTTTTTGCAGCCGCAGGCGCCGCCGCCCGCCGAACGCGATGAAGACCTGCTGCACTCCGTTCAGACGAAAGTCCAGAATGGGCTGGCGGTCAAACAGGATTTTTTTGCGCGCCACGGCAGGCGCGTCGTCGATGTCGCCCGGGCGCTCGCCGAGGTCTATCGCCGGCAAGGCCGTCTCTTCACCATGGGCAATGGCGGGTCGAGTTGCGATGCCGCGCACATCGCCGTCGAGTTCCTGCATCCGGCCACCGCTGGACGCCCGGCGCTGCCCGCCACCAATCTGATCGCCGATGTGGCAATGCTGACCGCCGTCGGCAACGATGTCGGATTCGAGCAGGTCTTCGCCCGGCAGCTGATCGCCCAAGCCCGGCCCGGCGATGGCCTGATCGGCATCAGCACCAGCGGCAACTCGCCGAATCTTCTGCGGGGGTTCGAGCAAGCGAAACAGCTGGGGCTCGTGACCATCGGCCTGGCGGGCGGCACCGGCGGCCTCATGGCGCAGTTGCCGGCCATCGACCATTGCTTGGTTGTGGGAACGGACAGCATCCACCGTACGCAGGAATGCCACGTCATGATCTACCACATCCTGTGGGATCTCGTGCATACGCTGCTGGCCGCCGACCGCCAGGCGCCTCCACGCGGGAGCACCCTATGAAATTCGTCGATGAGTTTCGCGATCCCCAGAAAGCGGAGCGGCTGCTGCAAGAGATTCGCGCGCTGGCCTCGACGCTCATGCAAGGCCGCACGAGGCCGCTGGGCATCATGGAAGTGTGCGGCGGCCATACGCATACCATTTTTCGATATGGCATCAACCGCATGCTTCCCGAAGAGGTCGAGTTCATTCATGGCCCGGGCTGTCCCGTCTGCGTGCTGCCCCGGGGGCGGGTCGACGACTGCATTGCGCTGGCCCAGCGGCCCGGCGTGATTATGACGACGTTCGGCGACGCCATGCGCGTAACCGGCTCGAAGAAGAATCTGTTGCAAGCGCGCGCGGAAGGCGCCGATGTCCGCATGGTGTACTCGCCCCTCGATGCGTTGAAGCTTGCGCGCGCCCACCCCGGCCGCGACGTCATTTTTTTCGCGCTCGGATTTGAAACGACAATGCCAAGCACCGCCTTGACCGTCTTGCAAGCGCAGAAGGAAGGCCTCACGAATTTCTCGCTCTTCTGCAACCACATCACGATCATTCCCACGATCAAGGCGGTGCTCGACTCGCCCGATCTGCACGTCGATGCGTTTCTCGGGCCCGGCCATGTCAGCATGGTGATCGGAACGGAGGCCTACCGGTTCATCGCCGATCAATACCGGCGGCCGATTGTCATCGCCGGATTCGAGCCGCTGGATATTTTGCACTCGGTGTGGATGGTCCTCAAGCAGCTGGCGGAGCGCCGCTGCGAAGTCGAAAATCAATACCGGCGCGTCGTGCCCGATGACGGCAATGCCCCGGCGCTGGACGCCATCGCCACGGTGTTCGAGCTGCGGGAGTTTTTCGAATGGCGGGGGCTGGGCTCCATCGACTATTCGGGCGTTCGCATGCGGGCGCCGTTCGCAGCATTCGACGCGGAGCGCAAATTCTCGCTGCCGAATATCGCCATCGCCGATCCCACGGCCTGCCAATGCGGAGAAGTCCTCAAGGGGGCGATTAAGCCGAACCAGTGCAAAGTCTTCGGCACCGCCTGCACGCCGGACTCTCCAATGGGCGCCTTGATGGTCTCCACGGAAGGGGCCTGCGCCGCCTATTACAACTATGGATGGCTCGACCGAACCAAGGCGGAGCCGATGCGATGAAATCGCCGGGACGCAGCTGGATGGAACGGATGCAGGGGCAATGCATCACGCTGGCCCATGGCAGCGGCGGCAAGGCCATGCGGGAACTGGTCGAAGAGCTGTTCGTCGCCGCCTTCGACAATCCGCTGCTGGCAGCCATGGACGATCAGGCGGTGGTGCCGCTCGATGCATTGCGCCAGCAGGGGAACCGTCTGGCCTTTACGACGGACAGCTACGTCGTCAGCCCGCTCGTCTTTCCCGGCGGCAGCATCGGCGAACTGGCGGTGAACGGGACGGTCAACGACCTCGCGATGAGCGGGGCGGCACCGCGCTTTCTCTCCTGCGGAATGATTCTGGAAGAAGGGCTGCCCATCGCCGAGCTGGTGGACATCGTCCACCGGATGCGAGACGCGGCGTCCCGGGCGGGAGTCGCCATCGTGACAGGCGATACGAAAGTGGTCGAACGGGGAGCCGCGGACAAACTGTTCATCAATACGGCGGGAATCGGCGTGATTCAACCCGGGGTCGCCATGGCCTCGAACCGGGCGCGTCCGGGAGATGCGGTGATCGTGAACGGCGCCATCGGCGATCATGGCATCGCGATTCTGCTGGCCCGGAACGAGCTGGCGCTTGAATCGTCCGTGGAGAGCGACACGCAGCCCTTGCACAACCTGGTGGCCGTCATGCTTGAGGCCTGTCCCGAGATCCACTGTCTTCGCGATGCCACGCGCGGAGGGGTGGCCACGGTGCTGAACGAATTCGCGGCCTCCTCCAACGTCGGCATCCGGTTAACCGAGTCGTCGCTGCCCGTGCATGAATCGGTCAGAGGCGCATGCGAAATCCTAGGCCTCGATCCGCTGTACCTCGCCAATGAAGGCAAACTTGTAGCGATTGTTCCACGCGAGCACGCGCAGGCGGTGGTAAACGCGATGCGCCGCCACCCGGCAGGTCTGGAGAGCGCGATGATCGGCGAGGTGGTGGATGCGCCGCCGGGCGGCGTCGTCATGGCGACAGCCTTCGGCGGGACGCGCGTGGTAGACACCCTGGTCGGCGATCAGCTACCTCGTATTTGTTAGACGGGAGGCCTCCCGATGCATGAGTTGAGCATCACTAGAAATATCGTGGCCATCGTGGGCGAACGCGCCAAGGACGAGCGCGTCACCGAGGTCACACTCGAAATCGGCCTGCTCAGCGCCGTGCTGCCGGACTCGATCCGGTTTTGTTTCGACATTGTCGCCAAAGGAACAGTCGTCGAAGGCGCGCGTTTGAACATTATCGAAGTGGCCGGCCTGGGCCGGTGCCGCGCCTGCGGACAAGACGTGGAATTGCGCCAGCACATCGCCCGCTGCCCCTGTGGATCGTCCGATCTCACGCGGCTGTCCGGCGAACAACTCACAATCAAACAAATGGTGACCACCCCATGTGTACAACCTGCGGATGCGCCGATGCCTCTACCGCGCGGCTGACGGATTTGACGACGGGCCAGACCTTTGATCTGCACGAGGAGGCGCATGCGCATCCTCACGATCACCCGCACGACCATCCCCACGATCACGGGCACGATCACCGTCATGACCATGACCACTCCCACGATCACTCCCACCCGCACCCCCACGACCACTCGCACCCTGCCAGCCAGCGCACAACGGTGCTGGAGGAGGCCGTTCTGGCAAAAAACGACCGGCTCGCCGAACGGAATCGCGGCTGGTTCAGCGCCTCGCGCGTGCTGGCGCTGAATCTCGTCAGCTCACCGGGATCCGGGAAAACGACGCTGTTGGAACGCACGATCCGCGACCTGCAATCGGACCTGCCGATCCATGTGATCGAAGGCGACCAAGAGACCACGCACGATGCCGAGCGGATTCGACGGACGGGCTGCCGGGTCGTCCAAATCAATACCGGTGCGGGCTGTCATCTCGAAGCCGACATGGTGGCGCGTGGGGTTGAACGCCTGGCGCCGCCGCCACACTCGATTGTGATGATCGAAAACGTGGGCAATCTCGTCTGCCCGGCCTTGTTCGATCTCGGGGAGCAGGCCAAGGTCGCCATCCTTTCCGTGACCGAGGGGGAAGACAAGCCGCTCAAGTACCCCCATATGTTTCGAGCCGCGCAGGTCATGTTGCTGAACAAGATCGATCTGCTGCCGCATCTGACATTCGACGTGGCCCGATGCCTCGAATACGCCCGCGAGGTCAACCCGCAGATCACCGTGTTTCAGGTCTCCGCGCAGACAGGGGAGGGGCTGCCGCGCTGGTACGAATGGCTCCGCACACAACTCCGGACGCTGGGGGAGAGGCCTGCATGCTGACCTTGCTGAGCCTTGGGTTTTTGATCGGATTGCGCCATGCGTTTGAAGCGGATCATGCCGCCGCCGTAGCCACCTTGGCGAGCCAATCGTCCTCGCTGCGGGACACCGTCCGGCAGGGCGTAGCCTGGGGCATCGGACATACGGTAACCCTGTTCCTCATGTGCTCCATCGCCATGTTCATCAACGGGATCGTTCCCGAGCAGGTTGCCGTGGCGCTGGAAATGGCGGTAGGGGCGATGCTCATCGGCTTGGGACTCGATGTCTGGCGGCGCATGAAACAGGACCGTCTGCATGTGCATGTCCATGCGCATCGCGAAGGGCCCGCGCATCTGCATCTGCATGCGCATCGAAATGAACCGGAACGGCATCAGAACCTGCACACCCATTCGCATCGCATTCCGTACCGGGCGATCCTCGTCGGCATGACGCATGGGATGGCCGGGTCCGCGGCGCTTATTCTGCTGACCCTTCAAACCACGCTGTCGTTCACGTCGGCGCTGGCCTATATTCTGTTGTTCGGCCTCGGCTCTATTTTAGGCATGGCGACACTGTCCCTGGCCATCGCTGTTCCCCTCCGCCAGTCGTCCCAGTCCCTCCTGTGGGCGCATCGCGGCATCCAGGTCGCGATTGGCGGCGTGAGCATCTTCCTCGGCGCCGCGATTCTTTATACGCAAGTTCAGGCCGTGATCCGATAAACGAGGCGGGGCTGATTCTGTGGCTAGAAGGACCGCTCTGCAGACGACTCTTTATTTGTCGACAGACCAGACGACCGAAAAGAGGAGCAGCTGTTGCTCCTTGGCCTGGCCAAGCACGCCGGGCGAGATTTCCCCTCGCTTGAAAAATCCGCCGCCGACCCCGGAGGATTCATCGTATCGATACTCCAATCGCAGTAAGGCCACTTGCCACGGGTGCGTCCATTTGTACTCCAGTGTCGTCGTGATGGCTTTCAGTAATTGCTCCGATCCCGAAATCCGGCCGTTGCGGTCCCAATAAAACTCGGGACGCAGCGCTACGCTCCAGGGCCCGCTGACGTTCCATCGGCCATAGAGCGTGCCGCCGGTCCAAAAGGTGCGGGGTTGAGTGGCCTGTTCAGCGGCTTTTTCAGTGCCGATGTCGTATGACGCGGCCAGCGTGAATGGACCGCGATTCCATTCGACGATGCTGTCGGAAAAGAACCGCCAGAATTCGATGGCGGTGCGCGATTGGTCCGGACCGTAATAAAGATTTTCTATGATCGTCAGCTGCGACGTCGGTTTCCATTGCACCTGCGTGCCGTAGCTGGGCTGATCGTTCGTATGCGACAGATAGCTGTAGCCGTTGATCACGTAGAGCCCGACCTGCCACGACTCGTTGACGGGGTAGGTGGCGCCAGCGCCGAACATGAAATAGGGGGCGTTGTCGGCAAGATACGAGCGCGTATAGTTGAGATTGTTCTTCGCGTAGAACGACTGGTAGCCGATGAAGCTGTTGAATAGGCCGGCGGTCAGGGTCAGCCCATTTCCCACCGGCGCCAGATAGGACAGGTTGGCGCGCGAGAAATGCCGCAGGGTATCGGCGCCATCCACGGGCTTGTCGCGGCCGGGAATTGTCGGAGGCACCAGGGCATCCGTGTCATAGCCACCCTGTACGCCGAATTCCATTCCCCAGCGAGACAACTCCGTGGCGTCTTTTCTCACGTACCCCATCACCACATTGGGAGCAAGCTCGTTGACGCGCGGGGTCGTCGACTTGCTGCGCCACTGATGGTTTTCGGGGAAGTTGAAGTTCAGGCCGTAACTGACATCGAGGGTCCCGCCAACATGCCAGTCCGACGCCGATGGCTCGGCAAAGACCGGCGCGGCAAACCCGAGTCCGCATGCGAGGACCAGCCAGATGGGGAAATGCCCTGTCCGGCCAAAGCCAAACCGAATCTGTCTCATGCGGTCGGCCAAACTTACCCCTGTGGCAACATCCGGGGTTCGACAAGGCTCGACAGCGCGCCTGCGAGGAGACTGTAATCGTCCATGCGCGTCATCCGATTAACAAGCCGGCCCTTGACCGACACTCCACACACCGTCATGGCTTGAGATCTCCTTTGGCCGCTCCAGCATCTTGGGGGAGACCGAATATGTTGCCAATCGGTCCAATCCGAAACGACGGGGCCTGGTAGGTCTTCGGGAGATACTGCTCTGGAATCGTCGTCTGATTCCCGTCCCGGAGCTGCCCGAAGTGGGGCGACATGATCTCGACACCAGCTTCATTGAATTTGTCCTGAATATTCTGGTGAATCCCGGCATAGATGACGGCCATGCTGTTCGGTTTGTCGGTGGAGGCATTGAGCTCGTACGTTACATAAAAATCGTCCAGGCTCGTTTGCAGCACGAACGGCGGCGGGTTCTTAAGCACATGGGTCGTGCTGTTCGCCGCGTCAATGAGCAGTTCGTGAACCTTCCGCCAGGGCACATCGTAGCCGATCGTCACGTTGGTATGGAGAATGAGCGGCACCGGGTTGGTCGCCGCTGAGCTGTAGTTAATGATATGCGATCCGCCCACCATCGCATTGGGAATGGTGATGTCCACATTCTTGATCGTGCGAATGCGCGTGACCAGGAGCGTGCGCTCGATGACGTCGCCGACGGTGTCGGCAATTTTCACCCGGTCGCCGACGCGAAAGGGGCGCATATAGGTGAGCACCACTCCCGCAATGACGTTGCCGATCGCCGCGGCGGACCCGAGCGAAATGAGGAGGCCGAGAAATACGGAGATGCCGCGAAACCCTTCGGACTCGGAACCTGGAATGTGCGGGAAAATCGCGATGGCGGCAAAGATGATGACTAAGAATCGCACGATCTTATAGGTCGGCTCCGCCCAGTCGGGGTGAAACCCGGAAAAGGTGATCGCGCCTCGGCCAATCCCTTTGAAAAAAAACCCGATCAGCTTGAGGATATAGCGGGTGACCAAGGTGATGACCACAATGGACACGATATTCGGGAGGTACGAAGAAAAGGCGAGCCCAATCGTCTGCAACGTGGACAGAACCACTTCGAGCAACATGGTCGCGATGCCGCGCGTCCATGCGAAAATGCCCAATGCCGTGGTCAGATAGATATAGAGCAGGACGAGCGTCGCAAGCACGCGAATGCCCCGGGCCACCGCGATCAACCCAGCCGCAATCTGATGGGGCGACAAGAGTTCGACGTTTTGAATTTTGATCGGATGAATGACCGGCCCGCACCAACTCTTGATCTTGGCGTAAATCTTGAGAAACAGCTTGTGAAGGGCGAACAGCGCCGCGATCAGAATGACCGTGGCCAAAATGACAAGCCCGGTGTCGGTGAGCAGCGCTTTCCACGACATCCGCTCGCGGACGCGATGGACCGAGTCCTGGACTTTTTGCGCATACTCCTTGGCCAGATCCTGCCGAAGCTTGCCAGTGGGCTGTGCGTCGCGATCCGTAATCGTCATCAGGATCATATCGCCGTGAATCAGTTCGCTGGTCGATTCCCGGTCCGAGGCCATGATCGGCCGCGCATTGGCCGAAGCATCGTTGGACAATCGAGCCAGGCGTTCCGTGACGGCCCGCGCCCGCTCCTCAGGCGTAAACGGCCCGATTGTGTCATAGAGCGAGAAGAGCGTCTCTTGTTCAAAAATAACGGGGGCGCCGTTAGGCTGAAGCGCAGGAGCCTGGCTCAATGCTGGGACCGTGGAGTCGGCGGACCACGCCGGCTGGTTCCACCAAGCCCCACACAGGCCTGCCACTATCAGGATTGCGACGATGCCATATTTGCCTAGAGAATGACCCATAGCCGCCTTCTCACCTTCCTTACTGTTCAAATGTTGCATCCCGGCCGAAGTCAACGCGGCACAGTGTGCCACAGTCCAAGACACGATGCCATATCCCACGCGCCGCCCTCACGACTCACGTTGACTCATGAGCGCCCAACACTCTATGGTGTGGCATGAAGCAAATGACGCACGCATACCTTCACCGATGATGCGCACCCCCGTGATTCGCACCCTCGACATTCGACACAAGCCATATCCAGAACGCCCATTGCCGCGCCTATGACACTGATTGAAACGATCACCATCCTCATCTGCCTCTCCGCGGGATTCAGCTACCTCAACCACCGATATATTAAGCTGCCCCTGACAATCGGACTGATGGCCATCGCGCTGGCCATGTCACTCGGGCTGTTGCTCCTGGGCAAGCTGGGGATCGGCGTCGACGTCGCGGCCCAAAGCTTTGTCCGCAGCATCGACTTCGACGAAACGCTGATGCACGGCATGCTCGGGCTGCTCCTCTTCGCCGGCGCGCTCCACATCAACCTGGACGACTTGCTGGAACAGAAATGGTTCATCGGCACACTGGCCTGCCTCGGCGTCCTCGTCTCAACCGCCATCGTCGGACTGTCCGTCTATCTGGTGCTCGGATGGATCGGCTATCCAATTCCGCTGATCGGCTGTTTTCTCTTCGGCGCGCTGATCTCGCCGACAGATCCGATTGCGGTGCTGAGCATCCTCAAGAAAGTTCGCGCACCGAAGCAGCTGGAGATCAAGATCGCCGGTGAGTCGTTGTTCAACGATGGGGTAGGCGTCGCCGTGTTTTTGGTCCTGTTAGGTGTCGCCGAGACAGGGCAGGCGACTCCTGGAATGATAGCGATGCTGTTTCTCCAGGAAGCGGTCGGCGGCGCGCTGGTCGGACTGGCTACTGGGTACCTGGCCTATCGAATGTTGCGATCGATCGACCAACATCATGTCGAAATTCTCATCACCCTCGCGCTGGTCATGGGCGGCTATGCCTTAGCCAACGCCATGCACACCTCAGGTCCCATCGCTATGGTCGTCGCCGGATTGCTGATCGGCAATCACGGACGCCACTTCGCCATGACGCAAATGACAAGGGAATATCTCGACACCTTTTGGGAGCTTATCGACGAACTGTTGAACGCGATCCTCTTCGTGTTGATCGGGCTCGAAGTGCTGGCGCTGGATTTCAGATCCGAATATCTGACGGCCGGATTGCTGGCCATCCCCTTGGTCTTGCTGGCGCGCTTTATCAGCGTGAGCCTTCCGGTTCAGCTCTTTCGCCTCTTCCAAGAATTCACCGACCGTGCAACCCTGATCCTGACCTGGGGCGGCCTGCGAGGCGGCATCTCCGTCGCCATGGCGCTCTCGCTCCCGCAGTCTTCTTACCGCGACGCCATCATCACCATGACCTACATCATCGTCGTCTTTTCAATTCTGGTCCAAGGCTTGACCATCGGCCGCATGCTGCAACCGGCCGCCCGCACAGAACCTGCACACTGACCGCACAGACCCATGCGACCAGGCGCACAAGCCTTAGCCCTTTCAGTAACAGCACGCCGAGCTATTATCTATTCTAGTGGCGGGGAGGCAGTCGCCTGTCTGTTCGATCCGGTAGACGTTGGCCGAGGCGAAGAACCAGGTCGCAACCTAAATAAGTCAATACGCATGCCTGGCCCCAATTGATTGACCCCAATTGAGTGCTTCCAATTGATTGTATGATCTCACGTCCCTGCTTGATGCGTCACGAGCGGGATGGCTCGGCATGGTAGAAATGCCAGATGGGAGTATTGGGATCACGTTGGGGAATTTCGGAGGCACGACACCTGAACTCACCGTGGTAAATGACCGGAATGAACATGAAGACGGGGATGCAGGATTCGGTGAGGGTGGCCTCAACAATCAATTGCTCCTCGCGAACTTTGACGCCCCCTCATTCTTTCCCACTTCGATGAACCAACAAGCAAGTCCCGTAGGGGTTGGGGCCTTTAGAGACGTCTTCGAGGCAGCCCATGAAACAGACCAAAGAAACAGACCAAACCTGGAGGAATGGTAATCCTTCTCTTTCCCTCGACAGCCATGCCATTCAGACCCAAAATGATTCCGGTCTGTTGCAAGGTGAGCGCGCCGCTCTTACGCAAGTTATTGTGAATCATGACAGTGCCATTCATCCCATCATAGGCATAGGCGGGGCCTTGATAGGCGAGAGTCCCATCGGTGTAGCGAACTTCGATGTCAGCGCTGACCTTTCGACCCCAGGCGGCGACGGGGCCGTCGCCAACTTCAGGAACTCTCGCTTGAGCCGTTCAAAGCCTTTCCGGCTTTCCGACGTGAGCGCGACGGGTTGGAACATCGGTCCGCCTTCATCGATGGTACATCCAGATTGAGCCAGAGCCAAGGCCACCAAGATCAACGTGCGCTTCAGCATAATCTCTCCTTTGGTACCCAAACATAATCCCTGGATCGGAATGCGGTCAACAACTCCGACACTCTCAGAGGAAATGGTTTCTCTGGTTCAACTGGAGAAAGAAAACGCGGCCAAGCTACTTAAATTTTCAGCGAGTCGTTTCGGCAATGAGGCAGGGGCGATGGCTCACACGCTGACGAGTCATAATCTGTGATGCAGGTGCGGGCAATACGTGACATATCGCTACGATGCCGCCGGCAATCTGCATGCGGTCGCACGCAATATACTAAGACTGAAGAAGAAGGTATGGACTAACCACATGTCAGCGAATAGAATCATGCCGGACCACGCATGGCATGCGATGTATGAGAATGACACATGCCGTACGACAGATTGAAGTCTGACGGCTATCAGCATATTTACTTTCACCAGGTAACGAAAATTACTTCCACGAATAAGAAGAAGAAAAGATCCTGTCCGAGGAAGTAAGAACTCTGCCGCTATAGCCTCACAAGTTATTGTTATTACGGCCCATCTCTGATCATGAAAATAATTCACCGACATGCATCTCGGAGGCTAAATATTCTGACAAAGGAGCGGTCAGAACAAAATCTCATGACAGAGATGCGGCACCTCTTAGATCGCTTTTCAGGCTCTTTTCCTCTCAATATATAAGTCTCAACGTACGTGAGACTCCTTGGGAATCATAACCGGTTCGTCAGACGCTCAGGAAAATCGTGCCCAGGAACTGTTGACAGGAAGAGGCAGTGGCGAGATAGTCCTCCTATGGGAAAGAAGCAGCGCAATACCCCCAGAAAATATCAGCAAGAGGTTGTCGTATTATCCGAGCGTGATCGCGCCGTCTTTGTCGACGCGCTTGTAAATCCGCCG
>JADLEJ010000064.1 GCA_020846195.1 Nitrospira sp.
CAGGAGTCCGACTTCGATCGATCCTTTGAGCTTTAATGTCTTTTGGAGATTTCGGAGGATCTGATGGTACTGTTTCGCCAGATCAGCGTCAAGTTGCAGCGACCGCGCCCCTCCCCGTCCGCCCTGTACAAGGACTGTGAGGTCGACGCGCCCGCGGCGGCAATGCTCCTGAATGGCTTTCTTGATGTACTCTTCGCGCGCGCTCATGGTTTTCGGCAGCCGCAGGCCGGTTTCCAAAAACCGGTGGTTGACCGATCGAATTTCGGCCGTCACCTGCCCGTCCTGCCAGGCCCCTTGTCGTCGTCCGAATCCGGTCATGCTGGTGATCATTGTGGGAGCTTTCCTTTCCAGTGGCACTCCGCGTAGAGCGGGCATGCGTTGCAGAGCGGCTTGCGAGCCAGACAGATATAGCGCCCGTGCAGCAGCAGGCGCTGCGACACGGCGGTCCATTGAGCTTTAGGGAATTGCTGTTGGAGGTCCTGTTCGATCCGCTCGGGATTGTCTGATGTGGTCAGGCCTAATCGATTGGCGACGCGTTTGACATGGGTGTCGACGACAATCGACGGTTGCCCGAAGGCCGTTCCTAGAATCACGTTCGCGGTCTTGCGGCCGACTCCAGGAATGGTCGTCAATTCCTCCATGCGTTGAGGAACGGTCCCATTGAACCGTTCGGTGACGGCTTTGCCGCATCCGATCAAGTGCTTGGCTTTATTCTTATAGAATCCGGTCGATTTGATCAGTGTTTCAAGTTCCTGTGGGGAGGCTGAGGCGAAGTCCTGTGGCAGGCGAAAGCGGCTGAATAGCGCCGGGGTCACTTGATTGACTCGCTGATCGGTGCATTGGGCGGAGAGAATTGTCGCGACGAGCAGTTCCCACGGCGATCGGTGGGTGAGTTCCATTTCGGCTTTCGGCTGGTGCTTGAGCAGCAGCCGCGCCAGCGTGGCCGGTCTTGCTGCGACTGATGGCTGACGGCGCGAATGAGCGTTCATTGACAGTGGCGCAATTCTGCCGCGGTTAATTGGGAGATGCAAGTGCGGGATTCGAGGCCGACCCTGGAGACATATCCGGTTCTTCGGTGCTGGCCAGTGTGTGGACGCGCGTCGCAAGATGGTCGATCAGTGGCCGTAATGTGCTGGCGTCCAACGCGCAAATGCCGATGGCCTGATAGCGGCGGCACAGGGTTTCGGCTTGTGCGGCGGGAAGCCGGTCGCATTTATTGAAGATGAGGACTTGCGGAATTTTGTCGAGATCCAACTCCTCAAGGATATCCATGACGGCTTTTATCTGGACATCGACATCGGGTGCGCTGGCATCGACGACATGCAGCAAGAGATCGGCTTCACGCAGCTCTTCCAGCGTTGTCCGGAATGCACCGACCAGTTCTTTGGGGAGGTCGCGGATAAATCCGACCGTATCGGTTACGATGACTTCTCGGTCTTGTGGAAAGCGGAGCCTTCGGCTGGTCGTGTCCAGGGTCTCGAATAGGCGGTTTTCCGCCGAGACATGACTATTGGTGAGGATGTTCAACAATGTCGATTTTCCGGCGTTGGTATAGCCGACGAAGGAGAGGACCGGGAGTCCCTGCCGGTCCCGGCGCGCACGCCGTTGATCTTGGTGCTTGGAGAATTGTTCGATTTCGCGTTCCAGATGGGTAATTCGATCGCGAATCTTTCGGCGATCGGTTTCCAGCTTGGTTTCTCCGGGGCCTCTCGTTCCGATTCCTCCGCCGAGGCGTGAGAGTTGTGTGCCTTGTCCAGAGAGGCGCGGGAGCAGATAGCGCAACTGCGCTAGCTCTACCTGGACCTTGCCTTCCCGGCTGTGGGCACGGCGCGCAAAAATGTCGAGGATCAGTTGGGTCCGGTCGATGATGGGGATGTCCGTCATTTCGGCAATCGCACGGGCTTGGGCTGGCGTGAGCGTTTGATCAAAGATGACCATATCCGCGCCCTTATGCAGGGTTTGTATCAGTACTTCTTTCAGTTTTCCGCTTCCTAGCAGATACCGTTGATGGCCGTCGGCAATCCGTTGAGCCACCTTGTCGATGACGGCAACGCCAACGGAGTCGGCAAGATCGGCGAGTTCCGTCAGCCGTTCTTCTTGTTCGGCACGGCCTTGCGATGAGGCACTGACCAGAATGGCAGACTCGCTTCCGCTCGTCACGGCATGATGTGAGAGTGCGTCCTGCAGATCCGTTTCAAGATCTTTTATGAACTGGTCGAAGACGATGGGGCATTCCTGCAACGGCGTCGGTTTGAGGATCTCGAAGAGGCGGCCCGATTTATTCTGCGGCAGGAGATGCGCCAGATAGAGCGTTCCAGGGGTGCCCTGTTGCGACACCGAGAGGAGGCCGATCAAATCGAGCCGTAGATAGCCCAGATCGGTCAGATCTTCCTGGCTCAAAGGCCGGTCTTGCAGTTGCGTTCGAATCAGCCGCAGTCCTCGCAGTGAGCGGGGCCCCGCCCGAAACTTTGACAGCGTGGTGGGCGACAGCACCATGTCAGTCCCCACGATGATTTCCTGGACGACGCCGCGTCTGGTGAGCAGGAGCGAGATCGGACGCCGGTACTCAGCCGAGAGTTTCGCGAGCTCAGCCGCCAGCTCAAGCGAAAGGACCTCGTCGACGGCATTCCGCCGCCGATAAAGATGTTCGATCGCATCGAGTTGACTGGCACGAAGACCGATGGTTTTGCCCTGTATGTCGGGAATAAGCGGCCTCTTGGTTAGCGGGCGTGAACGGTTGTGCGATCGGTGTATGCACCAGGCCGCAGGGATGGAAGAATTTCAAGGTCGGCGGATGGCTGGTGCCCGCTCAGGAGCAACTGTCTTCCGGCCGCAGCAATCATGGCGGCATTGTCCGTACAGTAGGCCATCGGCGGCAGGGCGAGCTTAACCCCCTCGGCCTGGGCTCTTGCGGTGAGCAAAGCGCGGAGGCGTGAGTTGGCGGAGACCCCTCCGACTACTGCCAGTGCGGTCACGCCGGATGACTGAACTGCCACAAAGGCTCGATCGACCAGCACACGGACGATGGCTTCCTGATATCCCGCCGCGAGATCGGCCGATTGAGCGGCGCGTGTGGCTGCGTCCATCTCGCGAAGCCGGTAGAGCAAGGAGGTCTTCAGGCCGCTGAAGCTGAATTCCAAACTGCTTTTCTGCAAGCGAGACAGGGGGAATCGAATGGCTTTGGGATTGCCCTGGCGCGCTAAACGATCGATTGCCGGACCGCCCGGGTAGTCTAATCCGAGCATCTGCGCCCCTTTGTCGAAAGCTTCACCAGCGGCATCGTCTCTCGTGCAACCAAGTAAAATAGTGTGTCCGTCGGCGTCTCTCCTGAATAAGTGGGTGTGCCCTCCCGATACGACCAGGACAATGCAGGGAAACGGAAACGAGGGGTCTGCCAGCCAGGCGGAGGCAATATGGCCTTCAAGATGATTCACGCCGATCAGAGGGAGCGATAATCCATAGGCCAGCCCTTTGGCGTAATTGAGTCCGACCAGGAGCGCGCCAGCCAGGCCGGGTCCTTGTGTGACGGCAATGGCTCCCAAGTCATGTTTGGAAAGGCCTGCCTCGGTCAGTGCGGACTGGACAACCCGGTTAATAGTGCTCAGATGGGCGCGCGCGGCCAGTTCAGGAACGACGCCGCCGAATGGACGATGCACCGAGTCCTGCGACGACACAATGTTCGAGGTAACCGTTCCGTCGCGGTTTAGGATGGCGGCAGAGGTTTCATCGCAGGAGGATTCGATCCCGAGTATCGGGCATGGAGTCCATGGGGAAACGCGTCTGGTTTCAGCGGATAGGCTTGTCGTCATGAGACTGTAGAGGTACCACACTCTGTCTCTGAAAAGCATGCACCCCCTGCGGTCATCGACCGCAGGGGGTGCAACTGAATCGCTCGCAGTCTATTGTGTGCGTCTATCCCGATGGACGGGTTACACGCTGGCCATCGTCTCCTGCTCGATGAAGGTTGGCGCTCCGTCACGGAGCACAACCTTGATCTTGCGGCTGTCCTTGAAACGGCCTCTGATGAGGTCGTCGGAAAGCGGATCG
The DNA here is from genome assembly GCA_020846195.1 of Nitrospira sp. Classification (GTDB taxonomy): domain Bacteria; phylum Nitrospirota; class Nitrospiria; order Nitrospirales; family Nitrospiraceae; genus Nitrospira_D. The sequence goes on from JADLEJ010000064.1 coordinate 4,048, forward strand.
CCGATGGCGCGCTGAATGGTCCGGCGCATCGGGCGGGCCCCATACAGCGGTTCATATCCTTCTTTGATCAGCCATTGCTTGACTTCGTCGTCCAGCTCGATCTCAACGCCCTTTTCCACAAGACGCGAGTTCAGCTCACGGACCAGGATATCGAGAATGATGTAGAGCTGTTCTTTCTCCAGCTGATGGAAGATCACCACTTCATCGATGCGATTCAGAAACTCAGGGCTGAAGGACCGGCGCAACTCGCCCATCACTTCATCTTTCTTTCTTCTCGCCTGCTCCCCTTCCGTGCTCTGGAAACCGAGCGAGACGCCCTTTTGAATCATCTTTGTCCCGATATTCGAGGTCATGATGATGACGGTGTTCTTGAAATCTACTTTACGGCCGAGGCTGTCGGTCAGGACGCCGTCGTCCAGAACCTGGAGCAGCACGTTGAAGACGTCCGGATGGGCCTTTTCGATTTCGTCGAACAGCACGACGGAATACGGGCGGCGGCGGACTTTTTCAGTCAGCTGCCCGCCCTCTTCGTAGCCGACATAACCGGGAGGGGCTCCAAAGAGCCTGGAGCTGGTGAACTTTTCTTGATATTCAGACATGTCGACGCGAATTAAGGCGTCTTCGCTGTTGAACAAGAATTCCGCCACGGTTCTGGCCAGCTCGGTTTTGCCGACGCCGGTGGGGCCCATGAAAATGAACGAGCCGATAGGCTTTTTCGCATCCTTCAAACCGGCCCGTGAGCGGCGAATGGCGCGCGACACAGCCGAGATCGCTTCATTTTGACCGATGACCCGCTTATGGAGGAAGTCCTCCATGTGCAGCAACTTGTTCGATTCTTCTTCTTCCAATTTAAAGAGCGGGATGCCGGTCATTTTCGAGACGACGTAGGCCACGTCCTCTTTTCCGATGGTCGGCTTGTTCTTCTCCTGGCTCTTTTTCCATTCCCGCTTCGATTCGTCCAGCAGTTTGCGCAGCCGCTCTTCTTCTTCACGGTGGCGCACGGCTTCTTCGAAGTTTTGCATCGAGATGGCGAGCTCTTTGTCGCGCGAGACTTTCTTCAGTTCCTGCTCCATCGCCTTCAACTCGGATGGCAAGGCGTAGGTCTGGAGCTTGGCGCGCGAACCAGTTTCATCGATCAAGTCGATCGCTTTATCCGGGAGGAACCGATCGGTAATGTACCGGTCGGAAAGCTTCACGGCTTCGACGATGGCATCTCCTGAAATTTCGACGCCATGGTGTTCTTCATAGCGGTCCCGGAGCCCCTGAATGATGAGCACGGCTTCATCCATGCTCGGGGGCTGGACGTGAATCGGCTGGAACCGCCGCTTGAGCGCACCGTCCTTTTCAATATGCTTTCGATACTCGTCCAAGGTGGTCGCGCCGATGCATTGGATCTCGCCGCGCGAGAGCGCAGGCTTCAGCATGTTGGAGGCGTCGATCGATCCCTCGGCTGCGCCGGCTCCGACGAGCGTGTGCAACTCATCGATGAAGATGATGATGTTGCCGGCCTGCACGATTTCCTTCATGACGACCTTCAAGCGCTCTTCAAACTGGCCGCGGTACTTGGTGCCGGCAACCAGCGAACCGAGGTCGAGAGCGATGACGCGCCGCGACAACAGATTGTCCGGCACTTCGGACTGTACGATTCGTTGGGCCAGTCCTTCGACGATGGCGGTCTTGCCGACGCCCGACTCTCCGATGAGAACCGGATTGTTCTTCGTGCGGCGGCTGAGAATCTGAAGGACGCGTTCGATTTCATCGGCGCGGCCGATGACCGGATCCAACTGACCCTCTTGAGCCATCTGGGTCAGGTCCCGTCCGAATTCGTCGAGTGCCGGCGTATTGCTCTTTCGATCGCGTTCGCGTGGGGCGGACTTTCTCAAGAACGTGACGGTCAACTGTCTGGCCGTCAGCAGATTAGCGCCGAGGCTGCGCAGAATCTTTCCGCCGATCCCCTCTTCTTCCCGCAAGAGACCGAGCAGAAGATGCTCGCTGCCGATATGGTTATGGCCCAACAGTCTGGCCTCTTCCACACCGTACTCGATAACTTTTTTGACGCGCGGGCTGAAGGGAATTTCCCCGAATGTCATGGTGGTGCCGCCGCCGGGAAGATTCCGCTCGATTTCGAGACGGATCTGTTCCGTGGAGAGCCCCATTTTTTTCAGGATCATCAGGGCGATACCGTCGGACTCACGGAGAATAGCGAGAACCAAGTGCTCCGTCCCGAGATAATCGTTCTGGTGCCGCTCGGCCTCTTCCCGTGCCAGGATGATGATCTTCCGGCCCTTGTCCGTGAATCGTTCGAACATCCTGCCTCCTTATGGTCTGATCTAATACTGTGTGCGCTATCGGTTTGTGCGAACTTATGGAAAATCTTGGCCTAATTCTAACTACCGCCTTTTCGAGTGTCAAGGTTGCATGCGAATCCAACAGCGATGTGAAACGACTGCGAGAATGCAGCATTGTCATCGCATTCTATCGATGTTCGCGCGTCGATGTTGCGTTGACAGTCCGAGAAACGTCCCGATACAATCCCGCACCTCGCATCACTCCACCGAAGGCGCATGGGTATTGCTATGCAACGTAAGAGTATCGGCATTCTCACAAAGCCAAAATTTCCTGAGGTGAAGGAAACACTGCAAAGCGTTGTCTCTTGGCTGCGGGCAAAAAATATCGTCGCGCTCTTAGATACCACCTCCGCGGCGTTGCTCGGCGAGACTGGGGGAATTCAGAAAACGCAGCTGGCCAGCCAGGCCGATGTGCTGCTGGTGTTGGGCGGTGACGGGACGATGCTGAACGCGGCGCGCCTCGCCGGCGAGCGGGGCATTCCCATTCTCGGAGTCAATATGGGCGGGCTGGGATTTCTCACCGAAGTCCGTTTGGAGCATCTGTATCCTTCGCTCGATCGAGTGTTTGCCAACGACTTTGTGGTGGATGAGCGGCTCATGCTCAAGACGCATGTGCATCGGCATGGAGAAACAGTGACGCAGGGAGCCGTTCTCAACGATGTGGTGATCGCCAAGGGGATCCTCGCGCGAATGATCGAGTTGAAAATTGCGATTCAGGGCGAGTTCGTGACCAATCTGCGCGGGGACGGATTGATCATCAGCACCCCGACTGGATCGACGGCCTATTCCCTTTCAGCCGGAGGCCCGATCTTGGCCCCGGCAGTTCAGTCGCTGGTGCTGACGCCGATCTCTCCCCACACACTCACCCATCGTCCGTTGATTGTCCCGGCTGGAGTGGACATTGAAGTGACGTTGACCAGCAGGGACGATGGAGCGATGGCCACCATGGACGGCCAAGTAGGCGTGGCTATTTCGCAAGGCGACACGATTGAAGTCAAAGCCTCAGAGCATCGCACGCGACTGATCCGGTTTCCTGAGACGCGATATTATAGAGTGCTGCGGGAAAAGCTGAAGTGGGGAGACGGGTGAGCCGTCTCCCCGCAAGTGAGTCTAGCGTGCCTGCCGCTCGATGAAGCTGAGCATCTCTTGGTTGGTGGCGTATTTGAATTCCCCGATGCAGTCTGTCGCGCCGCTATGAGTTTTTTCCGCGGCATCGAGCGCTTTCAGCCCGGCCAGATTCACCGGACGGCTCTTTCTTTCTTTCAACAGGCCGGTCAGCTTATCGGTGAAGGCTTTCGCTGAAATCGACTGAGCGGAGCGCTTGGCGTCCAGATAGCGGGTCACTACTTCCGCGCACCATTCTCCGTCCCGCTTGGCCACGCCGACCAATCCTTCACTGGCCTTGCGCGCCCATCCTGTAAGAAACACTCCATCCACCGGCTTGCCGGTCGCTTCGTCATAGGCCTGAAAGAGGGCATCGTCAGGATCGTTGTTCGTCTTATTGGGGTTCGTGACAAAGAGTCCGTTCTTATAGGGAAGGCCCACCGTCTCATCGACCCTATCGCCCACGGCAAAGACAACGGCATCGCAGGGAAACTCGTAATACTGCTTGAGCCCGACGGCGGCGGTGTCGGTGCCTTTGGGCTCCAACTTGTTGTCTTCCATCTCCAACCCGCGCACCCGGTTGTTGCCATCGACGAGAATGCGCTTGGGGGACGCCAGGAATTGGAATCCCATTTTCGTGCTGCTGACAGCGGGTTCGCACTTGGTGAATTCGTCCGTCAGACCTTTCAACACCTCGTCGGCGTTCTGCCCGACTGCTGTCAGGCGGTCCTTGATGCGCGCGACTTCTTTCGTAATGCCTTCGACATCCATGTTCGCGCAGACCGACCGAATTTCTTTGGGGTTGTACTTTCGTTCGAGTGGACCGCGCCGCACAATGGCAGTTACCCGCTCCACCTTCTTATAGCGAATCAACCAATGGGCGATATCGACCATGACGTCGCCTGCCCCGATGACGGCCACATGCTTTCCGACCTCGAACGGCCGGTCGCCGAATCCTGGCAAACGATTAAAGTGGTAGACCACATCTTTCGCATGGAATACGCCTTGCGCCGAATCCCCTTCCACGCCGATCTCTTTGGTGCCTTGCGCGCCGACCGCAAACACGACCGCACTGGCGCCGAGCGCGCGAATATCGTCCACCGTCAGATCTTTTCCCTTGCCGATGGAAACATTGCCGAAGTAATGCACGTTCGGCTGCTCTAGCATGTCCCAGTATTGCTTTTTGAGGCCGCCGCGCAGTTTCAGCTTGGCCGGGAATATCCCGTATTCCGCCAGCCCGCCGAACTTGATATCGCGGTTGAGGATGATGACGTCATGGCCAGCTTTCGCCAGCATATTGGCCGCGGCCATTCCGGCTGGTCCGGCACCGGCCACAATGATCACATGTTTATCCTGTGTGCTCATGCAATGTTCCCTGGAAAAAATGATGAATAGTGACTAGAACCCCAACAGTTTCGCGGACATTAGCATAGGAAAAATGAGGCTGTCAAAGTACGCCGCCAAAGCTTAGTGGCTTGCCGACGGGCTCTCACGATCCTTATCCCCCTGCGCTGCCGACCGGGCCACCCGGCATGGTCATGCGCCAGGGATCGAGAAGCTCGGTGAGGCGCTTGTCCGAGAGGACTTTTTGCTCTTTCGCGACTGCACGGACGGTCTTGCCGGACTTATAGGCATCCTTCGCCAGTTTTGCGGCGGCTTCGTAGCCGATCTCTGGCGCCAGGGCCGTACACATCGCGAGGCTTTCTTCAATCAGGCTCTTGCAGCGTTCTTCATTCGCCTTGATGCCGTCGATGCACTTGACGGCAAAGTTATTGGAGACGGATGCGAGCAGTTCAATCGATTGCAGCAGATTGTAGGCCATGACCGGCAGCATGACGATCAATTCGAAGTTGGCCGCTTGTCCGCCGACGGTCACGGTGACGTCGTTGCCGATCACTTGAGCGCAGACCATTGTGACGGATTCAGCGATCACTGGGTTCACTTTCCCCGGCATGATCGACGACCCTGGCTGCGTTTCCGGCAGATTGATTTCGCCGAGACCGCAGCGCGGGCCCGAGCCGAGCCAGCGCACATCGTTGGCGATCTTCATGAGGCTCACGGCAATCGTCCGCAACTCCCCGCTCGCTTCGACCAACGAGTCTTGCGCCGACTGGGCTTCAAAATGATTCTTCGCTTCCTTGAACGCGCAGCCGGTTTCTTTGGAAATGATCGCCATCACTTTCGATGAAAACTTCGGATGGCAGTTGAGCCCAGTTCCGACCGCGGTGCCGCCGAGCGCTACTTCGCTCAAGGCGTCCTGCGCGCGCTTCACGCGTTGCAGGCCCAGCTCAATCTGCCTCGCATAGCCGCCGAATTCCTGCCCCAACCGCACCGGGGTGGCATCCTGCAAATGGGTGCGGCCGATTTTGACGACCTTATCGAACTCTTTGGCTTTCCGGGCGAGGGATTTGTGCAAGCGAGTTAGGGCTGGAATGAGTTGTTGCTGCATCATCTCCCCGGCGGCGATATGAATCGCCGTGGGAATGACGTCGTTGCTGGATTGCCCCAAATTCACATGGTCGTTGGGGTGAACCAGTTTGCTTCCGCGCGCGCCGCCGAGAAGTTCGGTGGCCCGGTTCGAAATCACTTCGTTGGTATTCAGATTCGTGGAGGTGCCGGATCCGGTCTGGAAAATGTCGACTGGAAATTCGGCGTCGAGCTTGCCCTCGACCACTTCGGTGGCCGCCATCTTGATTGCGCCAGCGGGCTTCTTGTCCAAGAGGCCGAGCGAGTGATTCACGCTGGCCGCGGCGCGCTTGATGAGCCCCATGGCGCGGATGATTGAGCGCGGCATGCGGAGCGTGCTGATCGGAAAGTTCTCGATGGCGCGCGCGGTTTGCACGCCGTAGTAGGCGTCCGATGGGACAGCCAGCTCGCCCATGGTATCGCGTTCAATGCGGGTGAGTGTGGGCGATGTTCCTGCTGATTTTTTCATGCGCGTATCTCCTCACTAAGCAATCGTGTGAATGGCGAAGCGCGCATCTTAAACGGTTGCTGCGTGGAAGCTCAAGAGAAAGGATGGGAAAGTCGCGGAGCGAGGCCGATTAGGCGGCGAGATATGGAACGAGGGGCGCGGGCGAAACGGCCCGCACTGGCGGGCCGTCCAACCCTTGTCGTGTGATTCGCGCCGCCCTCAGGCGACGTTCACTTCGATAGCGCGCGGTTTAGCCTTTTCCGATTTCGGGATATGCAGGTTCAACACCCCATCCTTGAAGTCGGCCTTCACCCCGCTCTCGTTGACTTGATCGGGCAGTGAGAAGCTTCGAACGAAGGTCCCATAGGATCGCTCGACCCGATGGTATTTCGTGGTCTTCTCATCCTTCTCCTGGCGGCGTTGTCCTTGAATCGTCAGGACCCCTTCCTCCAGCGTCACTTTCACGTCGTCCTTTTTCACCTCAGGCAACTCGGCCTGGATCACATACTCACCGGCGGTTTCACTGATATCGACGGTCGGCGTCCAGTCCGCTACGGTCAAGGCTTCTTTCCCGTTCGTTCTGGCCGCCGGACGAGTCGCCATTCTATTCAGTCGATAAGACATCTCTTCGAGTTCGCGAAACGGATCCCAACGCATCAGAGTGGTCATGGCATACCTCCATACGAGTAATGTGCTGTGTGTCGTCGTATCGGACGCCGGCGCCGCGTCTGTTGTCTTACAACGATAGAGATAATTGCGCGGGATGGAGAGTCAAGGGGGGGATGCACCGGTGCTCGGTTAGCGTTGGGCCACGGGGGTATAGGGGCGATTGTGCTCTCCGGAATAAATCTGATCCGGACGGAAGAGCTTATTCTCCCGCAGCTGCTCCAGCCAATGAGCCAGCCAGCCTGACACCCGCGCCATCGCGAAGAGCGGGGTGAAGAGGTCTGTGTCGATGCCCATTTGGTCGTAGACGATGCCGGAATAAAAATCGACGTTCGGGTAAATGCCTTTCCCTTGCAGCAACTCCCCTGCGGTTCGTTCGACTTCCACTGCGACGGCATAGAGGGGCGACGGCCCGCATTCGGTAAAGAGCTTCTGGCAGAGTCCTTGAAGAACCGTGGCGCGAGGGTCTTTGACTTTGTAGACACGGTGGCCGAATCCCATGAGCTTTTGCTTGCCGGCCAGCTTCTGCTCCGCATAGGTTCGGGCTCGTTCGGGGCTGCCGATCTCGCGGAGCATGTGAAGGACTTCTTCGTTCGCTCCCCCATGGAGCGGGCCTTTCAGCGCGCCGATGGAAGACGCAACGACGGTATAGGGATCGGCGAGCGTCGAGGCCGTCACGAGTCCTGTAAACGTCGACGCATTCATCGTGTGTTCGGCGTGCAGGATGAGGCAATCGTCGAAGATGTCTTTCCAGAGCGGATGCGGCGCGCGTTCGGTCAGCATGTACAGAAAGTTTTCAGAGAACTCGAGGCCATCTTGCGGCGGAATGGGGTCGTTGCCGTGGCGGAGCCTGGCCCAGGCGGCGACGATTGTCGGCAGCTTGGCAATGAGCCGCACCGACGACCAGTAGTTGTTCTCCGCGTCTTTGACCTGCCGGCCTGGATAGAACATGCCGAGCGCGGCCACGGCGGCTTGCAGCGCATCCATCGGATGCCCGGTTTCCGGCAGGCACTTCAAAAGGTCGTTGATGCGAAACTTGATGCGGCGATGATGTGTGATATCGCTTGTCCAGCGGGCGAGTTCCGATTGGGTCGGCAGACGGCCGAAAAGGAGCAAGTAGGATGTTTCGAGGAACGAGGATTGGGCGCAGAGCGTCTCGATGCGGATGCCGCGGTATTCGAGAATGCCCCGCTGGCCTTCGACATCGCTGATGGAAGACGTGGCAGCCGGTACGCCGTCCAGGCCTGGCATGAAATCGTGCGGCATGTCGATCTCCATGGTGAACTGGCGTGGATGAACACCTGTGCCGATGCATCGATATCGTATCATGATCGGGCTATCCGAGGTGGGCATTCTTGAATTGAGAAATGCCGGTTGGCATACTGTCTTTAAATGGTGCGGTGCACAGTGGGAAAGAGGTGTGTGTGTTTCGTGTGATGCTGGTTCTGGGTTTATTAGTCCTGGTGCCTGCGGCCATTGTGTTTTGGCGCATGCGGGATCGCGCAGTCATGGCTCCCCCACCGCCGCCGGTTTCGCAGAAGGCGATCGGCACCAGCACGTTGAATCACGGCGGCCCTCGCCGTGGAAATCATGACGATCCTCGTCTGGGAAAAGGGACGACTACAGTTCCCGGCCAGTCGGAATAGGAGGGGCTGAATGGCACATGCGGCGACCATCGCGGGAGCAGTATTCATGGGAACGGTCTTGATGGGGCCAGTGAGCGCGCTGGCTCAGGAGGATCCGCCGGCGTACGCGGTGGTGAGCGAGGTGCCCAAGGACAAGACGAGAGTCTCGGCAAAAATTGTAATCGATGGAACGGTCAGCGACACCAAGTTGCTGGCCTCAGAGGCCATTGTCGGCAATCTGATTTGGAAAAAGCTTGAGATCTGTCATGCGATGCGGCTTGAAGGCCAGCGGTCTGGCGAAGGCTTTCGAGTGACTACGGTTCGGGCGGTCGATGCGAGTATGCTGCCGATGGCGTTGCAGGGGTTTGCCGGCGATTGCTTGCTGAAGAAGGCGTTGGAGATCGCGCCGCTGGTCGATTAAGCGCCTGGTTTAGGCGCGGCAGCCCAGGCATTCGGTGGGTTCGGTATCGGCATCCCGCTCGGCAATGGTCAGCGGAAAGAGAATGCCGCATTGGGCACAGGGGCGAATTTCGAAGTAGGCCACACCCGTATCGTCGATTTCCGTCGGCAGAAGAAGTTCCAGCGGGTCGTAGCCGATGACGGCGCCATCCGTGAATTTAACCAGGGCGATCCGGTCATTGAAGACCTCGAAGGTGGCTTCCTGGCCCTTTCGGTCCAGCAGATGGCCTAACACGAAGACCGGCTGGCCTTTGCGCTTGGTGCGCAGTTCGCGAAGCGTATGCACGGCGGTCGCAGTGCAGGAGAATTGACCAGAAGAACTTGTTCCGACGAGTGGCATAATGTTGTGTGGCGCGGTGAACGTGTATTAATCTTGAATGATCTAACATAGCAGGAAAAATGGCGTCAAGGCAGAGTTCTTTACCAGGGAGATAAAATGGCCGACATTACGATTTATCACAAGCCGACCTGCACGACGTGCCGGCAAACGGTGCAGATGCTGAAGGAGAGTGGAACGCCGTTTACGGCGGTGAATTACTACGAGCAGGCGTTTACAAAAGAGCAGTTGAAGAAGATTTTGAAGAAGGCAGGGCTGTCTCCGAAGGACGTACTCAGGACGAAAGAAGATATCTACAAGGAGCTGGGCTTGGCGAAGAAAGAGCTATCGGACGATGCGTTGCTCGATTTGATGGTCAAGTATCCGGATTTAATCCAGCGCCCGCTGGTGGTGAAGGACGACAAGGCGCTATTGGCCAGACCGGCGGAGACGGTGAAAACCCTTCTATAAGGATTAGGCGTCGATTTGAACGGCCCCGCGCACCGCGGTTTCACGATGGCGCGACCTTCCCCATTCGTCTCATGGAACAGGGAGACCGGCTCACAGCCATCATTTGGATCAGGGCGCTGCCGAATGCCGGCAGCGCCTACGACCAGGTGAGCTTTCCCGAGGCCGCATCGATTTTCACGGCGACTTCCCCGTTCAACACTTGAAGCAGCAGATTCCCGAGCAGGGTTCTCCGCCAGCCGCGCAACAGCGGAAGATCGGGCGTGGTGCCCTGAATCCGCGCATCGACTAGCGCTTGGATATCGGCGGTCGTTGCGAGCAAGGTGGGCGCGATTTCCTGATCGGCGGATTGGGCCTTCATCACGGCTTGCAGGAGCTCCACCAATCCCATCGATTCGGGCTCGGGCTTGCGGTCCTTGGGGATCTCCGGCCAGGCGGAAGGAGGCAGCGCCTGAGCGGCGTGAATTGTTTTGAGGATCGTGTCGCCGTGCCGGTCCGCTTCCGATCCATGGAGCCCACGGACGGCACGCAACTCATCGACCGATCGCGGCGGATGGCGGGCGAGTTGAAGCAGGACTTCATCGCGCATCACGCGGCCGCGGGGCACATTGCGGCGTTTGGCTTCGCTTTCGCGCCAGGCGGCCAGTTCGCGCAGGACGGCGGCGGACTTCGGTTTCAAGCTGTCCCATCCGCGAATGCGCTGGTAGCGCTCCTGTGGTTCGCGGCGGGTGTCGCCGACGATGGTTTCGAGTCTGGAGAATTCTTCGTGCGCCCACTCGCTTCTCCCGAGCTTGGCGAGGCGCGCGCTGAGGTGGTCGTGAATGGCCAGCAGGAATTCGACGTCTTCCAAGGCATAAGCCAGTTGATCGGTCGAGAGCGGCCGCGCGCTCCAATTGGTGAAGGTATGGGCCTTCGCCAGCCGTTTCCCGTGGACGCGCAGCACCAAATTGGCATAGGCGACCTGCGCGCCATAGCCCACCATGGCGGCGGCAATTTGCGTATCGAAAAACGGTTTGGGAATCGTGCCGGCATGGGTGGCAAACAGATCGAGGTCTTGCCGTCCGGCATGGACAATCTTTTCCACCGCCGGATTGCGGACAATGTCCCAGAATGGCTGCACCGCCGGCGACTGTTGAATCGCTGGGAAGTCGATGATGGCGGACTGGCTTTCGGTGGCGACCTGAATCAGTTCAAGGCGCGGGACAAAGCTTTCCTCTCCGACAAACTCGGTGTCCAGGGCCAGGCGCGAGGCGGTGGCCAGATGATCGCACAAGCGCTCAAGGCCGTCTGTGGTCGTGATGTATTGTGTGGAGTCCACGAAGATTCAGTCTCCTACTCGGTTGGACGATAGGGGTGGTCGACTGGGGGCATCGGATCGACGTTGCTCAAGCTCAGATATTCCTTCAAGAACTGATAGGCTTCCAGCATGCGCCGCAAGGCCGGCTCGGAACTGCGATCGCCCTGGTTTGAGTCAGGGTGCAGTTGTTTCGCTTTTTGCCGGAACGCGGCGGTAACATCGGCGAGTGAACAGCCGAACTCAACGCCCATGATCGCATACGCGTCCATGGCATTGTTGACGCTGGTGCTGCTTTGTGAAAGATCGCCGCTTCCGCTGGCCGCTTTGAGCATGTCCGCGAGACTGATTTTTTTCCGGCGCCGGCGTGGCCGCTCGCGGATCTCGCTATCGAATTCATCCCAGCGATCTTCAACGAATTCGAGGCGCGATTCAAGGCGTATCGCACCGGACAGGTCGCGGACGACGCCAAGCTCGTCGTCGATCTCAATCAGCGACCGGATGACTTCCTCCAGCCCCTGCTCGACTTGGAAAAAGCTGTCGACGCGCGACTCCATCATGGTATCCACGGCGAGTTCGAGGCTGGCCTCGGATTTTTGGCGCAGCGAATCGATCCGCTGGCGCATCCCCTGCTGGAACTTGATGAATTTGCTTTGTGTAAAAGGCATGGTCGGCCGGTCCACCGGCCGCGGTATTGTAGCACAGTGGGAATCCCGGCCAGTAGAGGTATGGGAGTGCGATGCCGGGCCGGGTTATTCCGAGGATGAGGAGCCATTCGTTGGGGTTCGCCGGCGAGCCACGCCGCTGTCACGCGCGGCGGCGGCAACGGCCCGGGCGACCAAGGGAACGACGGTTTTATCGAAGAGGCTGGGAATGATGTATTCCTCGCTGAGGGCCGTTCTCGGAATCGCATGGGCGATGGCGTCGGCGGCGGCCAGCTTCATGGCCTCGTTGATGTGGCTGGCTTGCACATCGAGGGCGCCACGGAAGATGCCGGGGAATGCCAGGGCGTTATTGATCTGATTGGGGAAGTCGGATCGCCCGGTGGCAAAGATCCGGCAGTGCGAGGCAGCGAGTTCCGGCGAGACTTCCGGGTCCGGATTCGCCATGGCAAAGACAATGCGCTCGGGAGACATCAGATCGAGGTCGCCGGCCGTCAGAATGTTTCCGACCGAGAGCCCGACAAAGACGTCGGCGCCCTTCAGCGCATCGCGCAAGGTTCCTGTGGGAACTTCGCGGGTCAAGCAGGCGGTCAGATCGGTGCGACAGGCATGGAGCTGCTCCGGGGTGCCGGACAGGATGATGCCTTCTTTATCGCACCCCAGCAGATGCGAGACTCCGGCGGCCAGCAACATGCGGCAACAGGCCGTGCCGGCGGCGCCAAGACCGTTGACGACTACGCGGACGTCCTCAATCCGCTTCCCAGTGACCTGCAGCGCATTGGTGAGGGCGGCGAGGATCACCACGGCCGTGCCGTGCTGGTCGTCGTGCATCACTGGAATATCGAGCGCCGTCTTCAGCCGGCGTTCAATGTCGAAACAGCGGGGCGCGCTGATGTCTTCTAGATTGATCGCGCCGAATCCCGGCGCAATGCCGCGGACAATGCGGACAATCTCGTCCGGGTCCTGGGTGTTCAGGCACAGTGGCCAGGCATCGATTCCAGCGAGTTCCTTGAACAGCATCACTTTGCCTTCCATCACCGGCAGGGCCGCTTCAGGGCCGAGGTTGCCGAGCCCCAACACCGCCGACCCATCCGTCACGACCGCGACACTGTTGCTTTTGCTGGTGAAGGCATAGACCTTGGAGACATCCCGCGCGATTGCTTGGGAGACTCGTCCGACTCCCGGGGTATAGACCATCGAGAGAATATTTCTGGTATTGATCGGGATCTTGCCTTCGACGCGAATTTTGCCGCCGAGGTGCAAGAGAAAAATCCGGTCGGAGGCCGAGAGCACGGTCACCTCAGGGACGGCATTCAGCCGGGCCAGGACCTTCTCGCCGTGGGCTTCATTGCGCACATCGAAGGTGACATCCCGAATGATGTGGGTCTTCGTGGCCGAGACGATATCCACCGCGCCGAGATTGGCTCCCTCCTCGGCCAGCAAGGCGGCCACGCGGGCAAAGATGCCGGGCGTGTTCGCCAGTTCAAGCCTGACCGTGAGACGATAGTTGGAATAGGGGCCGAGATCGACCATCGTGGTGCCTCCGGTGAAATCTCCTTCATCAGCCTAGCACATCCACTGATGGCGGCGCTTTATAAGAAGGAAGGTCCGGCGGCCTGGCGAAGGAGCACGATTGGCCTTTTGTGCGAATAAGGCAGTTGACTTTATCCATGGCTTTGACATACCGTGCCCGGAATTTGCCTGATCGTGACAGGCACTCGTTTCTAAACTTTCAACACCTTTCAGGGGGAGAACAGTTATGAAGAGCATGTTGATGGCAATCATGGCAGTCGCAATCGCAGTGACGTTCGCCGCGCCTTCCTTCGCCAACGATGAGAAGAAGAAGGAAGAGAAGAAGGGCGGCCACGTGGTGCTCAACGACGAGAAGAAGAAAGAAGAGAAGAAGGGCGGCCACGTCGTGTTCGGCGACGAGAAGAAGAAGGAAGAGAAGAAGGGCGGCCACTGATCGACAGGTACCCCGAGGTACCGTCTCTCTGTGTCGCTGGGTGCGTATGACGACAGGCCTGCGATCTTCATGGTCGCAGGCCTGTTTTCTTTTCTGCGCCGTTGACCCTCCGCAATCGGCGGTGCTACGGTGCAGAGCATGTCTTCTCCATCTACTCGCCAGCCTAATCGCCTGCATACCGAAACAAGTCCCTATCTCCTCCAGCATGCCCACAATCCCGTGGATTGGCATCCCTGGGGGGCTGAGGCGCTGACGGCCGCCAAAGCTTCGAATAAACCGATTCTCTTGTCGATCGGCTACTCCGCCTGTCATTGGTGCCATGTGATGGAGCGGGAGTCGTTCGAGAACGAAGCGATTGCCGCCATCATGAATCGCCACTTTATCTGCATCAAAGTGGACCGAGAGGAACGGCCGGATCTCGACGAGATTTACATGGCGGCAACGGTCGCGATGAACAACGGCCATGGCGGCTGGCCGATGACCGTGTTTCTCACGCCGGATCAAGAGCCGTTTTTCGCCGGCACCTATTTCCCTCCTGAAGACCGCTGGGGCCGGCCGGGATTCGGCACGTTGCTGAAGAAAATCGCCGACTACTGGGAGAAAGATGCGGCGGGCGTTCGGACGCAAGCGAAAGATATGACGGAGCGGCTGAGAGGCGAAGGCCGGATCCCCTCCCCGATTTCTGTCAGCGAGTCTGTCTTGGACGACGCGGTTGCGCAATTCACCGAAGATTTCGACAAGACCTCTGGCGGCTTTGGCGGCGCGCCAAAATTTCCACCGGCGGCCGGGCTCTCGCTGCTGCTGCGCTGTTATCGGCGATCCGGGGACGCGCACACCTTGGCGATGGTTACGAAGACGCTCGATATGATGGCGGCCGGCGGCATCTACGACCATATCGGCGGAGGGTTTGCGCGCTATTCCACCGATGCGCGCTGGCTCGTGCCGCATTTCGAGAAGATGCTCTACGACAATGCGCTGCTGGCCCGCGTGTATGTCGAGGCCTATCAGGTCACCAAGAACGCGGACTATCGGCGCGTGGCCTGCGAGGTGTTGGATTATATATTGAGGGAAATGACTGGGCCGGCCGGTGGATTCTATTCGGCGACCGATGCGGATTCGGAAGGAGTCGAAGGGAAGTTCTTCGCGTGGCAACCGGCCGAAGTGCAAGCCGCGGCGGGGAATGCCGACGATTCCCGGCGATATTGCGCGCTCTACGACATTACGGAGAAAGGTAATTGGGAGCATGCCAGCATTCCGAATCGCCTGCGTCCATTATCCGATGTCGCGAAGGATCTGAATCTAACCGGCGATGAGTTGCTAGAGGTGGCCGCACGGGTGAAGCCGCTGCTCTATCGCGCGCGGCAGCAGCGCGTGCCTCCTGGGCTCGACGATAAAATTCTTACGGCGTGGAACGGCATGATGCTGTCCGCCATGGCCGAAGCGGCCCGGGTCTTCGGCGAGACGCGCTATCGCGATGCGGCGGTTCGCGCCGCGGACTTTCTCTTGACGACGCACCGGCGGGCCGATGGACGGCTCTTGCGCACCTCGCGCGCCGGACGCGCCCATCTCGACGCCTATTTGGAAGATTACGCCTATTTAGCCGAAGGGCTTATCGATCTCTATGAAGCTGGAGCGTCGGAGTGCTATCTCCAGGCGGCTGCTGAATTGGCGGAACGAATACGGTCGGATTTTATGGATAGCGACCAAGGGGGATTTTTCACGACTGCGTCAGGCCATGAGACGCTCATCGTCCGCAGCCGCGAAGGGGCCGATGGGGCAACGCCCAGCGGGAACGCCGTCGCGGCGTCGGCGCTCGCGCGGCTCGCCTCTCATTTCGACCGGCAGGAGTGGCGGGATGCGGCGGTCGGAGCGATTCGGGCGTATGGCCGGCAGATTGCGCGCTATCCACGAGCGTTTGCCAAGAGCCTGGCCGTTGTCGATTTCCTCACCGAAGGTCCGGTGGAATTGGCCTTTATTGGAGAGGGTCAGCGCGCATCCGCGCAGGCGCTCTATCGAGCCGTGGCGAACGAATATCTTCCGAATCGGATTCTTGCATCGAGTGAGTCGAGCGCTGAGTCCACCCTCCCATTACTGCAGGGGAAGTCGGTTGTTGCTGGACAGCCCGCTCTGTATATCTGCCGAAATTTTAGTTGTCAGCGTCCTGTCATTGACCCGAACGCTGTCGCCGAAGCGCTTAGTATCCATCGGTCTGGCGCCGGCACCGCATCCGGTCGAACCGAGACCTTGCTGCGAGGAACGCAGTTGTCCGGCCATGCGACGGTGCAAGGCACGGCAGCCTATGCGGCGAAGATGGTGGGACTGTCTCCGTCCGGTTCTCTCGCCCATGGCTATACGGCCGCGGGTTCGACCGGACTCACGGTCTCTCGGTTGGGGTTCGGTACCTATCGGGTCGATACGAAAGAGCCGGAGCATCGGCAGGCGTTCACGCAGGCGCTGACAACAAGCTGCAATCTCATCGATACGTCCACGAATTATATGGATGGAGACAGCGAACGTCTTGTGGGCGCAGTGCTGTCAGAGCTGGCGAAGACTGGGCAGCTGGCGCGCGAGCAGGTCGTGGTGGTTTCCAAAATCGGCTACGTGCAGAGTCAGAATCTGAAGCTCGCCGAAGCCAGGGAGAAAGCCGGCCGTCCCTACCCTGACATGGTGAAGTATGGAGACGGGATATGGCACTGCCTCCATCCGGAATTTCTCGCCGATCAACTCGCGCTGTCCCTCGATCGATTAGGGCTTGCCACGCTCGATGTGTGCCTTTTGCATAATCCGGAATATTTTCTGTCTGATGCTGCCCATCGGAAGGAGCGCGGCCTGGTTGCGGTGCGCGACGCGTTCTACGACCGGTTGCAGCGGGCGTTCGTGTATTTCGAGACACAAGTCGCGGCCGGCCGGCTGCGATACTACGGCGTCTCGTCGAACACCGTGACCTCGCCTGCGGATCATCCCGAAGCCACCTCGTTGAGCCGAATGCTCGATGCCGCTCGAAGTGCGGCGCGTGAGACGAATCAATCGGCGCATCATTTCCGCTGGTTGCAATGCCCGATGAATCTCTTCGAGTCAGGCGCGCTGTTGACACCGAATACCGGAGCCGGTGGCACAGAGACCCTGCTCGATGCGGCCAGACAGGAAGGCGTGGCTGTTCTGGCGAATCGTCCACTCAATGCGATGCCCAGCCAGGGCGGTGGAATTCTTCGCCTCGCCGATTTCCCTTTGGAAGATCAGCCGGTGGATTTTGCCAGTCAGCGCACGCGCGTGGCTGAGCTGGAGGATGAGTATCGCCGCACCATCGCGCCGTCGGTGCCGCAGAGCGGCCAAGGCACCGCCCCGGCTGACTTTTTTAATTGGGCGCAGGAGTTAGGTCGTGTCCGGCCGCAGCTGCAAGGATTGGAACATTGGGAGCAGATCGAACATCAGATGATTGCGCCTCACGTCAATCAGGTGTTGCAGGCCTTGTCGAGAACATTATCCGGCACGGCAGCCGAGCAATGGGAGGCTTGGCGCGACCGGTATGTGCCTGAATTGCTGACGCTGTTGCGAGGGTTGCGGCGCGAGGCGACGGAACGAAGCCGTCGCCGCACGGCGGCCGTGGCTGCGGCGCTCGACTCTGTGCTCCCGCACGTTCGACGGTCGGAATCGCTTTCGCGAAAAGCGCTGTGGGTGGTCGCCAGCACGCCGGGTGTCACGAGCGTCTTGAATGGCATGCGGACGCCTGCCTATGTTGAAGACTCCGTAGGGATACTTCATTGGCCAGCGCTCGATCCGGTCCGGCAGGCTTATGAAGCTGCCAAGACTATCGCCTTTCCTGAAGACTTAGGGTAATCTCCCCGTAAGCTATTGAGAATGTCTGCCAAAGGAGGCGATGGTATGCGCGTATTAGTCTCCCGGCTTATTCCCGGATGCCTTGCGGTGTTGCTGACTATTGGCGCAGTGGGATGCGCGACGAAGTCCGGATCAGGGACCGGCGAGGAATTGCTGGCCAATGAAGAGCGGATTCCCGACCAGGCGATTCGTGAGCGCGCGCCGCTCGATCTCGGCACGCCCGTCACGCGCACGAGTCCCGGCATGCGCGCTGAGCTGTCCGCCAGAAATGCGACTGGCGCGGAACGAAGCGCGCTTCCGGATGTCTTGTTCGATTTCGATCGGGCAACGCTCCGGATCGATGCCTTGCCGCTGTTGGATGCCAACGCGAAACTGCTCGCGAACGAAGGGGCCAAGCGGATTCTTCTCGAAGGGCGCGGCGATGAAATGGGGACCTCCGCCTATAACTTGGTCTTGGGCGAGCGCCGGGCGCAGGCGGTGCGTTCCTATCTCAAGCAGCTGGGGCTCGACATCGACTTGCGCACGACCAGCTATGGCAAAGACCGCCCGCTTTGTTTTGAGCATCAACAGGACTGCTGGCAGAAAAACCGCAGCGTTCACTTTGTGGTGAAAGAGTAGTTTTGCACAGGCGTGTTTCCAGCCATCTCGCCTGCTCTCTTCACATTCTTCGATGTCAGGCGTCCGCGGCCTAACCGGCTGGTTCCCTCTGCGTTCTACGAGGCTTTTGCATGGCCAAACTCGCCGTTATCGATATCGGAACCAACTCGATTCATATGGTGCTGGCCGAAATCCTTCCTGACGCCAGTTACAAAATTCTCGATCGATTCAAAGACATGACCCGGTTGGGCAATGGGGCCTTCGCCGCGAAGCGATTATCGGACGAAGCCATCGGCCGCGGAGTCGAGGTCTTGAAAACCCTGGTGACATTGGCGAGGAACAAAGGGTTCGAACGGATTGCCGCGGTTGCGACCAGTGCGGTGCGGGAGGCGAAAAACGGCGGCGATTTCGTCGATCTGGTTGAGGAACAGACCGGCATCAAGATTCGCGTGATCAGCGGAATCGAAGAGGCCCGGCTCATTTTCCTCGGGGTCCGTCACAGCATGGCGTTGCCCGACAAGCCGACGCTGGTGGTGGATGTGGGTGGCGGATCGGTGGAGCTTATCGTTGGAACGCGCGATGGACTGCAACAGGCCAAGAGCCTGAAGCTTGGCGCGATCCGCTTGTCCGATCAATATGTGACGAAAACCCCGCCTACGGATGCCATGGTCACACGGTTACACGAGGCTGTTTCGCTGGTTCTCAAAGAGGCGCTCGATACGTTCAAGGTCAAACAGTTCGCTGCCGTGGTTGCCTCGTCTGGAATGGCCGGTAATGCGGCAGAGATTGTTCATATGAGGCAGACGGGTCGGCCGGTGCCGCAACTCAATCTGGCCAAGGTGCGGTTGAAAGATCTGCGCCTAGTCGAGGCTGAACTCCGCAAGTCCTCGGTGAAGGAGCGATTGAGCATTCCCGGGTTAGACCCGAAACGGGTCGATACGCTGTTTCCTTCGGTGGTGGTCTTGCGCCGTTTGTTGGAACTCTCCGGCGCCGATGAGATGACGGTGTGCGATAAGGCCATTCGTGAAGGGGTGATCTACGATTTCATCGACCGGCATCGCGATGGGCTGAAGGCGGAACGCGAGATTCCAGATGTCCGGCGGCGGAATGTGATCGGATTGGCGCGCCGCTGCCAAGTCCCTGAAGTGCATGCCCTGCATGTGGCCGGTCTCGCGTTGAAGCTGTTCGATCAAACGAAACGGTTGCATCGTCTCGGCGAGATCGAGCGCAGCTGGCTGGAGTTTGCCGCGGTGTTGCACGATATCGGGTATGTGATTAATCCACGGCAACACCATAAACATGCCTACTATCTGATCAAAAATAGCGATATCGGCGGTTTAACGGCAGAGGAAATCGAAGTGGTGGCGAACGTGGCGCGCTATCACCGCCGGTCCATGCCGGCAACCAAGCATGAAGGCTATGCGGCGCTCTCTGTAAAGCTCAAACGGACGGTGCGAATCCTGTCGGCCTTTCTGAGAGTGGCCGATGCTCTGGATCGGACGCATTTTTCTGCGGTGCAGACCGTGGATGTAAAGATCGGTCAGACCTTGACGATTGCCGCGACCGTCAGCGGCGATGCCGCGATGGAGATCTGGTCAGCGGTACAGCGGGCAGATCTGCTTGAACAGGTCTTTCGACGGCGGGTTCAGTTTAGGGAAGTGCCGCAAGCCCCTGAGAAGTTGCGATGAGCGGTTTCTCTCCTTACTCATCGCACTGGAATCTGCAGCCAGTTTGGCGTTAGGCGTTCCTTCAATCATGGTCTTTGCTTTTCATGGCTCGCCCCAGTGCGTGAAGCTGCGTCGGGGTACACCACCAATGCAGCAGTCCCTCCCCTGCTCGCGCAGGTCCTGGCAGATGAATTAGCCCAGCACCGGCTTTCTTCATCGGATAGTTCGGTGACGCCTGCCCGTTGAGCAGATAGCTGCCTGTTGCGCCCAGCAACGGTTCATGCCCGACACAGAGGATGACGGCATTGTCTGGAAAAGCCAGAAGGAAGGTTGCCAGAGATTGCGGTGAGGAGCCTGGCTTCAAAGCGTTGCACAGAGCCATTGCGACAGATGGACAGAGAATGGCGTTGACGATCTCGGCGGTTTCCCTGGCCCTGGCGAGGGGGCTGGCGAAGAGGTGCGTGATGGTGAGTCCCATCGCGGCGAATCCTTGTGCCGTTTGGCGCACCTTCTTTCTCCCTTGATCGGTCAAGGGACGGGTATCGTCGCTGGCCGCCCATTCCTCTATCTCGACCGCGATGCCATGGCGCATCAATACACAATCCATAGGACGAATCTCCTGAGGTGGACGTACGCTAGCACAATTGTTGAGCAGCGTGAACGGCGGTATGAACGAATGCGTGCGGCTGTTCTATGACAGATCAGGCGTTGAGAGGAAGAGCCTGTTCTTTTCGGAGAAGCCGGTAGCCGGTTTCGGCAACCTTGGTAATAAGAGGCGCGGCGCCGTGTTGGCCTGTGAGTTTCTGATTGAGCGCAGCGACGAGTTGGTCGAGCTCTCGATCATGGGTGAGGGTATCGTTACCCCACAAGAGAGTGCGGAACTCTTCTCTCGGCACGACCTTTCCGGTTGTCTTTGCCAAACGCAGGAGGGTTTGCCATTCGGGTTTGGTCAGGACCAGCTGTCGCCCCCGGAACGTAACGACATATTGGGTGGCGTCCAATGCGAGATCGTCGTCGAGATCGTCGAGATTGTTCAGCATGCCATCGGCGAGGCGCCGCAGCACGGCATGGACTCGCGCAACTAGCTCGCGAGGGCTATAGGGCTTCGTCAGAATATCGTCGGCCCCGCTTTCCAGCCCTGCCACGCGAGAGTCTTCCGAGGTCAGCGCCGTGACCAGAATGATCCCCATGGACTTGGTTTGTGGGTCTTCGCGCAGCCGCTGGCACAGATCTTTGCCGCCGATGCCAGGCACCATGAGATCGAGCACGACTAAGGCGGGCCGATTTTTCCAGATATCTTGGATGCCGGTTTGCCCATCGAAAGCAATATTGGTGCGAAACGAGGCCTTGCGGAGGACCTGATCGATTGTCCGCGCCTGGTCTTCGTCGGCTTCGATGATTTGGATGACTTCAAGGCTCATAGAGGTGCTCGTGTCTTATGCCTATCGGCAGAAACAGAGCGAGCCTTGAGCGGCGCCGGCAGTGCCGCCGTTCATGGATTGTTCCTTAGGATCGAGTCGTGCCGATTAAACGATGAAGGCTGTCGAACGCCTGGCTGACCCAGGAGTCGGATGCGGTGGGTTTAGGTCCACTATTTATGCGCCCACCGGCGGTAGACGCTGCCAATTGCTTGATTCGGTCGGCGACGTCGCGGTAATCCGGCTGTGCGCGTGCGAGTTGGCGATAGACGGTCAGTGCCTCCTTATTCTGGAGTGAGGATTGGAGCGATCGCGCAAGCATATATTGCACATCGAGGATTTCCTTGGGCGAGGCCGATGAATCGCTGAGAGCGACGCGAAAGGCCTGGGTCGCCGCCCGCAAATTCCCCATGGTTCTGCAGCAGATGCCGATTTGTGCATGCGCTTTCAGCCAGAAAGCCGGATCTTTGCTCGCCTCCTCGAATAGAGCGAGAGCTTCTTCAAGACGGTTCTCGTTTTTCATGCGCAATCCGTCTTGGTAGAGCGCCTCTGAATTGTGCTCTCTGGAGGAGATGCGGGTCATATCTGTTGTCTGAGGAGCGGCAGACGTGGGTTTCGGAATAGAGGCGTCGATTTCGGTTGTGTCTTCAGGGGCGGCCGCCAGCATGGCCAGTTCCTCGCGTCCGGCGAGCGGCAAAATACCGCCTTTGCTCCGGTCCAGCGCCGCTTGCGCCACAAGTTTGGAAGTGATCACTCTGGCCTGTTCGGCAAATCCATAGGTCAGGGCGATTTCGCAGACTTGATTGATGAGGCGAGGGTTGCCTTTCGTTAGTCGATGGATCAGCGCGCAGGACTTGTTGGTGAATAGCGAAGGCGATCCGCCGGCCACGCGCAGCCGGTGGCGAATGCACTGTCCAGTTTCCGCTTCAGCCAGCGGCTCCAGATGATAGTCGACCACGATGCGCTGGGCGAACTGCGTCATGTCGATCCGCTGGAGCAGCGCATGAAGGTCTGGCTGGCCGGACAGAATAATTTGCAGCTTCAGTGTTTTGCCGTCGTTCAAATTAGAGAGCAATCGAAGCTCTTCCAGCAGTTCGACGCCGAGGCTTTGGGCCTCATCGACAATGAGAATGACCCGCCGGTGTTGTTTCGATTCCTGGACCAGGAATTGCGTGAATACGTGATAGGCTTCGACCGGATCGAGTTGTTTGGTGCTCAAGCCGAGAGATAGCAGGATCCAGGGCAGGAGATGCTCAATGTCGTAGCGCGCATTGGTGATGAGCCCGATGGAATGTTTCTGCCCATGTTCGGCGATGAGTTTTTGCAACAGCGAGGTTTTGCCCATGCCGGGGTCGCCGGTGAGGACCATGAATGGGGCCTGGCTGAGAATGCCGTATTCCAGCAGGCCATACGCCGCTCGATGCACCGCGCCGGCATAGAGAAAGTCTCTATCCGGAAGGAGCGCAAAAGGTTTGGCGCGAAGATTATAAAAAGTTTCGTACATAACCGTCAGCTCTCCAAGAGTTTTCTCATGCTCGCCGGCGTGGCGGCTAGCTGTCCGGCCTTGTTGAGGACGGTGCCAAGAATAGGACGGGAATTCTTCACCAGCGAAAGCGCCCGTTGGACGTCGTCCGCAGAGGTTTTCCCCTCCTCCACGACCAGCAGCAGTGCATCGGTATAGGGAGAAAAGGCCAGCACGTCAGCCGTTTGCAACAATGGGGGCAAATCGAAAATCACAATCCGCGAAGGATAGCGGTGCTTGAACTCTTCGACTAAGGCCAGCATCTTCGGCGATGTCAGGATTTCGGTCGAGTTCTGAATCGCCCGTCCTCCAGGAAGCAACACAAACCGGCCGATGCCAGGGTGGACCAACAGATTTTCGACCGGCACGTCATCGAGGAGATAATCGGCCAGGCCAGGACAGTCCTGCAATCCGAAGACATCATGGATGCTGGGATTGCGAAGATTTGCATCGACCAGCAAGACGGTCTGGGTGGCCTCCATAGCCAAACTAATGGCCAGATTCACCGCAGTTAATGTTTTGCCTTCGCCGTCTCCTGGGCTAGTGATCCCGAGCACGTTCCAGCTTTTTTCACGAAGCCGGTGCAGCACCTGTGTGCGAAGGATTTTGAATGCGTCGACGAACGGGCCTTTGTCGTAGGCGGCCATGACGCGCCGCTGACGAAGAACCGAGAGCGGTACATCCAGTGATTTCGTCTTGGTGTAGACAATTGGAGGCGGCACTGCCTGCGGCCCGCTGGATCGCCCTCCGGAAGGTTTATTCGAAGGCCCGCTTTGCTGGTCCTTATATAGCTGTACGGCAGCGCGAAATCGGTCCATGTGAGGCTCCTGCAACAGGCTAGTGGCTTACTCTATTCCAAACCGTCTTAAGGCTGCAAACCAGAGTACATCGAGCGGCACGACGAATGCGTGCAGCAGTAAGAGGATTATGCCCAATGCGCCGACGCCGACTCCCCTGACTAGTCGACGGTGCTTGACCGCTTTCGAGAGATCTTGCTCATTGGGCATGAAGGGCACCACGGCCAACGGGAACATGTGGGTCAGTTGCGCAAGTTGTTCCGGTGAGCGGATGGAATGATCCAGCGATTCCGCCGCTGCGCCCGATCCAAGGCCCCCGCCGACGGCCAGAATAAAGCCGAGTAGCACAATGGCAAGGCGGTTCGGCTTGTCCGGCTTTTCCGGCAGGCTCGGCGGGTCGATGAGAGAAAACCGTTCACCCTTGCGCTGCACCTCCAAACCTTCCGATACCTTGGCTTCCAACAGTCGGGATCTGATGTCCTGATATTTCTGTCCTGAAGTATCCCGGTCTCGAATCAAGACAAGATATTCCGGCTCAAGTTCAGGCGTCTTCTCCAGGCGTGTCGCATAGGCTTGGAGACGCTGTTTGACATCGGCTTTGGTCTTTTTGAGCGCGTCCAGCGAAGAAGCGGCAGAGTTTAGCTGTGCTTGGATATTGATGTAGGCAGGGTTCTCCGGTCGTTGCATGGG
The DNA here is from genome assembly GCA_020846195.1 of Nitrospira sp. Taxonomy (GTDB): domain Bacteria; phylum Nitrospirota; class Nitrospiria; order Nitrospirales; family Nitrospiraceae; genus Nitrospira_D. Next base: position 28,398 of record JADLEJ010000064.1, read on the forward strand.
GTTCTTGTGCAACGGAACCGCTCGAAGTTTGCGCACTTCCTTCTCAAGCGCCGAGATACGCTGCCTGGCCTGCACAACGTCCGGATGTTCATTGCCCAATCGCTCTGAAATCGTGGCGAGCGAGGCTCGGGCATCCACTAGTTGCTTAGACGCCTCCTCAACCTCTGGAAGGTGTCCGGTCTCCTTTTCCAGCGCCTCGATCTCTTGCTTCATTTTCACAATATCAGGATGGTCAGGGGCCAGATTGCCCGATGCGCCTGCATGCTCCGCGCGTAAGGTTCTGAGACGGTCGGTTGCGTCGAGAATGCGCTCGCCGCTCGCGGAAATCATCGGACTGTTATGCTTGATCGTTGCGAGTTCCCCTTCTAGATAATTCTTGCGCTCCTCGAGTGTGCGGATCTGTTGATCGACATCCATCAATTCCCGGTCTGATTGATTCATGAGCTGTTGATTCAGGGGCATCAACTCAGGCAGTGCGCCTTGCGCCCGCTGTTTGAATCCGGCAATCTTGTCGTCGATCTCCCCGATGTGTTTAGCGAGAGTCTCAGCTTCCTGTTGAAGGAAGGACGTGGCTTCCTGGGCTTGCCGCTCCCGGCTCTTCAAATTTTCGCCGAGGAAAAGACTCGTGAGCTCGTTCGCCACATTTTGGGCTAATTCAGGCGATTTGTTCTGGTAGGCAACAGTGAACGCAATGGTGGCCTTAGTGGCATGCTGAGTGCGCTTATCCACAACATCCGCACTGATCACTTCCACTTCGATATCTTTGATGAAACGTTTGACGATTTCTTCTGCAGGACTGTCTTTGCGCTGATCGGGGTAGAGGTCGAATTGCTCAACGACTTTCCAGAGAGTCGTGCGGCTCATGACCTGCTGTTTGATCGTTTCGATGCGCTGGTCGGCATAACTGGTAATGGTGGAGCGCACCAAATCGGTCGGGATTTCCTGTTCTTCAATAAGAATAGTCGCCATGGACTTATAGGTAGGAGGCCAAAAGAAGGCGACACTCAGACTTAGTGCTAAAAGCATTCCTCCGGCCAGGAGAATCAATCTTTTCCGGCGATGAAAGATCCGGACATAGTCTTGCAGGCTTTGCCCCTGTTCTTGTCCCTGTGTTGGTTGTTGAGGAAGCATCGTTCAGTTCTTTCAGTTTGAGAGGGCCAGTTTGGGTGGATAGTAGGTCAGCATCAACATGGCGGAATTAGATGTTGCGGCGGTTGAGAATCCATCGACATCGCGCCATCCGTAATTATAGGAGGCTTCCAGCTTCCACCATTCGAGAAACTTCCACGCTAGCTTGGGCGATATGCCGATATAACGCTGCTCGGCCAGTGTCCCTCCCGATATGGTGTGTGTGGCACCAGAGGTGAGATAGCCATTGGCACCAAGAGAGCCTGTGACGGTTTCAGAAATATTATAGGAACCGGAAAGGCTCACGCGGTCGGTTTGGATCAGGAGTCCAAATCCGCTGGGAACCACATCTCGCCCAGCGTTGACCTGGATAGACCCGCTCTCGAATTGTTTTGTGAGACTTGCGCCATAGACCCAGACGGTTTCCTCTGTCTTCAGGCTGCCGCCAACAGTCTGGGTGGTGGTGCCGATAAACCGAGGGCCACCGAAGGCGCTGCCCACAAGCGATTCCGTAAAGGCATGCGTGAAAGTTATCATAGCTCCAGGAAAACTTGCCTCGAAACCTGACGGTGAGTTGGTGGTTCGAAATTGAGTGTACATTCCAGTCAATTGTATTTGATCCTGCTCGGTGGCTTGATACATGAAACCGACCGCGCCACCCAGGAGTTGATAATCTACCAGGCCTAGTCTGAGGCCGTTCTCATAGGTTGTGTCTGTAAACTGAAAAGATGTTTGCAGCGACAATTTCTCCGTCAGACTCCTCGTCCAGGAGGGATTGGCATTCCATTGATTCCGCTGGGTGAACCGCACGACCACTCCGGTATTGAACAATTCGCTCATCAACGTGTTATCACGGGTAAATCCTCCAGTAAATCCCAGGAGGTCTTTTTCTGTCTTGTACCGTACCGAGAGCGGCAGGAAAATATTTGTGAAAGTCGTTTCCTCACCTCCATAGTAGGTCACGAAGTCGGATGCCACCTTGCCGCTCACTTCGAGGCGTTCTGTTTTCCCTGCGAACTCGGCTGCTGGCGAGATCCAATAGCCATAGGTTGCATCGTGGGGTAGTGGTGTGAGCAGCAGATTGTCGTTGTACACGCCCTTCACTCCAATCGACGGCAGGATCGACCACTCCGCCGCGGCACTGTAGCCTGCCATGCTGGGTCCAATTAGGCAGACCAATAGAATAAACCGTCCGATATCTTTCAACCAGCGCGATTGAACACGGTCTCTACCCGTAAGCCTCAATCGCATGTTTTATGGCACCATCAGCGTGTCGCCGCGATGGAGAAGAATGTTCTGCTCCAGATCCTGCCCTTTGCGGAGATCCCCGTAGCGAACGGGGAAGACCTGCTGCTGTCCCCTCACCCGCCGAATCACCTTGATGTCGTTTTCCGCAGCGAAGGGGGTCAGCCCTCCGGCCAGACTCAACGCCTGCAGCACATCGGTGTAGTGGCCGATCAGATATTCTCCCGGTTTGTTTACCCGCCCGACGACATAGATCTTGTAGCTCAAGACCTTCATGACTGCGACAGAGACGTTCGGGTTTGGAATGTATTTGACCAGTCGTTTGACGAGGTCGGTTTTGATTTCCTCCACGGTTCGGTCCTCGGCCTGGATATCTCCGACGAGGGGAAATGAAAAGAGGCCGTCTGGTCGAACCACGACTTCGCGGGTCAGTTGCTCATCTTTCCAGACTGAAATGAGCATGACGTCCTCAGCTCCGAGGCGATAGCCGGGGTCGGCCTGAGGGACAACCGGCGGCTCCGCCATGGCCAGCGGTTGCACCAACAGCGGCCCTCCCATCACGATGCCGGTCACGACAAGCGGCCCTAGGTATTGCAAGAGGATATGATGGTTGAACATACGTTGGCTCCTACCCTTTCATCTGAGACAGGATCTGCTCCGCTTCCTGCCTTCCTTGGAACGGCTCAGTGCTTTTCAACGCTTTGACAAGATGGATTCTCGCTTCGGATGTCTTGCCTGCTTGGAAGTAGGCCATCCCAAGATGATAGTTCAGCATGGGAACCTCCGGGGCTTTGGCGACGGCATCCTTCATGATCCGCAGGGCCTCTTCCTGCTGTCCCATCTTGAAGCGCACCCAGCCGAGTGTATCCAGAAAGAGCGGGTGCGGCGCATCCTTTTCGAAGTCGCGGCTTAATGCAAAGGCTTTCTGCAAACTCTGGGCGTCCCCCTTAGAATCGACGAGTATGGTTGCCAGATTATTAGCCGCCAGAACATTACGGGGATTCAAACGCAGAGCGCCATCGTAGGCGGAGATGGCCGAATCGACCTGGTCCGCAGCGGTATGAGTCAAGGCCAATAACATATATAATTCTTCGCTGTTCTGGTTGACTGTAAGACCGGCCTGAATGACCTGCGCCGCTTGATCCGGCTGCTTCTGCGCGAGCCAGAGGCTTCCCCAATCGAGCCAGGGTGTAATCCATTTGGGATTGATCCTCGTTGCCTCTTTGAATTGGCTGTCGGCCTCTTTCGGGTGGCCGGTCATGGCCAGCACTTCGCCCAGCAGTCCGTGGCCGAACAAATGATCAGGCTGACCGGCCACCAACGCTTCAAGCCTCACTTTCGTCCGGTCGATATGGCCTTGTGCGACATCCAGTTTAATCAACGATAAGAGCGACTCTGGCTCGTTCGGCGCCAGTACTGTTGCCCGTTCATAGGCAATGCTAGCCTGATCGAATTGCCCCTGCGCCTCGCGCAGGCGGCCTTCTGCCATGGCTTCGACGACACTTTCTTTCGAGACGGATTTGAGCCGTTCGAGCGTGCGTTCTGCCGCAGTCCAATTCTTTGTCGCAAGATCGAGATTCATCAGCATGTCGAGCGCGGCCAGGTCGTCGGGACGCTGCTTCAATAGGTCGTCTAGCCTGGCGCGGGCCTGCTGCGGTTTGCCGCTTTGGCTTTCAAGCGCCGCCAGTGAGCGGCGGGCATCTACTTGGCCAGGATAGAGGGCCACAGCTCGTTCGAAACTTTCTTTGGCCAGGTTAATCTCCCCCGTTACCTGGTAGGCCTGGCCAAGCAAAAAGTGGACAGTTGCCAGTTCAGGTTGATCGTGCAAGACGGTTCGGAAGGCCTGGACGGCGTCTTTACCGTTGCGTTTCGCCAGGGCCATGCGCCCGGAGAGAACCAGGGCTTCGGTCGATCGCGGATTAATCTTTAGGACCTCTTGGATCTGCCGGGCTGCGTCCGCCTGTTTTCCCGCATAGAGGTCGAGTTCTGCCAGTTTGACCGTGGCGTCCAATCCAGCGGCTTTCTCTTTCTGTTCTTTGATTAGGACTTGGTATTGTTCCCGTGCCTGCGGTTCCTGTCCATTCTTGAGGTAGAATTCAGCCAGGCCAAAGCGGATTTTGGTCGAATGCGATAAGTGGGTCATTCCATCGAGGAGCACTTGCTCCGCGGCGCGCGCATTTTTTCTGGTCTGGAGAAAGTCGGCCAATAGAAGCCGGCGCTCTTCGCTTTGCGGATCGAGCGTGATCGCGTCGCGCAAAACGGCTTCTGCCTTCTCGTGGGCACCCTGTCCGTCATAGAGCCGGGCCAGCCTCAATCGATGATCGAACACGGTTGGTTCTGCCTCGATCATGCGAAGCACGACAGATTCTGCGCCGGGAAGATCCTTCGCTTGAAGCAGAATCGTATCCATGTTGTTAAGGAGATCCATGTTCTTCGGATGGGTGGCTAAGGCCAGTCGAAGTGCCGTGGTCGCATCGGCGGTTCGTTGCTGCTGGGTATAAAGTGTGGCAAGCAGAATCGCGACGTCCGGCTCCGTGGGAAATTCCTTGGCGAGGGCTTCCGCTTTGAGCGTGGCTTCCGGCAGCGATCCCTCCAGCGCCAGGACCGCGATTTTCAGCGCGCTAGCCTGTGGATTTTGAGGGTCCGTTGCGAGGACCTTATCGGCATTTGCCAGCACTTGGTCGCTCAGACGGGCTTCCAGATAATATTTAGCCAGGGTGATTAATGCGGCGTTATGAGTCGGAACGAGTTGAACGACTTCCTGGTAGAGCCCCACGGCGTTGCGCCAGTTTTTTTCCTTTTCTTCGACCTGCGCGAATAAGAAATAGGCGTCGGCATCCTTGGGATCGATCTTGAGCACATTGCGCAAGGCCACTCGCGCTTTTGGGTAGTTGCCGGCGGTGAGATAGTCTTGAGCCTTGGTCCGATACTTGGCCTTTCGTTCCTCCGGGCCGCCACAGGCGGCGAGCGCGACGGCCAGTATTACTATAATGAGATGTCTGTAGTTCATGGTGGTACCTTTGTGTTACCTGCTCTCGCTTGCTTCCAACTTCCAAGGGGGCGCTCTCGCTCATAGCCACATCTTGATCCCCAAACCAAAGAGAATCCAGAGGGAAACCAGCCCCAGCTGCTTCACTCGATCTGAAAAGGCGTGGAGCAGTAATTCGAACGAGAAAAACAGCACGATCAGCTTGGCCGAAAAAAGGCCGAGCGATGACACATTCGCCTGCATGCCTGGGAGAAACGGCACGATCACAGCCAGGCACACCATCAAGTAGTCCAAGGGGGTCGTTTGAAACCGGCTATGGCTGTCGAATCGCATCGTCAGGAGAACCATGATGGCCATGGCGCCGAACAGGAGATGATAGGTTGTGGGAATAGGAAATCCCGCTTCCAACCATGCGGCATCGCTGACATACAGCAGGCACGTGCTGCCGAGGTACAGCCCTCCCCGCACAAAATATGGAGCCAGCTGAGGGATGAATGCGAGCCCGAGCAGGACGACGACAAAGAGAGCGGTCGCCAGATAGCCGATATCGTGTGGCACTTCGGCTGGAAGAAACACCGTCGCGATAAGGAAGAGAGGGACGACCACGGCCAAGAATCGAATGGGTAAATCATGGAGCCAGTGACGAGTCAGGACGTCTTCGAGCCATTGCTCGGACCGAACCAACGTATTTTCAGAGGAGTGTTTGGAAAAGACTCCCCGGCCTGCGGCAATAAACAAAGCCAAGACGATGCCGGCCAAGCCGAGGTAGAGGGGGATGATCAAGATGTCCGATTGCCAGCGCAGGAAATAGGCCGATGTCACCATGAGGCCTTGGATGCCGTAAATGGCGGTGACCGCTTCGTAATGATGCAGGCCAATCGCCATGAGCTTGTGATGAATGTGGGTGCGGTCCCCGACAAACGGCGACCGCCCTTCAGCCAGACGCTGAGCTGAGACGCCGAGCGTGTCCAAAAATGGCAGGCCCAACAGAAAGAGCGAAAGAGAAGAACTGAATGGACCTCTGGCCGAATCGGTCAGCAGAATGGCCAGGACTCCCATCATAAATCCAAGCAGCTGGCTGCCGCCGTCTCCCATGAAAATTCTGGCTGGGTACGTGTTGTAGCGCAGGAATCCCAAGAGGCCGCCCATAAAGGGGACCGCCAGCATCATGACCAGCGTGTCGTTTGAGAGATGCGCGAGATACGCGATGCCGCAGAGGGTAAGAAAGGAGAGTCCCCCGGCCAGGCCATCGAGACCATCGGTGAGATTTACCGCGTTTGAGACGGCGACAAGGAAGAGCATGGTGACGGGAATGCTGATCCACAGGGGCAGCTCGGCGTCGAGCAGGAAGGGGGCGCTCTCGAAACGGATGCCTCCGACCAGGATGACTGCCAGGGCGGCAAGGATTTGTCCGAGCAGTTTGGGGCGATACCCAAGATCTACCCGGTCGTCCCAGATGCCGAATCCGAGGATAATCAATCCGCCCAGAAGAACCGACAGCGTGACAATATCTTTCGGCGCCCACCAGGCAATGCTGACACAGGCTCCTGCTGCGAAGGCAATACCTCCCACTCTGGGAATCGGATGTTGATGCACCTTGCGCTCGCCCGGCTGATCCATAAAATGGAGCCGGGCAGCCAGCATCCGCAACGGCGGAATCAGCGCCATGCAAATGAGCAGCGAGGTCATGAAACTGAAAAATAGTTCGCTAGTCATAGCTCCCTGCCCGGCATCCCATCAATCCGGCACATACCGGTCCAACTCTGGCTGCATGGCTGAGACAAATTGCCGCATTCGTTGGTCGACGGTCTCTTCTGTTTCTCCAGGGCCAACGAGAGAGGCAATCCGCACGAGCGCTCCATCGGTTCGCGCGCGCAGCAGGGCATCCCAAAACAAGTAGAATTTCACCAAATACTCGCTGGTGAGAATGCGCTCCCGCTGTTTAAACCAGTACAGAACGATTTGTTTCTGGTTGCCCTTCTCGATGACGGCGCGGTTGGCATGGAGCTGATGTGTCATGCCGGATGCCGGGGCGAAATCTAATTTCTTGAGGGAAGAGATTTCCCAGCCTCCGCCGGGGAGACAGCTTTGCGGAGAATGCGCCGACTGCCCTTTCCGCTGCGAGCGGTAGTAGGCCGAATAGAATGTAACCGGCTGATTGTCGTCCTGGTGATATTCCACTAACGCGTAGTCGTCGAATCGCAGCGCGTCGATGTACTGCTGTTCCAGCGACAATGAGGTGCCGGTCCATCCTTCGAGATGCATGGGGAAATCGACGAATAGCGCTCGGTCAGGCGGAACCTCTAGTCTTTGGGTAAGAAAAGAGGAGGCAACTGCCACGGGAATTAGCAAGGCTACGCTGAAGAGATAGGCTGGGGACGAAAATGATGGCTGCTGGCCAGCGGTTGAAGATGCAGGAGTGAAAGAAGTCGGAGTATTGTCTCGCCAGGTGAATCGATCGTAAAGAGAGATGGCTTGGCCTTGCGATCCGACTCTGGCCAGGAACCACATTTCGAGAATCAGCAGACCAAGGCTGGCCATGAATAGCACCCAGCCCTCGAAAAGATGAGCGAAGCCTTCGGATGCCCCCTGCCCGTACCATTCGACGAGCACGCCGATCATGCCGATGCGAAATCCATTGACGAGAATCGAGATTGGGATTGCCGAGAGGACCAGGATGACGCGTTTCCACATCTGGTCCTTGAACAGATAGGCGCAGAGCAATGCCAGCGAGGTCAGTGGGAGTAAGTAGCGGATTCCGCTGCAGGCCTCCACAACTTGCAGTTGCACCGGGCCTAGGTCGATCACAGTGCCTTCCCGAAAGGCCGTGACGCCGATGAGTTGCAGGAAACCGACTCCAAGCGCCGACGACCACAATTGCAGCTGGCTCGACAGGCCGGCATATAAGAATGTGGGGAGCGGAATACTGGTCAGTAAATATCCAAGAGGAAAGGCAATGGTGCGGCTGGCCTTGATGCCGATTGCGCCGATCGTTAGCCCGACGAGGACGATCCAGAGCGAGAGGTGTTGGAGCACATACAGCGTGGCGAGCTCTCCGATCAGATAGAGCAAGAGGCCTGCGATGACGATGGCCAGGCCCCACCAGGAGCCGGTCATTCCTGCCGCGGCGATGCGATGGCGCGATTGCCAGATGAGAAAGAGGCTGATGAGAGGGACAAACATGCCATGGCTGTAATCGTCGCTGCCGAGCCAATGGTTGGAGAGAAACACCAGGCTGTCAAAATAGAGATAGCCCAGTGAGACTGTGGCGATAATTGCGCTGAAGCTTAGAAAAAGCTTGCTGTTCATAACCAGGCGCCCGATGTAATGGATCTACAGCAGAGTGACCGCGTAGAGGATATGTATCTGGATACCAGATTGACCGTAGTAAGGCAACCTTCTTACTAGAGTTTTAGAGAGCATCTACGTAGATTCCTTGTTGGCTGTTGAATATGTCTGCCAGCATTGCTCTCAGAGGCTCGATTGTGTAGCACCGGTCAGCATTGTTTGAATGCAACCATTCACCGGTTCTCATTTTCGCGCATCAGTCACTTTCTTGCGCGACCGTTTCTAGATAGACAAAGGGCTTGGCGTATCCCTGTGATGGGAGGCCAAGCCCATGCCTTGTACATGCCCGTCCCTGTTTAAACCTGTTCGGTGCCGCGGAGGTTTCGTAAGCCTCCGGCACCGAGACCGACCAGCGAGATGAGCCCTGCCCCGAAGAGAAGCATCGCGGCCGGCAACGGCACCGCCGTCAGGCTGTTCAATGTTCCCTGGACTCTGACAAGATTTCCGCTGGCATTCTCGAAAATGAGACGCCATCTTGTTCCAGTCAGTGTTCCCAAGCTTGGCGGATTCTGCATATTGGTATTGCTGAATAGACTTCCTTCGCGATCAAGATTCAAATCGAACTGATACGGTTTAAGGCCTCCGACTGCATTGCCACTAACATCTGTCGCCAGTCTCCAGCGATCTCCATTGAATCCATCTCCTAGATCGATATTTTTCAAAATCGATATGGCATTGGCACCAGAGGTTTGTACTGCTGTCGAGCCGTTCAGATTGTTCAGTGTAAAGTTCTTCACGACACCATTGTAACTGCCACCCGTAGCAGCGCCGTTATCAAACTGAAAGGATCCAGAGATCGTAGATCCGGCATTGACCGCCCCAATGCTATAGGTGCCTAACAGTGGACCGTTCAGTTGCGTGACGCTGCCGGTGAACGAATAGCTTACTAGCGCCGCTTGGGCCACGTTCCCTGTGACGAACAGGGAGCACAGCGCGATCGCCGGCAGGAAAAGCCCTTTGATCGACGACGGTTTGTTCTTCTGCATAATGTCAGACTCCTTGTAGAGGTGGTACATGCGCACAGCGGGAGGTCTCAGCAAGAGCCAGACCATTGCTGGAAGGAGCTAACGTATTGGAAATTCAGAGGGTGGAAATGGTCCGCCTGGAACCGTTGTGTGCAGGGGCCTACGAGGAGAGTTCAATTCTGAATCAGGCTGCAATCGGCACAGAATGTGTGCAGACCGGCAATAGGTGCGTATATGGGGTGGTATGAAGTAACGCAAAACGAAACAGCCGGCGCTTGCGCGCCGGCTGTTCCATGAGACCTATCCTGATGCGAATTAGGCGGCGAGGCCGTTCTTACGCTGTCTCCAGCTTCCAGCTCCCAACCCAGCCAAGGCCACCAGGCCCGCGCCGAAAAGGATTACGGCAGCCGGAAGCGGAACCGCAGTGAGAGATGTCAGGCTCACTGTAACCAATCGAGAATTGCCAGTGCCGAACACCAAACGCAATTCTTTGGTCGCAAAGGAGGAAAGGCTTGGCGGAGAGAGCGGGAGCGCTACGCCGCTAAATTGGTTCGTCGAAGGGTTCGCAAGATTGAGAAGAAACGTCGCAGGCGCCGTATTACTGTTGCTGAAAGGGAGATTTCCGGTAAACGCCCCAGAAACCTTGTAGGCATCACTCGTCAGATTGAGAGGATTGATGACTTGAATGGTATTTGTGGCGCCCAAAGAGACGACATACGACCCGATTGTGGCAGTAAAGCTTGAAAGTGCGCCATTATAAGTCCCGGTGGTGCCACTCCCCGTGTTGCTCGTGAGTGAATTGAACGTATATGAACCGGTAACCGGCGCATATTGGGGAAGGTTACCCGAGACATGCGTGCCAGAGTCACTCACGAATCCGGTGAAATTGAAGGTAATCGGCGCTGCGCCAACTGGCGATACTACGAGAATCGTTCCGAGTAAGAGCCCACCAGTGGCCCATAGTTTTTTAGTGATAAAGCTAAAGCGTGGCATCGTGTAATTCCTCTCAATAAATAAATCGTTTAGAAACGACGTTTTGCTAAATCATTCCAGTCTGAATTGCCATAGGCGTACCCTGGCGCTGCCGTCGGCTCCCCGCTCCGAGACCTGCCAACGCTACGAGGCCTGCGCCGAACAAAACGACTGCTGCAGGCAAGGGCACTGCGGTTAAAGAGGTAAGGGCGCCTTTAACCGTGACGCGGCTGCCTCCTGGACCATCGAAAATCATTCGCCACTCGTTCGATGAGAAGGACGACAGGCTTGGAGGAGATGCTGAATTCAACGCATTGCCATCGAACTCAAACCTTGCCGGGGTGAAGCTGCTAAACAGGGGCCCGGGGCCTGTGAAGGCAGGGCCAGTCAAGGGGCCGGATAAGGCATACTGATCATACGAGGCAAAGTGCTGAATGTTAATTGTATTGTCCGCAGCTCCCAGAGTTGCCGTGTGTAGCCCGAGTGTGAGGGTCAGGTTCTGGATGGCGTTGGTATAGGAGCTGATGGATGATGATGGATTAGAATCGGCGATGCTCGTGTTGATCGTCATGAGGCCAGAGAGCGTATGGCCATTGTTAATTGTGGGGAAGAGATCGGCGCCGACACCGTTGACTGCGCCAGTGAATGAGAACTGCATGAGCGCAGCTGGAGCTGGCGATGTTGTCAGCGTAACGGAAAGCATGATCGCTGCTGTGCATGCAATTTTTGAAAGTGTCTTAGCTCGTGCGCCGTGCCTCATGATAAAACCTCCAAAGTGAAAAGTAGTCCGGCCATAAATGCTTGACCATAATCTCGCGGCGTCTTTACTGACTATGTGAAAGTTTGTATTGCCGAAAGAAGCAGCAGATATTCCTGCGAGAGGAAACCAACAGACTTCACTTCAACGTTTCGCACCGTAACTTATTTAGAAAGACACAGCAAGAAAAAACTTTATTCGCATTCAAGATGTTCTAATGGTGCGGTGTATGGTTTAGTGGACATACTTAGTGAGTCGATTTGACGTCTCTCCGAAAAGCGACAGCACTTCTAACCTAGAGTAGACTGGCGGCTTCGGCGGTCCTCGACGAAAGGAGTGGATCGATGAAGCGGTCACGATTCTCCGAAGAGCAGATCGTCTATGCCATCCGGCAAGCCGAGAGTGGGACTCCGGTCGGCGACCTCTGCCGACAGCTCGGCGTCAGCGAAGCCACCTTTTACACCTGGAAAAAGAAGTACGCCCATTTGGGTGTGAGTGAATTGCGGCGCCTCCGCCAGCTAGAGGAAGAAAACAGTCGCTTGAAACGGCTCGTGGCCGATCTCTCGCTCGATAAGCACATGTTGTCGGAGGCTCTGCGAAAAAAAGTCTAAGGCCCGCCCGCCGCCGGGAACTGGCCCACTGGTTCCGGGACACCTTCTCGGTGAGTTGTGCGCGGGCCTGTCGGTTGGCGCAGTTCGGGCGAGCCTCGTGGTATCGAACCAGTCGCGCCAAGGATCAATCGGCCCTCCGGCTCCGCATTCGGGATCTGGCCCATGCCCGACCGCGGTTCGGCTATCAACGGATCTGGGTGTTGCTGCGGCGAGAGGGCTGGTTGGTGAATCGCAAACGCGTCCGTCGTTTGTATCGTTTAGATGGGTTACAGCTCCGCATGCGGGTTCGTCGACGGAAGCACATGGCCTTGCATCGTGGACCAGCCCCGATCCCGACCGGGCCGACTGAACGCTGGAGCATGGATTTCGTCCATGATACGCTGGCCGACGGGCGGCCATTTCGGATCTTGACGGTCGTCGATAACTGGAGTCGCTGTAGTCCGGTGCTAGAGGCGAGATTTCGAATGACGGGAGAGACGGTGAGTCAGGTGCTAGATCGTGTCCTGAGCCAAGGCCGGAGCCCTCGGTCCATCACCGTCGATCATGGCACCGAATTCCAATCACGCGCCTTGGAGGATTGGGCCTATCGGCGGAGTGTGCAGCTCGACTTTATTCGGCCGGGTAAACCGGTAGAGAATGCCTTCATCGAGTCGTTTAACGGGCGCCTACGCGACGAGTGTTTGAATGTGCACCAGTTCGCTTCGCTCGCCGAGGCACAAGCCATCATCGAAACCTGGCGGATGGATTACAATCACCACCGCCCGCACAGCTCACTCGGGCACCTGACCCCGAATGAGTTTCTCGAACAACGTCAGGGACAACAGATCGTCGAAGAAGTCGTCTGCTCTAGTTAAAGACTGTCTCGTTACGGGACCAACGTCAATTGACGGTGTCATTATTTTTGGAGCGGGCATCGGCTAAGCTGTTGTTCACGCTGTGGGAGAGATTTGTATTGTATCTGGGTGATGTGGATGGCCGCCCAGCCTTTCAGGTTTGGTCAATGAGTTCCATTAGCAGGCTGTGATGGGTGTAAACGTTTCATAAATTCCTTTGTTACCGTCCACCAGGAAGCATTATCGTCCCATTTAGCAGGGCGATTACTTTTTAAATCCCATCCCCCCCAGATGACAATGCCATCGGCGTACTGCTTCGCGGTCTCAAGCTCAAGTTGCCAATAGTCATCTGGTAAATATCTACCTCCAAGTATCTTGTTAGAATCATGATACTGGGGCCATAAAAATACATAGACAGGCTTCCCGTTTCCATATCGCCGGGTTTCTTTTATTTGCGCAAGTGCATACTTCTTCCACCCATCTTGGTCGGGATAAAAAGTGTACAGAGAGGGAAAGTACACATTCACGGCATTGGCTAGTGAACGAATTTGGTCGTTTTCTTCTATCCAGGCCTTATGCTCTTTGGTTGAAGGATCCTTAATCGCTCGCCAATAGTCCCGGATAGGTGGCGCCCCATAGTAGCCAACCGAGATGCCAGGCGTGGCGTTTCGGACCCATTCAAGCACGGTCAGGTATTTACCTAGGTTATTTTGAACTAAATCAGGTGAGCCTTTGAGCTGCCAATGTTCGATGTCCAGGACAATCATTTGTCCTCCCTGATGTGCGTCTCGCGCAATCGCCTTCACTGCATCAATGTTTGGGAGACGATCAGCTTGTTTGTACCAGTCAGAGCCGAATTTTGCTGAGTAACCTATGGTTATGGGCTGAAGCCCATAGGCCGAAAGATCCGGCTTATTGGAGTATAGTGTTCCGTCAAATACGATAAATGGTTTTGAGTCAGGAAGAGTCTGACCCAGAGCAGTCGAACCCGTAAAAGTCGCCCATATTGCCAGACCTGCAATGAAAGAATTTACTTTGACCGGTATCATCTTTGTCGCTCCTTTCACTGGCGTTAATCTAACCCAATCTGGAAACCGGGTTCGTCACCGCTCCAATCACGGTGTCCCAGGCACGCATGGCATGTCGGACATCAAACCGTTGATCAAAAACTTCTCTTGCACGTCGCCCTAGGCGGATACAGGTTTCGGCGCAATAGGCTAGCTCCTGAATGATTCGACTGAGTTCCACAGCCTGACCGTTCTCTATAGAAAATCCACATTGAGCTTCCCGAAGAATAAGCGGGATTTCTCCGTTTGTGCTGCCGATGAATACGGTTGGACGTCCAACTGCTGCGACGCCATAGAACTTGCTGGGGACAATGAGGCCTTCTAGCGAAGGATGAAGCGATATGAGGTGGACATCAGGCACGCTTAGGCTGAGGGCAAGTTGTGCTCTTGGCTGAAATGGTTTGAACGCAATATTCGTAAGTCCTCTTTTTCTCCCCTCCTCTTCTATTCGATTCCGTTGTGCGCCGCCTCCGATAAAGAGGAAAGTAATCCCCTCGACATTGTTCAGCCTCTCCGCGGCGCCTAAAATGGTGTTAAATTCATGCGCTCGTCCGACATTCCCTGAGTACCCGACAACAAACCTGCTTTGAAGATTCCACTCTTGTCGAAGTTCATTCTTCTCCCGCTCGATGGGCTAAATCGCACAGCCATCTGACCAATTGTGGATGACTGTTATTGCGTTTGGATTGATCCCCTCTCCTGCAATCCTCATGGCCATTCCATTGCCGATGACGACGTTGCGGGCTGCAATCCGAAGAGACCAATTCCTGGCCGCACTTAATAAGCCGGTAGCTATTCCCATTCCGCCTACCCCAAGCGCATCAGCCACTTCAGGGAATAGGTCTTGAGTCCAATTGATCAGCTTTGCCCCACGAGCCTTCGCCACTATTCCTGCGAAGATGGAAATAAGAGGGGGGTCAGTCTTTGCAATTACAATGTCTCCATGCCGGAGCAGTCTGAATAAATTCCACGTTGCACTGAGATAAAAGGTCAAATAATCCAATGTGCGTCCCAGTAGATTGTTACGCCCGAACCGAGAAGTCCAAACGCGCGTAACATGTATGTTGTTAATGGTCTCCGCAGCGGGAAGAACGGCATCAGGGTTGTCATGAAGCTGCTTGCTTGTGATGACATGAACTGATACCCCCGTTTTAGCCAAGTGAAGGGCTAGATCAGTCAAGAGCTGACTGGTAGCGGAATGATCGGGGTAAAAAAAACGGTTTAAGAAGATTAGATTTGGCACTGTCTCCTAAATCCTCCTATGTAACTTGCTGTGTTATTAGTCAGTCGGATGACATTCGTACAAGGTCACCCCCGAGTTTTGAGATTCATGCGGAATTGGTGAGCCGGTTCGGCGTCTCATCAGAAATAGCGAGGTAAGACTGGAGAAAGTTCTGTGCAATACTCTTCCATTGATATCGGGAATAGGCAAGGTGGCGGGCGTTCGCTCCCAGTTGCGTCCTTGTATCCTCATCCATCAGGAGACTCAGGATCGCCTGTGCAAAAGCTGTATCGTCCAACTTCACCACTAGGCCCGCTGCCTCAGTAGAGACTTCAGGAAAGTGGCATGCATCAGAGATAACAACGGGAAGGCCCATGGCCATGGCTTCGATAATTGCCATGCTAAATCCTTCTTGACGACTAGGCAGGCAGAAGCAGGAGGCATGCTGGAGCAGTGCTACCTTGTCTGTCCCATAAATCCCTCCTAACACGTGTACTCGTGACTCGATGCCGAGTCGACGAATTTCCGAATGAAAAGCCTTGCTTTCACCAAAGTCAGGCCCAATAACGACCAAGTGGACTTTCTTTATCACGCGAGCGATTTGAGCAAAAGCATGCGCCAGAATATCCAGGCCCTTGGAGTAATGGAGTCGGCCAACGAACACGACGTACGGGGTTTCTCGAAACTGGGGGAAGCGTTCCCAAACTGAATTGGCGTTTGGTTGTTCGCTGAGCTCGTCCAGGTTGATGCCATTCGGAAGCATCACTAATTTATTAGGCCTGCATACGGTGGAGACTGCTCGCTCCTCATCCGGATTCAGCACATGGAGGAAGGCCGCCTGTTCAAGTGCAGCTTTCCAGCCTAAAGAAAGTGCGAAGTGTTTCTTCAGTTTCTTTTGCGTCATGCTCCATGTCGATAGCATTCCATGTGGGCTGATCACATATGGCCGCCCAACTTGGCGTGCAACGCGTGTGGCCTCTAGCAAATGAGGACGCCAGATCCCATGAATGTGGGTCACATCATGTTCATTCGCGAGAAATTTCAGTCGAGCCCCAGCCTGGCGAGCCAGGAGGCGTTCGATCATGCCGCCGCGGCACAAATATTCGATGGCAATCTTGTTAAACCCAATCACAGGACTGTAGGCAGCTAGGATGTGGTCATGTTTCATCTTCGGTTCTAGCGCAGCAATTGTCACCTGTGCTCCGAGATGAGCCTGAGCTCCCGCCAGACGGCTCAAAGCCATAGGCGGTCCTCCGTCCGATAGGTCTAAGCTGCTGATCACGTGAAGTATTCGTAGCATTCGCCTATTGTTGCCTTAATTCAAGGGCTTGAGTTACTGCAGAGGTGATCGCATTGGCATGGGCTGAGGCGTTGTATCGCTCGCGAATCATGGCGATGCAGGCTTCTTTCATCATTGCTTTTTTCGATCTCGGGAACAGAGCACCCTCAATCTTGTCAGCCATGTCATTGACATCTCCATATCTATAGAAAAACCCGGTTTCTCCTTCTCGTATTGCTTCCCACTCTGGGCCATGCTCCTCTGGCCGATCATGAAGGAGAACAGGAAGGCCATAGCCAAGGGCATGCATCACTGACAATCCCGCGCCGGATGGTATAACTGAAAGATCGCTTGCCATAAAGGCGGTCGCAATGAACCGCTCTTCATAGCTCTCGCCTAGGAAATGTAGCTGCGGGACGATGCCCAGCTTCATAGCCTGCGATACCAAGGCAGGTCTTTCAGGCCCGTCACCGATTAGAGCGACATGCACTATCCTGCCACGTCCTCGAAGAACTCCTGCGCTGTCGAGTAGCAACCCTAGGTTTTTGTTTCTTTGAAGACGGCCTGAGAATGCGATCAGCCCTTCCCCGTCATTTACTCCAATACTCGACCGAAATTTTTCAAGTTCGCTTTTGGTAATCTCGTTCAAAAGCTTTTCCTGGACCTGAAAATCAAGAGAGTTGTAAATAACCTTTAAAATACGGCTGTCGAACCCCTTTTTTATCAATAAGTCCTTTGCATTATCGCCATAAAGTAACAGGCCATTGGCAAGCTTATAGAAAGATCTTCTTAGCCACCATTTCGGTCCCGATTCCCATTTAAGCAAACCATGTCCCCACAGAAAGACAGGTACGCTCCAAAGACGTCCTATCAAGAGTAGGATCCAGGTAGTTAATGAGTAGGGGTTACCTAGGGCAATAACCAAATCGGGTTTATCTCGGGTTACGCTAGTTATTACCCCAGGTTGCCAGAATAAAGCTGGAATCAGTGGCAGTTTTAAGATCGCAGTTCTCGCGTATTGGCGGCGAATCCGGGAGGTTTCCCATTCAACCACTTTCATGGATGGAGTGTCAGATTTAGAATCTGCAACGAAGGTAAATTCAAATTCCCTGTTCGACGATAGCAGCTCAAACACCGCCTTTCGGTAATGAGCAATAAAGTTTTGTTGGATGTAGACCCGTTTCATCCTGCTACTGCCTTTTGTATAGAAAGCTCGTATGTGCTTAGCATTAGAATGAGCATTAGTCAGTCTCTCTAATAACTAGGGTGGCTGGCTGATCGATGATCCGCAGGTTGGCCTTCAAATTCATTCCATGACTTATCGAGAACACGGTTTCCGGAAAGAATCCATTCATATCGGCCAAGAATAATCGCCAACATGAAAAATTCTAAGTTGCCCAATAGACTTCCTTGTTTGAAGGAGAGCAATAGCGTGAACATGCAAAGGCCAACGAGGCCTCCAAGGAGCATTCGTTCACTCTGATCGTCACCAATAAGTCGAAAGCTGCGAACAACGCTCTTGAATAGGTAATAGAGAATCAATGCGTATAGCCCAAATCCGATGAGCCCCTCTTCTGCTAGCACCTCAAGAGGCACAAAATGAGGATAGATTCCAAGGATGCGTGGATCGTAGGAGGCAGAATTGCCGAGACCCAGCAACATTGTTTCAGGAGTCTCATAGGCAAGGTGGACAAGACGCATCGCGTTATTGAGACGACCATAAACATCTTCCTTTGCGCCTTCTTCACCCCACCGACTTCCGCGGTTTCCATAGACCTGTTCTGAAGAATATTCCTGGATCGCCCACCCTGTGGCTCCACTCAGAAAAATAACCACAAGACCTAAAATCACGAAATGTTTCACACTGGACAAACGGCGGCTGATAGGCAAGCACGTAACCGAGACGATTAGCACGCCGAGGAGCTGGCCTCGAGAAGCTGACCGTACGACAAGGGCTAAGCATATAAGGATAAGAGTCCACTTAAATGGAAGCCATAGCTTAGATCTTGGCCAGGGATCAGCCAAAACAGCGATGAGAGCAACCATACCTGCCATGGAAGATACTGCCAGTGGATTTCCCACTCCATGGTCTAGCACTATTAATCTATTTTCCCACTTCACAAAAAGTAGGAGTAGTAGTGTTAGCGTTCCTCCGACAATCAGCATCCCTATATTAGCGGTTCTCAAA
>JADLEJ010000065.1 GCA_020846195.1 Nitrospira sp.
GGGCAGTCCGGATTTCAGCAATACGCGGTAACGCTAGGCATCCTGCTCGTGGCCGCCTTTCTCGTCGCCTACGCCGTCAAATTGAAGTAATGAGTCTAAATGGCCCTACCCCCAACATATAGTTTCAGGCTTGCCCAGTCCCCCTATAACTTGCTATAACGCCCCTCGTGGATCAGCCCAACCAACAGCCCAGCGGATTCGAGCAAACCGAGCTGCCGTATCAGGTCCGTATCGAGAATTTCGAAGGACCGCTCGATCTTTTATTGCACCTCATCAAGAAGAGCGAAATCAATATCTACGACATTCCGATCAACCTGATCGCCCAGCAATATCTCGAATATGTCGAGGCGATGAAGGAATTGAATTTGAACGTCGCCGGAGAGTTTCTGGTCATGGCGGCGACCTTGCTGCAGATCAAGTCTAAGATGCTGCTGCCGGCGGACGAAGCGGCGGTAGACGAAGAGGACGGGCCGGACCCGCGCGAGGAATTGGTCAGGCGATTGCTGGAGTACAAGACGTACAAGGAAGCGGCGCGCCAGCTCGACGGCCAGGAGAAGATGTGGCGGGAGATTTTCAACCGCGAGCCGGAGCCGCTTGTTTTTGAGGCCGAGCCGGAAGAGATGTCGATGGACAACGTCTCGCTCTTCGACCTGGTCGATGCGCTGAAGGCGATTGTGGAGCGGAACCCGGGCGGAGGGAAGACGCTGATTGAAATCGTGCCGGATAATCTCACCGTGCGCGAGCGGATGAACGTGATTTTGGAAACGCTGGAAGGCAAGGATTCGGTGGCGTTTGCCGCGCTGTTCGACGGCTCCTGCCACCGGCTGGTGATTATTGTGACCTTCCTGGCGTTGCTGGAACTGATCCGGCTGCGGGTCGCGCAAGTATTTCAAAGCGAGACCTTCGGGCCGATTTTGGTTTCACGGACGTTCTCGCTTGTGCCGGATCCGGCGGAGCTCGATGATTTAGACGCTGAATGGAGGGGGGCATGACTCCGATCACCGACGACATACAGATGGCCTCCGTGGAGGTTGACGTGGCGGCTGCTGAATCGATGGAATCCATCGAAGCGGCGGCTTGCGACCTATCGATCATTGAGGTCGTTTCCGAGGGGCCTGAACCATCGGCGGCTTCGGACGTATCGGCTGAAGCCGAATCCACGAGCGCATCATTGGCGGAAGGCGCATCGGCGAGTCCTGGCGCAGTCCAGGCGATTGCCGAGCGCGAGCTGCGGGGCATTATCGAGTCTCTGCTGTTTGTCTCTCCCGAGCCCGTATCGGTGCAGCGCTTGATGGCGATCATGGGCGATGTAACGAAAGCAGATGTCGCGCAAGCCTTGCGCGGATTGGGAGAGGAATTGGAGCAGGAGGGGCGCGGCGTGCGGCTGGTCGAGATTGCCGGCGGGTTCCGCCTGGTGACCAAGCAAGAATACGCCACCTGGATCAAGCGCCTGGATAAGACGAAGTCGGTGGCTAAGCTGTCCCGCTCCGCGCTCGAATCCCTGGCGATCATTGCCTACAAACAGCCGATCGTCCGGTCGGAAATCGAAGAAATCCGTGGCGTCGAAACCTCCGGGGTTGTGCGGACCTTATTGGAGCGGAAGCTCGTACGCATCGTGGGTCGGAAGGAAGTGCCGGGGCGTCCGATCATGTACGGCACGACCAAGTTTTTTCTTGAGCATTTCGGTCTAAACGATTTGACGCAATTGCCGCCGCTTCGGGAGTTCACGGAACTAGGCGAGTCCGATCAGTCGCTACTCCCGATGGAAACCATGGAAGTGGCCATGCCGACTCCCGCCGAAGAGGCCGTAATCGACAGCACGACCGAGGCGATTCTAGGCTTGAATGAAGCGGCATCGACTCCGACGGATGTCGAAGAAGTTGTGGCTGAGCTCAACGTTGAAGAAGAAGTCACGGTCAAGATCGAATCGAAAGGCGAGGACGAGTCCGTCGAAGAAGCGTCCATTCCGCAGAGTTAGCCGGTAGGTCAGTCCCTCCTAATTTTCCCCCTCCAACCGGACAAGCAGCTAGCCTTTACGCTGCGCGCGTCGAACGAGGGTTTTCTGTTCTCATCCGCCACCCTCGCGGCGCCAAGACGCCGCTCTTCCCGGCAGATCGTGCGTTCCGCGAGCACAAAGGGCGGCTGCTTGCCTGGTTTCCTCCCTCGCTTCTTGACTCTCTTTCCAGCGCTGTGTTAGACTCGCCAATCCAATTCTAAGTGATTGAAAGACCCTTGGTTCTTGGCGCGGGGCAGCTTTAGCAACACGAGGCACTACCTATGATGAAGGCATGGCTTTTTGACGAAATGTTTCGGTTTGATCGGCTGATCTTGTCCGCCGAAGGCACCCAGAGCGAGTGGGGCGCCGGCGATTCGGTCGCCGCGGATGAAGAGCTGCCTCCCGCGCCGCAAAATGTCCAGGTGAAAGCCGGCAATGGCCGCGTCACGATCACGTGGGATGCCGTGCCCGAGGCCATGTACTACAACTTGTATTTCCAGACCACGAAGGGCGTGCAGATCAAGCATTCTGAATTGACGCGTCCCATCGCCAGCGCCGAGGATTTCAAAGCCGTCATCGGCGTGAAAAAAGAAAAAGCGACCTGCCTCGAAGGAGCCACCGCTCCCTTTCTCCATGACGATCTCGCGAACGGCACCTGCTATCACTATGTCGTCACGGTCGTGACGCAGAAAGGGGAGAGCCTTGAGTCGCAGGAAGTCATGGCGATTCCTTCGCCCTACCTGCTGGCGATGATTTTTGGGCAGGAAGGCCCGGATGACGGCGAGTTCAGTTCGCCGACCGGACTCACGCTCGACAAAGACGGCAATATTTATGTGGCCGATACTGACAATCATTCGATTCAGAAATTTACCAAGGACGGCAAGTTCCTCGGCCGATGGGGCAGCGAGCCCAGTTCGCAGGAAGGGCAGTTTTATTACCCGCGTGGATTGGCGGTCGGTCCGGACGATGTGATTTATATCGCGGACAGCGGCAATAACCGCGTGCAGAAGTTCGATCTCGAAGGCAATGCCATGAAGGCCTGGGGCAAGTTCGGCTTCGCCTGGCGCGGCGCCGACATGGGCAAGTTCGATGTGCCCTGGGGACTCACCACCGATCAAGAAGGCAATGTGTACGTGTCCGACACGAGCAATGCCCGTATTCAGAAGTTCCAGTCCGACGGCCAGCCGCTGTTGAAGTGGGGGCGCGACGGCAGCTTCGACGGCGCGTTCTTTTTCCCGCGCGGCGTGGCCGTGGATTTCGTCGGCAATATTTTCGTGGCCGACGAGAGCAACAACCGGATTCAAAAGTTCGACGCGCGCGGCAGCTTCCTGACCAAGTGGGGGCGCGAAGGGCATGGGCCAGGGCAGTTCAAGTCGCCTTGGGGAATTGCCTGCGACGCGCTCGGCAATGTGTACGTCGTGGACAGCGGCAACCACCGCGTCCAGAAGTTCGACGGCAACGGCACCTTCCTTTGCGCTTTCGGTAACCGCGGCAAGACAGAGGGGCAGTTGAACTTTCCCTCCGGCATCGCGGTCGATAAAGAGGGCGCGGTCATCATTGTCGATAGCGGCAACAATCGCGTCGTGAAGTATGTGCCGACGGAAGAAGAGATCAACCGGGGGAAGGAACAGTCGGCGGCGGCTCCGGCGGCCGGCACTGTCCAGCCTCCGCGCAGCGTGGCGGTGAAGCCGGGCGATACAGAAATCTATTTGAGCTGGCTGGATGTGCAGGGCGCGGTGTCCTACAACCTCTACTTCAACACGGCGCAGGGAGTGACCATCCAGTCCGGGACCAAGATTGAAGGCGTCACCAGCCCCTACGTCCATTCCGGATTGACCAACGACACGGGCTATTTCTATGCGATTACGGCGGTGTTCGAAGACGGCACGGAGAGCGAGGTTTCGGAAGAGGTGACCTCGACGCCGGTGCTCATCGATATCACGGCGCCGCAGAACCCGTATGCTGTCATCAACCATGGCGCGTTCATGACCAATTCTCCGGAAGTCGTGGTCACGATTTCCGCGACGGACTTGGACACTGGCGTCGCCGCCTACTTCATTTCGGAAAGCCCGTTGACGCCGATGGGGGGAACTCCTGGATGGGTCGATGTCACGACGGCCATCAAGTTCGGCGCGACGATTCCCTTCATTCTCTCGCCAATCGATGGGCCGAAGACGATTTATGTGTGGTTCAAGGATGCCGGGAATAACGTCTCGACTCCGGCCAGCGCCTCGATTCTCGTCAATACCTCCGGCTATCTCTGCGTTTCCAAGTGGGGACAGCCGGGCCGCGGCGCGTCGCTGTTGCACGGCGGTGAGTTTATGGCGCCGATGTACGGCTTGTGCGTGGATCAGCAGGGCTCGTTGTTCGCCGTCGATAACGGCAACAACCGCATTCAGAAATTCGACAACGCCGGAAACTTCATTATTCTCTGGGGGAATTTTGGATCGGCGAACGCGAATTTCCACAATCCGACCGGCATTGCCTGCGACGGCAAAGGCGATGTGTGGGTGGTCGATACGAACAACCATCGCGTGCAGAAGTTCGATGGGAAACTCGGCGGCTACTTGATGAAGTTCGGGTCGCGCGGGAACGGCGAAGGCCAGTTCAATGCCCCTTGGGGCATTGCGGTCGATCGTGTGCGCGGGTTCGTCTACGTCGTGGACAGCGCGAATTTCCGCGTGCAGAAGTTCGACATGGCCGGAGAGTTCATCATGGCCTGGGGCAGCTTCGGCAGCGGCGACGGGCAGTTCTACTTCCCGCGTGGCGTGGCCGTCGATCAGAACGATGGGTCGGTCTATGTCGTGGACATGGGCAACCATCGCATCCAGAAATTCGATACCAGCACCAACGTGTTGCCGCAGTTGCTGGCCAAGTGGGGCGGCAGCCCCGAGGCCGGCCATGCGAGCAGCCCGCTCGCGCAGGAAGCCGGGCAGTTGCGGAATCCCTGGGGCGTGGCGGTGGATGGCGCCGGCGATGTGTATGTGACGGATGCCGGCAATCAGCGCGTGCAGAAGTTCGACAAAGAAGGCAGTTACATCACGCAGTGGGGCGGCTACGGCAACAGCGACGGGCAGTTCAACTTCCCGTACGGCATCGCCGTGGATGCGCGGGGCAGTGTGTTCGTCGTGGACAGTGGGAACACGCGGGTGCAGCAATTCATGCCGGCCGATGAAGGCAGCGAGCGGTTGCAGGAAAATGCGGAAGCGCTGGCGGAACTCGACAAAGCGCAACAGACGCGATAGCCGCTGCCAGACAGGCTGGGTTTACACGGGGAGATTATGCTGGATAAAGAACCGCGATTAGGCCTTACGTATGATGACGTCGTCCTGGTGCCGGCGAAGTCGCAAGTCGTGCCGAACGAGGTCGAGACCGCGACGCTGGTGACACGCAATATCCGCATTCACGTCCCCTTTGTCAGCGCGGCGATGGATACCGTGACCGAGTCTCGCCTGGCCATTGCCATGGCCCGCGAGGGCGGCGTCGGGATCATTCACCGGGTGCTGCCGCCGGCGGAGCAGGCCGCGGAAGTGGACCGGGTCAAGAAGTCGGAAAGCGGGATGATTTTGGATCCCGTGACGATCTCGCCCGAGCAGACCATCCGCGATGCCCATGCGCTGATGTCGAAGTACCGCATCTCCGGCATTCCCGTGACCAAGGAAGGCAAGTTGGTCGGCATTCTCACGAACCGGGATCTGCGGTTCGAATCGCGCATGGACCTGAAGGTCTCGCAAGTCATGAAGCGCGAAAAGTTGGTGACCGCGCCGGTGGGCACGAGCCTGGAGAAAGCCCGCGATATTTTGCACGAGCACCGCATTGAAAAACTGCCAGTCGTGAATAAGAATTACGAGCTTAAAGGGCTGATCACGATCAAGGATATCGAAAAGCGGATCAAGTACCCGAATGCCTGCAAAGACAGTCATGGCCGGTTGCGTGTCGGCGCGGCGGTCGGCGTGGGGCCGGATACCGATGAACGGGCAAGCCTGTTAATCAAGGCCGGCGTCGATCTCATCGTGGTCGATACCGCGCACGGGCATTCGCAGGCGGTGCTGGAGACGGTGAAGCGGCTGAAGAAACAGCATCCGAATCTGGAATTGATTGCCGGGAACATTGCCACGGCCGAGGCCGCGAAAGATCTGCTGAAGATGGGCGTCGATGCGGTGAAGGTCGGTGTCGGGCCTGGATCGATTTGCACCACGCGCATTGTGTCCGGCGCCGGGATGCCGCAGCTTACGGCGATTGCCGATTGCGCCAAAGCCTTGCGTGGAAGCGGGGTGCCGATTATCGCAGACGGCGGAATCAAGTTCTCGGGCGATGTGACCAAAGCGCTGGCGGCCGGTGCATCCTCTGTGATGCTGGGCGGACTCTTGGCCGGGACGGAAGAATCGCCCGGCGAAACGGTGCTCTATCAAGCCAGAACATACAAAGTGTATCGCGGCATGGGGTCTATCGGCGCCATGGAGCGCGGCGGCGGGGATCGCTACGGCCAGGGCGGGCGTCCGGCGCAGAAGCTCGTGCCGGAAGGCATCGAAGGCCGAGTCCCGTACAAAGGGCCGCTGGGAGCCGTGATCTATCAGCTGGTCGGCGGAGTCAGGTCTGGGATGGGATATTGCGGCTGCCAGACGATTGGCGAGCTTCAACAGAAGGCGACGTTCATCAGGCAAACCGTGGCCGGCCTTCGCGAAAGCCATGTGCATGACGTGATCATTACGAAAGAAGCGCCGAACTACCGGATGGATTGGGAGTAACGACAGCAGCAGTCAGCCTTCAGCCGTCACTGTTCAGCCGGAAGGCCGATGATTCCTCCCTGTGGCAGACATTCCTCACTGTGCGGTTCTCCTGTCGTGCTGATCGCTGATAGCTAACCGCTGAAAGCTGAATCGTTCATG
The DNA here is from genome assembly GCA_020846195.1 of Nitrospira sp. Classification (GTDB taxonomy): domain Bacteria; phylum Nitrospirota; class Nitrospiria; order Nitrospirales; family Nitrospiraceae; genus Nitrospira_D. Next base: position 6,886 of record JADLEJ010000065.1, read on the forward strand.
GAACTGTGGCACAATCGCATCCTCGTTCTCGACTTCGGATCGCAGTACACGCAGCTGATCGCCCGTCGCATTCGCGAGGCGCAGGTCTATTCGCAGATCCTGCCCTGCACCGCGTCCCTCGCCACTATTCTTGCCTATCGGCCGCAAGGCATCGTGCTCTCCGGAGGGCCGTCCAGCGTTTATGAAAAGAAGGCGCCGTCCGTCGCCAAGGCACTGTTCGACCAGGGCATTCCGATCCTGGGCATTTGTTACGGCATGCAGCTGGTGACGCATCTGTCCGGTGGCAAAGTCGTGAAGGCGCCGCATCGGGAATACGGCCGGGCCGATCTCCTGATCGATGACCGCAGCGATCTCTTCAAAGGGATCGGCACGGGCGGCTCGTCGGTGGTGTGGATGTCCCACGGGGACCGGATCGAGCGCATGCCGAAGGGATTTCGGTCCATCGCCCATACGAGCAATTCGCCGGTCGCGGCAATGAAAGCGGAAGACGGGGAGCGGCGGATCTATTGCTTGCAGTTCCATCCGGAAGTCGCGCATACGCCGGAAGGGGCGAAGATGCTGCGCAATTTCGTCTACGAGATTTGCGGCTGCCGGCCGACCTGGACGATGCAGTCGTATGTGGACCAGGCGGTGAACCAGATTCGTGAGCAGGTCGGAAAAGACCGGGTCATTTGCGCATTGAGCGGCGGGGTGGATTCGTCGGTGGCGGCGGCGCTCACTCATCGAGCCATCGGCGACCAGCTGACCTGCATCTTCGTCGATAACGGCGTGCTGCGGGCCGGTGAACGCGAGCAGGTGAAGAAAACGTTTGCGTCGCAGATGCATCTGAATCTACGGGTGCTCGATCGCACGACACAGTTTTTGGACGGCTTGAAGGGCGTAACGGACCCGGAGCGAAAGCGCAAAATCATCGGGCGCCTTTTTATTAAGAATTTCGATGTCGAGTCCAAGAAGCTGAAGGGCGTGAAGTATCTAGTGCAGGGAACGCTCTATCCAGATGTCATCGAGAGCGTGAGCTTCAAAGGCCCGTCGGCCACGATCAAGACGCATCATAATGTCGGTGGCCTGCCTGCGCGGATGAAATTGAAGCTGATCGAACCGCTGCGGGAATTATTCAAGGACGAAGTGCGAGTGTTGGGCACGGAACTGGGATTGCCGGATGAGATCGTCTGGCGGCAGCCGTTTCCTGGACCTGGCCTGGCGATTCGGGTGCTCGGTTCCGTGACGAAGGAGCGATTGGCGATCCTTCGCGGAGCGGAAACGATTGTCGATCAGGAGATTCGCGGCGCGGGACTGTATCGTGACATCTGGCAATTCTTTGCGGTGCTCTTGCCGATTCGCACGGTTGGCGTCATGGGCGACCAACGGACCTATGACAACGTCGTGGCGATTCGCGCGGTGACCAGCGTCGATGGGATGACCGCCGACTGGGCGAAGATCCCGAACGACGTGCTGGGCCGCATGTCGAGCCGGATCATCAACGAAGTGAAGGGCGTGAACCGCGTCGTGTACGACATCAGTTCAAAGCCGCCGTCTACGATTGAGTGGGAATAGGGAAGGCAGGCGGGAGCCTATGGGTTCTCTTGCTCGCCCAGTGCGCACACGGATTTCATTAGTATGTTGATTGTCGGGTGGTACTCACTGGATGCGCGCGGTGAGAGCCCATAGGCCCCCGCCTGCTGAGAAAGAAGCGGAAGAAAAGAGATTCATGGAAACTCGGCTTCAGAAAATAATCGCGACGACCGGGCTGGCGTCTCGCCGGAAGGCGGAAATGTTGATCGCGAGCGGCCGCGTGACGGTGAATGGCAAGGTGGTCACGGAACTTGGGACGAAGATCGATCCCGATCGCGATCATGTGAAGGTGGATGGCAAGCATCTCGAATCGGCGCAGCCGTTCGTCTATCTGATTCTGAATAAGCCGAAGAATGTGATGTCTACGCTGGACGATCCGGGCGGACGGCCGACGGTGAAGAATTTTCTGCATGGCGTCTCGGTGCGGGTGTTTCCGGTCGGCCGGCTGGACTTCGACAGCGAAGGGTTGATGCTGTTGACGAACAACGGCGATCTGACCCAGGCGCTGCTGCATCCGCGCTATCATGTCCCCAAGACCTATCTCATCAAGGTCAAGAGCGTGCTGACGGACGAGGAGATTGCCCAGCTCGAAAAAGGCATCAAGCTCGAAGACGGTATGACCAGTCCGGCCACGGTGAAAAAAGTGCGCAAGGCCGAAGCGAATTCCTGGGTGGAAATCACGATCCACGAGGGCCGCAAGCATCAGGTGAAGCGGATGCTGGAGGCGGTCGGCCATCCGGTCATTAAATTGACCCGCATCAAGATGGGACCGCTGACCCTGGGCAATCTGGAGTCCGGCGAGTTCCGGTTCCTGACGGATCGAGAAGCGAATGCGTTGCGTGAGATTGTCGAGCAGCGGCGCACCTTGGAGAAGGAAGGGAAGGACCCCGGCGTCCGGCCTCCGAAGCCTCCCCGGCGCCCGGGCTGGGCGAAACCGACGAAGGCGAAACGGCACTCTGTGAAGAAAGCGAGACGTGTGGCATGAAGGCGAGAACGCATCGGTGCGGCGAGTTGACGAAGGCCCAGGTGGGGCAGACGGTGGTGTTGAATGGCTGGGTGCAGCGGCGGCGCGACCATGGCACGGTGATTTTTATCGACTTGCGCGACCGGACCGGCCTGACGCAAATCGTCTTCAATGCCGAGCGCAACGCGGCGGTTCATCAGGGCGGCCATACGCTGCGCAGCGAATGCGTAGTCTCCATTACCGGCCAAGTGCAGGCGCGTCCGGAGGAGTCCAGGAACGCGAATCTTTCGACCGGCGACATTGAAGTCTTCGTCGATGCCATTGAGGTGTTGAATGAGGCGAAGACACCGCCCTTTGTCATTGAAGACGAGGCGGAGGTCACGGAGGCGATCCGCCTGAAGTACCGGTATCTGGACCTGCGGCGCCCCCGCATGCAGAAGCTGATGAAGACCCGGCACGAGATTGCGCATGCGGTACGCGTGTTCCTGCATAAGGAAGAGTTTCTCGAAATCGAAACGCCGATCCTCACAAAGAGCACGCCGGAAGGGGCGCGCGACTATCTGGTGCCGAGCCGTGTGAATCCGGGGACGTTCTTTGCGCTGCCGCAGTCGCCGCAACTGTTCAAGCAAGTGCTCATGATTAGCGGCATGGATCGGTATTATCAGATCGCCCGTTGTTTCCGCGATGAAGATCTTCGCAACGACCGCCAGCCGGAGTTCACGCAGATCGACCTGGAAATGTCGTTCGTCGACCGGCTGGACGTGATGAGTCTGATGGAACGGATGATCGTCACCGTGTTTCGCGAGGCCGGCGGCGTGCAGTTGCCGACGCCGTTTCCCCGGCTGACCTATGCCGAAGCCATGGGACGGTATGGATCGGATAAGCCGGATCTGCGCTTCGACATGCCGTTGTACGATGTGACGGCCTTTGCGGCGACCAGCGAGTTTAAGGTGTTTCGCGAAGCCGCCACGAAAGGCAAGCTCGTGAAGGCCTTGATTGTGAAAGGCGCCGCGACGATCACGAGAAGCCGGATCGATGCGTTGGGAGATACCGCAAGGAGTTTTGGCGCGAAGGGATTGGCCTGGCTCAAAATTACGGCTGACGGCCAGCTCGATTCCGTCATTGCCAAGTTCCTGGATGCCAGCGCGTTTTTTGCGGCGCTGCCCGATGCCAAGCCCGGCGATTTAGTCCTGTTCGGCGCCGATAGCCCGGCCATTGTGCACGATGTCTTGGGCCGGATCAGGTTGCTCCTCGGGGAAGAATTGAATCTGATCGACAAGACCGCCTGGAAGCCGCTTTGGGTGACCGAGTTTCCGTTGTTGGATTACTCGCCGGAAGAGAAGCGCTACATCTTCATGCATAATCCCTTTGCCGCGCCGATGGATGAAGATCTGGCGTTGCTGGAGTCGGAGCCGTTGAAAGTGCGCGCCAAGGCCTACGATATGGTGCTCAACGGGAGCGAGATTGGCGGCGGCAGCATTCGGAACCACCGGAGCGATATTCAGCTGAAGATTCTCGATCTGCTGGGCATCGACAAAGAACAGTCTCACGCGAAGTTCGGTTTTCTATTAGATGCGTTGGAGTACGGCGCGCCTCCGCACGGCGGCATCGCCTTCGGCTTGGATCGTCTCATCATGCTGCTCGGCGGCGCCGATTCCATCCGCGATGTCATCGCGTTCCCCAAGACGCAGCGCGCCCAATGCCCGTTGACCGACGCGCCCTCCGCCGTGAGTGCGGAACAGTTGAAAGAACTCCGGATCAAATTAGATTTAGTCGAGTGAGGACCGGCATGAGGCTGGACAATGGCCAGATCGAACTCGTCGATCCCATGATGGCGGAAGTGTTGCGGCGCAAGTCTCCGGCGCAGCGCCTCAGTATTGGGTTTGCTCTGTGGGATTCCGCAAAGCGAATGTTGACAGCCCATCTTTCTTCCGTGCATCCGGAGTGGAGTGTGCCGCGCATTAACCGAGAGGTGGTGCGGAGATTGTCGCATGGAGCTGCAGACGCTGCTTGAACGGCTGGTGGCCGCGCTGGAACGATTGCACATCCCGTATCTCATTACTGGGTCGGTCGCGTCGATGGCGTACGGCGAGCCCCGTCTGACGAACGATATCGATGTCGTGGTCGATCTGAATGAGACTCATGTGCAGGGCTTGTTGGCGCAGTTCTCGCCGGGGGAGTTTTATCTGAGCGATGAGGCGATTCGAGACGCGCTGGTTCGCCGGGGACAGTTCAATATTATCCATCCCGCTTCTGGATTGAAAATCGATGTCATGATTCAAAAGGGAACGCCTTTTGAAGAGAGCCGTTTTAAACGCGCGCGGCTGATTCACTACACTGATGTTCGAGGGGCGTCTTTTGCTTCTCCGGAGGATGTGATTCTCAAGAAAATGGAATATTATCGTGAAGGAGGGTCCGAGAAGCATCTTCGCGATATCGGAGGGATTCTGAGAGTCAGTGCCGGTATGATCGATGAGTCGTATATCGGAGAGTGGGCGGATCGGTTAGGCCTTCGAGAGATTTGGGCCGCGGTGTTGCGGCGTCTTCAAGCGGGAGACTAAGGGTTCATGGCTGGTAATACGTTCGGGCACATATTTACCGTCACCTCCTTTGGCGAGAGCCATGGACCGGCGATCGGTTGTGTGGTCGATGGCTGCCCGCCGGGGCTGGCACTGTCGGCTGAAGATATTCAAGGTGATCTCGACCGGCGCAAGCCCGGCACGTCGCGCCATGTCACGCAGCGGCAGGAATCGGATACCGTCGAGATTCTCTCGGGGGTGTTTGAAGGCAAGACCACCGGGACGCCGATTGCCCTCCTCATCCGCAACGAAGACCAGCGCAGCCGGGACTACGGCAACCTCATCGATACGTTCCGTCCAGGCCACGCCGACTACACCTATTGGCAGAAGTACGGCATTCGCGATCATCGCGGCGGCGGGCGGTCTTCCGCGCGTGAAACGGCAGTGCGGGTGGCGGCGGCGGCGATTGCGAAGAAGTGGCTGCATGAGAAATATGGCGTGGTGATTCGAGGCTATCTGAGCCAGCTGGGACCGATAGAAGTACCGTTCCAAGGCTGGGATGTCGTTCGGGAGAATCCCTTCTTTGCCGCTGATGCCGCGGTTGTCGCGAAGCTCGAAGCCTTCATGGATGACTTGCGGAAGGCCGGCGATTCCGTCGGCGCCAAGATCACGACCGTGGCGGAGCATGTGCCGGTCGGGTGGGGCGCGCCGGTCTATGCGAAGCTGGATGCCGACCTGGCCGGAGCCATGATGAGCATCAATGCCGTGAAGGCCGTTGAGATCGGCGCAGGTTTCGCCTCAGTGACGCAGCGCGGGTCTGAACATGGCGATGAACTGACGCCCGAAGGCTTCGTGACTAACCATGCGGGCGGCATTCTCGGCGGTATCTCAACCGGCCAGGATGTGGTCGTGACCATCGGCATCAAGCCGACATCGAGCATCCGCATTCCGCGCCGGTCCATTGATAAGAGTGGCAAGCCAGTCACCGTTGAAACCAATGGCCGCCACGATCCCTGCGTAGGCATCAGAGCCACCCCCATCGCCGAAGCCATGATGGCCCTTGTCCTCATGGACCACGCCCTCCTGCATCGCGCCCAGAATGCCGATGTGAAAACCGCGACACCCAAGATTTCCGGCTCATCGAAGTAGATGGCGGCTTCTGCGGATCAGTAAGCGACCGCGAAGGTCAACCCCGATCCTTGCCGACAGGGAAGCTGGAGCTCTTAGAGCCATCCGCGTTCAGTGTGCGGGATCATTTCCATAAGAGGGAGGCGGTGGAGTAGCCCAGCCAGACTGCGGCGAGGCCGAGGACGGTGTGGCTGGCAATGTTCCCGCAAGCGAGCAGGATTTCTCCGTCCCGTAGCAGGCTCATCGTTTCATTTCCGAATGCGGAGAAGGTGGTAAATCCGCCGAGGATGCCGACAATAAGGAAGGCCCTGGTGTCGCCTGAGATGGCGCCTCGGTGATCGGCAAGCTCCGCGAGGAATCCAATCGCCGCGCAGCCCACGATATTGACCGCGAGTGTGCCGAAGGGAAATTGCAGGCTCTTGCTGAGCTGCTGCACATAGCCGCTCAGGAGATAGCGAAGGATCGAGCCGAGAAACCCGCCAGTGCCGATAAGGAGTAACGTACGCAGGACATACCTCGTGTGTAGGTGCCGGGCGCTTGCGCGGTGCATTGTACGCGAGGTGTGTGGCGGAGTCACGCCGTTCATAGATGGAGGGGCGTCTCGCGCTGGCTCGTGCGGACGTTGTCGTTGTACAATCCGACTGTCAGTTGGCCGATTTCACTTCATGGAAAGAACAGTCGAATGATCGAGATCTATACAGACGGCGCTTGTAGCGGGAATCCTGGGCCTGGCGGCTGGGGCGCGTTGCTGCGGATCGACGGTGCTGAAACGGAACTCTGCGGTGGCGAGCCGGCGACGACAAATAACCGCATGGAGTTGCTTGCCGTGATCGAGGCCTTGCAGTCGTTCACACAGCCGGTGGCCGCGCGGGTCTATACCGATTCGCAATATGTCCAGAAGGGGATCAGCGAATGGATTCATAGCTGGAAGCGGCGCGGCTGGAAAACGGCCAGCAAAGAACCAGTGAAGAATGAAGATCTCTGGCGCCGTCTCGATGCGCTGGCTACTGGCCACACGATTGAATGGCACTGGGTCAGGGGGCATAACGGGCATGTGGACAACGAGCGGGTGGACGCACTGGCTCGTGCCGGTCTCGAACAGTCGCGCCGTGCGGGGAAGCCGATCAGCCGCCCAATCGCTGTCGTCGCGCCCGTGTCCGCTCCAGTCTCTGCTCCAGCCAAAGCTCCGGTCAAGGAGCCTCGCCAGAAAGCCAGTTCTCGCCCGATCCTCGAGATTCAGCATGCGACGGTCTATCGAGGCGACACCTGCGTCTTTTCCGACTTCTCCTTTGCGCTGCAAGAAGGCGAGCATGCGGCGATTGTCGGGCCGAATGGTGCAGGCAAATCGACTCTGCTCAAACTCTTGGCCGGCGGCGTTCATCCGCTGCCGTTGGATGAAACCCACATTCGTATCTTTGGTGAAGAGGGCGGGAGTGTCTGGGAGGTGCGGAAGCGGCTTGGAATTGTCTCCCACGATCTCCAAAAGGACTATCTGATTTGCGCGGAAGGGTTGAACGTCATCTTGTCCGGCTACTATGCGAGCAACGACACCTATGAGTATCAGGAGTTCAGCGAGGCGCAGGTCGCACGGGCGCGTGACATCATGAAGGAATTGGGCGTCGAGCCGTTGGCTGGCCGCCGCTTCGGCCATCTCTCCACCGGCGAGCAACGCCGCTTTCTCCTCGGTCGCGCGCTGGTACACGATCCTTCTGTGCTGGTCCTGGATGAACCGACGAGCGGCCTCGATCTCAAAGCCTGTTTTCAATATCTCGATCTGTTGCGCGCGCAGATCCGCAAAGGAAAGACCGTGCTGCTGGTCACGCACCATCTGCACGAAATTCCGCCGGAGATTGAGCGGGTGGTCCTGCTCAAGGGCGGCGAAATCGTCGCCGATGGTGCGAAAGCCAATCTGCTCACGGACGTAAATCTCAGCCGCCTCTTCGATCAGCCTGTGACGCTCGTGCGAGCCAACGGCTGGTATCAGGCGCTGCCGGGGTAACGCTGTTCCGCGCATCTCATCCGACTTGATTCAGCCAGCTCCGGCCTTCTCTCATCGGTGAATCTTCTGCCAGCGCGCGAACCGCGCTTTCTTTTGACGGGCTTTGCTCCAAAAGGTACTGTTCGCATATAAGTATTCCTCCTTGCGAACGGTGGGAACGTACGCGAGGCTGTAGGTTCTCCCTTTCAGCAAGCGAGTCGCGTTGCTCAAGCAGAAATCTAGGGCTGAATCGCTAGTCGAATAACGAGATCATATGCTGAAGCGCTTTCCTGAACGTCGGCGTTTTCACCTGTTACTGGGACTGCTTTCCCTCCTTTTTTTTCAATTCTGGTGGGGATTATTCGAGGATGTAGTTTGGGCGGAGACCTGGGTCTGTCAACGGCCAGGACAATCGGATCTGTATAGGGATCATGGTGGGCCTGGTTGTCGAGAGTTGGGAGAGCCATCGACCTATTCATCTTTGGCCGTTGTTCCGGCAACGAGTCCATCTCTTGCCAAAGAGGCTTCTGTACCGGAGTCGAAAGCGACCGCTGTCGCGACACCCACCCATGTATTGAATAAGCCTTCTCCGTTTCCTGAAGTGGCCCTAGCGATACCCGTTCTCGCCATTTTGTCAAATCCCAGAGAGGGATCTATTACTGGTTCGTGGAACGGGTTGGTTGCCAGACTCATGGTTGGGTACAAGGCTGATGGCAAAGGACCGGACGTGCTGCCGAATGAGAACTTGATGCCGGTATCGGCTGAATCATTGCGCAGGGCTGTGGTTGTTGCGGCGAGGGCCGTGGGATATGACCCGAGATACGTGACGGTTCGCTTGTTGATTCCAACGAAGATGGATGGTCCGAGTGCCGGGGGAATCATGGCTGTCGGCATCGCCGCGGCACTCCTCGGCGATCCCATTCGCCAAGATATTTGCATGTCGGGAACCATTGAACCGACTATGGAGATTAAGCCGGTGGGCCGGCTGGTCGATAAGATGAATGCCTGCCGAGATCTCAGAAAGACCACGATGATCGTGCCGGATGGATTGGATAACAGCCATCTCAACTTTACGGGATCTGAAAAGGCGATCCATGTGGTCGAAGTGCATACACTGGCTGAGGCCTATAGCGCTGCGACCGGCCAAATGCTGCGCCAGGCGGTCCACTAACACACACCAGAGGGGGAGTGATGCGTCAGTACAATGAGACGACAAAACGGTTGGCCGGCTTGGCGGGAATATTGATGTTTGTGTGCAGTGTGGGTGCGTCCATTGCGTGGGCGGCAGATCCTGTGAAGGTCAATGCCTTACTGGCCTATCCGCAGTCGTACAATATGAAATCGGTGCGGGTCGAGGGCATGGTGGGCCGCTATCGCATGCAGCAGTTTATCGGCGCTCGCAGTAAGTTGGAGAAATGCATTCAGGAGTTTTCAGTCACAGACGACACCGGCGCCATCGATGCCACCTATGCGACGATCTGCGGCATGGGAACGGTCATGCTGAGCAATGGCGACCGTGTCACGATCGACGCGCACTTTTCCGGCATCCTGGATGTACGGTCGGTGATGAAGAACTAGTGTGCCTATCGATATTCGGTTGAGATACTGGTCCTACCCCCCTGCCAACGTCACCGTAAAGGTCAGGTCGGCGTCGATGCGGCGGACTTTGACTCGGACTTGCTGGCCTGGCGTGGTCCGTTCGATCAGATAATTCTTCAAATGCGCCGCGTCATTGATCTCGGTTTCGTCCACGGCGATGATGATGTCGTGCTTTTGAATGCCGGCCGATTTGGACGGCTCATTCACTTCCTTCACCGCCATTCGCCACTTCGTGCCGTCCTTCACGGCCATCATGTGAATGCCCATTTTCGAGAAGGTCAGCGGCTTGCCGTCGATGGCTGACTTTACAATCCGTTCGGCCAGCAATGCTGGAATGGCAAAGGCCATGCGGCTGCAGTGGGCGGTGGAGTCGTCGCGCTCGGTTTGGATGATAGCGTGCATGATGCCGACCACATCGCCTTTGTCGTTGAAGAGCCCGCCGCCGGAGTTGCCGCTGCAAGCGGCCACGTCGGCTTGAATGAGCCTGGTGTCCACCGTTTGAAGAAACGTATTGGTATTGCCCAGATGTCCGAAGGACATGGTCGGGCCCCAGCCCATCGGATAGCCGACGGTGAAGACTTCTTGACCGGGTTGGACATCGCCGGACGCGAATGACGCCGCGGCTTGCAGTTTGGCGCGATGCGCTTCTGTCACGCGATAGACGACAACATCCATGAAGGCGCTGTCGCCAACCAGGTCGGCGGTGAGCTCGTGCAGATCCGTGGTCAGAATGCGGATCTGTTTTTCAATGATGGTGCCGGTCGTCGCATCGTGTTTCTCCGCCGCATGCCGAGCGGTGACGATGTAGCCGTCGCGCAGGTGAAAGCCGGTGCCGCGCACTAGAATCTTGCCCGGCTTGTCCGGTGTGCGTTGATCCTGGGTATCTTCGAGCACGCCGACGGTGGCGAGCTTGGCGCGGTCGAGCGCTGAGGTCAGAAAGGCCTCGGAGGCATGAGCGGAAGCAGCGGCGAGTCCGGCAACGAGCGATAAGGCGAAGGTGAATGAAATGAGCGGCCAACAGGGAATTCGCACAGTCATGGTCAACCCTCAGGATGAGTATGATGAAGCCAGAAAATATCTGACCCAGTATAAACAAGATGTTGGCCGCTTTTCTTGTGGAAAAAGCCGCGCGGCGCTGGCCGGGGTGAGAAGGCCGGTGGCGCTGTTGTCTAAATTGTTAGACAGCAGCAGTTCGGCTTTCCGACCAGGGGTGGGCGAAATAGACAGTGTTTTTACGGGTGAGGCTGAAGAATTGTCTGGTAGGACCCGATAAGGGAGGTCGAAGAGAGGCATTGATAATGGACGTTCTCAGACACAATCACGCGTCGATTGACTCAACAGAGACTGGTCTTGGGGCGGCGCGAAGTAGTGAAGCGGGAAGTGCGGCGATCGCGCAGTATCAGCTCATGATCACGAGGATGTTCGGGATTGCCGTGGATATTCTCAATGTGGCGCGATCTCTGGAGTCAATGGCGTTCGAGATGCAGTTGTTGGCGAGAAACGGGGTGGTGCAGGCGGCCAAGGTGCCTGCCGGCGAAGGAAGGGCGTTGCTGGCGCTCGCTGGCATTCTGTCGAGCTATCCCGGCACGATTACGCCTGAGGTCGAAGGGTTGGGCGCACAATGCAAGGCGATCGCCCGGCACACGGCCGAGTGCACGAATCTGGCGCGGCGGTACTTCCAGCACAGCAAATGCCTGTTGACGGTTCTGAGCCGCCAGGTTGCGCATGGGGATGAAGCCCTCATGACGGAATTGGCTGCGCTCCAACCGACTCATCCGGAGGATCTGGCGCGCGTGTTGGAGAGCCGGATGTTGCAGCGGGCCGACCCGCTGGTGCAGGAGAATCTACTCTATCTCGGCCGGCAATGTTTGGAGACGTTGCAGAAGATTCAGGAGTTGCTGGGACAATCGCTGCCCTTTCTGGCGCTGGCGGAGGATTCCGTCGGCAGCATCAAACGGATCGGAGAGACGGCGCGATATCTCGGGCTTTGCGTGGGCATCGAAGCGGCGCATTTGCCGGGACAGGGCAAAACGCATTTCGCCAATCTCGCGAACGGAATCACCACGACAGTCGACGGATTGAACCAGAAATTTCAGACGATCAGAGACACGATCGGCAGCGGCCGCGCGCTATTGACGCAACTGGCCAGAGGAGAGGTTGAATGAAAAGCACCGTCATCTTTGAGGCGGGCCAGCATCGCTGGATCGTAATCGGCCGCGATCCCGAGAAAAGCTCGCATGTGATCGATACGAATGAGTACGTCATCGTGAGCAAGGGGGAGGGCATGTTGCTCGATCCGGGCGGCATCGAGATTTTCCCCCGGGTGCTGGCTGAACTGTCCAAGCATATACGGCTCGAGGATATTCGGGTGCTGTTCGCCAGCCATCAGGATCCAGACATCATTTCTTCTCTGGCCTTGTGGCTGGATCTCAATCCGCGGGCGGCGACCTACAGCTCCTGGTTGTGGACGGCGTTTCTGGCCCACTTTGCTGCGCGCGCCGACTTGACGATCACCGGGATTCCCGACGAAGGGATGACCATCAAGATCGGCGATTCGGGTGCCACGGTCGAGGCGGTGCCAGCGCATTACTGCCATTCATCAGGAAACTTTTCCATTTATGACCCGCAAGCCGGGATCCTGTTTTCCGGAGATATCGGTGGAGCCTTGCTTCCCAGCCATGAGTCCAGCTTGTTCGTTACGAACTTTGACGACCATGTGCAATACATGCGAGGATTCCACGTCCGCTGGATGCCGTCGAACGCGGCGCTTCGCGGATGGGTCCAGCGTGTGCGGGCGCTGAAGCCGGCGATGATTTGTCCACAGCATGGGTCGATCTTCAAAGGACCGGATGTGACAAAATTATTGGACTGGCTGGAAGGTTTGGAAGTCGGGCAATGGGGAGGGAAAGATAGCAAGAAGGATAACAGTCACGCGAGCAGTCCAGGCGAGTCTCTTTCCGAGGCGGCCTAGACGCTTCGTTGGGCGCAGGTGCGACGCGTCCATGGGCTGGTGCAACAGAAAAACGGACAAAAGACAATTTGCAGCTCAGATGGTATGCTGGCAGCCATGAAGGAGACTGCAATGAAAAACTCGATGCACTGGAATTATGCCTGGCCGTTTCTGGTTGCCGCGCTTGTGGGAACCGGAGTATCGCCTGTGCTTGCCGGAGAGTCGCAGGGGATGATGGAGCGGGTCGAGGCCACGGCGAAAGACATCGGAGAAAAGATCGAGAGCAAGACCAAAGCGGTCGTGCAAAAAGTCGAAGAGAAGCATGTGGTGGACAAAGTTGGCGAGAAGCTGAAGAAGGCCGCGACAAAAACGGCTGAAGGGTTTGAGAAGGCCGGGAATAAGATCTCTGAAAAGTTGAAGGACTAAGCCTGCCGCTCACGCGGCGATTCCCTTTCGCGGTTCTATTTTTTCCGAAATCCAAAATAGGTGCCGGCGCCGCCTGCTCCCGCGGAGGGGAGGTAGCCCGTGAGGACTTCCTTGAAGCCCTCGGCTTTGCCTTGCACCCAGGCAAGACTGTGCGTAATGCTGGCTTCGATGGACGTCCAGTCGAGGTCAATCGCCCCGGTCGTCTTGATGGCGACGAGGAGCGCCATCAGCAGCCCAGCAACGATGACGGCGAGTTTGATCGTCCGGCGAACGGCCCATCCGATTAAGAAGCCGCCCATGAAGCTGGCTCCCCCTCGTGCCAGCGCGGGGGACATCATGTCGTTCATCCAGCCCCCAAGCCCGGCCACGGTTGTGGCCCCGGCCCCCAGAAACGATTTCGCGCCCCAGGGAGGATTGTCGAAGAGGCTGTCCAGCGCTCCCGATGCATCGGGGGATGCCGCGGTGGGTTCGTGCTCGCTCATGAGAGGGCGCCTTCAAACGTATTGCACACCTTCGGGTCGCCGCTCTCCAGGCCCCGCCTGAGCCAGGTCATCCGTTGGGCGGAGGAGCCGTGTGTCCAGCTTTCCGGCTGGACATATCCTTGCCCCATTTTCTGCAAACGATCGTCTCCAATCGCCGCGGCGGCTTTGAGCCCTTCTTCGAAATCACCCGGCTCGATCAGATTGCGTGTGCGGTTGGCATGGTGACCCCACACGCCGGCAAAACAGTCGGCTTGCAGTTCCATGCGGACGGACAAGGCATTCGCGTCTTTCTCCGAAGACTGCCGCTGGAGGCGCGTGACTTTTTCGGCCACGCCCGTCAGATTCTGCACGTGATGCCCCACTTCATGCGCGATGACGTAGGCCTGCGCGAAATCTCCGGGGGCGCCGAGGCGCTGCGCCATCTCGTTGAAGAACGTCAGGTCGAGATAGACCTTATGATCGCCCGGACAATAAAACGGGCCGACGGCCGACGAGGTCGTCCCGCAGGCCGACCGGACGCCGCCGCTGAAGAGGACCAGCCGGGGTTCCTCATAGTCGGAGCCCAGCAATTGCTTCCACGTCGTTTCGGTATCCGCGAGGACGACCGAGGCAAACTTGCCAAGCTGGTCGCTGGGCGCCCCGGTGGCGGCGGACTCCGAGGGAGCGGAGGATTCGGTCATGTTCTGGACTCCGCCTAGCATATTGAGGAGGGTCAGAGGATTGGTGCCGGTGAAGTAGCTGACGGCCAGCACCAGGACGATGCCGCCGATGCCCAGTCCGCCGACGCTGCCGACCCGGGCCGGGCCCATGCCGCGGCGGTCTTCGATATTGCTGCTTTCCCGTTGTCCTTCCCACCGCATGGCAATCCTCCAAGTCGAGCGCTCGTCTTTCTTTCGAGCTAGGCCGGTTCTTTTTCCATGGATTGGATGAATTTGTCCGCCTCGGCGATCGAGCGGTTCATATCTTTCACCAACTGATCGACCTGGGCGTCGACTTTTACGAGCTCGCCTTTAATGGCGGCCAGGGCGCGCGCATTCAGGTTGTGTTTCAGATACAGGACTTGATCGCGCAGCGGCTTCAAGACTGGGTCGATGCGCTGCTCGGCCTTCTTCATGGCGGCGAGCATCTCGTTGTAGCGGGTTTTGGTCTGCGTCAGCTTCTCTTCGCTTTTGCGCCGCAGATCGGCGCTGGAATATTGGCCGAGTTCGGTTTTCCATTCGGCGAACAAGGAATCCGCGACGCTTTCCACATCTTTGATTCGCTTTCGGACGGACTCGGCGCTGTCTTCGCTGTTCTGGAGTTCTCCGTTGAGTTTTTTATAGGTGGCTTCGAGGTCGCCGCCTTGATAGGCGACGACTTTGCCGAATTGGTCGAGGGCGCTTTGGATTTCTTTTTTCGCGTCTTCCTGGGCGTCGCGGGCCGATTTGACCCGGCTGCTCAGAATGTCGCGTTTGGCATAGCCCATCTTCTCCATAGTGGCGAGGTAGGCGGTATCGCAGGCCGTCAGCCCGAGGGAGAGCGAGGCGATGAGGGCAAGTTGGATCAAGTGGGCCATGACATCCTCATGTTGGAAATCCATAAAAGTGCTTACGCAGCGCTGTTGATTCCAGCCGCAGGCCGGCATCATAGCGGAAGTGAAGAGGGAGGGAAAGATGTCTGTCGGAGGACGGAAGGGGAGGCGGCCGCCACAGGAGCTGTGGAGGCCGCCGCGGTGCGAACGGGGCGGGTTTATTTCCCGTCCGGACCGGTGGAGTTCAACTGGCCGGCAATTTGGGAGAGGTCTTTCGGATGGAGCACGATTTCTATCCGTCGATTGGCGCTGCGGCCCTGCTCGGTTTCGTTGGGGGCGACCGGCCTGGTCTCGGCATAGCCGACGGCGGACAGATGCTGACGGTCCACTCCGCCTTGGTCGATCAGGTACCGGACGACATTGGTGGCGCGTGCGGTCGAGAGTTCCCAGTTTGTTTTGAATTTGTCCTGAAGCTTGGCGCTGATCGGCACATTGTCCGTATGGCCCTCGATGCGGATCTGTTTGTCCGAAATCTTGTTCAAGACATCGCCGACTTGCTTCAGCACTTTGACCCCGGCCGGCTTGACTTGCGCTTGTCCCGAATCGAAGAGGACGCGGTCGACCATGTTGATGGTCAGCTGGTCGCGGACCTGCTGGATGGTAATGTTCCCTTTGGAGATCTCATCCTGCAGCGATTGCGACAGTTCTTCCTGCGTCTTGGTCAGCCGCGCAATCTCCGCTTCCTTGGCGGCACGTTCTTGTTCAAGCCGGGCCTTCTCGGCTTCTTCGGTCTTGAGTCGTTGCCGCTCCTGTTCCAGGCTGGCGGTCAGTTGCGCCTGTACTTGCTGCAGGTGCTCGCGGTCTTTAGCCAGTCGGGCGTTCTCAATTTCTTCGGCTTTCAACCGTTGACGTTCCTGCTCCAGATTGGCGGCGAGCTGAGAGTGGCCCTGTTGTAGTTGCTCGCGCTCTTTGGCTAGCCGGGCCTTTTCAAGCTCTTCGGCCTTCAATCGCTGACGTTCCTGCTCCAGCGCGGCTGCCATCTGGGATTGTTCCTGCTGCAACCGTTCGCGCTCTTGGGCGATGCGCGCGGCGGTGGATTCGAGTTCGGCGGCGCGTTTCTGGAGCGCGGCGATTTCTCCCCTGGCGGAGGCGGTGCCGCTGGTTAGCTGTTGCTTGTCTTGTTCAAGCGCATTCACCTGCGCGGATTCTTCCGCCAGCTTTTTTTGAAGGGCATCGATTTGCCCGCGGACGTCTCCCAACTCGCCGCCGAGCCGGGTGTTGTCCTGCTCAAGGCCGGCGAGGCTGCGTTGCAGCTCGCCGGAGCGAGCCTCCAGCGCTTCACGCTCTTTGGCCAGGGATGCTGCCGCTTGTTCAGCGGTCTTTCTCTGGGCCGATTCCTGTTCAAGGTTCTGTTGCAGGCCGGCCAATTGCCGGTTGAGTCGATCGGTCTGTGCTTGCGACTGCTTTTTTAGCGCTTCGAGTTCGGCGGTCTGTTGAGCTGAAGTTTTTCTGGCCGCATCCAATTCCGTCAATGTTTTGGTGTGGGTTTCCTTGGTGACGCATCCAACTGGCGCAATCGCGCAGAGCATGATGAAGGATGCGGTGCGAAGCGATGACCTCCGAAGCCGTGCAGGGTGATGCATGGATTCCTCCTTTGATGGATGGCAGATGGAATAGAGGCTGGATGAGCAAAGTCGATGCCTCATAGTCATGAAAATATGATTTTTGAAATCAGCCATTATCCAAGGGGATGAATCGCGCAGAGTCTTGAATGGTTGCAGTGACTGTAGAGGGATGCCACGGATCTGTAGGAGGATGCCTACAGATGCCATTGATCTAGGATCGAGGTCGCGGAAGAATAGAGGGGCGCAACATTCGTTGCGCCCCTGAAGACAAGCTTACTTGCCCATCTCCTTCTTCTCATCTTTTTTCTTGCCGTCGTCTTCGGCTTTGGAGCCGTTCATATCTTTCTTGTCCTTCTGCTCGACCGGTGCCGGTTCGTTCGCGAAGGAAACGGCCGTGCCGAGACCGAATGTCAAGAATGCTGCCAGCGCGATGAAGCGAGTAAAGCGAATCATAGGAACCTCCTTGGATAGTGGATTGATAAAACCGGCCAGGGCAATCCGCGATGGCCGTCGGAACCGTCTATGAATCCAATGAGAGTGGCGAGGCTCTCATGCCGGGTGATAGAGCAAGCCTGGTGCCGAGCGGAAAGAATGGGTGATATCCACCACTCGGAGATGGATGCATCGTCTAAGTCGTGATGCCTACGGGCGATTATGATGCCGGGTTGTGTCGTGGCAATAGCGACGCGTCGGGATGCGCACATGACGCTGCTCTTGAATTTGAAGGAGAATACCTACGATCCTACACTAGATGATGGGATTTGAGGGCGATGCGCGGCTCAGGTATAGTGGCGGCATGCGTATCAAGCGGATTGGGAGAACTGTCCTGTTGTGGTGGATTGGGGTGACGATGCTCGGCTGCGCGTCGCAGACTGTTGTACCCGAGGCACTGGAAGCTCAGTTAGACAAGGATGTGACGTTCGCGCAGGTTCTTGCCGCGCCGGAGTCTTTTGTTGGGAAACGAATTGTGGTCGGCGGTGAGGTTTTGAAGGCAAAGCGGACCAATGCCGGCATGGTGATAGAAGTCTTGCAGCTTCCTGTGAACGCCGAGTATGAACCGACCGTTGTCAGGACGGAATCGCAAGGCCGTTTTTTTGCGCTCACGCAAGAGGCGCTCGATCCGGCGACGATTCGAGAGGGGACGGCGGTCACGCTGGTTGGCGAAGTGACCGGGTTCCGTATGGACCGCCTCGATGAGGTGGAGTATCGGTACCCGACTTTTGGCGTCAAGCATCTGTACCTATGGCCGACCGGCTATGGCGCGGAGCCGCGATCGGGATTTTCTGTCGGTGTATTCGGCGGCATGGGAGTGGGCAGCGGCGGACGAATCGGTGGAGGGTTCGGCCGTGGCTACTGATGCGGCGGCCACGGCCGGCCGGTGACGCCTTCGACTCGCATGACGCCCGCTGCAACATCTCATTTCCACTCGCATACCATCGCGTTTCACAAACCCTATGGCGTGTTGCCGTGCTTTACCGATTCGGACGGCAGGCCGACGCTGGCCGACTATATCGAGTTGCCTGGTGTCTATGCGGCCGGCCGGCTGGATATGGACAGTGAAGGGTTGCTGCTGCTGACGTCCGACGGCACGCTGGCCCACCGCATTACCGATCCGCACCATAAGCTTCCCAAGGTCTATCTGGTTCAGGTGGAGCGCATCCCCGATGAGTCGGCGCTTCGGCAATTGCGCGAGGGCGTGATGCTGAAGGGAGCCAAGACGAGGCCGGCGAAGGTTCGCGTGCTGGATGACTCACCGGCGCTGCCGGAACGCCCGGTGCCTATTCGTTTCAGGAAAACCGTGCCGACCTGCTGGATTGAGCTGACAATTCACGAAGGAATGAATCGCCAGGTTCGCCGCATGACGGCCGCCGTCGGGCATCCAACGTTGCGGCTGGTCCGCGTGGCAGTTGGTCCGATCTCATTGGGGAATCTTGCGCCCGGGGTCTGGCGTGAACTGGTGTTGGATGAAGTGCGGTCGCTTCAGGGAAATGGCATGGATGCTGGCCGCAAACCGCAGCAGCCGGACTTCCCCAAGCCATCCCACCGCTCTGCTGACTAGTGGGCGCGGGCTCGTTACTTCTTCAGGCTCTGCAGGAATTCTCCCAGCACTTTCTGAAACCGCTCCGGATCTTCCGCCATCATGAAATGGCCAGTGTTGAACTCCACCAGTTGCGCGCCGGCGATCTGAGCTTGGATTTCTTGTGCGATCAGCGGCGTCGCCACGCTGTCTTTGGCTCCGACCATGATCAGCGTTGGGGCGGTGATCTTGTTGATTCGTCCATGCACGTTGGCCTGGGCCATGCTGGTCAGCGCTTCGCGCAACACCGTGCCATTCCAGCTGGGAATGCGGTCCAGTAACGGCTGGTAGAGCGTCGAGGGCGTTCCTTGCGGGAAGCTTTCGACGAGAATGTTTTTGGAGACCTCGCGAAAATCGCGCGGGTTGCCGATGGTCGGCAGGTCGCTGTCGAGCACCATGGCACTGTCTGTCGTCGAGACGAGCACGAGCGCCCGCACGCGATTAGGATAGTCCAGGGCGAGTTGCTGCAGAATCATGCCGCCCATAGAGACGCCGACCCACACGGGTTTTTCGATGTCCAGTTTATCCGCCAGCGCGATGAGGTCTTTGGAAAACTGCTGGATGGTGAATCCGCTCTCCGGCTTTTGCGAGTCGCCATATCCCCGGAGGTCGACGGCGATTCCGCGAAAGTCCGGTGAGTAGGCGTTTAAGTATTTCGGGAAAATATTGCTGGTGGTGACGACGCCGTGGACAAAGATGATCGGATCGCCGGTGCCGGCCTCCAGCACGCTGAGCGAGACGCCATTGATTGTCACGGAGCGCCTGGTGATTTCTCCGTTTACGCGCGTGGCCGTCGCAGAGGGCTGTGCCGATCCCAGGGATGTCAGCCGGTCTTGTTGGTGCGTCGGCGAGGGGAGGTCGCAGCCTGTGAGGCTGAGCATAAGGGCTGCAAGTATTTTGAAACGCCGTGTCATCGTTGTGCCTTTCAGAAAGAGGAAGCGGAGCGACTAGCAGTAGCGGGAATCCTTAGTGGAAAGCAAGTCTAGTGGAGGGGAGGTGGGAAGTTGATGGAGCAGAGACGAATGGATGAAGCTCGTTCTTTATCTTGTATCGCGGCCTGTGCCGTTGACTTAGATCTCGGCGACTTCTGAAATAATCGTATGTAATCCGCTTGCGCCAGCTGGCTGCGGCCGGATGATTTCGGCGATTTGCAGCTGTCCCTTTGTGTCGGTCGCCCGCACGACGGTTTGAAATTTTCCCGGTTTCGGCGCGGCCCAGGTGTAGTTCCAGACGACCCAGGAGTAGGGCGACATCGGCGGTTCGATCTCGCACTCGTGCCAGGTGCGGCCCGCGTCAAAGCTCAATTCGACTTTGCTGATGGAGTTGGGGCCGCCGAAGGCGATCCCGCGAAATTTCTGCACGGGGCCGCGCAGGGTTTGGTAGTGGCCGGGAGAATCGATGCGAGAAAATACTTTGATCGTGGCGTCGTCGGTCCAGCCCTTGCGCTGCCAGTACCCTAGGTAATCTCCTGGGTAGACTTCAATCTCGGTAATCCATTTTACATTCTTGATGCCGTAGAGGCCGGGCACGATCAGGCGGATGGGGAAGCCGTGTTCCTTGGGAAGTTTTTCGCCGTTCATCAGGAAGGCCAGCATCGTGTCGTCTTGCATCGCGCGCGTGAACGGGATGCTGTCGTCGTAGCCGTCGATCCCGCGAAAAATCACATCGCGCGCGGTTTCTTCGTCAGCGCCGGCGTCTTGGAGGAGTTTTTTTAATGAAATGCCCCGCCAAGTGGCGGTGCCGAGGCTGTCGCCGCCGGGGAGGGTGTCGATGCACATGAGGGTGGAGACTTGGTCGTAGGAGTCGCGATTCAAAATGTCGCGCCAGCCTAGTGAAAGCGGGATTTTTATGGCGCCTTTCACGTGCAGTTTCCATTGCTCGATATTGACTTCGCGCGAGATGGAGACGGCGGAATCCGCGTAATTGACGACATAAAACTTAGAATTTGGTGTGAAGTACGTCGTCTCGCGAGGCGGAATCGCAAACATGCGTCCAAAAATTGAGCCGGCGGCGTCGCAGCCTCCAGTTATTCCTGCCGTCGCGGCGAGGCCGAGGGCTTTTAAAATCGTTCGTCGCAGCATGAACACTGGCGATTCATTGTTTGTCATATTTTTTTAGTATACATGAAAATCTTGCTTGACACTTGAGGGGGAGTCTTGTTATCTTCCCACTCGTTCGAGGGCAGAGGGCGGATGAGTTCTTGCCTGTAGACCGCAACCAAACGGTGGGTGCCTGAGGGAAACTACCCGAAGTTTTTTGAGTGGGTCCCTTGACATGAGAGTGCGCAACGTTTATATTGCGCCTCCCGCGTCACGAATGTGATCGTGCGTTCTTTGACAACTGAATAGAGGAAGTTGAGCAAGGTGTAAGGTGTATTGAAGTGGTGGCCCTTGGTCCAATTTTAGAGAACACCTATTGAGAGTTTGATCCTGGCTCAGAACGAACGCTGGCGGCGCGCCTAATACATGCAAGTCGAGCGAGAAGGTGTAGCAATACACTTGTAAAGCGGCGA